>DAISIO010000002.1:0-751189 GCA_036821965.1 Sulfuricurvum sp.
CGTCGTCTCTTTCAAGGCGTCTCATCGTTTGTGGACGGGAATTATAGGCGAATTAGCACCGAATGTCAAGGGTTTGGAGAAAGAATTACAAAGAATGCGAAAAAGATTTACTTTTCTATGGATAAGTAATAGAAACATAACCTGTTTCTGGTCGAACTGTTATAACAGCAGTACCATCTGGATGGGTTAAAGTAATAATACAATCTGAAGTCAATAGATATTGATAAATATTAGCTACCGAAGGAAGTGTCTGCGTAAGATAGTAATAAGGACGTCCTAAATTATCAAATGCTAATTGTCCAACACCTGAACCAGCATGGCAATTATTAGAAAAAGTCACATTACTTACTCCAAATCTATTTGTCAGATGAGTAATATTTCCATCATAATCTAATAATTTATTTGTAAGAGGATCTCTAGCTGTTTCACTTTCATCAGAATTGCCTAAATGATCGGTGTCTCCGTATATTTCATAATACCTTTCTGATGGTGAATTAAATTTTTTAAATTCTATCTGCCAATTTTCTCTAAACCAACTTGGATCAGCTGGATCATATTTATCATTTACCATAGCAAGATGCTGCGTATAGCGAATATGGCTGGCCACTTGTTCGGCCGCTTCTTGCAAAGGATGACGATTGAAGTTCGGCATTGCCAATACCGCTAAAATCCCTATTACTATTATGACAAAAACCAATTCAAGCATTGTAAAAGCAAAACGTTTCATAAAAATTACCTAAAAATAAATTGATCGATAAATGATTATAACAAAAGTATGAAGAAAAAGAGGAAAGAAAAAGATAAGGAGAGAAATTCCCCGTAAAGGGGGAATGAGTAAAGATTAAATCTCGTCTGCCATTTCGACGTTGTAAAGAATATCATCTGTTGGGTGACGGTACATTGGCATACCAAGACGTTTTTCGTCCAAGATATGTCCGATGAAACCGATAGAGCGACCCACTACAAAAAACGCATTAAGTGCACCCGCTTCGATGAAGCCGTCGATGTCGGATTCAGAATAACCAAGCGCACGCCACATATCAACCATCAAGATACCAATAGTACCGTCAACGTTTAAGATAAGGTTGTCTTTTTTAGAGGTTGTCAATTTTTCTACTTCAAGAGCAAAATCAAGCAACGGAGTAGCCGGGAAGTGCTCTGCCGCATATTTTTTCAGTCCTGATACACGAAGATCCGGGTTACGGACTGATTTGATACGGTGACCGATACCGGAAATCGTTTTTCCCTCTTTCTTCATATAATCAATAAACTCAGCCGGAGACATGCCACGATCATTTGCGTATTTGAAATAACGTGCCGCATCATCGATTGCACCGCCGAAACGTGGTCCGATGGTCAAAAGTCCCGTTACGAGTGAACTAATAACATCTTTACCTGCACGAGCCGTAACTTTGGCATTATGTGCACCCGATACAGCAGGACCGTGATCGGCAACCGTTTTGATGACTGTTTCAAGATAATCTGTCGCCCATTTCGGATAACGTTTTTTGAACCAAAGAAGTGAAATAACATCACCGATGCCAAAACCTGTTTCAGGAGTCGCTACGGAGCTGATTGGATAGCCAGCATAGGTTGCTTCATCACCACGGTCATCAGAGATCGTACAAATAAACTCTTTTTTACGACGTACTTTTGGTACCGTTTTTAATGCAGGTTCAACAATTTCTTTTACAATCCCTTCATTACGAAGCTTTGTGTATACATCTGCAATCGTTTTTGGAAGGTCATTGAAGCTTGCAGGGACAAAAATACCCGCTTCTGCCATTGCTGTATTTTTAGCTGCTGCCGTTTCTGCATCCGCATTTGCGCTAGCTCCGGCATGACCGAATTGAACACCTGAGCTAAAATGTTTCGCGATTGTACCGATACACCATGCGATAATCGGTTTTTTGATCAAACCAGATTTGACCGCTTCGATGACTTTATACTCTTCCGTCCCCCCTACTTCGCCTAACAATACCATATATTTCACTTCTGGATTACTTTCCATACGAAGAAGATTGTCGATAAAGACTGAACCAACAAATCGGTCTCCACCAATCGCTACACCCTCAGCAATACCATCGGCATTGATACTGATAATATTTGAAAGTTCATTAAACAAACCACCTGAACGGGTTACGAGTCCACAAGAACCTGCACGGTGAAGCTTAGAATTAATAATATTTTCGATCGTTCCACCAACGTTTGCGATTTTAAATGCACCCGGAACGATACCGCCAACGGTTGCCGGTCCGATAACTATCACACCCGCATCGCGAGCTGCTTGATTCATTTTACGTGCAAGACGCTCAGGGATACCCTCAGCAGTAACCATCACGGTTTTGAATTGGTTTTTGATTCCGATTGCTTCCATTGTGACATCATATGCTGTACGAAAAGAGGCGAAGTTCAATAGAACATCAGCATTAGGGAACGCTGCTGCCGCATCCGTAGTATTACGAAAAACGGGAACCATAATCTCCTCAGGACCATAGAAAAATTTCTCAAACTTGTTACCTGATGTTGGAGCTACGATAGCTGCAACGGAAGGTTTTACGCGGTTGATAACATAGTCATAATCCAACATACGTTGAATTGCGCTTGCGTTGTTGTTCCAAAAAATCGCTTGTGTATCTTTGGTAAATAGAGCACCCATATTTTTCTCCTTACTTCTCAAGAGCCATACGAACGATGTCGGTGACATGCGTTTCTGGCCCATAAACTTCGATATAAAGACCCAAACGGTCTGCCGCTTCTTTGATATCTTTCAAACCTTTTTCATAGTTCGGTCCGCCACGGCGTACATAGATACGTGTGTTGTGTGCTTTCATACGCTCTGCATAAACTTCAAACGCTTGGATAATACCGGTAAAGGTTTTTGCAACGTCCGTAAAGTTTGCAATCGCTCCACCAATAATAAGGATTTTGTCACGCCCTTTTGGGTCTTTATGACGTGTCATCAAATCAAGAACGGTTTCAGCATAAAACTTAGTCTCACCCGTAGTCGGTCCACCTGAATACTCACCGTAGTTGGCAAGATCAGCAACGTTTCCAGACAAGTCTGCGATAGTATCAGCATACACAACCGATGCACCACCGCCTGCAACCATCGTCCAAATACGGCCCATTGGGTTAAGGATAGTTAATTTTAATGAAGCACCCGATTTTGAGTCTGCTTCAGCAATCGCTTTTTCTTCAGGAGATTGATCTTCCATACCGAATGCTGTCGGAAATTGTGCACCGCACCATGCATCACCCATCATGAAACCTGCTGTGTCATCAAGACGTGCAACAAGGTCAAGAATGTGCATATCATTACCCACCATAACGATTGGGTTGATCTCTAGGTATGCGAAATTTTGATCACGATAAAATTTATAGAACTGTTCTGCAAAAGCAATAAAACGCTCTTTATTCTCTGTAGGAATTCCGGCAGGTACATTTGCGCGGATCAGGTGAGCGATAGATGCATCGTCCATAGTGATCGGAATAGTCACTTCATTTACTTTTTCTTCCCATCCCTCTTCTACTTCCATTCCACCCTCAGCCGATAGATAAAGGACATCGTCTTCACCTACGGTTGTTGCTGAAATATAGTACTCTTGATCTTGAGAGTGAGGAGTAAATGGCTCAACGATAAAATGGGTCAATGTCCCTTTTTGTCCAGAAAGGAGAACAGTCTCATTTGCGATTTTCGCATCAATCCACGTTGCAGCTTCTTCAAGAGTGACATCACCGGGTTTGTTGGTTCGAAACAAAACTAAGTCATTTTTACCCCGTTTACCAAAAAGCATATCGGGTTTTGCAACCAACGCCTCTTGTTTCAACCATTCAAAACCATGCTCTTGTGCTTTCGCACGAAGTTCATCACCATTTGTTACCATTACCGATTTAAAACCGTAATGAAAACCGCTGAAGTATTTTTCCCAATGCTTTGAGAAAATTGCTTTACCGTCGTATTCACGAATCGCTCTTTGAGCCATTGCAACTCCTTCGAAAAATCTTTTGGCAATTATTATAACCAATATCAGCTACAGAAATACGCACAAGGGTTGATATTGAACTAAAGTGAAGGGCTATTTGTTTACTTTGGTAACATAAACGGTATAGATTGGTACATCAATGTAACTTACGGTAACTTTTTTTGCATTAGGAATGCTTGCTTCGCTTAGAACCGTCGATTCACAATGAGAAATTCCATAAAAATGCAGTCTTTTCTCCATTTCTTCATTCGTGCTCACGCACTCTATGTTCTCTTTATGCAGCTCATTGGCCAACTCTTTTGCTATGTGCATAGGGTAAGAAAAATGGCTTTTGGGATTTTTGATCCATTGATACAGCAATTGATTAAAAAAAACCACCAAAGCATTGAGTATCAATATAGAAAATGCGCTGTAAAACAGTAGACGGTAGCGTCGTCTAAATATCGGTAGTCTGACACGATAGGTATGAAAAAACGTCTGTGCCGCAAGAGGAAGAGCCACCATAAGATAGGGGGCAAATTCTTGGATATTAACTTTTTGACGAAAGGAGAGTACTAACGAAATTAGAAACATACACGATGCAATCATCCAAACCATATCCCGTTCGTTGGAGATATAACGCCGATAAAGGACATAAAAAAGATAGATAAATACAACAGGAGAAAAAATAGCGGAATAAATCCCCAATGCGTCTAAAAAATGCCCTTCCGGTATTCCCCCCACATCAAATCCAAAAAAGAGGAGTGAGCCTATCAGTAATCCCAATGAGCCCACTCCTATCTCCCATTTTTTATAGACTAGCGCATACAAAGCAACGGTCAAATAAAAGAAGATGACTGTCCCATCCAACAGCATAAAAAAAGGCAAAATAGCTAACGACCAGCGCCCAAATCTCAAATATGTATAGACAAATGCAAAAACCGCCGCAATTTTTAATCCCGCAATGTTGAGCAACAATGCCGCGCTTGTAACTCCAGGCAAGAGCAGATAAATAAAAATAATCCAAAGTTTATCGTTTGTACGTGAAACATAATAGCCTGAGATGCCGTACAAAAGTGTTGTACTAAAAAGATGAATGGCGATCATAGGAAGTCGCAACGCATAATCGTTGAAACCAAAGAGATTGAGAAAAAAGGTACTATAGCTCTTTAAAAATGAAGGCTCACCATAAAGGATATTTGCCTCAAAAAAACTGATGGAAAGAGCTTGGATTTGTGCCGCTAGAATGAGGAAATTTATCCCCAGAATAATCCAAAAAATCCTTTTTTCATTCATGATTTTAGAAAATTATCCAATATTTCATGCCCGTACTCACTCATAATCGACTCAGGGTGGAATTGAACACCATAAATCGGCTTGTCTTTGATCTGTAATGCCATAATTTCGTGATCATCTTCGCTGTATGCCGTCGGTATGATGACATCGGGGAGATTTTTTTGTTCTACAATAAGAGAATGATACCGTGTCGCCGTAAACATTTCGGGCAATTTGTTAAAAATAACGCTCTCTCCACTTCTAACCATCTTGGAGGTTTTACCGTGCATCATTCTGTTCGCACGCACGACATTTCCCCCGAATACCTGCGCAATACTTTGATGTCCTAAGCAGATACCTAAAATAGGGATTTTATCGGCAAAATAGCGGATCGCTTCGAGGGTCACCCCTGCATCATCCGGCGTTGCGGGGCCCGGAGAGATGATGAGTTTTTCAGGATGTAAAGCGTCGATTTCCTCAACGCTCATTTCATCATTACGGATAATTTTCAAATCCGCACCGAGCTCAAGACAATACTGGACGATGTTATAGGTAAAACTGTCATAATTATCAATCATTACTATCATATTTTCTCCTACCACGCTTTGATAACATTGTACAAGCTATCGCGTTCAATCGGCTCGTAACCGCTGTTCTTAATTAAAGCAACATATTCACTCAAATTAACCCCATGCGCACTCTTGGCTCCTGCAGCGGAATTGATCGACTCTTTTTCAATTGTTCCGTCGAGATCGTTGGCACCGAACTCCTGCGCTACCAATGCCAAATTGACGGTAGAAGTAACCCAATAGGCTTTGATATTTGGGACATTGTCCAACACTATTCGACTAATCGCCATCGTTTTGAGGATTTCATGCGCTGTGATAAATTCTTTGACATTCAAAAAATTATTCTCTGGCTGATATACAAGAGGGATAAAGCAGTTAAAACCTCCTGTCTCATCCTGAAGATCACGGATGCGCATCATGTGATCGATACGGTGACGTCGCTCTTCGACATGACCGAATAGCATCGTGACATTGGATTTCATTCCCCGTTCATGCCATTTTCGGTGAATTTCGAGCCATTGTTTGGAAGTGACTTTTCCTTTACAGATGTAATCACGCACTTCCTCATCAAAAATTTCTGCACCGCCACCGGGCATCGAATCGACTCCGTTTGCCACCATCAAATCCAAAATTTCATCGTAGCTTTTGTTATATTCTTCCGCTAAAAAGTGGACTTCCGCCGCCGTAAGTGCTTTGATATGCAACTGTGGATGCGCCTCTTTAATCTTACGGAATACTTCCAAATACCACTCCAGTCCCGTATCGGGATTGTGGGCGGAGACAATATGCACTTCAGATATTCCGCGCGCGGCAATATCATCAGTGATTGCCAAAATCTCTTCATGACTCATCGTGTAGGGGTTTGGATTTTTACGACTGGCGCTGTAGGCACAAAATTTACAGACGTCTTTGCATACATTGGTCGGATTAATGTGGCGGTTGATATTGAAAAACGTCTGCTTGCCATGCAAGGAGCGCCGCTTCTCATCGGCAAGCTCACCAAGGGAAAAAAGATCCAAATCATACAAAGCAACCGCTTCATCAAACTGGAGGCGAATGTTTTGTTTTACTTTTTCTATAATAGTCATAAAAAATCTTTACTGTTTATTTATTCGCGCATTATAGCAAATTTTTATTCGACTACTCTTCTTCCTCTTTGTTGAGACTTTTACTGTATTTTTGCAATGTTTTCGTAAAGTTTTGCAACCGCGTCATGATTCTTCCGTTGATTGAATCTTTGGGGTAATGTCCCATTTTATCGGTTTCTCCTGCCTCGGTAGCAGTCAAAATGGCAATCCCCTCCTGAATATTTTGGACAGCGTAAACCGTAAATTTTTCATTTTTTGCGGCCTCGACGACCTCTTGTTTGAGCATCAGATGTTTGACGTTAGCTTGGGGAATAATAACCCCATATTTCCCGTCGGGATCGCGTAGCATGCAAATATCATAGAACCCTTCTATCTTTTCGTTAATCCCTCCGATAGCCTGTATTTCGCCGAACTGGTTGACCGAACCGGTAACGGCAATGTTTTGTGCGATAGGAAGTTCAGCTAGTGATGAGAGAATCGCATACAGTTCTGTCGATGAGGCACTGTCACCCTCCACCATGGCATACGATTGTTCGAATACGAGTGAGGCGGAGAGATTAAACGGTAACTCCTTAGCATACGTAGAACCGAGGTAGGCGCTGAGAATCATCACCCCTTTGGCATGAATGGGGCCACCGAGCTCGGATTTGCGCTCTATATCGATAATCTCCCCTTTACCAAGACGGGTACGGGCGGTAATCCTCGAAGGAAGCCCGAAACGGTGACCGCCGAGGGAAATAAAGGTCAGCGCATTGATCACTCCGACGGCGCTGCCGGCGGTGTTGATCATTATGGTTCCATCGCTAATTTGTTCATATAGCCTGTTCTGAATACGGTTTATCCGCTCTTTTTGGGCTTGCAGAGCTGTTTCGATGTCTGCTTTTTCCGTAACGGATCTTTGAACTTTGCGCGCCCAGTAGTCGGCCTCTTTCAGCAAGTCGGAGAGGGTGCCCACGTGGGTCGAGATTTTTGAGGCGTTTTGGGCTTCACGTGCGCTGTGCTCGATGACCCGCGCAACGGCTTCTGCGCTCAGCGGCAGAAGAGCGTGTTTCTGGGCGATGGTTCCGATCATTTGCGCATAAAGGCGGGTATTCTCATCATTGCGAGGCATATCCTCTTCGAAGTCGGCGCTGACCTTGAAAAGTTCCTTAAAATCCGGATCGTAATGGTAGAGGAGATAGTAAAAGATCCGTTCGCCGATGAGGACGACTTTGAGATCGATGGGGATCGGTTCGGGTTCAAGTGTCGTGGTGCTGATAAGTGCATACTCCTGTGCGATCGATTCGATACGGAGCTCTTTCGAGCGCAATACCCTCTTCAGTGCCTCCCAGGCAAACGGCTGCATCAGAACTTTTCTGGCATCGAGAATCAGATAGCCTCCGTTGGCTTTGTGCAGAGCACCGGGTTTGATCATACTGAAGTCTGTTACCAGTGTTCCCATCTGCGAGACATGTTCGATGCTGCCAATGAGGTTATTATGATGCGGATTATCCTCATAGATGACAGGGGCGAACATATTTTCATCGTGGGAAATAAAAACATTGACAAGATAGCGGCGAAAAGAGGGGGTATAGTACTCGCGCATAAAGGGAGGCATTTCCATTTCGTCGGGCTTGACAAGAAAATCCTGCACATTTTTGATGACGTCGTTTTGAAGGATATCGAGATACGTGAGGATTTTCGGTATGGCTTTATAGGTTTTGCGCAGATCTTCAAGGAGTGTTTCGACGGTATCCTCCGTTGTCTGACGGTCAAGGGCTATAAATTCTTTTTGCTGCGACCTACTCAGCTTGCTGATTTCCCGGAGCCCCTCTTTGACAATAGTTTCAAACGCGTTCAACCGTGCCGTCATCTCCTCTTTTTCTTTCCCCTGAATCGCTTTGAACTCTTCGGCTGTGATGGGTTTGCCATCGACAACGGGTACAAAGGTGACTCGGTTGGATGATGATGTGTTCATTGCAACGCCGTGGCTATCGGCCTCTTTTTGAAAGCGCTGGAAAATATCTGCCTGTATATTAATATATTTTTGGTTGATCGTTTCGCGGCTGTTGCGGTATTCATTACTTTCAAACACCGATGGCAAAATCGTTTTGAGCAACTCGATCAATTCGGCGATATCGTCTTTGAAGCGCATGGCATATCCCGGCGGCAATTTGATGGCGATCGGGGTGCGGTGGTCTTTGAAGTTGTTGACGTAGCACCAGTCGTCGGGGCATGGTTCGGTAGCGGCTTTTTTCTCTAAAAAAGATGTTGTAACTGAGTGTTTTCCACTGCCGGAAGGACCCATGACATAGAGGTTATACCCCACTTGTTTGATATTTGCGCCAAAATCGACCGCTGCTAATGCACTCTCCTGCCCGATGATTTTAGAGAGCGGTTCAAGCTCATGTGTCGTTTTAAAGGAGAGTGTTTCAGCATCACATGCGCGGTAAAGAGTTGAAAAATGCAACGATTCCATCATGAACTTTTTATTCCTCTTGGCGGTATAAAATAAACTTATTGTAGCATATTCTAAACACCATAATTACATTTAAATAAACATATACATACTAATATTATTTTGATATATTATTATTTATGATTTTTTTAACTATTCTAAGATAAAGTATTTATTATGTAAAGATTGTGATGTATGCCGCTCATTTTTCAAAAAGCGGTAAGTACGTTTCTACAAGTTTTTAAAAAAGGATTTGCGATGGCTATTATCGGTATTGATTTGGGGACTTCAAATTCTGCGGCTTCCGTATTGCGCGGCGGAAAACCGGTAATTATACCCAGCACGGAAGGGATTAGTCTAAGCGGTAAAGCATTCCCGAGTTATGTGGCGATTAAAGCGGACGGGGAAAAAATCGTCGGTGAACCTGCACGCCGGCAAGCAGCGGAGAATCCGGAAGGGACCGTTACCGGTTTCAAGCGGAAGATGGGGAAACGGGAAACGCTCCGGCTAAGAAACAAGGAATTTACCCCCGAACAACTTTCCGCTTTCTTGCTTCAGAAGATCAAAAATGATGCAGAAGCTTTTTTGGGAGAGAAGGTAGAGAAGGCTGTAGTGACGGTACCGGCCTATTTTGACGATAACCAGCGCAGCGCAACACACGATGCCTGTAAAATAGCGGGGCTGGAGGTTGTCCGGTTGGTCAACGAGCCCACAGCGGCTGCACTTGCCTATGGCCTGGACCGTTCGGGGGAAGATCTTAAGATAGCCGTCATCGATTTCGGGGGTGGCACGCTGGATGTGACGATCATGGAGTTCGGACAGGGGGTTTTCGAAGTTAAATCTACCAGCGGCGATACTCAGCTCGGCGGAACCGATATGAATGATTTGATTTTTAAACATCTGGCCGAAAAATTCAAGATACAAACGGGTATCGATCTTACAGCAGACACAAAAGCCTCCGCCAGACTGATGGAAGCGGCAGAGGTTGCCAAGATCGAGCTGACATCGTCGACGACGACCCATATCAGCCTTCCCTATATTACGGCGGCAGGCGGTGAACCGAAGCATCTCGACCTTGACTTGACCCGTACAGAACTTGAACGGCTTGTTCGGCCGGTTGTGGAGCGGTGCCGTGGTCCTATTGAGATGGCCTTGAGTGATGCCGGTATGACCACCCAAAATATCGACCGCATAGTCTTTGTAGGCGGACCGACACGTATGCCGATCGTACGGGCCTATTTCGAGGAATTGTTTGGGAAAAAAGCAGAAAGCGGCATCGATCCGATGGAGTGTGTCGCCAACGGAGCCGCTATCCAAGCGGGAGTCCTTTCCGGAGAGGTGGGCGATATCGTTTTGGTGGATGTTATACCGCTCAGTTTGGGTGTGGAGACGTTAGGCGGAGTAACAACAACATTGATAGAGCGTAACTCGCCAATCCCTGTCAAGCATACGGAAACCTTTACGACCGCTGCGGATATGCAAACCAGCGTCACCGTTCATGTCGTGCAGGGGGAGCGCCCGATGGCTGCGGATAACACTTCATTGGGACAGTTTAATCTTGACGGCCTCGCCCCGGCGCCGCGGGGAGTACCCAAGATCGATGTGACATTCGATATCGATGCGAGCGGTATTTTAAACGCAACCGCTAAAGATGTGGTGACAGGCAAGAGCCAGTCGATCACAATCACTGCATCGACCCGCCTTTCGAATGCGGAAAAAGAGCGGATGGTTCAGGAAGCGCAGAAGTATGCCGATGAGGACAAAAAGCGCAAAGAAGCTGCGGAACGGCTCAATACGGCGGACAGTATCTGCTATGAAGCAGAACGGATGCTCGCCGATTTCGGGGAGAAGATCGACACACAGCTCCGCGTGAAAATCGAAGCGAAACTCAAAGAGACGAAAGATGCTGTGGAGAAAAAAGAGATCGATACGGCAGCTGAACGTTCCGAGGCGCTCAAAGAATTGATGAAGCAAGCCGGTACGGTGATTTATTCGCAAGGACAGGCAAGTGCACCGCACCCGCAAGGGGATCAACAAAATGCCCCCTATGAACGGGTAGTCGACGCAGACTATACCAAGGCATAAGGAACACCCATCGAAACGGCCAGCAAACGGGACTATTATGAAGTTCTCGGTATCGAAAAGAGTGCAGATGCGAAGGCAATCAAAGATTCCTTCCGAAAGCTCGCTTTAAAATACCATCCGGATCGGAACAAAGCCCCCGATGCCGAAGAGAAGTTTAAAGAGATCGCCGAGGCGTACGCCATACTTTCAGACCCTAAAAAACGGCAAGAATACGACAATAGAGGGTTCGCCGGTGTCTCCGGTTTTTCACGTGAAGATCTATTCGGCGGAATTAATTTCGATGAAATTTTTGGTGGCGGTCTGGGAGTTGATCTGGAGGGTTTCAGCGGGGGTATTTTTGACGGTTTTTTCGGAAAACGACGGTATCGTGAGAGGCGGGGGGCGGATATCCGCGTAGAAGTAGTGGTACCGCTTCATAAAATTCTGACCGGCGGCGAAGAAGATGTGAAGATTTCGCATCGGAGAACATGTACCAATTGTCAGGGAAGCGGAAGTGCACCGGGAAGTACACCCCGTATTTGCGAAGCCTGTCACGGCACGGGAGTTCTGACAAATGTACGGAAAGAGGGAAATATCAGTGTTCAGGAGAGCAGGACGTGTCCTGCCTGTCGTGGGAAGGGAAAGTTTATCGATACCCCATGTCCACAGTGCCAAGGAAGCGGAAGTGTGGACAATCCGGAAACATTGACGGTCAAGATCCCCGCCGGCGCAGAGGAAGGGATGATATTGAAAATCCCGTCACATGGATTGCCAAGCAGCGAGACAGGAGGAACGCCGGGTGATCTGCTGATAATCGTCCGCAGCGCTTATGACCCATATTTTAGCCGTGTGAATGCTGATCTCTGGCACACAGAAACGATCGGGACACTCGATGCGGTGTTGGGTACCGATATTAAAGTTTCCACCCTAGAGGGGGCGTTGAGAGTGCATGTGCCGGAGGGGGTTCAACATGATGAAGTTCTGCGTATCGGCGAAAAAGGGTTACCCTACTTCGGAAATACGAAACGCGGCGATATTTACCTTCGTATCAACATACAGATCCCCGAGAAGATCAGCGATGAGGAGCGGGCGCTGTACGAACGGCTACGCGCGATAGCAAAAGAGAAAAGAGTGTAAAAAGTGATCAAACCGTTAGTGGCCACTCATACAGAACTTTGTATACCGCACCATCACCGCGGAGAACGGTTTTATAGAGGACCACTTTGGATTCGAGGATACCGATAGGGGGAGCAGGAGCTGTTTTGAGAAGAGTATAAAAAGTATCGGGGTCAATGATTTTTTAACGCGCATCAAGGTGGCATGAGGGGAGATATCGGATGGCTCTAACCCGAGCACCGTTTCAAGCCGTTCATAAAGCTCTTGAATGGTAGGGTTCTGTGAGGTAGCCACAAATACACGGCTTTTAATGAAATAATCAAATTTCGATAATTCAGATATATCAAATGACCACTCAAAGAGTGAAAGTTTTTCAAGTAGCGCGTTGTAAAGACGAACAGGAATGGCGAGGAAAAGGCGGGACATACTAGAATCTCTTTCTGCACCTTTGCACTCTCTTATTAATGACACTCTCTTGAACTTCCAGGGTTATAGTTTGCATAGTATTCCCCTCTTTTGAGCTATTTTAAATAATCATAGCATAATTGAGTAATTGATAGCACAACAGTCACACTAAAAAGAGGCTTTAATGAATAGTTTTTTTTAAAAAAAGCTAAATATTTTTTCCACATCAGTCCTTTTGCTTATTTTTTCACCTATATCCCCTTTTCTAATAATACCGATTTGAGATACAATATCCTAAAAAGCAGCCACTATGAATATCTCCGAACAACTCGAAGACCTCATCGAATCCAATGCCAGCGATTTTGAGCTCTCAAAACTTTTTAAATCACATATCAATGATTATAAGAACTCCCTTTTAACCCTTTTCGAACGCAATCAAGGAAAAGATTTTTTGGTCACCCATACCAAAACTCTTGATTCGATTATCTCCCTCATGTACAAAACACTTTTACGGCGAATGTTTGGAAATTACCTCCCGATGCGTGGCAATATCCCTATCGCCCTCATCGCGCTGGGAAGCTATGGACGTGAGCAGCTGTGTGTTCACAGTGACATTGATCTGATGATTGTTTATGAAAAAAATGACGGCTACAATACGGCAGCTATTATCGAAAAATTTCTCTATTTGGCATGGGATTCTGGGTTGAAACTTGGACATCGCGTCCATGAAGTCAATGATCTGTTGGCCGCTTCGCGCGAAGATATTACGATTAAAACTGCCATGATGGAGTCGCGTCTCATTATTGGTTCCCCTTTTACATGGAACGCAACGCAGAGCCGTCTCACCCTCATCCGCCACGACAATCCTAAAAAATACGTACTAGCCAAAATCGAAGAGGCGGAAGTTCGTCGAACCAAATTTCCTTTTTCAATGCAGCCCAATATCAAAGAAGGGGTGGGAGGGCTGCGGGATTCGCAACTGCTGTACTGGATTGCTAAAACACTCTATGGTGTAAACACGCTGCGTGAACTCTCAGGAAAACTTTTTAGTGATGATCAATATAAAGAGTATCGTGTCGCACTCGAACTCCTTTTTCGTGTTCGGAGTGCATTGCACCTCCTTGCCAACAAACAGCAAGATCAGCTTGTACTAGATTTTATGCCCAATATTGCTCGTCTTCTCGGATTTAGTGATGAACGTCGTCTCGTTTCAAAGCTTCTTGAAGCGCAATGGCGGATCAACAATTTTACGCAAATCTATGTCAAAAAGATGGCACGCCATTATCTCATCGATACGGTTCATATTTCAACCCTGCGCAAAGGACGAATCTGCAAAGGATTTTATGGTGTTGATGGCATTTTGTACAGCTCCTACAACCTCCCTACCCCCTCCATCGATACCTTGCTCGAACTTTTGTGTACTCTCGAAGATAAGCCATGGAAATTTGATTCAAGCGTCCTTTTTCATTTTACCTATACGACTATAAAGCATCCTCTCAAAGCCAAAACGCACACTCTCTTGCGTAAGCTTTTTGAAAAAAATCATCTTTATGTCATTCTCAAACTCTTTTACGATGCAGGAATATTGCACCACCTTATCGGCGCATTTAAAAAAGTACTTCATCTCCCGCAATTCGATGGATATCACCATTATCCGGTCGATCTTCATTCGATCAAATGTATCGAAGCTCTTGAATCCATCAAAGATCCCAATGTCGAAGCGCTCTATGCCCCCCTTCCTCTAAGCGACAAAGTGCTCCTCAAAGCCGTTGTCCTTCTTCACGATACAGGCAAAGGGCGTAAGCAAGATCATAGTGAAGTGGGGGCAAAACTCATTATCCCTTTTATCAAAAGCTTCAAGCTTCCAGCATCCGGGGATGAACGTGCCGCATTGCTCGTTCGTCATCATGTTTTAATGAGCAATGTCGCCTATCGTGAAAATCTCTACAGTGAAAAAACACTCTATCAATTTATGTCCAAAATTAAAACAGTCGAGAATCTCAAACTCCTTTATATTCTTACCTACGCCGATATTAATGGTGTAGGAACGGGGACTTATACAAGTTTCGGAGCCAATCTTCTCCATGAACTGTACGAAGCATCACTGGAAATCGCCTCTCAAAATGACCGTCTTACCGATGCACTAAAACGTCAAAACAAAGAACGGAGATTACTGAATGACGTTGAATTTTCACTGCTTAGTAAAAGTGAGCAGAAAAAAATTCTTTCCATTGAATCCAATCTGTTCTTTTTCAAAAATACCCCTGATGAAATTCTCCGTATTTCAAAAGAGGCATTCAAGTGCCAAAACTTTACCTATCAGCTCAACACACAGAACGGACTTGTTATCCACATTTTCCGTCGCATCCCTCTTAATCTTGGCTACTTGCTCGGAAAATTAAGCTATCTCGATGTCGCTTCTATGGACATTTTTACTTTATTCGATGGGATTAAATATTTTAAAATCGAATTTTTACAACATCCCAAAGAGGGGACAGTAGAACAAATTGAGCTGATTGTGGAAGAGGCTTTTGATATGTCAAAAAATCTTGATCTTCCAAAACCACTTATAAAACCGAACGAAATCACTCTCGATTGCGATCACTCCATCCACTATGCGCAACTCAATCTCAACACCACAAATCAGCGCGGATTACTCGCTTATTTTGTTCAGCTTCTCGATCAAGCCGACATCAACATCGCTACGGCGAAGATTCACACCGATAAAAATCGAGCACGTGATCACTTTTTAATTGAAAAACAAAACAGAATGTGTGATAATGCGCGTCAAATAATCATTAAATTAATAGGAGTCTGACTATGTGCGGAATCGTAGGATACATCGGAAACAAACCCATAAAACAAATTCTCATTGACGGGTTGCGTGAACTCGAATATCGTGGCTACGACTCAGCAGGTATTGCCGTATTACAAAATCACCAATTTTCTCTTTATAAAGCCGTTGGAAAACTGATAAATCTCGAAGAAAAAGCCAAAGATTTTGAAACTACCGGTTTCTCAGTCGGTATCGGGCATACGCGCTGGGCAACGCACGGAAAGCCTACTGAGCTCAATGCCCATCCGCATTTGGGGGCTAACTCGTATGTCGTTCACAACGGTATCATAGAAAATTATCAAGAGCTTAAAAATATGCTCGTCCTCCAAGGGGTAAAATTTTTAAGCCAAACCGATACCGAAGTTATCGTCCATTTGTTCGAATACCAGCTGAAGTCCGCATCTACCCCTTTTGAAGCCTTTACGCAAACCCTGGAAAAACTCGAGGGGGCATACGCTATCTTGCTTGTTAATGCTACTGCCAATGAGACTATTTTCTTTGCTAAACACGGTTCGCCAATGATTTTAGGCCGAAATCATGAGGGAGAAACCCTCTTTGGTTCTTCCGATGCAGCACTAATCGGTAAGTGTCACGAAGTGATCTATCTCGAAGATGGCCACTACGGTTATGCAACCGCTCAAACGGTTGCCCTTTATGATGGAAAGAACCATCCGGTAGAGCTCCGCTTTGTTCCGTTAAGTGAAAACAAACTCTCTGCCCAAAAAGAGGGTTACCGCTTTTTTATGGAGAAAGAGATCTATGAACAAGGTCGTGTTCTTGCCGATACAATGATGGGACGATTGAGGGATGAGAGTGTCTATTTTGAGGAGCTTGATTCTACCCTTTTTGAGGGGATTAACGAGATAAAATTTTGCGCCTGCGGTACCAGTTATCATGCTGCGATGGTAGCTGGCTATCTGCTTGAGCGCCATTCTAAGATCCGAACCTCTCTCGAGATTGCCAGTGAGTTTCGTTACCGTGAACCGTTTCTGACACAAGACACTCTCTTCGTTGTAATCAGTCAAAGCGGTGAAACTGCCGACACCCTCGAGAGCCTTAAAATGGCAAAAAAAGCAGGTCTAAAAACACTCGTTATCTGCAACGTCGATAACTCCTCTATGGTGCGTCTGAGTGATGCAAGCATCCTCACCCGTGCAGGGATAGAAAAGGGGGTGGCATCCACAAAAGCATTTGCCACTCAAGTATGTGTATTGTGGATGCTTAGTCTTACTCTTGCAAGCGAGCGCAATACACTGGAAACTGCTGAAATCAAACGCCAAATTCAGCTTCTGCGCACTCTTCCTACTACCGTAACAGTGGATGAAGCACTGCACGAACAACTTCGCAGACTTAGCAAACGCTATCTCAATGGGCATGGTTTTTTCTTTATTGGACGAGATGTCTTTTTCCCACTAGCATTAGAGGGAGCATTAAAACTCAAAGAGATTAGCTATCTGCACGCCGAAGGGTATCCCAGCGGTGAAATGAAACATGGTCCTATTGCTCTTGCTGATCCAGGACTTTATACCATTGCCCTCCTTCCACAACACAAACTGTATGACAAAACCAAAAGCAATGTGGAAGAACTCAGTGCACGTGATTCGACAATCTGCTCTATCAGTCCGCTCGATTTTGATAAAGCTGACGATCATATCCGTACCAAGAAGTCCGAAGATTACATGCTTGAATTTTTTGAAATGATGGTTGTGCTACAACTCTTCTCTATGGAAATCGCTGTCCGTCTAGGAAATGACGTTGATATGCCACGAAATCTTGCCAAAAGTGTCACTGTAGAGTGACATTCTCTAAAACTATCTACTTTAAAACCATTTTAATAAATATTTAGTTAATCTAGGAGATTAATTTTAAACATAGGGTAATTAATTATCTCAAAGTAGGTCCATTATGAATACCAATCGCAGAATTCTTTTCATCGTTGCTCTTATGCTCATAGGCTTGGCCATTGCTACCATTACTAATGTTGCCCTTAATTTTCGAGACTATGGCTACAACAACGCTATTGAAAAGTCTAAAATGACAGCTGAAATCGTTCGTGATGGGCTTACGGCACATATGGTGAACGGAATGATGGATAAGCGCGATTTTTTTCTTTCTAATATCGCCAACATCAAAGATGTGAAAGCCCTCTGGATAGTACGATCCGATAATGTTGTTGCTCAACACGGTCAGGGGATGCAAAATGAGCGTCCCAGAGACGTCATTGACCGTAAAGTACTTAAAGAAGGAAAAACGGTTCGTGAAGTGCGTGAGGATTCACAAAATGCTGTTTTACGCGTTACTATCCCCTACATTGCTACTGCTTATGGAAGTCCAAACTGTCTCACATGTCATCATGCGCAAGAGGGTGATGTTCTGGGCGCTATTAGTATGGAGTTTGACATTAACGATATTCGCCAAACGGGTGCTATGACCATCGCTAAAATTTTTGCTATCAATCTTCTTTTTATCATTATTGCCCTATGGGTCACCCATCACTATTTCAAACCCTACATGAAACTTTTTGAAAATCTTCAACAAGGGATCAAGCGCGCACGAACAGGCGATTTTTCATTCCGATTTACAACGACCCTTAAAGATGGGGGGAATGAAGTTGCCGAACAGATGAATACCCTTTTTGAAAAACTCGATGAAACGTTTGGAGGAATCAAACATGATCTCAGTACGTTTATGACACGCTCTAACATTTCGTGCGGAGATCCTCTAAATTCCGCAGGAAGTATTATCAAGGAACTCTCTGATGTTTACAAATTTAAAAAAACCATTGAATTGGACAATACTAAAGAGGAAATATACGATCGTTTTATCTATATATTAAAAGAAAAATTTCATTTTACCCATTTTGCCCTCTATGAAGTGGATAAAACAACCAAAACACGCAAGCTGATATACATCACGGATCATAAAAGTTTTTGTCATCCTATCGTCGATCACAATGCATTAGAGTGTCGTGGATATCGCACGAATAGTGATATTTATTCGACCGATTTCCCAAATGTATGTAAAAATTGTTCTTCCGAAGATAAAGAGTATACCTGTATCCCTTTTAATATCAATGAAGATTTGGCCCTTATCCTCTCGTACTCTGCTAAAGATACCGAAACAATAGAAGTACTTAATCTTGAATTACCAAGCATTAAAAACTATTTTGAAGCGGCCAAAGCCGTTATAGAAAGTCGAACCCTTACGGACAAACTTCGTGACTCATCTCTTCGTGATGGAGCTACAGGACTTTATAATCGACGATTTATGGAAGAATTTATCGATAAAAGTGCCGAACAGGCTCTACGTTCAAACATCTCATATTCTATTCTTATGATAGATATTGATTACTTCAAAATGGTCAATGACACCTACGGACACGATTCAGGAGATGTTGTTATTAAATCTCTTGCTGAAATTTTGCAATCAACGGTACGAAAAGCAGATCTTCCTATTCGCTATGGAGGAGAAGAATTTTTAATCTTGCTTCACAATACAACACCGGAGGGGGCGCTCACCGTAGCCGAAAAAATTCGTACTCAATTTGCTGACAAGAAGTATCAGTTTGGAAGCGAAAGCGTCCAAAAAACACTTAGCATTGGTATATCTCATTTCCCAAGCGATGCCGATTCGATCTGGAAAGTGATTAAATTTGCCGACATAGCCCTCTATGAAGCAAAACATACAGGACGTAACCGCGTTATTGAATTTAAGGCGGAGATGTTTAAAGATGGGAATCAGTTTTAATTCCAACCACCATTAAACTCGATACACCGTCGTGAAGTTCAGAATGAAAAAGGGGAGAGAAACGTGGGGAAACACTATCCTTCATCAAGAAGGATAGTGGGGAAAACTTAGTGGCAGCCGCAGCCTGTGCCACAGCTTTCGCCGCTAGATGCTTGCGGCTTAGGTGCAGGGGCTGCTGCAGTTGAACATGCAGATACGCCCGGAGCAGTATTAGGTTGAATCGCTTGGTTATCAACACCACCATCCGCATTAATTTGCTCAATGGTTGCCCAAATCTCTTCTGCCGCTTTCATATACCGTTTTGCCGTCTCAGATGTTGGCGCATAATAGGTAACAGGCTTACCTTCGTCTCCGCCTGTACGGATTGAGGGTTCAATAGGAATTTGTGCCAAAATAGTTGTATCAAACTCTTTTGCCATTGCTTCAGATGTCCCTTTTCCGAAAATATCATATTCAACACCGGTATCCGGTGCGATAAATCCAGACATGTTCTCAATAACACCTGCAATAGGGATATGCAATTTTTTAAACATATCCAAACTGCGACGTGAATCGTCAAGAGCTACTTTCTGTGGCGTTGTTACTGTCAAACCAACGGTAACCGGAACACCTTGAGCCAATGTCAGCTGCGCATCACCTGTACCCGGAGGCATATCGATAACGAGACAATCCAAATCAGACCATAGTATATCGCGCAAGAACTGCTCGATCGCTTTCATGATCATCGCACCACGCCAAATAAGGGATTGCCCCTCTTCCATGAGTGACCCCATCGACATCATCTCAATTCCATACGCTTTGATAGGGAGGACTTTATTTCCCACAACTTCCGGCTTCATCCCCTCTACACCTAACATACGCGGAATATTCGGTCCATAAATGTCAGCATCCAAAAGTCCGACTTTTTTCCCTTGCATTGCAAGCGCAATCGCTATATTTACAGAAGTCGTTGATTTACCAACGCCCCCCTTACCCGAACTCACCATAATAAAGTTTTTCACTTGCGGTGCAAGATTTTTACCCTTTGAAGAGCTCTCTCTTGGCATTTTTGGTGCTTGAACATTAATAATAACGTCGCTAAAACCTGCAAGTTTTAACTCATCCGTTGCTTCTGTCGTAATTTGATGCGCTACTTCCGGTGCACTGGAGGTAATATCAACGGTAACGCTGACATTTTTTCCCTCAATTTTAATCTCTTTGACGAATCCGAAAGCGACGATATCTTTCGTAAATCCCGGATACGTAACTTTTGATAATGCTGATTTAACAATTTCTTCTGTCATTTTAATTTCCTTTATTTTTAACTAGCCGTAGCTGTTTTATTTTCTTCCGCTGCAATCCACGCCAGTGATTCCGGATTATCCATAATCTGCTGCGTTATTTTATAACTGCAAAACTTTGGTCCGCACATAGAACAAAATTCTGCCTCTTTGAAAACATCTTGAGGCAATGTTTCATCATGGTACTCACGCGCACGTTCAGAATCGAGTGCCAATTCAAACTGTTTGTTCCAATCAAACGCATAGCGTGCATCGCTCATCGCATCATCGACATCGCGCGCACCTTTACGCCCACGTGCGATATCTGCTGCATGCGCCGCAATTTTATAGGCGATGATACCATTACGTACATCTTCAGCATTGGGTAGCCCCAAGTGCTCTTTAGGAGTGACATAACATAACATGGATGCGCCATGCCATCCTCCGACCGCTGCACCGATAGCGGAACTGATATGGTCATATCCTGCCGCGATATCCGTCACAAGAGGTCCTAGAATATAGAACGGTGCTTCATGACAATATTCACGTTGGATTTTCATATTTCGTTCTATTTGATTGAGAGGGACATGTCCCGGTCCCTCGATCATTACTTGAACATTTTTTTCCCATGCACGGAGAGTCAATTCGCCAAGTACTTTAAGCTCACTTAGTTGCGCTTCATCACTTGCATCCGCCAAACACCCAGGACGAAGTGAATCGCCGAGTGAAAGAGAGACATCATAACGGGCACAAATATCCAAAATATCATCAAATGCGGTATAAAATGGATTTTCACGGTGATAATGCATCATCCATGCCGCCATAAGTGAACCGCCACGGCTGACAATCCCCATTTTACGTTTCGCAACTTTAGGCATTGTCGAAAGCAAAAATCCTGCATGAATCGTAAAATAACTCACACCTTGCTGCGCTTGACGTTCCAAAACTTCGAGCATTTTTTCGATACTCATATCTTCAATTTTATTATTCACATCGTGTAAAATTTGATAAATAGGAACCGTACCGATAGGAATTTTTGAGTTACCAATAACAGCACGGCGAATCTCATCCAAATCTCCACCCGTTGATAAATCCATTGCAGTATCCGCTTTATAGTGCTGAGAGACTTGAATTTTTTCAATTTCCCCCTGAACATCCGACGCGATTGCCGAAGAACCGATATTGGCATTAATTTTACAACGCGTTGCAATCCCGATTGCCATAGGCTCTAAGTTTTTATGATTGATATTAGCGGGAATAATCAAACGCCCGCGTGCTATCTCAGAACGAACCAATTCAGCATCTAAATCTTCTATTGAAGCAATATACTTCATCTCTTCCGTAATAATACCTTGCTTGGCATAATACATCTGAGTACAAACGGTATCGTTTTTTCGTTTTTCAACCCATTGTGTTCTCACGTGCCGACTCCTTGTAATTTTCCAAAAGCTTGATAGGACTTATAAATAAGACCCCCTAAAAAGGTCGTATTGGTTTGAATCTATATTAAAAATTTCAAGAATGTTTAGGAAAACAATTCCTTATGATTTCTTTAGAATTTATCATAAAGAAGATAAAAAAAAGCTTTTCAAGTGTATAATTTCGTAACACTCTATAAAAAATAGGATATAAATTGTCTGATTTGACACTTATTCTACTCGCAGCAGGTAATTCAAGTCGTTTTCAAGCTCCTGTAAAAAAACAATGGCTTCGAATTGGTCATGATCCTCTTTGGCTGTTTGTTACCAACCGTATCACAAAGATGCATAAATTTGCACATATTATTATTGTTTCTCACCCTGAAGAAATCCCTTTTATGCAAAGTGCATGTGATTACACGATCGTTTCCGGAGGGGAGTCTCGCCAGCAATCGTTACGCAATGCAATGGAATGTGTTACCACTCCCTACGTTCTTGTGAATGATATTGCAAGAGCATGCGTCAGCCTTGAGCTCATAGAACGACTGATTACTGCCAAAGAGAAAGCCGATTGCATTATCCCAACACTACAACTCAACGATACCATACTCTATGCCGATGAAACAATACAGCGTGAAAAAGTTCAACGCGTTCAAACACCGCAGCTCTCGCGAACAGAAATACTCCGAAACGCTCTTAAAACATCGATTGAATACACTGATGAAAGCAGTGCTATTGTTGCTTACGGAGGAACACGCGTGTACGTCGAAGGAGACATTCATGCTGATAAAATCACACGTATCAATGATTTATCTTCACTTGAGTGTTTAGCACCCCCCTCCTCTATGACTTTCACAGGAAACGGTTTTGATGTCCATGGATTTGAAGTGGGGAAAAAAATGGTACTGGGCGGTATTGAAATTGACAGCCCTTTTGGGTTTATGGCTCATAGCGATGGCGATGTAGCAATCCATGCCCTCATCGATGCACTGTTGGGTGCAGCGTGTCTCGGAGACATAGGAATGCTTTTCCCCGATAACGACGAGACGTATAAAAACATTGATTCCAAACTCCTTTTAACACAATGCGTTCAAAAACTACATCGGTTTGGCTTTGTCATAGCGCATGCGGATATTACCATCATTGCACAAACACCAAAAGTTTCCCCATATAAAGAAGCGATGCGTCGGCTTTTGGCGGAACTCATGCATCTACCTCCTTTGCGGATAAACGTAAAAGCGACCACCACAGAGCACCTAGGATTTATCGGTCGCTCCGAGGGTGTAGCCGTACTCGCGACCGCTTCGTTACACTATTTTGATTGGAAAAACGGATGAACGTATTAATTATCGAGAACGAGATCTATCTCGCACAAAGTATTGCTTCCAAGCTTAGCGATTTAAGTCATCACTGTGACATTAGCAGCTCAACCAAAGAAGCACTCAAAGGGATCGACTACGATGTAGTGCTCCTCTCAACCAATATTAATGGGCATGATATATACCCTGTCATCGAAGCATACAAAGACTCCGTTGTGATTTTAATGGTCTCATATGTCAGTAATGATACGGTATCTAAGCCACTTGCCGCGGGTGCTAAAGATTATATCCTTAAGCCTTTTATGATTGAAGAGCTTATCCGAAAAATCCAACATTATCAAAATCATGAACGTCTCCGTCGTCAAAATCAAACGTACGAACGATACTTGGCTCATACATTTAGCGGTGTAAAAATCGATGAAGATTTTGAGAAAACGGAACTCCCTGTGATGATTTGCAGCGCCTATCAGAAATACGCCGATACGTTTGCATTTCGTTATGCCGAACATCATGGACGCTCACTCCAATTTATCTCTCTCTCTTCGGCAAAAGCGATGCAGGAACTCCCTTTGCTTTCCAGTAGCAGCGTTTTTTACATTACCGATTTTCAGAATTTGAAGAAAAGTGATCATAAAGCATTCTTTGAGCTTATCGAAAAGCGCCCTTGTATCATCTCTAGCACCGATTATACAGAGAATCTTCCCTGTCGTCTTATTGAGATTGAAAGCGAAAGCCATCTCTTCGATCAAGGGGAAATTCTCCCTATTGAAGAGTACGTGAAATACGTTATGACCAACTTTCAAAATCGTTTTCCTGACACAGAGCTCTCCAAAAAATTAGGTATTTCACGAAAAAGTTTATGGGAAAAGAGAAAAAAGTATGGCATTATCAAGAAAAAATAGAGCACTTTATATCGATCAAGAGGCATACGCTGCGCTGGCATTGCTAAAATCGGGGATCCTCTTTCCTGTTCGTGAACTGATGAACAAACATGAAAGCACGGAAGTACTTCAAACCGGACTGTTTAATGGCTCTACGTTTCCCTTTCCTTTGATTCTCTCACCTAGTGGGAAAATCAACGAAACTATTTTGATCAGCACGCAAAAAGGGGAAATGCTTGATTTGATTTGCGACCAAATTACAGTGGGTGAAATATGTGTAGATGAAGTATTTCCTATCGATCCCCATGAGCGCCTTCGTCAAATTTATGGAACAGAAGATCTTTCACACCCAGGGGTAAGTGCGACACACAAACGGCTTGGAAAATACGCCATCTGTGGAGAATACTCTATCGATACTCATGCCATCCTATCAACATACAATACTATCAAAGAAGCGCAAGAGCAAATCGGTGCTAAGCATATGACTGCCATCTTTATGGCAGCCAACCCTCTTCACCGTGCGCATGAGAGACTCATCAGACAGAGCTTGGAACAAACCGATTTAATTGTTGTTTTTTTACTAAAACCTAATAATAATGCAGACCTAAGCTACGAACTCCGACACGAAGCACTCGAATTTTTTGTTAAAAACTATCTCCCTCATGGTCGCGTTGTTATCGTCCCTTTAGAAAATATTTATATTTTTGCGGGGAGTAACGAGGTCATTTTGGATGCTATTGTGGCTAAAAATTATGGTTGTGACCGTCTGGTAATTGGTCAAAATCATGCAGGGATTGGGATGTATTATGATCGTAATGTCAATAAGTCTGTACTAGACCATCTCATTGGCATTAATATAGAGATCAGTATTGCGAGCGAATACGTTTATTGCAATCTTTGCAAAACTCTCGTTAGCGTACAAACCTGTCCCCATGGACACCATCATCATATATCCTACCACGCGGAATCGATTTTAGAGCTGATGAAACAAGGACTTCTCCCCCCTGCCGTATTGGTACGCAAAGAGATTTCCTCTCTGATCGTGGCCTCCCTCTACCCCAATCGGTTTCGCAATCTGGCCAAACTCTATTATGACATCATGCCCATCAACGGACTGCTCGAAGAGCGGAGCGAAAAAGATTTTTATGCCGAACTCATGAAACTCTACCAAACCACTTCTCTCACCTAAAAGGATAATAATGAATTTTCAATGGCTTTTTCTTACCGTAGGCTACAGTGGTTTGGCTCCGAAGGCACCTGGAACCGCGGGTACTCTCGTTGCCCTCCCTTTTGGTGTGGCTATTTTGATGTTTTTTGGCTCACAAACGCTCTTTATCCTCTCCATTCTCATCACACTGATCGCCATCAAAAGCATTGACAAATATGAGGCGCAAACAGCAACGCATGATAGCTCAAATATCGTCATTGATGAACTCATCGGAATGTGGATAGCGCTGGCTATCGCTCCAGGAATAGTGTTTGGCCTCAATGATTTAGGGGATTGGAATAATGGTATCGCACTCCAAATCGCTTTGAGCTTTATCTTCTTTCGTCTATACGATATCAAAAAGCCGTCTCTTATCGGGCGTATCGATCGTGAAGCAAAAGGGGGATGGGGCGTTATGGGAGATGATATCCTCGCGGGTTTTGCCGCGGGAATTACCACGGCGATTGTGTGGCAAGTTATATTAAAAAGTGGTCTCATCAGCTAACGATGCATTGTCGGATAAAGAGTTGTTCAGCTTTTAAGCCATAATACGATTTCGTCCACCATTTTTAGCCCCGTAGAGTTTCTCGTCAGCTCGGTGCAATAAATCATCCGCTTCTTCTACAGGATTGAATTCAGCTACACCAATTGAACACGTTAAATTTTTTACTGTCTCAAATGAATTCACCTCAATCCTCTGACGCAATGCTTCTGCCATCTTGATTGCTGAAGCCAATGACGTATCAGGCAAAAGAATGACGAACTCCTCCCCTCCCCATCTGGCAACAACATCACTGTCACGGATTTGCTTACTTAACAGTGCGCTGAATACTTTGAGCACTTCATCCCCTATCAAATGGCCATATCGGTCATTTATATGTTTGAAATGATCAATATCCACTAAAAGAATAGATAAGGGTCTTTGATACCGTCTTGATACTGATATAGAATGCCCTAACATCTTATCAAATTCAAAACGGTTTGCTATTTTGGTAAGCCTGTCAAGAGTTGCCAATTTATTAAGATTTGTAATATCATTAAACGTAACCACATAACGAAGTTCATCTTCATATTCCATCATCTGTGCATTAACGGAGAAAATAAATGATTTTCCATCAACAATAATCTTAGCCTTATGTTCACGATCTTTATGGGCTAAAATGTAATCGGTCCATCTCAGCCCATCCATCTCTGGCTGCAAATAATTATCACCTTCACCTGTTACAAACATATAACAAATACAGAGGTAATCTTTTTTGAAATCCTCTAAACTGTGGTAATGAAGATAATCAAAAAATGCATTATTGGCATAAATAATATTTTTTCCATCGGTAACAATAATAATATTTTTTTGAGAGTTTAGAATGGTGCTGATATATTTTTCCTGATACATGATTTGTTTCGTCATTCGTGAAAATATATACTCAATTACCACTAAAAGTATAATGATCATTAACAACGTAATCATTGCACTCTCTAAAATAACCTGTACAAATTCATCATAGCCCGTTGTTACATCATTAAAGCACAGTAACATCCCAATCGGCTTTCCATTGCTACTTGATAAATGGACGTGTATAACATCATATTCTTTCCCTTTATACTGAATAATACGTTCGTTAAGCTCGGGATTATTTTTAATAAATTCATCGATTAACGGCTGTTGGTAGGGACTTATATGAGAAAAATGGTATCCGCTGTACTCACTGGGATATTTTTGGATATCTGCAGCCGCCATTCGACTTTGATGAAGCATAAAAAGTGTGTCCATTTTAGTGGTGTGAATAAGTTTACTGATAATAAAATCGGTATCGACACCAAACTCAAGGGCACCAATATACTCATTATTTTCAACCAATGGAACGACGATACGATAAGCAATCCCTTCGATGCCTCCTTCAAATCCAGCATGAACCACATGCGTCTGATGTGTATTCCTGATCATAGGACGTCTCGATGCGATGTCATCTCCAAAAACTTCAGGTCGATGCATACGTAAAATAGATTTTCCATCAGGAGCATGAAACTGCATAATCATAAGATTCGAATTTTCTTCACGAAGCGTTTTATAACGAGGGAGTGTGAGATCATAAAGTTTATGTGTGTCACGAGAACGCATAGCCTCAATAACACCCTGAGATCGAAGATTAGCGTAAGCACGGTAGGTATAAAAATGATTTAAATCTTCAAGTATAAGATTCAATGTATTTTTAATATTTTGAGACGATTTTTGCAGATGCTCAATATTGTGCTCATTTTCATGATGAATATAATATGTTGTAAAAACGGCCGAAGTAAGAATCAAAAGAAACGTAATAAATAATTGTACACGCCGCTTTAAATTCATGTTCACCCTTTTGTTTTTACAGTAAGATTAAATCATCATCGGCTCATCCGTAGGTTCTATCTCCTCGAAATCCATGGCCATTTGATCTAACATTTTTTGCATCTTTTTAATTTTAGCAATATTTTCATCAAAATAAGGTTTTGATGCGGGGAATGCTTCGGAAAGTTCGGTATAAATCAAAACACGTCCTCCAAAGTGGCGGTTAAACTCATCAAACGCACGTCGTAAATAGGCTTGTTTTGTTGTATGACGAAACAGCGCCCGGATCATTTTTTTACGCTCTTTGATCGGAATGGACTCATCGATTGCTTCGGCTACACGCTTGATATCCAAACGGGAAAAATAGACACCGCTATGAAAGGGTGCAAGCAGTTTATCGGTCAAATCATCAACAAAGCCCGGAACCGGTAAATCGTCGGGATCATTTTCAGCGGTTTCATTCGTATCGCAACTCTCTGTATCACATTTCCCACGAACAAAGGCATCAAACTCTGCTCTTAAATCACTTAAATCGGCTTTATTCATTTATGTTCCCCTGTAGTTAATTCATAAAAATAGTGACATAGTGCGTTCATCGCAATATCATCCTCAAACGTTTCAGCAAATTTCTTTAATGCAGCGGGTGCAATCAATTCGCCAAAGAGTTTTCCGTTTTCAATCCGTATAAAATCGCAATATCCACTCTCTCTCACCAAGCTAGACATATCATCGAGTAAACCAAACGCCTCTTCTTGATATTCACTCGATATCAATGCACCGTTAAGCTTCGAACTTCGCATTTGAGAGATCGTAAACACTACATCATCCAAACGGATGTTCATCGGTATTACCATCGCATTGACAGCGTTTGTTTTAAACAGCTTGTTAACGGTCACAGAAAAACGGTTACTGTGTGCATTTTCTGCAATAAACCCGTACAAAAATGTTTCCGTCGTAATACTGTTATCATTATTCATCATGTTAACCCCCATAACTCTTTTGCTTCTTCCTCTTCGAGGCGGCAGCGACGGCACATTTTTTCACCCAAACTGGAGCTAAAAAGTGCGTCACACTCATCACATCGTCGAACGGAATACATGACAAGATTCTGAACCGTCGGTGCATACCACTCTTTAAGATTATACGACGATGAAAGGGTAATCGCATCACTCTCGCAGACGTCATGACACAGATGGCATTTGACACACAAAAACGGGTCAAAATTGATTTTAGAATTGCGCATATCAGAGGTCAATGCCCCTGTCGGGCAAACACGGTAGCACATTTCACAGGCACTGCACAATGACTCATCCATCAGTTTTTGGGACGTAAACGGTATCTTAGAAGCATCGACAACATGAAAAACAGTTGGAACTTCCGATTTCTTCAATGCCGTAAAAAAAAGCTTTCGCCGATCCGTTATCTTTTTGGCTCGTAAATCCGCCGTATGAGAGTTATCGATGGTGTATTTAACAAACTCATCCGTTGTGCTTTGTACCTCTTTTTCAAAATCGTGCCGAATTTTCCCAATCCCGCGCAAATGAAACGTTTTGAAAAAATCACGTCGATGGACTTCAACTTTTTCATCAGGGTTTTGGTAGGCAACATCCACCAGTTCAATACGCTCTTCACTCGAAATTGCTTGAAGCAAATAATTGACATCCTCGACTCTGGGTACGAATTGTTCTAATATCCGTTCTCCTATATCACACGCGGCACAATGCCCGATATCACACACAATCCCTTTTTTCATTTGTGCCAATGCTATGAGATGCTCACTGCTAAGCGCTGCAATACACGGGATATTTTTTTGACACGAAATGACCTTCTCCTCATCGGACATAAAAGCAAAGAAAAAATCGGTAGGGTTAAAATCGTCCAAAGCCAACGCTTCCGTAGGGCACACCGCAACACATCCCGCACATCCCACACAAAGTGCCTGATTGATCGACGGGAGACGCCCCGTAATCTCAATAGCACTGACAGGGCAAGAGAGTTCACAGTGGTTGCAAATAGAGTTGACACTCAGTGCCCGTACACATGCTTGCGGTGATAAAATCAAAAGACTCATACGGATGCAGGTACCACTTTAGACAATAATTCATTATCGGTGAGGATAAATTCCAATGTCATCTCTGCCGCATCGTAATAAAGAGGGGTACGCGATTCGTATTTCATATTGATTAAATACATCGGTGCCCACTTAAGGAGATGGGTATTTAAAAAATGGTGCTGAGCGCTTTGAAAATCAGCAGCAGATTCAGTATCACCTTCTTCGGTTGCTTTGATCTGGGCTTGGCATAAATGGTGCATAAACTCGAGTTCAACACCGATATGATCCGAAGAGACAACACGAGCAACACCGTAATCGACAATAAAATCGTAAGCACTGTAAATATCGGTAACCGGATTTGCTCCGCCTGTCTCTATCATCTGATCTTCACGCGTATAAAATGTCTCATAAGGAACGAGATGCAGCAGAGAGAGATTCGTAAAATCAGGGTTGAGATATTCCTCCAATAGTTTTTGAGGTTCCACCGTAGTACGCTGTTCCCATTCATTCCAATGGGGTAAAAACTCAAGAATGGTTTTGTCGCTGGTGATCGACTCTAAAATTTCACGGTCTAATTCTTGAAGCATGATACGTGAGAGAAGTGCATAAATATTCGAGCGTGCAATGAGTTCATCCATAATGTTTGAGCCTTGTAAAAGTTGTTGGGATTGTAGCTTATCTGACTGAAAATCAGATGAGAGAAGATTTTTAAGAACGATTGCTACCAAGCCTTAAGGCTTGATAGTAATATCGTACACCGATGGATCAAGATTAACCCAAGGACGTTTGATATGACGAGGGCGACGAAGGGTTGAATTTTCGTCCAATCCACGACTCAGCTGATCTCTCCATGCTTGATACACTTTAAAGTTGTTTTCATAGTTAACAAAGATATCCCCAATTTTATCCCCTGGTTGAGCAGGCTCAAGAATAACTTTGTGGTGCCAACAGTGCATACCAGAAACTGGGTCTGGATGTGGAGCCGCTACGGCATTTTGCCATGAACCACTCAAGCCATCCCACCAGATATTACCGGAGTCACGATTATAATCACCGAAACGCTCTGTATGGAAAGGTTTGATCCCCTCTACGTATTTGAGTTTACCCACTTTTCCATCCATTTGGATTTCAGCAACAGGAACCCCAAAGCTGTTTAAGCCGGTAGTCCCTTCGTAATCATCAATGATCGTTTGAGCTCCATCCTTACCAACATTTGCCGGTGATTCTTTTAGGAACTCTTTGTTACTTAAATCGCGTGGTGCAACACCCGGAGCTACTTTACCATCCGTTACCCCATTAGGGATTGTAACATGGTTAGTAAGCTTCCAACGTCCGCCGTGGTGTGAACATGCCAATGTACCTGGCATAACAGCTTCAGTAGGGACAGCCATCGCAACGAAATGACCGCTCTCTAAACCGGAAACAGTATCCACGATTTTCACCCGCATTGCATCACCGCGCTTAAATCCAAGACGCTGTGCATCTTTGGTATAAATCCAAATCGGATCATGGTTTTGGCTGATTTCCATCAAATGCTTCGAGTTTGCCGAACGGGTATGAACATTATACGGGTAACGGAAAATAGTATTTAATGCAAATGAATTTTCCTCTTTCATATACATGTGGTTAACATGCGATACGATGTGTACCATTTCCTCTTTTTCTTTATCGTTACGAGGATAGAATGGCATAGAGTATTCTCTCCATTTCCAATCCGTAGCCCATTGGGTAAAGAATTCAAGCTTTTTACTAAGTGTTGCAAACCCTTCCATTTTCTTGCCGTCAATCTCGATACCGATTTTAGTATCTTTACCTTTATGATCTTTTGCAGAAATAACACCTCCGGCACCGATACTCATCGAAGCAGCATCGAATTTATGGCCATGGGAAATAACTTCACCCTCTTCCATTTTTAACTCACGTTCCATCGCATTGAAGATTTTATCTTCTTCCAACCATACACCGTGATCACGAAGATACGAATAAACAGGGAACTCATCTTTCATGTAACGTGGATCATTGGTCGCAGTCTCTTTGAGTTTTGGCAAGTTATCACCAAATGCTGCGTCGTACCACTCTGCAATCGTTACCGGTTTACCAGGATGACGTTTTGATTCCCACATTTTTTTGATTTCTAAACTTCCATCAGGATCGATAAAATCGGTACAAAGTTGGAACCAGAATTCATTCTCTTCCCATACTTCGCCAAGTCCTGCTTTGATATGGGCTTCAAGAGTTGCACGGGCTGGATTTTTAGCTTTCCATCCTGATTTTTCCAATGCTACACGCAATACCGGCTGACGGAAAGTTGTCCATCGTGCCGGAAAAGTCGCTTCTGAGTGTTGATCATGACGCTCACCTGCAAGACCAACAGGGAGTACATAGTCCATATACCAGTTGGTTTCTGACCATACTGGTGAAAGATTAAAGGTAAGCTCCATAATCTCTTCGTTTTTGAGCACTTCAATCCAACGGAAACCATCTGGATTAATCCACACCGGATTATACATACGAGGAGCATAGACAGCCAATTTACTTGGTACTGTCAATCCACGATCATTCCATTTTTTCTGCCATGCCGTGTCCGTAAGAAGGTGTGGCAATAAATACGACATTTCATAGGTGGACAGTGGCCACTCAGGAGGCCAAGTAAGCTCATTCCACGCTTGAACTTTCGGTACATCAGCACCCGAAACACCTTGACCAACGGTTGCACTTCCCCCTTTTCCGGAGACAGAAATAACGTGCCAGTGATGGAAGAATGTTCCGCCCTCGGTTCCGATAGCACCGCGAAGAGCAATACAAAAATACGCAGCACGTCCAGACATCCATCCACCACGGTTACCCGCAGCAGCCCCACGCCAGATATACGTAGAGATCGCATCTCCAGCCCAGATAAACATCTCATAGAGTTTTTCGAGTTTATACGCAGGAACATGGGTTTCTTTAACCGCATATTCAAGAGTGTACGGTGCATACATATCTTTTAGAAGTTCTATATAACTGTCAAAACTTTTATCCACTGGTGCTTTAGTAATTTGACCTTTTTCAAGCATAAAATCAAGATGCACTTGATCGTTCATCAAGGTTTCCCAGTTGAACCATTTTTTGACAAACTTTTTATCGGTCATATTTTCATTCAAGATACGGTTTGCTAGATAGAGATAAATAGCGGCTTCCGTTCCTGGCCATGCAGCAATCCATAGATCAGACATCCCAGCAGAATTTGACATACGAGGGTCCATAACAACCATTCTTGCACCCTTCTTGCGGGCATCAGCGATAAATGCTGCTGATTGTGCAAAATAGTGTCCTGCATCGGCTGCGTGAGAAGAGTTCAAGAAAATCAGCTTTGCATTCCCCCAGTCCGGACTGGTTCGGTCATCATTTGAAGTCCAAATAGTCGGTGTACGACCGTTTGACGAACAGATATTGGTGTGCGAGTTGTACGAGTCAAGACCTAACGTTTCCCATACTTGAGGAACAAAACCGTTTTCATTCGGGCGACCGACATGGTACATGACCGATTTTTTAGAGAGTAGATCCCCTTTGCGAATAGTGTCTCCCATCTTTCTACCGATGGTAGTCATCGCTTCATCCCATGTCGTACGAATCCACTTACCCTCACCACGCTTAGAACCCGGAGCACGTTTGAGTGGGAACGGGATACGATCTGGATCATACATTTGTGACTGAACGGCGTACCCTTTGGCACAGTTACGACCGCGGGAACCCGGATGAAGTGGATTACCCATGTATTTTTTAACGGTTAACGTCTTTTTATCAATCCATGCTGTCAAACCACATGACGCTTCACAATTGGAACATGCCGTCGGAACGATCATATAATCAATCGCTTCAATACCATCAGGGTTTTCTTCACTTTTTACGCCATGACGATCGATACCGCCACGCTTCCAATCCACACCGCTTAACTCTTGAAAGCTTTCCCATTGATCCAATGGCGGATAAAAAGAGAGGGTATCAGGAGTATTGGTAAACTTGCTTTTTTCTAACGACTCAGCAACTGCATCCGTTGAAAAAACGCCTTTTGCAATTGCAGCACCGGCAACGGTAAATGCGGCACCTTTTAAAAATGTTCTTCTACTTTCTAAATACATCATTTACCTCTTTAGCTCATATTTAATAATTGTGGGATAACAAGCCATACATGCTTACTAATCCATAATCCGACCAACGCCGACACCGCAGCGATTTTCAACAAATAATACGACTCTTTTTTAATACTTAAGGATACTAAAATCATCGGAACAATAAACGCAAAAGTTTGCCCAATCCAGAACATAATAGTGTATTCGCCACCCTTAATATATTCGAGGACTGCTGCTACTTCTTCTGCTTTCATCGGTCCAAAAATGAGCTCTGCCATATACAAAATAAAGGCGGCAGCAGCACTAAGACCTAAGACAATCCCTAAATCTTTGTTGATTGTGTTATTAAATCGATTGCCGCCCAATAAAATCATGGTCGCTGTTCCGGCCAAAAGTGCTGCCAAAATCATTTGTGCCGATTCTGTCGGCATTTGCCACAATTCGCGTGCCGTTGACTGAGCCATAAGACCTGCCGTATATAAGGTGACTGGAACGGCTAAAATAACAGTGTATCCCAATAATTTGTCATACATCTCTTTATCTTTTCTAGGGTGCATATAAATGAAATATGCCATAGCCAATAAAAGACCAACAAATACTGTTGCCATCCATGCACCGATCGTAATAGCCGACGTCATATGAGGGTGGAAGAAAATATGCCAAAAGCGGAACATTTGGTGTAAATCAATAACGGTAAAAAACAAGAAAAGATGGATAAATACGATGGAGACCACTACAGCCGGAAATCGGATAAATCCTGTCTCATTCGGATATTTTTTCAATAGATAAAAAGTAAGAAAAATAATACCGGTACCGATACTTTTTGCCCACATATTCATCGTGATGATCCAACCCCATACGATACCTGGAAGAGCAACGTCAAGCGTTACTATTGCATTTGTTGCAGCAATGATTTCATGTGCCATTAGTGGTGCCCTCCTACTGGTAGGTGTGTAAGATTATTAAAGAGAGAATGTCCTTCAGCTCTGAATGATGCCAATGGATTCAACGTCACATTGCCGCCGCCGACATAGTAGTGATGAGGATCGGTTCCTTTCTCCGGCTTACGTACTTGAACATTGCCTTGATGTTGTTGTATGTATTTACTGATGTTAGACATCGGATCATCCAAATCACCAAAAATATTCGCTTCAACAGGACACGCAACAACACACGACGGCATCATAGAGCTTGCGATACGGTGTGCACAATAGGTACATTTATCCGCTGTTTGCGTTTGTGGGTCGATATAAATCGCTCCATACGGACATGCCATAACACATCCTGCACACCCGATACAACGATCTTTGTCAATATTAACGATACCATTTTCAAGATAATGCAAGGCACTAACAGGACAAATACGTTCGCACGGCGCATTGGCACAGTGATTACAACGAAGCGGGGTAAATGTCCGTTTCGTTTCAGGGAATGTTCCTACATCCACATATTTAACACGAAGACGCCATGTCGAAAGCGGAACCTCATTTTCCACTTTACACGCAATCTCACAGCCCTTACAACCCATACAGAGGTGAAGGTCTACTAAGAACCCTAATTGCATTTATTCTCCTTATTCTATTAGGAATTCATATCAAAATAGATATAAACAACCCTTATAATATTTCATAATACAGGTATACGACGGCATTATTGCTGGCCAGATAGTAGCAAAATTAGCTTTAATGCAATCTAAATTAAGAAGAAGAATTTGATAATTTTTTGATATGCGTAGAGAAAAATTACAATTCGTGTAATATCAATGTTACAAATAAAAAAAGACTCCCTCGTAATAGGAGGAAGTATTCAAGAATCTAATCGACAACGAACCGATGCTTCGTGAGCTCCAAGCCCTTCTGTATGAGCGATTAGCGCACATGCTTCACCGATTTCATTGATCCCTTGGCGTGAAAAAAAGATGATGGAGGACTTCTTCATAAAATTCTCTACCCCAAGCGGTGAATAAAATTTCGCTGTCCCTCCCGTGGGAAGTGTATGATTGGGACCCGCCACATAATCCCCAATCGCTTCAGGTGTATTGTGTCCCAAGAAAATAGCCCCTGCGTGTTTGATAGATGCCAAAAGTTCAAACGGATTTGCCGTTGCTACTTCCAGATGTTCCGGGGCAATCTCATTCATCAATGCTACCGCTTCTTCCATCGTTTTTGTCACGATAATAGCAGCACGTTCATCGATCGATTTTCGGGCAATACCTTCGCGTGGAAGTTTTTTCAACCATACTTCAATTTCTACTGCACATTCATCCGCGAATTTTTGAGAAGGGGTGATTAGAATAGAACTTGCCATCTCATCATGTTCCGCTTGTGACAATAAATCAATGGCAATATGACTAGGATTAGCACTCTCATCTGCCAATACTCCGATTTCACTTGGTCCCGCTATCATGTCAATGTTAACTTCTCCAAACACCATTTTTTTTGCCGTAGCAACGAAAATATTTCCCGGACCCGTAATCACATCAACTTTTGGAATGCTCTGTGTCCCATACGCCATCGCTGCAATCGCACTTGCACCACCTATTTTAAACACTTCACTGACGCCACATAAATGGCACGCGGCAAGCAGAAGGGCATTTGGCTCATTATCAGGAGTTGGAGTACAGACAATAATCTTTTCAACGCCAGCCACTTGTGCAGGAATGACATTCATAAGCAATGAACTAGGATACGCTGCTTTTCCTCCTGGAATATAGAGCCCTGCGCGATCTACCGGAGTCACCTTTTGTCCCAAAATCGTCCCATTCGCTTCGGTATCAAACCAACTGCGCGGAAGCTGTTTTTCGTGATAAGCGCGGATACGATCGTATGCCAAATGAAGGGCTGCTTTTAGCGTAGTCTCAAGCTCATCGTATGCCACTTTCATATCCGTAGTGCTAATTTTAAGATCAATCCCACTTTCTGGAGACCAACGATCAAATTTGGCAATATGACGCACTAAAGCATCATCTTTTTCGGCACGGATCTCATCAATGATTGTTTTAACAATCCCTGATACATGTTCCATATCCATTTTTCCACGATTTAAAAGTTCCTCAAAAACGGTTTGAAAATTTTCATCACTTGTTTGAATAGTAATCATATTTTTTCTCTCTTATTTTTTTGTTTTTTATATTCTTTGCTAACGATATCCAAAGCTTTACTAAAATTGATCGCATCAATAGCCCCCATCAAAGGTTCAAATAAAGGCTCTCCATCCTCTTTGATAAACCACGTTGCAGGTGTTCCTCCAACATACAAATCACGGGGGAACAAAGGCTTTTCATCCATATAAACAATAGCAGAAACATACTCATCATTCAGCTTTTGAACTATTTTTGGATCTTTGAGTGTTGTCGACTCCAACTGAACGCAATAATGGCACTTATGACTTGAGATAATAAATATTACCGGTTTACCAAGCTTCTTAGATTGCTTTAGTGCAGTTGCATAATCCTTTTCCCACTTAATATCACCCCCAAATACTACACTTCCTGCTAATATTAGCATTAAAAAAAATCTCATCATATTTTTACCTTCTTAATAATCTCTTTTGCAATCATATCAATCTCTTTGTCGCTCACATCTATCACTATATCGGCAATTTTAAGATATCGCGGAAGTCGTTCCTCGTACAAGGCTCGTGCTTTTTCAATCTCTTGAAATAAGGGGCGTTTTCGCAATTTTTTTTCCGCATCCGGATGCGATATGATACGATTGTAGATGACGTCAAAAGGGGCATTGAGCAATACAATAGTTCCGATTTTTTTGATACTAGGTACTTTATAAAATCCCCCGCCCGTTGAAATCAATGTTCCCTCAATATTTTTTTGCAGCCATTGTGCAACACGACGTTCTAAGGAGCGAAAATACTCTTCTCCTTCGCTGGTAAAAATCTCTTTAATAGTGCGGTTTTCCATACTCTCAATAATATCATCCGTATCTATTGAAATAAGACGCGAGCGTTTTACCATCGCACGCGCCACTGATCCCTTTCCTACTCCCATAAATCCAATCAACACAATATTTTTCATAACACACCAAAACTTTAGATTAAAATACTACAATCATATCACGCAATAGCTTAGGAGTACCGCGTGAATCTTGAAGGTTGTTATTGCACTGTATAACGTTCACCTTGATGCGGATAAATCACAATCCCCTGTAAAGTTTGAATTTTAACGGGCAGATTCATTGGTCGCCGCATTGACATCGGATCGACTTTACTAACACTAAAATGGAGGTGCGGGGCCGTACAATAACCCGTATTGCCCGAATACCCTATTAAATCCCCTTTTTTAACCATCTGCCCTAATTTTACCGCCGACCCATTGAACTTTAAATGGCAATAATTTCCAAACGTTCCATCTCTGTGCTCAACGCGAATACGATTCATATACGGGCGATATTTGGGACTCGGACCTCCTAAAGAGCTGCTTGTTTCCGTTTCAACGACTTTGCCCTCTCGAGCAGCAAGAATCGGCGTTCCGACAGGTACACCAAAATCAATCGCGTATGCCGACAAACCTTTGTGTGAAAAGCCTCCATTGTACCCTTGAGTTACATCGACTGTACGATTTTTCATAAATGGTAGCTGATAAATATAATCATCCTGATGCTTAGCATATGCCGATCCTATAACCCAACCGTATGCGTCTTTGTACTGTGTCTCTTTGGTTGCATCCATACGTGAAAGATGTAATACCTTTTTTTTACTCTCCCCTGGAATTTCCACAAATAGAGGTAAATTATAATCAGACGTGAGGTTTTTGAGGTTGGTAACATCAATGCTCATTGTTACCGTGTAAGGATTCAAATTTTCTGCTTCTAAAATATATCCCCCATGCCCATCCGATTCTTCAATCAACAATACGCTATTACGTGATCCTGTTCGTGCTGTTTTTTTGATGTTAATGGCTTCAGAACGTTTTAATATGCGCAAATGTTCTTCCCACGCTTCTTCTTGCTCATCGATGTATTGAAGGCTTTTTATTTCCAAATCTTGCTCATTGGATAACGTTTCGATATTTTTTATCGAATTGGCGGGGAAATTTTTTTGGTAAAAAGCAATCACTTCAGAACGAATCCTGGGTTGATGCAGAGGTTCCAGCTCAATGGAGGCCAAATGTTCAAATCGTTTTTTATCTTTGGTTTCAATCGCATCATTGAGGGATTTTCGATAGAGCTGATAAATTTGTTCTTGCCGCTGCGATAATATGCGTAATTGCTGCAGATAAAGATTTAAATCACCCTCATTCTTGGACGAAGTCGCTGCCAAATCCTGACCTATCGATAATGTATTCTCTACGTCATTGCAAAATTTTTCTGTTGTCGCAGAATCCGACGTACTCAATGCCTCAACCTTTAACTGTCCAATCTTTCGCGCATTTTGTTCTAAAGGTTGGGCAAGCGAATAATATGGTAATGTATTTTGAGCAAGCAATGTCATGATGACAAATCCAAAAAAAACTGCAAATTTTACCAATCTATTTTACCTTTTCATTTTTACTCTATTGAGTGCTACTATCGACTTATTTTATCATACCTAAAGCGCATATAGGGTCATGACTGCTATAATAAATATTATTTTATTTTTTGGGGTGTTTTCATGTCAATGCGTCTTTTAGAACATATAAAACCAGGTGTCGTATTCGGCGAAGATCTTAAAACTCTTTTTGCTATCGCAAAAGAAGAAGGTTTTGCTCTTCCTGCGGTCAATGTCGTCGGGACAGACTCGATCAATGCTGTTCTCGAAGCCGCAAAAGTGGTTAACTCTCCTGTCATTATTCAATTTTCCAATGGAGGAGCCAGCTATTATGCCGGCAAAGGGCTTACTAACGAAAATGAAAAAGCTGCCATTGTCGGTGCGATCAGTGGAGCCATGCACGTTCACTTGATGGCAGAAGCGTACGGTATCCCTGTAGTCCTTCATACCGATCATGCAGCACGTAACTTTTTACCATGGATCGATGCTCTTCTAGACGCAGGGGAAGCGCACTACAAAACATACGGGAAACCTCTTTTTAGTTCTCATATGCTTGACCTCTCAGAAGAGAGTCTCGAAGAAAATGTTGCTACGTGTGTTCGCTATTTGGAACGGATGTCTAAAATCGGAATGATGCTCGAAATCGAACTGGGCGTTACCGGTGGCGAAGAAGACGGTGTAGACAACACGAACATCGATAACTCATTGTTGTATACCCAGCCTGAAGATGTTGCCTACGCGTATGAAAAGCTTATGGCCGTAAGCGAAAATTTCACCATTGCCGCATCATTTGGGAACGTTCACGGCGTTTATAAACCGGGAAATGTTGTATTGACCCCCATCATTCTCGATAACTCACAGCGCTATATCCAAGAAAAATTTCATACGGCGCCTAAGCCGGTTAATTTTGTCTTCCATGGCGGTTCAGGCTCAAGTCTCGAAGAGATCCGTGAAGCGATCGGATACGGTGTTATCAAAATGAACATCGATACCGATACACAATGGGCTACATGGGAGGGGGTTAAAGATTATTATGAAAAATATAAAGATTATTTGCAAGGGCAAATCGGAAATCCTGAAGGGGAAGAGAAGCCCAATAAAAAATATTATGACCCGCGTAAATGGCTACGCAGTGGACAAAGTACATTAATAGCACGTGTCCAGCAAGCATTTAGTGATTTGAATGCTATGGATAGAAATTAACAATCGGAGCCACTCTTGCGAGTGGAACGAAAGAAGGGTAAATAGTAGTTATTTTGCGTAGGTAATTTTTGCTTTTGATTTAAGGGCAGACATTTTTTTGTCCATATAGGCTTTAAATTTATCCATTTTCAATCGTTGCTCAATAAAGTTTTTCACCTCATCAAATCCCATTTTCTTTGCTGCTACTTTGTCTTCGAGATAAATAATATGGTATCCGAACTGACTTTGCACAGGTTCTGTTGAGACAGTTCCCTCTCGCATAGCAAAAGCGGCATCATTAAATGATGGAACCATTTGTCCGCGTGGGAAATAACCAAGGTCTCCCCCTTTGGCAGCACTCGGTCCTGTTGATTTTGATTTTGCTAGGGCTATAAACTCTGCTTTTAATTTCTCTCCAGACAAACCTTTTAAACTTTTGATAATAGCTTCTGCATCTTCACTGTTTTTCATCAGAATATGGCGTGCATGAACTTTTTCTTTGTCGATAAATTCATCGGCATTCGCGTCAAAATAGGCTTTTACCTCTTTAGCATCCACTTTGATTGATTCAAACTGTTGCTGCTCCCATACTTTTGCTGCGAGTTGCGTTTTCATCCGCTCTGAAAGTTTTTGGTATTCACTCTTAAACTCTTTGGATTCTAAAATCCCTGCCTTCTTCGCATCATCAAAGACCAACTGCTGCGCTACCATCCCCTCAATAATGCGTTGACGTAGCTCATTTTGCTTATCTGCCGGAAGCGAATCAAAACGTCCCTGAGTCCCCTCAAGCAATACTCTATTCACCTCATCTGACGTGATACTACCACCATTTACTGTAGCCAATACTGCTGCATTGACAGCTGATGCACATAATAAAATCCCTAATGCCCAAATGGTAAATTGTCGTCTCATTGTTTTCCTTGCCTGATTTCTGATTAATCGAATTATAATACAATTAAAAGCATATCGCATACAAATTAATCAACATTAAACAGCCCTACTCCTTCTTTTTTGCTATTCTATTTTGTGACGTGCAAATATTTGTGGAGAATGTATTCAAGTTTCTCTCGCGTCAAAGGCTTTGAGAGATAGTCATCAAGCCCTTTTGCCAAAATATACTCTCGATCCCCCTCCATCGCTAAAGCGGTTAATGCAATAATCGGCATTCTACCCTGACGCGCAGTTCCCTCTTCAGCTTTAATCTCTTGTGTTGCCAAAATACCGTCTTTGACGGGCATGTCTATGTCCATAAAAACAATGTCGAAATTTTGCTTTCGGCATGCTTCTACCGCCTCATCTCCATTCGAAGCGGTTACTACATTCAAACCATACTCTTTGAGCAACAATTTAATCAGCCGTTGATTAATCAAATTGTCCTCAACTACCAAAGCATAAATCCCATGCTGCAATTGTGTTGCAGCAGGCTCTGTATCTTTGGATAATCGAAGCACCTCTATTAAATGCGCTAACAATGTCGTCGGCAATAAAGGCTTAGGAATGGCATAATCAATGACATGCATCGTTCGTGCTAATAATCGTTCATGCTGTTCTAGCAATAGAACCGTCTTACACGCTCGCGTCAATGATGAAAGTTTTAGTATCCAGTCGCTTTTTTCTTGTGCAGCAATAAAATAAACGACATCCGCATCATTAAAAATTGTTTCATCAATTAAATGCGTTTTAGTGACGCTTATCCCAAAACTGCGTAGGTAATTGGTCAAATGGTTGGCATCGTCAAGACGTTTTTCGTCCAACAGAACGACTTTTGCCGTATGAGTGTTAATCATACGCATTGCCTGATCCGATGAACCCTCAAGCGTCAAAGCAAAGCTAAAAGAAGAGCCTCGCCCCTCCTCGCTCACAATTTTCAGTTCACCCCCCATTAAATTAATAAGGCCGTGAGAAAGACTCAAACCAACACCCAAACGATTGTCGGCATGATCACCCGATACGAAGGGGCGCGTAATATGACCCATTTCCCCCTTGCTAATCCCTTTGCCCGTATCTTTGACACTAAATCCAATATTGCTACTGCCGGCTGTATTACGCTTGAGGAGCTTAATCTCTATCGTTATACGTCCCTCAGGTGCTGTAAATTTTAAGGCATTACTGTATAAATTGCTCAAGGCCTGTTTAATCTTTCGAATATCACCGGTAAGGTGGGTTGGGAGTTTTGGATCGATAAATACAAGGACACCAACCCCTTTATTGCTCCCTAGCGAAACACATCCGCGCGCCAGCTCTTCCATTTCCATAATAATATTAAAATCTACTTGGCTTACCGTAAGACGACCCGTTTGCATTTGCGCTAAATCAAGCAAATTTTCAATATTTGACATCAGATTACGAGCAGAACCCTGCACAGATTGTATATACTCCAGCTGCGTATCGGTAGGAGACGTTTTAGAGAGGAGTTCGATAAAACCCAATATACCGTTCATAGGTGTACGAAATTCATGTCCGATATTGGCCAAAAACTTTGTTTTAAGCGCTTCAACCTGCACGACTTCTTCTTTGAGTGTGGCAACATTCGTCTTATCTTCGAGTCGAAGCAAATATAAATCTGCTGAGCCTTGACGCAACATACTCGATGTTGCTACTATGGAGTGACGTACCCCTTTAGCATCTATGATCCCCAGTCCATATCCCTTCGGACAATGGGTGCGAATATAATCCAACCAGCTTTTATCATATTCCGTAAAAACCTCTTCATCTTCATCGCTAAAAAGTTCTCGAATAGAGTCGTACCCCGTGCGAAGCTCTTCGATGGTTTTAATCGGTACTAAATTAAAAAAAGCTTTATTTGCCCCTATCCATCCTGATTCTTTGGTAAAAAATAATAGTGCACTAGGATCTGTATCTAATACTTTGTAAAAAAAATCTTTGTCAATAGGGTAATCACTCTCTGCATTATTTTCGGCACTGTAAACGCCAATCAGATTTAAAATCCATTTTTTAAATTCCAATAGAATCCCCTCTTTGTAATATTACGTACATTTGGCAAATATTGTAACACAAAATAGTCACGTGAACTTTATAAATAAATGTTTTAATCTAATTTACTTTTTACAGTGTGTAGAAGTTGATGGTACAATAGCAAAAAAAATGGATTTGTCCCCTTATGAAAAAAGCAACCAAAAAAGAGATTGAAGAGATAAAACACGCCCTTTTAGAAAAATACGCTGATGCGGTAACAGAACTAACGTATACCAATCCATACGAGCTCGTCATCTCTGTAGCTCTCTCTGCTCAATGCACCGACAAACGGGTCAACCTCATCACACCCAAACTGTTTGAAGCCTATCCAACACCGCAAAGTTTAGCCAATGCCGATTTAGACCATCTCAAAACTCTTCTACAAACCTGCTCGTTTTTCAACAACAAAGCGGTCAATCTCATAGCCATGGCGAAACGTGTCGTTGATGTATATGGAGGAGAGATTCCTCTTGATGAGAAAGAGCTTATGACCCTTGCAGGAGTCGGACAAAAGACGGCACATGTCGTTTTAATCGAATACATGCAGGCTAATTTGATGGCGGTCGACACACATGTATTTCGGGTAAGTCACCGCCTGGGGCTAAGCGATGATCTGACCCCCTCCTCTACTGAAGCGACATTGGTTAAAAAGTTTAAAACCAATTTGCATCAACTGCATCAAGGGATGGTTCTCTTTGGCCGTTATATCTGCACAGCCAAAAATCCAAAATGCAATGACGGATGTTTTTTACAAAGCTATTGTAAAACCAAGGAAAGCTTTAAACCCAGATAAGGTAAAATTTAAAAATGAATCATAAAATAATTTGCCTAATCGCTCTAATCGGTTTTACGGGATGCATGAATGAGCGCGGAATCAGTATGCGCTACTACAATGATTGTGAAGAATATTATGATGTGCAGGGGTATTATCATAAAAAATGCGATAAAAATGTTGCTGATTATAACGATATAAAAGAGGCATTAACGCCGGTTTCGTCAAGCAAAGCATCAAAAGTGTGGTAAAAATTATTTACACGCTATAAACGTAGCGAAATTTGCCCATTGGAACAATACGTCGCAGCTTTCAAAACCGTTTTTTTTCGTCATATTGATATTTTCAGCAATCGTATAGGGAATAAGGACATTTTCTAATGCTTCCCGTTTTTGAACAATTTCGTATTCACTGTATCCCTGCTCTTTTTTGAAATCATAATAACAATCGATGAGCTGCTTATTGAGCTTCTTATTTTCACTCAAAACTTTTTCGCTAAAAATAAAAACGCCCCCCTCTTCCAATGAGTCGTAAATTTTACGTATCAACTTTTCTCGTACCATCGGACGGATAAATTGCAACGTATAATTGCAAATAATGGCGCGTGTCGCCCCGAAAGGATATTCTAAAATATCTCCTTCAGCCAAAACGATATTCGATCCATATACTTCGATTTTTTTGCGGGCATGCTCAATCATTGCGGGTGAATTATCAATCCCAATCAGTTCTACCACTTCGTTTTGTTTAACCCCCCTCTCGATCTCGAGAAGAAGAGAGGCGGTAGAGCACCCCAAATCAATCACCCTCCCCCCATCACACAACGCATTTAAGCAAAACCGTCGGGTCAATTGCTGAGATTCTTTATAATAGGGGACGGAACGGCTGAGCATATCATCAAATACTGCGGCCACGTCCGCATCAAATTCAAACTGCTTGGAAATAGGTTTTGTAAAAAGAGTATCGGTTTTCATAGTGAAATTGTAGCGTAAAGAGAGCTTTTTGAGGGAGGGGTCGCGACGAAACAACACTTTTGCTCCCCCCTCAACCTAAACGACAAAGCAAAACTCAATCCACTTTTTTACTTTTTGCCCCATCTATTTTTGATTCTCCAAAAAAATGGAGTTCATTTTCTCCTAAAATCCGGATCAAATTGGTAGTCCCCTGAACCCAGACAGGGTCTCCGGCAGTAAAAATGTAGGTTTGGGTTTTATCGAGTATCTTACGCTCAAGGCCTTGAAGAATAATCTCTCTCAGTGCCTCTTCGACTTTTCGTGTTTTGGTTAAAAATGTGGGGGCAACCCCCCACACTATTGTTAAGATGCGCGCTATTCGCTCGTCATACGTGGCAGCATAAATTATCATTTCTGGACGATAGCGAGAGAGCTTTTTCACCGATTGCCCCGACGTTGTCATAACAATAATCCCCGCAACACGCAAAGCATCTCCCAAGCGTACCGCCGATTCATTTACAATATCCATCGGATCATAGTGTATAAATTCTGAAAATTTGTCAAACGGATAAATCTTCTCGATTGACTCAATGGTCTTAACCATAGTCTCCACTACCAACGCAGGGTTGTGCCCTACCGCTGATTCCTCTGAGAGCATCACCGCATCCGTACCGTCCAATACCGCATTCGCCACATCACTAATCTCTGCCCGTGTCGCCATATCTTTTTCTGTCATCGACAACAGCATTTGAGTAGCTGTGATCACGGGTTTGGAACGCTCATTTGCTTTTCGTATCAACATTTTTTGAATCATCGGCACTTCATGATACGGAATTTCGATTCCCAAATCTCCTCGCGCTACCATTAATCCATCCGAGTGTTCCAATATCTCATCAATATTTTCGACGGCATCAAATTTTTCAATCTTAGCGATCAGCTGTACATTTCCGTTATGAGAGCGGACAATCTCACGTGCTTGTATCATATCATCCGCATTTTGAACAAACGATATGGCCATAAAATCAACCCCATTGGCAACTCCCCACGCCATATCAGCATGATCTTTGGGGGTTAACACATTGATACCCAAATGGGTGTTTGGGAAATTTACCCCTTTTTTTGAACTCAATTTTCCCTTATTTTCGATAATTACACGTATATATTTCTCTTCACACGCCATAATTTTCGCCCGAATATTACCATCATGAAAAAAGATGGCATCCCCTACCCTCACGCTTTTTAAGATATCGCTTCTATTGAGACAACACGTGTAGCGGTGCACATCTAGGCGTTCGCCTTCAATTTCTTCTCTGTAAACATCGATAAAATCACCGGCTTGGAGATAAAAATCCTCTTTTAACATTCCAATTCGGATTTTAGGACCACAGATGTCTTGTAAGATACCTACAATCAACCCTGTCTCGTCCATTGCCGCACGGATATTATTCAAAACTTTCAAATGGTCATCATGCGTACCGTGTGAAAAATTCAGACGAAAAACATTAACACCTGCTCGTATCATTGCAACGAGTATCTCCACGCTTTGTGACGATGGACCGACGGTAGCCAGTATCTTTGTCCTTTTTTTCATACTCTATCCTATCTAAATCGTTGCGATTTTTTCAAGATGGTAGCATATTTTCTTACCGTACAATCAATCTCAGGGAATTAAGAGGTGGTTTCGACTAAAATGGTCGATATATTCATTTTGGAAACGGCGCGATTACTATGTATAAAAAACCCATTGAAGCCGATATTGTCTTAGTAGATATTATTGACTTTTCACGTCTTAGTATGCCACGTCAGCTCGAACTCATCACTTATCTTTCTCAGAGCTACAAAAAAATGATCCATAAAATGCTCAAAAATTCAGGGATTCCTTTAGAAAAAATGCTCCAAGGAATCATCCCTACAGGAGATGGATTCTATTGTATTTTACATCCAAGCCTAAAAGGATTTGGATCGATTTTAGGGCTCTCTTTTATTCATTTTTCCGATTTTATCTCTCGTGAATACCCTTATTTTCAAGGGATACGCGTCGCGGTACATACAGGAAATATCTATAAATTTGAAGATATTTTGGGTCATGATAATTTCGTAGGAGACGGACTAAACGAGTGCGCTCGTTATGTAGAAATCAAAAATCTTATTGTAAGCACTGTCTTTGTTTCCGATGCCGCATACACATCTTTACAATGTTTTTTAGAAGATCATACCGATTTTTCAGAACTGCTACAAGAACGCGAATTCAAACACAGCTCACGCCACACTTTTACAGACAAACATAAAATAGAACGTCACGGATACCTTATCTGGATGCGTCAAGGTGGGATTATCCCTCCACCCAAACCAGATTGGCTACTTGCACCCAAAAGGAAAAACTATGCGCTTTAGTATTGACGATTACGCAAAAACTTTTAAAATGTCAAAAGAGATGATTCACAATAAAATTCGAACCAAAAAACTCAACTATATTATTGAGAGGGGAGTCACCTATATTATTGTTCCTCGCAGTTCTTTGGATGAGGAGTCCAAACACACACTTCTCGAAACCCAAAAAACCGCAGCTACGCCACCTCCCGCGCCCGCTAAAACGAGTATAGGAATGGTCATCTCTTTGTATCAAAAAGAGAATCACCATCTTAAACTAAAAATCAAAGAACTCGAAGGGAAAATCGATTCTCTGATTCACGATAAAGAACAAATGCTTATCGCCGAACGCTATCGTATCGAAGAGATTTATACTGCCAAAGATGAGCAGCTCAAAAGTATTTTAGAGGTTTTAAGCACCAAGCTCATGCTATCTCAAAACACTACCGTACACGATGTGGTGGCGACGCAACCACAGAACCTCTCTTGTCCCTCCAGTGGCGTTATCGAGCTTAAGCGCTATCTTAAATTTATCGGAATAGGAAGTGAGGGGCGTAAAACCATACGAACCCGCTTTTCTCAAGCATATGGCAGCGATATTCGTATCATACAAAAAGAGGGAGAATTCTACGTCGATCTCTCCAAATACGACTATACCGATCTTTTATAACACCTCTTCCTTTTAAAATCTTCATACCGTTTTATTTTTCCTTGCGCAGATTTTCGGGTCCGACCCGATAATCCACCCCAAAAAACCTTCTTTTATAAATATTCTATTTCACTTTTTTCAAATTAATAGCATTTTCCATTAACCACCGATCCGCAATGACGGCGTATCGAGCATAATAGTCCTTGGTATAATATACGTAAAACTGTATATTATCATTATTTTAACGGATACTATTAAAGATATTAATGATAAAACCGATATAAAAAATTGTATTAGTGTCACTTAAATTCTTAAAAATATAGTTTAATGATATGTTTTATACGTTTTAATATTTATTTTAAGAAAGAAATCTTACAATGGAGTAATGGAAATGAATGATCTCTTTAACCTTCTTCACAATGCTGTAGAAGCCCAAAACAACGGTAAGAAGATTTCTCAAAAAGAGATGGCTCAAAAATTGGGTATTTCTATGCGTTCCTATCAAGATTGGAGACTGGGAAATGCTAAACCTCAGGCTGCAAAAGCGGTTTTAGAAATGTTAGGAATGCTCGAAGACGATGAAATTATTCGAGTTGTTCGAAAAATAAATAAACTAGGAAGAGGATCATGAATACTCTAAGCGAACAGGAACGCCACGGACTCGAAGATGTTTTTTTATCCATATCAACCTCTCATCCTTTTGTCTTGAAAGATAAAGCTTTTCACTACCATGCTCACCTCATGCTCCACCTAAAAGCCCATTTTAAAGCGCTTACGAGCTATTCATTAATCCAAAAAAAAGTCAAAAACACCCTAAAAATGACATTTTTGCAAAAGAATCCGCGAAAAATAGAAAAAACAAGAAAAAATTAAGCTAAGAGATATTAAAGTATTGGCGAGTTTAACAGATCTTTACGTAAGGGATATAAATGAATAAAGCACAATTCGTTGAATTGGTACAAAAAAGCGGTAGTTACAAAACTAAAGTAGAAGCTGAAACAGCAATCAAAGCATTTACAGAGGCAGTAACTGCAGCTCTTGTTGCACGAAAAGAGGTTTCTTTGGTAGGTTTCGGTAATTTTGCTGCAACATTGCAAAAAGGCAAAAGCGGTACAGTACCAGGTACAAGCAAAACGTATACAACAGAAGACAAAATGGTTCCAAAATTCAAACCAGGCAAAAGTCTTAAAGACAGCGTTGCTGAGGCAAAATAATCACTCTTTTATTCCGAGGATTCTCCTTGGAATTTTTTGACCTTTGCTCTTATCTTGTCTCTCCAATTAAGCTATACTTCCTTACTTAATCCATCGTGAAAGGTAATGTTGTGTTTTTTTCATTTTTATCGCGTCTATCCCTCTCTAAACCTACCAAAAATGAATCTATAGATATACCCCAGCACCCTAAAATAAAAAATACACAAAAAACATTAAAAGATGCAGTTCTTAATGCAAACGGTATATTTTTGCACGATTTCACTCTCTTTCATTATGAAAACTCTTTTACGTTCAATATACTCATTTTTTTACCACACTATGGTCTCTATTTAGGTGAAAAAATACCCTGGAAAGCCGATGAGCTCAAAAAAGCCTATCTTGAACGCTCCAGCAAAAATGACAGAAGAAATCCCGCTACACGCCTTGAGATCTCGGAAGCATTAATACAACATAAACTCGAGGATGTTTTATCTTTTAATTTTACACCGATTGAACGTTTTTTTTGGATGGAAAACCTCAGTGAAACAGAGTTTGATCTCCTGGGCGATTCTTTCCATCAGCTTTTACCCAAAAATAGACTTATTTTTAATGACGATGAGATTCAAAGTATCAAGAATAAACTGCATACCCTCGGAACCTATCAAGAAGAGCCATACTCTAAGCTCAAAGTACTCGGTTCACTTAAAGCACATACACTTCTTTTACCTACTGATTCCAAGCCGTTCGGCGCTTTTCTTTCACAGGAGCAGCAAAACTTTTTGGATGCTCCGGTTAGTTCTTCTATTGTTATGCTAAACGGTGGATATGGAAGTGGAAAGAGTACGGTATTAATACGCAAAGTCATTCAGCTGTTGCTAGAGCAACCCCAATCCATAGTTATGATTATTGCCCCAACGCTCTTAAATACTGAAATGTTCCGTGAAGAACTTATAGCAATTACAGAATTTGCCGCTCTTACCCTAAACCTCTCGCATATTAACTTTTTTTCCCTCAGTACCCATAATGTACCCATCGAAACAACAGCCATGTTCCATAATGCATCCATTATCGTGTGTGACGATGCTCATTTATATAAAAGCGGTACTATGGAGTCGATAATAGCGAACCAAGGCAATCGGACTCTTTTATTGAGCAGCTGTCTCCCTCTCTCTGAAATAAATACCTATACGTTAAAAAATTCCTATCGTGTTCCTTTTGTTAAACATGTTCATTTTTCCCACACCAAAGGGGCTCTCTTTACCGTTCTTTCCGGGCTTTATGAGCTTCGAGAAAAATTCTCAAAGAGTCCTATTCTCATTATTCTACCCAATGAGCTTTTAACACATGAGTATAAGCACGCCATCGATGAGCATCTTCATCTTGAGTCTCAAATACTCAATGCTGCCTTTAGCTTACAACATAAAAATTTTGATCTCATTACTCTCTCTACGCCGCACTATATCAACTCTCTGGAGGCTCCCCACTGCTATCTTATCAATCTCAATCCTGAGGATCCTCTCTATTTACTTGCGTTAAGCCGAGCATCAGAGAGCGTCACTATAATTTCCGAAGAGATTCACTAACACACAATATGGAGACGTAATGGATAAAATCACCAAAACCGATAGGGAGTGGCAAAATCTGCTCTCACCCGAAGCATACGCTGTAGCCCGGCAGCATGGTACAGAACCTGCATTTAGTGGAGAATATGCCTCTTTTAAGGGGGATGGCATTTATGCCTGTATTTGTTGCGATGCACCGCTTTTTGATTCAATTAACAAATACGACTCAGGGTCCGGATGGCCGAGCTATGATCAACCCATCACCCCAGAGGCAGTGGTCGAGAATCGCGACGTTAGCCACGGCATGGTTCGCGTTGAAGTGCTGTGCGCCAAATGTGATGCACATTTAGGCCATGTTTTCCCCGATGGACCAAAAAGCACAGGACTACGCTATTGCATCAATTCTGTCTGCTTGAATTTTAAACCACGAAATAAGGAATCATAATGCGTACTCTTCTCTCACTTCTTGTGTGTGCTAGCTTTGCCTATGCTGCCCATCCACATGTCTCTCTTCAAACCACTCAAGGAGAGATGGTTTTTGAACTTTACGAAGATGTTGCCCCATTGGCCGTAGAAAATTTTACGACCCACGTCAAAAATGGTTACTACAACGGACTTACATTTCATCGTATCATCAAAAACTTTATGGTTCAGGGGGGCGATCCGACCGGTACGGGTGCAGGCGGTGTCTCCATCTGGAAGAAACCGTTTAAGGATGAATACAAATCGGGAGTTGTCTTTAATAAAGCGGGTATTTTAGCGATGGCAAACGCAGGACCTCGCACAAACGGAAGCCAGTTTTTTATCACGACAGCACCCACCCCATGGCTCAATGGGTACCATACAATTTTCGGTAAAGTGATCAAAGGGGGCGACACGTTAGAAAAACTTAACAATGTCCAAACGAATGGTCAACAAAATGGAGACAAGCCGATACAAACACAAAAAATCATTAAAGCCACGCTCCTTCCGTAATTACTGCGGAAGCTTTGCTAGTGAATCCAATATGCTCTTCTGGGTCGCTTGGTCAAGCTTTTTATCATTGGCTACAAACATATAAAACTCAACCCGTCGATTTTGTGCACGATTTGCTTCAGTGGCATTGGATGCCAATGGTTTCGCCGCACCAAAACCGGCACTTGAGAGTCGCTCTGCACTCACTCCATTTTTAATCAATTCGCGCACCACGGTAGCAGAACGGGCACTAGAGAGATCAAAATTGTCTCTAAAAGCTGACCCTTTTGGAAGAACTTGATTATCAGTATAGCCACGTACCGAGATATCCACTGTATCGGGTAGTGTTTTAATAATATCTGCCACCCGTTTAACGAAACGTCGCATCTCTTCATCATCAAGAGAAGCATTTGAGCCCCTAAAAGGGATTGTAGTTGGCAATTTTAATAATACCCCATCCATGCTCTGGTCTAACGCCCCTTCTCCTGCCGAAACATTTTGCATCTGTTCATCTTCCGTATTGCTTGTTTCTGTTTTACCAATACTGGCCGAAGGTGTAGTTTCCAATACTGCTCCGCCACTTGAAATAGGCATTTGCCCACTGCTTTGTTCGGATGGTTTTTCAGTTGATTCAGGATTCATCGGGATAACAGGACTAATCTCCTCTGGTGCCGGTGCATAGTCATAGATTTTAACAAACTCTTCTTTGACAGCACGCATTTTCTCTTTATTTACGGAAGCCAATGCATACAAGGCGATAAACAATGCCAATAGGAGACTAAAAAAGTCGGCCGTTGGAACTGCCCACTTCTCACCTGCGGCGCACTCTGGACACTTTTTACATTTCTTTTTAGCCATCAATCACTCATCACGAAAATTGGCTGTGTTTTTCTTCAGCAGGAGAGAGAAAATTGAGCAATTTTGCTTCAAGGGTACGCGGATTATCACCATGAACAATTCCGATAATCCCTTCAAGCATTACCTTCTGCTCTTTCACAATGTGATGCGATTTTGCTTTCATTTTATTACCCCATGGTCCTAGAATAACATACGCTCCAAAAATACCTGTTACGGTTGCTGTAAACGCCCCCGCAATACCTGCCGCCATTTCAGCTGGATTGTCAAGCTTTTGCAGTGCCAAGATTAGACCCAAAACCGCACCAACAAGCCCCATAACAGGTGAGGTTTCCCCGGCCAGAATCCAGTAGTGTGCGCATCCGTGCCAATAATGTTCTGTCTCTTCGATCACTGCTTCTAGCGTTTCAGAGATGGTATCGATTTCGTTTCCATCCACCGCCATAGTAAGACCTTGTTTCAAAAATGCGTTATCAAGCTCGGAAACTTTTTTTTCTAACGAAAGAAGCCCGTCGCGACGTGCCATAAGAGCCAAATCAACAATCTCTTTGATACGCTCTTCTAAATTAACAGGTGATTTTTTAAAAACCATCCCTAGGTTTTTAAAAGCACCTTTTACATATTCTTGATCAGTACTAACCATCGATGCAAACATGGAGGTTGGAAAAATAATAATAATAGAGGTAAGGTGAACAACATGAATAGGGTTTCCCCCCTCCATTAAGTCACCGATAGAGATCGAAGCGACCGCCAATAGCATTCCTAAAATGACCGTTAAATCCACATGTGTTCCTTCTCCATTTGTGATTTGAAATTTTTTATGTTATTCAATAGTGATTGATTGTACCTTGTTTTCCCTAAAAATGATTATTTTTTTTCCTTATTAGGATAAAAAAAGTTGTACAGTATTTTGATTAAAATCATCAAAAAAATGCCGCTGCCCATGCTCGCAACGATAAAAGCATAATACTCATCATGGCTAATTGCCGCCGCCTCATATCCCAGTGTCGCGATTGCCACGGTAAACGTTAAAGGCATTGAATCACTGAGTGAAAAAAGAATCGTATTTTTCCATCCTAAATAACCGCTGTAGGCGACAAAAGAGCTGATAAGGCGAATACCGATAATGGCACTGGCAATAAAAAATGCCCCCATCAAAATTTTTGGATCAGCAAACGCTTCCAATGCTAAGGTAGAGCCGACATGGATAAAAAAGATCGGGACTAAAAATCCAAATCCAAAGGAGGATAGCTTTTCGGGAAGTTCCGTTTTGTGTTTAAAATAAGTAGCAATAAAAACACCCGCTAAAAATGCCCCCAAAACCACATCAATTTTAAGATAAAGCATTACGGCAATCATCAAAAACATTAGTGACATCGAAAACCGAACATCCTGATCCTTTCCATCCTCATGAGGCATGATCAACGTTTTCAACCCTGGATACCACCAAAAAAGGATCCGAATCCCCTTGAAAAAAGCAACAAATCCGATCATAAAAGCAAACAGTCCGCCCAAGGTAAAGGCAAATTCACGGTTGTATCCGTATTCTAATCCTCCACTAAGGATAGTGAGGGCCATAATACTCACCAATTCACCGACAATTCCGATATTAAGTGCCAGTGCAAGCCATGGCTGATTTTTGCCATACTCTTTTACCAACGCCATCAACATTCCCAGTGAAAAAATAGGGAAAGCGACCAAATAAACGGCACTCAGATCAAAATACAAAAAGAGGGCTAATGCTCCAGCGTACAACATCGCAAAATAGAGGATAGTACGACGTAGCAAAGAGGATTTTGCAAATCCGAACTCTTTGAGATTCACCTCCATCCCTGCTAAAAACATCAAATACAAAAATCCTACTTTGGCAATAATTTTAAAGAGTTCTGTCTCAACCAAAAAGCCAAAATATCCCGCTAAACTTCCCAGTAATATCTCAACTACCACCACCGGCATTTTTGTCACACGCGATAAAAATGGAGAAAACATAACCAATAACGATAACGTAATAATGACGATAACAGTGCTACTCATCCTAACCCCTCAATGCTTTCCACAGGGCAATTGCTTGCACGTGTTCTTTGACATCATGTACCCGAACGATACGGGCACCCTCTTCTATCGCTTTGAGATGTATTGCCAATGTCCCCCCCAAACGATCCTCACTTTGTGAGGGTGACACCGTATTGATCATCGATTTACGGCTAGCGCCTACCAACAGCGGTTTGCCAAATGTCAAAAAGTGTTTTTGGTGGGTTATGAGGGTCAAATTGTCTTCCAAACGTTTTCCAAAACCAATACCGCAATCTAAAATTACATTCGATATACCAAATTTGTCCGCTTTTTCTAAACGTTCCTTAAAAAAGAGTTCAACATCGTGCAGGACAGAGGTGTAATCAGGATTAATCTGCATAGTATTGGGCCTCCCTTGTGCGTGCATAATCACAGCCGTTGCGTTATACTCCCCGCATAACTGTGCTACCTCATCATTCTCTAGTCCTGTTATGTCATTAATAATCACGAATCCTCTCTCCAAAGCATACGCAATCACGCTGGGTGCATAGCTGTCCAAGCTCAAGCGAACTTTGTCAACTATTTTTTCATGATAAAGAGCATCGATGATTGGGCGCACACGCCTAAGCTCTTCCTCTTCGCTTACTGAAATACTTCCCGGACGGCTCGACACACCGCCTATGTCAATAATATCAGCACCATCATTTATCATTTCGATGATTTTTTCGATCGCTTGTCCCTCTTTAAAACGGCTATGCGCATAAAAGCTATCGTCATTGGCATTGATAATTCCCATAACCTCTATTTTTTGAGGGATATGAAATTTGCAAAAGCGTTCCAACTCTTGAGAAAGTTGTTTAAGTCCAAACGGTTGCGCTTTCTCTTTTTGAACCAACTCTCGCAGCTGTCTCTCGTTGGCGATTAAAAGGGCATTCACTCTGGGCTGTGATGCTATTACCGTCCCCTTTGGTACGGCTAAATCTGCCCCTATACTGAGGGCGTCTTGCTTGAGAATATTGGCGGCACCTACATGCAAATCTTTGATGCTCACAAGATGGATTTTTCCTTTGCTCTCCAAGATAGAGAGACCTCCCCCATCAACACCAAGCTCTTGTAGGGCATTTTTGAGATTTATAGAGGATGAGAGATGTTCAACGACCACGCTTAACTTCTTTTAAAAAATTCATCAGCACCATAACCAAAACGCTTTGCATCCGCGCGTTGAGCTCGATAAGGCGAAATGCTTTATCGAATCCCTCCAACTGCACAGAGGTAAGCGGTACTCTCTCGACGCTGCTCGCTTGGTACAATAGTCCTTCGATAATCTCTTTGGCTTCGTGTTTCTTGAGTCGTTCATGTTCTTTTACAAAGGAGAACAACCCATTTAAATCCAAGGATGAGAGCTGAATATTCAAAGCCATTCGCTCTTTTTGTACACTCTCTACACTTAAACTTAGACGAGAGCGAACAGTCGGTAAAAAAGTGCTCTTATTAGGAGCCATCAATACAAATACTATATTTCTAGGGGGTTCTTCAAGGATTTTAAGCAAGGCATTCTGGGCAGGAATCGTAAAGCTTTTTGCTCCCAAGATCAGTGTTTTTGGTTTTTCTTCACTTTTATACGCTTCGGCAATGACCTCTTTGGCATCTTCTATTTTAAAATCATCACAGACAAAACGGACACTCCGCAGCGGCAATAGCTCCTGCATCATCTCTAGCGATCGTTCTTCAAAATGCTCCGTGATGAGTATCCCGCCTCGCTCACGCGTGAACATCGATCTCCCCAAACAATACAGATGCAAGGGTACGATCAAACAAACGATACAGTTGCAGCAATTTAATATCGATATGAGAATCATACGAGCGCAACGAAAGTGCATTTGGATAATTTTCATCCATCATCCACATCAACGCGTTGTTACTACGCTTCACAAAATCGGCACGCCGCTCATCGCCTCCTTTGCCAATGTACCAAAAGAAGTATTCCCCCTTAAAAGAGATATCAAGCATATCGCTAAGGGTATCCATAGCTTCCGTATCCATCGACTGATCAAGATGGGAATATAGGGCATCTAACGTGACAATAGGGATCATAGGGCGTTCTTTTGTCCTCTTGTTGATCGCATCGATAACGTAATGTGAAAACCATCGTCGCTCATGATCGGTCACCAAAACGATGGTATTCCCCTGCATGATTTGATCCATAGCATTGATAATTTGGGGTATCCACTCATATCGCTGCTCTTCGAACCAGCTCATCGATGCCCCCTCGGCGCGTATTGCGTCTAGGGTCCATTGATCAAATTTGCGCACTTATTGATCCAGAGCGTATGCACTGTGAAGAGATCGTACCGAAAGCTCCGCATATTTTTCATCAACCACCATAGAGACTTTAATCTCTGATGTCGAAATCATCATAATATTAATATTTTCCCGCGCCATTGTCTGAAATGCTTTTGCCGCAACACCCGTATGAGATTTCATACCGACACCGACAATAGAGACTTTACAAATATTCTCATCGTAGCTAGCTTCGCTAATCTCACCCTCGCCAACAAACTGTTCAACAATATTTTTTGCATCAATAAGTTCTGTTTTAGGGACGGTAAAATCAAGACTGGTTTTCCCATCATGCCCAAGTGTCTGGATAATCATATCGATATTTACGCTGTTATCGGCCAAACGGGTAAAAATATCGGATGCAATCCCCGGACGATCAATCACCCCTGAAAGGGATACTCGTGCTTGGTTTTTATCGAGGGCAATGCCGCTAACAAGTGGTTTTTCCATAATATTCTCTTCCTTTGTGATAAGTGTCCCCTCAGCATTTGTGAAGCTAGATCGGGTAACGAGATTAACGTTGAGTTTTTTGGCCAGTTCTACAGAACGATTTTGAAGCACTTTGGCTCCTAAGGATGCGAGCTCCAACATCTCGTCGTAACTGATTTTATCCATTTTTCGCGCTTTTGGTTCGATACGCGGATCGGTCGTATAGATACCGTCTACATCGGTATAGATTTCACATAGATCAGCGTTTAGTGCACCTGCAAGAGCGACAGCAGAGAGATCTGAGCCTCCGCGTCCGAGAGTTGTTACCTGCCCCTCTTCGCTTATCCCTTGAAATCCTGCAACGACGACAACTTTTCCCTTAGCAAGTTCCGCTTTCATAACGCTTGGATCAATACTCTCAATGCGTGCTTTGGTATGAATATTATCGGTCACGATTCCCGCGCGACGACCGCTCATCGATATCGCGGGATGCCCCATTGCATTAAGGGCAATAGAGAGCAACGCCGCCGTGACACGCTCTCCCGAACTAAGAAGCATATCCAGTTCGCTTCGTTCAGGAGTAGCACTGTAATGCTCTGCATACGCAATAAGTTTATTCGTTTCTCCACTCATTGCCGAAACAACCACCACTATTTCATGTCCCTCTTTAAGAGTTTGAGAAACACGGTTGGCAACATTTTGGATACGCTCCAAATCTCCGACGCTCGTTCCTCCGAATTTTTGCACGATTACCATTACAAATACCCCTTCGCTCTAAAATGTAAAATTACCTGCTCATAAATCGGTTTTTTAAAGTGAGCAATATTTTCAAATAATTCATCCATTGCAACAAAACGGTATCGTTTAAACTCCGGATGCTTGGTATCCAAATCTATCTTTGCCCCGGGTTTGAGACGAACAAGGTAGTAACGCTGCTTTTGCCCAGAAAACGGTACCATTTTTGCTGCAACATGAGAAGGGAAATCGTAGGCAATCCAATCAGGATACTCCGCGATTATTTCCACTTTTTTTGTCCCTATCTCCTCTTTGAGTTCTCGGAAAAGCGCCTCTGTTGCCGACTCTCCCTCATCAATCCCCCCTTGAGGAAACTGCCAAACGTCATTCATATCATTGCGCTCAGCAATAAAAATTTCTTTTTTATCTGGGTACTCACTGGAGACAATGACTGCAGCGACATTAGGACGATAAAATTTTTGTTGGTTCATTGTCTATCTTTTTTTTTAGCGGCATTGTAAAGTATTTGCGATTAAAAAAAGTATAATGACGTATGCTTTTATACATTCATATCCCTTTTTGCGACAGCAAATGCTCTTATTGTGCTTTTAACTCCTATGTTGACAAGTTTGCTCAGCGCGAAAAATACATGCACGCCTTGTCCCTGCAGCTTCATTATGAGCTCAAACGTTTTGACGTCAGTGATACCAATCTAATAGAAACTGTCTTTATCGGCGGCGGAACACCCTCCACTGTTGATCCACACCTTTATAATGAACTTTTTAGCACGATACGCCCTTTCTTAAAACCCAATGCCGAAATCACCACCGAAGCCAATCCCAACAGCGCAACGTACGAATGGCTAAAGGGAATGTTTGAGTTGGGAGTCAATCGAATCAGTTTCGGGGTACAAAGTTTTAATGACACAAAGCTCAAAATATTAGGACGTGCCCACAACACGGCGCACGCTTTGGAAGCCATCAAAAATGCGCATAACATTGGATTCAAACGTCTTTCCCTCGATCTTATTTACGCAGTTGCTGGAGATTCTAAAGAGCTCTTAAAAAGCGATTTACAGCAAGCTTTTTCCCTCCCCATCGATCATCTCAGTCTCTATGCCCTCACGATCGAAGAGCATACAGCGTTTGAAAAAACTCCGGAACTGGCCCGTGAAGAGTTAGAGGTGACCGAGTGGTTGTTTGAACAAATAGAGTCTCGCGGATTTGAACACTACGAAATTTCCAATTTTGGTAAGACAAAATCGGCTCATAATCTCGGATATTGGGAAGGAAAAAACTATATAGGCTTGGGGTCTGGTGCTGTAGGATTTTTGAAGAAAACCCGGTTTTATCCTTCAACCGATGTTGAGCACTATATTGCCAATCCTTTGGAAATTACCGAAGAGGTTTTAGACGAGAATGCTCTATTGGGCGAAAAGCTTTTTTTAGGATTTCGCAGTTGTGTCGGTGTCGAATCAGCGCTCTTATCTCCCAAACAAAAAAGTGAAGCCGATTTGCTCACCAATGAAGGGATGCTAAAATACCAAAATGGCCGCTATTTCAATCCTAATCTCCTCTTAGCAGATGAAATTGCACTACGTGTTGAGGGATACTAGGTCACCTTTAAATCTTTTTTTGCTAGAATTAGCACAACTTTAGCATTAGGCAAATAATATGTTTGGTATGGGCATCGGCGAAATTTTACTCATTATTATCATTGCGGTTCTTTTTTTGGGGCCGGACAAGCTTCCCGGAACGATGGTAGACATTGCCAAATTTTTTCGCAGTGTCAAAGGTACGGTCACCAGTGCACGTGCTACTCTCGAAGAGGAGATGAAATTCTCTGAAATGAAGCAAGAAGCATTAAACTATAAAAACGACCTCATGAGCGCAAGCAGCGAACTCGAGAGAATGACCGATATGACCGAGATTGGTTCTGAAATAACCGGTATCAAAAACGATTTTAATCTCGATACACCATCCCCTGCTCCCGCTGCACCAAAAGCACCCGAAGTTGTCACATTTGCACCCAAATCAAAACCAACTACCCCTCCTGAAGAGAATGTCTAATGTTTGATGATTTACGCCCCCATTTAGTAGAGTTGCGCAAACGTCTCGGCATTAGCGTTGCTGCAATTATTATTTTATTTTTCGTTGCGTTCAACTTTCATGAACCTCTCCTGTCGTGGATCACTGCACCGCTCAACGATGCTCTAGCCTCTGTCGCTAAAACATCCAAACACGCGGCCGAAGGGATGGTGACCACGCAGCAAGTAGGGGGAGCTTTTTTTGTTGCCATGAAAGTCTCCTTTTTCGCCGCACTTCTTGCTGCAATGCCCATCATTCTTTCGCAAGTTTGGCTTTTTGTTGCACCGGGATTGTACGCTAATGAGAAAAAAATGATGATTCCAATCGTCGTTGGAGGAACTGGAATGTTTCTCATGGGTGCAGCCTTTGCCTACTATGTTGTCACACCGATGGGATTTGAATTTCTAATCGCTTTTGGTGCTTTTGAGTTTGTCCCTCTTATCAATATCGAAGACTATGTCGATTTTTTTACCAAAATCATGTTTGGCTTCGGGCTTGCTTTTGAACTTCCTGTATTTTGTTATTTTTTAGCTCTTTTGGGATTAATCGATGACAAAATGATGAGAGGCTTCTTTCGTTATGCTATTGTTATTATCTTTATTGTTTCTGCTATTCTCACCCCTCCGGATGTGATGACACAAATTTTAATGGCAATACCTCTTATTATTCTTTATGGTATTTCAATTCTTATCGTCCGTGCTGTTAATCCAGCACCCAAAGAAGAGCCAACTCCTGATGCAGAAGACGAAGAAGAGACGATTGACTAATCTAAATCCTCTACATACCTCTAGCTATGATTATTCCCTTCCCAGTGAGCTCATAGCCACACACCCTGTCCACCCGCGAGACCATGCACGATTGCTGGTTTATCGTCGTGAAGATTGTTCTATCACCCACGCACGGTTTGATGCTCTTGAAGATTTTTTACCTGAATATTGCGCACTGATTTTTAATGATACCAAAGTCATCAAAGCTCGCCTTTACGGCAAAAAAGAGAGCGGCGGCGGTGTCGAACTCCTTATCAATCGCCCCCTTGATGCCCATACTCTCAATGTCTACATCAAAGGACGGGTCAAAGAGGGGACGAAACTCCTCTTTGATGAAAATCTCACCGCAACCGTAAAAACACTTCATGAAGACGGGTCACGCGAAGTACAATTTATCCAAGATAGCACTCTCTTGCGTTTTGAAGAACTTCTGCCCATACTCGAACGTATCGGACACATCCCATTGCCCCCCTATCTTGGGCGCGAAGACAACACTGAGGACGAATCCGAATATCAGAGCGTTTTTGCAATTCATGAGGGTGCGGTTGCTGCCCCCACAGCGTCACTCCATTTTACGGATGAACTTTTTGAGAAAGTGTGTGCATCGCGGCCAAACGCGTTTGTTACGCTTCATGTCGGTTCAGGGACATTCAAACCCGTCGAATGTGACCTAATAACTGATCATCCGATGCATTCGGAATATTTTAACATCACCGGCCAAGCAGAGGCCCTTATCCAAAGTGATTTTCCGCTGCTGTGCGTCGGAACCACATCGACACGAACCATAGAATACCATGCCCGAACCGCAGAACTGCACGGAGAAGCCAATCTTTTTTTACACCCAAACAATCCTCCCAAACGTGTTAATCATCTCCTGACCAACTTTCATCTTCCCAAATCGACCCTGCTGATGCTCGTCGCCTCGTTCGTCGGACTCGAAGAAACGAAACGGATTTATCAAGAGGCCATCGATGAAAAATACCGCTTTTTTTCCTACGGCGATGCGATGCTTATTCTGTAAATTTCTTTAAATTATGTTAAAATAACACTATTCAACTTGAAGGTATTTTTATGGATAAAATTAACCGCAGACATTTTTTAGGTGCCGGACTCATCCTCGGAGCATCCACACTTTTGGGGAAAGAAACGAATAAAAAAATTATTACTTCAACCAAAGAGTTTGAAGCTCCTATTGTCGCATTTCCACAAAAAAAGCCGATGAAAGCCATTTCAGATCGTCCACCACTTTTGGAATCATCACGTGATATTTTCAGCAACGTCATTACGCCAAACGATCAATTTTTTGTCCGATGGCATATGCCCGATATTCCAACCTATATCGATCTAAATGAATTTCGTCTCGTGATAAAAGGGAGCGTCGACAAAGAACTTTCCCTCAGTGTCGATGATTTAAAATCAAAATTCGAGCCTGTAGAGATCACTTCCGTCCTACAATGTGGCGGAAATAGCCGTAAATTTTTTGCAAGATCCGGTCAAGCCACGCATGGCGTTCAATGGGGACACGGAGCGATGGGATGTGCTGTATGGAAAGGGGCGCGCCTCAAAGACATTCTAAATATGGCAGGTGTCAAAGGGTCAGCCAAATTCGTCGGACTCAACGGTTTGGAAAAACCGGCAGTCGATGAAACCCCGAAATTTTTTCGTGAAATGGAGATCGACGAAGCCCTTAGTGGTGATTTAATCGTTGCCTATTCTATGAATGGCGAAGATATACCGTATTTAAATGGGTTTCCTCTCAAACTAATCATCCCAGGACATTTCTCTGACAGCTGGGTCAAAATGCTTTCTGAAATCACAGTAATGGATGAATACCGCAAAAGCTTTTTCATGGATGTCGCCTACACTGTCCCTGATAACGACTGTGAATGTGTCATATCTGGAAGCGATTTCGAATACAAACGAAAACCGATAGCAATGATGAAAGTCAAATCGGTTATCGGCTATCCTACCCCCAATACGGTGATCAAAAAAGGGTCTCGCATCAACGTTACAGGAGTTGCGTTTGACCAAGGGAAAGGGATCAGAGAGGTGATGATCTCGCTTGATGGCGGGAAAACCTGGGGTGCTACCACCTTGCAAAAAGATTATGGCAAATATGCCTACCGACAATGGACCTATAGCTGGGAACCAAAAGCCAAAGGGGAATACACGATCATGGTACGTGCCATCAACCGTATCGGCAATATCCAACCACAAGTGGACGAAATTGGCTGGAACGCAGGTGGATATCAGTATAACGCCGTCGATAGCGTCAATGTGAAAATTGTATAAGGAATAAAAATGATAAAAATTTTAATTATAGCCCTATTGCTTGGTGGGACATCCCTCTTTGCTCAAGTCTCAAAGCCTATCGAAATGCCTTACATTGATTATCCCATCGCACAGGGAGATCATGATGAAGTGACACAACAATACTGTCTCGTCTGCCACTCTTTTGGCTATGTTCTCAACCAAGGTCAAAAAAGCCGCCCTTACTGGAGCGGAACGGTTGCTAAAATGGTGAATGAATTCAAAGCACCGATTCCGAAAGAAGATCAGCAAATCATTATCAATTACCTCGTTAAACACTATGGGTATGAGACAACATCAGGGCATTAATGCCCTTGAATTGTCTCACCCATCGATAACTCTCTGCAAGCATCCAAAAACGGCTCTCCATATTTCTCATATTTTACAATGCCCATACCGGCAACACTTAACATCTCTTCCTTTGTTTTTGGTAGCGTAAGCGACATTTCAAGCAGTACTTTATCACTAAAGATGACATATGCTGGGACTTTTTCATCCCGAGCCAATTGATATCTAAGCCCTCGAAGTCGCTCAAATTTGTTGCTTTTCATCTCTACATTAGTGGATAACACCGATTTCAGTACTTTTGAGGGAGCAAAAGTTGCTTCTTTAATCACAACCGTTTTTTCCCCCTTTAGAATAGCAACACCGCTTTTTGTAATTTTTAATACACCAAAATCGGCCTGAGCTAGAGCGTCTATCTCTATAAGACGGTTGGAAACAGTGAGCCACTCTTGCTTTACTCTATCCTTGCCTATACCATAAACACTCAGAGTGTTGTGGTTATTGCTCAAAACTTTTTCAGATTCTGAACCGCGCAGCACATCGATAAGATAATGGGCTCCAAAATTTTGGGATGTCCGAAAAACGGCGGATAAAAACTTTTTCCCTTCCAAAGAAATATCAACATATTTTGCACTATCGGCTTCAAGACAGTTATCGCATCGGCTTAGGCAATCCTCAATAGTATCTCCAAAATACGAAGCAATCCGCTTATGTCGGCACACATCACCGCTTGCAAATGTAATCGCATCGTTCAATTGCTGCAAGGCAACCCGTTTGTAATCGCTGTTACCATCATTTTTCGCTATCAATGATTTTCGTGTTACAACATCCGACATAGAGTAAAGTAAAAATGTCTGCGCTTCCAACCCGTCTCTCCCCGCACGGCCAATCTCTTGGTAGTAGTTTTCAATCGATTTTGGCATCGACGTATGTATGACAAAGCGGATATTGCTCTTATCAATCCCCATACCAAACGCTACGGTTGCCACAACAACCTGTAGCGTATCGTTCATAAATGCTTTATGCACAACCGTTCTCTCTTCGCTGCTCATTCCGGCATGGTAAAAACGGGTTACAACGCCGTTAGAGCGTAAAAATCGTGCAATCTCCTCCGTCTCTTTACGAGAAAACGCATAGACGATACCGCTTTCTCCTTTTTTTTGCTCGATGATTGAGAGCAGCTGCTTTTGTCCATTCCCTTCTCTGTTCTTGACAGAAATCGTGATGTTGCTTCTAAAGGCTGTCGCTTTTACCAGTATAGGGTCATCTAAATAGAGCTGATTAATGATGTCGGATTTAACTTTTTGTGTAGCCGTGGCGGTAAAAGCAGCAATGGGTACGTTGGGAAAAGTACTGCGGATGGAGCTAAGCTTACGATAATCATCTCTAAATTCGTGTCCCCATTCACTGATACAGTGTGCTTCATCTATAACGAAAGAACTAATATTCAATTGCAGTAAGAATTCAATAAATCCTCTCGCTGCCATTCTCTCCGGCGAAACATAGAGTAATTTTATTTTTCCTTCTAGAAGCTCATTTTTAATCATTTGAACTTCTGATTCACTCTGCATAGATGAGAGAGATTGTGCTTTTACCCCCATCATTTTAAGAGCGGATACTTGGTCGTACATAAGGGCCAATAACGGAGAAACGACGATACTCACCCCCTCTTTAAGCAATGCAGGGAGTTGATAACAGAGAGATTTACCGCCACCCGTTGGCAGCAGCATTAAAATATCTCTATTATCTAAAATACTACGAACGGCCAGCTCTTGGTGTTCTCTAAACTGCGAAAAACCAAACACCTCTTTAAGGGTAGAAAATAGGCGAATATCGTCTGTGGAGTTCATCATAATCTCTCTTATATAATATTTTTTTCATCTCTCATACAACAACTACCCTGCCATTTCGTACGTCGATGATTCCCCCCAGTTCCGCTACAAATATTTCAGATGGAAACCGTTCTATCACCTCTTCATACGTTGGAACAGTTCGACAAAACGCCAGGAAAGGGGTATCGTTAATTGTATTGTGTGCCGATTTTGTGATCTGTGCCACAAAAGCATCAATCTCTTCGATGGCAATCGCCTTCCCCTCTGCCAAAAGCCGATGGGTTCCCTCACTTTCGCGTATCCGATGCGGTAAAACATAAATCTGTTTCCCCATCTCCAGCGCATACTCTACACTGCGCATGCTGCCGCTGCCGATATCTGCTTCGGCGACAATTAATACTTCCCCCAGTGCCACGACAATCTCATTACGAACCACAAAACTCCACTCACGCGCCGTAAAGTCAGGCTCAAATTGCGAGAGGGTCAGTCCATTTTGCTCAATTGCTTCAATGAGCTGCGTATTTCGAGCAGGATAGCGATTATTGATACCACACGGCAAAACAGCAATAGTATTCGCGACACCTGCCCCTTCATGTGCCAATGCATCTACCCCAGCCGCCGCTCCGCTGACAATCACCATCCCTGCATGGGAGAGCTTTTTAGAGAGTTCTAGTGTAATTGCCCGCGTATACGGGTTTGGTCTACGTGTTCCAACAATCGAAATTTTAGGACGAGTGAGAAGATCCAACAAACCTTTATAATAAAGTTTATCGGGATATTTTTTTACCGATAGAAGTTCACCGATAGGAAAGGAAATCGTACTCAACATCGTATATGCTCTTTTTTTACTATCATATCTCTATGGGAAAAAAAGATTAAAAATATGACAATTTGTCAGATTTTATCAATCCCTACCAGCTGAACTTGACCTAAAATAGCCTTTGACTGCTTTAATGCTTCGATCGTGTCAGCCCTTGGATGACCTATTGCAACAGCGTTTCCGTGATGTTTAGCCATATCAACGGCTTTACGTATTTGCTTTTTAATATTTTCTACTCCATCGTGATGATCCAAGAATATATCGCGACCCAGATAACGCAAGCCATACTTTTCGTCAACTTCTTTTACTTTTGTTTTTCCTGTCGTTCGGCTGTCCACAAAAGTAAGTCCAGAGTCTCGCATTACCCCTATCAAACGTTCCACGGCCGCTTCGTCAGCGGTGAACTTAGAGCCTGTATGGTTATTGATGTAACGGACAGCAGGATAGAGCTTTTTGATTTTAGCAATCTGTGCAGCAATCATCTCCTTGCTGTCCGCAACGCGCAATGTGACGGCCTCTTCATCCGAAAAATCTACCGCTTCCAGAGGTAAATGAACCATATAACCGGGAACAGAGGTCGCCAGCATTGCAGACTCAGGATGACGAGAACTCGGTGGTAAAAATGACATCACCAACGGTAATCCGACAGAGCGGATCGCTTTAACATCATGAGCATAAGAGACATCATCCATGATAATCACCAACTTGGCATCACTTGGCTTGATTGGCCTGACAGCTCTTGGCTCACCCTTCGGAGGAATTGCTTGTTTGTCTGTTGGTGCATACTCATGATGGGCTTCAACGACTATTTTTTCTGATACTATTTTTTTTATCTTATCTTTTAAATGACGAATTTCATCCTCTTGTTTTTTCGTTTCAACGTCTTTAAAAAATTCCCCTTTGCTATCAACAATAGCTATTTTTTTTATCTTTTCTCTCAATAATTGATTTATTTTCCGTTCATCATCGAGTTTTATTTGCGTTTGATGGTGCCCGATAAAGTAGCCGATCAAAGAAGCTGTCACAACTATAATAAAAAAAGAGAAAAAAAGAGCTAGATTTTTAAGGGAGAAAATACGGCGAAAAGAAGAAGAATGTTTCTGCATAAAAGAACTTATAGTGAAATAAACACCCAAAAGGGTGTTCTTATAATAGAATTAGTTCGTGCTTTGGTTAACGATTTTGTTTTTAGAAATCCACGGCATCATTGCACGTAAGCTTACGCCTGTACGCTCGATCAATGAGGCTTTTGCGTTTGTACGCTCAGCATTCATACGTGGGTATCCGGCTTGTCCCTCAAGAATGAAGTCTTTTGCAAAACGACCGTCTTGTATCTCTTTTAGGATCTCTTTCATTGCCGCTTTTGACTCCGCATTGATAACGCGTTTACCACTAACGTAGTCACCGTATTCCGCTGTGTTGGAGATAGAATAACGCATATCCGCGATTCCACCCTCAAACATCAAGTCAACGATCAATTTAAGCTCGTGAAGACACTCGAAATATGCCAATTCAGGAGCGTAACCCGCTTCTGTCAATGTTTCAAATCCCGCTTGTACAAGAGAAACTGCACCACCGCAAAGAACCGCTTGTTCTCCGAAAAGGTCTGTTTCTGTCTCGTCTTTAAACGTTGTTTCGATAATAGCTGTACGTCCGCCACCGATAGCTGATGCATACGAAAGTGCTAATTCTTTCGTCGTACCGCTTGGGTTTTGTCCAACCGCGATAAGGTCAGGAATCCCGCCACCGCGAACGAACTCTGAACGAACCGTGTGACCCGGAGCTTTTGGAGCGATCATCGTAACATTGATGTCAGATGCAGGCTTAACACGTCCGTAATGGATACTGAAACCGTGACCGAATGCGATCGTTGCACCGGATTTTAGGTTAGGAGCGATTTCGTTTGCATAAATTTCTGCTTGGTTTTCGTCCGGAAGAAGGATCATAACAAAATCAGCGTATGCAGATGCTTCTGCAACCGTCATAACTTTAAAGCCTTTTGCTTCTGCTTTTGCCCATGAGCTACCGTTTTTGCGAAGACCGACTACTACTTCAACACCGCTATCACGTAGGTTTTCTGCGTGTGCGTGACCTTGTGAGCCAAAACCGATCATAGCGACGATTTTGCTTTTGATGAGTGCAATATTGCAATCGTTATCGTAATAGACGTTTAATGCCATGAGAATATCCTTAGAGTAAGCACTATAGGCTTAAAATTTCGCGAATTATACCCCACTTTTGCAAAAAGAAATATTAGCGACCCCTTATAAGTGTAGGCTAAATTTTCTCTTTATCCTGTACGACAAATTGCGTGCTACAATTCATCCAAAAAATTAAGGCATTTTATGAAAAAATTTAACCTTTTTAAAGAGATAATCGTCGTTCAGCGTAACGATTTACTCCGTGCACTCAATTCCAATAAACGTTTTGCCATTAGCTATAGCGGTGATGTGGTTTTTGAACCATTTGAAGCCAATCTGATTTCTATTTATGAAGGTTCAATCCCTCCAGTCTCCCCACTTGCCTCTAATTTGGCACGTCCGCTTAGTGACATCCTTGGCAGTAATTACCGCATTGTCGAAGATGACGATCGCATCCTCATCAAAGCCACCGCAGCATGGCAATCCATCATCGGATTTAACCGTCTTCGAGCACTGTACGATGATACTTCCGGTGATGGTATCGCTGAATTTTCAGACAAAACTCTCGAAACTATTGGATGGCATGCGACAGAATTTAACATCCAATATCGTGACATCGTTGATCAATTTGAAGAAAAATGTGAAGGTATTTTAATCTGTATCGAACAAGAAGAGCCGTATCAGTTTAGCGGATTGGGATTCATATTTGAGTTGGAAGCGGCACAAAAACTCGCATTTGACTATTGTGCCAACATTATCAAAGATAAAATAGCCAATGATAAAGATTTTGCTACACTTAGCGATGATGAAGAAGAGGCTAGAGACTATTTTTTAACTGGTCTAAATACCGTTCTAAAATAATCTTAGCCGAAAGGGAGTCGATCCGTCCATCGCGTTTGTAGCGGATTTCACCTTTCATAAGGGCTTCGGCTTCATGAGAGCTGTACGATTCGTCCTGATAGGTGATTTCACCTGCAAATTCGACGAGATTCATAAAATGGTCTACACGACGACGCATCTCGTCTTCCGTGGTACTTCCCATGGGGATACCGACCACAACCATCGTCGCTTCGTATTCATTCAGTACTTTTTTAACATCATTAGCCGCTTGATTGCGGTTTTTCCGTTCTACTGCCGGAAGCGGCGTAACAATACCTGCTCCCCCACTTAAAGCAAGTCCTATCCGTTTTAATCCCAAATCAATCGCAATTATTACACCCATTATTTCCCCAGACAAAACTGACCGAACATCTTGTCGAACATCTCATCAAGTTCGTAGGGTCGGGTAATAGAGGAGAGACAACGGATAGCCTGATTAATATGAAAAGAGAAAAACTCCAACTCACCGCTATGGAGTGGTTCATAGGCTTCATCAAGTGCGACAAGTGTATCGGAGGTTGCACCGATTTGTCGCTGTGAGATCAGCATCATCTCCTGGGAATCGTTATCATGGTCCATCAACTCTTTGAGCGTATCGATCAAGACTTCCGAATTTTGTTTGCAACTAAGCTGTATAGGGCCATATTTTTGCACGCTCTCTGATTGAAACATTATGGGTAAATCAACTTTATTAAGAACACAAATAAAAGGTTTTTGAACCGTGTATTTTTCAATCAGTTCCAGAATAGAGAAATCTTCTTCATCCATTTCACGGCTCGAATCAAACAGCGCGATGACAACATCGGAATTTTCAATTGCCGCGATGGAGCGCTCGATCCCGATACGTTCAATCTCATCGTGAGCATTTCGTATACCTGCCGTATCGACCAAACGGATAAGATGGGTTCCGATGCGTACCTGCTCTTCAATTGTATCTCGCGTTGTCCCTGCAATCTCACTTACAATCGCACGCTCATAATCAAGAAGAGAATTTAAAAGCGAACTTTTCCCTACGTTGGGCTTGCCGATAATCGCCACACGATACCCCTGCATCAAACCACTACGTCTTCGACTCGATTCAAGTGTACGAGAGAGCTCTTTTTGAATTTTTTCGAGTTTACCTACAATCTGCTCAACAACATCAAGCGGCAGATCCTCTTCCGCATAATCGATCACGACTTCGGAATAGGCCAAAATTTCCAGCAAAGAATCACGGATATTTTCAATATATCCTCGCAACTCCCCTTTCATTTGACGCGCTAAAATACGTGCCGCGTCATCACTGCGAGCCTCGATCAGCGACGCTATCGCTTCGGCTTGGGTTAAATCCATACGGCCATTTAGAAAGGCGCGTTTGCTAAACTCTCCCGGTTGTGCCAAACGTCCTCCCAGTTCAAGAGCCGTTTGTAAAACCGATTCGGCAACAATCATCCCCCCATGGCATTGAAACTCGACGACATCTTCACCGGTAAAACTTTTCGGGTTTTGAAAATAGATAACGATAGCTTCATCGATTAAGGTTTTATTGATCGTATACAGAGGTGTTAATGTAGCGTAACGAGGAACGAGTTCTTTTCTTTGGGAAAGCTTCATAGCAATAGGAAGAGCATCTGTGCCACTAAGACGGACAATGGCAATAGAGCCGATCCCATGTGCCGTAGCAATGGCGGCTATGGTATGGTTCATATAAAATCAATACTCGTGATAGCTGTTAATGATGATAAATTTACCACCATCGCGGGTTGAGCGAATCGCAACGTATCGATCGGGATAACGGCTGCGAAGTTGTGTCAGAGCAATTTGAACCAATACGCCATCCAACGTTTTGGTTTGAGCTCGTCCCTCTTTTTCCACGCTTTCATAGACACCGACCAAATAACGCCCAATAGATTCTTCTTGGTTTTTCAAAAATTCTGCTATCTCAAGGCGCAATTGCAGCCCGTACGTCGCATTGATCCAGTTAAAGAGCATATAGGAGAGTGCTTTGTAGCGATATCCTTCTTTTCCGATCATCAATGCTGAATCCGCACCGCTTAATTCAACAAGGAGTGTATGATCATCGTAGACACTTACTTCAATTTCGTTAAGATCAAAACAGGTTGATTTAAAAAGTTCATTGATTTTTGCTTTGACATCAATGGCGCACTCATCAATCGGCATCTCATCGTACGCCATTTCCATCGCATAATCATCGTATAGCTCGTCTTCTTCCTCTTCCTCAGGGAGAGCAAAAAGTTCCTCATTTTTCATATCATCATCTATTTCATCGTGAACAATCGGTTCAACGGGTTTTGATGCAACAGCACTAACAGCAGGTAGAGGTTCAACAGCAGGTGTGACCACTGCTGCTGTTTTTACTATAGATTCCTTCACCGCTGGCACTTGGGAAATAGGTGTTTCAGCAACGGGCGCTTGGGCTATTAGAGCATTGGTTACGGGAAGATTGGCAACAATAATTGCCGGTTTTTTGAAAAGACCCAAAATCCCTTTTGAGGGAAATTGAATAATCTCAACTTGAAGTTGCGTTACCGAGCAACCAAATGTACTCGCCGCTTGGGCGTATGCGAGTTCTAATGAAGGGGCTTCAATCTTTTTCATGATGCTTCTCCGCAAGATGTGCTTCGTGACGAGCGACACGCGCTCCTTCAAATTGTTTGTTTACAAGATACTGCTGCGCGATAGAGAAAAGATTGTTCACGAACCAGTACAATACGAGTCCCGCCGGGAACGTAAAGAAAAAGAACGTGAAAATAACCGGCAAATATTTGAAAATTTTCTCTTGCATCGGATCGGTAAAGTTGCTTGGTGTAATTCGTTGTTGGAAATACATCGTAGCACCCATCAAAATCGGCAAGATATAATAGGGGTCCATACGCGACAGATCGTTTATCCACAATATCCACGGTGCCCCTTGAAGCTCTACCGCATTGAGCAGTACGCGGTAGATAGCAAAGAATACAGGGATTTGGAGCAACAATGGCAAGCATCCACCTAGTGGATTTGCCCCGTGCTTTTTATACATCTCCATTACCGCAGCATTCATACGCTGTGGATCGCCTTTGTACTTCTCTTGTACCTCTTTGATACGGGGAGCGATCTCTTTGATTTTTTGCATAGAGACCATCCCTTTTTGCGTCAAAGGGTAGAGGAACATACGGATAAGAGCGGTAAGAGCAACAATAGCCCATCCCCAGTTGCCCAAAAGACCGTGCAACCACATCAACACTTTAAAAATGGGGGCAGCAACAAATGTGAAAAAGCCAAATTCAATCGCATTGACAAGAACAGGATTGATCGACTCGAGAGTTTTATACTCTTTGGGCCCTATATATCCATTGAACGTGAAATTGTTTTTCCCTTCAAGATAGGTGACCGGATTGTCGTTCATATCACGATCAACAAACACTTGCGTCTCTTTACTAAATCCATACATAATCGAAGCGTAATACTGATCAAACGATGACGCTAAATGGACATCGGTAAATACTGTACGCCCCTCGACGTCGCCATCTTCAAAAATTGTTGTGAGATTATCGCCCGCATAGACCATACCGCCAACAACGGTCATCATCTGCTCTATGATTTGAGGGTGTTGACCCAAATAGACAAAATAGCGTTTTTCATTGGATAGGTCTATCTTAGCATCATAGTGCCCATCGGCGTAAAACGTCAAAGTTTTCGTCACGGTTACATTGGGCATATTTTGTGTCAAAATTACCGATGCACTTCCATTTTCGCCTAATACAATATTATCGATATTACTTGAATAAGGGATTTTAGACGCCATAGCATTGATTTGCTCATCCTCAAAACGGATAAACAACGGCTTCGCTCCGTCTGGAGAGATAAGCTCTGAAAGTTTTCCGTCTTTACTATTATGTTTCGCGTTTTTTAACACAACCGAAGAGATGCGTCCAAGTGTGTCTACTTTTAATGTAAACTCTTTGGCACTCACTGTTGTTAGAGTATCGGTCGTGACCATGTTTATATTTGAATCAATACTTGTATTTGCCTCTGCTGCATTAACATTTGTTGCGCTTTGAACTGCCGCTTCAGACGTTTTCGTACTTACAGGAATTGATTTATTTGCATCAGCACTAATGGGTGCTTTGGGAGGAAAGAGTGTTGTATAGCCGATAAAGAAAGCAAACGAAAGTGCAACGGCAAGTAACAAACGTTGATTGGAAGACAATTTTTCTAACACTGAGAGCCTTTATACCTAAAATTTTTTATCAGAAAATAATTCTGCTTGTAGGGAACGAACCAATATTTTACCGTAATTATGGAGAGTTTAGATGGATTCAATGGAGGTTTAGCAATAAACGGATAATCAATTCCACCAGGAAAGAGTTGATTACATCTGCAAATACGTAAAAAAGTGCTGCCAAAAGCGGTGGGAAGTGTGTTGCATTCAAACTGCCAAAGAGCATATTCTGAACATGAAGGGTAGTGACGACACGCACCGCGTGTCACCAAAGAGAAAGAGTGGCGATAAAGCCATAAAAGCTTAAGAAAGAGTTTTCTTATCATCACCATTCACTATCAAAGCATTTGAGCGTTTTAAAATATATCTAAAATCTCGTCGTACATCTTCAAAATCATTTGTATGCAATGGCACTTTGGCTACCCATACATACCAGCCACTGCAAAGTTGATTGGGCAACTCTCTTACAAGAGCTCTCAGTCGTCTTTTGCAGTGATTACGGACGACGGCATTTCCCACTTTTTTACTGGCGGTATATCCAATTTTCAACTCTCCCTCTAGAGGGAGATAAAATAGCGCAATAGAAGTACTGTGAGCACTTTTACCTCGCCTATAAACTCGTTGAAACTCAGAGTTGAGCTTCAACATTGAGTGACTGTTTAGACAGCCAATCTGCTTCTGCCTTTAGCACGACGAGCGTTTAATACTCGACGACCATTTTTAGTTGCCATACGTGCACGAAATCCGTGCGTACGTTTACGTGGCGTATTATGCGGTTGGTATGTTCTTTTCATAGCCATTCCCCTTATATATTTTTAGCTTGCAATAATAGCAAAACCTTACTTAAAGTGCTATTAGGGTTTCAAAAATTCCCTCAGCGTGGACATATTGGATTCACCTTGAGGAAGTGTATCTATGTGAAGTTTTGCTTTGAGTTTTAAATGACAATCTCGACACTCGCGAATCACCGCATGTTCTGCCACCCGTGCTCCTTCAATCTTCGCAATCGGATGACATGCGAAACAATCGCTACCGCACTCCGCCATTTTTGTAGGATTCGCCGTATGGCATTTGATGCACGTCATCATCGGTTTATGCCGAAAATCACTATCGATGTTTTTAAGGAGCGCGGGATGACAGGTCATGCAATCGCCCGTACATCCTAACAATGGCAATAAAGAAAACAAAAAGAGAATGAGAATTTTCATAACGCCCATTATACCACGTGAACAGTAATCTCATTTCCCACAGCGTCGAATCGTACTGATGAGCCTTCCACAACCTCACCACCTAAAATGAGATCGGCAAGTCGGTCTTCAACGATCTCATAAAGGGCTCGTTTCAGCGGACGCGCTCCATAGACGGGATCAAATCCTGCACTCGCTATAAAGCGTTTTGCACCCTCTGTCAGGGTGAGGGTAATATCACGCTCTTCAACTTTTGCGACAATATCCGCGAAAAAGAGATCAACGATGCTCAAAATTTGCGCTTCACCCAACGGATTAAAGACGACGACATCATCCAGACGGTTTAAAAATTCCGGCTTAAAATGAAGTTTGAGATCACCTAGCACCATTTCTTCAAGTCCGCTATCCCCATGATGTGCCATAATCTTGTCACTAGCGATGTTAGAGGTCAAAATAATGATGGTGTTGGTAAAATCAACCACCACCCCTTTGTTATCCGTCAAACGTCCATCATCGAGTACCTGTAGCAATACATTGAAAACATCTGGATGCGCTTTTTCGACCTCATCGAACAAAATAACGCTGTAAGGTTTACGGCGTACTGCTTCGGTAAGCTGTCCCCCCTCCTCAAATCCGACATAACCAGGAGGCGCACCTACGAGACGAGATACGGCGTGTTTCTCCATATACTCAGACATATCGATACGTATCATCGACTCACTGCTGTCGAAGAGAAATTTCGCCAAGGTTTTCGCTGTCTGCGTTTTTCCGACCCCTGTAGGCCCTAGGAACAAAAACGATCCGATCGGACGACTCTTATCGGAGAGCCCTGCTTTGTTCCGCTTGATCGCACGGGCTACGGCATGCGTCGCTTTTTCTTGACCGACGACATCACGATTGAGTTCATCTTCGATATGTAGGATTTTATCTTTTTCGCTTTGAAGCATTTTGTTCACAGGAATTTTCGTCCAACGGCTTACAATCCCCGCAATCGACGCTTCATCAACGCTGTTTTTAAGGAGCGTTACCTCGGACTGCATCACTTTCCACTTCTCTTGCAACTCTTTTTCTTCTTCAAAAAGTTTGGGAATCTGACCGTATTCTATCTCTGCCGCTTTGTTAAAATCGGCATTTTGTTTGGCAAACTCCGCCTCGCGCCGTTTCGTTTCAATCTCAGCTTTGATTTTTGAGACTTTGTCAAATACCGCTTTCTCATGCGCGAACTGGGATTCCAGACTTCGGCGCTCCTCTTCCGCATCGGCAAGTTCACGCTCAATCTCGCCTACTCTTTTTGTATTAGCAACACTCTCTTCCATTTTGAGTGCCTCTTTTTCGACTTGCAGATGCGTTAAACGACGTTTAACGCCTGCCAAAGCATTGGGCTCCGATTCAATCTGCATACGAAGCTCTGCCGCTGCTTCATCGATCAAATCAATCGCTTTATCCGGCAAAAAACGATCATTAATATAACGATCAGAGAGCTTTGCCGCTGCGACCAGCGCCGAATCGGTAATCGTTATGCTGTGATGCGCTTCTAGGCGCTCTTTGAGTCCACGTAAAATTTGCAATGTTTGGTTAACGCTTGGCTCATCGACCGATATGGGCTGAAAACGGCGTTGTAGGGCAGCATCTTTTTCAAAATATTTACGATACTCTTTAAGTGTCGTTGCCCCAATCGTGTGAAGTTCACCGCGAGCGAGTGCGGGCTTGAGGATATTGGCCGCGTCCATCGATCCCTCGGCTGCTCCTGCCCCTACGATCGTGTGAATTTCATCGATAAAGAGGATAATATTCCCATTCTTTTTTACCTCAGAAATCACCGCTTTCAGACGATCTTCGAACTCACCACGGTACTTTGCTCCTGCAATCAAAGCACTCATATCAAGCGCTACCACCCGTTTGTTTTGTAGACTCAAAGGGACTTCCTTATTTACAATACGCTGCGCAAGCCCCTCTACCAAAGCGGTTTTACCAACCCCAGGTTCCCCTAAAAGAATCGGATTATTTTTTGTTTTACGGATTAATATTTGCATCATACGACTAATCTCTTCATCTCGACCGATAACCGGAGAGAGTTTCCCATCAATCGCTTCGCGGTTCAAATCAATCCCGTATTTTGAAAGACTCTCCAAGTTTTCATCGGCACTTTGAGACTCAATTTTTTGTCCTGCACGCATTGTTTCAAATGTTTTACGTAATTCAAATACATTGACATACCGCTCTAAAATCTCTTTAAAAGGGGAGTTATTAAGATTTCCTATCAAGAACGTATCTATAGCGATAAAAGAATCTCCGTTCACCGCCATTTCAGCGGATGCACGTTCTAGGGAACGAACAAAATCACGCGACAAACGGATACTCTCTTTGGTCACACTCGATGAACTTGTGAGCTTATTGGCAACACTTTTAACATCAAGTTCGATGGCTGTTTTATCCACATTCATTTGCATAAGCGCTTGATTGAGCGGTGAGTTACTGTTCGCAAGTAATGCCCATAGAAAATGGATCGGTTCTGCTTCACTGTTTTTATTGTGTAATGCTAGAGAAATTGACGACTCGATCATCTCTGTCATTTGGTGTGTTAGTTTTTCAAAAATTTTTTGCATCATTAAATCCTTATCGTTGAGTTGCGATGATTATAATACTTTGAGTCACTTAATGTCAAGTATTTTGTCGTACCGTATTTGACACGAAATAATGAACACTAGGGTAGCAACGATGAAACCACTCCGATTAAACCGCCAAACACTCCACCCCACACAACAAGCCATCCTAAATGCTCCTTCATAAGTCCATGAAGCATCTCTTTTATCATTATCGGTGTAAGTTCAGCTAAACGAGACTCTACGATATCCCCTATCGTATCGGCTAAATGACCGCTCCCTTGATGTAAATGGTCATTGAGCGCATTCATAAACGATTCACTTTGAGATATTTCAATCGTAGAGGCTTTAATTTTCTCCAAAAACGGCTCTTTGAGCTTACCAATAATCGCTTCACCCCCAAACATCCCCAACATCCCCCCCAAACTCGAATCCATCACACTGCGTACCAATGCGTTGTAAGCAGGGGTAAAATCAGTTTGCTCGATGATCGGAGCCAAATCAATGGTACGCTCTTGCGATGCCACAAACGATTCGATTTTTTCGGGAGTAAAGAACTGTTCCATAATAAGCGCTTTTAATGCTGCACGAATCGATTCAAAACGATCTATAATGATTCCAGAGCCGTATAAAAACGGTATTTTCTCAAAAAGCATGTGAATAGCAAGCTGATTGGTCACCGCCCCCGAGAGAGCAAAAAGCCCTGCACTTCGCATTATATCCGCACCCATGCCGCTAAATGTATATGAACTTCCTACGAGTCCCAACGAAATTATATTGGTTACCCAACCTTTGTCCATAAGCTTATCCTTTATTTATTGTTTAGAGAAGTTTTTACTCCACTAAAAAATTTGCCATCATAGCATGATCTTCATGTTCAAGAATATGACAGTGGAAAATAAATAGTCCGGGCATTGTAAATTTCATTATAATACGAACCGTTTCTACCGGCATAACAAGTACCGTATCTTTCCATCCTTTGTCTGTGGGAAAATCTATTTTACTTGTTCTATCCAGTATTTGAAAATGTACCCCATGTATGTGAAACGGGTGTGCCATGTGCGCTGTATTTTTTATCTCCCAAATTTCTGTTGACCCTAGCTTTACTCGCTCATCAACCCTCTCCATATCATAAGGTTTTTTGTTTAAAGTCCAAATACCGCCCTCTATAATCTCCATTGTAATAGTTCGGGTTTTAGACGCATCAGACTCTTTCATTTTTAGAATACTCGAGAGCTTTCTTGGAAGCTTTGCAGTGTTATTTGTTGATTGTTGTGTAACTTTAAACTTCATAATATCCATTTTGGCGCCAAAATTCGGATATTTTTCATTTGTTGCAAAATTGCTGGCTTCTTTAAAACCGAGCGTTTTTAGTGTTACGGTATCACCGATTTTTTTATCTTTGAAATCTATGATTATATCTATGCGCTCTGCAACCGCAATCAATATATCTTTTAGAATTATTGGCTTTTCAAGCAGTCCGCCGTCTGTTCCTATGAGTGCAAAACTTTCAATTCCTTCAAATGCAAGTCTGTACGTTCTCGCACTTGAACTGTTAAGGATTCTGAGTCGATACTTTGTGTTCTTTACGTTTTTGTAGGGAAAAGGGGTAGAATTTACCAAAACGACGTCGCCTAAGACTCCATTATTGTCCAGTTCTATTTCTTTATAGATAAGATTTCCTTTTTTATCAAATCTCCTATCCTGTATGATAAGCGGCAGCTCAAACTCGCCTGAGGGAAGATGTAACTTTTTTTCATCTTCATCTTCTACGATATAAAGACCTGCCAGTCCATAATATATCTCCTCTCCCGTTCTACCGTGAGGGTGAGCATGGTACCAAAATGTCCCCCCTTTTTGGTTGATTTTGTACTTGTACTCTTTTGTTGCTTGAGTGCTGATAGCATCTTTTGGGTGTCCGTCCATCTTTTCAGGTACGATTAATCCATGCCAATGAATAATAGTTTCTTTTTCAAGACTGTTTGTAAAATCAAGTTCAAAATTATCCCCTTTTTTTATACGGATAGTAGGGTTTGGCAACTCACCTTGATAGGTTAAAACTTCTGTTTTTTTATCTTTGTAAATAGCAACTAGACTTTTTTGTGCATTGAATTTTCCTTTTGCGATAGTTTCAAAATTAATCTCTTTTGGAATTTTTAACTCTTGCGTAAAAGGTTTGAATGTACCGGCTGTTTCATTTTTTGAAAGTTTTGACGGTAATTTTTGACTTTCATTGAATTTTTTCACTGTATCGCCATTATTTTTTGAGTCTTTTTCACATCCTCCAATAATAATTGCCGCCGCCGTAAAAGAGAATGAATATAGAAAATTTCTTCTGTTCATGACCGTTTCCTTTATTTATAGATATTCATGTCTGAAACATTGTTTTTCTTTATTAAAAAAAACATTTATGAGGATGACACACAAAAGATGAAAACATATTTAAATTAAACAATTATATACAAAAAAAATCAAGCGTAAAGTTTTTAAATAGATCTAACTGTCTGGCCTTTTCATTCACTAATTGCTCTTTTACTGTAAGGTTGTGTGTAAAATAGTCTCATAATAGAAGTGTTATGCAAAAAAGGTTACAGTTGCATAAATTTAGGGGGAAACAATGATTTTATACTCCATCTCCACTTTGTTCAAAACAGGCGATTCGAACGCTATTATGGGTGCGCTTGCAGCAACGCTTGAACGTCTCGACGAAGCTCCTTTTTGGGCCCAGAAAACGCTTCCTTATTGTGAAGCGATTCTCAGTGTATTGATTCCGTTGCGAGAGCAAAATCTCCTTTTTGATCCGGAGGGAAACCCTGCTGCGGAGTTAACCCCTCCCCTTTTCTTGCGCTGGAGTGATCTGATGAGTCTTAAAACCCTTGCTTTTACTCTCGCCAAAAGCAACGAGAACGAAAAGCTCATGCGAACCAAAATTACAACGCAAACCTATTCGCCTGTCGATTTGGAGCTGTTAGGAAAATATCTCAGTGGCTATTCTGTCAATCTAGTCGATGAGACTATCGACTTTCCGATTCGTAACTATAATCTGCATATCGGGATCACAGCCTTGATTGAAAAAATACTAAATGGAAAATAATAATGCAAAAGTCCTTTGAAGCCAAACCCCTCGAGATCAAAACTTATCTCTCAAAACGCGAGATTCAAGACCATCTCCAAAATGTTGAGTATATCATTATGGCAGCACCATCACTGTTGAGTGCGCCTAAACTTCCATTGCATTTTAGTATTTTTTTGAATACATCGGATGTTATTCCTGACGCTATCAAAGAGCAATTATTGGCAAAATTTTGCCAAGAATACGGCATCACCCAAACCAGCCATGTTCTCAGCAACCTTGAGCGGATCGCCTTTGCTCGTACCCCTCAAGAGACACTCATGCCCCGACATATCATCGACGATGTAGAGGCCAATACGATTCCGTGGACTTTGATGCACATTATCGATTTTTTAGGGGATTCAGAAGGGTTTAAAGAGGCGAAAGACGGGTTGAGCGGGTGGAGTTATAGCTATAACTGACACATCGCTTCAATCTCATCAACCGTTTTAACAATCGCCGAAGAGAGATTTTCACACCCCTCTTCGGTAATGAGAATATCATCTTCGATACGGATACCGATACCGCGATATTTTTCCGGCACACTCTCATCATTGGCTCGGATGTAGATTCCCGGTTCGATTGTCATCACCATTCCTGCTTCAAATACCAGACTCTCACCGGCATCATCAACATACGGACACGGATCGTGGACATCCAGCCCCATCCAGTGACCGATTCCATGGGGAGCATATTTTTTATGGGATTTGGCTTCCATCAAAGCCTCTCTATCACCGCTTAAAATTCCTAAATCAATCAATGCCTGAGTGAGTAACTCTTCGCTGTACGTCTGAAGCCAATCACGTTTTACCCCCGGCTTCATCGCCTCAATAACCCGCAGTTGGACATCGAGAACTTTTTCATATACATTTCTCTGTGCTTCACTGAATTTTCCGTTGACGGGAAAGGTACGGGTAATATCACTGGCGTATAGTTCCCATTCACACGCCGCATCTATGAGGACTAAATCACCCTCTTTTAAAACGTCACGATTATCAATGTAATGGAGTGTGTTGGCATTGTTCCCTCCGGCCACAATCGCACCGTATGCTTCTGACATCGCACCGTTAGAGAGAAAAATATAGCTTATTGACGCTTGCAGTTCAAACTCACGTAATCCGCTTTTACACTGTTTCATTGCCTCATGATGGGCTAGCGTCGTCAACGCTAGTGCATGGCGTATTTCTTCAATCTCTTCTGGTGATTTGATAAGACGCTGTGAGCGGATAAAATAAGTAACATCATGAAGAGAACGGATGGTTCTCTTGACTCCACGCGTCTCTCGCAACTCTTTTGCACTTTCTTGTGCCAATTTTAAGGAGATTGAGTCATCAAAAAAATCAATATAAAGGGCCGTGTGTTCGCGCAAAATTTCTTTGATGTGATTAGGGTATTCGAGCATACTATGCACTTCATCGACTTTAAAGCGTTTCATCGCCCCCTCAACCCCAAGACGCGCACCATTCCACAATGCGAACTCTTCACTGTGCGGTTCGACGTACAAAAGAGTACGCGTCGATTCACGTGTTTTTACTAAAATCAATACGCTATTGGCTTCTTCAAATCCGCATAAATAATAAAAATCACTGTTTTGTCGGTAAGGGTATTGGGTGTCGTTGGAACGGGTTTTGTTAGGAGCAGAAGAGAGAAGTACGACCCCCTCCTCTATGCTGTTTAGAAGTTTTTGCCGTCTATCTTTATAATGTATTTCGTTCAAATCAAAAATTCCGCTCAAGCAATTTATGTACTTTTAAAATCGTCACAATACGATCTGCTTGTTTGCCCACACCATCAATCATACTCTCTGCTTCTGAAATGGTTTCAGGTGCAGGTCCAATGTCATGTTTTGGCATCCGAATCGCCTCTGTCAAGCGATCAATGACAAATCCCGCAACATCATCCCCGCTTTTCATAACAATAAAACGGGTCTCCTCTGTATGTTTTTGCACTTCCAAACCAAACCGCGAACGTAAATCAATCAGAGGAATCACCGAACCGCGAAGGTTAAAGACTCCTAAAATATACGAGGGGGTTTGAGGCACACGTGTCCATGGAATCGGCTTGATAATCTCTTGTATGCTCAAGATGGGAATCGAAAATTCTTCCTCACCGACGATGAAACCTACTAGCTGTATCACTTCATCAATCTTTTTATCATCTCCGACAAGGGCTCTGTTTTGTTTGTTGATAATTTGTTGCAATTTTTCACTCATGACTATAGCCCCTCATTGAATTTAATATTACGTTTAACAACATTCATCAAATAATCGGGTGAATACGGCTTGGTGATATATTCCACCATGCCCGATTCAACCCCTCGCATCCTATCGGCTTTGCCGCTTCGTGATGTCACCGCAATCAACGGGAGGTTTTTGTATTTGTTGTATTTTTTGATTTCTGCAGCAAGGGTATACCCATCCATACGCGGCATCTCGATATCAATGAGCATCGCATCAAAGAAATGCTCCCCTTGCTTCAAAATACCAAGAGCTTCAACACCATCGACTGCTTCGACAAGAGTAATGCCCATAGATTCAAGCGATTTGCGCATAATAGTACGATCGGTCTTGGAATCATCCACCACCATGACGCAATAATCACTTGGAGTGCTTTTAACACCGATTTTTTTGACCTCTTTGCCCGTATTTCCTACCGTTGATTTGACCGATTTTGCCATCTGCATCAATGCCGCAACATCCACAATCAAGGTTACGCCGCCATCTCCGCGAATGGTCGCTCCTGCAATCCCCTCAATCCCTTTTAGATACTCTCCGAGGGATTTGATAACAATCTCTTCTTGACCGATCAAGGTATCGACAATGAGACCAATCTTGCTCTCTGCGAGTCCAAGGACAACGACATACGCATGTTCACTATTATCAAAGACACGCTCTACCTCGAAGATATCTCCGATATGTACGAGAGATAAAACCTCATCACGAAGACGCATTACTGAACGGTTCTCTACCGTATAAATATCGTCTTTACTAATGCGTACCGTCTCTAAAACAGATGCCAACGGTATCGCATAATACTCCTCTTGAACGCCGACGAGCAGTGCTTGGATAATGGCGAGAGTCAATGGAATTTTAAGCTTCATCGATGTTCCGCGACCCACTTCAGAATCGATATCGATCATCCCGTTGAGCTTTTCAATGTTGGTTTTAACAACGTCCATCCCCACACCGCGTCCTGAAACGCTGGTAACCTGAGCAGCCGTTGAAAAACCGGGACGGAAGATAAGACCGAATGCCTCTTTTTCCGACATAAGATCGGCTTCTTTTTCGGTGATGATCCCTTTTTCAATCGATTTCATTTTAAGCATTTCTGCATCAAGACCTTTACCGTCATCAATAATTTGGATAACGATATGGTTCCCTTCATGATACGCTTTAAGATGAATGGTTCCCGTTTCATCTTTACCGGCAGCTAAACGTATTTCCGGGGTTTCGATTCCATGGTCGCATGAATTTCGTATAATATGAACCAGCGGATCGCCGATCTCTTCAACAATCGACTTGTCAAGTTCCGTATCTTCGCCCGCTATTTCCAACTCGATTTTTTTATTGAGTTCTCGAGAGAGGTCTCGTATCATACGGGGAAATTTATTAAACACTTTACCGATAGGGAGCATCCGTGTTTTCATAACGGCAATCTGCAAATCGGTCGTAACGAGAGAGACGATCGAAACCACTTGGTTGAGCTCTTCAAGAAAGGCTTCCCCTTCGTATCGCTCTTCTACGTCATCGTTGATTTTAATCAGACGGTTTTTACCCAATACAAGTTCTCCGATAAGATTCATCAAATGATCTAACCGTTTGACATCGACACGAATCGTTTGTTCTACTGTCCCGCCGCTTTTAGACTCTCCCTCTTCTTTAGGCTCACTTTTACGCGGTGCGGGTGCGGGTGTTGCAGCAACAGGTTTAGGCTGCGGCACAGGGACAACGATAGGAGTGACAGGAGTGACAGGAGTGACAGGAGTGACAGGAACCGCTTGTTTTGAAGAGCGTTTTGTGGCATCCTCGGCTTGTTTTTCGAGAATTAACCGCTCTATCTCCGCATCGACTTCCTCATCGCTCATAGAACTATAATCAGGTTCCTCTTTCTCTATCTCTATGGTTGGTTGCTTTGTTGTGTTTGAACGTTTTGCAGCAGCCTCGGCATTTTTTTCTGCCAGCAATCGCTCTATCTCCGCTTCCACTTCCTCATCGCTCATTTGCGAATAATCGATCTCATCGGTAGCTGTTTCTACAATTTCCACAAGCGGCTCACTCGCAGCCTCTGCAACCTCTCCGTTTGCAACGGCGTCCAGCCGCTCCACACACCCAAGAACTTCCAATCCGGCATCTGAACCGCTGTCTCGTATACGCACCAACAACGCTTTCATAAGATCGATCGATTCGAGAATGACATCCATTACATTGGGGTCTATAATCAAATCCCCATGGCGAGCCATATTGAGCAAATTTTCCATATGGTGGGTTAAATGGGTAAGGATATCAAAGTTCAAAAAAGAACTGGCACCTTTGATTGTATGGGCAACGCGAAAAATACGGTTGAGTAATTCCAAGTCTTCCGGACGTGTTTCCAACTCCACTAAATCTTGGTCAAGCTGTTCGATCAGCTCAAACGCTTCTATTAAAAAATCTTGTAATATCTCTTCAAATTCATCCATCACAGCCCCCTATTGAATATGCGCACGTACAACACGTGCCACTTCATCGTAAAATAAATTTGAATCGAATTTGACCAAATACGCCTCTGCACCTGCCTCATGTCCGCGCCTTTCACTGAAATGATCACTAATAGAGGAGTTAAAAACTATAGGGATCATTTTATACCTTGGATCGGCTTTGACGCATGCTGCAAAATGAAATCCGTCCATTCGCGGCATTTCAACATCAGAAGCAATCAGACGCAAATGTAAAGAAAGGTCATCTCCATACTTTTCATACAGTTCTTCCAAAATATGGAGACCTTGTTCTCCATCACTCCCCTCGATTACATGAAAACCCATAAGCTCTAACGCCTCTTTGAGAATACGTCGTGCCGTTGAGCTGTCATCGAGAAGTAACACGAATCCCTCAAAAATGCTTTTGTACTCATTCAATGTGGCGCTGGCTGGTTGATAGAGCCCCAACTCCTGCACAACGCTTTCCAAATCTAAAATCAATAAAACATTATCGTCCTCGATGCGCGTTACCCCCGTCACTTTGGAACCGTCCGTGCTGCTATCGATAAACGATGCAGGCTCAATATCTTTCCAATTGATGCGGCGAATCCGTTTTGCCTCATGCACCACAAATCCGATCTGGATGTTATTAAACTCTGTAATAATGACGCGAGCATTACGCTCCATCTCCTCAGGCGCTTCTATCCCCATCCATTTGGCAAGATTGACAACAGGTATCACTACGCCGCGTAGATCAAAAATCCCCTCGATAAATGAGGGTGTCCCCGGCAGTTCCGTAAGCATTGGGAGACGGATGATTTCACGTACTTTGGCAACATTGATCCCATAAATTCCTTCATAGATCTCATCACTTTCACGCTTAAAAATCCGAAAATCGACCAATTCCATCTCATTACTGCCGACTTTTAAGACGTCTCCGTGTCCCTTCATTTGGGCTCCTTATGAAAGATAATTTCTTCCAAAATAGTCTTATTTTGGGACGATTTTACACTATAAACTCTTTCATTGCAAGCAAAAGCACCCAGATTCCAATAGGTAAATGTATCCTGCACAAAGGTGCGGTTTTGATGATAATGCCCCTCGATCACCGTATCGCACCCCAACGTCCACTCTGCTCCCGCATGACGCATGGCAATGGACTCAAAATTTTCAATTTTTTTACAATGATTTTTCCGCTGCATCTGCTCAATCAGTGTATTGATGATAAATCCGCCAAATTTTTCATTAAGGATATTTAACCCATAAAGGATGACACGATTTCGGATCAATGCCGTATATATTCTATACCCCAAAGAGACACCGATATCCCCATGCAACAAAGCGATGCGTGAACCGTTATGATACATTATCAGAGGCTGATGGGGACGATCAATCACCCTAATATTAGGAAACACAGCGGAGAGTTGAAAGTCATGATTCCCTTCGAGATAGATGATGGGAATTTTTAACGAGAGGCGGTTGAGACACTCGATTCCTTGTTGATTAAGACGTAGCGTCTGAGCAACGGGACCAAAAAGGAGGTCAAAGTTATCCCCCATCAAAATAAGCTGAGGGGTATGAATTTTACCCTCCTCTATGGCACACAAAAAATCGGTAAAGGAGGTTCGCCACGTAGCGTAATGCGAATCGGCAACGAGTATCGCCCCTTCATGAAGAGTATCAAGGGACATACGAAATCTTGGGTATCCCCATCTCTTGGGGAAGCCCCATCATCAAGTTTGCATTCACTACTGCCTGCGAACTGGCCCCACGCATGAGATTATCGATCGCACATATCGCCACCAAAGCATTACCATGGCGGGCGGCATACACATCGGCAAAATTGGTTCCTGAAGTCATTTTGGTATGCGGTGGTGCATTACGGATACGGACAAAAGGTTTCCCTGCATAAAACTGCTCCATCACCGCAAGAGGATCGCAATCGGATGTTAACGTTGCATAGACACACGCAAGCATCCCCCTCGTCATCGGAACAAGAGAGGGGACAAATGTGACATGAACGTCACCCTCGCACAACGACGACGCATGCTGTTCTATCTCGATGGCATGGCGATGTTTGATGATGTTGTAGCAGTTGATGTTGTCATTGACACTCACATAATGGACACCCGAAGAGGGAGATTTTCCCGCACCCGACACACCTGTTTTGGAATCGATAAAGATTGGACTCGAGAGGTCAATATGTTTCAAAAAAGGGGCTAATGCCATCAAACTTGCCGTCACATGACATCCAGGATTGGCGATAAGACGCGCACCCTTGGCACTATCTCCATGTAGTTCGGGAATCGAATAGACCGCATGTTCTAAGTTTTCACTGTCTTCATGCTCACAATAAAAGGCTTCGTAATTCTCGGAAGTGAGGCGATAATCGGCGGAAAGATCAACGATTCTCACCCCCCGTTTCAACAATTCTTTTGCGGCATTCATCGCTGTTTTATGAGGAAGTGCTAAAAAAACGAGTTCACAAGATGATGATGCACGGTCGAAGTCAACTTTTTCAACCCCCATATCGGATACGCCCAAAAGTGCCGGATGAAGTTCACAGAGTGTTGTTTCACCCTCCGTGTTGGCACAGTACGTAAGGGTGAAAATCGGATGGTTAATGAGCATTTTTACAAGTTCTAAACCCGTATAGCCACTAACACCGATGATTCCTACATTAATGAGATTCAAAGACAATCTCCTGATATTTGACCTCTAGCACCTCGAAATTTTTAACGCCTCCGGGGAGCTTCGCGTTAATCTCATCCCCCTCTTCTCGTCCTAAAAGCTGCTTGGCAAGAGGAGAATTGAAGGAGATAAGGCCGCGTGCAGGATTACTCTCGCATCCGCCGACGATGGTATACGTCACCTCTTCGTCGTTATCAAGATTAGACAACACGACGGTGGAACCAAAACTGATACGAGCGTGTTCGAGTTCGCTTGGATCGACGATTTGCGCACGCGAAATCACCTCTCCGAGTTCAGCGATGCGGGTTCCTATAAAGGCCTGTTTTTCACGCGCTGCGTGATATTCGGAGTTTTCTTTTAAATCGCCGTACTCTTTGGCACGTTCAATCTCTGCATTAACCTCTGGCAAGTCGATATTTTTGAGGGTATTCAGCTCATTTGCTAGACGCTGAAACCCGTATTTTGTCATGGGTTCTTTTTGCTCCACGTTATGCTCCAATAAAATCTAATGAGCCATTATACCAAAACTAGATATTGATGATTGCAATATGGTTGGCAGCATGTTTAGCATGTTTTTTTTCAAGAGCAAAGAGTTGATTGAGTTGTTCTGCAGAGCGTATCGTCGTTCCAGCACCAACATGCACCACAACGGCACTGACGCTCAGCAGTTTGAATTCTCTTTTTTCCCCAAAGCGATCTTCGGTAACAATACAATTGCGTTCTCTGTCTTTAGCGTCATAAAATTCACGTACATCGTCTCCAAATTTACGAACCAATGCTTCAATGTCACCGGATACCTTCTCAAACGTATTGGTTTCATCCAAAAGAATCCCTACAAAAAAATCATCCCCGCCGATATGCCCTTTGAAATACTCTTGAGAAATACACTTGCGCATCAAATCGGCAAACAACAAGATCACCCGATCACCGTTACGAAATCCGTAATAGTCGTTATACGGTTTAAAATGGTCAAAATCGAAATAGCATAACACCGCGTCATATTTCATCTCGAACGTATGGGCAATGTACTCGTTAATCATAAAATTACCCGGCAACCGCGTGAGCGGATTTTCATCACGCGCACGGATCAGATTACGCTCATGAATCACCTCAATCATCTCACGAGCACTCAGATACCCGATATATTTGGACGATTCAATGACCAAAACCCCCGGGGCATTTTGAGAGAGGGAGAAAAGCTCCACAATCGTTTCAAGCGGCAACGTCAAATCGACGATCGGGATGTGTTCGATGTAGGTTTCCAGTGTTGAACAGTTGGAGGAAAGATTCTGTATCAAGGCCCGACCATACGGAGAATATATCAACGACTTGAGACGATGCTCATGAATAATCCCTATTGGATGGTGCTGGGTATCGACCACCGGGACAAAAAACTGCTTTTCGTCTTGCTTTAGCAGATCCAGCAACGATTCCATACTCTCTCCGATAACAATCGGCTTAAGAGGTTCAATCCGTTTTATAATAATATTTTGATCGCTTTTAGAGCGCTTATCGATTAGAAATTCACCTGAAACATGAGTGTATTTTTGGTGTATATCGGTGGACACAAGGGTAGGACGCTGTACGAAATACCCCTGCACCAAATGGCACCCTACCTCTTTGCAGGCACGCAATTCCTCTTCTGTTTCCACACCCTCAGCAATCACACGGCTTCCCATCAGCGTGGCGAGCTGAACGATATGACGCACCAAAAGCTTTTTCTTGGCGTCTTTGTCGATCGAACTTAAAAAGAAGCGGTCGATTTTGATGATATTAGGGGTGCAATGGTACAAGAGCTTATAGCCCGATTGTCCTACACCGAAATCATCGATTGCGACGCAAAAGCCTTCGTGCTCATAGTGACGCATCAGCTGCGTAAAATGGTCAATATTCACAATCTCGTTGCGTTCAGAGAGTTCAAATACCATTGTTTTATGATCGAGGCCGTAACGCCCCAGAATGCGAGAGGTATTCCCTTTTGAAAAATCGGACATCTCTAACAGACGATTATCAAGGTTGTAAAAAAGCTTCAGATTTTGATAGTCCGGAATCGTGCAAAACTTTGCAACGACTTTTTCGCGCAAACGTAGATCAAACGTGTAGAGAACACTGTCCTCATGCAGACGATCAAAAAAAGAGTGTATTGTCTCAAAGCCCAGAGTATCCGTTCCGCGCAGTAATGCTTCGACTCCGAAAATCGCCCCCGAGTGTATATCAACAATCGGCTGAAAAGCAACATCTAATACATTAAAGTAGTGGGTATAAAGGGCGTGTAAAGGTTCCATAGCGTGAGTATAAAATAATTAGGTAACATGAAGGTTACGAGATTGCTCCTATCCGTTTCAGTGCCAATGAGCACATCGCCAATCCAAACGCCCCCGTGACTCCCACAAAGCTACCCTTTTCTTTGATACAAGGGTGTTCACTGCTGCAGATACACGGAAAATCGCCTTTAAAATTGCGTTTGCGCAATTCATATCGTAGCTTGGAGGCGAAGGGGTCACCTTCAGTTTTTTTTAGAGGGCGTATTTCAACTTTTGTCGGGTCAAGTCGTTTCGCCGAACCTACCGCGCTGATCAGTTTTGGATAACATTTTTCAATCACGGCTATCTTGGCACGTAGATCATCGATCGCATCCAGCACCAAATCGTAGGGTTCAAAATCAAATGCTTCAACCCACTCAGGGGTAATTTTCTCCGCGATAGAAATCACTTCAGGGTAGTGTGTTTTTAACGCTTCTACTTTGAGCTCCCCCTCATGCGTTTCCGAGTGCATCTGGCGGTTTTGGTTGGAGAGGTCGTAGCGGTCGAAATCGACAATTGTGATATGACGTACCCCAGAGCGGTAGAGACAGTCGAGACAAAAACTCCCCACCCCTCCGACACCCAAAAGGAGAATTTTAGCGTTTTGCAGTCGGGTAAACGTCTCTTCGCCAAAAACAAGCTTGGTTCGTGTGTTTCTCACAGCCAATTCCGTAATTTTTCCATCGATTTGTACGCACTCATATCGAGCTTGACAGGGGTAATCGACACCTTTCCCTGCACAATCGCCTCAAAATCGCATAGCCCTTGGCGATTATCTCTCGCTTTAAAGTCAAGTGGGTGCAGTCCCAGCCAATAATATTCCATCCCACGGGGATTCCGGTGAAGATGGGCATCGTTTCCATAATAACGATATCCGGCGTAGGTAACCATAAATTCTAATTCTTCAGCATCGTAGGGGATATTGACGTTTAAAAATTCCCGCTCGTTCAGAGGAAACTCTCCCGCAAATATTTTTTCGACAAGAACACGGATCGCTTTGGCTGCCAATACAAAATCCCCCATCGGCTGGGTAAAATCCATCACTTGGGAAATCGCGATGGAGGGGATGCCCTGCAATACTCCCTCCATCGCTCCGGCTGCCGTCCCTGAGTAGGTGATATCCTCACCCATATTGGAACCTTTGTTAATTCCGCTGATGATAAGATCGGGTTTACGATCTTCGAACAGCGAATGAAGGGCGAGATAGATACAATCGCTGGGGGTTCCGTCATCCAGTTTGTAAAAATCATCCCCAACGCCGATAAAACTAAGCGGTCGGTTTAAGGTGAGTGAGTGTCCGCACGCCGATTTTTCGGTTGAGGGGGCGACCACCGTAATATGTCCCAAATCTTTTAGTGCTTCTATGAGTGCAAGCAGCCCAACCGATTCATATCCATCGTCGTTTGTAATCAGTATTTCTTTCATTTATTATTTCCTTTTGATTTTTTGTTCATTGTAATTCAGCCTGTCCCGATTTTCCTATTATCTCTTCACCATTCAAAACCTCTTCAATCTCACGCCGAAGCTCTTCTTGATTAGGAAGATAAAGCTGATATTTTTGAACGAAGAGTTGGCTATTCATCCCGTATGTTGCATATTCAACTAGTAGTTCATCTTTATCTTTGCTCAAAATAATACCGATAGGAGGATTATCTCCCTCGATATTTTGTTCATTCGCAAAGTATCCCAAATACATATTCATCTGTCCGATGTCATGGTGTTTGACTTCATTGATTTTGAGGTCGATCAAGACAAAGCATCTCAAAATCCTATGATAAAACACCAAATCTACTTTGTAGTGAGTATTGTTGAGAGTAACACGGTATTGCCGTCCGACGAATGTAAATCCCTTACCGAGTTCAAGCAAAAAGGTTTGTAGATTATCGCATAACAAACTTTCTAGTTGAGTTTCAGCGATATGATAAGGCTCAGGAATTTTCAAAAACTCAAAGATATAAGGGTCTTTCAAAATATCGGTAGGCTTCTCGATGATTTGACCGTTTTTGGAGAGATCAAGAATCTCTTGTTTGTTTTTTCCCATACTCAAACGTAAAAACAATGCACTTTCTTTTTGTCGTTGCAGTTCTCGAACCGACCAATTTTCACTCACTGTTTGTTTCTCGTAAAACTCCCGTTCAAGATCGTTCTCAATCTTCAAAAGCTCTACGATATGCGACCATCCCAATATGTGCGACACTGTCGCACTAATTGGATACACGAGATAAAATTGGCGAAATCGGATAAGATTGCTACGACTAAAGCCTCTGCCATGCTGCAATGTCAAGTCACGGCTAAGTTGTTCTAAGAGCCCCTTGCCATAATCTGCTTTTTGCATTCCAGCTTGCTCGAATTCGACGATGTATTGTCCGATTATCCAATATGTGCGTACCAGCTCAGCATTAACGGCATTGACCGCACGTACTCGTCCTAGTTCATAAGCTGACGAGATAGTTCCTAATAGCTGTTCATACTTTTGCGTGGTAGTAATATTGCTCATTTATTTTCTCCCTCATATCGTTTGCTCATTTTAATTCAGCTTGTCCATATGTTGCCATTTTTGCTTTTTGAACTAGCTCCTAATGTTTGAGAAGTCAATATGTGGCTTAAATATAGCATTCATTTTTCCCCCTATGATTTGATCATCAAGCCAATATCGGTTTTCTTGTTCTTCTAGCATGTATAATTTTCTTTCTTCTGTATCGAAATCAGAATTAAGCATCTCCTCTTTTGCTAGCATCATCTTTTCAGCTTTTGTTCTGATTTCTTTTAGATAATCCGAAGTATTACGCCCGAATAACATTTCGCAATCGCTCGTTGCAACAAAAAATACATTTAAATCTTCTTGTGTGTATTTTTGCCGAGAAAGTATCGTATTTAAAAAAGTTCTTGTTGCCTCATAAACTTTGTACCGTTTTTCAAATAAGTCCAATTTTAATTTTGATTTTGAAGTTAAGTATTGCTGATATGCAATATACGATGCAATTGTTGAAGTCAAAAAACTCAACCCGATTTCGATTTTTAAAATATTGCAAAAGATCATTATTGATATTGAAATAATCCCTATAATAAAAATGATTGTGCATCGTTTACTCATATCAATTCTCCACTGTCCCTGTTCTCGCGCAAGCTCCAGAGACTGCGAAAGAACAAGTTTTCATTCCTAACGAAGACGTATACAAACGAGAAATGGATTTTTGGAAAAGGGGCAAGATTATTTCCTTTTAGGTGTTTTTATGGGGACAAAAATAAAACAAGTCACATCGTGCCGCCGCTCGTATGCCAAGAGATAATCATGCTCACGTAAAATAGCATCGACAATATAGAGCCCCAATCCGAAACTGTCTTTTGTCGGCTGCTCTTTGGTAAAAGGCTCAATATAATAGTGGAGCGGTTTTTTGAGAGGTTCCCCATAGTTACAAAAAAGAATTTTATTTCCTTCCATCATAATGGATATCTTTTTTTCGGGAGAATATTTGATACCGTTGTCAATCATATTTTTAACTGCTGTCATAAAAAGGTTGTAATCAACGGTAATTTTCACCGACGCATCAATATGGCTCTCTACCGACTCATATTCGACCATAGCGCTGTCGATTGCTCCATCAATAATATCGATCAGGCGGTACTCTTGTTTCTCTACGTGCTGATTTCCAGAGCTGATCTCTTCGATCAGGGCAAACTCTCCGATCAACGATTCTAACCGCTCGAAAATGCTGACAAATCGTCCGCGCTGTTTCTCATCATCTATCATCGTCGTAACAATCCTCCCCTTGGCAATAGGGGTTTTAAGTTCGTGCATAATGTTGCGTAAAAAAAGGGTTCGTGACTCGATCAGAGAACGGATTTTATTTTGTGTGCTTTCAAGCTCATTGGCGATAAGGGCAATCTCATCGGTTCCCTTGGTATGAAATCGCACACCCATATTTCCCTCTCCAAAACGGGCAATTTGACGGCGAAGACGACGTAGCGGAGCCAGTTTGTAGACAATCAAACCAAACGAGAAGAGTAAAATAATCAAAATAGTCGCGTAGGCATAGATCAAACTAGAAGGGGTATAGGGCTGCATCTTTCGATCTTCCAAGAGTATCGAGTTGTGATCCGATTGAATCCAAAAATAAATTTTCCCATTGTATTGAAGCATACGTGCATAAATTTGGCTGACAATGAAATTTTGATAGGGTGCTTCGAATGAAATGTGCTGCGTTGCTTCCACAGCTTGTGCACCCTCCTCTTTTAACAGCGTTGCATGTTTGGTAATCGGATAAAATCCTGATGCTTCATCAATCACATACAAATCATAAACGGCCAGATTGGCTTCTAATAGAGGGAAAGAAATTTGTTTCAGTAAAAAAGTATGATATATTTGAGAAATAAGTGCATATTTGGTAAAAAGGTTATCTATGTGCTTGGTGCGGTTACTATGATAGAGCTGAAAAAACGTGTAGCTCACACTCCCAACAGTCACTACAAAAGCAAACAATACCGTAAAAAAAACACCGTTTCGTTTTATCATTATTTAAGAAGCTTATAGCCTATTCCACGGATTGATTCGATCAGGGCTTTATCCCCCAGCTTGTTACGAATACGTCCCATCATCACGTCGATGCTCTTGTTGGACGAATCTTCGTTGATGGCAGCAACATTATGTATCAATTCTTCGCGCGAAACGACCAACCCTTGCTTTTTAATCATGTGGGCTAAAATTCCGTATTCCGCGTTCGTAAACTCCAACGCCCGCCCCTTGTAGCTGATTTGCATTGCAGACTCGTCGAGCTTGAAATCGCTCATCGATTCAGCCGCTGCCTGTGACGCGGCATCGTAACGGCGCAAAACAGAGTGGATACGTGCTTCGAGTTCTCTCGGATCGTATGGTTTCGGGAGATAATCATCGGCACCCAGTTCGAGCGCATTGATTTTATCGGTCACATCAGAGCGTGCCGAGGAGATAATGATAGGGATATTCTGGTGAGAACGGATCGCTTCACATACTTCTAGCCCGTCCATCCCCGGAAGTGTCAAATCCAAAATCACCGCATCAAATTTTTCCAATTTCAAAATGCTCAATGCCTTGAACGGATCATCTTCCGTCGTCACTTGAAAATCATACTGCTCTAAAAATTCGGTTAATATCTCGGCAAGCTCGAGATCGTCTTCTATCATTAATATTTTATTCATACTGCTATTGTAACGAAGTGTGGGTTAATGATTACAAAAAATTATCCCACTTTTTGCACTAACACTCTATTAATTTTTTTATGTGATAATATTGGTATCAAAAAAAAAGGATTGTGCATGAAAAAATTATGTTTAATCGTTCTCTTGAGCCTAAATGTTTGTGCGGCGGATTATAGCAATATGGATGAGGTGGAGTATGTTCCCGTTACCCATTCTACCCCTATCTATTCTGTGATTACCAAAAGAATTCCCCATGAAGTATGTCAGGATCAACAAGCGGCCATACAGCAACAACCCAGCGGTAACACCACTATGCGTAGTATTGTAGGGGGTATCATCGGCGGTGTCCTCGGACATCAAATCGGCGGCGGAAGCGGCAAAGTAGCGGCGACAATCGGCGGTGCCACGGTAGGGACAATGATCGGACAAAGTGCCGGCAACGATACCCAAACCAGCTACCAAACGGTGCGCCGATGTTTCACCGAATATGAGCTACAAACCGAAACGGTCATTACGGGGTACACTAACTATGCAAAATATCACGGAAGAGACATTGCTAAAACAAGTGATCAGCCGCTCAAAGAGATTAAAGTAACCAATACGTTTAGTTTTTAAAGGAGTTACAGATGAAAAAAATAGTTTTAGCCGCAACCATAGCTTTCGTTTTAGCAGGATCGCTTGAAGCACGCAATGGTGGTCATAGCCATTATTATTACGAAAGAGGGGGACACGGTGGATGGATTGTCCCCTTTATTTTTGGCAGTATGATCGGGTATACCATTTCCAGACAGCCTGTCGTTTATGCACCATCGCCAGCCGTTGTCTACACTGACTCGCCTACGGTTATCGTAGACGATCAATACAGTGTTCAAGAAGATCAATCACCCGTATATGAAGAGCGTTGGGTCTATTTTGAGGATTGCCAATGTGAGCGAAAAGTGTTGGTCAATATTCGGCAGTAAATTTTCTCTCCCTTTTCAAGCCCTGGCGCCAAAAGCGTTGTTAACTCATCCACAGTGCCAGATGATAGGCAATAAACGCCAGCGTGTACGCTACGATTGTCGTAAAGAGAAACAAGTAGCCGAAATATTTAATCCCCCCTGCTTCACGGGTAAAAACAACGGATGCTGCCAAACACGGCAAATAGGTCATAATCACCACGATGAACGCCACTGCTGAGGGGAACGGGATGTGGGTATTAATCGCATTTATTAGCGAATTATCTGCCTCGGTCGTATCGCTTCCAAGTGAATATAAAACCCCTATCGTTGAGACAACAACCTCTTTTGCAGCAAGTCCTGTTTGCAAGGCAACTGCCATTTTCCAGTCAAATCCAAGGGGCTCAAATAGCGGCTGGATCGTATGACCGATAACCCCTAGAAAACTCTGAGAAAGCTGTGCTTCCGCACGTTGATTTTCCAGTATTCTCACCTCTGACGCAGAAGCAGCTGCTTCGATTTTTTGTGCGAATACCCTCTCCAACTCTCCATTTTTCGGATAGGTGCTCAAAAACCAGACAAGCAAAGATGCAGCGGCGATAAACGTTCCCGCTTTTTTCAGATACATCATCGTTTTGATTTGAACGGTATGCCAAATCAGTTTCAGTGAAGGGAGACGGTATTTTGGCATCTCCATAACGAAGGGTTCATCCGCACCTTTGAAGGCAGTCATTTTTAACAATTTTGCCGCCATAAGGCCGATCATCGCCCCTAAAATATAGATACCGAACAGTGCATTTCCTGCCATATCCGCACCAAAAAATGCCCCCGTAAAAAGGACGTATACGGGAAGTCTCGCGCCACAGCTCATAAATCCGATAACAAACAGCGTAAGCAAACGGTCACGGTCATTTTTCAAAATCCGTGCCGACATATAAGCGGGAATCGAACACCCGAATCCAGTGACAAGGGGGATAAAAGACTGCCCGTGTAGTCCAAACTTATGAAAAAATCCATCCAGTAGAAAGGCAACCCGAGACATATACCCCGTCGATTCAAGCAATGCGATACCGACAAACAAAATAACGATATTGGGGACAAAAAGAACAACTGCACCGACCCCTGAGATTACACCGTCTACGATCAGTGAGCGTACTTCATCGTTGCCGATCGTAGAACCAACCGCCCCTCCGAACCAGCCGAAAAAGGCATCGATCCAAGCCATCGGTATAGAACCGATCTCAAAAGTGAGCTGAAACAGTGACCACATAAAAAACAAAAAGAGAGGAATCCCCAATATCGGATGGATCAATACGCTGTCGATCTTCTCGGTCATCGTTTTTTGCTCGACCGCTTTTGGTTTCACCTTTACCGCTTCGGCGATAACCCCTCGATTGAACGCAAAATACTCTTCGGCAAAAATCTCTTTGACATCATCGCTGTCATGATGGAGTGAAATGTGATGATCCGCTTCGATCAGCATCGGCTGCAACTCCGTCCAGATCGGATTATCATGGAGCGTTCGATAGGTTTTTTTCTCTTGCTGTAAAAGATTGATGGCAATATTGCGGTTTGAAATTTTCGCTTTGAAACGGTGGCGGTTGAGGTAACCTGTGATAAGAGCGATCTCCTCTTCGACCGCCTCGCTAAAGATCAATTTTTGTTCCTGAAACGGCCTTTCATGGACACTGATCACCGCCTCCATCAGCTCATCCAGTCCCGTTTTAGCCGCCGCAGAAACACGGATACACGGAAGACCCAACAGCTGTGAGAGATACGGAGCATTGATCTCAATTCCCTCCTTATCCGCTTCATCACTCATATTAAGAGCAACAACTATTTTTTTGCTCATCGTCATCAGTTCGGCGGTAAGTTGAAGGTTCTTCTCCATATTCGTCGAATCAAGGACGTTAATGATCAAATCGTACGTTTCATTACTCAAAAAATCGTGCGTTACCCGCTCTTCGATCGAATAATCGGTAAACACGTAGGTTCCCGGCAAATCGACAACGGTAAAATGGTATCCATTGTATTCGAATAAAACTTCTGTTTTTTCGACCGTCACCCCCGTAAAATTTCCAACATGAAGCCGCGCATTACCGATCGAATTGATCAGCATACTTTTGCCGACATTAGGCTGACCGACGAGGGCAATTTTCAGACGTTTGCCCTCTATTTCACACTGTTCTCTATTCTCGGACATTTGTTACCTCGATCAGTTCGGCTTCTTCTTTACGCAACGCAATACTCACGTTGCCGATTTTCACTTCGTAGGTACTCTTGGTCAAAGCACACTCCAGCATTTTTACCTCAGCACCTTTCATAAGACCAAAGGAGATAAGACGCTGTTTTAATGGGCCTGTCGCATTGTTCTTGACCACCGTACACGTTCTGCCTCTGACACACGCACTAAGTAAGTTCATCGTTATAATATCCATTCGTAAAACTTTTAAAATCTATGGTTGAGTCGTGCGAGAAAACGGCTATAACCAGCATCGTTTCCAGCATTAAAATTATTGTTTCAATCTTCTATTTTAGCATAACTCACATCGGTACACACTCTATCTCTTGTTTTTCATAGTCAGCAGGCGACATATAGTTATTGCTATTACACTTATAATAGCTATTTTTTCACGTTCTAATCTTTTTATTTTGATATCAATTATTAAATTGTATGGAAATGATAATCGTTACTCACTTATATAACACTTAATATTGATAACTGATTTCAATTAAATATATTCTTCTCTCAAGATTTTCTCATCTAGTTCCCCTATAATGCTTATACTATTCAAAAAAGGGGTTGTATGCGATCATTATCACACATTACAGCTGTTCTTCTAACTCCCGTCCTCTCGTATGCGATGAGTTTCAATGCTCTATGCGATCATGCCTACAAAGCTTCAGGGGAGATTATACAAACCAATGGTCGCCTCGTTTCCAACACATACGAGAAAGCCTCTACTCTCGCAAGAGAACCGCTAGTATTAGAGGGTCTTGCCAGCGGTATCAAAGGAAAAGATTCTGTTGATAGCGGGATAATGTATGGGACTATGCTCCATTATCAACTCAAGAAACCGGCACTTCAAGAGGCACAAGCCCATCAATATGACCAAAACACCAAGACACTACAGCAAGAAGTAGAGCTTCAACAACGCCTTATCCAAGTTTCTCTGAAGCATTATTGGCTCATGGCACTTATTGAGCAAGAGAGGATTGGAATTTTGTATGAAAAAGTAGCTTCTGCAAAAGAGGGAACCTCTATAGGGGGAAAAAAAGTAACTGCGGGGCGTATGTCTCAAATGGAACTTCTTCGACTGCAAGGCGATGAGCGCAATGCCCTCCAAGAACTTGCAATAGGAAAAATGGAATATGAACATGCGCAACATATCCTAAAAGAAGCTGCCATGCTGGATGAAGAAATTGTCATCGATGACCTCAAATTTTCCTTTATTACCGATGATAACGGTACAGAAAATCGGGTAAAAAATGCCGGTGTACTCCAAACGCTGAATGCACAAATCAACACGCTGAATGCACAAATAAAAAGTGCCCATTACATAGGGAATGAATTTCTTTCTATGGGAGCAGGGGCGACACATGAACCTTCTCAAAACAGCATCGATTTTCGTCTCAGCGTGCCCTTAGCATGGGGGGATAAAAATGAGAAAAAAATTGCGGCATTGATGGCAGAAAAAAGTGCCCTGATTCATCGTCTCGATGTGACACATACGAAACTGGAAATGAATATTGGCACTCTCCTAGAACATCTTCATACACGCGAAGAACGCTTTAATGACGCGCTCATAACGCAAAAGCAGCAAAAAAGGCTAATGGAGATGGCGCAAAAAGGGTACGATGGGGGCGTTGTCAGTCAGTTTGAATATTTGGCAACCAAAAATAGCTACTATGACGCACGTCTTCGTGCAATAGAGCTCAAACGCGAATACATACAAGAGATGAGCGCAATGGAAGAAAAATTAGGGAGAATTTGGGAATGAAATCATTATTACTATTATTGGCACTAGCAACAGCGGCAATGGCGCAAATCACAATTAGCGATGCGCAAATGAAAAAGATGGGGATAACCACGGGAAATGTTACCGTTACCAGCAAAGCGCTCATCGGGCCACTGATCGCAAAAATCGATTACGATCAGGATAAATCCAAAAGCTATTTTTTAGATCAAGAGGCCTCCGTCATTTCCCTCAATGTGCATCAAGGGGACTATGTCAAAAAAGGGGAGACCTTGTGCGGTATCGCTTCACCTGCCCTGATGGCAAACAGTTTTGAACTCAAAGAACTGCGTAATCGCTATAAAGCGATCCAAAACAACGCGGCAAAAGATGCAGCCCTCTACAAAGAGGGGGTAATTTCGTACCGCGATTATCAAACCAGCGCCCTCGAAGCCGGAACCCTTCGTTCTCGTATCTCTGTACTGGAAAGTCAATTTGCCATTGCAGGCGTTCGTCCCAACACAAACGGTACGATGAGCGTAATTGCTCAAAAAAGCGGTATCATCACCGATGCTCCGTTGGCAGTTGCGGAAAAAATCACCCCTTATCAACCCTATTTTAGGATTTCGGATCCTACCGCAATGGTTGCCATGATTAATGTCTCACCAAGCCTTATCTCCTTTGTTTCCAAAGGGGACAAAGTTCTTTCAAAAGATAACCGTCCCATCGGCACCATTCTATCCGTCTCCCCTTCCATTAGCGGTCCGACAAACTCTGCTATCGCCATCGCCCGTATTCGTGACTCGCAGTTGCGTGCAGGAACAACTATCGGCGTATTGGTATCCACTTCCAAGCCCACTACCTCTATCTTGATCCCCTCCCTTGCTCTCACACGCTTTGGCGGAAAAACCATCTGTTTCATACGAAATTCTACGGGCTTTAGAGCGCAAGAGCTCCTCATCACGGCCACTAGCAAAGAGGGTGTGTTGGTACGCCAAAAAGAGATTGATGCGAACACAAAAGTAGCTATCAGCGGTCTCGTCGTTCTCAAAGGTGCCATGAGCGGATTGGGGTTTGAATAATGCTGCGCTCCATCATTGAGTTTTCACTCAAACAACGAATTGTTATTTTACTCATGGCGATGGGAATCCTCATCGCGGGTGTTTATTCGTTTCTTAAAATTCCCATCGATGCATTCCCTGACATCTCCTCTACGCAGGTAAAAATCATCCTCAAAGCTCCGGGGATGACTCCCGAGGAGGTAGAATCACGTGTTGTCCGCCCGCTTGAAGCAGAGCTTATGGGGCTGGAAAACCAAACGATGCTCAAAAGCACCTCCAAATACGGCATTGCCGATATTACCATCGATTTCAAAGATGGGACAGATGTCTATCGTGCCCGCTCCCAAGTTTCTGAAAAACTCTCAGGTGCAATGGGCGCGCTTCCAAAAGGGGTCAATGGAGGTATGGCACCCATTACGACTCCCTTGGGAGAAATATTTATGTTCACCATTGAGGGAAATATCTCTGGGCAAGCCAAACGCGAATTGCTCGATTTCACCATTCGCCCCGCTTTGCGAGGAGCAAAAGGGGTTGCCGACATCAACGCTCTAGGCGGTGAGGCACGTACCATCACCATCGTTCCCGATGTCAGTGCCATGGGGAGACTTGGTATCACGGTCTCCACTCTCGAGCAGGCTTTGAGCGAAAACCTCAAAAACGACGGTGCAGGGAGACTTGATCGGGGCGATGAGGGATATTTGGTCAAAGTCCAAAGCGGTGTCCAAAACAAAGACGAAATCGGCAACATCACCATCCACTCCCACAATGGTCCCATACGGATCAGTGATTTTTGTGCCATTACCGAAGAGTCTCGCACACGCATGGGGTTTGTGACCAAAGATGGGCTAGGCGAAGCGACCGAAGGGCTTGTTATGGCGTTGCGAGGAGCGAATGCCAAAGAGAGTATTATTGAGATCAAAGAGCGTCTTGCCATCCTTGCACCGACGTTACCAAAAGGGGTCACCATTGTCCCTTTTTATGATCGCAGTGACCTCACCCAAAAAGCGGTCGACACCGTTTCAAAAGCACTCACCGAAGCTGTTGTGCTGGTTGTCATACTCCTGCTCCTCTTTTTAGGAGATGTCCGTGCGGCAATCAGTGTAGCAGTGATATTACCGCTGGCACTCTCTATCGCCTTTATCCTTATGCAAGCGACAGGAATTACCGCGAATCTTATGAGCTTGGGAGGTTTAGCCATTGCCGTGGGGATACTCGTAGATTCCGCCGTCGTTGTCGTGGAAAATACCTTTGCGGCATTGGGTGAAAAAGATCAAAAACTCCCCAAACTCCATCTCGTTTATCGCGCTACCAAAGAGGTGAGCCTCTCGGTATTCAGCGGACTTATCATTATTTCTGTCGTTTTCTTACCGCTTCTTTCACTCGAAGGGCTGGAGGGAAAATTGTTCGCCCCAGTTGCTGCGACGATTGTCTTTGCGCTGCTGGGCTCTCTTGTCCTCTCGCTGACAGTGATTCCCGTCGTCGCATCGCTATTGCTCAAATCGACACCTCATCATGAGACAAAATTGGATCTGTTTTTTGCCCGTCTTTACAAACCGCTGCTCTCATTTGCCCTCAATCGTACAAAAACGCTCTTTATCGGGGCAATTATTTTCCTGATACTCAGTTTTTCCCTCTTTACGCTGGTAGGCAAAACCTTTATGCCCACCCTCGATGAGGGGGATATTATTCTTGCGGTTGAACCCATCCCCTCTATCTCTCTTGAAGCGTCCAAAGAGCTCAACCTCGCCATCCAAAAAGAGCTGTTAAAAAACATCCCTGAGATCAAAACTATCATTGCCCGTACGGGTACAGATGAGATGGGGCTTGATCCTATGACGCTCAATCAAACCGATACCTTTTTGATTTTAAAACCAAAAGAGGAGTGGAAAGCTGCTTCTAAAGAGGAAATACTCCAAAACATCACCACAGCCCTTAAGCCTTTTGCAGGGGTGGGATTTAGTTTTACCCAACCTATCGATATGCGTATCTCAGAGATGCTCACGGGCTCTCGCGGAGATTTGGCGATCAAGATTTTCGGGCCCGACATCGACACCCTCAATGCTCTCAGTAAAAAAGTGGGAACGACTTTAGAGGCGATTCAGGGCTCCAGCGAAGTTATCGTCACTCTCAATGAGGGGATTAACTATCTCACCGTAACACCTGACCGTTTTGCCACTGCCAATACAGGGGTGAGCAGCGGTGAGCTACAACAATTTCTCAAAGCCTCACTGGAGGGGATAATCGTCGATACCTTGCCGGAAGGGAATGTCCGTACCCCTGTTGTGATCCGTTTGGAAAGTGACATAGCGAGAGATTTTGACAAGTTCAGCGCACTGGAAATTCCTCTGATCGAAGGGGGAAGTGTCCCCATAGCAAGCGTCGCAACAATCACCCAAACCGAAGGACCTGTACAGGTGATTCGAGAAAATAACGAACGGCTCAGTGTCGTACGCTCCAACGTCGAAAACCGGGATTTGGTCGGATTTGTCGAGGAGGCGAAACAAAAAATCAGTGCTAATATTAAACTTCCCGATGGGTATCACATCACCTACGGAGGACAGTTTGAAAATCAGCAACGCTCTTCTGCGCGCCTTGCGGCAGTTGTCCCCGTGAGTATCGTGGTGATTTTCTTTATCCTCTTTTTTACGTTCCGATCGGTAAGCAACACCCTGCTTATTTTGCTCAATATCCCTTTTGCAATCACAGGGGGAATTATCTCTTTGTTTATCAGCGGAGAGTATCTCTCTGTCCCTGCATCGGTAGGTTTCATCGCCCTCTTTGGGATTGCCGTACTCAACGGTGTCGTTATGGTGAGCTATTTTAATACCCTCCTTGCCAATGGCTATACAATCGATGAAGCGGTTGGCGAGGGGGCGCGCAGACGGCTACGTCCGGTACTGATGACGGCGTTTATCGCAGCACTTGGATTGCTTCCGTTGTTGTTTGCCACAGGAGTCGGTAGTGAAATCCAAAAACCGCTTGCGATCGTCGTATTGGGAGGGTTGGTCACATCGACGATTCTTACCCTCCTGATTTTACCGCCTGCCTTTAAAATGATCTATAATCGAGGACAAAAATGAGCTTGAACCGAATGGATATTTACTTTGAAATCGCACATAAAGATACATTGGTTGATTTATTGCTGGAAGAAGGATATGATGATTTTTACTTTTCTCCTTGTAAACGGTACGGTGCCGGAGCCTTTTTGGTAAGCACAGAAGAACAAGTAAGTGCTAGGCGTGATTTTGGATTGTTTCGTCTTTTTATGCAAAACGCTGAAGCTATAGTTTTAGCCTCCGCTATCAAAAAAGAGTTAAAAGACAAAATGATTAAGATATTCATAGATGAGGTAAAAGAGCTGTAAATGCGTATCTTGATTGTTGATGATGAAATAGAATTGTTGGAACTCTTACAACTCTCTTTAGAGGAGAATGGGTGGTTTATCGACACTGCTTCGGATGTGGCCGAGGCCAAAAGCTATCTGGACGCATTTCATTATCAAGCGATCATTTTAGACCGTACCTTTCATGGGGTCGATCAATCCCTCCCCCTGATTACTTACGCAAAACAAAAAGATCCGCAACAGCCTATTTTGTTACTCAGCGCACTCTCAAGGGTAGATGACAAGGTAGAAGGGTTCGAGATGGGTGCCGATGATTACCTCGAAAAACCGTTCGATATCAAAGAGCTTCGCGCCCGTATCCTCTCGCTGGGTCGCCGTTTTTCACCTAAAACATTAAAAATAGAAGCCTTTGAAATCGATACATCCGCCCAGACTATCCGAAAAGAGGGAGATGTAGTCACCCTCAGCAAAAACGAGCATGCCCTCTTCTTTCATCTTTTGTCCCGAGGCACCGTCGCATCGCGCGATGAGATCATGGATGCACTGTATGACAATCCACAAAATATCACCCCAAACGCCATTGATGAGCTCGTAGCACGCCTACGTAAAAAGCTCTCCCACACCCTCATAAAAACCATCAAAACACGAGGATATGTGATTGAAATATAGCTGGAACAGGTCGTTAAAGATAAAGATTGCTTCTCTCTTTTCTCTCTTGATCGCCATTGCATTTAGTCTCAACTGGATGGTGGCTACCCAAACAATACGGGGAGAAAAAATCGATGATTTAGAAAAAACGTTGCACCACCTCCTCTACGAGAGCCATGACGAATACATCTTTGAGCCACTAACCCTAAAAAGTGATTTGACGTTTTTATATTCTATCCCCCATAATCAAATGATTCTTGATAATTCCGACGCAAGCCATTTACGTTTTTTGGTCACCCACTCACCCTATCACGAACAAAAAAATGAGATAAGCACCTATGTAAAACTATCAAATACACTCTATCTCAACGCTATTAGTGACGATGCCAAACTACAACACTCTGTGAACAAATACTCTCAAAAACTCCTCGTACGGTATCTTTTTTCACTGTTGGCCGTCCTCATCATCAGCCTCTTATTGCTCGATTACTATATGAAGCCCCTAGGTATTCTCGCACAAAAAACACGCGATTGGAAAAGCGGTGATGAATTTGCGCTGGAGAATTCAGGCCGTGAGATAGAAGAGGTTTTCACTGCGTTTAACAGCCTCATACGCAAGCTAGAAGGATTTCGTACCAAAGAAGCAGAACTGTTTAAAGAAGCAGCGCATGAACTCAAAACCCCTCTCGCACTGATGCGCTCACGCCTCGATGTCTATGAAAAATCTCAAAATTATAATAAAGTTAAATTTGTCATCGATTTGGGACACGACATAGAGCGGCTAACCAATGAGCTAAAAAATGTCCTCTTTCTAGAGAGTTCCGATTTTGAAGATCCCATTCCTATCAACCTCCATACAGCTGTAGAGAGAATACTGCAAAAAGTCGATATTCTAGCCCAACGAAAGCAGTTAGAAATTTTACTTTCACCACAAACGTTTACTCTCAATGCATCAGAGAAATTACTCACCAAAGCATTAATGGCACTCATCGAAAACGCCATGACCTACGCGCCAGAGCAAAGCATTATTGACATACGTATCGACCACTTCGCAAAAAGTTTATCTGTAAGTAATCGTTCAGGAGGCGAAAAATATCTCTTTAGCTCTAAAATCGGACAAAAGATGCTAAAACGACTGAGTGAGGAACTAGGGTTTCACTATGAGATCACTGATGGAGAATCACGCTATTGTATTACGCTACATTTTCACTCAGCACATTAAAGAGTTTGCTATAATACTGTACTTTATACTAACAGTTAGGAGATTTATGCCATTTTTATGGAATGCTAATAGCCACTTTAACCTCGCTAATTTAATCACCATGGCAAACATTACGTGCGGTTTACTCGCGACCTATTTCATCACACAAAACCATTTTGGCTATGCCATCATCCTCGCATGGATGGGAGGGGCTTTTGATATCATGGACGGTAAAATCGCTCGTAAATACAGTCTCTCCAACGAATTCGGCGTTCAGCTCGACTCGTTTGCTGATTTCCTCTCGTTTGTCTTGGTGCCGACATTTTTGATTTTTCAAGCAGTCTATTCGTCCTTAGAGGGGATAGCACTCATCGCGGTAGCCGTTGGATCTATCTATTACGTCATCAGCGGACTGCGACGCCTCATTCAGTTTAATATCAACGCTAATGCGGGTGAAGTAGCCAAATATTTCACGGGGGTACCTACCCCGCTGGGAGCTATTTTACTGTGGCTCACCTATCTCGCAGCACCCTGGATTACGTGGATAGGGGTATTGGTGCTTATGATTGTTATCGGTGCATTGCTTAATTCAAACGTTAAAATTCGGCATCCGTAACATTGCTGGAGCTTGGAAGCGAGAAACGCTTGACAAGTTTAAACTCCTTTAGACTTCTTCATCCTCTATTTCCGTCAACGACGACGGAAGTATTTTCTTCGGCTTCAACCCCAGCTTTCGCATCGATTCTACACGGCGAATCAGATTTCCTTTACCTATAGAGAGCTTATTCATCGCCCCCTCATAGCTTTTTTGGGTACGCCCGATCTGCTCACCGATTTTCTCCATATCTTCGACAAACGCTACCAGTTTTTCATACAGCGCTTCAGCAGATGCCGCGATCTCTTTGGCATTGCGTTCTTGGTATTCGCTGCGCCAGATATGCTCGATCGTCCGAAGGGTCACGAGAAGTGTAGAGGGGGAGACAACGACAATATTTTGCTCGTATGCCGTTTTGAAAAAGGTATTGTCCTGCTCAAGTGCGAGCAAAAATGCCCCCTCTATCGGCATAAACAGCAATACAAAATCGAGTGTTTTAACGCCGCTAAGCTGTTCGTACCGCTTGCCGCTGAGACCTTTGATATGACCGTGGATGGAGAGAAGATGCTGTTTGAGGGCATGGGCTCTCTCTTCCTCATTGGTCGCGCGGATAAACGCATCGTAAGCAACGAGAGAGACTTTGGAGTCGATAATAATATCTTTGTTTTGGGGAAGATGGACGATGACATCGGGACGGAATTTTTTCCCCTCTTCGTCGCTCAAAGTGCTTTGTATCTCATACTCGTGCCCTTCACGCAATCCTGAATCTTCCAAGACACGCTCCAACACAATCTCCCCCCAGTTTCCTTGCGTTTTATTCTCACCCTTGAGTGCATTCGTCAGATTGATAGCATCTTCGCTGAGCCGTTCGTTGAGTGATTTGAGGCGGAGAATCTCATCTTTGATACTTTGACGCTCTTTGGCATCATGTATAAACTGATCTTTGCTTTGAACAGCGAACTGTGTTATCTGTTCACGAAACGGTTTGAGAAGCAGATCGAGCCCTTTGGTATGTGCTTCGTCAAATGTTTTGGATTTCTGTTCAAAAATCTGCGTTGCCAAATGTTCAAACTGTGATTTCATCTGTATTTTGGCTTCATCGAGAAGACGCAGTTTCTCTTCATAAGAGCGTGCTGATTCTTCGTGACGGGTATGCAGTATGGCAAAATCCCGCTCGAGTGCATGATAATCACTATTTTTGGATTCAAGTTTTGATTGGATTTCCACCCGTAAACTATGCTCTTGATTGAGGGTTTCTTGTATTTGCAAAGCACGAGACTCTAACAGAGCATACTCTTGACGAGCTTGGTTGAACACCCATGCGAACGTTCCGGCAGCGATGGTGGCGATTAGGGTTGTTATTTCATATATCATAGTGTGATTATAACCAACTGCCACCTAAGGGGAAAAAAATATGGCATAGTGTAATATTTTTAGATGAAAATATCTCCCAACGCATCATGTCCATGTCACAGTGGTGAAAAATACAAAAAATGTTGTCAGCCCTACCATAGAGGAACTCTCCCCTCCACCGCTCAAAAATTGATGCGGTCACGCTATAGTGCCTACGCGTTGCACCTCGCCGACTACATCATCCATACGACCCATCCGGATAATACCGATTTTACCGATGATATATCCGTGTGGCAAGAGTCTATTTTGGCATTTTCTCATAACACAGAATTTCTTGGATTAAAAATTTTTGATTTTAACGACAATGATACAGAAGCATTCGTGACCTTTAAAGCAAAACTATCAGAAGGAATTATGGACGAAAAAAGCCGTTTTTTAAAGGTAGAGGGAAAATGGCTCTACGAGAGTGGAGAGTTTACCCAAACGGATTCCCGTTAATGACAAGACGAAATCCTGTCTCACTCGAAGAATAATCGGGACGGGAATACCCTCGAAATGAACTGCGCAGACACATATAGCTCGTTTTATAGCTTCCGCCCCGACGTACTTTAAATGATTCCCCCTCAGCACCGCCGATTCGGGGACTTCCGTCTTTAGGCGCATTGTTATAATTGGCGAAAAAATCGTCTTCACACCATTCCCACACATTTCCCAACAGATCGTGAATTCCCAAACGGTTGGAAAGCTTTTCTCCCACAACCGCCGTCCGGACATTAGCACTGTATTCATAGACAGCGTAATCATCCAGCTGTGCTTCAGAATCGCCGAAGGTAAAACGGGTATTTCCCCCGGCTTTTGCGACGTATTCCCATTGTGCCTCACTGCAAAGGGCATAAAACTGCGTTTTTCCCTCATAACGGTTGATCAATTCGACGTATGCTTTGGCATCAAACCAGCTCACCTGCTCGACCGGATGTCGGTGTGAGCTCTCCTCTTCGACTTTATCGTTTTTAAAATACGATGGATTAACCCGCGTGAGTTTGAAATACTGTTCCTGCGTCACTGGAAACTTGGAGATCCAAAATCCTTTGAGCTTTACGGTGTGAGACGGTGATTCTACCTCCCCTCCCTCGGCATATTGCGGATTACGCCCCATCATAAACTCACCGCCATCAATGTAGAGAAATTCCATTCCGATCGAATTGGTAAAATTTCTAGGCATCTCAACAATCGGTTCACTCACGGGAGCGATTTCAGGTTTCTTTTTTAAAAAATCGAACAAACTAAACCTTTAAAACGTGCATATCTGTAACTTTGTATAATAATCATAGCAAAAATCGTTCACAACTGTAAAATCTACTCTAACATTCTACCAGTTCCATCCAATTTTTCCCTAACTTGACAACCCATCCACCATTGATTATAATGTCACTAATCAAATAAATGCTTTCACGCAAAATCTACAACTTTCTCCTGTCAGCACAAATCTACATATATTAAGGCTTCTTCACTAATGAGCGAAAACGCAAAAACCCCTACTCCTCGAAATAACTCCAAAAATCGTACACATACGCCTGTTGAAGGATTTACTATCGAAGGTCTTCGTACTAAAAAACTTGAAGACCTCTTAGAGATTGCGGCGTCTCTGAACGTCGAAGACCCTAATGAGCTCAAGCGTCAAGATCTCATCTTCGAAATCCTTAAAACACAAGTACAGCAAGGGGGGTTCATCCTCTTTACGGGTATTTTGGAGATCATGCAAGACGGTTATGGATTTTTGCGTGCTGTCGATCAAGGGTTTAGCGATTCGATGCACGATGCGTATGTTTCCAGTACACAAATTCGCCGTTTCGCTCTCCGTAATGGAGACATTGTTACGGGTCAGGTACGTGCACCAAAAGATCAGGAGCGTTACTACGCCCTACTAAAAGTCGAAGCGATCAACTACCTCCCTCCCGAAGAGAGCAAAAAACGTCCGCTATTCGAAAATCTTACCCCTCTTTATGCGCTGGAGCAAATCAAGCTTGAGTATCAGCCGATCAAACTGACAGGCCGTATGATGGATTTGTTTTCCCCTATCGGTAAAGGGCAGCGTGGTCTTATCGTAGCACCACCTAGGTCGGGTAAAACAGAGCTGATGAAAGAGATTGCTCACGGGATCACGAACAACCATCCGGAAATAGAGCTTATGGTTCTTCTCGTCGATGAGCGTCCTGAAGAGGTTACCGATATGGAACGCTCCGTCAAAGGGGAAGTCTACAGTTCAACCTTTGATGAACCGGCAAAAAACCATGTCAAAGTAGCTGAAATGGTTATCGAGCGGGCTAAACGACGCGTCGAGCTCGGCAAAGATGTCGTCATTCTTCTTGACTCTATCACCCGTCTTGCCCGCGCCTACAATACCGTCACGCCAAGCTCAGGAAAAGTCCTCTCAGGTGGGGTCGATGCCAATGCTTTGCACAAACCAAAGCGTTTCTTCGGTGCGGCACGTAACATCGAAAACGGCGGAAGTCTTACCATCATCGCTACCGCACTCGTCGAAACGGGAAGCAAAATGGATGAAGTTATTTTCGAAGAGTTCAAGGGAACCGGAAACTCAGAGGTCGTTCTCGGCCGTAAGATTGCTGAGCGCCGTATCTTCCCTGCTATCGATATTCTCAAATCGGGAACACGTAAAGAAGAGCTTCTTTTGGGTACAGATGTGTTGCAAAAAGTATTTGTATTACGCTCCATGCTGCACAAACAAGAAGATGAAGTCGAAGCATTGAGATTCCTCTACAGCACAATGCTCAAAAGCAAAAGCAACACCGAATTTCTTGACAGCATGAACGAGTCGAACAAATAATGCGTGTCGGTGTTTTCGATAGCGGGGTTGGTGGCTTAAGTGTTGTCAAATCACTATTGGAACATCACCTCTTCGAAGAGATCATCTATTTTGGCGATACCGCCCGCGTCCCTTATGGGGTAAAAGATCAAAACACCATTATCCGCTATTCTCTCGAAGCGATTGAATTTTTCAAAAATTTTGAGATCGATTTGCTCATCACCGCATGCAATACTGTCAGTGCGTACGCTCTCGATGAGATGCGTCTTCATAGCGATCATGACGTGATCGGTGTGGTGGAACCGGGTGTTTTAGCCCTCAAAAATGCCATCCCTGATACCAACGCCAATATTCTCATTCTAGGAACCAAAGCAACGGTAAAATCGGGGGCATACGAAAAAGGGTTAAACGCTCTTGGCTACCATAATCTCAGCGCTATTGCGACAGGATTACTCGTCCCTATCGTCGAAGAGGGGCTGTATGAAGGGAAAGTACTCGAAAGCACATTGCATCATTATTTTGACAATTTGTGTGAAGCACCTGATGCTATTATCCTCGGATGTACCCATTTTCCCCTCATCGCCAATGCCATAGAGTCCTACTTCAAGGGAAAGAGTACATTGATCCACTCAGGAGAAGCGATCGTCGAGTATTTAGAGAGTCATTACGATTTTACCAAGCGCTATGAGCATACCGAACTGAAATTTTTTGCCTCTGAAAATCCGGAGGGGCTTCGTCGTACCGCCAAAGAGTGGCTACAATTATAAAGGAAAAGCAATGGCAGAACGTTCCGAAGTATTAGCATTAAAATACCGTCCAAGACGTTTCGAAGAGCTTATTGGTCAAGAGAGTATTTCTCAAACCCTCAGCCTTGCCCTTGATTCCAAACGCCTCTCCCATGCGTATCTTTTCTCAGGACTTAGAGGTTCGGGAAAAACGTCGACAGCGCGGATTTTTGCCAAAGCACTGATGTGCGAAAACGGTCCCACCTCCTCTCCCTGCGATGTATGCACCCACTGTGTTATGGCAAACGAGGGTCGTCACATCGACATTATCGAAATGGACGCCGCATCGAGTCGCAAAATCGATGACATACGGGATCTCATAGAAAACACCAAATACCGTCCTGCCAGTGGAAATTTTAAAATTTTTATCATCGACGAAGTCCATATGCTCACCAAAGAGGCGCATAATGCCCTCCTTAAAACCCTCGAAGAGCCTCCTGAGTATGTTAAATTCATCCTTGCCACGACCGATCCCCTCAAACTTCCTCCGACGATCCTCAGTCGTACACAGCACTTTCGATTTAAACGGATCAGCCACCCCAACATCGTCCACCATCTCAGTCATATCCTCCACCTCGAAAATATTGAATACGAACCCGAAGCTCTTGATATTTTGGCGCGCAGCGGATCAGGAAGTTTACGCGATACTCTCACCCTGCTCGATCAGGCGATCATCTACTCCAAAGGATACGTGGACGTAAAAACAGTCGCAGACATGTTGGGACTTCTCGACCCACAAACGATCAGCACCCTTTTTGACGCTGTTTTTGCCAAGAACCGCACTGCCCTTATTTCTATGCTCAAAGAGCTTGAATCCTACGAAGCGGAAATGGTCGTCGATGAACTCATAGCCTACCTTAAAGATCGTCTTTATGAGGGGGATCACCGCTTTAGCCCGCTGGTCATTGAGCGATTTTTCCGTATCCTCAGCGATGCCAAAACCCTCTTTTCTCTCAATGCCGATGGGGGATTTGTCGTCAGCCTCATCCTCTTCAAGATGATCGAAGCGTTAAAGATCAAAGAGATCGATGAGATGATCGAATCACTCGAATCACGCACACCCATGAGTACAGCACCCGTGAGCGTTTCTACAGTAGTACCGAAGCAGCCTTCTTCCGAAATAGCGCCAACACCTCCGGCGGAGTCCCCCTTTGATCTGTTATGCGAGAAAATTCGTGATCGGGACACCGCTCTTTCCCAATGCTTTGAGAAGAATATCCGGTATGTTTCATTTGAAAATGGGACACTGACGTGGGAGAGCTGCGCCGAGGGGAATGACAAAGAGCTTCTAAAACACAGCTACTCCATCATCCGCCAATTTGTCCGTGAGATTTTTGGGTTAGAAACACAGATAAAGTCTCAAACGTGCTCCAATGTAAACGAGACTATTGCACCACAAGAACCTACGAGAGAGCCAAAAATATCCGTAGAGCCAAAGCCCACACAGCAAGCCGTAGCCGAACCATCTTCAATGGTCGAAGATGCCGAAATAGGTGTGGGAAGCTGTGTCAGCCAATGCGATGAAGTGAGTGTAAAAGAGTTCGACGGCTCCGATGTCCTCAAAGAACCGATGATTCAACGGGCGTGCGAACTGTTTGAAGCGACGAAAATCACGGTGCAGTCAAAGGTTTGATATCGCCAGATCATGCCCTCAAGATGCCGACTTATACAGGATGAAAGGCATTTTAGATGAGAAAAATTAGTTTTTTTGCTCTGATTTATACATGGGTAGGAGTTTTTTGTACAGCTGTTGCCTATGGTGATAGTAACACGAAAGAAATTTTGACACCGGATGAGCGCCGTTGGCTTACACAAAACCAGCCACGCATTGTGTATGCGGTCGAAACTAATTATGCCCCATTCGTATTTATTGGCTCAAATGACCAGCCAACAGGGCTCGCTTATGACTATATCCTTTTAGTTGAGTCAAAACTTGGTGTCCACTTCAAAGAAAGACGTTTCTCCTCATTAGAGACTATTTTTAACAAGGTTCGAACTAAAGAGGTAAATATCGTCAATGCTGTTACGGTAACACCAAAACGATCTAGCTTTCTTCTCTTTACCGATTCTTTTGTTTCCGTTCCAAATGTGATCATTGTCAATAAAAACAGACAAGATCTAATGAAAGAAAAAGATTTACCAGGACTGCGAGTCTCTCTCGTAAAGAGCTATGCTGTTACGGAATATCTTATGAAAAACGGTCGTGTTAGTAGGCCGGATCTAGTATCAAATGACTTGTCGGCGCTTTTAAATGTCTCTTTTGGAAGTTCCGATGCGGCCGTCGTAGATCTTGCTACTGCATCCTATCTGATTTCCAAAAACGGCATAACCAATCTTCGGGTGGCTGGTAAAACAGATTTTAATATTCAGCTTTCAATGGCAGCCTCGATAGATGAACCTGTATTGCGCAGTATTCTTCAAAAAGGGGTTGTTGCAATCACCGATGCGGAACGACAAGAGATCCACAAACGTTGGATAAATGCATCCAGTCAAAGTATTTTTAGTGATTGGAAATTTTGGGCTGTTGTTGGCGGGGTGTTATTTATTACGCTAATAATTGCTATATGGAATCGTACCCTCCACTATCAGGTCCATCTTCGCACGAAGGCTGAACAAAAGCTCCAGATTCTCAATGATGAGCTAACAAAACATGCCCACGAGCTGATCGAGATTTCTGAGAGTTTGAACAAAGCGCAGGAACTTGCCCATCTTGGAAACTGGGTATGGGATTTGCAAACCAACACCCTCTGGTGGTCAGACGAAATATACCGGATTTTCGGGCTGAAGCCGCAAGAATTCGTAGCAAATTATAAAGATTTTTTACTTCTCGTCCATCCTGATGATCGTGATATTGTAGAAAAGGCCGTGAATCATACGCTGACACATCATACCGATTACAAAGTCATACACCGTCTCATTAAAATGGATGGGACACAACGTCATGTACTCGAAGAGGGGTATTTAGAATATGTGGATGGAAAGCCCGCCAAGATGCATGGGACGGTTCAGGATATTACCGAACAAAAAGCGGCACAAGAAGCACTAGAAGAATCGGAACAAAAATACAGAGATTTGGTGGAACATGCTATGGTCGGCATCTATCGTAGCGATCTATCGGGCAAGATTCTGTACGTAAATCAAACATTTATAAAAATGCTTGGCTATGACTCTCCTGATGAATTGATCGACCAAAAAAGTGTGATGGTTTATAATGATCCAAAAGAACGGGAAAAATTGATTGAAAAATTATCAGCAGATCGCTTTATCAGCAACTATGAGTTGGAGCTGATCGATCGTCATTCGGATATTTTGCCTGTTTTGGTCAGCGCAACGCTTGATGGAGATACCCTCTCAGGGATGATCATTAATATGCGTGAAATCAAAAAATCCCGCATAGAGATTGAGACACTCTCAAAAGTCATCGAACAAATTGACGATTTAGTTACCATTACCGATAAACGGGGGATAATCACCTATGTCAATCAGGCGTTTTGTGATCAGACAGGGTATACAAGAGGGGAAGTGATTGGAGAAAGTGTTAAACTTTTAAAATCAGACCACTACGATAATGAATACTATAAAAAATTATGGACGACGATTTTATGTGGAGAGGTTTTTCGAGAAACGATCATAAATCGGAAGAAAAACGGTGATCTCTATTACGAAAACAAGACAATTTCGCCTCTGAAAGATGATAATAACAACATTATCAGTTTCGTTTCAACGGGTAAAGACGTTACCAGTGAGACACTGATGAATCAAGAGATACAGCGTATCGCTACGATCGACAAGCTCACAGGTATTTACAACCGTCATAAATTTGAAGAACTCTTTGCCCTTGAAAGCGAACGCTCACGCAGATTTTCACAACCTCTTTCGTTGATACTGATCGATATCGACCATTTCAAATTGGTCAATGACACCTACGGTCATGATGTCGGAGACGAAGTGCTCAAAACATTGACAGATATCGTACAGGAAAATATACGCAGGATAGATATTTTTGCACGCTGGGGCGGGGAAGAATTTCTCTTATTATGCCCAACTACCGATTTGGATAATACAGAAAAACTGGCAGAGAAACTGCGTTTTGCTGTTGAGAGTACACCATTCTCAAAAGTCAATCATATAACCATCAGCCTTGGAGCCAGTACCTTTAGAGAAGAGGATAGCTTTAAAGAGCTTTTCAAACGGGCAGATGAGGGGCTCTATCATGCAAAAGAGCATGGACGGAATCAGGTTGGCGTTATTTAGCCCTATTCGCAGCTTTAAGATAAATTAGAGAGTTCTGTGCGTGAAGCACGACACCCTGATTTTTTAGTGGCACTATAATTTCTAGCTTAACGTTTACTCACCCTTATTATCTTCCTTATCTTCTGGAATCATATTGCACTCCGTTACAAACTGTGTTATTTTAACGCATAATAAACGAATTAAGCTAAAATTACAGTTATAATGTAGTTTTAATCAGAGGATGGTAACAACCGATGCAGGGAAAAATATTGAGTTATGACAATGAGAGAGAAACGGGTCTGATTAGTGGAGAAGACGACAATTTTTACAGTATGTCGCTTGTTGATTGTAACTCTTCTATCAAACCAAAAGCGGGTGCTGAAGTAAAATTTGAACCAATCGGAGACAAAGCGACAGAAATATATGTCGTATCCAAGGAGGTAGAAGAAGAGGTACACATCTCAAAGCATGATACCCGTAAAAAATCTAAGTCAATATTACTGCCACTGCTCATTATTGCAAGTATAGTAATATTTATAGCGGTATTGGTATATTCAGAAATAGACCGCAGAAATATGGAAAAAGTTCAGAACATCTATGATTTGCAAATTAAAAAAATTGAAACCTATATAGCGCAGGGTAACTGTAGTGAAGCTGCATCAGAATATACACGTGCACAAGAGACACGTAATAAGAGATCTAAAATGGGGCTATACTACAGTCTAGAATCGCATGCGAAACAAGCACATGCGATAGAGATTGCAGAGTGCTATGCAAACAATAAAGATTTTGATACAGCGATTAATATGCTGGACATCAAAGGGATTCAGGATCCTGATTATCTCTTAAGAGCATCGATCATTTACAAAAACTCAGGGGATATCTCAAAGGGAGAAGAAGCCAAAGCAATGGCTGATAAATTTGACACGTCTAAATAGAAAAATTATATTTCTATCGGGAGTGTTCAAAATTCTGTGTCACCATCCAGCAGTTCCTACTATTTCACCTCTTCTTCCACACCGACATTTGCGAAATCGTATGTTGAAATTTACGTGACGTTTCACGGATGACAAAGGGGATATCTTCGGTTGTGATAAGCTCAAAATTTTCTTCCAATAGTTTTTGTAACCCCTCTAACGTTGAAACCTCTTTCCCGTTTTGATCCCTAAAACCCCCTATCCAAAATTCTTTGGCCGTATATTCTTCTTTCCATGTATAGGGAGATGTGAGTACCAAATATCCACTATTATTGATCCGCTCATGGATGCTTTTCAAAAATAGCTGCGGCTGATACAACCGATCGATGAGATTCGTAGCCATAATCAAATCATACTCTTTAAACGCGGGAGCTAAAGCACACGCATCCCCTTGAAAAAATTCTACTTTTGTAAGATACTCTTTAAAATCATACTTATCCACGCTAATCTCTTTATGATTTTTCAGTTCCCCTTCACCATTTTGCCAATACCCTACACGACGGGCAATTTGCAACTCTTTTCCGACACGGACAAAATTTTCAGAATAATCAATTCCCGTTACGTGCTCAAAACTTCGCGCCAACTCGAACGATGCCCGTCCTGTCGCGCATCCCAAATCCAATCCCCTCATTTGTTGAGTACTTTTTGTGTATTCTATCGCTTTTTGAGCGCACGCCAATGCAAAATTCATGACGCCAAAATAGTCATCTCCGTATTGAAAATCGCAATATTGCGAGACCAACTCATCTGTTTCGTAAATATTTATTTCTTTCATCATTTCCACCTAGCTTTTTAATAATGGGAGGGTATTAAGCAAATTTTCACAATACTCCCACTGATCCAACGTCTCTTTCCACTCCTTTGGAATCGCATCCACACCCCTGTAAGCACCCAAAACCATCCCGATAGCAATAGCGCGGGAGGCATTGTCACCGCCCACCATCGCATTGGCTTGCAGCGCCTTCTTCAACCCCTCTTCTTGATCCGCGTATTTGAGGATAAAATAAACCGCTCCGGGGAGTGTCCCCTCCGTCGGGCTCGCTTTTCCCACTTTTATCGGTTCCGAACGTCCAATATCCCACAATCGTGCCATACTGGTCAGTGCCAAATCATCGACAAAGGGTTCCTTCGATAATGGTGAGGCGGGATTTGTTGCTTCGGTATATTTTGCAATCGCCTGTGCTGCCTTGGTCTCAAAAAAGCCCCCCATCTGTATCGCAACGGCTTCTATAGCGTCTTGAGGAGTGGAACCGTTAATGACACGATGGGTAACGCGGGCAAAAAACTCTCCACCCCCTAGCGCTTCACTGTTTGTATGGGTAAACATACACGCTCGTGCAACGCTTGCCAGCTCTTCTTCGTTTTCATAATAACCATGTGCCGCAACATGACGTATCGCCATAGCATTTGATATCCCTCCTAAGTGCCCAAGGGGGACTCCACGCTTTACTTGTCCGTACGTCTCTTTAGTCATCGTACAAATCCATGAACCCCACCCGTTTTCCAGACGATTCATCCAGTGCGGAATCATGGCACTCACATCAAAAGCCCTTGGCGGTACAGCAATGGAGCTCAAATGCTCTAAAACAACAACATTATAATCACCATAATCGGTTGTCCCTCCCGCGCTTTTTCCGGGATGATAATTACGCTCACCCCATCCGATGCCATGCGTTTGACCCCCCATCATTTCTCCGGGAGACATAAACTTCTCGACAGCCTTATTCCCATACGCTCTAAAAATCTTTTGCGCGTCATACTCATAATGACTTCCCAAACAAAGGGCATCGCCCACTAGTGCACCAAAAAATGCCCCTTTAATTGCCTCTTCTTTTCTCATGTTCTTCATACTATAACCCTAATTTTTGTGCGAGTTTATCCGATTGTCGTATTGAATCCAAATTACTTTATTGCTTTTTTACTTTTTTTCAGCTATACTTCAGACATTGAAAGATGATTTAGAGTTTCATCTTTGGCTAGCTCTCTATTGAAGACCTTTTGTTAACAGTACGGCCCGCTCTAAGAATACTCCACTTTATATTTTCGACCACCACGGCAACGGGGTGTATTTTTAAACAAAAAGGTCTACTATGGCAGATGTAATTAACGGAACAGTAAAATGGTTCAACGGCGAAAAAGGTTTTGGATTTATCCAACAAGATAACGGAGACAAAGATTTGTTTGTTCACTTTCGTCAAATTAACCGTACAGGTTATGGCCGTGTTTCACTTGAAGAAGGTCAAAAAGTAACTTATACTGTTGGCCAAGGTGAAAAAGGTCCACAAGCAGAAAACGTTACACCACTGTAACTTCTCTTCTCGGGCAGATTTTCTGCCCGCTCTCAAAATCGCAACAAACAACACACCCCTCTTTTTTATCAACTCTAATCTGTTTCACTAAGACACACTTATATCAGGTGTTTTAAAGAGCTATTTTAAGGATACATTATGGAAAGCAGAGAAGCCGTTTTAGATGCCCTTGCAAAAGGCAAAAAACTGACCAGCAATGTAACTGGACTACAATACCATCTTATCGATGGCAAACTTCATGCCCGACATGGCGAAAAAAGTGACTGGCACGAGAGCGAATTGTCTTTTGACAACCCACCTTCATGGCTCAACTTAAGAGATTAAGGAAGCAGTATGAACGGTACAGAGCGTAAAAATATCCAATCCGGCAAACGGGTTTCCATCGTACTCAAACAAGATCAATCGACAGGTTCTCTTACAGAAGGAATCGTTCGGGACATTCTCACAAACTCACAAAAACATCCACACGGTATCAAGGTACGTTTGATGAGCGGTGAAGTCGGACGGGTCAAAGAAGTCTTTTAGAGACTTCTTCTTAACTTAATGGACGGGAATGTACGCATATCCGTCATTTTGTGCATCAATCAGATAGATATTTTTAATCCTATCGGCATGAACAAATGGATACAGTGTCTCTTTTTTGATCTTTCTTGCTTTCATCCCTGCTGAACACATTTTGAATGTCACATGATCGTTCTCGTTGAGCTCTTTTAAAAGAGGTCTGAATTTCGGCTGTATCTCAATAGCCCCTTTATCCGACGCGTACGGCGATTCTCCCAGCTCTTGTATAAAATACTTGTAAGCATCGCCGGAGATAACCACAATGGCTTTGAACTCTTGATTCTGGCTCTTGTAGTATTCGGCAACATTTTTGATACTTTTGATCATCTCTTTTTCGATCTTAGCACTATCGCCGCTCGTCAGATCATACACGGCTTTCGCCCCATCCGCATACACGGCACTTGCGTACAGCAAGCATGTTAACACCGCACTTTTAAGCAATTTCATTTGTCTCCCTATAGATTATTATACAATACAAAAAGCAGTATAGCCCCTTTTTCCTTTACTCTATCGGACTCTTCGACACTAAAATCAAAACCATTTTGTGCTACTATTTCACACTTTTACTATGACGAGGCAACCATGTTTCTGCACAAAAAAATCGATACCATTGAATCGATACCGCAAAAAGCGGGCAAAGGGGTAGCAATGAAGATGCTCCTCTCTGGCGATGAATCCCCAAATTTCGCAATGCGTAATTTCACCATCGAGGCAGGCGGCCATATGCCTTTACATACCAACACGGTAGAGCATGAACAGTATGTCCTCAGCGGTCGCGCACAAGTACAAATCGGAGATAAAACGATAGAAGCGGGAGCAGGAGATGTTTTACTCATCCCAGCGGGTGTCCCCCACAGCTATGAGACGATCGGAGACGAAGCGTACAGCTTTCTGTGCCTTGTCCCAAAGGGGGAGGATACTATCGAAGTACTGGCGTGTTAAATACGGGAGTTGGCGTTTAGTTTCCTTGAAATAAGGGGAAAACTATCACCATTTTTCCGTTAGTGTTGTGTTTAACATACTCCACTATCATCCCGTGAAAATGGGCAAATGTTTGTTGTAATGTTTCCTCATCACAATGCTCTCGTATTCCGTGTTCGCACCACTCCTGCAAATCGCTGTAGTTCTCAAACTCATACCCGAATGCACGTAGCAAACGGGCGGTGTAGCTGTCGACTACCATCACAGGACGCTCACATGCATAACAGAGGATCGAATCGGCCGTCTCTGGGCCGATCCCTTTTTGACACAACAGCCATTCACGCGTCACCTCATGTCTAAACGTTTCAAAAGAGCCAAAACTCTCTAGGATCGCTTGGCAAAGAAGTATGATGTTTTTGGCTTTTGCTTTGATAAGTCCGCTTGGGCGTATCAGCTCCATAAGAGTTTCTGGATCAATTGTTGAAAGCGCCTCGAGGGTTAGAACATCTGCTTGCGCAAGATTTGACAGAGAAAGGGTAACCCTGGCCCATTGGGTGTTCTGTGTCAGAATCGCACCGACCACCACTTCAAATGTTCCGTGCTGCGGCCACCAAAGGGGCTGTGAATTTTGTAGCAGGTTTAGCCGCTCAAGAGCAGTAAACAACTCCCATGAATCGGAGAGTTCGATCACTATTCCATCCAGGCATCGGTTTTGATGACTCTGCCATCATCAAAAATTTTGTGCTTTTGTGCTTTTGTACATTTTCCCTCTTCGAGTGTCATAATAGCAATTTGCAGAATCTTTTTACACTTTTCAGGGACTTCAAACCGTCCGGCAACCCCTGTGATAAATCGCTCAAGCGGCACTTTTTCATCCATCCCGATGACATTATCGCGACATCCGCTCAGGCCGATATCGGTAAGGTACGCCGTCCCCTTTGAAATCTGAAAATCATCGCTTCCTACATGGGTGTGGGTGCCGATAATACCGCTCACCTCCCCCTGCAGCAACATCATGACCCCTCTTTTCTCACTGGACGCTTCCGCATGAAAATCGATGAAAATGGAGTCAATCCCCTCTTCCTTCAGCTGTGCTACCGTATCGCGTGCGCATCGGAAGGCGTTGTCCACATAAGGCATGCCGTAATGCCCCATGATGTTGATTACAGCGAGTTTCTCTCCTGCTACATCAAAGATCTTGCATCCCGTACCGGGGACCCCTGGAGGATAGTTATGAGGGCGAAGGAGGGGCAATGTCTCTAATAAGGGGATGATCTCTTTTTTATCCCACGTATGGTTACCGCCGGTCATCACATCGATACCGCTGTCAAATAACTCTTTGCCGTTTTTGAGAGTCAGCCCAAAGCCGTGTGATGCATTTTCATAGTTTGCGATGACGAAATCAATCTCCTCACTTTTTCGCAATTTCTTTAAATGTTCTTTGATCATCACCCGTCCGGGACGACCAACAATATCTCCTATAAACGCTATCTTCACTCTTTCTCCTCTTTCAATGTTTTTCTTAACTCCTTATGCCCCTTACGAAAACTTTTACTATCACCGTAGGCGTAAAAATTTTTATATTTCCCATGCATCGATTTGAGCATCGCAGCATGGCGTATCGGACACCAATACTGCTCCGTTCGAGCGGAAATTTCAGTAACGTACCCTAGCAGTCCATTAAAATAACTGCAATAAAGGCAATTGAGCTTTTCGATCACATTCAGATACTTTAATCGGTGACGATCAATGACGATGTAATCACTCCGTTTAACTTTTTCGATTTTGTAAATCGGAAAACAAATCGCTTGATAGATTCCTATCATCAAATCCAAAAACAAAGCGGGAATCAGGCACGCCCAAATAATCGGAACACTCAGGAGATGTAAAATCGGGGATCTCACAACATAGCTGAAAAGATTTTCACGATCATGCCGATACTCAGAAGAAAGTTCTTCCCTCTTTTTCGTAATTTCACAGCTTAAAAGCTCATACTCCTTATGAAGCACTCCTTCAAGTTCTAGCTCTAACGCTTTAATTTTCGCGACCAAATCGCCAATTTTTGGGTTTTCCATCATCAGCCTTAGGCGTTAAAATTAATCAAAACTATACTATAATTGCGTATGCAACCGCTTAAATATTTAACCCATTATAGCCAAGAGATACACAATCAAGTAGAAAATCTTATTGTTAGCAATACCCTCGGAAACCATTTACTCAATAAATATTCCGACTCCCATCCCTATACGACGGATAAGAGCCTCTATGATTACGTGATGGAACTCAAAAATACTCATTTGCGCAGCTGCTCACCGATTTCTAAAGTGCTTTATGATACCAAAATCCGTGATCTGCACTCCGCGCTGGGAACCCATACCTTTGTTTCTCGCGTGCAGGGGGGGAAACTAAAAGCAAAAAATGAGATTAGGATTTCACACTTCTTTAAAAAAGTTCCCGAACCGTTTTTGCGTATGATTGTCACCCATGAACTTTCCCATCTCAAAGAAAAAGAGCATAATAAAGCGTTTTACAGTCTCTGTACCCATATCGAACCCGCTTACCATCAGCTCGAATTTGATTTACGACTCTATTTGACATACTGTGAGTCGAATATTGGTTTGTATTAATCTTTTTTGACCAACTCTACCAATGTCTCGAAATGGGCCGTATGGGGAAACATATCAAACAATTGCACCCTCTTTACCTGATAATGTTGTAAATATTCCAAATCACGGGCTAGGCTTTGTGCGTTGCAGCTCGAATAGAGTATTCGTCCAGAGGCAACATTTTCTAGCCATTTGCACAACTGCTCCCCCAATCCTCGTCGTGGCGGGTTAACAATAATCACATCGGCCACTCCATTGGCTTCAGCACCAAAACTCACCGCATCCAGTGCCTGAAATCGTAAATTATCAAATCCTATTTGCTTCGCCGACTGCTTGGCACACGCAATTGCTTCGGGTTCAATCTCTATTCCGATGATATCTCGATTTGGTGCAGCACAATGGAGTGCAAATCCCCCCACTCCGCAAAAAAGATCCCAAATCACTTTTGGATGGCTCTCGTCTGCCCACTGGGCGGCCGTTTTATACAACTTCCCCGCAACATCGGGATTGGTTTGAAAAAAGCTTTTGGGGCGGATAAAGAGGGGGATTGTGTTTAATCTTTCTTCTAGTCTCGTCTCTTCGGTGAGAAAAATCTCCTCATCTCCTTCCAAAATCGCCATGTGCACCGGCTGAATATTGACAGTTATCACTTTTAATGCAGGAGACAGGGCAATAAGTTCTGTTAAACCTTTTTGAAGCCTTGCAATCGCTCCGTGGGAACGGAGGACAAAACGCAACATCATCGCTCCATCATACTTGCTCTGTGTAAGCAGTACGTATTTGAGCTCTCCCTTTTTTTTCTTAATATCATACGCTTTGATCCCCAAATCACGGAGCCACGTTTGCGTATTTTCTAACACATGCTGCATCGAGAAGTCGTACAGCGGACATTGGATCAGAGACACCTCTTCGGAAAGTCCCAATACTACCCCATCCATACTCGGCGTTGCAACCATTTTGGCTTTATTACGGAATCCTTTGAGAGGACTCGGGGTCGGTTTTAGCCATATTTGCGGATCAAAAGAGGCAAGCAGGCCATGCAAAAGCTCTTCTTTTTGTTTTAACTGATCGACATAAGGGGTATCGATCCATGTGCATGAGCGGCATTGGTAGGTGTCATAGTAAGAACAAAAACTCATCACAGCACCTTCGGCTTGGCAGTACGCAAATAGTGCAGTACCGTTGCTATTAAATCGTCATCGTCTTTGCTCTTGCTTTGCAGACTCTCTTTGGAACCGTTTAAATACTCGATACCGATGTTTTGGTTGTAGTTGCTAACCGTTTTGATTTTTTTCTCGATACAAAGTACTTTTATCACCATAATCTCAAAAAACTGTTTCGTGGCGATATCGGGTTTTCCAAAACGATCTTCCACCTCTTCTAAAATTTCATAAATCTCTACCGGCGCTTCACAGTGGCTAAGACGGCGGTAGAGTTCGAGGCGCAGCCTGTCTTCTCGTACTACATCCTCACTGATAAAGGCACTGACGGTAAGTTTGATGTCCACTTTTGCTTTTACGGCAGTCGTCTGATTGGTGAGGATTTTAATCGCATCTTCGAGCATTCGCAGATAAAGGCTGTAGCCGATATTTTTAATATGACCGCTTTGGGCATCACCGACAAGATTTCCGCCGCCGCGAATTTCGAGATCATGGTAGGCGAGCATCGAACCGCTTCCGAGGAACGAATTGGATTCCAGTGCTACAAGCCGCTTCTTCGCCTCTTCGGTGAGGTGATCTTTATCCTCCACAATGAAATAGGCATACCCCTCGATATGCCCCCGCCCTACTCGTCCTCGCAGCTGATGCAAATCGGCCATCCCAAAACGGTCGGCTCCGTCGATAATCATCGTGTTGACGGTGGGCATATGGATCCCTGATTCGATGATCGAGGTTGCCAAGAGTACATCGTATTGACGATCGGCAAATTTAGCGAGCTCCTCTTCTGTTTTCGTTGCACTGATTTGGGAGTGTAGGATTAAAATCCGCAAATCCGGGAGAATTGCTTTGAGCTCCCCCGATTTGATGATCATCGAATCAATAGAGTTGTGTACATAGAAAAGCTGTCCGCCGCGACGAAGCTCTCGCAGTATCACCTCTTTAATGAGCTTCTCATCGTAGTTTTTAACAAATGTCCTGACCCCGAGTCGCTCACTCGGAGGGGTAAGCAGCTCAGACATCGTTTTAATCGAACTCATCGCTTGGTTCAAACTTCGCGGAATCGGTGTCGCACTCATACTTAGGAGATGGACGTTTTCATAGAGCGATTTGAGTTTCTCTTTTTGTTTTACCCCGAATTTGTGCTCTTCGTCGATGATAACCAAGCCCAGCTTTGCACAGCTTACCCCAAAAAGGGCATGCGTCCCTACAACACAATCGATTTCACCGCTCGACAACGCTTTTAGGGTCGCCGTTTTTTCTTTGCTGCTTACAAAACGGTCCAGTTTCGCTACGCGCAATCCGAAAATACCCAAACGCTCTTGTAGCGATTTGAAATGCTGGGAACTAAGCAGCGTCGTAGGAACAACAAGAAGGGACTGGTATCCGCCGCGCGCCGCCGCAAAAATAGCGTTCATCGCTACTTCGGTTTTTCCAAAGCCCACATCACCGCTGAGAAGCCTATCCATAATCTGACCTGAACTTATATCACGAACAATAGCACTAATCGCGCTCGCTTGATCGGTCGTATACTCAAATCCTGCGGCTTCTTGAAATCGTTTCAGCTCACCCTCATCCACACTGAGGACAGGAGCTTTGATCAGAGCACGGCTTGCCGCGATTCCAACGATTTCGGAAGCGATTTCAAAGAGTCGCGCTTTGACACTCTCTTTGAGCTTCCCAAAACTCCCTTTGCCCAACCGATCCAAAACAGGAAGCGAACCGGATGCGATATAGCGATCAATCGTATCGAGGTTTTCAACGGGGAGAAGAAGCTTATCGTCTCCCATGTATTTGATGACGACAAGATCTTTGATCCCGCCGAGAATCTCAGCTTGTTCAATCCCCTCGAAAATCCCAACACCGTACTCTTCATGGACGACGTAATCGCCTACTTTCAAATCATCGAGCAATATCGACGTTTTACGGCGACGCCGTTTTTTCTCATGGCGGTTCAGTGAGATAATCACCTCATCCGCGCCAATAAGGTTCAAAACTATCCCAGAGGTTTTGACACTTAGCCCTTTGAGGTCAAAAATTCCCGCCCCTTTGAGCTGCGTTTCACTTGCGGCTATAAGGGTGAATTTTTTATTTTTATGGACACTGCGTAGGGTTTCAAAATTAGGGGCAATAAGTGATTTATATCGGACGGCTTCGGGAAGTACGTCAACTTCTAAATGAGCACGAGGTATGAGGGGGAAGTCAAGCCCATACGATTCATCGAGCAGACTTTTCATTTCATGCAGTCGCAGGAGTGATTTATTCAGCGTAAAATCGGTTCCCTCATCCCCTAGCACCCAAAATCCAAGAGAGGCCATATCTTTGACAAAACTGTCGCTTTGCGCATCTAAAATAGCCTTATCGAACACTCTCCCCTGCTCTTGCGTCAGAGAGAAAAAAGCACTTGTTACCTCTATAAAAGAGAGCTCTTCTTTGTCAGTTCTTTGGGTCTCAACATCGAACATTTTGATCTCTTCAACTTCGTCATCAAAGAGGCTAATACGATAAGGGTTAGGAGTATTTGGAATAAAAATATCGAGAATATCACCACGATGGGACACCTCTCCCTCCATCTCTACCATGTCGACAAAGGTATACCCCCAACGATGCAGTGTCTCTTTTAGAGTTTTAAGCTCCACCCTTGAAGCGAATTCAATGGTCATACTTTGAAGCAGTGAGGCATTGGGGAGAGGGTACAGCAGTGTTTTGAGAGGCGAAATAATAAGCGGCTTTTTCTTTGCACTGTAATACGAACGCAGCGCAGCAAAAAGTGAGAAGAGTTCTTCGCTAAAAGGACGCAAATCGTCCATATACGATGCCCTGAAATCGGGAAAGACTAGTGTCTCTATCTCCAAAAACGATGCCACATCGGCAAGCTCGCCTGCTTCTTTTGCATCTTCGCACACAATAATGTCGCATCGTTTTTTTGGATTGTTTTTTAGATATTCATAAAATCGTGGTTGACTCATCGGTTATTCTTTATCCTCTTCAAAAACGTCTCGGCCACACTAAAGCTGCCAAAGACTAAATATTCTCTATTCTCGCTTATCGTTTCAAATGTACTATACTCTATCGCTAATTCTCGTAGTGCCGTTTCCAGCAAATCTTTTTCCACTATCCGTGCTTCATCCACCACAATAATCTCAACTTTCTCCAGTATAGGCGATAAAATGGATAAAATTTCACGATACTCTTTATCGGCGTAGGTATTGTAAATCAGCGTTATTTTTTGTCCGCCAAACGCTTGGGCTATCGCCCTCGCCGCAAGTGCATTATGTCCCACATCAAGGGTAACATTTGGGGCAATTCGGCTCAATCGTCCGAACAACGCCTCTTGGTCAAACAGTTCAGATACGACTTCATATCCCAAAAGCTCAAAAGCTGCCATTGAAAGTTCTAAATTATCGCGTAAATAATCGCTAAGGGACTTTTTTATGGCTATGTGCAATGCCATCTCTCGAATTTTAGGAGAAGTACACTCTCTAATACGATGCAAGATAGCCTTTTTACTCATAGCAATATCATGTGCTATCGTTTCGACTACAGCATGTTTTTGTGTTCCCAACAGCGCCACACCCTGCATACTGCGTAATTTCGTCGACGCGATAGAGTCAATCGTATTCCCCAAAAAAGCACTATGATCAAAATCTATCGGGGTAAAAATACTCAACACTTTCTCAAATGCATGGGTGGCATCAAACTCTCCCCCCAACCCCGCTTCGAAGACAACATATTCGCACTCTTCAAAAGCAATTATTGCCAGTAATGTTGTGTATTCAAAATAACTCAAAGAATTAGCAACATCGCTATCAAGAAGTTTTAGTAGTTTTTGATGCGTATTTTCAAGCTCTTTATCACTGATTTCTGAGCCATTCATCCATATCCGCTCATTAAATCGTACAATATGCGGTGACGTATAATGTCCTGTTTTTTTTCCTTTGCGCACCAATGCAGTCGCTAAAAATCGACCCGTACTCCCCTTGCCGTTTGTTCCGACAATATGGATAATTTTTGGAATTTTAATAAGATGGCGGATTTCATTAAAAGCTCTAGGAAAACGCTCAAAATCGATTACATCATAGAAAAGAGGCTTTTGAGAGAGAAAAAGGGCTAACGTCATGTGGGTTCAACGCGGTTGCGCCCTTTTCTCTTTGCCTCATACAGTTTCTCATCGGCCCCTATTATCGTAGTGCCGAGTGACGAGTAACTTGCTCTAGCGGCTATTCCTATACTGACACTTACGGCTATACGAGACTCTTGGTACATAAACCGTGCTTCTTCTACATGTTCACGAACTTTGTTGGCAAATTTTCTTGCCCCTTCCATATCCGTATCCCCTAAAATAACTAAAAACTCTTCTCCGCCGTAACGACCGATAATATCATTAGTACGTCCTTGATCCTTGAGTATTTGCGCAAAAGCTTTTAGTACTGCATCCCCTGCTTCATGCCCATAGGTATCGTTCACTTTTTTAAAATAATCCATATCAACCATCGCAATACAATAATTGCGGCCATACCGTTCATAATCGGCTTCTTTGAGGGCCATAAATTCTTCTAAGGCACGCTTGTTGTAAAGCTTGGTCAAAAAATCTTCACGTGATAATTGGGTTGCTTCTAGCAATTCCTCTTCTAGAGAAGCAATTTTCGTCCCCATCTGAACCACTTTTTCATTATGCGACTTCAGCTCCTTGCTTAACACCACGACTTTCTCTTCGAGAGCAGTTGCAATGGTATACAATTTTTTATGGGCTGTTTTAAAATCTCCACCTCTCTCCTCCCCTAAGCCTTCCAGATCTTTTTTAATCTCTTTGATCTCACTGCTCGAAACATCGCTTTTTTCGATCAAATCAACAAGCTGTACCGAGAGCTTTCCGAGCAATTCATCAAGAACTTGAAGCATATCGTTAACACTTTTTTTATCCAAAGAGATCCGCATCGCAATCGCCATTTTTATCTCTTGTTCAAAAGACGTATCTGAAATGTATTCGGGATTGTCATGCACTTTTTGGGTTAAGGCAACAAGATCATCGTTCATTTGTGGAGCAATAGAAGGGGAGAGTCCCAGCATTAACAAAGAGGAAAATTTTGTAAAATCGTTTGTTGGCGATGGCGTAACCTCGACGTTCAACCCTTCAACGGTTTTTTTAAGATTAAGCCTGTCAATTTTCCCATACGGAGACAACTTCATTAAAAAGGCATCATCATAGATATTAGCAAAATTTTCCCACGCTTGCTTCAGTAACTCAATTTGGGTTTTTCCCCCTTGTGTCTCCAGTATGGCAATCGTTTTTTTGGCCAATGCCGAGGCTTCTGGATTATGGAGAAGATCAATGCTCCGAGCCATCATCCGAACAAGTGAAATAAGTATCTCAAGGAGCATCGTTGCTTCATTAGGGTTAAGACGGCCCAGCTTGGAAATCAAAAAACGGATCAGTTCCGCCGTCGTTCTAACACGGTATTCCTTCACCTCATCTTGTGTTTTTTTATCAAGCAATAAGGTAAAACGATCTACACCTGTGCACTCTTCTATCACGACACCCGCTTTTTTGGCTTCCGCACAAAACGCCTCTGCATAAAAATCGGGGGTCCATACTTTCCCTTCAGCTTTTAACCGTTCTACCGTATTACGTACAATTTGGTTAATTGTCACCATCTACTCCTTGAGAGATTTCGTCCCCTGTGATGCAACCTGCGCTATAAACGCGTCAATCGCTTTTTGTGAAGCAAATCGAATGGCCTCAAAACGGGCCTGATCGGAGATAATCGCATTGGGCTCGATATTAAAATCATGTACCCCCGAAACGGTATAATTTCCCTTATCGGCTAATGATATTCGCTCAATACGCATTGCCACTATGGTGCGATAGGTAACCACATACCCGTTACTATCATAGCGTAAAGGGGTAAATGTAACCGAAGAGATCTGAAATTTCAAATGCGTTTGAGAATTGTTTTTACTTACCAATGCCGTCCGAAATTTTACAATCATCGCCGTATCGACCGCATCTTTAATAATGACACTGTTTTGAGGATCTTCCATAGAAATCACCACCTCTGTGCTTACGCTCTCTCCAACCACATTTTTTGCGTAATGACTCGCTGGAGAATAGCCACACCCTGCAAGTAAGAGGAGCTGTGCCAGCAAGAGGTAAAATTTCATTTTTATCCCTTTATCACTAAATTGACAAGTTTTCCAGGGATAAGAATCTCTTTTACAAGCTCTTTTCCCTCTATCCATTTCTCTACCGATGCTTTTGCTATCTCTATGATTCTCTCTTGGCTCTCATTAACCCCTACTTCGATAGAAGAGCGGTTCTTCCCATTAATCGACACCCCAAGAACAAGAGCATCGACTTCAAAAACTTCATCCAAAATACTTTGCGCTATGAAATTTTTCCCCTCAAACAATCTATCTGAAAGCTCCCAACATAAATGTGGGATAATCGGCTCCATTATTGAGGTGAGGATCCAATACCCCTCACTCCATACATCACGATTACTTTGCTCATTGAGCGCATTCATCGCCTCCATTACACCGGCAATCATTGTGTTAAAGGTATAACGCTCTGCATATACTTCTTGTGCACGCTTCAATGCTTCGTAGACTTTTTTGCGCGCTGCTTTCTCCTCTTTGGAGAGTGTATTATGATTTATACTAGGTATTTTAGTTATTTTATTAACATACTGCGATCGGTCGGCAAATCGTTTAAGAAAACGGAACGCCCCTTCAACTGCACTGTCATTCCACTCTAACTCTTGGGTAGGAGGAGCGGCAAAAAGGATAAACAACCGCGCCGTATCCGCGCCGTATTTTTCTACAATCGCATCGGGATCTACTGTATTGCCTTTGGATTTGGACATTTTTGCCCCGTCTTTGAGAACCATCCCCTGTGTTAACAGTTTTTCAAACGGCTCATCAAGCTCGATATACCCTAAATCTCTAAAGACTTTGGTAAAAAAGCGTGCGTAGAGCAAATGCAAGATAGCATGTTCTATTCCGCCGATATACTGATCTACACCCATCCAGTAGTTTATCTGCTCACGTGAAAACGCTTCATTCTCCCAGTTTTGTGGCGATGCACAAAAACGTAAAAAATACCAACTCGATTCAACGAACGTATCCATTGTATCGGTTTCACGAATCGCATCTTTGCCACACTGGGGACATTTACAATGCTTCCATGTCGGATGTTTTTCGAGCGGATTTCCCTCACCCGTTATTTCAATATCGTGGGGAAGGGAAATAGGGAGATTTTCTTTTTTCTCCATCACCAGACCACAATCATCACAATGGACAAACGGGATAGGGGCACCCCAGTATCGTTGACGCGATACGCCCCAATCTTTGAGTTTGTAATTGGTGGTTTTTTGTCCGATTTTTTCACTCTCGAAATACTCTATTACTTTGCTTTGTGCCTCTTTAGAGTTGAGTCCATCAAAGTGTTGCGAGTTAAAAAGGACCCCTGCTTCGGTATATGCTTTGGTTATATCCAGATCACCGTCCAAGGGTTTAATCACCGAATGGATAGATAAACCGTACTTTTTGGCAAAATCGAAATCTCGGTCATCATGAGCCGGAACCGCCATCACCGCACCGCTGCCGTAATCCATCAATACAAAATTGGCAACCCACACAGGTATACTTTCCCCTGTTAACGGATGGAGTACTTTTAACTCCAAAGAGACACCGCTTTTCTCTTTTTGCCGATCAATCGAGGAGCTGTTTTTCATCTCTTTGATCTGAGCAATGACGTCACTATCAATCAAAGCATTCTCTATCATATAGGTCACGATAGGATGTTCAGGGGCTAACGCTGTATACGAAACACCGTAAATGGTATCGGGACGGGTTGTAAAGACATCAAACCCTGCAAAATTCGAATCTAATGTAGTTTTACTCTTTTCGTCAAAAAACAAATCAAAAGCCAAGCCATTGGATTTTCCGATCCAGTTTTCCTGCATTGTCAACACTTGTTTCGGCCAACCGCCCTCAAGTTTTTGCAGATCGTCTAAAAGTTCATCAGCGTACTGCGTAATTTTAAAGTAATACTGATTCATATCTTTTTTGACAATAGGGGTATCACATCTCCAGCAGCAACCGTCCACCACTTGCTCGTTCGCCAAAACGGTCAAATCATGCGGACACCAGTTGAGCATCCCTTTTTTACGGTACAGCAGCCCTTTTTCGTACATATCGATGATGAAACCTTGCTCAAACTTGGTATACAGTTCATCACTCGTTGCCAATTCTCTCTCTTTTGAAAAAGAAAAACCCAAAGAGGCAAACTCTTTTTTCATATAATCGATATTATCGTACGTCCACGTTTTTGGATGGGAACCATTTTTGATCGCCGCATTTTCAGCGGGCATACCAAAGCTGTCAAAACCGATAGGGTGAAGAACATTAAAACCTTGTTGACGGTAATAGCGAGCAAACGCATCACTAAGAGTGTAGTTTCGCACATGCCCCATATGGAGTCTCCCGCTTGGAAAAGGGAACATGCTGAGAATGTATTTTTTAGGTTTGGAAAAATCATTAACGGGCTCAAACGCCTTGGTTTCAGACCAAGTACGTTGCCATTTTTTCTCGATAGTAGAGGGGGAATAATTCAACAATAACTCCTAATATTTTATACAATACCTTGTTCAAACTGAGCGCGCATTTTATCTTTTTCTGCTCTAATTTTTACTTTTTCTGCCATTTTCTGGCGATAACCAGAAACGCTAAATCCTGTCCATACGACCAATTGTGCCGCAACAAAAATTGAGCTGTAGGTTCCAACGATAACACCGATCAACATCGGGAAGCTAAAGCCCATCATAATATCTCCACCGAAGATAAAGAGGGTAAGGACTACCAAGAATACCGTCAATGAGGTAAGTGTCGTACGCGATTGTGTACGGGATACCGCTTCGTTAATAATCATAACAAAATCGGTATTTTTAGACTCTTCTATATGTTCGCGAACACGGTCATAGACGATAATCGTATCGTGGATCGAATAGCCCAGAATCATCAACAGCGCCGCAACACTTTCAATGTTAAAATCGACCTCGAAATACGAAACAAATCCAAAGGTAATCACGATGTCATGAATAATCGCAATAATCGCGGCAAGGGCAAAACGCCACTCATAACGAAACGTCACCGTTGCCATAATCGCCAAAAGGGTCAAAAGAAATGCCGTCAAACCTTTGACACGCAGTTCATCCCCTACTTTTGGACCGACCATATCGACACGGCGTATCTCAAAATCACCCGTCCCTTTTAAAATCTCTTTCGTCGTATCACCGATATCATTGTTCAAACCAACCGTTGATGCGGGTGTTTTGATAATGACTTCTTGAGGTGAACCGAATTCGGTAACCGTAGCATGTTCAAACAGCTCATTCTTCTTGAGATTTTCACGAATTTTATCGATTGGCGCTGTTTGTGTATATTTAACCTGAACAACCGTTCCGCCGGTAAAATCAATCCCGAAAGAAAACCCTTTGACGGATACAATAGCGATTGCTAAGAAAAAAAGGACAAACGAGACGAAGAAAAATATTTTTCCTTTTCCCAAAAAGTTATAGACTTTATCTTCTTTAAAAAGTTCCATACTTATGCCCCCTTTCTTCGTGACATTCCAAACCACAAGGTGTAGTTTTTATTTTTCTCAATATTATTCATAAAGAGCTGATAAATTCCGTACGATCCGACAATCGCCGTAAGCATAGAAGCCAAAAGCCCCATACTAAGTGTTACGGCAAACCCTTTAATCGCACCTGTTCCATAGACATAGAGAATCGTACATGCCAATAATTGCGTCACGTTTGAGTCCAAAATCGCACGCATCGCTTTTTTGTACCCTTCCGAAATTGCTCTACGGATAGGAACACCGGCACGTATTCCTTCACGGATACGTTCATTAATAATAATATTGGCATCCACCGCAAGCCCGATATGCAAGACGATACCCGCCATTCCCGGCAATGTGAGCGTAGCACCCAGCAACGACATCATCGCTAAAATGATAAAAAGGTTAATGACAACCGCGAGATTTGCAATAACCCCTGCGAGACCATAATAAAACATCATAAAAAGAATAACGAGTACAAACCCGCTCACAAGAGCGAGAAGTGAGGCACGAATACTATCGGCACCCAAACTAGGACCTACAGAGCGCTTTTCCATCATATATATAGGGGCTAGCAATGCACCCGAGCGCAATGCAATCGCAAGATCGTTCGCTTCAGCGGTCGTATAATTGCCGCTGATTTGACCGGAGCCTCCGCCAATCCGCTCGTTAATGACAGGAGCCGAATAAACTTTTCCATCCAACACGATGGCAAGCCGTTTTCCAACACTTTTCGCGGTGAAATCACCGAAAATCTGTGCCCCCTCCGAGTTGAGGGTGAAATTAATCACAGGATTGTTATTCTGATCGTATCCCACTTGCGCATCGGTAAGCATCGTCCCATCCAAAATAGGAAGTTCACGCACCAAATGTTTCATCTGCGGCTGAAGGGCATCAAGGAGAATTTTGTCCCCGAAACTGACCGCTTCCTCTTCGCTCATATCGCTTACACGGGCAGCACGATCTTCATCGATCGCCATCAGTTCCAGCTTTGCTGCACGGGAGATCAACTCACGCGCACGCTGCTCCTCTTCTTGTGTTTTAATCCCGGGGAGCTCCACTAAAATTTTATCGACACCCTGTTTTGCTACGGTAGGCTCCGCGAGTCCGAACTGATCGAGTCGGTTACGGATGGTTTCAATCGCCTGATCTACGGCTTGAACCTTCAGCTTTTCAACCGTTGCTGGTGTCATAGTTAAAGTATAACTTCCCTCCGATGCCTTAACGATGGTTCCCTCTACTTTTTTCAAGTATTCGTCAAGCACCGCTGCATCGTCTTCATCCAGCAACTCAAATGTCACACTACTCTCATCCGCATTCAAACCATCGATAATCATGTCATTGTGTTCTGTAAAACGGGCAATTCCAGAGGCAATCGATTTGAGCTGAGAGGTCACAGCTTCTTCTGTTTTAACCCCTAAAAGCATATGCAACCCGCCCTGCAAATCGAGCCCAAGGGTGACTTTTGCACCACGATCACTTTGCGTTAATGACGGTAGGGAAAAAAGTATTCCAAAAACAGTAGCGGCAATTAATAAAACGAGACGGAAATTAAGCTTCATCCTCGTACTTTCTCGCAACAGCGTCTTTTACCAAGCGCCCTTCTACGTCATTGTTGAATTTTACGGCGAAAACGCCCTCTTCCACTTTTTTAATCTCGACAATTAAACCACCCGTAGTGACAACTTTGTCTCCCTTAGTAAGGGACGCGAGCATTTCAGCGTGCTTTTTAGCTTGTTGTTGTTGAGGACGAATAATCACGAAATACATAATCGCGATTAAAAAGACAAAGGGGAGTATTTGTGTCAAAATTTCCATTGAAATCCTTCGGAAAAAAATTACTGCATTATACTCACAAAGAGATTAACATCGTTATAATTCGCCCATGAAAATAGATTCAATCACCATTTATCAACGGCTCACCCTCCCTTTGCTGATCGCCCTTAGCTTTAGTGCCTTTATATATTTCGAGCACTTCCACCTCACATCCAAACTGCTTAACACGCTTCTCGCTCTTAGTGCGATTTATGGACTCCTTCACGCTCCCAAAATCTCGTTGCCCATCGCAGGGTTTTGGATCGGGTTATTATGGTGTTATTGGATTGGATACAGCTTTCAGTATTACGGGCTTGGATGGGCGCAATGGCTCGTTGCCCTCGGATTTGGAGCCGTTTATGCCCTCTATTACGGAACCCTTGCCCTTACGCATCGCCCGTGGCTGCGAGCCCTGTTTCTCTTTGCTCTTACCTTTATTTGGCCGATGGATTTCAACTGGATGCAGCCGGAACTCATCTTCGTCGAAAGCTATATAGGATTTGAAAAATGGCAGTTTGCTCTTGTTTTAGCACTTTTGGCTTCTATGGGATGGTTTTCACACTGGAAAAAAGCTCTCCCTTTGATCCTCCTTCCATTGACGTTTCAACTCACACATATCCCCCCTCCGATGCCCCCGTTAAAAATCAAACTGATCTCGACCAATATTCCACAAGATTTAAAATGGCAAGCATTTGTCCTTGATGAGACAATCAATAGCAATCTGGCTCTCATCGATGAAGCAATCGTACAAGGGTATGATCTCGTCGTTCTCCCTGAAGCCGCTTTTACCCTCTATATGAATCACGAGCCCCTTTTAATAAAAGAGTTACAGAAAAAATCAGCTTCTATTGCTATCCTCACAGGAACACTGCATGAAGAAAACAATCTCAACTACAACGTATCCTATCTTTTTGACCATGGCAAAGTTACGGTAGCTAAAAAAATGATTCTCGTTCCATTTGGAGAGTATATTCCCCTTCCATCGTTTTTGAAAGGGTGGGTGAATCGGACGATTTTTGGAGGGGGATCGGATTTTGTCACGGCTAAAAAGCCAACCGATTTCATAATTAGAGGGGTCAAATTTCGCAATGCCATCTGTTACGAGGCCACACGGGAAGAGCTCTATACACCCGATGCTCGTTATCTCATCGCTACGAGCAATAACGGATGGTTTAAACCCTCTATTGAACCGACATTGCAAAATCTTCTAATCCGATTTTATGCACGAAAAAATAAGTCGATGGTATTTCATTCCGCCAATGGCGGAGGAAGTGGTATTATTTACTGATCTTAATGTCATTTTTATTAAGCTCCCTCGTTCCCACTCTCCGAGTGGGAACGAGAAATGTCGGCAATAAGTTACTGAGTGTCATTTCTGCCCTCCTTGTTGCCCAATATCAAGCCAAGTGGTATTCTCAGATTTTAACTCTATAGGTGCTGTCGTATTGGTCTCGATGTTATATAAGTAAACTTTTCGTTCGCTCCCTCGTGATGGTGTCGTATCGGCGACAAAAACAGCCTGTGTTCCATCAGGGGTAAGTGCCGTATCTTCAATCATCCATTGCAAATCGGTAAGCTGCCGCATTTGACCATTCTCATATAGGAATAGTTCATAATTGTATGCGCCTGTTTTATGCAAATGGCTTCTTGCAATACAAAGGATTTTTGTGCCGTCTTGAGTTATATCTGCAAAATCTGAGTTATCTTTATAAATGATTGACGGGATAGCTTCAATTTGCATAACATTACGATTAAAGATATAGGTAGTGTTCTCTTTATATTGTTTTCGATGTGCATTGGCTAATTCAAATGTAGGTACAAAGGAATAAGGATATTCTGCGGAAAATATGTATTGCTCTCCATCCGGGAAATAACGAGGTGCAGTACCTCCACTCCGATAATGTAAGCGAGTTAAGCGAGTTTCTTTTCCTTGAATTAAATCATATTCAAAAATATCATTCGACTTTCCACTTGCAATTTTATTGTTATCGGTATATGTATCATTGGTTATTCCAATATAAATAAGCCGCATTCCATCCGGAGAAAACGATGCGTTCTTTTTAGCAGTATCCGATGTAACAAGAATACGGTGTTTTAAAGTAGATAAATCTAAAATAGCTAAGCCTAGCTTCTTATCCTTTTTACTAAATGAAAACACCATCTCTTTCCCATCAGGAGAAAAACTTCCGTCATACCACATCTCATATTCTTCAGGCGGACGAATCAACTGAAGCTTTCCTGTCGCAATTTCGAGAATACCGATATACGAAATCCCTTCCTCATTATCCACCATCGGTCGATAGTTAAGAACGACTTTTGTTCCATCGGGCGAAAAATTCCCAAACCGTATATCGGGATCATGCGAAGTTCGTGACATCTCGTGATAGCTCTCCGATAGATGTCCATAATTAAAAAGTGTCCCGAAAAAACCTTTTATTCCTTCACTGCTTGCCATCATTATTCCTCCTCCTATTAATAGTAATCCGGCAAGAGCTGATCTCCTACTATCTACTGTCATGTTTTTTATCGAGTCGTCCATGATTGATCCTATAGACTTATTTACTTCTGCTATCATACTACTCTCCTCAACTTTCTAATATTTCGACTCTTCATCTTCTATACTCCTTGAGTTTTCATTGCAGTTATCTTATTTCATGATAAAATGTATAAATATTACCATAAAACTATTCCAAACAATAAAGAATAATGGGGATAGGCTGAATAAAACCTCTTAAATTTTGCTCTCGCTCCACACTGAGCGTAAAGTGGGGTACTTTGTGTTGAGTATGCATTCCCACTCGGAGAGTGGGAACGAGGAAAGTTTTATGGACGAAAAAATAATTCTGTGGTATTTCATTCCGCCAATGGCGGAGGAAGTGGAGTAGTGTATTAGTGGCGAACCGTTAAGTTCTTCGCGTTAATTGCGGCGATCACTTGTTCGATATGCTTCATTTTAGCCTCTTCATTATCCATATTATGGATAGCGTCAAGGTTAAAATGCTGCAACTTGGTATCCAAATAGCCCGTATCAAGTTTACCGTCGATAAAATCTTGGTCACGAACAATCTGGCGGTGAAGAGCGATGTTCGTCGGAACACCTTCAATAATAAACTCATCCAAAGCACGTTTCGCTTTACGAACTGCATCCTCCCATGTCAAAGCCGAAACGATCAGTTTACCGATCATTGAATCGTAGTTGGACGGGATTTGATAATTCGTATATGCCATACTGTCCAATCGTACCCCTGGACCGCCCGGCGCAAGATAGTTTGTGATAAGACCCGGTGATGGGACAAAACCCAATTTTGGGTTTTCAGCATTGATACGGAACTCAATCGCGTATCCACGGAATTTAATCTCTTCTTGCATAAAAATAAGCTGATCACCCTCTGCGATTTGGATCATCCGCTGGATCAAATCGATACCGGAAATAACTTCGGTGACCGGGTGCTCAACCTGAACACGGGTATTCATCTCAATAAAATAAAAGTTATCATCTTGGTCAACAAGATATTCAATAGTACCAACACTCTCATAACCTAGCTTGAACATCGCTTTCGTAGATACACGGTAAAGTTCACGGCGAACCGATTCATTGAGTAACGGAGAAGGGGCAATTTCGATCACTTTTTGGTGACGGCGTTGAATAGAGCAATCACGATCGCCCAAATGGACAACGTTACCATATTTATCGGCTACTATTTGGATCTCGATATGACGTGGATTTTTGAGATATTTTTCAATAAATGTTTCACCACGACTAAAAAAGCGTAATGCCTCAGCGGTCGCTGATTCGTACATCTCTTTAAAATCTTCCGCTTTTTCGACGATACGCATACCGCGTCCACCTCCACCGAAAGCAGCTTTTATGATAACAGGGAAACCGATATCCGTTGCAATTTTTTGGGCATCATCAATATTATCAATCGGTTCATCCGTTCCCGGAAGCATCGGAACGCCCACGGCACGCATTGCTACTTTTGAGGCCATTTTATCGCCAAAAAGGGCAATATGTTCCGCTTTCGGTCCGATAAAAATAATACCATTATCCGCACACGCTTGCGCAAATTCAGCACTCTCAGAGAGAAATCCGTAGCCAGGATGTATCGCATCACAATCCGCTTTTTTTGCAAGATTAATAATACGATCATAATCCAGATAAGCCGCAATAGGGTCACCCATAATTGGATAGCACTCATCCGCTTTACGTACCCAAACACCATTTACATCTGCCTCTGAAAAAACAACGACACTTTTAATTTCAAGCTCTTTACATGCTCGTATAATACGTAATGCAATCTCACCACGGTTGGCAATCAAAATTTTAGTGATCTTTTTGCGCTCCATCAGGTACCTCGTAAATAGTTAATTTTTAATATGAAAATTATATCCAACCTAATATTAAAACAAATTACCCCGCGTAGTCTTCAACACATCCATACTCTTTCTTTGGTTTTTTCTTTTTCCCCGTTATAATAAGGGTAAAAAAATGGGAGTCCATTATGAATATTGCTGCCAATATAACCGAACTTATCGGCAATACACCGCTTGTGCGCTTAAATGCTCCCTCAAAAGCTGCAGGAGCAACCATTCTCGGTAAATGTGAATTTATGAATCCAACCAGTTCTGTTAAGGATCGGATAGGATTCAATATGATTAAAAGCGCCATGGATGAAGGAAAAATAACCCCTAATACTTTAATTATTGAACCCACAAGCGGCAACACTGGAATTGCCCTCGCTTCCGTATGTGCTGCTCTTGGGCTCAAACTTACCCTCACTATGCCCGAATCGATGAGCATCGAGCGACGTAATTTGCTACAAGCACTCGGGGCACATCTCGTTCTCACCCCGGCATCACAGGGGATGAAGGGAGCTATTGATGAAGCCGATCGTTTGGCGGCCTCAACACCCAACGCCATCGTTTTACAACAGTTTTCCAATCCTGCGAACCCTCAAATCCACCGCGAAACGACTGCCCTGGAAATTTTACGTGATACCGATGCAAATGTGGATATTTTTGTAGCAGCGGTAGGAACGGGCGGGACGATTACAGGAACAGGCGAAGCGTTACGTGCTGTCCTCCCAAACATCCAAATCATTGCGGTTGAACCCAAAGACTCCGCCGTTCTCTCAGGCGGTCACGCCGGTCCTCACAAAATTCAAGGGATAGGGGCAGGATTTATTCCCGATATTCTCAATACATCTCTCTATAATGAAGTGATTACGATAAGCAACGAAGAGGCCATTGCCACCGCCAAAAAACTCGCCCGCGATGAGGGGATATTGGTAGGTATCTCTGCAGGAGCCAATGTATGTGCTGCTATGCAAGTAGCTGCACGCCCCGAAAACAAAGGTAAAACAGTGGTTACTATTTTATGCGATACCGCTGAGCGCTATTTGAGCACCCCCCTCTTTGATGCCTGATACTCTGCTGGAGACCATTCGATGTGAAGGAGGAGTTGCACATCATCTCCCTTATCATCAAAAACGGCTAGAAAAATCACTACAGGAATTAGGAAGCACCACCACATATGACCTTTCCGAACTGATTATCCCACCCGATAATACCCTTTACCGATGTCGTTTTCTCTATACCGCACGCTCATGTACTATCGAATTTCACCCCTATACCCCTAAAAAAATTTCAACCCTACGTTTGATACCCAGCGATACCATCAACTACCCCTATAAGTTTGCCGATCGTCACGCCTTAAATGCTTTATACGAACAGCGAAACGGTTGCGACGATGTCCTGATCCTTAAAAACAACCTTCTCACCGATACCACGATAGCTAATATTGCCCTCTACCTCGATAATCAATGGCTTACCCCGGAGGCTCCTCTTTTGGAGGGGACGACGCGTGCACGACTGATCGACGAAGGGAAGATATTTCCTGCACGGCTCAGTGCATCTGATGCACGTAATGCATCCAGAATTGCACTTATAAATGCAATGATAGGGTGGGTTGAGATGGAAAATGGTATAATAATTTAAAAAATAGGTTCTTATCTCATGCTGTACGATATTATTAAAAGTTCTTCATTTGCCACATTGATGGAAACCCACGTTCGAGATATGCTTATCTATCTCTTTGAAAATGACCAGAATTTTAGTATTTTGTGCAAAATAGAATCCGTCACATTCGATCCTCCCCTGCCAAAACTCATCTCGGATGAATTTAGAGCAATGACCCTTTTTTTTCTTGCGGGTTATACCTTTGAGAGCGCGCGTATTGAAAATGATTTATTGATTTTTGAAGCGGGATTTGGTCAAGAAAATGTCGGAAGCTTTGTGAGCATTCCTTTGCTCTCTGTTGTGCAGGTCATAATCGACGATACCCCTGCCCTTATCAACCTTGCCATGCCAAGCGAGAAAATACTACCTGTTAATATCGAAAAAGATGAAGGGGTACAAAATTCAATGAGCACCTTTCTCTCCAACCCTGAAAATCAGAAATTTTTGAAAAAATAACCCCTCTTGCCCTTCCGTGCCGCGACACGGAATCTGTGTTACTGGTTTATAATTTCAATCCCAACAAAAATGTCACGACGTTATCAATAAATGCATCGTGTTTTCGCTCTTTGCTGTAGGCGATATAGAATTTACGTTTGATTTTATAATTTTTAATCCGTGCCTCAAACAGCCGTCCCTCTTCCACTTCATTTTGGATAACGTGGCGAGAGATAACCGACACTACGGGGCGCTCAGCGTTTCTAGGAGAACGCAAAATTGTCTCTTTAATCGCCGTTGAACTTGCTACTACACCGATGACATTGAAACTTGAACATTCAACGCCGATCTCTTCAAATACTTCCGAAGTGAGTCTACGGGTGTGTGAATTCTCATCACGGCAGATCCAGTCGAACTTATACAGGTCCTCTTTGCGAAGCTGTTTAGGGATCGGTTGATTGGAAAAAATGACCAATTCATCCTCTTCCCATTCACGGTATATAATCCCGTCTTGAAAGATAGGAGATTCGATAAGCGCAATATCAATTTTTTTATCCACTAACTGATCAATAATCTCTTGCGATAGTCCGACACGGATATGGACTTCATTATTGATTTTATCTTTTAGTTGAGCTAAATATGTCGGAAGGACATAGTTTCCGATCGCATACGATGCACCCACCACAAAGGTAAATTCTTTGTTTATGATTTTTAACAAATCTTTTTCACTAGCAAGAATGGCTTTCTCAAGTTTTATCGCAATACGATAGAGGTCTTCCCCCTCCTTGGTCAGTTTTATCCCATTTTTTTTACGCTCGACAATACGTGTATCGAGATAATCCTCAATGTATTTAATTTGCTGCGTTACTGCAGGTTGTGAGATCCCCAGTTTCGCGGATGCTTTCGAAAAGCTTTTTTCTTTAACAACTGCCAAAAAGGTCAAGAGTTTTGCAAAGTCTTTTAACATAATAATTCCCATAAGTAAAATCTATACATATATTATAACCTATTATTATGATCATTGCAACCCGTTATCACTTTGGCATCCATTTTTGATGAAAATGAGCTATAATAAAAGAACGAATGCAACGAGGTGATAAAGGTATGGATAAACTATTTGACGGTCTCAATGATGCTCAACGCTCTGCAGTTGAGCAAATTGATGGTCCTGTGCTCATATTGGCGGGTGCAGGAAGCGGTAAAACCAAAACGATCACCTCCAGATTGGCATATTTGCTCGATTCGGTCGGAATCCCCTCCGCTGCCACCCTTACCCTCACTTTTACCAACAAAGCAGCCAAAGAGATGCGTGAACGGGCGATGGGGCTTATTTCTCAAAATACGTATCCTCCATTATTATGCACCTTTCATAAATTCGGATTGCTTTTTTTAAAATTTCATATTCATTTACTCGGACGCAGTAACTCTTTTGTCGTTATTGACACGGACGATAAGAAAAAAATCCTCAAAAAAATCAATGCCGATCTCCCTTCAGCACTCATTGCCAGTGAAATTTCGCGATACAAAAATTCTCTGATTGACCCAGACGAAGCGTATGCTCAAGCCGAGCTCACAAACTACAAACACATTGCTAAAATTTATGAAGAGTACCAAATCTACCTCGCGGATAACAATTTGGTCGATTTTGACGATCTTCTCTGTCTTACGTATAAACTTCTCAATGAAAACAACGATTTATGCATCCAAACCAGTGAAAAATACCGTTATATTATGATCGACGAGTACCAAGATACCAACGAGCTACAATTGCGACTTTTGCAAAAACTCTGTTCTACCCATAATAATCTCTGCGTCGTTGGCGATGATGATCAAAGCATCTACGGATGGAGAGGGGCGCATGTGCGCAATATTTTGGAGTTTGATCAAGATTTTCCCAACACCACCGTTGTCAAACTCGAACACAATTACCGCTCCACTGGGCCCATTCTCACTGTTGCCAATGCCCTGATCGAACATAATCGTTCACGGTTGGGTAAAACCCTTATTGCGACCAAAAGCGGCGGGGACGATGTCAAAACACTCACGTCCCATGATGAGAGCGAGGAGTCCCAAAAAGTAGCCAAAGCCATTCGCAAACTTTTAGACACAGGTGTACGCGCCAATGAAATCGCCGTACTCTATCGGATCAATGCTCTCAGCCGTTCTCTCGAAGAGGGTCTCAATCGCTGTGGTGTTGCTTACAAGCTCGTCGGAGGATTGCGTTTCTATGATCGTGCCGAGGTCAAAGATCTCATCAGCTATTTACGCGTTATCACTAACGTGCACGATAACTTTTCACTTAAACGGATTATCAATAAACCCAAGCGCGGACTTGGAAAAGCGACCATAGAAAAATTAGAACTCTCTGCCATGAGTGCAGGCAAATCAATGTTTGAATTCATCAACACACTGCCTGATAGTGAGCTCGAAACACTGGCGCGAAAAAAGAGTGTTTTGGAATTACGTCATTTTATCCGTGAAATACTAGAATTACGCGATATTGCCGATGAGGCTATCTACCAATTTATTGATCAACTTGAAAATCGTTTCAAAATCAAAGAGACCCTCAAAGGGCTCCCCGATGAAGCCGATAAAATCTCGAACGTCGATGAATTTTATGGCTTATTTCGCGATTATATCAAGCAAAATCCCGATACCACCGTCGCCGAATTTCTCAACGATATTACCCTACAAAGCGACCAGGATCAAATCGAAGGGGAGAGCATCTACATTATGAGTATCCATGCTTCCAAAGGGCTAGAGTTTGAACACCTCTTTGTTATCGGAATGGAAGAGGGATTTTTACCCCTCATCGGTGATGGTAGCGATCTAGAGGAAGAGAGACGCCTTGGCTACGTTGCCATTACCCGGGCCAAAAGCAATCTCACATTATCCAGTGTCAACAGCCGCTTCTACAAAGGTCGCCGTACGGAGTTGCAAAAAAGCCGTTTCATCAACGAAGCAGGCTTATGTGAGGGCTCTTTAATCTTAGAAAAAAACACCTCCTATAAAAAAGGAGATTTAGTGCGCCACAAAATCTTTGGAGCCGGACGTGTCGAGGGTGTGAGTAAATCGGGTCGAGAATTTAAACTTCTTATTAATTTCGGTGGCAATAAACGGGATATCCTTGCCTCTTTTGTGGAGAAACTCTAATTGAATCGTCTTTTTGTTGCTTATAAACCCGCTGGGATAAGTTCTAACCATTTTTTAGGACGGATAAAACGTCGTTATGGAGTCAAAAAAGCGGGCTTTTCAGGGACGCTTGATCCGTTTGCAAAAGGGGTCTTAATTATCGCTTTTGGAAATCATGGCCGACTCTTTCGTTTTTTAAACAAAACACCGAAACGTTATCGTGCCACGCTGTGGCTGGGTGCTTATTCCCCAACGCTTGATATAGAAGGGGTAGAAGAGATAGAGACCCTCAACCCTTTTCCTGTTGAAAAAGTAGAAGCCGTTATTGCCTCACTGCAAGGAGAACTCACCTATCTCCCACCAAAATTCAGCGCAAAACGACTCAACGGAAAACGGGCCTACGAATTTGCCCGCGCAGGTATCGAGGTAGAACTCAAAACGATCACCTCCACCATTCATGAGATAAAAATGGTCCATTATTGTCACCCCTTTGTCACGTTCGAAGCAAGCGTCTCCGAGGGGAGTTATATACGCTCTCTTGGTGAAATGATAGCGGATGCTCTTGGATGTTCGGGTTCACTTAGTGCATTAGAGCGACTCAGTGAAGGGCAGTTTGTTGTCGATAATGAAAAAGAAATCGATATCAAAACAGCCTTAGCTCTCCCAAAAAATCGTTATAATGGCACCAAAGAAACGATACTATTAGGTCAGCCGTTATCCCGTGAACTTTTTGAGAGTCAAGAGAATGGGATATACTGGATCGATAACGATGAAACCATTTCGATCATCGAGATTGCGGATGATAAAATTCACTATCTTCTCAATAAGGTTGAGGCATGCTAATCCTCTCGCGCAAATTGGATGAATCCATCGTAATAGGGGATTCTATCATACTAAAAGTAATTTCCATCGACAAGGGAGTAGTCAAGCTCGGTATCGATGCCCCCAGCCATATACGTGTCCTTCGTAGCGAGCTTATCCGTGCTGTAGAAGACTCCAACAAAGCTGCATCAACAGAACACGACGAGTCTCTCTTGCACCAACTCGCCCAAAAATTCAAACTATGAAACGTTATAAAGCCTTTGCAAAGGTCAATATTTTTCTGAAAATTACAGGGATGCGTGGAGAATACCATACGATCACCTCACGATTTATGCAGGTAAAATCACTCTACGATACCCTATGGCTTGAGCCAAAAGCAACACCTGAATTCGAAATTCGGGGCGCATTTGACTGTGACGTCTCATCCAATACTATTTACAAAGCGTACAAACATCTCCTCTCATACACACGTTCACATGCCCTCTCAACGCTTATGGAAGAAAACGCCGTGTGTGTTGATAAACAGATTCCCTCATACGCTGGTTTAGGCGGGGGAAGCTCCGATGCAGCGACCTTTTTATGTATGTGCAATGAGAAACTGGATTTGGGGCTTAGTATCGATGAACTCTCCGAAATAGGCTTATCAGTCGGCGCCGACGTCCCCTTCTTCGTTTACGGCTACGAGAGTGCCAATGTCGGCGGAATCGGGGAAATTGTCGTGCCATACAACGAGAAACCTATTGATTTTGAAACGATTACCCCTCTCCTACAAATCAGTACACCTACGGTTTATCGCTACTACCGCGAACATCTCTACGCACCTATCAGCACAGCAGAAGTATCACGTCTTGAAGTAACATCCTCAAAAGAGATTTTAGCATCTATGGAGCCCAAAGAGGCAAATGACCTTTATCGGGCTGCACTTGGATCCTATCCTGAACTCGCCGAAAAAGAGGGGTGGTTTTTTTCCGGAAGCGGAAGCAGTTTTTTTAGAATCAAGGATCAATAATGGGTGAAAACATAGCCACCAACAAAAAAGCATTTTTTGACTATCATATCGAAGAGAAATTCGAAGCAGGTCTCGTCCTTCACGGCTCTGAAGTGAAAGCATTACGTGCTGGACGCGTCAATCTCAAAGAGGGTTTTATCAAAATCGTCCGAGGGGAAGCATTTTTATTTAATGTACATATCGGCGTTCTTGCAACAACACATCATTTTTATGCGCACGAAGAGCGAGGATCTCGCAAACTTCTTCTGCACAAAAAACAGATTGATAAAATGTACAAGGCAGTCGAAAAAGAGGGTTTTACCCTTGTTCCGCTAAGCATTTATCTCAATGATCGTAATATATTCAAAATGCAGGTTGCTATCGCAAAAGGAAAAAAACTTTATGATAAACGTGACGATCTAAAAGAAAAAAGTCTTAAACGCGATATGGAGCGGGCTCTAAAAGGAGAATAGTGTTATGGTGACAATGAACGGTATCGAATTACACGATTTACATCTCAAAGATCTTCAAAATCCCATCCACCCTTCTATATATGAAAGCTTTAATGATTACAAGATTTTGATACTGAGATTACCAGAATTGTGGGAAGGAAAAGCCAATATTCTCTCATTACGCTTACCAGAATTTTGGGATACAAAAGGGAAATTTCTCTCATATGGCTTTGTTATTACAGCAAATAAAGTGTGCTATTACGATAAAAAACAAGAACTCTTTATCAACTATCCAGAGGGGATGAAAGATTTATATCACTTTTTAGATACCAAGATTGATGCCCTTATGGATGATATAGATATGGCTCAAGAAAAAATTGCCTTTATCGAAGAGAGTCTGTATAAAAAGTACAACAGCAAGCTCATGGACAGATGGCACACACTAAAAAAAGAGCTTTCACGCTCTGAGCGGGTCATTGTAAAAGCCGTGAATACCATGGGGCTTTTCATTTCCAAATCAAAACTATCCGAAGATACCTTGCAAAATGAATTCAACGATCTTCATGAACATTTAGAACGAACGCTACGCTCCACAGTTGCTGCGAACAACCAGCTCGATGATTTATACCGCTATTACAACCTCCGCTCCAACGATAGGATGAATCGCAGTATTTACGTCCTCACAATCGTTTCTGTTATCTTTTTACCTCTCAATCTTGCCGTTGGATTCTTCGGTATGAATACGGGAGGTTTGCCGTTTCATGATACAAGTTCTGGAACGGTGTATGCCTTTGAAAGCATGATTCTTTTTGCTGTGTTGCTAATCAGTGCAGTGATATGGAAAATAAAAAAAGAGTAAAACGGCGGATTTAAAATGTGAGAAAGAAGAAGCATAGCCGCTCCGAAGAGTAGCTGAGAAGAATTATTTAGGGCGACGAATTTCTTTGATACGTGCTTTTTTACCAGCAAGATCACGAAGATAGAACAATTTAGCACGACGAACACGACCACGACGTAGCACTTCGATTTTCTCTAAGCTATCGCTGTAGATTGGGAATACACGTTCGATACCGATAGCGTTAGCACCGATTTTACGAACGGTAATAGTACGGCCAGTACCTTCTCCACGAATAGAGATACATACACCCTCATAACTTTGAGTACGTGTTTTTTCACCCTCTGTAATAGTAACTGCAAGACGAAGCGTGTCGCCTGCACGAAATAAAGGAATATCTTTCCCAGCGATTTGTGCTTGCTCGAAGCTAGCAATGTATTTATTTTTCATAAGAAGTCCTTATTTTATGCTTTAGTAGCTGTTCAGGTCTGAAATATTTTGTTTTACATTCAGACAAAGCTAATTTTAGTGCTAGAATTTTACTGTGATTTCCCTTTAGATATTCTGATGGGACACCCATTTTCTCATAAATAGGTGGTTTTCCAAAAGAAGGTGCTTCTAAAAGTGGCGTTTCAAAACTCTCTGTTTCGAGGGATTCACTGTTTCCGAGCACACCATCGATATTTCGTACGATTGCATCGGTCATAACCAACGAGGGGAGCTCTCCGCCTGTAAGGACATAATCGCCAATACTGAAAACTTCATCGGCAAACGTTTCCAATACCCGTTCATCAATCCCTTCGTAGCGTCCGCTCACAAAAACAACGTGTGATTTTAAAGCAAGACGCTTCGCATCATTTTGTGTAAACTGCTTTCCAACCGGAGCCACAAAAATAATATGAGCCTCTGTGCCAAATGTCAATAATGCATCAAAAAGAGGCTGAGGGGTCATAACCATCCCTGCGCCACCGCCGATTGCTGTATCATCCACTTTAGCATGCTTTGAGAGACTGTATTCTCTTGGATTGAGATAAGAGACCTCGAATTTTTGCGATTCAATGGCACGTTTCAAAATCGAATCTTGAAAATACCCTTCTATTAGAGACGGAAAAAGGGTAACATACGTGAACTTCATCACGATGCCTCGAGTAAATCAACTCCGCCATCAACCAGTATCTTTTTCATCTCCAAGTCGACCTTCAGTACAAAACGATCGATATAAGGGATTAAGAAATTATCCGCCGCCCCTTTTTCCACCAACGCACTGTCTGTTTTAACAGAGAGATAATCTTGGGCTCCAATACGCTCAATTTCTTGAACGCTCCCCAAAAGCTTCTCTCCCTCAAAAACGTTCAGTCCCGGCAGATCAAACCAAAAAAACTCATCTTTAGCCAACTTGCATCGCGCACGTGTTGCTTCATGTGTTGTAAAAAGTTTTGCATTGGTAAGCACTTTGGCAGCTTCTGGTGTATCGTAGCCAACAATATGGGCAAGTTCGCGATCGGAATTGTAACTATGAAGAGTTAGTACAGACCCATTTTCCATATCAAAAGTGGAACCTTTGACAAATTGTTCCGGAAAATCCGTATGAAGGTTGAGTTTTATATCGCCTTTTAGACCGACAGTGCGACCCAGCGTGGCGACATGAAGAAGGTTAGGATTAGGAGAATTACGAAAGCGGTTCGACATTGATTCGGTAACTCTTTCCATCTTTAGCCTTACAGCCGGAGATGACAGTTTTGATCGCACCGATCATTTTGCCTTCCTTACCGATGAGCTTACCTACATCGGCTTGGTTGGCGTGCAAAACAATCTCTGTTACTTCATCGCCCTCATAAGACTCCACCCGAATATCTTCAGGATAAGTAGCAATAAGCTTGGCAAAACCAGCGACGAAGTCCGCTATCATGATTATTTACCTGTGATTTTTTTGATGCGATCAGACATTTGAGCACCAACGCTCAACCAGTAATTCAAACGCTCTTCGTCCACTTTTACAGTAATAGGATCTGTCATAGGATTGTAATATCCGATCAATTCGATCCAACCACCATCACGACGCTTACGGCTGTCTGTTACTGCGATACGGTAGAAAGGTTGTTTTTTACGACCCATACGGGTTAAACGAATGACTGTTGCCATTTTAGATCCTTTTATATAATAATTTTTGCGCCGAGTAACTTTGAAGAGTGTTTTGCCCACAAAAGCAAAAAAAAACCGCAAAATGACTACAAACGCTAAGTCAGAGATTTTTAAAAAATCTCCTGCTTAACGTTCCTGTTAACGTGGGATTTTAGACCCTTGCATTTGACCCATCATATTCTGCAGGTCTTGCATCCCTTTTTTACCTGAAAAACGTTTTGCCATCTTAGAAGCATTCTTAAACTGCTTCAAAATGCGATTAACATCTACAATACTCAAACCGCATCCGACAGAAAGTCTTGCTTTTCGGCTGTTGTTAAGCAATTCAGGGTCTTCTCGTTCTTTCATTGTCATCGACGAAACCAATGCTTTGATCTTTTTCAACTCACCCGAATTTTCTAAATCAAAGTCCTTGAGCGCCGATGCCATGCCACCCATCCCGGGGATCATCCCCATGATAGATTTCATGCTCCCCATTTTTTTGAGGCTTTCCATCTGCTCTAGGAAGTCGTTGAAATTAAACTCCCCTTTTTTGATCTTTTTGGTGAGGAGTTTCGCTTTTTTTTCATCGATGATCGATGCCGTTCTTTCAGCAAGCCCTTCAATATCGCCAAGTCCCATAAGACGATTAACAATACGGTCCGGCAAGAAGATCTCTAAATCTTCCATCTTTTCGCCTGCACCGATAAAACGCAATGGTACTTGTATCTGGGAAGCGATACCGAGTGCGACGCCTCCGCGAGAGTCTCCATCGTATTTAGTGAGAATCACCCCATCAATACCGATTTTTTCATTGAAACTCTCTGCTGTACGGACGGCATCTTGACCAGCAAGCGAATCGGCAACGTAAAAAATCTCATGAGGATTTGCAGCACGCTTAACCTCTGCCAACTCATTCATGAGCTCATCATCGATTGCTAAACGCCCCGCCGTATCAATAAGGACGACATCGACAAGAAGTTTTCGTGCGTACTCAAGTGCCCCTTTGACAACATCGACAGGGTTTTTGGTTGCTTCGTCACTGTAGAGCTCAACTTCTATGCCGGCACACACTTGACGCAGTTGTTCAACCGCTGCAAGGCGCTGCAAGTCTGCTGCAACAACAAGAACTTTTTTCTTTTGGCGAATTTTCAAATAATTCGCGAGCTTACCGGTGGTAGTTGTTTTTCCTGAACCTTGCAAACCCGTCATTAAAATAACGGTAGGAGATTCCGGAGCATACACGAAACCCGCGTTTCCTTTGACCTTTAATAGATCATAAAGGGATATACGTAGAGCATCTAAAAACTGCTCTTTTCCGATACCATTTTGCTTTACTTGTAGTTCTACAGAATCGATTAGATCTTTTACTACCTTGTGATGCACATCGGCCTTCAGCAACGCTTTTTTAAGCTCGCCCAATGCCTTTGTCAACGCTTTTTCATCGTCATGAAAACGAATTTTGCGTATGGCGGATGTAAATGATTCTGTGAGTGTATCAAACACGTGAACTCCTAAATGGTACGGTTAAAGGGTATAAAAAGTTTCGCATTGTACTTAAATTTTACTTTAATTACGCTTGTTTAACTTCCAAAGTGACCGAACACTTTGGGCTCAGGCGCTATGAATGTCAACCCTAAAATAGTTACTTTCTTCGCGTGCAACATAACACGCTTCGCCTGTCGTCCACCGTAGCTCTCATCACCTACTATTGGATGAAGGGCGTATTTCATGTGCGCACGGATTTGGTGCGTCCGTCCGTGATGGATAATCAGCTGTACTTTTGTCTTTTTCCCTGATACTTCCAGAGGGGTCACTTCGGTAATGGCCGGCTTACCGTTTTTGGCTACTTTCGTATACGCCTTGTTCCCTTTTTTCTCCGTAATAAGAGGCTGGTCGATAACAAACGGTTCGCTTATGATGCCATCTACCCACGCGACGTACTCTTTATAGACATTGTCTTTTTTAAATTCGCCAATGGCTTTGAGGCGATACTCTTCATTTTTAACCAACATCAACACGCCGCTTGTCTCACGATCCAATCGGTGGAGTAGTTGTGCCCCTTTAAACTGCCGTTCTATCTCATCGGAATTGACAAATGCCGGTTTATCGATAACAATTAAGTTATCATCTTCATATATCGGATGTGCTTTTTCTACCTTTTGAACGATAAAAGTCGTTTTAGCATTGATTTCACCCCGCGCAATCAACACCTTGGAATTACCTACATAGACCAATCCACGGTCAATAAGTGATTTTGCTTCGGAATTGCTGATTCCCTCTTGTGCTGCTAAGAGCTTGTATGCTTTTGGTTTTTCCATTTTATCGTCCTCAGGTTGGTATTTTCAATCCGTTTATTTTTGGAATTATACCATTGTCGTCCTTCAAACACTCCATAACCCTATCCAGGTCGATAGAGGCATTGACCTGCGAGGGCGGTAACGTCTCAGCTTTTATCAACGCTTGATATATCCCACCAAGCTCTACAAACTGCACATGTGAGACATATTTAAAGAGCTCACGCTGTAAAAATATCTGTTCACCCGTAATAATCTTGCATCCAAAGTGAGCCGGTTCGAGGGGGTTGTGTCCGCCGATAGGGGAAAATGCACCTCCCAAAATCGCGACATCACTGATAGCGTAAAAATTATTGAGCTCTCCCATCGCATCTATAAGGGTAATATCTTCTGCAAACGTTTGCGATTTACTCCAGCGTGTGAAATTCATTTGTGGTACAGATTTCTCAATCAACTCCGCTACTTTGTTAAACCGTTCGGGATGACGAGGGACGACAAGAAGTTTTGCGCGGGGATTATGGGTACGATATTCCATAAATCCGCGAATTATCCCCTCCTCTTCCCCCTCGTGGGTACTTCCTGCAACAATCAACACTCCATCAGGTTTTTGATATCCTTTGGTGGTTTCAATCTTTTGGGCTAATTTGATATTTCCGACCACTTCGACATTGTGGGCTCCCAGTGCAATAAAGCGAGCCATATCATCAGAGCTTTGGCATAAAATCATGTCGCATTTTTCAAATAGTCTCGCATAAAACCATTTCATTTTGTAATATTTCGGGAAACTTCGCTCACTGATCCGTGCATTAAGGGCAATGACACGTGCGCCTCGGAGGGTACAAATACTGAATAAAAGGTACCAGAATTCTGCCTCTAGAATGACTACCGTTTTCGGGGCGCGTATCCAAAACCATAACCACGGTTCAAAAGGGAGATAGCGCACCTGTGCTCTATACATGGATGCTGCTTCATATCCCGTGTGGGTAATCACACTGATAGCGATTTTAAACCTATCTAAACTCTCTACTATCGGGGCAATCGCACGGGCTTCACCGAGAGAGCAGACATGGAACCAAATATCGTGTTCTTCAAATGGTAAATTATTCCACAGAAAAAATCGCGAGGGGACAGAGGAACGGTATTTTTTTTTGAAGGAAATAAAAATGATAAAGGGAAGTGCCGCCACAAAGAGAGTGACGGCTAGAAAGGTGTAAAGGATATCAAATACCTTCACAGTACAAACTTATGCGCTGAGGGTATCGTCTGAGGGCTCAAGATACAACAGTCTGCCACAATGTGGACACGTTATAATTTCTTCACCTTTGATAACTTCACTGTATACTTTGTCGCTGATTGCCATATAACACCCCATACATGCTTGGTTGCGAACAGGAACAGCCGTTGTGTTTTTTGCCCAACGACGAATTTTTTGGTAAAAAGAGAGCCCTTTTTGGTTCATTTCTCCTACTAAGATCTCTTTTTTAGCAAAAATAACTTTACGATCTTCATCGATTTTTGCTAATTTTACATCCACATCTGCTTTGACACCGACAAGAGTCCCTTCGATATCAGTCGCTTTTGCTTCTAATTCTGAAATTTTTGCTTTCTTGTGATCGATCAGTTTTTCCAAACGGGCTATCTCTTCGTTGGCAAAGTTCACTTGCTCTTTCGCAATCTCTTCTTCTAGCTGAAGCGATTTCATTTCACGTTCTGTTTTGATTTCAGCACTTTTTTTACTGTTGCTTTCCAATTTATCGGATAACTCTGCAAGATGTAGCTCATTCTTTTGCTTTTTAACTTGCTCATCTTTAATCTCATGAGAAAGAATTGAAATCTCACTCACTATAGAGTTTTTGGCTGCCAAAAGCGCATCATACTGAAGGTTCGCTTCTTCGATTTGCGGTTCGAACGCATCGATCTCTTTGTCAATCAACGATAAGTCAATTAGCTGTTTTAGATGTTTGTTCATAAGTTGCCTTTTAGGGGGTGCTTCATCTCAATGGTAAGTGAAGGGGTTTGTTGATGGTGAAATTATAACACTCAAACCTAATTTTTCCAAGTGTTCTGCTAATATCTCTCCAAAATAGCACTCACTCTCGTAATGACCGATGTCCATCATCGACAATCCAAGCGACGCAGCTTCCATCGCATCGTGGTATTTTATGTCTCCTGTCAAGAAACAATCGGCTTCAATATTTTTTATAAGCGATGCGCCTGATCCGGTCACCAGTGCGCAGGTACGTATATGATCATGACACTGAACGCTCCGGATATGCTGTAAGCCAAATGCTTTTTTTATTTTTTGGGCAAATATTTCAAAAGGTTCATCCACTCCAAAATAGGCAACAAATCCCTCTTTGGCAACTATCTCATACCCCAGTACCCGCGTCGCAACGTAGTCATTAAGATGGGTTTGATCGAAGTTCGTGTGCATCGCAATATTGGAAATATTTTTACGGATCATCGGTGCGAGTAATTTCGCCGGATAGTGGTTGAATTGCAATCGCTTCAACCCTGTGAAGATAATGGGGTGGTGGGTGACAAGGAGTGCATTATCGGGGATGGTCTCTAGTAATGCCTCGTCCACATCAATCGAAAGGACTATGGTAGAAATCTCTTGGTTAAAATCCCCCACGATCAATCCTGAATTATCCCAACTCTCTTGTAGGGCAAACGGGGAGAGAGCATCTAAAAACGTGTAAATCTCTCGAACCGTCATTTTTCATAGCTCCTTTTTTTTCGCTTGAGCCTAACGTGAATCGATTGAGACCCCGAGAGAGGATCAGAGTATTTAAACTCAAATTCTCCCAGCCCTTCGATCAAATCCACCAATTTTTTATAACCGTAACTGCGCGGGTCAAATTCGGGTGATTTATTAATCAGATTTTGACCGATTGCTCCCATATACGACCACCCTGCTTCATTCGTCGTGTCCTCAACAGCGTTACGTACCAATGCCAGAAGCTCTTTTTCATCGTGTTTAATTTTATGGGTAGTGACGATTTCAGCAGTAGCAGTCCGTCGGAGATTTTCGGTATAGATGAATTTGTCGCACGCACCAATAAACGATTTGGGTGTTTTTTGCTCACCGAATCCCAATACTTTGACCCCAGATTCACGGATACGGCTCGCTAAACGGGTGAAATCGCTGTCGCTTGAGACAATACAAAAGCCATCGAAATTTTTCGTATAAAGCAGATCCATCGCGTCGATAATCATCGCGCTGTCCGTCGCATTTTTACCTGTTGTATAGGCGAACTGCTGCATCGGATGTAGCCCGTGTTCTAGCAGCACATTTTTCCACCCCTTTAATTTTGTATCTGTCCAATCTCCATAAATACGCTTAACACTCGCTATTCCATGCCCCGCAATCTCATCAAGCAATCCTGCAATAATGGAGGGCTGAGAATTATCCGCATCTATCAGTACGCTCAAGCGAGCTTGATTTTGATTCATTCATTACCTCTCAAACTGCTCAATGCCGCTCGTGCTTCCGGAAAATCCTCTTGCAATTCGAGCGCACGTCCATACATTGCTTTGGCTTTTTGAAATTCACCCATATCCGCCAACAAATTTCCGTAATTGTAATAACTCACTGCGTATTCATCATCAATATGAAGCGCTTTTTCGTAATGCTCTTTTGCAAGGAGAAACAACCCTTCCCCTTTGTACATCGAGGCAATAGCATTGTGCGTCAAATCATCGTTAGCATCAAGTTCTAGAGAATGTTTGTACCATTCAATTGCCACTTGCCTATTGCCTAATTTTCCATTGACAAAGGCGAGCTTATTGAGTATTTCAGGGTTATTCGGAAAAATGACATTGGCTTTAGTCAGTTTGTCCAGTGCTCTCTCCAAATCCCCCTCGCTGTATGCTTCGTCTGCTTCATCTATCAAGGACGTTGCAGTATTGACCGTAGTCAGCTTTATCGGTGCAATGACAGATTCACTTTCTTGACCCTTCTGATCTTCCAGTGTGTTGACATGACGATAAATTTGGTAGGCAAAAAACGCCGTCGCTGCGAGCATAATAATGGCAAATGTACTCATGATACCCCTTTTTGTAATCAAAGTATAATATAATCCCACTAACATAACAACAATTGGTACTCAACATGCATAGTAATTTTAAAGATCCAGCACTATATATCAACCGTGAGCTCTCATGGCTACAGTTCAACACCCGCGTTTTAGGGCAAGCGCAAGACGAATCCCTTCCCCTCTTGGAACGGTTAAAATTTCTTGCCATTTACGGAACAAACCTCGATGAATTTTACATGATTCGTGTTGCAGGGTTAAAAAAACTTTTTAGCGCGGGAGTCAATGTCTCGGGGGCAGATCGTTTTACGCCGCTCCATCAGTTGCGCGAAATACGTACCTACCTGCACAAGGAACAACAAGTTGTCGAGAAATGTTTACTGGGAATCATGCACGCACTCGAAAAAGAGGGGATTTTTTTTAAATCGTACAACGAAGTGACGCAACAGCAACGCCAAATTTTGGATCGTTATTTCAAAGAAAACATCTATCCGGTTATCGTCCCTATTGCGATTGATGCCACACACCCCTTTCCTCATCTTAATAACCTCGGATTCGGACAGATTATCAAACTCCGAGATAAAGATGAAGCTACCGTTGAACGCTACGGTCTTATCCGTATTCCACGGGTTCTTCCCCGTTTTGTCGACATCGACAACCGTATCTATATCCCGATCGGCAGTATTGTTGCTGAGCATATACAAGACCTTTTTCCCGGATATGAACTCATCAAGTTCTCTGCTTTTCGGGTAACGCGCAATGCCGATATCGCGATCGAGGAAGAGGAGGCGGATGATTTTATGGAGATCCTCGAAGAGGGGCTGAAGCTCCGTAAAAAAGGGGAGATTGTTCGTCTCGAACTCAGCAACCACGCCGATGATGATCTCCTGAATTTCTTCAACCGTCACGCTAATGTTTACAAAGACGATATTTACCGTTTCCAAACCTATCTCAATCTCGGAGCCCTCTGGCAAGTGGTCGGAAACAAAGATTTTGCCCATCTTACCAGCCCTAGCTTCAAACCGCGCAACCTCCCCCCTCTTGATTCGGATGAGAGCTTGTATACGATACTTGACAAAGAAGACCTCCTTATTTATCATCCGTTTGAGAGTTTTGAGCCCGTCGTCCGTCTGATCCAAGTAGCCGCAAAAGACCCTGATGTCGTCTCTATTCGGATGACACTCTATCGTTCCGGCTCCAAATCGGTTATCGTACAGTCGCTTATCGCTGCGGCAGAGGCGGGCAAACAAGTGACCGTGATGGTAGAGCTCAAAGCCCGTTTCGATGAAGAGAATAACCTCATCTGGGCAAAAGCACTTGAAAGCGCAGGGGCTCATGTTATTTACGGTATTACAGGATTTAAAGTTCACGCCAAAGCGGCTCTCATCACACGACGTGTGGATGGGAAGCTCAAACAATACGCCCATTTAGGTACAGGAAATTATAATCCCTCCACGGCAGCTGTTTATACCGACATCAGCTATATGACTTCCAATGATGCTATCACCTATGATATGACCCGATTTTTTCATTTTCTCACCGGTTTTAGCAAAAAAGGGAAACTCAACGAACTCTACATGGCTCCTACTCAGATTAAACCCAAAATACTCTCCCTTATCCACAACGAAACGCGTATGGGAGCTGAAGGGGTGATCATCGCCAAAATGAACGCTCTGGTCGACGAAGACATTATCCGCGCCCTCTATAAAGCTTCTCAAGCAGGGGTACAAATCCAACTCATTGTCCGTGGTGTCTGTTGTTTACGTCCTGGCGTTGAGGGGATTAGTGATAATATCCGTGTTATCTCCATCATCGGAAAATATCTCGAGCATGCCCGTATTTTTTATTTTAAACACGCAACACCTCAAACCTATATCAGTAGTGCTGACTGGATGCCCCGTAATCTTTTACGCCGTATCGAACTCCTCACTCCGATTGCGGGGGAAGAAGCTTCCAAGAAGCTCATCCAAATTTTGCAATTGCAAATATCCGACAATGCTCTTGCACACGAACTGCAAAGCAATGGAAGCTACACCAAAGTTACGCATGAGAGCGGTAATATCATCAACTCGCATCTACTTGTTGAAACCACTACCAATAAAGTATATAATTCTGCCAAAAAACAGACTCCAAACTACGTGCAGCAACTCACGTCACGCTTGTTAAAAGAGAGTTAAATAGGATAACACTATGATTAGCAACTACCTCAATTACACCCCAATACTGGATGAGCAGGTATGGATTGCCCCCTCCGCCGATATAATCGGACGGGTATCAATGGGTAAAGACGTGAGTATTTGGTTCGGATGTGTCGTCCGTGCTGATGTTCACTACATAACTATCGGGGATCGAAGCAATATACAAGATCTAAGTATGATACACGTTACACACCACAAACGTGAGGATATGAGCGATGGTCATCCGACGATTATCGGCAATGACGTAACGGTAGGACACCGTGTTATGCTCCATGGATGTACCATAGAAGATGGCTGCCTGATCGGGATGAGCGCTACTATTCTTGATGGTGCCGTAATCGGCAAAGAGTCCATCGTCGGTGCGGGCTCGCTGGTCACTAAAAATAAAGTGTTTCCTCCCCGATCACTTATTATGGGAAGTCCTGCAAAAGTTGTACGGGAACTGAGCGATGAAGAGGTTGCTGAACTCTATGCTTCTGCACGCCGCTACGTAAGCTTCAAAGAAAATTACCGCGCCCCGAATGTTTGAGTTTAACCTTGTTGTTTCGTCCGACATCCTCGGCATCATTGCTTTTGCCCTGAGCGGTTTTTTGATCGGAGTACGTCATAAACTTGACTTGCTCGGACTCGTTATATCTTCTTCTATCACTGCCCTTGGCGGAGGGATTGTTCGCGATGTCATTTTAATGCGCACCCCTTTTGCTTTTAATGAGTATTATCCCGCACTTACGGTTTTTGTTACCATCTTTATCGCCTTGCTGTTTCGACGCCATCTGCGTGAAGAGCTGGAGCGTCAATGGCTTTTTGTCCTCAGCGATACCATCGGACTGGTCGCCTTTAGTATCACAGGAGCGCTGCTCGCTATCGCCCACGATTTTAATTTTTTTGGTGTACTCATTCTAAGTTTCCTCACGGCAGTAGGGGGCGGAGTACTGCGCGATACAATGATCAACCAAGTTCCCTCGGTTCTCATCAGCGATTTTTACGGCTCTATCGCATTGATCGTCGCAATATTACTCCTCATTGCCCATTCTCTTTGGGATATTCAACCCCTTAGCGTTGCTCTTATCGCAACCTTTGCTATTGGTTTACGCCTTTTAGCCTATGCCAAACAATGGCACTTACCCAAACTCAATATGGAAAACCAATGAAACTTTTTTGGAAAATCACCCTCACTCTGATCATTCTCGGAGCACTGGATATCGGTCGCTATGCTTTTTATCCCGATATTTCAGCGCTCAAAAAAGATCGCCCTATTCCCACTGCTTTTATGGAGTACCGGGAAGCACAATGGGCAGAAGAAAACCGTGATATGCACATCACCCACAAATGGGTCAGTATGAAAAACATCTCCCCTAATATTATCAAAGCGGTCTTGATCGGTGAAGATGACGGTTTTTGGAAACATGACGGATTTGATGTCAAAGGGATGGAAAACGCTATCGAACGTAGTATCGAAAAAAAGACATTGGCAGGCGGCAGCACTATTAGCCAGCAGCTCTCCAAAAACCTATACCTCTCTCCGAGCAAAAATCCCGTCCGTAAGATCAAAGAGGCAATCATCACATGGCGGATAGAAAAGACCCTTTCAAAACGTCGTATTTTGGAAATCTATCTCAATATTGCTGAGTGGGGTGATGGCATTTTCGGGATTGAAGCAGCAGCACGTCACTATTATCACAAAAGCGCCAAAAATCTCACCGCGCGTGAAGCCTCACGGCTTGCCGCAGTTCTTCCAAATCCCATCAAATACAACGCAACAGGCAATCAAAAATACGTCAAAAACAGAGCTCGTATCATCTACAAAACCATGAAACGTCGAGGAGTCATACAGTCGATTTATAAAGAGGTAATGACACCGCCAAAAGAAGAGATTGCACCCAGCGATGCTACAGAGAGAAACAGCTCGCTAGAGTCGCTATTTGATACAGCCATACCCGCAGAAAGCAATGACGCTCCTCTAAGTCAAGAGAATACGGAGCCCTCTGTTTTCATGAGTGATGAAGGGAATGTATCGCAATAACTGCTGTAAGCTATTTTTCCCACAGCAGCGTTACCTTTTTATCCGTCCCAAAACACCCCATGCAATGAATGATGCGACCGCAATCAAATATGCAGGGGCATAGGAATCATGGCTAAACTCTACGATAGATGTCATCAATGCCGGGGTAATTCCCCCCACAAGTCCTGCCGCACTTCCTAAAATTAACGCCGTAAACGAGGCACGGTATCCATGATATTCTAGCGCGTGTACAACAGCCGAAAAGATCGGTGCTTGATAGGCGCAGAGCAATACTACCATAACGGACGTTGCCGCTAACGCCCCATAAAATCCACCGTGTACCATCGCATACAACAGAGGGAAAATCGCTATTGAAGTGGTAATTGCCGCACTTTTCATCACACGTATTGACCCCAGTTTATCTGCTACCATTGCCATAGTCGGGATAAAAATCACCCCTAAAACAATCGAGATCGTATTGATATTTCCTGCTTCGGATTTACTCAATCCCGCACTTGTTTCCAACCAAATAGGCAAATAGATGAAAAGGGTGTAATAAAACATCCAAATCACCGATGCAACGACTAAAAATTTGCCAAAAAGTTTTTTATGATGTTTGAAAATCTCCACAATGGGAACTGTTTTATCTTCGTGTGGCTGATAGTTATCGGTAAGGTTTCGGCGCAAATACAGCCCTGCTCCTGCAATCACGATACTAAGGATAAACGGGATTCTCCATCCCCACTCTCCCATTGCATCCTCCCCCAGATACCAGAGCAATCCTCCGCACAATGCGGAACCCAGTGCCATACCGATTTTTGCCCCGACAGAAACAAAGGAACCATAGAGATTTTGACGGTGGGGGCTGGACTGTTCGACAAGATAGACGATAGAGCTGGCATACTCGCCACCCACCGAGAGCCCTTGTATCATACGAAGTGCTACCAATAATATCGGTGCCAATATCCCGATTTGTGCATACGTGGGTAAAAAACCGATTAAAAATGTCGGCAATGCCATCAGCGCAAGCGACGCCATCAGCGCAAATCGCCGCCCAATACGATCACCGATATGTCCAAAAACAGCAGCACCTACAGGACGCATAATCATCCCTGCCGCAAACGCTCCGAAAGAGCCCAACAATGAAAGAAACGGATCATCGGAAGGGAAAAAAAGCTTCCCCATCATCACCGCTAAAAAACCGATGAGAGCAAAATCGTAATACTCGACTACATTGCCGATGATACCTGCGGCAATAATACGTTTTTTACTACCGATCAAACGATCCATCCGCCGCCGAGCAATTTATCACCATCGTAAAAAACCCCCGCCTGACCGGATGCGACACCCAAAACAGGCTCATGCAGCTCCACTGTAGCATGGTCTCCCTCTATGGATACGTGGCATCGTACAGCAGTCGTACGGTATCGAAGTTTCACGTCACATTCAAACTCTTTTGCATCGTCGAACATATTGACATTTTCCAACAGTACTTTGTGACACTCTAGTGCTTCTCTTGGGCCAACGACGATTTGATTCGTATCGGGTTTGATCTCAACGACGAAATGGGGATCATGGGCTCCGTGCACACTGAATCCCTTGCGCTTTCCGATGGTGTAGTGCATATAGCCTTTGTGTTTGCCGACAACTTTTCCCTCAAGGTTTAGAACGTCACCTTCGACATCGACATTTACATACGGTTTTAATACCTCTGCATAGGTTGTTTCCACAAAACAAATTTCACTCGATTCCCCTTGCGATGCAAATGATTCGAGCCCTTCAATAGCTGCGGCGTATGCTTTAATATCCACTTTATGTTTTTCACCCAATGGAAAAAGAAGACGCGGTACCAATTGTGGATCGATGTAAAAAAGAAAATAACTCTGATCCTTGGTCTCATCATATGCTTGCAGGAGATATTGCCCGTCATGACGGATGTAATGCCCCGTAGCCACATACTGCGCACCAATAGAATCTGCAAACTCTACCATAGCACCGAATTTGATATTACGATTGCAAAGGGCACACGGATTTGGGGTTTTACCCTCTTTGTACGTTTCGATAAAAGGGGTAAATACTTTTGCGTTAAATTGTTCTTGCAAATCCAAAATATGGAGTTTTACCCCTGCAAAATCAGCCGCTCTCTGAGCACGGGCCTGATGAATCTCATGGTAGCCAGGCTTGGAATGGAGTTTCATATAGACACCCTCCACGGCATACCCTTGTTCTTTTAGCAAAAGGGTTGAGACAGTCGAGTCCACACCCCCGCTCATTCCGATCAAAACTTTTTTCATATACTTCCCCCCTCTATTCCACTATGATCCGTTACATAGGAGGCAAGTGAATGATAATATTTCGTATCATCCAACCCCTCCTTCTCAAGCGTCGCCAGTTGAGCAACAAGCGATTTCTCGATCTCACGAAAAACATACTGTAGATCATCAGTCAAAGTGATAAGCTTCATATCCGCTTCGTCAATCATCCCATTGCCCAACAGCTTATCGCGAATAAACTCGATCAACGGGGCATAAAACTCCGTCCCTATCAAGAATAATCGTACCCCCCATACTTTTCGGGTTTGGATCAGCGTTAACGCTTCAAACATCTCATCGAGTGTTCCGAATCCTCCCGGAAAAATCACGTAGGCCATCGAATACTTCACCAACATTACTTTACGGGAAAAAAAGTAGTCAAAACTCTGCCCTTTAGTAAGGTAAGGATTCAGCTCCTGCTCTTGGGAAAGCTCGATGTTCAATCCGATCGACTCCACATCCTTATGTTCATAAGCTCCTCGATTAGCCCCTTCCATAACTCCGGATCCGCCTCCCGTTATCACATTGTAGCCACGTGCTCCCAGCATATCCCCAAGTTCCCTTGCTTGCCTGTAATAAGGATGATTTTCATCGATCCGTGCACTTCCAAAAATTGTTACCGATGGTCCCAAATCTCCTAATTCATCAAATCCCTGAACAAAATCGGCAATGATTTTAAAGACACTCCATACGTCCGCTGATTTGATATCTTTAACATAACGGCTGCTCGGGTACTCTTTTTTTATCCCTCTTCGACGCGACATCCTTACCCTTTTAGCTTTGTCAATCGATCGTGCTTACTCCCGATTGAGGTGATTTGGACGCCGAAATTACCATCCACAATAACCACTTCGCCTTGTGCGATAACATTATCATCCACCAAAATATCCAAAGGATCGTTGGCCAACTGATTAAGCTCGATAACGGAGCCTATATCCATGCTCAGAACATCTTTTAATAACATTTTTTTCTTACCGATACGAACCCGAACAGGAAGTTTGACATCTAAAATCAAACCAATATTTTTCATTTCACTTTCATCGAGTTTACGCGATTTGCCGGCCCCATTGTCCACTATAGGTGAAATATCATCTCTGCTCATGAAAGAAGGATTATCCATTTTAGGTGCCCCTTCTAACGCTTCCAGGATACTCGCATCAATCGCCATCATAATCAATGACTTCAATTCTCCCAATGCAAAGGTAAAAACATACATTTTTACAAAAGGGTCAATATCAATCTCGCCGTCATCGCCAATAAAAATCGCAACATCGGTTTTAATCGAAAATTTTGGAAGTTCTTTTTGAGAAGAGAGGGTGGTGCTCATAGCTCCTGTGATGTTGGAAACGATCTCTTTGAGTGCGTCAAGATCGTCGTCATTCATCACATCTTTTCCCTCGCCCTCCCCTCCAAGCATCATATCGCCCAATGCAGTAGCAAGCAAGGGAGGAACCATAATCATCGCCTTCCCCGATGCCGCGCCGCTAAAGCTCAGACGAACGCACGCTATCGGAGGGATCACGTTGTTTACAATTGAAATATTTTCGGCCTCTTTAAAGGCAATTGTAACCGTTTGTCCCGTTAATCCCTCAATAGTCGCTGCTGCTTCTTGGGAGAATAGTCCTGGTAAATCACTCATTCTTCATCCCTTTCATACTCATTATGTGTTCTAATAATCTCTTTAACACCGCTAATACGAGCTTTTCGTTTCAACTCAAACTCTTTGAGTGCTCGCTTAACAGCATCTTTTTCCGTATCGATCATTTTGGTAATTTGAACCGATTTTCGAAAACGTCGCAACCCCATTTGGGCGACAAAACGCTCTTTTCCATCGACGCTCACACTTACCACATCATCCGCCGGAAGATTGAGACGGAGAATATCCCCCTCTTCTATCTCCAATAGCTCATGAAGGCTAAGCTCCGCATATCCCAAATTTACCTCCACGTTCACATGCGCTCCTCCGAGAAGCACCTGAAGTTCTTGATTTCGGCTTTTTTTAGAATTGGTTTCATTGAGCATCAAATCACGGCTGGCCAGTTTTGGCAACACCGGTTCCAGCGCAATAACCGGATAACAGATGTTCATCATCCCCGAGCTGTGTCCGATAATGATCTCCATCACAACCATCACGACAATCTCATTTTGAGCAACGATTTGAACCACATTAGGGCTTGATTCTTTCGACTCTATTTGAGGATAGAGGTCAATGACGGGACCCCACGCTTCACGCAATGTTGCCATCATTACCCGTAAAATAGTCTCAAATAAAGAGAGTTCGATGTCGGAAAACTCCCGATTGGCTTCGAAAGGTTCACCCTTCCCTCCCAGAATCCGATCCAGCATCGGAAATGCGATAGAGGGATTGATCTCTAAAACCCCATTCCCCTCCAATGGTTTCATCGAAAAGACGTTGAAACTCGTCGGGTTGGGAAGCGACATCAAAAATTCTCCATACGTCATCTGATCTACGGAGTGTAGCTGGATCTCGACGATGGAGCGCATAATGGCAGAAATTTGCGACGAAATAGAGCGTGCCATCTTGTCATGAATTCCACGAAATGCTCTTAACTGCTCTTTGGAAACACGGTTAGGACGCTTAAAATCATAAAGGGTAATCTGACGGTTAGGAAAAAGGTTCTCCTCTTCCGCATCAAGCGAAACATCACCCTCATCGTCCACAACATCCAACAGTGCATCGATCTCTTCTTGAGATAAAATATCGGCCATCTTTTACCCCTCTACCGTTTCTTTAATACGCCGAATGACCGATTTATGGATTTGTGAAATACGAGATTCGGTAATATTAACGATCTCACTAATCTCTTTTAAGGTGAGTTCTTCAAAATAGTAGAGCTGAATAATCATTTGCTCACGCTCATCAAACCCCATCAGAACCTCTTTAATTGCATCCACTAACTCTTCATTCTCCATACGTTCTAGCGTTCCGCATTCATACTCATTGCCCAACTGATCGTCCAATGGCAAAACCATATAGATATCTGATGCCAACCTCGCATCATGAATTTTTTGAGCATCTATCGCTAATGTCTCAGCCAGCTGATCATTCGTCGGTTCGGCATCAAATTTCGCCAAATGGCGCTCAATTGCAATATCTATCTCTTTAATAAGGCGACGGCTGGAGCGGCTCACCAAATCCAGAGAGCGTAAATAATCCAGCATAGCCCCATAGACTCGGGTTTTTGCGTATCCCCAAAAAGAATCATTTTGTGCTTCATCGTAACGCCGTGCAAGCTTAACCAACTCCTCGGTACCAATCGCACATAAATCCATATAATCAATCGAACTTGGAAGCCGTTCTTTCAGACGAAACGACATTGCCTTTACTGCGGGGAGATATTGTATCGCAAGCTGATCTTCACGGTGCTTTAGCTCTTGTGTATATGCACCAGCACCACTCATATTTTCCCCTCCTCATTATCACTTAATAATTCAGATTTATGTGTGTAGTACGCATCGATAAATTGTTCACGTCGGTTAATCTCACGCACATAATTATCCAAGCTTTTTTCATGAGACTGCTTCGGAAACGCATGGACCTTGATCCCCAGCGTTTGAAAATAAAGTCCAACACACAAATGGGCAAAAAGATAAAAAAAAGTAGTAATTAAAATCACCAATCCAAAAAAATTTTCTGCAGATGTCGATTGCAATATCCCAAATACAATGCCAAAGAGAAATCCTTGTACCGTCAAGAAAGAGACAAAATTCGAACCGCGCATCATAAACCTTCTAGGAATATCAAAAGTGTTCCATTAGACGTTTAAATAAGCCGCCAAGTCCACTCTCCTGAGGAGTAGCCAGCACATTTCGTTCCAATTTCTTGGCAATCTTCTTTACAATCATCTCCAGCTCTTTAGAGGGGGTAGACATCGGAAACTCGCGCGTATACAATGCCCTTTTTTTGACACTCATAGAAACTTTTGGATCAGATGAAATATGCCCCAACAAGTTAAGCTGTAACTGATTACCAATATTCACAAGGGCAACTTTTTGAATTTTTTCAAACAATGCTACAGCTTCTTGACCATTACGCACTTGATTCATAATCACATGTATCTCATTACGAAGCCGAGATGTAATCTTGATCGTTGCGTACGCATCGGTAATCGCCGCAGGGTCAGGAACCGTTACAACGATGACATCATCACACGCACGCAAGAAAAGCTGTATATGTTCCCCTATTCCGGCACCCGTGTCGATTATCATGACATCCAAATCATCCAGCACATGCGCATTGTCCATAAAACGCTCAAATAACCCCGACGAAGCGTATTTCAAAATCTCCTCGCCACTCTCTCCGGGAATCAATACCAGATTTGTTTCGATCGGAACCAATATCTCCTCAACCGTTGCCTCTCCGCGCAGAACATGAAGAATATTTTTTTTAATCTTCACATTAAACATAACATCGAGATTGGCAAGTCCGATATCCGCATCAAAAATTCCCACTTTTAGCCCATGTTTTGCCATGACATGCGCCATATTAGAGCTAATCGTACTTTTACCGACTCCACCTTTACCGCTCGTAATCGCAATAAAACGGGTTTTCTTAGGAGTTACCTGTGTATTTTGCTTGACCAGTTCTTCGAGTTTTGCAGCTTGATGCGTCATGATAGGTCACCTTTACGAAAGCCGTTTAGCAAGCAATCGATTAAAAAATCACTGCTCGATACCAGCAAATCCTCCGGAACTTCTTGTCCTATCGAGAAATAGCTGATCGGCACTTTCGTTTCATACACCAGTGAAAAAATATTTCCAAAACCGCGTGTCTCATCGAGCTTTGTAAACATCATCGTGTCGATTCCAAGCGGAGCAAAATTTTCATACGTTGATTTTAAATCTTCAAATTTAATAGAACTCGGCAGCACTAGCACGACATCAACGCTGTACTCTGTCTCATTGGAACGTAAACACTCGTAAATTTTTTCAATCTTACCCTTGTCATACGGAGAAGAGCCCATCGTATCGATCAAAATATAATCACTGTAACGCAACGCATTGAGGGCATTTGAAAATTCAGGAGGATCGACCACCGTCTCAATCCCCAACTTCATCATTCGCGCATACTGCATCAGCTGCTCTACCGCTCCGATACGATACGTATCCAGCACAACCAATCCTACTTTGTATTTTTTCTCTAAAAAATAGGAATAACGAGCAGCAAGCTTGGCAATAGAGGTCGTTTTTCCCACTCCCGTAGGGCCTACGAGCATCACTACCTTTTTGCTTCCCATTTTAGGAACGCTTTCTATCCGTACGGGGATCATTTTTCGTAATAGTGTTTGAAAATAACGCTTGACCGTTTCGGAATTTTCCCGCATTTTTGCAGGCATATGCTCAAGGGTGAGCTGCATAATTTCATCCAAGTGCTCTTGATTCATCCCGCTGCTACTCGCCAAACGGTAAATTTCGGCAAATTCTGGGGGGATAGGAATACTATTTTTAGGAGCTTTTTCATCCCAAAACATATTTTGTATAAGCTTTACCTTGTCACCAAGTTTTTCAATTTCATTTTTAATTTTTTTAAGATCGTCATTCTGAATATTTAACGATGGGCTCTGCGAGGAACGTTCTACATCCGTCACAGCAGCAATCTTGGATATTTGTTTCGCCGCTTCGGAAATATTATAAAGGACATCATTGCTTTTTTGCGCCAGCGGACGCTGCTGCGCCAACGGTTCTCGCGGTTTCAGGGCAACTTTTGGAGCAACACTCTCTTCGACACCCACCACAATCTCATACAATGCACTTTTCCCGAGCGATTTCTTTTGGATTTCACGGGTTTCGATGAGCATCGCATCCTCACCTACTTCCAACTGTGCTTTTTTAAGTGCTTCGGCAGGGGTAGAACCGCTAAATGTTAAGATTTTCATAGTGTCTCCGAAAAGTGCGATTCATACTCCGCAAAGGAATTTTAACACTAGAGCGTGAACTCCAGTGAGGATGAGGAATGGTAAGCTCCGGATAATTAAGGCGACGATTATCAAAGAATATTATATCTAAATCCAACGTTCGTGGGGCATTTTGAAAACTTCTCTTACGTCCGAAACGTTTCTCTATTCTCCACAACAGCCGCAAGAATGCTCTAGGGCCAAGAGACGTAGTAATCTCAATCACCGTATTGAAAAAATCTGTTTGCTCTGTATATCCAAAAGGGGGATTTTTTAAAATTACCCCGCTTTGAACTCTTTGAAGCTGAGGGAGGCGACTCAAATATATCCACAAATGGTCCAACCGTCGTCTAACATCACCCACATTTCCTCCGACTCCTAAAACAACAGAAAATCGAAACCTTTTATCGTCTCGTATTTTCTTTGGAAACATCCGATTGATAAAAACAACGTGTCGATCATCCAATTTTCGAGAAAGAGGCATCTTTATGCTTGTGTCGTATCCTGTTGAGCTTGACGCATAGTTTGAATTTCGCTCAAAATCTGCATCATCCCCACCATTGCCAAATGGTATCCAAACGGCCCAAAACCAATAATAGAAGAGGTACACGCAGGAGCGGTCATACTTTTTTGACGAAACTCTTCACGACGATATATATTGCTGATATGTACTTCAATAGTCGGAATATTTACCGCACTGATCGCATCACGTATCGCTATCGATGTGTGCGTGTACGCTGCCGGATTAATGATAATTCCATCTACATCCCCATAGCACTCTTGAATACGATCAACAATTTCACCCTCAAGATTACTTTGATAAAATTCGATTTCTACTCCGCTTTGTTCTGCAAAATCTTTCATTTGCGCATGAATTTGCTCCAGTCGCATAGGACCGTATACTTGCTGATCTCGGACACCGAGCATATTGAGATTTGGACCTTGAATTACCGCTATTTTCATACAAAAACCTTAATTTAACTTTTAAAGATTGATTATACGCATAGATAGATTATAAGGAACTAAAAAGGGGCTTTTTAGCAACGGGAGTCTACACTACAATCACCGAAAGTGCACTATTTTTTAAAAAGGTCTTTTTATGATTATTCTCCTTGCCGACGCTATTTTTACCCCCGATACTATTTTTAGAGATCATGGAATCGTTTTTGAAAAAACTATCATAACCATTGCACCAAACGATGAGCTCAAAGCACAATATGGAGAAAGGTGTGAAGATCTTGGGAGGGGCTCGGTGATTATGAGCGGTCTTATCAACCCTCATGTCCATCTCGAATTTAGCGCCAATCGTTCACAACTTACATACGGCGGTTTTATGCCGTGGCTCTCCAGTGTTATCTCCTCTCGCGATGAGATGATAAATAACTGTGACAATGCGTGTATGAAACATGCCACACAAACGATGCTAGACAACGGCATTACCGCTTTTGGTGCGGTCAGTTCGTATGGATTTGATCTGGAAGCATGCGCAACAGCTGCTCAAAAGGTGGTCTATTTCAATGAACTTATAGGCTCCGATCCCCTGATGGCGGATGCGCTGTACAAAGATTTTCAAGAACGCCTTTTTGCCTCTGCACAAATACAACGCGAAGATTTTTATCCCTCTATCGCCATCCACTCCCCTTACTCTGTTCATCGTGTTCTCATCAAAAAAGCCCTGCAATACGCACACGAACATGATATTAGAGTCACAGCGCACTTTATGGAGAGCCCCAGTGAACGCCAATGGCTCGATGAAAACAGCGGCGATTTTCAACCTTTTTTTCAAAATTTCCTCAAACAACACAGTGCTGCCAATACCGCCGAAGAATTTTTGAGCTATTTTAAAGAAGTTCCGACCCTCTTTACCCACGTTGTTCACGCCAACGAAAAGGAATTAGAGCTAATAAAAGAAGGACATCACACGATTATCCACTGCCCTATCTCAAATAGGCTGCTGGGAAACGGTACCCTCGATATTGAACGTCTGAATACACAAAACAGTCGATGGATAATTGGAACCGACGGACTCAGTTCCAATTATGCTCTCGATCTGTTCGAAGAGATGAAAGTTGCCCTTTTTATGCACCATAATTACCCCCTCCTCTCTCTTGCCAAAAAGCTTTGGAAAAGTGTCACCGTCGATGCGGCCGAAGCATTGAGACTAAATTGTGGTACAATCGCACCAAAGTATGATGCGGATATACTCGTTACGCGGGTGGATTACGAAATCAATGAACAACTGCCGATTCATCTGCTGTTGCGACCTCCCCATATCGAATCAATATATATACAAGGAGCACAAGTTAAATGATGGAATGGATCAAAAAAATAGGCTCCGGCCTCGCGACAGGATTACGAGTTATCCAAAATAATTTCAAAGCAACCCTTCTCGTACTGTTTGTTTTGTGGCTCATTCTTCCCTCAAACGAAGAGGGGCTTGTCTCGTATAACCTCCAAAAAATTACCCTTGTAGGCCCTATTTTGGATGCGACCACGATTATCGAACAACTCGATGAAGCGCGTGAAAACAAAAAGGTCAAAGGGGTACTCTTCAGTATCGACTCTCCCGGTGGAGCCGTTGCCCCCTCGATCGAAATCGCCTACGCGGTAAAACGTCTTCGTGACGAAAAACCTGTTGTCGTTTATGCCGCTGGTATTATGGCAAGCGGCGGCTATTATTCGGCAATATGGGGCAATGAAATTATCGCCAATCCCGGTAGTATGATAGGCTCCATCGGCGTCATTATGGAGGGGGCTGATCTCTCTGAACTCATGAAAAAAGTGGGGGTTAAAACACAAGTGGTTCATGCAGGAGCCTACAAACAAACAGGGACCCTAGAGAGACAATGGAGCGCACTTGAACGTGCTGAACTCGAAAAAGTGATTAACGGTACCTATGATTTATTTGTCGGCGATGTTGCAAATGCACGTAAACTCGATGTCAACCGAAGCTCTGAATACGCCGATGCCCATATCTTCACTGCAGCCCAAGCCAAAGAGGTAAAACTTGTTGATTCGATCGGAGTAGAGTTTGATGCAAAAAAACGGGTTGAAGCACTCGCCAATGTCAAAGACCCCGTCTGGAATAAAGAAGATCCGATGGATAGATTTTTCAAAAAATTTGCCGCCGAGGGAGCTACATTAGCTCATCTATATTTCCCTCCACTAACCCTCAAATAAACTTTGGTTGCACGTTAGATTCCGTGTCATCGCACGGAATGACGAAGATTACATCTTCACAATCTTCACGACCTCTGAGGTCACAACTACCGTGTCACTCATCGCCTCAAAGCACTCCCCGACACCAAGCGATTCCAAATCAATCACTTTGCCATTACGTGTGATTTGTGCAAATCCCCGTTTGTTTTTATGTTTGGGATGTTGTGCCTCATACCCTTGCATCATTTGGGAAACCAAACTCTTTTTTTGACGAATACTATTTTCTATGTTTTGGTTTAAACGCTCTTTTAGTGGGATAATATCGCGAGACTTTCGTTCAAATATCATCAAAATTTGTCGATTAAACCGCTCTTTTAAGTCATCCAACTGCTCTTTTTGGTTTGCCAAACGCTGTTCTACACCATGACGCTTAAAGGCCTCTTGCATCATAATCAGTTGTTCACGTTTGCGCGATATTTTTTGAGAAATAGTATTAAAAGCACCGTAACGCATCTCATCGATACTCTGCATTATCTCACGCATATCGGGGAGAATCATCTGCATCGCGGCACTGGGTGTCGGGGCGCGTAAATCCGCCACATAGTCACTGATGACCCAGTCGATCTCATGCCCTACCGCCGAAACGACAGGGGTGTGCATCGCAAAAAGGGCATCGGCGACAACCTCTTCGTTAAACGCCCATAAATCCTCAACACTTCCGCCGCCGCGCCCCACTACCACGGCATCACACCCCAGCGTATCGGAAAGGCTGAGAGCCTCAGCTATCATTCCAGCTGCGGCAAGGCCTTGAACAAGCACATCGATTACGATCAGCTGTACCAACGGCCATCTGTGGGCGGCAACCCGCTGCATATCTTGCAAGGCGGCACCCGTTGCGGATGTCACGAGAGCTATTTTTTGGGGATATTTAGGAAACGGCTTTTTATGAGAGGGGTCAAAGTATCCTTTGGCTTCGAGCTTTTTTTTGAGCTGTTCGAATGCCACAGCCAATGCCCCTGCTCCGAATGGCTCTGCGGATACACAGTTGATCTGATATTCACCGCGAGGGGTATAGAGGCTCAGCGCACCATGGATCACGACATGCGCACCCTCATCGAGAGAAAATTTCAGCCGTGCTGCATTGCCTCGAAACATCACACATTTGATGGAGGAATTAGCATCTTTGAGGGTGAAATAGATATGACCGCTGCCGTGTTTGGTAACGCGAGAAAGTTCCCCCTCTACACTTACAAATTCAAACGTCGTCTCAAGCAACGTTTTGATTTGCTCATTAAGTGTTGAAACGGTGAGTGTTGATGCCATAAAATTATTTTTTTCGAGCGATCATCAGGGTAGAAATATCCATAGAAAAACTCTTAGTGTAGAGCATCTCAAATCCTGCATCTTCAAGCTCCGCTGCCATTTTACCGACCGTCAAAAACCCTTCGATCGAATCAGGCAGATAACGATACGCTTCATAGTTATTCGAGATCAATCCGCCCAGACGGGGAAGGACATTGTTCATATACCAATCACGTACTTTTCCCAATGGTGATGGATTTTCATTTTTCATAAATTCGAGGATAACGACCAGACCGCCTGTTTTGAGAACACGGTTAAATTCAGTAAGTGCCGCTTGGCGCTCCATAACGTTTCGTATACCGTAAGAAATACTGATAATATCAGCACTGCGATCCTTTCGTGGGAGCGTGGTTGCAGGAGCGATATGAAACGCCAGTTCAGGGAATTTCTCACGTCCCACACCTACCATCCCCTCCGAAGGGTCAACACCGATAATTTCATCGATTACCATGTTGTTTTCTTCGCCAACACGTTTCCAGTAACCCATCATATCGCCCGTACCGCATGCGACATCAACGATTGATAGGGCATTGTCACCACAGTAGCTAAACGCTTTTGTACACGCTTTTTTTCTCCAAATCGTATCGACGCCCATACTAAGAACGCGATTGGCTCTGTCATACGTTGGGGCAATATCATTAAACATGGATACGATCTTTTCTTGCTTGGTCATTAAGTTTCCTATTTTTTTCTCATCCAGAGGAGTATATCTACGTTTATTTTAGCGTGCAGTACCTCAAAATCCTCTTGTATTGATCCAAGCGTTTGTGAGCCAGCGCCGATTTTAGGAGCAATGTAACACAAGTACCAATCACACACAGGTAATGTCGCGTCCATCATGGATGCGCCTCCCTCGATCATCACCAAGGAATACTTTTGTATCTTTTCCAATGATGATTCAATAAAGACGGACCTGCTCTCAATGCTAAAAAGAGGGATCGTACGATCAAAATCATCTCGGTGTGAATAAATCAATACATCAGGGGCTTTACCATTCACGAGCCGTGCATCGAGCGTCGGACGATCATAACGAACCGTATTGCCGCCAATAACAATAAGATCACATCTCTCACGCAAGGCATGCACATGTTCACGGGAACGTTGCGAACTGATGACTCCATTATCCACCGTTCCATCGAGGCGCTGTGCCCATTTAAAAAAAACAAAGGGTTTATTTTGCCACGTCACAAATGGCTCTAAGAGTTTCTTCCCCTCTTCTTCCATTACACCAAACGTACACGTAACCCCTCCCTCTACCAAAATATTTCCGCCGTTGGCTGCAATAGGATTGGGATCTTTACACGCAACACTAAGGCTCTTAATTCCTAAATCACGGATAAGCAGTGCGCATGAGGGAGTTTTTCCGCTGTGAGCACACGGCTCTAAGGTGACTGCCATCGAAATATTTTTAAAGCAATAATTGTGATTTTTTCTCAAATACTCATGTATCAACACCGCATCGTCGCAATTTTCGATCCTTTTATCGCCGCTCAACACGGTATAGGCATCGCGCAAAGCATACACTTCCGCATGAGGACCTCCGGCACGTTTATGGGCACCGACAGAGAGTACCTCTCCATGTTCACCGATACAAACGGCTCCGACGGCAGGGTTAGGAAAAGTTAAAAGTTGATATTTCCACGCCTCGTTAAGGGCGAGGGTCATAGGGTGAAGAAGTTGTGCGGCGGAATACATCACCACTCGAAGAAAGTTCGTGCCTTACTGATTGTGCGAAAGGGAATACTATGTTTTCCCGATTCTTTGGAGTCAACAACGATTACATCGCCATCAACCGCAATAAGTTCGCCTTCAATTTTTTCTTTTTCTACCGTCGATAAAAGTACTTTTTCGCCAATTGATTGTTGAAAATGTTCCAGTGTTTTTAGACGACGTTCAATCCCCGGAGAACTCACTTCAAGACGGTACTCACCACCCATAGGAGGAGTTACATCGAGTAATGGATTGATAAGATGGGTAACAGCAGAACATTGATCCAAAGTAACACCACCAGAAGCGGTAACACTCACACGATAAATAACTTGACCATTCTCATTTAACGTTTGCGTATCGTACAAAGAGAGTCCGATGGATTCAACCATTTTTTGGATATCACGTTCAAGACTCATCTTTTTTCTCCTTGGCAATTTTTGCAAACAATGCTTCTATATTTTTACTTCTTTCCAGTGTATCATCAAAGACAAATGTTAAACGTGGGGAGCGAAACCATCCTTGATCTTTCATACAGTGTTCTTCGATAATAGGACGCGTTTTTTCAAGAAGTTTCAAAAACACGGCTTGCTCTTGAGGTGTATAATGATGGGGATCAAGATAGACTTTTGCATCGCTGCGCCCTCGTGAACATTTTACATCGATCACATCCACCTCACGAACACGCGCATCCGCGAGTCCAGAAATAGCTTCAGGAATCAGCTCTTTGAGCATTGATTCTGTCCGTTTTATTTTTATCTGAGCAGGTGTCACAGGGTTACTTTTTTCTCAATTTTTTTGAAGGTTTCAACAACGTCACCCACTTTGACATCGGTGTATCCATTGAGAACAACACCACAATCAAACCCTTTACCAACCTCTTTTACATCGTCTTTGAAACGTCGTAATGATGTCAAGTCACCTTCATGGATAACAACACCGTCACGGATAACACGAACCATACCGCCACGAACAAGCTTGCCGTCTACAACCACACATCCGGCAATCGTTCCAGCGCCTCTTGGCATTGGGAACGTATCACGAACTTCTGCTTGACCCGTATTTTCTTCACGGTATTGAGGTGCCATCATCCCCGTAAGCATAAGTTTAATATCATCGATTAGCTCATAAATAATGGAGTACGTTTTGATATCAACGCCCATTTGTTTTGCCGCTGCTTTAACGTTACCCGTAGGACGGACATTAAATCCAAGCAAGACACAGTTTTCACTGTTATTTACCAATGCAACATCATTTTCAGTGATTCCGCCGACGCCGCTAGAGATCACTTCAACTTTGACCTCTTCATTGCGTAGTTCGCTAAGAGCTGATTTAATTGCTTCCAGTGATCCGTGAACGTCTGTTTTAAGGACTACTTTAAGTGCTTTAATACGACCTTCAACAATCAATGACGTCAATTCATCAAACGTTGTTTTCGTACTCAATGAAAGTTCACGATGGCGATCGTATTCATACCGTTTTTGTGCAATTTCACGCGCTTCTCTGTCGCTTTCCATAACCATCATTATCTCGCCTGATGCTGGAACTTCGTTAAGTCCTACAACAACAGCTGTTTGACTCGGTCCAATCTGTTGGAGCTGCGCTTTACGATCATTAATCAATGCACGAACACGTCCATACGCCCCGCCACACACGATGTTATCACCGATACGAAGAGTTCCGTTTTGAACAATTACTGTTGCGACGGGTCCACGTCCTTTTTCTAGCGTACTCTCAACAACAACGGCTTTTGCCATGACACTTGGGTTAGCTTGAAGCTCCATTACTTCGGATTGTAGTAAAATCGCTTCTAAAAGTTCGTCAATGCCCGTCATAGCTTTTGCCGATACACCGACAAACTCAACGTCACCGCCCCACTCAGTAGGGTTTAGACCAAGTTCGGCCATTTGTGCTTTTACCATATCAGGATTGGCTCCCGGCTTGTCCATCTTATTGACCGCAACAATGACAGGAACTTTTGCATCTTTAGCATGCTGAACCGCTTCACGTGTTTGAGGCTTGACCCCATCATCGGCAGCAACAACAATAACAATAATATCGGTAATTTGTGCCCCGCGTGCACGCATCGCACTAAACGCTTCGTGTCCCGGAGTATCCAAGAAAGTAATCAACTTCCCTTTTTGCTCTACCGAGTAGGCACCGATATGCTGGGTAATCCCCCCTGCTTCACCGTGCGCTACTTTGGCATTGCGAATCGCATCCAAAAGGGATGTTTTACCATGGTCAACGTGTCCCATAATGGTAATAACCGGAGGACGTTCTTCCATCCCTTCACTGTCTTTATGCTCTTCATCGTAGGCAGTTTCAAGATTAAAGGCATCTTTAGGATCAATCGTCGTTACTTCAACGCCAAATTCGCTCGCTAAAATTTCAATCTCATCTTTGCCCAAAAAGTCATTTTTGGTAACCATCATTCCAAGGTCAAAGAGAACTTTGATAACCGTTGAAATACTTTGTCCCACTTTTTCAGCAAATTCATAAACACGTACATCTTCAGGAATTTCTACATGCGTGATGACTTCGTCTTCTTTGGTATCTTTAGTGTATTTTTTACGAGATTCACGAGAGACTTGACGTGGTTTACCACGATTAGCCCCTTGCTTTTTGCCTGCATTTCGACCAATAGGTTTTTTCTCTTTTGGCTTTTGCACCTCTTCAGGAGGCAATGCTGCATTAAGGTCACTAAAATCAAGAAGAACTACCTGTTCATCTTCATAATCCATCGAGATATCAGAGATGTTACCTGCAAAGATATCCAGACGTACCCCTTGCTCTTTTCTTTGGCTAGGACTACTTGTGTGAAGTTTTTTTGCTTTTTTTGCATCCAGTTCGCGCTGTACTGCCGCACTCACTTTGCCATACTGAGATACATTGACATTCTCATAGCGAACAGGGGCAACCACAACTTCAACCGGGCGTGCTTTTTTAACAATCTTAAGGCCTGTACGCTTTGGAGGCGCTACTGCTTCGATCTTAACCTCTTCGATTTGCACCGGAGCACTCACTGTAGCAGGGACAACTTCCGCAGCAACTTCATGAATCTTTGGCTCTTCATTAGGAACAACCATTGGAGGAACTTCGCTGACCGTCTCTTGTTGAGGTGCTTTTGGAACACTCGTCTCATGAGCTGCTCCGCTCATAATGTAATTCATAATTTTTTCAGCTTCTGCCATTGATACAGTACTCGATGCAGTTTTTACATTCAATCCCATAATGGCTGCTTTATCCACTACCTCTTTAGAATTGATTCCAAGTTCCTTGGCTATTTCATGAACTCTTACTTTATCCATCATTAACGACGATCTCCTTTAAACGATTCATAAGCATCACAGGGGTGTTGCTCTTGCAGTGGCGGGCTAGTTGCCCCGAAGTTTTTTTGTGTTCTACGCACGCAGAACATAGGTAAAAACTTCGCCCCATCCCGATGTAGGGTTCTAAATTACCTTCACGACACTGGAGCCGAATTAACGTCGATTGCTCGAATCGTTCACGACAAACAATGCACATGCGTACAGGATGACTACTATTTTGCGCCATTATACCAAATTCTTTCTTTACTTAACGCATAAGGAGCAAAGCCCCTTATGCTACGTTAACACTAGGTTCACTTAGGCAGTGAGCCCGCGCTTTGCTTTTTACTTATCGTTCAATGACGAGTCCGTCATTGTCGAAATTTAAAATCTTGACTTCAAAATCAGGAAATGCACTGATAAATTTATCCGCCATCATTGATGCATCATCATCATATACCATATTAAAAAAAGTCGATCCGCTCCCCGATAGAGTACTCATCAAAGCACCGTTTTCATACGCCAATTTTTGTACATCGAACAGCTCGGGCAACATCTTCATCCGCAATCTCTGATGAAACCGATCTTGTGTCGCGAGGCGTAGCATCTCCCAGTCTTCATTAAAAAACGCACCCACCGTTACCGCAGTATGAGAGAGATTAAAAACGGCATTTTCCTTACTGTAGGAGCGCGGAAGGGTTGTCCGTGATTTTGCCGTTGAAATCGGCTTATTAGGGATCACTACGACCGCTTTAAGATAATCCGGCATATGTTTTTGCTGGGAAAACACTTTTTGCTTCTCGACCATTGCTGCATTAAATCCCCCCATTACCGCCGGGGTAATATTATCAGGATGCGTTTCATACACCAATGCGTGATTAAGGATACGGCGTTTCGACACCTTTACTCCAGCCGCTTCATGGGCACAACTGATGGCGCTCACAATCACTGCCGAAGAACTTCCCAAACCTCGCGACATCGGAATTTGGTTGTAAAACGTAAATTTAAAATTTTGCCGCTTTTGTGTAAGCCTGCGATAATGCTCATTGAAAATACTTACAAAAAGATTGTTCCCTTTGAGACGAGGATTATTCTCCCCCTCCCCTTTAATCGAAACGGCAAAAAATCGCGACGGTGTCAGCTCAACACGATTGCGTAAATCGACCGCTAGCCCTAATGAATCAAAACCTGGCCCTAAATTGGCACTGGTTGCAGGTACGCTTACAAACACTATATGTCCTTATCCAACCGCATCAATTCCATAATACGGGATATTGTCAGTATTAAAATTTTTCTCGTCAATACACCGTGGAAGCTCAAATGCCCTTAGTGTTGGCTGCTCCAGCGGTAATAACGAAATCGTATGACTATTTTTAACGAAATAGAGCTTTCCGTACGCTTTGATGGGGTGATTTTCATTGAAAAAGAACCCATCAAGTGCTAAAAGTGGAATTTTTTGTAGAATACTAAGAGTTTTTAAAAAAAGATAGGTCACTTTTATCCCCATAAAACTTCCTGGACCATTCGCATAGATTAAATTCCCGAAACGGTATCGCTTCAATAAATCATCGAAAATTTCAGGTAACGCATCCGATCCTACTCTATCACTTTTGATTGCTTCGATCAGCTCTCCGTGTTTATCATAAACACCTACTTGTATAGGGCTGCCCAGAGCGATCACGACCGCATTATGCATACGCTTTTACCAACTCCTTGGATTCTGCAGTAATGAGCTCAATGATCTCATAATTCGCTGTATCTTTTAAGAGCGCCAATGTCAATTTATGATTAAGATCATGACTTCCTGCGAATGCCTCATAATTGCCGATAAAATTCATCCCTATAAGCGACATATCGCCGATTGCATCAAGTATTTTATGGCGAACGAATTCATCTCCAAATCGCAACCCTTCGGGATTAAGCACTTTTTTATCATCCAAAACAACGGCGTTCTCCAAGCTTCCCCCGAGGGCAAGCCCTTTGGAACGGAGATACTGTACTTCATGAACAAATCCAAAAGTACGTGCACGGGCAATCTCTTTTTTATAGTTTTCTTTGGTAAATTTCAAAATATAGCTTTGTTTATCGATGACGGGATGGGCAAATTTAATGGTGAAATCATAGCTAAGGTCGTTTGAGGGTGAGAGTTTGACGTATTTATCTCCCTCTCTCACTTCTACCTCTTTTTTAATCCGCATAATTTTTTTGGGGGCATCAAGCTCTACAATCCCCGCCTCATCAAGAAGCATACAAAAACTCATCGAGGAGCCGTCCATCACGGGTACCTCATCCGCATCCACAACAATACGAAGATTATCAATCCCATATGCATAGATGGCCGAAAGCATATGCTCGATGGTGGAAATAACCACCCCGTCTTTACCAATAACCGTCGCCATTTTTGTATCCACAACGTTCCCGGGGGTAAGGGGGATAGATACCCCTACATCACTGCGAAAAAAAACAATTCCACTGTTACTTTCCATCGGCTCAAGTCGCAAATGGACAGGTACCCCTTTGTGCAAGCCAATCCCTACCAGTTCGACATTTTTACCGATTGTTGTTTGTTTTTTCATAAAAAATATCCCTCTACCATCCGTCCATCTTTTTATATTATAGCTGCTTTTTGGCGTACATTATTATTGTTGTTGATCGATAAACATTTTTGCCGTATCGATAATGCTCGTTATGTTATCTTGAATCCATTTGGAGTCCATCCACTCTTCCGGACGCACCTCAATCCCCTGAACCAAAATACCAAAATGGAGGTGATCCCCCATCGCATAGCCGCTCATTCCTGTTTTCGCAATCACTTGCTCATTTACAACATGATCTTTTTCATGTACATGCACTTCTGAACAGTGACCATAGAGGGTATAAAGACCAAATCCGTGGTCAATAATCGGGAGGTTCCCATAAATACCGTTAGGTTCTGAAAAAACTACCGTACCGCCGTTAGAACTTTTTATCGCATCCATATGAACACTTGCCAAATCCAGACCCATGTGGTAGGCTTGAGAGACATTCTCTTGACCTTTATAGCTATAGATACGGTGATCTCCGAAGTCTGCTACTTTTTGACCATTCACCAATGGGTAAAACGGTACAGGTTTGAAATCAGCAATCAAATTATTAGAGACTTTTGAGGTAATGGCATGAATGATTTTTTCGTTGTCTGCACGTACCTTTTCGTTGATAATACGAAACTGTTCCAGCCGATCGGTTACCCCTATCGTTTGCTCGTAGGTATTGGCAAGTTCAGCAATTTTGCCATCCAAGAACGTATCACTCAATTCAATATTAGAGACTCTGTAGAGATGATCTTTGAGACGTAACGGCACAGAACCTTTGGTCTCATTTCCTGCCTTGTCACGTGCTACTACGGTTGCACTAAACGTCTCAGTTTGAACGGGCCACGCTAACAAAGAGGCATAATACCCTTTTTTGTAAAAAGGCTGTGCAATAAAGGTTTTACCAAAATTGGTTTGAATTTTCAAGCTATCCATCTGATCATCTTGGGCTTTGAAAATAACGATTGCCGAACCACCCTTTTGAATTTTATAGGAAGTGGTAATCACAGAAAGGAGTGGGGCACGCTGGTCTATGACTAACGTCACCTCTTGCTTATAGGTATTACCCATAAACATTCCCCAAAGACTGTTGTCGGTTGCTTCGATTTTCAATACAACGGACTGTGCTTCGGCGTTACGCACACCCTTGGGAGGGAGGATTTGAAAACTTTTTTTAGTCTCTTTTGAGCCTGTTGCCTCATCTACAACTACCCATTCATCATGAGGACCGACGATCGTTGCCGTGAATGATTTTAAACCGCTCGCGTCTTCAACATCCACTTTAATAGGATCTTTGAAATTCCAATATTCTGTCTTACTGAGAGTCACCTTGGGATCTTCTCTCTCAAACAGAGGCGAAAAGGCCATAAATCCGATTGCACTAACTGTTGCTGCAGTCAAAATCCATCCCATTATTCCTGAACTGTTACGATTGTGTCTCATTTAACTCCTTTAAAATACCTATTAATAATTTTTTAACTGCTTCTTGTGATGTCATATCTGCCATTCGGGCACCTGCACGGGTACGGTGACCGCCGCCATTAAATGGGTGAAGAATTTCAGCAGCATTCATTATCCCGTTACTTCGTAACGATACTTTCACCCCGCCATGCTTCAGTTGTGCTACGAGAAGAGCGACCTGCACTGTTTTGAGCGATAATGCCTTATCCACTACTGCTTTGCAATCACGCAAAACGGCACCCGTTGATTCTAGCAGTGCTTGATCCACTTCCAAGACTGCCACGCGACCATTATGGAGAATTTTCATCTCTCCTAACATCTTACTTTTTAATCTAAGAGATGCCAAAGAGCGGCTATTAAACAAAGCATTCACACACTGTGCATGATCTGCTCCCAATTGTACCAATGTATGTGCCATCTTAAAAGTTGAAGGGCTGCATTGTGGATCACTGAAACAACACGTATCATCGATCAATCCCGCATAAAGCGCATTTGCCATTTTACCATTGATTTTGATATCATTGGTAACAAACCACTCATAAAGTACTTGCGTCGTGCTCATCGCGTCAGGATTAATACAATTATGCGTTCCGTATTGCTCGTTACTGATATGGTGATCGAAATTTATCAACGCCCCTTCATACACAACACCAAGCCGTCCATAACTGCCACAATCAAAACTGATCGCCAAATCAACCGATTCGGGAAATTTAGTCGTTATTTTATCGAACCATGGGAGAAAAGAGAGATTCCCATCGAGTGAAGGGGTGACACAAAAGAGGGTCACTTTTGGGTGCGATCGTAAAAGATAGGAGTAAAACGCACATGCCGAGCCTAGGGAATCGGCATCGGGATGTTCATGGGCTATAAGGACAATGTGTTTGGCTGAATCGATAAGCTCTCGCAATGGGTTCCTCTTCGCAAAAAATATGTGCGATTATACCCTCTTTTATTCCGTAGCCGATTTTAAAACCGCTTCAAAATCTTTCTGAGCCTGCATCAGTACAGCTTTGGCTTCAGGATCACTAACGCGAGCACTACTCATCCAGTTATACACTCCCGGAAATCCCATAACGATCTCATTGGCATCTTTTTTCTTGTATACCATCAATGTACACGGAGCAAAGGCAGCGGCTTCTGGACGAGTTTTGGCTGCCGTGTAGATCACTTTGAGTTTACAGATCGAATAGGTATCGTAAAAATCAAACGGACTTGCTTTATCTCCTTCACTGAGGACAAAATTATAATCGGTAAAGTTCGACATCACAAATCCGGCAGGCTTCAGTCCGTCTTCGATCATCATCTCTACCTCTTCTTTATCGCTTTTCCAGCTTACCGCATCGGACGATTTGACATAGCGGCTGAGCAACGGCCCCTCTGCGGGGAGTGACGTTTCACTCTTATTCATTTTCGCCTTAGGAAACTCCTTTTTTATCGCAGCCAATACCTCTTTTTCGATTTTAACAAACTCAGGAGCATTAAATCCGGCAATTCTTTTCATAGCCTCTGCCGTCAGAACAGAGATATGGAGTTCCTTTTCTCCGCTGCGCTGATAGAGACCAAATCCCATCGGTACAAAAATACCGCCATCAGGATGCGAGGTGACCAATGACGCTGAATACGTTTTATGAAATGCCGTCAATAAATTGAACACCGTAAAATCGCTCTGACCGAATTGGATTTTAAACGGCCCGTTCATCTCCGTATTGGCTGAAATGACAAAGCCATTCGCCTCTAACGCTTTTTCTATAACAGCAGGGGTAACCTTGCCGTCGCTGTTAGGGATACTGAAAAGGTGAAAATCACCGCCGAAAAGGGATAAAAATCCCGCCAAAATTATTACAAGAAAAAGTTTCATGGTTGACTCCTTAAGGTTGAATGTAAAATGCGCCCTCGACCGAGCGTTCGATCACTTCGGCAATACCGGCGCTGACGATTTCAACATCCTCGATCAATGCCGATGCCGGGATTTTTTTCGTCTCCATCGTATTGCCGCACGCAACAAATTCGACACCGTACTGCTGCAATGCACGTACCCGGACGGCAATCTCTTTATTGCTTTTCAGCAGAGTACGGATACCGTGATAATAAGCAACGATACGCAAATGGACTTTCTCGGGACCGTAAAATTTCAAAACGTTGTTTGCCGTACTGAGCCCATGATGGATCGATTCATCGTCCCCAAGACTGATCCCCATCACCACTTCACGGGGTTTTTCGATTGTTGGCAACGGCTCAGCTAAGCGTACATCCCCTAGCAAAAGAGACGAACATAGTACGATAAAAAAAGCTATTCGTTTCATTTCTCCTCCCATTCCAATGTCCGATACGCTGTCTCAACATTCCCTCGATGCAATACGTCCATCATTCGCAATGTGTTAAAAGAGGGCATCGTGACTTTGTTGATCGTTTCATCAATACTTAATCCTGCATCGATTGCACTGCGAATCTCGGTGCGCATTTGGGTGAGATATTCTAGAGTCATTTTCATCGACTCTTTGTCTGTACGATACCCGTGGCCACCGATGATTGTCGTTGCACCATATGTTTTTAATAACTCCAAGGCACTAATCCAGCCGTTGATATTTCCTCCCGCCAACGATGGGACACGATCATTAAAGACCAAATCTCCGGCAAAAAGAACTTTTGATTTGGGAAGATAGATCACCATATCTTTTTCACTATGGGCTTTTTGTTTCATAATATGTAGTTCGAGCGTTTGATTCCCGATTTTAAGGACTTTATCCGAAGAAATCATTTCATTCGGAAGGGTCGGAACGGTCAGGGCGTAGGCTTCTGGAGAGATATGGGTTTGGATTCGGGAAGGAGAATCAATGCTAGCATTATGAACAAAATCATCCGAACCCAAAACCTTAACTCCCATTTGAGCGAAAAAGCCGTTACCCAACCAATGATCATCATGGACATGGGTATTTATAACAAGCTCTACGGGTAAAGCTTTTATTTTCTGCATTTCTTGGTATGCCGAGTGGGCATACGCATACGAAGAACCGCTGTCGATAACGACATAGCTCTTTTTTGTATTGATATAACACGTATTGACCATGTTGCCGTTATTCGTCGTATTCATCACAGCAGGTTCACCGAAAAAGCAGGTCACCTCAGGGGTGATCCGCTTGGGTGTGAGCGCGAAATTGTACGCACTCAACATCGTGACAGTGAGTAGTAATGGCAACATCCAACGCATCTTTTATCCTTTAGAATAGGTAGTTAATTTCAAAACGGTATTCGTTGTAGGAGTTATAATCTACAGTTGTACCTACCGCGGGATCAGCATCAACCGTTGCAAAACGGAGTTTAAACTCTGTGTTAGGCACTGCTTTAAATGTTTTCCATGCATCGACATGGAAAATATCACGATCGGTAAATGTGGATGTAGCAGCTTTTGCATCATCAAAATTCATATTTTCATAATCTGCTGCTACTTTGAATCCTGAAACAAGACCCGCTTTTCCGAAATCATAGACCGCTTTTACAGCCCAGTTTTGGGTGTTAGCGATCCAATCCACTTGCGCCATTGAACGGGTATATCCACCCGTCGGGAATCCGCGCCATGGAGCGATGATGTCGGCATCGTCGGAAATTTTAGAGTATCCGGCAGTGAGTTCAAGAGGACCATTCGCTGCGACTAAACGTGCCATGATGATACTGCCGTCTGCACTGTTTGGATTGGTATAGCCACCATTTGCTCCGGTCCATACAGTATTACCTTTAAATGCTCCACTTAATGATGCACCGCCTATTGCACCTGCACCATCATCCATTTGGCGTAAATAACGGATACCTGGGGTTAGTGACCACTCATCACTTAGTTTGATTTTATAGTTGGCTTCGGCAATAGCTGTATTGAAAAAACCGTTTAATCCGATATATTCGCCATTAAGTTTAAGATTTGGAATTGATTTGTTTTCAGCCGTTACCAATACCATCTCAGGATTTACATCTTCACCTGCAGCGCTGATTAAGGCAGGTGTCAATCCTTTGTGTGCTCCAGAATCATCGTTTTCATTGTACTTCTCAAATGCGATAACACTGTGAAACGATTGATGGTCACGGAGCTTTTGAGACATGATATACCCAGCACGCAATGATGTATCCTTGATATCTTTGTTTTCGATTACTGCCGCTTCAAAGGTATTTGGGATCATTTTCGTATCATTGGACGCCAACATGATACTGTCGATCATTTGACGACCCACTTTTACATCCGTTTTGCCGTTTTTGTATTCGCCATACGCTTCTGCAAAAACACCCATACCACCTTCTGAGCCATCTGCACGTGTGTGATACATGTCTTTACCGGCTTTACCAAAGTTAGTTGTACTGCCTGGAATCGTATTATCGTCTAAAACTTGTTTTACTCCATAAAAGCCAACAGTTGCCCCAAAACCATGATAAAAACCTGATTTTGCTACCAAGCTGCCACCCAAGCCCCACATATCATTATCTTGTACAGCGGTATTTTCGTTATCCCAATCCCACAAAAAAGCATTTGAACGTAGGCGTCCATATACGTCGCCCTCAGTGAACATTTCGGTAAATGAATTTACATCACCCGGTACTTTAGTGTACTCAACTTGATAATTGTCTTTAATAATACGGTCTTCGGTTTTAAGCGCATGCGCCGAGGTTGCGAACAAACATGCAGCAGCCGCTGCGATACTAAGATTTACTATTTTCATTCTTTTCTTCCTCAAGTTAAAATTTTCTAGCAGCTTTTCGAACCCTTACGAGGGCATCCGCAATCGTAATCGAGAATGTTTACATTGCTGGTACCGTCGATATTGACACTCTTTTGACGGCGGATATAGTCTGCCGTGACATCGTATACAGGACGGGTAAGAGAATCTCTTAAATTTGTCCCGGCATTTTGTAAATTACCGCCCCATGAGGAGACTTTATAGACCTTACGATCATCTAAAGGCTTCCCTTTGACCATGATATTACTGATCCGTTTCCCGCTTGGAGCACCGATCTTAATATCGTATGTTACACCGCCCAGACGGCTCATATCTCCCCCTTGCTGATACAGCGGATTCGGATTAAAGACGTTATCGGCAATGTCTTCGAGAAGCGAGCGGATGTGTTTTCCGACCAGCTCAAAGGTATAGACATTCGGATAGGTAATCGCCGTCATGTCATAGACACTGTCCATCGTAATAGGCTCACCGCCAAGAACCGTTGTCCCCCAGCGATATCCCGGCGTAAAAGAGATATCCGAATCCATAGTATCGATGATCGCATCATTGATCAATTCATCGAACGGTGAATGAAACGTATCGCGTTTGTACAAAATATTTTTCGTCATACCGAGCACTTCACTGAACTCTTTCTCATGCGGAGCATAGAGTGTATTGACCAGTTCAACCCCTTCAGGGTCGGCGGGGATCAGGTTCGCCGCTACGGGGATCAGTTTGTACTCATACCCTTTGACTCGATGGTTTTGGATATCAATGTCCAGACGTCCGACGTATTTACCGTGGCTTCCCGCGATAACGATTACTGTCCCGTTGATCACTGTCGGGCGAGGTGAAGGATCATGGGTATGACCGCTCAAAATAAAATCGATCCCTTTGACTTGACGGGCAACCTCTTGGTCAACGCTGAAACCGTCATGCGACAAGACAACAACGCAGTCCACTTTTTCCTCTTTACGGAGTTTGTCAACATACGTCTGGAGGGTATCAAGACGCAAACCGAAACTCCACCCTTGGGTAAACTCTTTGGGGTTTGCCGTCGAGGTAAACGGAAACGATTGACCGATGATACCGATCTTCGCACCGCCCCGCTCCATGATTGTATATGGCTCAAAAATCAGCTCTTCGAAATCGTCGGCAAATGAATCATCACCAACAACGTTTTGAGAGATGAATTTTGCATTCAGCATCTCGATGAGTTCCCGAACCCGCGTTTTACCGTAGGTAAATTCCCAGTGACCGACCATCACGTCAACACCCAAATAATTTTGCGCTTTGACAATCGCTTCACCGGTAGTTTTGAGGGCTAAACCCGTCCCCTGCCATGTATCGCCTGAATCGAGAAGCAATACATTATCCGCTCCGCGCTCTTTTTTGACGTGGTTGATGAGGGTTTTCATGTGGGCAATCCCCCCCATTTTCCCGAATTTGTGCGCCAATGCATCGAAATTCATAAACGTGTCGAAATAGGCATCGAGTGTTTTACCCTGCATCCCATAGTGTTTCAAAAATGATTCACCGCATAAAAATCCCGGTGTTCCGGTCAAATTAGGAGCCGAAATAAGCGTCGATGGTTCACGCCAGTAGAGAGGCTTGATGTGAGCGTGCATGTCACAGATGTGCAGCAGCGTCACGTTTCCTTTTGCATTAAATTGGTAAATATCTTTTAGCCCTACTTCATCGGCCCGTTTTGGTGTCGATGCAGCAGACGCAACCGCTGGCAATCCAATCCCTAAAGCAGCGGCAATATGAAAAAAGTCTCTTCGTGATACATCCATCGTATCCTCCTTAGCGCTTCAAGCCCGGGATTTGAATCTCGTTGCCTTTGGTTTTATTGGTCACATAAACTTCAAGCGCAACCATCTCGCGTGAACCCAACGGTAATTCCGCCAGGAGGGCATTGCTCATACATTGCTGCATCCGCTTATCGAGCGTCACCATCTGGCTTTGCGTCATGCGGTATGCCGGCCATGTTCCAGCAGCAGCAGTCTCTTTTGCTCCCAAATCAGGAAGCACTTGCATCCGTAACCGTTTCCCGACAATATCGGGACTGTGACAGTTGTTGCACGAAAGTCCGCGACCACCACGACGCTCTTCAAAAACTTCTTGTCCCAGTTTCATCATCTCTTTCATATGCGCGTTTGCTTTGACATCAATCGAGGTTTTTTGTCCGTTTGCTAATGATTTAACATACGCAGACATTTTAACCATCTCTTTACTCTCGAGCTTTGCTACCGGTTTACCGACATCCGCCATCGCCATTTGCAAGGATTGCGCCAATGTGACTACTTTGTTCGCCGGCTTTAGATAACGTGGAAATCCTGCAATGGTTTTCGGTAAATCTTTCTCTTTAACCCCGACCATTTTTGCATACGCTGCCAATCCGATCGTCGAATTAAACAGCTCTTGACCCTCCCCCACATCCATCTCTGCTGGATTATTTTCGAGGAGTTCGGCGTACATCGCCTTATCGGCATCGGACATACTGAGACTTTCTTCCGCAATAGCTGGGCTCAAAAGTGCCAAACACACCAATGCGGCAGTAATTGATAATGATCTCATCGCTTATCCTTTTGGTGTAATTGGCGCAGTTGTCTCTACGCTGTCACCTTTGTTATCTTTTGCAATAACTTTGAGTGTTCCGGCACTTGGTACTTTAAAACTCACACTCATAAGCGGGTTGACAGATAGGGATTCCCAAATTACCATTTTGGTAATCAACGTATCGTTGAACATGAATTTCACTTCATCGATGTATTTGGCGGGGATAATCGCACCCGTATCTTTATCTTTACGCATTCCTGTTTCCATCGGATGCATTGCCATAAAGTCGATTTTTACAATCTCGCCTACTGCGTATGTTTTTGGTTTAATTTTGATCAATGTTTTCATAAATATTTCCTCTGTTGGTTTCTTGTATTCAGGTCGATTTCTATCAACCGCATCCGCCGATGGTGACTTTGACGTTTTGTTTTGCGCTCAAGAAAGTTCCATCGCTCATCTCTGCAATGGCAACAACATCTTGGGTTCCGCCAAGTTTTATACGTGTACCAAAAAATGCTTCACCGTTTGCAGGGGTCAAATAGACATTAGCGCAACGGACATTCCCGTTTTTAGACGCAAGAACATGTATCGCTTTAACATACTCTTTAGCGCTCATAGGACTCTCAACCGTAACTTTTACCGGCACAACGGCACCATTTTCTGCAATCTCAGGAGCTTCGACTTTTACTTTTGCCGAAGGGGTCACCGCTTTGCCTCCGGTGATCGCTGAAACTGCCGTCTCATAGTTCATCTCATTGGGACCTGTAATTTTTTTCTCATCTGCTGCATGGGCAACATGGGGTAATACGACAGCACACGCCGCCGCTGCTCCAAAACTTTTTAAAAATGATCTTCTTTCCATTGTCTTTCCTTTACTTTTTTGTTGCTGCAATATACGATACCAAATCACATACTTCACGCTCATTCATAAGCCCGTTGGCAAGGTTGACCGTCATAGACGATTTTGGATTGTCCATACGGGGATCCGCTATTTTTTGGTACATAAACGAAGCGTTACGAGCACCGCTATCCATATAAAGTGCTTTATAGTTGGTCAAATCAGGTCCGATATTACCATACCCTTTGGCTCCTTCGATGTTATGACAGGCGACACAGTTACCCATTTGCTTCGGTTTTCCGTTTTCCAGAAGTCGTGTTAACCCCTCAGGCGGATTCTCTTTTGCATCTTTTCCGTTTAAGTTATGGAAAATGTATTTTCCTCGCTCAATTGCCGCTTTATCATCAACGACACACCCATCGGGCATTGCATACGCTTTTGGTGCAGGCAAGGCATCTTTTTTCAAAATAGCCGTCGCATCCGGGCTTTCTATCACTTGCGATAAATCTGCCGCATTTAGAAACGCCGCGATTGCTAGTAGTATCACTTTTCGCATTGGCTCTCCTTCGTTTTGTTTTCGATAAGTATTGTAAAGAAGGAGTGTAAAATTAACGTAAAAAAAAGAAAAAATTATGCAGGAATATATATAGGGGGAAAAAAAGTATACGAAAAGACACTTCCTTTGCCGTATTGTGAATCGATATGGAGATTTATCCCCGCTTTGTCGATAATCGATTTTACGATATTAAGCCCTATCCCAAATCCCCCTTTATCCTGATTTTCACGATAATACCGCTCAAAAATCTGCTCTATCTCTTTGATACCGACACCATAATCTCTAAACGCCATAACACACTGCTTATCGTCAGATAGCAGCGATACTTCGATTTTTCCCCCTTCATGCGAATATTTAATCGCGTTGGAGAGATTATTATCAATAATACGCTGAAGCTGTGTCGGGTTAAACATGAGCTTGACCCCAAAAGCAACAGATGCTTCGATAGTAATGTTTTTAAGTGCCGAAACTTCAGAGAAATAATCGATCCTCTCTTGCAAATAACGGCCGAGGTCGATCGTTTCATACGCAAATGAGAGACGTTCGTTTTTAATCAGATAATCCATATCGTTATACAACGTTGCGAGGGTTTTGGTAGCCGCTTTAATCCGTTGCAGGTATTTATTGGTCGGATTGGAACGGTTGTAGAGATCAACATTGACATTGATAATGGAGAGAGGGGTATTGATCTCGTGCATCGAATCTTTGATAAACCGATCCAACCGTTGGTTAACCCGTTGAAACGGCAGGGCAAAACGGTTGAGAAAAAAGAGAGATAAGACAAAAATCAGTGCAGCGATCGCGAGCAGGATAATGAGAACATCCTGATAAATCCGTACGTATGAGAGTTCCCCGCCGATTACCAGATACGAAGCCTCGAAATAACGCCTCTCCGGCAAAGCCACGACCAGATACGCATACCCGTCTTGAACATGATATCCGGCCTCTTGTATACTCAAGGGATGTTTGATGAGGGTGAAAATAGGGAGAAAATGGACATCGTATAATCCCGATTGAAATGATTGGAAACGGGGATAATCAAATGACTTTTTCTCTTTTTGATCGAACTCTTCCATGGCACGAAAGATAAGATGCGATTGTTCTTTAAGCTTAAACTCGTATTGAATTTCGGTCACATACTTCATATAGGTAACGTACAAATAGGTCGGTGTCAACAACAGCACCGCAACAAGCATCGTATACCAAAAAGCATTTTTAAGGGCGTAGCGGTTATCGTTCAATGATGTATCCCAGCCCGCGACGGTTTTGGATGATTTCAATAGGAAGTTTTTTCCGTAAATTGTTGATCTGCACCCGGATATTGGCCGGATCGACATATTCGCCCCAAATCTCGTCTTGGAACATTTCGACCGATACTACTTGATTCGTGTGCTTGAGCAATACCGTAAAGATCTCTTTTTCCGTTTTACTCATAGTAATTGTTTCGCTGTTATGCGTTAACGTGAAATTTTCTGTATCGTACATCAACCCTGAGCCAAAATCAATTTTATTTTCACCTTCGTGATAGTGACTTTTCAGTGCGTGCAGTATCCGTATTTGTAACTCCGTCAAATCGAAGGGCTTGCGGATATAGTCGCAGCACCCCGATTTATACCCCTCCTGTAAATCATTTACATTGACCATCGACGTCAGAAAAATCGCCGGAATTTTATTCCCCTCTTTACGCAATGTCCGCAACAATTCAAACCCATTCATTCCAGGAACGTTTACATCGAGCAAATAAAGATCAAAATGGGTTTCATATATCGCATCGAACGCTTTGTCTCCATTGGAGAATCCAGCTACTTTGAAACCCAGCTCTTCCAAAAATTCAGTAATGCTGACCCGCAGCATGTATTCATCCTCCAGCAGCAACACTCTCATTTAATCTCCCCTTTGACCTCGCGTGAAACTTTGTAATCCAACAGTATACCGATCAGCTCCTCTTTGGAATACTCATTCAGCCGTTCACGCGCTTCTTCTAAATACAACTCGCGATCTTCCGGCGCAACCACATCTTTGAGATACAAAAGCTCTTTATCATACGCGCTTTGAAACAGCGTATTGTTCAACGATTTTTTCATCATCACATCATACAGCTCATCACGGCTCAGATGGATCAAAAACGAAATATCCTCTTTATCCGAATGGGCATACGTACTCACTTGTTTCGCACTCAATGAAAAAACAAATGCACCGATTGTCTCCCCCTCCCCATTTTTCATCGCCTCATAAAAGAGATATTTTCCCTGACGGTAGATGACACGGGACTGCTTAAAAAGATTGAAATCGATCCCTTCGAGAAGTTTCAAATCACTCTGTGTATATTTAGCATTGGCCAAAATATACTCTTTGCCGATCGGAGGATTTTCCTGCATAAACACCGCCGTTTCGTAAAAGCGCTCGTCCATAAGTATGTATAAATCAATCCCCAAGCGGTCGAAATACTCCTGCGTTGATTCGAAAAACGATACCACTTCGACAAAACCGATCATATCTGCCTGATGGTAAACCGGTACGGTCGCTTTAACACCGAGTTTACGACCTACTTCGATGGCAGCACGAGGTTTTTTATGATTTTGAAAATAGAGAAGATCAGGGCGGTGAAAATTCAGCGGCATCCCCGCATACGAGTTATCCCAACTGCGGGCAAAAATAAAATAATCAGCCGTAATGATTTGAGAGCGGATCAGCGTATTCGTATACATTTTAATCGAATCCATCACCTCTGAAAGAATTTTAAATCCTTCGTCTTCATCTTCTTGCTCCAGCGCATCGTTCAGAGCCCCATTTTGACTTAGGATCAAGGCATAGCGCAAAGCAGTAGCGCGTTCCTTGTCCAGCTGACTATTCAATGCCATAGAGAGCTGATCGCTGAGACGCTGGAGCGTTTGAGAAGTTACCTCTTTTTCCAAACGGATAAAAATAATTCCTAAAATAGTCACAATCACTAAAAAAATAGCGACAATTATCTTTTTATTTCCAAATAACTGGTGCCATTTTCCCATCATTTTAAGAGTTCCCTTTCCTTTTTTTTCCCATCTTGTACACATACGCCAAGACTTCAGCAACGGCTGAAAATAATAAATCAGGGATAGGATGGTCAATCTCCACCTCTTTGTACAACGATCGCGCAAGAGGAGGATTTTGGACAATATGCACCCCATTTTCGCGAGCGATCTTTTTGATTTGGATGGCAATATTATCTACCCCTTTGGCTACGACTACGGGGGCATTGTGCTTCGTTTCATCGTATTTTATCGCCACGGCGTAGTGGGTCGGATTGGTGATGACGACATCGGCGGTCGGGACAGCGGACATCATCCTCTTTCGTGCCGCCTGCATTTGAATTTGGCGGATTTTCGCCTTGATATGAGGATCCCCCTCCATATTTTTCATCTCATCTTTGACCTCTTGCAAGGACATTTTGAGTTTATCAAAATAGTGTTTACGGGTCAAAAAGAGATCTATCATAGCAAATAAAAACAATATCACCAGCATGACAGAGGCTAAAATAATCGCTTTTTCTTTAAACCACGCCATCTGCTCCCACAAACCAAACAACGCAACGGTTGGGAGTTCCTTCATGTATGCCCAAAAAAAGAGAAATCCGATCCCCAAGGCCGTTAACGATTTAAAGGTGATTTTTAACGCTTCGAGCACTTTTTGCATGCTCAACATATTTTTCAATCCTGCTATCGGATCAAGCTTGGAAAAATTGGGCATCAACGGTTTCGTCGTAAAATTAAACCCGATTTGGGATACCGTCCCCGCGACCCCTGCAATAGCAACAATAGCAGTAAACGGCAAAATCATAATAAAAAGCTCTCGAAACGTCACAAAGGTGATATCGATCAGATTCACCTGCTCCAACGGATGATTCATTAACGAGAAGTAATACCGTACCAATGACAAAAGATGTTCCGTTATAAAAGGCAACAGCATAAGCAACGCCAAAATTGCGATAAAGAGAACAATAACCCCAGCCGTATCCTGGCTTCTGGGGACATTACCCTCTACCCTGGCATCTTCGAGCTTCTTGGCGGTGGGTTCTTCGGTTTTTTCTTGATCGTCTGCCATTTATACTTAATCCATCTTCATCGACATATCAATCCAATTTGCTTGATGGATAAGGGAGCCCGTACTGATCGCGTCGACACCCGTCTTCGCATACTCTTCAATCGTTTCCAACGAAATATTACCGCTGGCTTCAAGGAGAATATTTGAATGATGTGCCCATTTATACTCCACTACTTCACGCAACGCTTCGGGAGACATATTGTCACACATCACGATGTCCGCCCCTGCCCTCATCGCTTTTTTCGCCATCTCGAAATCTTCCGCTTCAATTTCGATTTTTGAGGTAAAGGGGATTTTTTTCCGTGCTTCCGCCATAAAGACGTCGAGATTCTCAATGGTTTTGAGATGGGTATCTTTGAGCATCAGCGCATCGTCCAACCCCATCCGATGATTCGTCGCTCCGCCGATACGGGTCGCGTATTTCTCAAAATTGCGCAGCATCGGGCGCGTTTTTCGGGTATCGAGGAGTTTGGTACCGTAGGGAGCCACGAGGTCAACATACTGACGGGTCAATGTCGCAATCGAACTGGCGTGTAACAGCATATTAAGAAGTGTCCGCTCAATCCGCAAAAGAACATGCGAATCGCCGCTAAGCTCCATTAATACATTACCTTTAACAAACCGTTCCCCGTCGCGTTTATGCCAAAAAATCTCAAACTTTTCGATATCTGCCAATACACGAAAATACTCTTCACCTGCAAACACGCCATCACTTTTAGCAATGATTTTTGCACTGGCATCTACGGGAGCAGACACGCGCGCATACAAATCCCCACGCCCCACGTCCTCGGCCAATACTTCACGGATAAATTGTTCGATCATAACGCCATCATCCTCTCCAGCGCAATTCTCGCCCAATACGCCGTCTCTTCATCCACCTCGATTTCATTGATCGGTGCGCCGTCCTCGATTGCTTTGAGGGTAAGATACAAATCTTCCAATGTCGTCTCGTTCATCGTCGGACATTCAGGTTTCGTACTAGAAAGAATATAGGTATTCTTGGATCGGAGACGATTGACCATATTAAACTCGGTTCCGACAGCAACTTTTTGATCTTCGGGAAGTTCTTTAATGTATTTGATAAGTTGTGATGTCGAACCGACGAAATCAGCTTTTTCGCAAATAGCCGGGTCACATTCAGGATGGACGGCGATCAGGATTCCAGGATATTTGTTGCGATAAAACTCGATGTCATCGACGCTAAAGAGCTGATGCACCGAGCAAAAACCGTCGTAACAGATAATATCTGCTTCTTTGGGGTCGGTGCCGTCCCCGATAACGCACGATTTTAGATTCATCATACGCGCAATATTTTGTCCCAAACAGCGATCCGGAACAAATAAAATCTTTTTACCCTCTTCCAGCGCCTTGGTAATGATCATCGCCGCATTGGAACTGGTACACACCATCCCCCCCATTTTCCCCACACGCGCTTTGACGTCGGCATTGGAGTTGATGTAGGTGATCGGTAAAATATCCTCAGCCTTGATACCGCTTTGTTCCAATTTTTCGATTGATTGGTCAAAATAGAGTCCGTCAATCATCCGTGCCATTGCACAGCACGCGACTTTTGGCATCACTACCCGTTTTTCAGGGCTAAGAATTTTCAGACTTTGTCCCATAAATCCGACACCGCAAAATACGATAAATTCCGCATCATCTGCCATAGCCCGTTTGGCAAGTTCGAGCGAATCGCCCGTGATATCTGCCATCTCAAATACTTCGTCACGCTGATAGAAATGGGCAACAACTGTAACATTAAGACGACTTTTTAAATCAATAATTTTTTGTTTTAATTCTTCTGTATTCATAATTAACGTTTTCCTCGGTATTCATTAGGTCGTTATTATATCTTTTTTAGTTCTCTGTTACGATAATTGAATTATAATAGCGCATCAAATTTACGCAAAAGAGTTGTTTATCATGGAATTGCTATTTAACCAAAACGTCCAATTTTATCTTATAGCCTATCTACTAGGCGGTATCCCCTTTGGGCTTATCCTTGCAAAAGTGTTTGCAGGGGTCAATATCAAAGAAGCAGGTTCTGGTAGTATTGGTGCCACCAATGTTTTGCGTGTTATTAAAGAGACCAACCCCGCGCTGGCCAAAAAACTGGGTGCCGCAACCTTAGCATTAGATGCATTCAAAGGTATTGCAATCGTCCTCGCTGCCAAATACTTCGAGATGAGTGAGTCGGTTCAATGGATGGTCGCCGTACTTGCCGTTATGGGGCATTGTTTTAGCCCTTACTTGTGGTTTGAGGGAGGTAAAGGGGTAGCAACTGGGATGGGCGTCATGGCAATTATGCTCCCTATTCCTACGGCCATTGCTCTTGTGGTGTGGGGAATTGCTGCCAAAACGATTCGTATTTCGTCTCTCTCCTCGATGCTGGGTCTTGCTGCTCTCGTGGTAGCTTCTTTCATTATGAAACCCGATATGTTTCACGCCCCTGTTGTCTTTATCGCCTTTATTCTCTTTTACAAACATATCCCTAACTTTATCCGACTTTTTCAAGGCGAAGAAAAACGGGTCGCATGAAAATTGTGATTGAGAATTTGGAATTTGAAACAATTCTTGGGATTTTAGAGCTGGAACGGCTCACCCCACAAAAAATTTCTATCAATTGCACGATTGAATATTGCTATGCGCAAAATGAATTTATCAATTATGCCGAAGTAGCAAAACACATAGAAGAGACCATGAAAACAAAAAAATTCTTCCTCATAGAAGAGGCTCTCGAATACGTTACACAAACTCTTAAAAAAAGTTTCCCGCTTATTCGTGAGCTTACGCTAACCATTCGGAAACCAAATATTCTCACAAACTGCACCGTAGGTGTAGAATACCACACCCTATTTTAGTGAGCAATATATTCACGATTCTAGGCTATAATACATTATTAAACTTTTAATCACCAAAAGGATTTTTTATGAAAAAAACAGCTCTCTCCCTTGTAACCGCAGCCGTATTATTTATCGGATGTGCAGAAACAAATACGGGCATGACAAAAGCACAGACAGGAGCTCTTATTGGCGGTCTGGCAGGGGCCATTGCCGGTAAAAGCACCAGCACACACAGCACTAAACGTGCCGTGATTGGAGGAGCGGTAGGTGCCCTCGCCGGTTATGGTATCGGTGCCTATATGGATAAACAGCAAGCCGAACTCAACCAAGAGCTCAAAGGGTCAGGTGTAGAGGTTCAACGTCAAGGGGATACTATCAATCTCAATATGCCTGGCGGAATTACTTTTGATACAGGCAGAGCAAACATCAAGCCTAATTTCAATCCAGTATTGAGCGATATCGCGGGTGTCATGAGTAAATACCCTGAAACAAAAATCGAAGTACAGGGGCATACAGACAATGTAGGGAGTAATGCTGATAATCTTAGACTCTCCGAACTGCGTGCACAAAGTGTAAGTTCAGCACTGAGGGCTCAGGGTGTGGACTCAAGTCGAATAAAATCGGTCGGCTACGGTGAGAGCATGCCCGTTGCAAGCAATGATACCCCAACAGGACGCGAAACCAACCGCCGTGTCGAAATCAAAATCATCCCAAATCCCTCTAAATAATCCTTTTCCCCGTATTTTTCGGGGATATATCTTCATCTCAAAACACACTTCTTTTGTTTATAACCATTTCATTTTTTAAAAATTATTTAAAAAGAGTTTAAAATTTTCTAAAACTATGCTATAATTTCAGCAAAATATCCACTTTCGAGGAACGCTAATGCGCATTTTAATTATCGAAGATGAAGTAACTCTCAATAAGACCCTAGCAGAAGGGCTCAAAGAGTTTGGCTACCAAAGCGATGTTGTAGAAACACTAAAAGACGGTGAGTATTATCTTGACATCCGTAACTATGACTTAATCCTAATGGATTGGATGCTGCCTGATGGAAACAGTGTTGATATCATCCCTGATATTAAGCGTAACACACCAAAAACGGTTATAGTCGTTCTCTCTGCTCGTGATGATAACGAGAGTGAAATCGAAGCGCTACGTGCCGGTGCGGATGATTATATCCGTAAACCGTTTGATTTTGATGTTCTTATCGCTCGTATCGAAGCGCGTTTGCGTTTTGGCGGAAGCAACATCATCGAGATTGATGATCTTATCATCAATCCTGAAGAAGAGAAAATCATCTACAAAGAAAAAGAGATTGAACTCAAAGGGAAACCGTTTGAAGTATTGACTCACCTTGCACGTCACCGTGATCAAATCGTCTCTAAAGAGCAACTTCTTGATGCAATCTGGGAAGAGCCTGAGCTTGTAACGCCGAACGTTATCGAGGTTGCTATCAACCAAATTCGCCAAAAAATGGATAAACCTCTCGGTATTACGACTATCGAAACTGTACGTCGTCGTGGATACCGCTTTTGCTTCCCAAAAGAAGTAAACTGATTTTCAAAAGCGCGGGAGAACAATTTTGTTTTCAAAAAGAAGTATAAGACGCCGCTTTTTAATACAACTTATTGTCGCTTCGGCGGCACTGGTTCTGCTATTTTCCTCTTTTCTATACCTTTTTATTAAGCAATCCATTTACGATGAAAAACAAGCTGAACTTATCAGTGCTGCCCAAAATATTTGTACCTCAAATTCACTAATAACCGCACAACAAAATGGTTCCGACCTCTTAAGTGGACTCAATGTCGAGCTGGTCACCCTACAAAAAGAAGAAAATCTTCTCGAATTTTATGAAACGTCACAAAAACATAAAACAACGTCCTTAGTCTTGATCTACCCCTTCGATTTTGAACATTCGACCTATCTCAAAATAAGTCGTGATATTACTCCCACAAAGCTATTGTTACAAAAAATTCTCCGCTCCATTTTTTTAATCAATGCCTTTGGCTTTATCGTGATTATCCTCTATGCTATTGCCTTTTCTAAAATGCTGATCGCCCCCGTTAGCGCACTCACACGCAGGCTTGCCAATATGAATGAGCATCTCCTTCGTCCCATACAAGTCGAGCATCTCCCTGAAGAGTTTGAACCGCTTGGGGAAACGCTCAACCGTCTTATGGGACGGATACAGAATTTCGTCAAATATCAAAAAGAGCTTTTTATCGGAGCAGCCCATGAGCTAAAAACGCCTCTCGCTGTCATAAAACTTAAAAATCAAGTGACCCTTATCAAAAAACGATCGGCGGAAGAGTACATTGAAGCGATACGGATCACCAATCAAAGTGTTGATGAGATGAACAAAATCGTCGCCAATATTCTCAATATCGGACGCCAAGAAGGGGCGCAGCTGGAGATGCCATCAGAAGCCGACATTATCCAAATTCTCAAAAAATGGGAGGGAGATTTTAGACTTTTAGCCCACAGTGAAAACAAAACACTCAAAACCCATTTTGAGCCGGAGAGCTTTCATGCGGTACTCCAAATGACCTTGCTCAATCAAATATTACAAAATTTTCTCCAAAATGCAATGAAATTCACCCCCGATGGAAAGACCATTCTCTTTCAAAGCTACCTTCACAATACCGATATTATCATCGAAGTGATTGATGAGGGGTGTGGTATCGATGACAGTGTTGATCTTTTTGCCCCTTTCAAACGCCAAGGTAATAAATCAGGGGTTGGATTAGGACTCTTTTTGGCCAAAAGTGCAGCAGAAGCCATCGGTGCACAGATAAGTATCACCAATCGCACGGATGGTATCGATGGGACAGTTGCGAGGCTGGTTTTACCCTCAAAGCTCTATTGCTTACTGCCGCAACGGTAAAACAAATCTCCCCTTAAGCTTCCTTTTGTTATAAATCGCCCATTATCCTATTAATCCTAAAGTATCAAGGTTACCAAATGCCATTAATTATACTCGATGAATGTATTGCCTGCGACGCGTGTCGTGAAGAGTGTCCGATGGATGCTATCGAAGAGGGTGATCCGATCTATATCATCGATCCGGATCGTTGTACCGAGTGCGTAGGCACATACGATGAGCCTGCGTGTATCGCCGTCTGTCCTGTTGATTGTATCGTCCCCGATAAAGACAACGTTGAGACCATGCAAGAACTTCTATACAAACACAAGCAACTGACCGAAGAAGAACAGTAAATGGCCAGCTGTACCGCTGTTATCGACATTGGGTCTAACTCAATGCGAATGGCGGTGATTCAAAAAACAAGCCGTTTTGCCTTTCATACCATCCATGAAGTCAAAAGCTCCGTCCGTCTCCCTGAACATGCCTACACCAATGGCGGATATTTACAAAGCGTCGCCATGGATCGAACCTCTGATGCATTGGGTGAATTTCTCCAAATTGCACGCTCCTTTAAAGCCCGAAAAATTCTTTGTGTTGCCACTTCAGCGCTACGCGATGCTCCCAATGCCCATGAATTTATTGCTCGTATACAACGAGAATATAATCTTTCTATTAAAGTAATTGACGGCGTCAAAGAGGCATATCTCGGTGGAATTGCCTGTGCCAATCTTTTAGCCCCTATGAATGCGATCACGGTCGATGTCGGTGGAGGTTCCAGCGAATTTACCCTTCTCAATAATGGCAAAGTGGAAGCCATGCACTCCCTCAATATCGGTACCGTACGGCTCAAAGAGCTTTTTATGGATAACGACGACCTTGAAGGGGCGATTACATATATTGACGACGCCTTAATGACACTCCCTTTTGAGTCCATTCACACATTGGTCGGCATCGGCGGGACTTTTCGGGCTCTAAGCCACTCCATCATGAAAAAACAAGAGTATCCGCTCAAAAAACTCCACGGTTTTACTACTTCCAAAGAAGAATTCATCTCCTTTTGCACAACCATTATGGATGCTTCTCCTAAAAAACTAAAAGCTCTTTCCATTAAATCAGATCGCTACGACACCATCAAGTCAGGCGCTCTTATCTTTTTGCGGATTCTTAAGCGTCTTGAGTGCAAAGAGTTGATTTGCAGTGGCGTAGGGGTACGCGAAGGGGTCTTTTTAAGCGACTTGCTGCGTAACTGCGCGCACCGGTTCCCGGCAAACTATAATCCCTCTATCCGCTATTTACTCGATACCTACGATACCCATAGCGACCATGGCTTGCAGTGTTCCGCCTTGGTCAAACGGATCTTTGATCTGGTTCATTCTCATCTGAATCTTGACGTCAAATGGCGCAGCACCCTCGTCATTGCCGCCAAACTCATCCCTATCGGCTTAGGGGTCCGCTACTATGCGTATCAAAAACACAGCCATTATTTGGCGCTCAACACACTAGACTATGGCTTGACGCATCATCAAATAGCCCTTATTTCCCATCTAATGCTGTTTAAAAAAGGGGCAAGCTCTTCGGACCTTATCCCTAAAAATAGCTACAGCTCTCTCTTGCCAGATACAAAGACTCTTGATATGCTGCACAGTATAGTATGGCTTTCACACATACTCTTGGCTCAACGCTCATCTGCTCAATCCTTCGATCTCTCATTCAATGAAGGGGAACTTGGCATAAGCGCTCCTAACCTCTATCTTGCACGTGAAAAATTGGAGGATTTACCTTTACCAAAGAATCTCAAACTGTCATTGCGAACGTAATTTGAAATAAGGACTCTGTCATGGATTATGCACACAAATACAATACGAGCATCTTTGCCGCTTGTACTAAAAGTTTTATAGTAACAGCCGTAGTGTGTAGTGCTAATCCCTATTTGGCGATAGCTAATGATTCTCTCGTGAATGACTATCACAGCAGTGAAAAATATTTTAATGAAAAACAGTATGAGAAAGCGCTCCCCTTACTGGAAGATGAAGCAATAAAAGGGCTAAAACCTTCTATATATCGGTTGGCCTATATGTATCAAAATGGACTTGGTGTAGAGGTAGATACTAAAAAAGCCGCTTTTTGGTTTCAGCAGGCCGCTTCAGAATACAGCTATACCTTGATCATGGATAGTGAAACAAAAATAGCAAAAAAAACGTTTCTCGAAAGAGTTAATGAGCAGATGGATCCGGCTACCAATAAAGAGGGAAATGCCTATATTTTACGGAAAATGGATACCAATACGCCGGAAACAGCTCAGTTGCTGGACTCTATTATTAATAGAGACTTCTTCGGCCTGCGTCCGTATGAAACCAATTTTCTCTTACCTTTCGGCTATGCAACACATAAATATCCGCGAATATCATCAAATACGCTTCAGGAGCAGGGAGAATACGATAGTTATGACCAAAATATGGAAGCAGAGTTCCAGATCAGTCTAACAAAAATGCTGACCTATAATCTTTTCGGCTGGAATGAATATATCAATTTTGCCTACACGCAAAAAGTATGGTGGCAACTCTATAGCGATTCTGCTCCGTTTCGTGAAACAAACTACCTATCGGAAATCTTTCTCGGTGTTCCTATAGCAGAATCTATCAATGAAGTATCCGGTCTTAAATTAGCAAAATTTGGTTTTTTACATGAATCAAATGGGCAGGACGGCTACCGTTCCCGTTCTTGGCAACGCATTTACCTGGCCGGTATGTGGCAGTGGGACAATCTTTTTCTCTCTACACGTGCATGGTACAAAATTCCTGAAAACAAAAAATACGACGGATATTATACCGGTGACGTTAATCCATCTACAGGCTTGTATGAACCCAATGATACAGGTGATGATAATCCTGATATCCAAGAGTACCTTGGATACGGTGACATCAAGGTAAAATATCTGTATGGAAAACATGAAATTGGCGCCCTCTTTCGCTACAACTTTGGGGCGGGGGGGATAAACAGAGGTGCCGTTGATGCTCACTGGTCTTACCCGTTCTTAAATTCAGAAAATACTTTTTGGTATGCCAAATTCTTTAATGGATACGGGGAGAGTTTGATCGATTATGATCGCTCTGTCACGAAAGCATTGTTCGGCTTCTCTTTCTCTCGAGACCTGTTCTGACAAAATTGAGCGTACGAGAAAGGGCTAGGCGATCTTAAAACCGCTGTCCGATCGTAAACTCAAAATGGGTAATGTTATCACCCGCTTCGCTCAAGAGTGGATTGGAGAATACAAGCTGCAACGGCCCAACAGGTGAGAACCACTCCAACGAAATCCCATATCCCCCACGCTGTATTTCGCTTAAACTTTTATCACCGATCAACCCGTAATCGATAAACGCCGTTGCCCGCATTTTGGCTTCTGGAACCAACGGAACGCTCAACTCAAGACTGTTTGAGAAGGTCTGTGTTCCCCCTATACGCTGTAAAACTCCAGCAACATAGAGAGGTGTTCCATCAGGATTTGTTATAAAAGGAGATATCGAATAACTCTGGTATCCTCGTACCGAACCGATACCCCCCATATAAAATTTTTCATTAATAGGCAGTCTCCCTGTATCGTCGACGTAGTTTAAGCGTGCTTTATATCGGAGAATCAAGTCGGCATCGATCATTTTTTGGAGACCTTGATAGACCCCAAAAGTGGTACGGCTTTTCCAGAAATCGGCATCTCCCCCAACACCGGCTTTCTCAAAACTCTGAGAGAAACTCATCCCCTCACGCGGTACGTAATAATCATCCGTATTATCAAATGTCCCCGATACGCTCACAGAACTTTTAGAATAACTCTCATACGCTCCAGGCATACTCGTAATATTAACATCACTGTACTGATTGTTCGAATAGTTGTATCCCAAATAGCCGCTCGTATAGCGATTAAAGCGGTGCCCCGTCCCCAAACTTACCCCTTGAGAATCAGTTGTATAGGTATTGTATTCAGTAGCATTTGAGAAGATGGAAAAGTTACCGCTAAAGTCACTGTCGTTAAGACGCGGATTAGAGATATTAAATGAATAGTTTTTCGTCCGCGTGGATTTCTCTAAATTTAATCCCACATTGAGCCCTGAGCCGAAAATATTACGGTCACTCACGGCGACACTGAGCATAATTCCCCCGAAGCTTCCGTATCCGCCGCCGAGCTGTATGTTCCCTGTCGGAGCCTCTTTGGTCTGAACGATCAAATCCATGCTCTCATCATCGATCCGCTTCTCTTCGATCGTGGTACTTTCAAAATACCCCGTACGCCCCAGCGCGTTACGAGAATCTTTGAGATTGCTCAAGCTGTACCAATCTCCCGGTGCCAAAAAGAGTTCACGTCGAACAATACGATCCAGCGTGCGGTTGTTTCCCGAAACAATGACATTATGAATACGCACTTTCTTACCCGGAATAATCCGATAGACGACCTCTACTGTTTTTGTCTCTTTGTCTTTTCGCAAATCGGGTTGAACCTGCACGAATGCGTATCCCAAATCGGCAATTTTTGTCTTGATCCGTTCCGCATCATCACGGAACGTTTTAATATTGAAGGGTTTGTTTTTTTCCAAAGCAATCACATCAAGCAACGCTTTGTCGTCGATGACTGCCGTATCTTGGAAAATCAGAATATCGGCTACGCGAAAAATGTCTCCCTCAAAAACGTTGTACGCCATCGACGCTTCGTAGTGGTTAAAATCGACTGTCACAAACGGATTGTCCACTTTGGCGTCCAAATACCCGTTTTGCATATAATAATCACGGATACGCATCGGATCGTATTGCAACTCTGCCAATTTCATCTTGCCATCGTTGCGGCCCCAGAACCATCCGATAAAATCTTCCTCTTTGTTGGCGATTGTTGCATCAAACGCATCACTATCCAATCCGGAAACACCATAATAGTTTACTTTTTTAATAATAATCTCTTCGCCCTCATTAGCGATAAAAGTGACCTGCATGCTTCCGTTTTCGAGCTTTTCACTCTCCACTTCCACGACAGAATCGATTTTCCCCTCTTGATTCAACGCATCTATAATCCGTTTACGGGTCGTCTCAATACGTCGCGGATCATACAACGCCCCTTTTTCGATTTGCAGAAGCGATTTTTTGGCCTCTTCATCGTTTTCTTTGTACCCTTTGAGTTCTACTTTGGAGATAATCGGCTTCTCTTTGAAGTGGAAAGTGACTACACCCGCATCTTCCTCTGCCCATACGTCTTCAAAATACCCTTGATCAAAAAAGGCTTTGACCGTCTTGTCTACTGCTATCACATCAAGAGGTTCACCAATCTTGACTTCATTGAGTCGCTTGGCAACCGCTTCGGATATGTGTACCATCCCCTCGTACCGAATATTCTCAACATTTTGAGCATAGGCACTAATCAAGGCCGAAGAGAGCAGTAAAGAGAGGGCGGTTTTTTTCAAGTTAGAATCCATTGCGTTAAATTAGCTCTTATTCTACCACCGCTATGGTTAATATTTCTGTAAATCTGCTAGAATACGGTCTAATAAGTAGATTTAAGAAGGGTTAGTATGGAGATTGGAATCGTCGGATTAGGACTAATGGGAGGATCTCTTGCCCTATCGCTTCGAAAACTCCCCTTCGTCACCTCCGTCGTCGGAAGCGATCACAATCTTGAGCATCAGCACACGGCACTTGAACTGGGTCTCGTTCAGGCCATTCTCCCTTTTGAAGAACTAAAAAAGCGTTGTGATGTCATCTTTTTTGCCGTTCCTGTAGATGGGGTAATTTCCCTTTTGAATCAATCGGTCGATTTAGCGGGAAGTGATAAAACGCTCATCGATTTAGGGAGTACCAAAGCACTGATCGTCAATGCCATCCCCCCCTCTATTCGCCAAAATGTTGTAGCAGCCCATCCGATGACGGGAACCGAACAGTTTGGTCCAAAAGCTGCAATTGAAGGGCTCTATACCGATAAAGTCGTCGTTTTGTGTGATTTAGAACACAGCGGTCAAAAACAGCGCGATATTGCCCTAAAAATCTTCCGCGCAATCGGGATGCAAATACACACGATGGGAGCGCAACAGCATGACCGTCACGCTGCTCTTATCAGCCACATGCCCCACATCATCTCGTATGCCCTTGCCAACACCGTTTTAGCCCAGGAAGAAAAAGAGAATATTCTCGCCCTTGCTGCCGGGGGATTTCGCTCCATGAGCCGTTTGGCCAAAAGCTCGCCAACGATGTGGGAAGATATTTTTCGCCAAAACCGTGCGAATGTTCTTGCGGCGGTAGAACTGTTTCAGCGTGAACTTGCCACACTTAAAGAGGCGCTGCAAGAGAAAGATTATACGACGCTGCACAAAGAGATGAAAGATGCCAATAAGCTGTATGAGATTTTTACCTAATAGAGAAACAACGGTGTAGCATTGTGTATTTGAATCATCTTTTCAACTTTTTTATCCTCTTTTTTAAACGTTGATTCTCCTTTTTTAGTCTCTTTTGGAAGCTCCTCCCTTGTTTTAACAGCCAATTTCGCCATGTTATACTGCACCCACCTCCTCAACTTCGGATCATTGGTAACCACACTTGCATACCAATAGCGTGCCTTCTCGTATTCACCCGCTTTAAAGAGGGCATTAGCATAATTGTAACGCACCTGCGGACTGTCATGAAGGCGTTGATACTCTCCGAATAGTTCTGCACTTTTGGCATACTCTCCACTTTCATATGCCCTGTATCCATTCTTCAAAATTTTAAAATCCATTACCCCCGCATCCAGATTTTTTTCACCCAAAAAAAGGAGGGCTAAAAATACCAACGAAACACTCTGACGCTTGGACATCGACGAGAGGGCAAGAACGACTAAGATCATGGCTAACCCTAGAGGAAAATAAAACAACGGGATAGCTTCCCATTTCTCTTGCGCAGCCATTAATACTTCCCGTCTGCTTCTATCTCCTGAAACGAACACAATGACCGACGAGCTACACCGTTGACGTACCGACTGTTCATTTGCAATAGAGGATCTCATAATACGCGGTGAGAGATTTTTTATTAGTTCTTGGAGTATTGTTTTGTCCTCACTCCTTGGAGCAATACGGTACACCTTTACATCATACGCTGCCAGTTCAATTGCACCCTCTGCTTGTTCAACAAGACGTATCGCATTTTTTTTCATCGTCTCAAATTCATTTAACGGGCGTTTGGAAATATCCAATGCAATCGTGAGTGTTTCGGGGGGACCTTGCAAACGTTCTCCCCTTATAGTAGGCTGTGCCAATGCGGTGATAATAAGAAGAGAGGCGATCAAAAACAAAACATTGCGTCCCGCAAGGCCAACCGTATGATCCGCTACGCGAAGTTTTTCCAATGCACTCTCACTAAACCCATGCTCGCTTTGAGCCTTTTGTGTCAACCAAAAATAAAATAAGATAAAGACAAAAGGGGTCATCCAAAAGAAAAACTCTGGGTGGTTAAAACTCATAACAACCCTTTTTGATTACGCCCGTACAAATAGACCACCATGGCTAAAAATCCAAAAAAGAGAGGATAAAAATAAAAATACTCAACAGAGGGGGGCGGTAGAAGAATGGGGAGCGGGCGGTGATACATATTTTGATTTTTCATCCACTCATTCCACTGTTTTTGAGGAACCACCGATGTCTCTATTTGTGTGGGGATGGAGTGGACAAAATGTTTCGGATCCGATGAAAAAATGACAATCCACGGATGTTTTTCGGCGGATAAAAAGTTCTTTATCGTGTAATCAACGGTCGATGGCTTGGAAGCCGTCGGCAATTGGTCTACCATTTTCATCAGGACATCATGATCTGCCGTCAGAGGAATTTTAATATTTTCAGGGAGATACAAAGCAATTTTATCATGTTGGCGCATTTGGATAAATGTGTCAATTTTTTTGATCACACTCTCATCCAGTGAATCGACAACGATAAGGGTAGAGTACCCCTCAAAGCGAGGTAGTTCCGAAATCTCTTTGACAGGCGACATCAGCGCAACAATAAAAAAAACGATCATCAGCCATTTGGAGATCCACATCCAAGCAGGCGATTTTACCCCCACACCGGTAAAACGGGAAATATGGGGGAAATAGAGCATTTGCGTCCTAAGCGGGCAGAGATTTTCACACGCTAAAAAAACAAAGAGCAAAAAGCCAAGCTTCGGAAACACAAAATAAACCCCTTCAAACATCGATCATCTCGAGATAGAGATAATAGTATCCCAGCGTCTCCTCATCGATGTTTGCAACTGTAGGGGCGTATTTATACGGTTCTAAGCGTCCGAAAAGGTTTTGGTAGGCTCCCTGTGTCCGCTCATTATCGTGGGAAAAAAAGTATCCCTCTTTGCTGATAATGTAGGCGCTTTGCTTGGGATTTTTGAGATCAATCTTTTTCAATGCCTCGAAATGAAACTGCCGCTCATTGATTTTTCGACCTCGTTTGTATTTTAACACCACAAAAACGACAATGGCCAAAAGGAGCAATCCAGCCACTGCCAGCGCACCAAACCAATAGATGGAGGTATCAGGAACCTCTACGAGAGGCATAATATCGTGTAGCGGTATATCGATAGATTGACTCATACGCGCCCCTCAAACAGACGACGAAGAACGACAGAGGCATTGCCATCGGTGTAGAGTTTTACCGCTCGAATACCCGATGAGCGAAAGGTCTCAAACAACGCCACGTCATTCGCGTGTACTTTTTGGGCGTATTTCTTTACGCTCTCAACATTAAAATCCCCCTCCAATACCGCACCACTCTCAGGGTCACTCAACGTACCAAACCCCATCGGCTCAGGTTTTTCTTCCAATCGATCCCGCACTACGACCGCCACCACTTCGTGTTTCTTCGCCAGCAACCGCAGTTGGGGTATCTCGAAAAAATCGCCGATAATGACGATCAGCGATTTGCGTCGCAGCCGTTTGTATAGCGTCGCTGCCATTACGTTATAATCAGCACGATGACCTATTAATTCGGTGTTCATTAGCTTCTCTACGCTCACGGCTACAGCAAACCGCTTTTTAGATCCTCGCACCTCATCCACCAAATCCTCACGAAAATTATAATGGGTAAACGTATCTCCATTGCCGATCGCCGAATATCCGACCAATGCCACCGCTTCAGCGACACTCTCTATCTTGAATTTATCCGCTCCAAAATATAGGGCACCCCCCAGCATCGCCACAGTAACGATATTGAGTTCGCGCTCTTCACGAAAAACTTTGACATAAGGGCGTTGGAGTTTCGCCGTAACATTCCAGTCAATATGGCGTGTATCATCCCCACTGATGTATTCGCGCAGTTCGATAAAATCATACCCCTCACCCCGAAACAGTGAGGGGTTGTTACCGATACGATCTCCCACGATTTGACGGCGGGCACGGATAAGAATTTCTTTTGACTTTTTCATCGGTTACGGTACGGGTACGGCTTTGGCGATTTGCTCGATGAGGGTATCGACATCAATATTTTCCGCTTCCGCTTCATACGAGAGGACGATACGGTGACGCATAATATCTTTTAGTATGCTCATCACATCGCTTGGGGTAACGAATTCCTTGCCGCGCAAAAATGCCACCGCACGTGACGCTTTGAACAAATCGATGCTCACCCGTGGACTTGCCCCGAACTGGATGTATTTTTTGATTTCAGAAAGCCCAAACAATTCAGGATTGCGCGTCGCTTGTACCAAGGTAATCATATACCGCTCTACCTCTTCATCAATATGGATACTTCGTACTTTCTCTTTGAGTTTTTCCAGTGTTTCATGATCGATAACAGCCGTTATCTCTACGTGCGCGGAAGAAGCAACCCGCCGCGCGATAGCAAGCTCCTCTTCGGTAGTATTGTATCCCACCCGCAGTTTCAACATAAAGCGATCCAGCTGTGCTTCAGGGAGAGGATAAACCCCCTCATTTTCGATCGGATTTTGTGTCGCCATAACGAGAAACGGGGGAGAAAGTTTAAAACTCTCGTCCCCCAGTGTCACTTGGTGTTCTTGCATTACTTCCAGCAACGCCGATTGCACTTTGGCAGGAGCACGGTTGATCTCATCGGCGAGAAGAAGATTCGTAAAAATCGGCCCTTTTTTGATTTTGAACCCGTTATTTTGCGGATCGTAGACCTCCGCACCCAAAATATCGCTCGGCAGCAAATCGGGGGTAAACTGCACCCGCTTAAACCCAAGCCCCAGTGTTTTTGAGAGCGCTTTTACCGTGGTCGTTTTAGCAAGACCCGGAATCCCCTCGATGAGGATATGCCCCTCGCATAACAGCCCGATCAACAATCCGTCGATCATTTTTTCCTGACCGACGACGACCTTTGCGATTTCGGAGCGTATATTATCAATTATTTTTATCATCTATTTACCTCTTCTACTAGTGTACTCAATCTCTTTTTAGCTTCGCCTAAATTCATCGTCCCCTCTTCAAGACCTCTAATGACCTCATCATAGCATTTCTCTCCACTCAATGAAAGAGTTTGAATCAACTCCTTAGAAGTAGAGATACCTTCCCAGAAATAGTGTTTTTTTAGGCGCGGACGACGTTTCCACCCCCATTGACCTGCCACACTCAATCCTGCACCAAGCACCATAAAAAGCGCATATACACCATAGTGTTTCAATGTTTCAATATCGCCGACTTCAGGCGCATCAAGCAATGATGAAGACTCATACCCCTCACCCACTTCGATATAAAGAGGCTTGCTTTTAAGCGTCACGACCCGTTTTTTGTCCGCATCAAAATAACGCAAAGAGAACGGTTCAATCGTGTACGATTCACTTGAGATGAGGGCAAACTCTTGGATGATCTCTCCCTCAAATCCATCCTTAGAGGCTGTGAGTGATTTTTCAGGCGGTTGCGAAAATACTTTTACCCCACTGATGTTCAGCTCGTATGGGATTAGCCGATCGAGATTACCCGAGCCTCGAACGATAATACTCAGATGGAGCGGCTCATGTGCGCGAACCGCTTTCGCATCACTGCGTACCACAAGCGTTAAATTTCCAATAAGTCCCGCTGTGTTTTCATTCACCACGATTTTTACGGACGGCAATACTACCTGTTCATCATCAAAATCATATTTTTTGACATTATCACGCCCGATGGTCGCATCTTCGATCGAGGCAAACGTCGTATGGCGTATCAGTGCTTCAAGTTTTACGTCGATTTTTCCTGCTTGCTTAGGAGTTATCAGAACATCATACGTTTGAACCCGCTTTCCCTCTTTGATTTGGTCACGCTGTGTCAGGATAGAGGCTTTGTACCCCTCACTATGGGCGGGTTTAAAATCAATGGTGTAATCGGCTGCACTGGTATCAAATACGCACTCATACCTCACCACACCGCTTTCTCCTACGAGTAAACTTGTAGGGGCTTCCAGCACTCTCCACTGATACGCTCCCCATACATGTGAAACAAATACAATCCACACAAAGAGGAATTTACCAAGGCTTAGTTTCATGCACACTCCTCTCATTAATCAGCTCATATTGGCGGGAAGAGAGTTTTGCTTTCCCTTGTGACTGAGAAAAACGGGGGTCACTCTCTACTTTTTTCCCCTCATCCCCTCCTCCGCCTGAGGCCATATCACTCTTCATATTACTCCCGCCCCCTTGTTTGGACTCTTTTTTTTGACCTGCCGGAGCGTTTTCACTCTCCGAAAATTTATCTTTTTTCTCTTTTCGAGTATTCAATCTCTTTTTTTCCTGTGCCTGTGCGATAAAACGGAGATTTTCATCCGCCTCTTTCGTATAATTTAGGGTCAACGATTTCAAAAAAGCATTACGCCCGTTCTCAAACTCACCAAGGCGGATATGACAATTGCCTATATTATAATAAAGTTGTGATTTAAACACCGTATCATCCGATTTTATCCGTCGATACTGCATCAATGCCTCTTGATATTTTCCTGCTTTATAGAGTGCATTGGCGCGGTTATAGCCAGCTTCATTTGAGTCGATTTTTTCAAACAACTGCGCTGAATGTTCATAGTTTTTACGGCTGTATTCTTGGAAAGCCATATTCAGATATACGAAATCCAATACCCCAGCATTGGCAGAAATTCCGATAAATGCCAAAGCAACAACCAAGATTTTAGAGACTCCCTCCCCCAACGAAGTCATCGCCAACACAAATGCCGCCAACGCCAACCCCAGCGGAAAATAAAAAAGCTCCTGATTGTCACTCACGCTGGAGCTCCCCGTAAAATCTTCGTACCCTGCATCCGTAATAAGATCGCGTAGTTCCTTTCCGCTGAAAACGACTTTTCCATCGTTCATACGGGCTATCTCATTGATTGCATCATTTCGCGCACTTACGACAATGTGCCCCTTCTCATCTTTAAGGGCACTCCCATCCTCGGTGGGCAACATACTACCCTTTTGAGATGCCAGCATCACAATATTGACCCGTAACATATTATCGTGTGAAAACTGGGCTTCTTTATCGTAATTTGTCTCATCTCCTCCATCGGTGAGGAGAATCACAAGAGGAGAAGAGGCATGAGACATTTTACGCGAAAGCTCCAACGCGCTCATCACGTCTGTCCCCTTGGTAATGATCTGCGTTTCATCCAGTGCACCGAAAAGATGCTCTAGTAATTCGGTATCTTTGGTCAGAGGGGAGAGGACGATCGCGTGGGTCGTAAATCCAATCACCCCAAAACGATCTTTTGGGTGGGTTCGTACCGTCTCTATCAAGATTTTTTTTGCCTCACTCAAGCGGCTGGGAGCCACATCCGTCCCCCGCATCGAATACGACAGATCAATCGCCAGTATCACATCCTTCCCTGCTTGCTCTATCTCCAGCGGTTTTTGTGGGATGACAGGACGGGCAAGAGACAAAACGACTAATGCGATGGAGAGCAACAGCCATTTTTGGGAGGTGTCCATCCGCCATAATTTACGTTTGGCAAAAAATAGATACAAAGGAAGAGAAAATAACGCAAAGAGCCAAAGGGGATACAGAAATGTCATATCATCACCGTCCTGCGTCGCCATGCCTGTATTAACATTATTCCCAATGCTATGGTTAGTAACACCCAATAATACTGCTCTTTAAACGTATGCTTTTCACTCTTGATACTCGAGCGCTCCATCGTATCGATCTCATCGTACACCTCTTGAAGCTCCTGCACATTAGAGGCTGTAAAAAACTCTCCTCCTCCATCGCGCGCCAGCTGTGACAAAAGGGCATTGTCAAACTCCCCTTTTTTTCCTATCCCGATGGTATAGAGCTTGATCTTATTTTTTTGCACCATTACTACGGCTTCTTTGGGAGAAATTGTACCGCTGTTGTGCTCTCCGTCGGTCAGGAGAATAATCACTTTACTTTTGGCTTTTGAGTCGCGCAAGGCACGTACGCTCGCAGCTATCCCCTCGCCGATAGCCGTATTCTGTCCTGCCATACCGTGGCTTAGATACCCGATCATCTCGGAGACGATCTCTTTTTCGTATGTGACAGGAGAAGCGATAAAAGCAAAATCCCCAAACAGCACGACCCCGACGTTGTCTTCGATCCGCTTCATCACGAAATCGCTCGCGATCTTTTGGACGATCTCAAAGCGGCTAAGCCGTTCATGTTCAGTGTCAAATCCTGAAGCGTTCATCGACCCGCTCCCATCGAGGGAGAGGACGATGTCGATACCGTTACGGTTTCGCGGATCGGAATAATCGACCACCACGGGTGTCGCCAGTGCACCCACCATCAAAATTACGACAAGCGCTTTAAGCCACCATTCAATATTACGCCATTTCCCCACGGTACCAAAAAAATGCAAATGAGGGAATGTACGTATCGCACCTTTTTTTTTACATTGGTAGAGACACCACAAAATCGGCAAAGCAATCAGCCACGCCCAAGGAAAATCAAATAACCATACATTCATGCAAATATTATATCGTCTCTTAGCGGCACGTCACATTAGCTTCGAAAACAGCTTCCTCTTTTTGTGCGTGAACACATTGGACTTTGCGCATCACAACATCGCTAAAACGGCTCTCCCACAACAAGGTGTTTTTCAAGTTTGCAAAACGTAAATCATTACGGATAAACTTCGATCCCCCTATCTCAGAACCACGAAAATCGGTTTTGAAAAGAATCGCATCGGTAAAATCCGCTTTCCAAACCTTCGCATCGCGTATGTCGGCATAACTCAAATCGCTCTTGTTGAGATGTGTCCCTTTGAAATTTGATCCTTTGCCATGAAGTCCGCGTAAATCGCTGCGCTGGATCGACGCTTTCCAAAATACCGCTGATTGCGCATTTGCCCCGCTTAGATTGCAGTCGTTAAAATCTCCCATCTCGAATATACTTCCGCGCAGATTTGCACCGGAGAGATCACTTTTACTAAAATCGGCTCCGCTAAAGTCCATTTTACTGAGATTTGCACCCCGTAAATCACACCCGATACACTCTTTTTCTTCCAATGCTTTTTTCAAATGCGCCGCATCGTAAGCACTCAATGAAACCCATCCCATAAAAATACACAACGCTAAAATTTTTTTCATTACAATCCTCGGATACGGCGGAGTTCACCCAAAAACGGTTGAGGACGTTTGCTTCCGATGAGCGTCTCTTTTTTGTTCCCTGCTTTATCGATAAAAAACATCGTCGGAATGCCGAAATAATCGTATCCGTCGGGAAGTTTGCTTTTATGGACATTTTTCTCGATAACGACAAAATGTCGGTTCAAATACGGTTCAACCGCTATATCATGAAACACTTTTTGCTTCATGTACGCACACTCAGGACAATCCTCTGTGGAATATATCATCAACACCAGCTTATTCTCTCTACCCATTCCTGCAACCGCATTTTTAAATTGCTCGTCGTTTTGGATCGATACCGCAGAGAGACTCACCGTCATCATCCACATAAAAAGTAAAATTTTTATCATTATGAACCCTAATTATTGATCTATTTGTCACAATAATATCATAATATTACGTCTAAAAATAGGGTTTAAGCTTTTTTAGTCAAGATCTATTGACAAAAAAGATTTAACCCGCTATAATTCCCGTCCACAAATTGTTTAACCAATAATTTGAGTTCTTGTCCCGTTAGCTCAGCTGGTAGAGCATTTCACTTTTAATGAAGGGGTCGATGGTTCGAATCCATCACGGGACACCATTTTTATTTTTACATTTTATCGTGGCTCCATCATCTAACGGTTAGGATTTCAGGTTTTCATCCTGGTCACAGGGGTTCAAATCCCCTTGGAGTCACCATAACACTTTCCCTCCACAATATACTTTCATCCACTTTAAATTTCAATCCTTTTCTTTTTACCAAGATTCATATAGTTTTCAACTAACAGTTAGTACATCTTTGGCAGGTTCGCTAAAATAATATCCTTGGGAATAGTTAATACCCATTTCTTTGACAACCTCATAGATTTCATATGAACTGACAAATTCTGCAATAGTAGCAATACCCATTTCAGCAGCAAAATTCTGTATATTTTTAACAATCACCTGAGCATTTTTGTCATGAGGGAGGTTTTTAATAAGAGAACCGTCAATTTTCAAGAAATCAACCTGCAATTTGATTAAGTGCTCAAAGTTAGAAAATCCGGAACCAAAATCATCAATTGCAAACTGACATCCCAGCTGCTTAAATTCGTTTATAAATTCACTAACAAGATCATAATTGCCGATCCCTTCACTTTCCAAAATTTCAAAGACTATTTTTTTACCGATTGAAGATTGGATTATAACATCGCGCAAAAATGAGACCATATCGGCATTGGTAATATCTTCTGTCGAAAGATTGAGACTGACGGTGTAGGGAAGATCTTGGAATCTTGCAATTGTTTTTTGTACCATAGCTTTCGTCAGCTGAGGATAAAGCCCTGTTTTTTTGGCAATATCGAGAAATTTGAATGGGGAGATGACTGTACCATCTGGCATGATAATACGGACAAGGGCTTCATATTTTTTAATTTCTCCGGTCTGATTATTGGTGATCGCCTGAAAATAAGGGACCATCCGGTCATCCTTGATGGCGTCTTTTATGATTTTATACCAGGCGATGTTCTCTTCATGTTCTTTATTTAGACGCATCGACATACTGAATGGCTGGAAAGGGATTTTTTGTTCTTTTGCCCGCTTGAGTGCAATTTCACCATTTTCGATCGATTGCTCGACAGAATCGCTGTATCCCGAAGCAATCGTGATCCAGATATCGATTCCATTGTAAAAAAATGAGTGGTCGGCAAGATGATGAGAAATGTTTTTGATCAGATTCTCTGCCGATGCGACTGCATATCCTTTTTTAAGCAAAATAGCGAAAGTATCACTCTGTAGTTTGAAAAGGTTCCCGACCTCTCCGTCTACGAGATGGCTTAAGTAATCGGCAAAGGAACGGAGAATAAAATCGCCGGCGTCAAATCCATAAACCGTGTTGATATCGCGGAAGCGGTTGATATTAATCAGCAATAGCCTCGGATCTTCGAGATGATGAAGACTTTCAAGGAGCAGTGCTCGGTTGGGAAGGCCGGTGAGATGATCGGTTGTCAACGCAAGCTGTAATTCCTCTTTTTTCTTGCGTGAGGCGATTGCGTAGCCGATGTCACCGGCAAGGTCTTCGAGCATCGTAATCTCTTCTGCCAAAAATCCAAACGGTTTAGAAGCATAAATAGCCAAAGTTCCAAATGGTTTCTCATTGGATGATCCACGCAGAGGGAGACAGATCGATGAGCCATGCCCTGAAGCTATGGCTTTGTCGTGCCACAAAGCATAGTATTCAAGGTTGACCGACGGGGTGATGATCGTTTGATTGGTAAGGACGCTTTGTGCGCTTGGTCCTTGCGATGTCGGATCGGAAGGATCAAGCGATAGGTTCAACTGTGCAACATACCCAAAAGAGTCGTCGGAGTGGGCAACAATCACTATGCGCTCATCGACAATATTCCCAATCCATGTAAGGTTATACAAACCGTGTTTGGCCAAAAGGGAACAGCTCTCATTCATAATTTCCTGTATTGATTTGTCGCTGATGAGCAATCGGTTAATCAAATCCATCGTATGAAGAATTTCATAAAGATAATCTTTGATATAAAGTGCCGATTCGAGTGATTTCTCTTTCTCTTCGAGTTCATAGTAGCTATCACTCAAACGATTGTAGAGAGTCGAGAAATCACTGATTAGAAACGGCGGATTTTCTGATTTTTTGTTCAGAATCAGCGCTCTAAAAGCTTGTATAGGGAGAATAATGTGCCGATGGATAATGAAAAGGATGATACTTGCTATGAGGATAAAAAAGATGGTTGATAGGATGAAATTAGTGTAGACTTTAGTCAAAAAATCGTCAGAGGATAAGGTTTGGGGAACAAGGGTCAGCAGGAGTGTCCCTTTGAGCTGTTTTCCATCACTAAAATAGATAATAGGGAGGAGAAAAGAAGTTTTTCCGGCGAGGATATCGGATGCGATTGTATCGTTTCTGATAAATACAGCCGTTGGAAGGGGTTGACCGATGAGCTTTTTATCGGAAGAAAATAAAATAGTGTTATTGTTTAACGAGAGTGATACCGATCGGATAAAAGGGCGCTGGTCTGGCATTGTGGCAATAATTGGTTCGATGAGATAAAAGTCATCGGCCTTGCTGATTGGAATAAAAATATTTTCCAGTTCATGCATAATTCCTACTACTTGCTTACTGGTTGACTCGGCACGATGCTGTTTGTACTGATCAAATGCGTAAAAAAAATAGCTTCCGATCAAGACTATGAGAAAAAGATACACTAATGAGAAAAAAGTTCGCAATTTTATTTGACCCATTCTATGTCACATCCTATTTCATCGTATAGTAATTTGTAATTTGAATGCATATCTTACCGTGCATAACTTGACCCATTTTTAAATCTGAAAAAAAACTGCTACAATCGCTTTTAATAGTGTTTATGTTTGCCAAAATGTACGGTAATATCGGCATATCAGTGATAAATTTAAACAAGAAATAGAATAAGGGCATTAAAAGTTGAATGAAATAATCGAAAAACTAAAAATACTCACACACGATCTTGGGATTCTTTATGTAGAAGACAATAAAGGGTTGAGAGATAATATGTCGGTTTTACTGGCAAAACTTTTTCCAAATGTATGGTCTACCGGTGATGGGAAGACGGCGTATGAATTTTATAAGATTCATCATCCCGCTATAGTATTAAGCGATATAAATATGCCGGAGATGAGTGGCCTTGAGCTGGCACGAAAGATTCAAGAGGAGGACGATGATGTACGGTTTATCCTCCTTTCGGCATTCGATGAAAAAGAGTATCTGCACGAAGCAATCGAGGCGGGGGTTTTCCGCTATGCTACCAAACCTACCAAAGTTCCTCTCCTTATCGATGCCCTGTATGCCGCTGCCGTCGCTATTAACAGTAGACGGGATAGACGTATTTTTGATAATCAGCTAAGAGATATCTTTAACTACCAAAATAACCTACTGATCATGTTGAAGGAGGGAGAGGCTGTCCTTGTTAATCAGCAATTTCTCGATTTTTTTGGGGTTAACAGCCTCGATCTATTCCGGGAGAAGTATGACGGATTTGATACATTGCTGTTGGAACATCAGGGATTTTTGTATACAACACAGGAGAGGGAGTGGTTTAAAGAAGCTACTTCCAACCCGGGCAAGCTGTTTCATACCAAAGTGCTCAATCATGCAAGAGAAGTCTGCCATTTGATCATGAAACTTCGTCTGATTCCCGATAAAGAGGGGTATACCATTCTTTCGTTTGACGATATCACCGATTTGAATTTGATGATGATTTTTGATAATAAAACCGCCAAAAATGATCTAATGCTTCAAGAGCGCAGTTGCGTTATAAAGCTCATGCAAGTTATTAGAGATAACAGTGCGGAAGTTAAGCTGCATAATTTTTATCGCGGTTTGACGGTAGTCAACAGTGCGATATTGGTGTCTATTGAGAAAAACGATATGACACTGAAAACGACCTACACACAGCTCAAAGCAATAAAATTCGGCAACAACATCACCATCACCTCCGAATTATTCCCATACAGCGTTGTGTGTAAATCTATTATAAATATCGATTTTGACGAACAAACCGTAACATTTTCTGATGTAAAATTTCTTGACAAAAGTGCCGATCAGAGGGCTTTTATCCGCCTTGAACCGGAAGAGAAACGCCATAGTATAACCCTGTTTTACCGAGAGATTAAATTTTTTGGGACGACGCGAATCGTCGATATATCTGTTTGTTCGGTCAAGATCGAAATCGATGCCCTTCCTGCGGGTCTTAGCGTTGCCGAAGCGGTTAAAATAACAATAGTATTTGATACCGACAAGCAGCCTCTGAACTTTTCGATCACTGGAACCGTATACAGGATTGATAATTTTACCCGCAATTATCATATTGTCATCCTTTTTGAACTCTCCTCGACCAATAGCGAGAAGCTGACCAACTATCTAGCAAAACGGCAATTGGAGCTTATCCGTGAATTCAAGGCTCTTTAAGATGCTCAAACATCCAGTAGCTGCCCTATTCTCCCCATCGGCTATTATCGCCTGGATAGGTTTTTTTATGTCGTTGGGTGTGACCCTGTTGCTATGGATAAATGCCCGCGAAGATGCCCTTATGAATGGAAGGAAGCTTTTTGTCCTATCTGCTATGGAAGCAAATACAGAGATTATCAATCGAATGTCTGCATATGAAAACATCCTTCATAGTGGTGCCGCTTTTTTAAATACTGTTGAACGAATGAACCGTGAAAAATGGCGCATCTACATTACGAGTCTTGATATCACCAAACACTACCCCGGGTTCCAGGGGATCGGATTTTCGAAACGCATTCCCCCTGCCGATCTTCCTGAGCATATCAAAAAAATGCGTGCTGAGGGATTTACCAATTATACGATCAAACCCCAAGGGAAACGGGACGAATATCATCCCATCATCTATCTTGAACCGTTAAACGAGCGAAATCTCCGGACCATCGGTTATGATATGTTCTCGAATCCTGTCCGGCAAGATGCTATGATCCGTGCAAGAGATACGGCGCAAGTGGTTATTTCCGATAATGTGACCCTTGTCCAGGAAACGTCGACCGATGTTCAGACCGGGTTTTTGATGTATCTGCCATTTTATCATACAGAAAAAACACCTTTATCACAACACCAAAGAAGAGAGCATCTAAAAGGTTTTGTCTATGCCCCCTTTCGTATCGATGATCTTATGAAAGAGATTTTGGTGAAGAAAAATTCTGGCATTGCTCTGAAGCTCTATCACGGTCCTTCTATCAACGAGAAAACCCTTTTCTATGAGAGTTCTCCTGGAATCGGCTCTCAAAGAGCTAAAAAGCCCTTATTTGAAAAGACCTTTCTCATTCATATCTACGGACGGACATGGACGGCAGTTTATCAAACACTACCGTTATTTGAGAAAAGCGTTGATCATAAGACGCCTCGTTTAATCCTTCTTGCCGGTTTGCCGATATCGTTTCTCCTGTTGATGACAATACTCTTCTATTCGCAAATCACGCAGCGGGCCAGAATAATAGCGCGCAAGATGACAACTAAAATCAGAACACTCAACGAAGAGCTTGAAACGATGATCAATGCGGCCCCAAGCCCGATTATTGTACATACGGAAAATGGGACAATTGTAAAACTCAATCAGGCATGGTCAGATGCAACAGGATATACACATGAGGAGCTTTTGACGACCGATACACTGGTCGAGAAGCTCTTTCGAGATGAAGAACAGCAGATCTATGTCAAAAAACACATTCGAACTCTCTATTCTATCATTGGCAAGGTGGATGAAGGGGAATTTACATTTTACAGTCAGTCAGGCAGAAAAATGATCTGGCAATTCAGTTCGGCTCCATTTGGATTGATCCAGGGGAAACGGGCCATCATAACATCGGCAATGGATATAACAGAGCTTAAAAACAAAGATGCGATGATGATCATACAATCGCGTCATGCAGCGTTGGGGGAGATGATCAGCATGATCGCTCATCAGTGGCGGCAGCCTTTGGCCTCTATCTCTACCGTTGCCGGGACCTTAAGTCTTGATGTGATGATGGACAATTACAACAAAGATTTTTTTCAGGAACGTCTGAATGCGATCACGGAACTGGCCCTGGATCTTTCATCAACGATTAATGATTTCAGAAACTTTCTTACAGAAGAAAAAAGTAACGAACTGACGACATGGAAGAGCCTTCTTGAGGCGTGTCTTGTTATCATCGAGCCGATATTGAAGGCCAAAAATATTAAGCTCCATTTTGTATATGAGGAAGATATCCCCTTTTTGACCCATACCCGCGAAATGAAACAGGTAATACTCAATATTCTCCAAAATTCAAAAGATGTTTTAGTGGATAATAAAATATTGGAACCACAAATCTGGATCTATACTGCATACAAAAATGGAAAAGCTTGTTTGGAGATTGAAGATAACGGAGGAGGTATTCCAAATAAAATTTTACACAAGATTTTTGATCCATATTTCAGCACAAAAATGGATAAAGACGGGACAGGGATAGGACTTTATATGTCCAAAATTATCGTTGAACAACATTGCAAGGGACAGATAAAAGTGCATAATACAAAGCGGGGGGCAACGTTTAAAATAGTACTTCCAGCAATCGATAATATGATTGTTGGGAGTTAAAATCCCTTTGGAGTCACCGCTTACTTTCATTTATTATCCGGAACATCTCCATTTTAGTTAACTACACACATTTTTATCTCCCATCAGTCATCTTTATCTTGGGTAATCAATAATACTCTCTAAAATTTTTAAGCAATTTTGTCCAATTGTTTTATTAATAGCGCTATATACATACTTTAAACAACTGTGTACTAGACTACAAATATATATCATTATATAAAGGCAATTAATGTTCACATCCAGTAAACTGACTGTATTATATATTGAAAATGATGTAGAACTTCGAGATAAATATTCAAATCTTATGCATAATAATGGATTAAATGTTTTACAGACGGACAATATGGCTACTGGATACGATTTGTTTCGGACACACAAAGTAGATATAATTCTTGTTGACTTGGATCTGCCAAATCATGACGGGTTAGAATTCATTCGCTTCCTGCGTGATAAAGAGATTCAGACTCCGGCTATAATCGCTACTTCCAGTACAGATAAAAATGTTTTGCTCGAAGCCATCAACCTCGAAATCACCCGTTATTTAGTCAAGCCATTTTTGAACAGCGAGCTTCTAGAATCACTACGTATAGCAAAGAAAAAACTCTCCAATATGCTCTTCACCACTTTTACTCCACTGCATGACGAATTTAGTTACGATCCGATTAACAAATCGATTAATAATCCCAATGGTGAATCAATACAATTATCCAAAAAAGAATATCTTCTTATCGAACTTCTTTTAAAACATAAAAGACAACTTATTCCTTATGAAGAGATAGAACAAATCATTTGGCAAGATAATCCGATGAGTATGGATGCACTCCGTACACTCGTGCGCGGAATTCGCAAAAAAACCTATACACACATCATTACGAATCATAACGGTGTCGGCTACAAAATCGATTTTTAATTGTAGGTGTAAAAAGGCCCTTTTTGGGCAAGCTTCGAGCTCAATTTACACCTCTTTTCCATATTTTTTTTCTTACATCTCCTAATATCATTAAAATCTCATTTCCTATTGTTAAAATTATCTTTAATAGATTAATTAGTAAGGTTTTCAAATGACTCGATCCATCGCAACGATGAGCTATAGGCTTTCTTTTGCAGCGGCGCTGATTTTAGCACCGCATGTATTCGCAGCTCCTAACGAGCAATCACAATCACAACAAGGTGCTATGACACAAAGTGTTGCCGAAATAGGAGCACAAACAGGTTCTGCCAGCCAAAGCGGCATTATTTCTGATATTACCCCTCCAAGCCCTCAAGATCCGGCTCAGCAAGTGGCACATACTATTCAGAAAGACGAAGCCAAAGGGGGGATCGTATGGGGAAATTTTCTCCTCTATCCTGAGTTGGCCGCAACACTCATGTACGATGACAACGTCTACGCTTCCCGTAAAAACGAAGTATCCGATGCAAGCCTGACAACATCCCCCGAAATTCGGATGAAGTCAAATTTTAACCGTCATGCCTTGGAGTTGGGAACGGGTGTCGATATGAACCGCTACCACCGATTTACGTCAGAAAATACAAACGATTCATGGGTCTATGGAAAAGGGAGGATTGATCTGACCGATTCGATGAACGTCTATGGTGGGGCGAATCTCTCACGCAATCACGAAGACCGCTCTTCTTCAGATGCAAATGAAATACAGCAAGCTAATGCCTTGGCAGAGCCAACGCGCTACACCGACCTCAGCGGAAATGTTGGGATCTATCTTGAGGTAATGGATCGCCTCTCTGTAAGACTGGGGGCATCCTCAACAGAACTCAATTTTGAAGACACACCTTTGACGACAGGGGGAAGCTATTCCAGCGATTATCGTGACCGCAAAGAAACCCTTGTCGGCGGTCGTTTAACATTCAAAGCCTCAGATACGGTCAATCTGTTTGTGCAGGGGATGAATGATCATCGTCAATACGACACACCTAACCCAATAACAAACCCAACTTTTAATCACAATTCCCACGGCTTTAACGCGGCAGTCGGTATGGCCATCAAGCCCTCCGATGCTCTTTCCACCGAAGCCTATGTGGGGCGCATCCGCCAAAATTATGATAACAGCGCGTTTGAGAACGTTGATGCAGCCGATTACGGGTTGAGTATCAAATACAAAACAACACCATGGACGACCCTCGCTCTCGATCTTGACCGCTCGCTCGAAGAGACAACCATAGTGGACTCATCCGGGTATATCAATACCGCTTTAACGGGGCGTGTTAACCACAACCTCTCACGCGACCTCTTACTCAACGCATCGCTAACACGTCAATGGAGCAAATACAACGACTACGACCGTAAAGATATCTATACGGGTGCAGGCGTCGGAGTAAAATATTATCTCTCTGATGCCGTTTATACAGGGGCGGAGTATAAATACCGCCATCGTAATTCCACGGCACTTGCATCAAATAATCCATATATGGGGCTCATCAACTATGCCGATTATGACAATAATCTCGTCTATGTGACGCTAGGAACCGATTTTGGTACCCGCGCACAGCCGACGACGCCTGCATTTACCTATCCGAGCTGGTCGTTATACGCAGCACCGTTTAGCAATACGTTGACGGGCTTCTATGCAGGGGCAACATTAGGTGTCAATAGTATTAATGATGCTAGCTTTGGATACCGTGACGATCTAACTAAGCCCGATAATTTCGACAACGGTCAATTCTCTGATACCGGTATGTTGGCAGGGCTCTTCGTAGGCTATGGGAAGATGCTCGATAAACACTTCTATTTTGGGGCAGAGGCCGAGTTTGATCGTAGCAACAATGAACTCTCGCATGACCACATCAATGATTTGTATTTTGCCATTGGACAAACCAACAGTTTTGCCCTCTCGGTACGTCCCGGATACATGCTCGATAACGGAGCGTTATTATATGGACGTCTAGGATGGGCATCAACCACATTCAGTAACCAAGTACGAGCGGTAGATGACACAACGTCTACTGCATATACCGTAAACGACGACAAAACAATGGATGGTTTCCGATTAGGAGTGGGGACCGATGTACCAATGGGCAACAACCTCTTTATCCGTATGGATTACGCCTATACCCAATATCATGATTACACTATTCCTGTCTACAACAGCACAGGCACACTCATTCATAATGACACTGCCGACATGAGTAGCGGAACGTTCAAACTGGGTCTGGGGTGGAATTTCGGAGGAGGTGAATCCCCTACCAAAGTTGTTTTTGTCGATCCAAGCTATCTGGATGGGATGTATGTTGGCGCGATGATAGGGCATGGAGCCCTTAACACTGAAATGGATGTAATCCACAAACAAGGCGCTATAGATCAAACGCGTTTAGTTGCTGATTTCGGCAATGAAGGCTTTACGGGAGGGGCGTTCCTAGGATACGGACACACCTTTGGCCAATGGTATGTGGGTGGCGAGCTCGAAGCAGAAGCGGCTACATTCGGATGGCACCACGATCGCACTGTTAGCGGTGAGGGCGGACGCGATTTCTACGTCCACAAAAAAGGGGGATTCGGCGAGAGTGTCCGACTCGGTTATGTCCTAAAAAACGGCTCAATGCTGTACGGACGCATTGGCCGTGTCGAGACAAAATTCAATTCTATCTATGAAAGAGGTGCAGCTAGCGGTAATCCAAAATATATCGATCAAGATAATGATATAGTGGGATGCCGTGTCGGCTTAGGGACGGAGGTTCCATTTAATAAATCGCTCTTCATGCGTATGGATTATAGCTACACCAACTATGAGTCGTATGGTTTCGTTACAGGGCATTCAACAGCGCCTGATGCTGTCACCTACAACAACGACGAAAGCCTCTTCCGCCTAGGATTAGGCTACCACTTTTAACCCTCTTCAAAACGCATAATGCGTTTTGAAATCCCTCTTATTATTCCAATTCTATAGTGAAATAATCTTCTAACAAATTGAATAAATACATTTTGTACTATTTATTTATAAAACTCATTTTTATCTCATTCTGATGATGTAAAATTTTTTATACACATATAAAAGGAGTTGTCCATGGCAACACAATCATCTTTCATTACAAAAATAATTACATCAGGCAGTTTTGTATTAGCGGCAACATTGATTGCTCCGACATCAATGCATTTCAATGGTTTAACAACGAGTGCATTTGCGGCAGAAGATGGTGGTCATGTTGGTACTAAAGGCGGATCAGGAAAAGGGAAAGGCGGTTCTACCTCAGGACATAGCGATTCTGATACTAGTCATGGTAAAAAGGACACCGTCACAAAAGGTCAAGGTGAACCGGATGAAACCAGCGAAGGAAAAGGTCCAAAATATGGTTCAGGAGGGAGAGATGGCGGTAAACCGATATGGGCATCCGAAGGGATTCCAGAGGGTGATTACGGTCGTTTAAATGTTGCCCGTGCACCGCAGCACACGCGTGATCAGGCATTGGCTGAAGCACTCGCAACTATAACAGACTGGTCTTTGTATACTAAAACATTGGATCAAGCAGTAGCGGCAATCTATGCTAGCAATACGACACCGATTGTCCGTGTCGATTCGCCGACACAAAGCCTTGCTTTGTATCAATCTGTTTTGAAAAATTCTACTTTGATTGTTAAAGATGGTGTTGTCGTTCCCGGTTCTACCTTGACTCAGGCAGCTATCTTCTTGGCAAGTGCTTCCGATAAAACCAAAATCATTACGACCAATACCGTAATTGCTATGAATACGATATTGGGTGTCACGAATCCAGCCGGTGTAACAAATGAGCAAATGGCGGCCGCCGCAGAATCGGTCCGTTTAGCGATCCAAGTTTCCCACGACGAGTAATACTATGCCGGTTTTTCCGGCATAAATTTACCTTTTATAGATAGATACATTTCTCTTCAATGGGATCAATTGCCCTTCTTTATTCTTTCTTTAACTATTGATAGTCTATAATTTCTGTTATTGATAATACAAAGGGTTTTCCACGCACAACCAAGACATTAAAATCATTTTTATGAGCTTTGTCATTTTGATCGGTGTTGGGGCTTTTTTGCTGATGCTCCCTTTTGCCCATAATGGCGAACTCTCTCTGATCGATGCAATTTTCACCTCTACCTCCGCTGTATGCGTAACAGGGCTCATCGTCAAAGACACTCCCGTCGATTTTACTTCCTTTGGGCACGTCATTATCCTCTCTTTGATACAAATAGGGGGAATAGGCTACATGACTGCCGTGACATTCATGGCTCTTATGCGCCGTAAAAAACTCACCTACCGAGATCGGCTCATCCTCAAAGAGTCACTGAACTACCCAGGGATGAGTGGGATATTTCGCTTTTTAAAAATCGTCTTTGCCAGTATCATCATTATCGAGATGGTCGGTGCTATTATCCTCTCACTCCGCTTTTGGGCAGATATGCCATTTGGAAATGCTCTTTGGTTTGGGCTTTTTCACTCCGTATCCGCCTTTAACAATGCCGGTTTTTCCCTCTTTAGTGACAATATGATGGGGTTTCGAGGCGATTTTGTCATCAATTTCACCATACCCGTCTTGATTATTCTCGGAGGATTAGGCTATTTAGTCCTCTTGGAGCTATATAACTACCGCAAAAAATCATTACTGCGCCTCTCTACACATACAAAATTAGTGCTGTGGACATCGGGGATACTAATAGCGGGGGGGATGGCAATCATTCTCACGCTCGAATGGAACAATCCAAAATCGTTTGGCTCCATGGATACGTGGGAAAAAATTCTCGCCGCTTGGTTTGCTTCTGTGAATTATCGAACAGCTGGATTCAACAGTATGGACTTCTCTACTTTCAATGATTCGGATCTCTTTTTTGGTACTATTTTTATGATTATAGGGGGTAGCCCTGGAGGAACCGCAGGGGGGATTAAAACCACTGTCCTTGCATTGGCCATCATTGGGGTTTGGTACACCCTTCGCGGTCAGACTAATCCCCACATCTTCCGTCGCAGTTTAATGCCCTATCAAATCAACAAAGCGTACGCGATTATTTTTGTTGCATCTTTTTATGTCCTCATCTCGACGGTGATTTTGAATGAAAGCGAAAAGCTCCACTTTGTTCGTACCTTGTTTGAAACCTGCTCCGCTTTTGGTACTGTAGGGCTCTCAACGGGCAATGGTGGCGTTCTTAGCTACAGTGCCCTTTTTAGTGATTTAGGCAAACTCAATATCATTCTTCTTATGCTCATGGGAAGGATAGGGGTATTTGCATTCACGGTAGTTATCGTCGGAAAAGCGGTTCAAAGCCGTATAAAATATGCAGAAGGAAAGGTAGTACTATGACGTATGTAGTTATTGGATTGGGAAAATTTGGATTTCATGTTGCCAAAGGGTTGGCGCAACAAGGGGAAAGCGTTATCGCAATCGATAACGATGAGGAGAAAATACGTAACATCAGCGAATATGTCCAAGATGCCATTATGCTCGACTCTTCGGATCCTCGTGCATTGCGTGAAGCGGGGATTGCGGATGCGGAAGTTGCTATCGTCAGTATCGGGGAACATCTCGAAGCCAGTATCCTTACCGTGATGGCGCTAAAAGAGATCGGTATCGAAACCGTCGTTGCCAAAGCCATCACCCAAGTACATGGTCAGATCCTCTCCAAACTAGGTGCCGCAAAGGTCATCTATCCCGAGATGGAATCGGCCAAAAAACTGGTCAAAAAGATCGTCAAAAACATGCACTACGAAACGATCGATCTCTCCATTACGATGAAAATCGCAAAAATGACTGTTCCGACATTTTGGATAGGTATGTCAATCCTCTCCCCTGTATTTGAAGAAGAATATGACGTTAAACCTATCGCCTACAAACACCAAGGCGAATGGCACACCTCATTTGAAAAAGATGATATTCTCGAAAAAGGGGATATTCTCGTTGTTCTGGGCAACAGCAACAACGTCGAAGCCCTCAGCAAAAAAGTCTAAAAAGAGACCCCTGCCCGCAAGCCGATAAATTTCCCCTCGCTGGCCGAGTTTTCGATCACCGGGGATAAAATAAACTTATCCGTTACAAAAGCCCCAAAAGCTGAACCTGCCACGTGTGAAGCGACATCGAGCAATTGCCCATTCAAATCTCCCCGCAACGCTACCGTAACACTCTCAAACGCAATCATAGCAACACTGCTTATCCCAAAACCAATCATTCCCCGATCTTCTCTATACTCTGGATAATAGCTATCAACGATAGCGGTAATCGCACCTGCCATAACAGCGCCTCCAACAACGTGACTCATTTCGCTGCTCACACTGTTATTTGCGCTAACACACCCCACCCCCATCATCAAAATAAAGGTTATATTTAAAAATTTCATATTCACTCCCTTCTCATTTTTAGCTATTATACGCTCAAGGAACTTTTATGCTATTTAATGTTTTATGTTTAGTATTGATTACAACTATGATGGCAGCATCGGAACTCCCAGCAACCATCCAATGGGGTGAAAATGTCACAGGGGTAGCGACCCATTTTAACAGCGATAAAAAAAAGATCGCCCTCACCTTTGATGCCTGTGGCGGAAGCGCCAAAAGCTCTCAATATGATGCAGGATTGATCGAATTTTTAATAGACAATCATATCCCGGCAACCCTCTTTATCAATGCACGATGGATAGATACGAATCGTGATATATTTTTAAAACTCGCATCTAATCCTCTGTTTGAGATCGCCAATCACGGAACCGTCCATAAACCGCTCTCCACCGAAGGTAAAAGTGTTTATGGACTCAAAGGGACCGCCTCCGATGCCGATGTCATTGCCGAAATTGAGGGAAACAATGAAAAGATTTTTTCCCTAACGGGAAAACGTCCACACTTCTTCCGTTCAGGAACGGCCTATTATGATGAAAAAGCTGTTGCCCTTGCACGCGAACACGGTATGGAAATCGGCGGTTTTTCGGTCCTTGGGGATGCAGGAGCTACGTTTAGCGCACCCAAAGTAGCCAAACAACTTACCGGTGCACACAGCGGGGATATTGTTCTTTTGCATATGAATCATCCAGAGGGGGGAACGCGTAATGGAGTCATTGAAGGGATTAATGAATTGCTAAACGATGGATTCACCTTTGTCCGGCTCAGCGATGTCAAAGATCATTTGATACGTATTCCCTAATTATTCTCCGATGTAGTTCTTCTCGCTATAATTCCACTACTTTTTTACAGGATATTTTATGGAAATGCTTCTACTTTTGGCGGTAGCCCTCGCAATGGATTCCGTTGCCGTTTCGATTGCTATCGGATCAAAACATCGTCGTCTCACCTTTTCCAAAACACTCCTTGCTGCCGGAATGTTCGGTTTTTTTCAAGGGGCGATGCCTCTAGCAGGTTATGCAATTGGTGTTAGTTTTGCCAAATACGCACAGGCGTTTGATCACTGGATAGCCTTTGTCTTATTGGTCGGGCTGGGCGTTAAGATGCTATATGAAGCGTATAAAAACGAGATTGACGATGAAGTAAGCAACCTGAAAATCAAAACGCTTTTCTCTCTTGCTATCGCAACGAGTATTGATGCAATGGCGATTGGGGTGACGTTTGCATTTTTGCAGACCGATATTTGGAGTGCTTCAGCTGTCATCGCATTGGTGACATTTGTATTGTGTATCGCTGCAGTTTATGTGGGAAAACGGTTAGGTTCACTTTTGGAAAGCAAAGCTGAAATACTTGGCGGAATTATCTTGATTGGATTAGGCTTTAAAATTCTTCTGGAACACACAGGTGTTCTTTAAGAAGCGGCTACCATCCATCCTGCGCATGATTATCGTGTTTTGATTTTTTGTAGCTACGGGCATTGACTCTTTTTTCGAGCTGATTTTGTGCATAAAAAAGCTCCTCTTTGACCGTTTCGATACTCTCATCACCGGCACGAAAATCGAGAATCTTCTGCCCTAACGCTTCGAGCACCATATATTCGTCTTTGTAAAGCTTTACGGCACCATTTTTTTCCAAAAAGCGGAAATTCATATCGACTTTCTGATCATACTGCTCTTTAGTAGGATGTTCACTTTTAGCAAGGTACGAAAGAATACCGTTGACAAAACGCCCAAGCAAGCGTATGTAACGGAGTCTTTTCGCATTTTCTTCTTTAGATTCGCGCATGCACCCTCTGTTAATGATTAATAGTTATAATTATAGCTCTTATTTTGATAAAAGGTTTTTTCGTGAAAAAATGGCTTCTCTCTTTACTTGTAACAACAACAGCGTTGATAGCGGATTATACCGCACAACCCATAACTCAAAAATTACTCGATTCTAAAATCAAAATTATTGATATACGCACCCCTGGCGAGTGGCAAACCACGGGAATCGTAAAAGGGTCTATCCCTATTATGTTTTTCGATGAGCGCGGTAACTATGATCTTAACGCTTTTGTAGGTGAATTAAACAAAAAAGTAAAAAAAGGGGAATCGTTCGCCCTGATTTGCAACAGCGGAAGCCGATCTAAAATGTTAGGATCTCATTTAGGCCAAAAAATGGGCTACAGCGTCATCGATTTGCAAGGGGGGATCCAATACGCTATCGCAAAAAAATTCCCTCTCGAGCCATACAAACATTAAAAGAACCTAATCACCGTTCGTGGTGGGCTGACCGAACCACGAATAGATCACCCTTCGACAAGCCCAGGGCGAACGGTTCAGGGTCATGCAAAAACGTTACTTCAAAAATTCCAACAGCTCGATATACTCTTTTTCGATACCACTAAGACTATCCAACATACGAATTTCATCGATACCGGGATTTTCACTCAAAAATTCCCGTCGCCATTGTATATTGTCTTGCAACTCTTTGAGCCCTGTGGTTAAATACTCAACCATTTGATCGATCTCAGAGCCTCGTAATACCCCTTCCGTATCCGCTTTGTAAAACAATAAAGGGAAATCTCCCATCTCACCTGAGAAACGAAAATCTTCGGCTATATTGTGAATGATCGCTTTGACCCGTTCACCTTTAATGACCCGTTTGGACATCTTTTTCTCCTCGATTTTGATTCTGTTATTTTAGTTCTTTTTGGTATAGGAGTTGCTTAGAGTAAACATCTATGCCCCAAAAGGTATCTCCTAATTTATGGAATCGTTGCAACTCAAAACCAAACTGCTCTATTTACTTTTTAGTGTCGCATTGGGACTCGTTGTTGTCGGTTTAGTAGGGTATTTTAATCTGCATACGATGAAAAAACAGGTTGATACCCTCTATTTTGGCTCCCTCGTCCCTCTATACGAGCTTGGTTCCATAAATGTTGCCTATCACCATGAACTAGAATCGAGTATCTACCGATGGCGGGACGGGGTAATCAGTGACGATGTATTAGCCCGTAATCTAACCGTAGGGTTGGAGCATGTAAACGAAATGTGGGCTAGCTATATTTCTCATCACAAGCGTCCCGAAGAGCTCCCCTATATCCACTACACGGAAACACAAATCGATATTATGCAGCATTATTTTGAAGAGATACGCGCTCTTGCATCCAACCATACCCGCCGGTCGGCAATTTCTACAGTGACACTCTCCGACAATGTCTCCTCCATACACAACACCATCTCCAGCCTCATCTCGTATGAAATTGCAGCGGCCCAATATGAACACGCCCTCCTCCTCTCTCATCACGAAAATTCATTGATGCAGCTTGCCATTATGCTTGGTCTCATATTGCTCGGTGTTATGACGTTTGCGTGGCGCATTTTTATGCAAATTGAAGAGCAACAACAGCAGCTTCTCAAATCTTCAGAAACCCTCAAACATCTCAATATTAAGCTCGAACAAGCTTCCTACACTGATGCCCTTACAGGGATTTTTAATCGCCGCTATTTCAATCTCGTCTATGAACGAGAGTTTAAACGGGCATTACGTGGTGATAAATCGATTATCTTTATAATGGTTGATATTGATCTTTTCAAACAATACAACGATACGTATGGTCATTTGCAAGGAGATCTTGCCCTACAAAATGTCGCTCACATTCTCAGAAGCTCATTATTACGACCGGGTGATTTTGTATTTCGTTTGGGGGGAGAAGAGTTTGGTGTCATCCTCACTGATACCGATTGTTCCAATGGCCATAAAATGGCAGAACGGCTACGATTTAATGTCGAATCTCTCAATATGGAGCATAAAGGGAATAAAAAATCGGGTGTTGTGACAATATCGCTAGGGGCAATTTGCATCACACCCACCGCCAGCATGAACAATGAAACATTGCTGCACAGCGCCGATAGCAACCTCTATGCAGCAAAAGAGAGGGGGAGAAATAAGGTGGTCTTTACGACGACATTGTGATATTATTTTTTAAATTTAAACCCTATCTTTTCGAGTTGTTCGCGTACTTTCACTGAAATATCCCCTTGAAACTCCATCCACCCTTCTTTATACGCACCACCGCAGGCGAGTGATTTTTTTAATATAGAAAGAGCTTTTTGTGCATCATCATCACTAAGACTGAAAGGTCCTGTCAGAGTCACAACGTTCCCTTTACGTTTCTCTTTTTGAAAGACGAGGCGGTGTGCTGAAGGTTCCAGCAGTGCAATAGTTTTTGAGGATATTTGCTCCTCAACGCTCCATCCTTCACCCCAAGAAGCTCCAAAATCCAATGACAGCTTCTGCCCCTTAGCCATTACTTTCTCCTACGTAGATAAAACGTTTGGCTCCATTTTCGGTGAGCCCGTCAAACATCTCGAGCGGTCGGATCCAAAGCCCACGTTCGCCATACAACGGACGATAGACAACAACCTCTTCGAGCGTCTCAGAGTGTTTTGCAACGCCGATCACTTCGTAATACGTCCCCTTGTAATGGCGGTACAGCCCCTCTTTAAGCACGAATTACCTTCTGAACAAGAGAACTTACCCCTTCGGCATCCAAATTACCGCTGTTGGCCATCATCAGTATAGGGTTCCTGCAATAGCGGTTGTTATCATACACTACGACGATAATCTCATCCCCATCTTGGAGAAAATTTGTCTCTCCAAAATGGGTATAGCGGGTCGCTCCGATGCTAATAATCACTTGCGCAGGCAATCCAGCCTCTTTTAAATAGTCACTGATAGGCTCTAATGGTCCCGTATCTTTTTGAGTATTGATTTGATTGCTCATCCACTCTATGAGTTTATCGTAAAAATAGCTGTACCCCGTGAGCTCAACATCTTCACCATAGCGCATCAGCATCCCGTCACGTCTCAAAAATGAAGCAATCCGATAGCTATCCATCACTCCGCCATGCCCAAAATAGTCAATGGGAATAAGGGTCTCTGATAGCCCCTTGGAACATTCTCCCCAATTTTTTTTGTGGCTAATTTTGGGAGCCCCTTCTATACGAAGAGAACAGTCATTATAGGCACCGAAAAATTTTGGGATGATCTGTGTAATATTGCCCAGCATATCGTAGGTCAAATCACATATTAGTGCTACTTCAGGCTCTATTTGAACATTGCATAATTCAGTTGGAAGGATGATCGTATCACTGCTAAGGGGATACGTCCCTAAAAAATCAGGACGATTGGGGATATAAAACGGAAACATCCCTTTGGGACTGTTGGGATCGTCGGTGATAACTTCTTTGAAATCAGCACTCTCACCTGCTTGCTCTAGGTGAAGGGCAAAATTTCCGGCAACACCGAAACCGACATAATCTTTATAGTGTGCCACTTGCTTTTGCCTCAGCAAACTCTTCGTACGACCCGTGGAAGTCGGTATAGGTTCCATCGAGGTGCAGTTCGATGATACGCCCTGCAAATGCATCGAGCAATTCGCGGTCATGACTCACACACACAACATTCCCCTCAAATTCATGCAGCGCTTCACCTAAGGCAATGATCGCTTCAAGGTCAAGGTGATTGGTAGGCTCATCCAGAACGAGGAAGTTTCCCCCCTCCAACATCATCTTGGAGAGCATCATACGATGTTTTTCTCCCCCAGAGATTTTCTCTACACTTTTTTCTTGCTGCTCACCGTTAAACAGCATACGCCCCAAACAGTTACGTATTTCAGAAATTTCACGCTTAGGATCAAATGCACGAAGCCAGTCGTACAGCGTTCCTGTCCCTTTAATTTTATCGGCAGTGTCTTGCGGGAAATAGCTCGGCTCAATCGTAGCCCCCCACTTAACGGTCCCCTCTGTCGGCTTAATCTCTTCAATCATGATTTTGCACAAAGTTGATTTACCGGCACCGTTGGCACCGATAATAGCGATTTTTTCACCCGGAGCGATCAGAAGATTGATGTTATGCAGAACTTTCAAATCCCCATAGCTATGAGAAATATTGGCAAGGGTTAATGCCTCGTCGCCCATTGGACGTTTCGCTTTAAAGACGATACTTGGATCGCGACGGCTTGAGGGCTTGATGTCTTCGATACTCATCTTGTCCAACTTCTTTTGGCGTGAAGTTGCCTGCTTTGCTTTGGACGCATTGGCAGAGAAGCGGCGTACGAATGCTTCGAGCTGCTCTTTCTCTTTTACTTGTTTATCACGATCAAGTTGCATTTGGTTTGCCATGATGGTAGAGGCCATGTACCAATCGTCATAGGTTCCTGTAAATTCACGAATCTTTTGAAAATCGACATCCAAGATATTCGTAACAACGGCATTGAGAAAGTGACGGTCATGAGAAACAATCACCATTGTCCCTGTATGGCGCTGTAGCTCACGCTCCAACCATCCGATCGTTTCAATATCCAAGTTATTCGTCGGCTCGTCGAGGAACAATACATCCGGCTTAGGGTAGAGCACCTGGGCCAAAAGAACTTTGAATTTTTCAGACGACGGGAGGCTTGACATCAATTCTTGGTGATGCTCTGATGAAATTCCGACATTTTCCAAAATTTTCGCGATCTGGACATCGTATTCATACGTAGGGTCTTCCTCGACGCTGATCATCTCCAGTTCAGCAAGACGGTCATTGACCTTGTCGTCTTCAAAATCGCCCGTGGCATACAGATGCTCTTTCTCTTTGATCGCATCATAAAGGCGCTTATTCCCCCACAAAACGGTATCTGCGATCGTAAAATCTTCAAACGCAAACTGATTTTGCCCCAAAATACCAACTTTGAGTCCCGGTTCAATAGAAATATCCCCTTCGTAATCTTTAATCTTACCGCTAAGAATATTTAAGAACGTTGTTTTTCCTGCGCCATTGGCTCCAATGAGGCCATAACGCTTATTACGGTCGAGTTTGAGGTTAATCCCCTCAAATAAAACTCGACTTCCAAAACGCATTGCTAATTTTGTGACTTGTACCATATATGTATGCTCTCTTTTCGAGGGGTTTAAATGGCGCAATTATACAAAAAAGGATATTAGAACGGGCTTATCATGTCAGAGTACACCCCATATATTTACCATTTGAGGTCCAATACCTATTGTTCTTTGTGATTTAACACTATTTACACCGTTTTTAACATTAACCTAAGATTGTAGCCGATAAAATAAGCGTAAGGATTATGCTGGTTATAGTTCGATTTTTCTCACGGAGCACAATGTGACACAAATTTATGTCGGGAATATTCCCTACGGCAAAGACGAAAATGATCTTAAAGACCTTTTCGGACAATTCGGTGAAGTTAGTTCTGTTAAATTTGTTAATGACAAAGAGACAGGACGTTTTCGTGGTTTCGGTTTTGTTGAAATGGTAAACCAAGATGAAGCAAACAAAGCAATCACTGCTCTTGAAAATAGCGATTTTGGCGGACGTACGCTTCGTGTCAATGAAGCGCGCGAACGTGCTCCTCGCCCACCGCGCGAGCCACGCTGGTAATATACACGAACCCCTTTTTTTGGGGTTTTCCACCTCTTTTTCCCTACTTTCTTTTACCTTAACTTTTTGGATGAACTATGACCTATACACTAACAGATGACTTTATTGAATTGTATAAATTACTCAAAATTCTCGACCTCGTAGATACAGGGGGGCAAGCCAAAATGATTATTGAGCAAGAGCACGTTAGCCGCAACGGAGAGCTTGAAACACGTAAACGGGCAAAAATACGTAAGGGTGATCAAATTCAGGTTGGGGATATTGTTATCCATATCAATTGATTATTAATAGAGTTTTAACTATAATTGCTTATCTTGAAATATGCGCATGGCCAAAAGGGTTTAGTAACCAATGAAAAATAAAAAAATGATGCTCATCGGCTTTATCAGTGCAGTAACATTAAGCTTTGCCCTCTCCACTTCTTTAGTCGCAAAAAGTGATGCGAAGCCTCTTTCTACTGACGCCTCCATAGAAGAATCTCGCCTCCAATCGTTGGCAAAATATACTAAAGTTCTGAGCATTGTTGAGCAATACAATGTAGACGGTCTGGGGATCGATCAGCTTGTAGACAAATCTTTGCAGGGGATGCTCTCCAATCTTGACGCACACTCTACTTTTTTAGATAAAAAAAGCTTTGATTCTCTCAAAAGCCAAACCGATGGTGAATTCGGCGGATTAGGGATCACGGTAGGGGTGCGTGACAATGCCCTCACGGTTATTGCTCCCATAGAGGGAACACCCGCTGACAAAGCGGGGATCAAAGCGGGTGACATAATCCTCAAAATTAACGACAAAGCAACGCTGAGTATGACGATTGATGATGCCGTTAGTCTTATGCGAGGGACCCCTAAAACTCCTATCGATATCACCGTTGTACGCAAGGGAGCGGCAGAGCCTCTCAAATTCCATATCATTCGTGAGATTATTATCGTTCAATCGGTTTATACACGTACTATTGATGAGAACATCCTCTATATACGTGTTACCAGTTTTGATAAAAAAGTGGCGGGAGATGTCAAAGCAGCGATCAAAAAAAATGCATCAAAAAGTAAGGGAATTATTCTCGATCTACGCAACAATCCAGGAGGGCTTCTCGATCAGGCAGTTGAGCTGACGGATCTTTTCGTCGATGAGGGAATTATCGTTTCCCAAAAAGGGCGTAATAAAAGCGATGATATTGTTTACAGTGCTACCAAAAAAGATACCATTACAGCCCTTCCACTTGTCGTTTTGGTCAACGAAGGATCAGCCAGTGCTTCCGAAATTGTGAGCGGAGCGATACAAGACCTCAAGCGCGGTATCATTGTCGGAAGTAAAACCTTCGGAAAAGGGTCGGTACAAGTAGTTATGCCTATCACCGATGCCGAAGCAATCAAACTCACGATTGCCCGCTACTATCTCCCAAGCGGACGCACCATCCAAGCCGTTGGGGTTATCCCCGATGTTGAAGTGGATGCGGGAGAACTCAAAAAACGTGAAAATGGTTTTAATCTCAAAGAAGCAGATTTAAAAAAACATTTAGAGAGTGATCTCGAAAAAATAACGGATAGCATGCTCGATGTGACCGAGTCCAATACAACCAACAAAAAAACGATTACCAAAGAACAGCTTAGTAAAGATATGCAACTCAAAGAGGGTGTCGGTATCCTCAAAGCTCTCATCATAGTTAAAGGAAAATAAGCATGGAAAAACGAGAACTCATTTACGAAGGAAAAGCAAAACGTCTTTTTAATACGGATGATACCCATCTTGTCATTGCAGAGTTCAAAGACGATTTAACGGCGTTTAATGGTGCAAAAAAAGACACAGAATCAGGCAAAGGTGCGCTAAACAATAAAATTTCATCTGAGCTTTTCAAGATGTTGGCACGCGAGGGTGTTGAATCACATTTTGTTGAGATGCTCGATGATACCAATATGTTGTGTAAAAAAGTTGATATTATTCTCATTGAAGTAATCGTACGCAATATTGCGACTGGAAGCCTCAGCAAAAACCTCGGAATTCCTGATGGAACCATACTACCCTTCACATTGGTCGAATTTGACTACAAAAATGATGCGTTGGGTGATCCAAAGCTTAATGATCAACACTGTTTAATATTAAACCTCGTCAAAAACGAAGGGGAACTTGATCAGCTACGTGCCATGGCACGTCAGATCAATGACATTTTACGCCCATATTTCCACAGTCGTGGACTTAACCTTGTCGATTTCAAACTCGAATTTGGTCGCGATCAAAACGGAAAAATCATCCTTGCCGATGAAATCAGCCCTGACAACTGCCGTTTCTGGGATTTAGAGACCGGTGAAAAAATGGATAAAGACCGTTTTCGCCAAGGGATGGGTGGATTAAAAGTCGCTTACCAAGAAGTCCTTAATCGCATTTTGAACTAATTCCAAGGAAAAACATGAAAGCAATTGTCAACGTATTTTTAAAAAATGGTGTCCTCGACTCTCAAGGAAAAGCTGTTCAACACGCCCTCACAGGTCATGGATTTGAAAGTGTTCGTGATGTTCGTGTTGGAAAACAAATCATAATCGAGATGGATGAGAGTGATGAAGTAGTTGCAAAAGAAAAAGTAGCTCATATGTGTGAGGAACTTTTAGCCAATACCGTTATCGAAGATTACGTGATTGAGATCCAAGCATGAGTGCAAAAATCAAAGTAGGTATTGTTCAGTTCCCCGGAACCAACTGCGAATACGATACACAACATGCATTTGACGCATTAGGATGTGAAACCGTAATTTTATGGCACAAAGTGGACTCTATTCCCCAGGGGATAGAATTGGTTGTTGTTCCCGGAGGATTTAGTTACGGGGACTATCTTCGTAGTGGTGCTATCGCCAAAATGAGCCCTATTATGAAAGCACTCAAAAAATATGCCCAAGAGGGGGGGAAAGTGCTCGGAATCTGTAACGGCTTTCAAGTTTTAGCCGAAATCGGACTTCTTCCCGGTGCATTGAAGCGTAATGAAGGTCTCCATTTTATTTCTCGTCACCATCACCTCAAAATTGTAGCAAATGACAATGCTTTTTTGCGTCATTATACGCAAGGCGAAGTACTTAATATCCCCATCGCACACCACGACGGTAATTATTTTATCGATGAAGAAGGATTAAAAAAACTTCACGCCAATAACCAAATACTTTTGCAATACACGAATGAGAATGGAGAGCTAGACAATCCAAACGGCTCAGTAGAGAGCATTGCAGGGATTTGTAATGAAACAAAAAACGTATTTGGTTTGATGCCACATCCGGAACGGGCAATGGAATTACTACTGGGTTCTAATGACGGACGACGCATGCTAGAGGGCTTTTTAAACACTTGAAAAAAATAGCCCTCCTCCTATTATTATTAATACAAACAACTTTTGCTGAGCCCTCTGTCTTAACTCCTCTTGAGGCTGACGCTGCGCCTCAAGAGGCTGAACGACCTCAAGATGTTGTAGATACAGATCAAAATGCAATTGATGCTTTATTTTCGAATGCTACGGAAAATACCGCTACCATTCTCCTTGAGCACACGAAACTTCCTTTGCACCTCTATGTGGGTGAAATTTTTCCTCTAACCATTAAACTCACCCCTACAGATATTGCTTCAGGAAATATCGAATACACTCTCCAAAACGAAGAGGGGATCCGTATCTTTAGCCAAACTCCTCATCGTACCGTTAAAAAGGATGGTGTCTATGACACTTTTTATTTTTTGGTTCAATCCACTACGCTGCGCTTTCCCGATATTACCGCTACGGCAACTTCCACAGGAGAAGTCTCAAGCACTCTGGCAGGGACATCTTTAAATGCTTCGACGCTCAATCCTCCTAGTACCTACGCCAATGTTTTAGCCGATTCATTTAAATTAGTGGACTATAAAACAACCGCCTACAATCAAGATAGCAATATCGTTGTCTTTACAATTAAAGCCACCCGTTCTAATATTGCGACGTTTTCACTACAAAATGCACTAAAACAAGGGTTTGAATCAAAACGCCCCAATGTTGGTGAATCGCAGATGACCTATTATGCGATTATCCCAAATACGGAACAAACGCTCGATTTTACGATCTTTAATCTTCGTAAAAACCGCTATGAATCAATCAGTATCCCTATTGTCGTTGATGATGACACGGTATCGACCCAAAGCGACTTATCCCCTACAGATTCACGTCATACAGAGCTAAAAGTAGGAGCAGCAGCAATTTTAGGCGTACTACTAATTTCGCTCTACTATTGGAGACGCTGGAGAGGGTACCTTATCGCTTCTGTTCTCCCACTTTTTTATGTTGTGTATGCTTTACTGCCCAACTCTAATGTTTGCGTCAAGAAAGATTCTCCAATCTATCTTCTTCCAATCAAAAATGGTACGACTTTTGATGTTACGGTTCAGGAAGAGAATTTAGAAGCGGAAAAGAGTGTAGGCGAATTTACCAAGATTCGCTTAGACGATAAAAAAGTGGGCTGGGTGCATGAGCGCGATCTTTGCTCGAATTAAATGGCTATATGCGGTAATCATCATCTTCGTCGGAATGACACTGATGATTGTCACGTTTTACCTTCTTCCCAAGCCTTACGCCGTTAAATTTTCTTCATGGTTTATCCGTGTGTTGCTTTTTTCTCCCGTGCGTGTCAAAGGAGAGATTGCTCCTGACACACAAATGTTTTTAGTAAACCATCAAAGCGATATTGATATTGGCGTTATGGAAACTGTTACGGCAAACGATCTTGCATGGGTGGCCAAAAAAGAGCTTTTTGATGTCCCTTTCTTCGGCCTTGTTGTCAGACTTCCTAGAGATATAGCATTGGAACGAGAAAGTAAAACAGCATTGATAAAACTGATAAAAGACTGCAAAGAGCGGGTTGATGAGGGACGTGCCATTACTATTTTTCCCGAGGGAACGCGCAGTGAAACGGGGAAGATGAAACCGTTCAAAGCCGGTGCAAAAATGGTGGCGGATAAATATTCTCTGAAAGTACAGCCTGTTGTTTTGATCGCCACAGCATCGTATTTTAGTAATAAACGTCGCGACTTTCGTCCCGGAACCATTACCGCTCTATTTTTAGAACCCTTCATCGCCGACAGAAGCGATCCTGATTGGCTCAAAAATACCCAAATTACGATGCAAAAGGTCTACGATGATGAGTTGGCAAACCATCCTCGCCATCGGTAGCGGTGCCTTTATCGGTGCCGTTTTGCGGGCGTATCTTAACGGTGTTGTGAACCACCATCTCCCCCACACCCTCCCCTTCGGGACGATGTCGGTCAATCTGATCGGCAGTTTTATCATCGGTGCGCTTTTCGCCTATTTTAGCTATACAACCCTCTTTAGTGTCCAGATGAAATCGTTTTTAACGACCGGATTTTTAGGAGGACTTACCACCTATTCGACCTTTGCTATGGAAACTTTTTTATTACTCAGTGGAGGGCATTTGCTTATGGCTGTAGCGAATATGGCGCTTAATACCTTCGGCACCGTTGCTATGGCAGCATCAGGATATTATTTGTTTAAGCAATGGTTAGCGTAACAATCTCATCCGCACACCATTGTGCGAGATGCTGATCGTGCGTAATCAACAATACCCCCATACCATCCAAATGTTCTACAATCAGTTTCATAATATCGAGTTGATTGAGATTATCGAGTGCCGAGGTTGGCTCATCGAGCAGTAAAAGTTTAGGCTTCATCAGCAGTGCCCGTAAAATCGAGCATCGTTGCAGTTGTCCACCGGAGAGCTTATGGGGCAAAGTATCCAAATGAACCTCTCCCAATCCCATTTGTTCTATCAGCGGTTTATACCCTTCCATATGTGTAACATCACGAATTTGCTCACGGATCGTATAGGTCGGATGAAAAGAGCTGTAGGGGTCTTGAAACACTTGGGAAAATGATGACGCTACAATACGTCCGCTTTGTGGTTTTAATCTTCCCAATATAAGCTCAAACAATGTCGATTTTCCGACACCGCTAGGGCCCACAATCGCTTTAATCTCACCGGCATGAAGTGTTAGCGAAAAATTATCAAAGATTTTATTGTCGTGGGAATAACCAAAGGTCAGTGCACTAACCTCTAAAATCTTTTGGCTCAACGAATTTGCCCTTTGCCGTATATTTTGTATTTATAGGTCGTCAACCCCTCCACACCCATCGGTCCGCGGGCATGAAGCTTGTTGGTACTGATCCCCACTTCAGCACCGAATCCAAATGCACCGCCATCGGTGAAACGGGTCGAAGCATTGACATACACCGCTGCCGCGTCGATTGCATCCATAAAACGCTCTGCAGTTGTAATACTTTCGGTGATGATCGCTTCAGAATGACCAGAACCAAAACGGACGATATGGCTAATCGCCCCCTCTACTCCGTCAACTACCCGAATGTTAAGAATATTGGCGAGATACTCCGTATTAAAATCTTCGTCGGTAGCTTCTGCCACATCGATCACCTCGCGTGTCAAATCGCACCCTTTAAGGTGGGTATGCGCACGATCAAACGCCTCTTTCAATATTGGCAATAAAGTCGGAGCGATCACTTCATCTACCAGCAATGTCTCCATCGAGTTGCACACTCCCGGACGTTGCACTTTGGCATTCAGGGCAATGGCGATTGCATTTTCGATATTCGCCTCTGAATCAATGTACGTATGGCAGAGCCCTTTGTCATGCTTGACAACAGGGACGCTGGAATTTTGGCTAACAAAACGGATCAACGCTTCTCCGCCGCGCGGTACAATCAGATCAACATAACGATCCATCTTGATAAGTTTCGCCACCCCTTCACGCGTCGAATCAGGAAGTAATGCAATCAGCTCTTTTGGAAGGTCATTGCGTACCAATACCGATTGCAACACCTCGGCGATAATCGCATTCGAAGCTTCCGCCTCTTTTCCACCCTTTAAAACACAGCCGTTGGAACTTTTAAAACACAGTGCCGCCGTATCGGAGGTGACATTGGGGCGGGATTCGTAGATGATCCCGATTACCCCGATAGGAATCGAAACTTTTTCGATCTTCAGCCCCGCTTCGGTGACCCACCCCTCGATCACACGCCCTATAGGATCTTTGAGTGAAGCAATCTCTTCGACTGCCACTGCCATCGCCTCGATCCGCTTCTCATCCAGCATCAAACGCTCTTTGAGCGATGCGGCAAGACTTTCTTCCTCAGCACGACGCATATCAAGGGCATTGGCTTCGATGATGTTCATCGTATTGGCACGTAGTGCTTCGGCCATCTCACGCAAAATACGGTTACGCTCGCTTCCTGCCATCGTGGCGAGTATGCGGCTGGCAGATTTTGCTTTTTGTAAAAATTGTTCCATAGTGTATTGCCTTTTTCTATTAGGGCTATTATAACAAATGAGGAATAAGAGAATGGAGAAAAATAAAAGAAGTGGATAATCTGCCCCAAAGGGGCAAGATTTAGTGCCATAGCGGCAAGCGTAGCTACAGGGGCTTTGCTCCTGTAGTGTTTAAAATTACTCTATTTCTGCGTCAATGACGTCGTCATCTTTTTTTGCTGCTGAGGCTTGCTCACCTTCAGGCTGTTTGTACATTTGCTCCGCCATTTTGTGACTAACATCGGTCAATTTTTTGATTGCCGCTTCGATTTGTTCTTTGGTCGAATCGGTATCTTTGATCGTCGCTTTGAGCTCTTCTAGTGCGCTTTCGATGGTCGCTTTTTCCGCTGCATCAATTTTATCGCCCATCTCTTCGAGACTTTTTTCGGTTTGGCTTGCCAACGCATCGGCTTGGTTGCGGAGATCAACAATCTCTTTACGTTTTGCATCTTCTGCTTTGTGGTTTTCTGCGTCTTGAACCATTTTATTGATCTCTTCTTCGCTAAGCCCGCTTGACCCAGTGATTTTGATCTCTTGGGTTTTGCCTGTTCCTTTATCACTTGCGGATACCGTCAAAATACCGTTTGCATCGATGTCAAACGTTACTTCGATTTGTGGTACCCCGCGTCTTGCCGATGGGATACCGGTAAGCTCAAATAATCCGAGAGATTTGTTATCACGTGCAAACTCACGCTCACCTTGACCTACCGAGATAGAAACGGCCGGCTGGTTATCTTCTGCCGTTGAAAACACTTGCGATTTCTTAACAGGGATAGTGGTCCCTTTTTCAATGATCTTCGTCATTACACCGCCAAGTGTTTCGATCCCGAGGCTAAGAGGGGTAACGTCAAGGAGAAGAACGTCTTTGACATCCCCACGAAGAACCCCCCCCTGGATAGCAGCACCTGCGGCAACAACTTCATCAGGATTTACCCCACGATTCAGTGTTTTACCGCCGAACTCATCGGAAACCATTTTTTGTGCGATCGGTAAACGGGTAGATCCGCCAACCATGATAATCTCGTTGATCTCTTTTTTATCGAGCTTCGCTTCTTTCATCGCCGTTTTGATGTGGCTGATCGTCTCTTTAAGCATATCGTCGATCATCCCCTCGAATTTAGCGCGGGTAAGTTTGACGACCATGTGTTTCGGTCCTGTCGCATCGGCTGTAATAAACGGCAGGTTGATCTCTGTCTCATCAGCAGATGAAAGCTCTTTTTTAGCATTTTCTGCCGCGTCTTTGAGACGTTGAAGAGCCATCTTGTCCGCTTTGAGATCGATTCCGTTATCTTTTTTGAATTCGTTTGCGAGGAAATCAACGATTTTGTTATCGAAATCATCCCCACCGAGGAAGGCGTTACCGTCGGTTGAAAGAACCTCGAACGTCCCCTCTGAAATTTCAAGAACCGTTACGTCGAACGTTCCGCCGCCCAAGTCATAAACAAGAACTTTTTCATCCGCTTTTGAATCCAAACCGTACGCCAATGCAGAAGCAGTCGGCTCGTTGATGATACGTAGGACGTTTAGTCCAGCGATGGTTCCTGCCTCTTTAGTCGCTTTACGCTGTGCATCATTGAAATACGCAGGGACGGTAATAACCGCATCCGTAACCGATTGACCAAGATACGCTTCCGCATCCGCTTTCAATTTTGAGAGGATTTTTGCTGAAATCTCTTGTGGCGTGTATACTTTACCTGCTACGTCAACTGCCGCCATACCGTTTTTATCAACGATTTTATAGGTAACTTTGTCGTGCGCCTCTTTCGCTTTTTCCTCGTTCATCATAAGACCCATGATACGTTTGACCGAGTAAATCGTTCTATCAGGATTTGTGATCGCTTGACGTTTTGCCGGATCACCTACTAGGATCTCCCCTTTATCCGTAAACGCTACGACGGATGGAGTCGTGTTTTTTCCCTCTTTATTCGGGATGATTTTCGCTTCGCCGCCTTCATAGACAGCAACACATGAATTTGTAGTTCCTAAATCGATACCAATAACTCTTGACATAATATTCTCCTAGTTTATATTTTTTTATACGCTATAGAAGCAAAGCCCCTACAGCTAGTTAACACTGGGTTTACTTCGGCAGTAAGCCCAAATGCACTTTAATTCGCTATAACGACCATTGCGTCACGCAAGGTTCGGTCTTTATATCGAAACCCTTTTTGAAAAGTGTTTACGATCGCACCGCTCTCATGATCTGGGCTGTCCACACTCTGTACCGCATTATGAATATCCGGATTAAACGGTTCAGACTCATCGACAGCAGTAACGCCGTGCTTTTCAAGAACACTTAGCAACTGTTTCATGGTCAGCTCAACGCCCTCTTTGAGCTTTTCAAGCAACACGTTTGCATCAGCATCAATCGCCGTAGCACCGATTGCCATCGAGAGTGAATCGACTACAGGGATCAAATCTTTAGCAAATTTTTCGTTTGCGTATTCTAATGCACTGTACTTTTCACGTTCAAGCCGCTTTTTAATGTTATCAAAATCAGCATGTACACGAGCATACGTATCTTGCAACGATGCTAATTGGGCTTGAGCGGTTTCCAACTCATTCAATGGCTCAACTATATCTGCTTCGTTTTCATTTAAGACGGTTTGCTCTTCACTTACTAATTCTTCATTTGTTTCTGTTGACATAATCTTTTAAAGCTCCTCTTTTGTTGAAATCCAATGTTATTATAATACATTGAGTCAATTAATGTCAAGGGGGATATTAAAAATATTACTAAGAAGAGTTTAGTCTACTGCTATCAAACATAAACCAAACCATACTTATATCATGTTATATTTCTTAATTATTTCTACAAAATACAACAGATATAGCGGTTTGATTTGAAATCATTTAGCTATTTAGATGCAGTTAAATCGTTTTGCACGCTGCTAGAGAGTAATTAATAAGTAAAGTTTCTATTTTTATGGAGTTCTCCCCTCGCTCCCACTCTCCTGAGTGGGAGTGTATTGCCCTCTATTACTGTCTGCATTCCCACTTAGAAAGTGGGAACGAGGAATAACTGACCTCTTAATTGCAATTTGTAGCATCTTTGGTATACTTCATATTAAACAAACTTTTTTTAAAGGTAAATTTCTATGTACATAAGTGAAGCACACCTAAACGCTGAAGTTGACGATCCATATTCACATCTTAAAACTATGTTATTGGAATGTGTTAAAACAATGACGAAACTACAAGAAACCACAAAAATAGATTACTATGATTCACTTGAAGCTGTCCGTTGTATCAATGACTTTTGTAGCCTTTATGCAATCCCCACCGTCCAATTATCTTCAGGGATACCAAGTGATGGTACTGGTATTCTTATTCTATTAAGAAACTACTATTCTACATACATTCTAACATCACCATCAGCACCTAATTACATAGAACGTTTTCAAAATAACATGTATGAATTAACTCTTGATGAATTTACTAAGATACAATCTGCAATTGATGGTTTAAGAAATCTTATTCAAATGAGTAGTATTAATGATGTGCACAAAGAACGTCTCTTAAAAAAACTAGAAGACATGCAAAAATCCCTGCATCAAAAAATGAGCAGTTTTGATAAATTTTTAGGGGGAATGGTTAGCTTTGGCACAGCTATAGGAAAAACTTTTAATGAAGCTAAACCTGCATTAGAATTCGTTCATGAGGTTGTAAAAACCATAACCAATGCACAGCATCGTAAAGACGAAGGTTTTGAGGGAACTTTAGAAATTGGTGTTGAAGAAATTTTGCAAATAGAATTATATGTAGATGATGTCTAATAATATATCATAAATCTTTATTTTAGGCTTGCTTGTTGAATAGTTGAAGTGATAGTTTTTTTATAGTAAAAGAAATAATTTGAAGTTGTGGTGGAGGCGTCCGGGATTGAACCGGAGTCCTAAACCAAGATTGTAAAGGCGTCTACATGCTTAGTTTCGTTGTTTGTGTTTCAGACGCTCTCACACAGCGAGCAAAGCTACTGCGTCCAATCCTCTAAGTTCATCTTCGTCCGAGGCGCTCCGAAAATATAGCTATCGCGGGGGTTATACTCCAGTTCCATTCGGTGATAGCATAGAATGGTAGAGCAGTCCTAAATGTTAGTTAAACTTACGCTACAGCGTAAGCAGGACGGTAATTAGTGTTGTTTGCGTTTAAGCAAGTGTGAGCCGTATAACGGAATTGCTCAGTCCGACGATGCAACCTAAACCTTCTTGATCCAGTCGAAGCCATGTCGCCCCCACAAGAAAAAAGATAACCGAAGTTATTTCAACATTATACCGAAAGCTTTGTAAATGAAATCGTGATTTTCTACATCTTACCAAAAGGTTATAATAAAACCGACTTCACGCTCTCTTGCACGTATCGAATCCTCTTTTGGGTCAAGAAAACGAAACTGCGGCATAGTCGTACCGGTTCGCGGATATGTTTGTATCGTCATGGTCACATCAAGATCAATATTAAAAGTTTTAAGGACATCTCTCACCCCATGGGCGATATTGCCCAACGGATCCAGAAAAAAATAGCTTATGTTTCCCAAGCTCCTTGAACCGAAGATCACCCCGCCCTTTTGATCCAATTTTCCCTGAAGAACAATCATCCCTTCTCCCAAAATGGAACCGAATAAAGGGGTGATGATAAGATCTTGTATAGAGGGAGTTTCGGCAAAACTCTCGTAACCGTACTCCCAGAAAAAGGTGGACATCAAGGCGGAAAAAGCTGCCGACTCACCGATCGACATCCCGTCATTGCGTGCCATAGTATAGTAGAATGCACCCGATACCGGATGTCCGATATAGTTTATGGTCCAGTCATCATTATCCCAAACCGGTACAGTGGAAACATTCTCGAACCAGCGCTGTGCCAATGTCTGTTTTTGCAGTTCCTCCATATCCCAACTTGTAATACTCTCCGGCAGCAGCGTCAAAAATCCAACGGAAGAGATCATAAGGAGTTGGAGATAGAGGGAATCCTCAATAAGTTTTTTATAACGGTAAGGGAGTTCTTCATTGACATTGATATATTTTGGAAGGTAATCTTTCCCCTCATCGGCATTGGTCGGATGAAACTGCTCTTCTAAACTCTCTGTTATTCGATATTGCCGGAGGGAATCCGACAACCCATCCTCAGAAAGTGAGGAGATCGGCTCCACAGAAAAATCATACGTTCCAAGCTGCTGTGTTTTCAGCTCGTGATAAAGCGTGCTATCTGCAGAAGCGGTTATGGCAATTGAGAGTAAAAGAACAGTCCAATACCCCATTTATTCGTTAATGAGTGATTTGATCGTCCGGGTAATCTCACAACATTTGGCGATTTTTTGGGTACTGCTGAGGGTATCATCCAAAAGGACGTTTACAATCGAGGAACCGACAATAACACCGTCCGCCCCTTTGACTTTTTCACGGGCCGTCTGCTCATTAACACCGAAACCGACGTATACGGGAGTAGAGGTGTAACGTTTGATCATAGAGAGGACGGGGGCCAAATCTTCACTTTTGCCGCTGCCGGTAATACCGGCATACGCTACGAGATAGATGAATTTACGAGCCCCAGCGGTAATCATCGCAATACGCTCCTCTCCATCCGTAGGGGCAACAAAGGTAATATTTGCCAAGTTACGGTTCTCAAAAAGATCATGGTAGGCGCGTGCCTCTTCGTACGGGACATCAGGGATGATCAATCCGGTTACGCCGAGTGCTTTAGCGCGATCAAGGAGCTTTTCCATCCCATATTGGTAAAACGGATTGAAATATCCCATCCATAATGTATCGATTTTAGGGGCAATAACCTCAGAAATAGTGAGAATATCGGCAAAACGAAAACCATTGGCTAACGCTCTTTGATTAGCCTTTTCGATGACGGGACCATCTGCTACAGGATCGGAAAAAGGGACTCCTAGTTCCAACGTATCGACACCGTTCTCACCTAATGCCAAGGCTAAATCAATCGTAAAATTGTTATCCGGGTATCCTGCCGTAATATATGCTACAAGTTGCTTCACTCTTTCTCCATATCGGGTAAAATTAAAAGGGAAAAATGGATTTTTGAGAGGTCATTATCCATTTTGAAATCTTCATGCCACTGCATAAACATATCGGAAACGCTTATGAGCCACGTAATTGTCTCTTCATTCGCCGGCATATCACGTTCTCTAAGTTGTTCAAATGCATCCTCCACAAAGGTTGCTAGACGAATCATAGATTCTATTTTTAAATAGTTGCTGGCTGATTTTATATTATGAAAAATACGGAACAGCTCGTCAATGCTTCGATGGAAGCGATCACGATTACCTAGATCAATGATAAGCGGCTCCATAATTTCAACCATCATGGCATAATGATCTAAAAATTCATCGATAATTTCAAAATCGAAACGGTTTTCTAAATCTGTCCTTACACCCATGATGGACTCCCCTGTTTGAAACGATTATAGCGCGTTTAATCTGACAAAATGACATATTTAAGATGCTAACCTTTTTTTTGGGTAAGATACTATTCATGAAAAAGCTAACAATAACTACAATTTTAAAACGCAAGAATGTTACCCCTATCGTTATGATTACGGCGTATGATGCTCTTTTTGCACGCCTGTTTCAAGAGAGTGCTGATATTTTGCTCGTCGGCGATAGTCTTAATATGAGTTTCGGCGGCAATCCCGATACCTTAAGCGCGTCAATGGAACAAATGATCTATCACACCAATGCCGTATGCAAAGGGGCTCCCAATACTTTCGTCCTCTGCGATATGCCTTTTGGCACCTATTCCGATGAAAAAACAGCCCTTTTTAATGCCCTGCGCGTGTATCAAGAAACCCCCGCCGATGCAATCAAAATCGAAGGGGGAGCCGAAAAGGCGTATCTCATCAAACACCTAGTGAGCAACGGTATTGCTGTATGCGGTCACATCGGGCTCCTTCCTCAAAGCGTACGAGCTGAGGGTGGCTATAAAGTCAAGGGAAAAAGTGAGGAAGAAGCTTTATCGCTGATCGCTGATGCGCAGGCGATAGAGAGTGCGGGGGCATTTATCATCGTAATCGAAGGGGTAAAAGCCGATGTAGCCTCTCGTGTCGCGCAAAGCATCTCTGTTCCCCTGATCGGGATCGGTGCGGGAAATGGTGTCGATGGACAGGTACTCGTGTTTTCCGATATGCTGGGACTGTATGAGCCCTTTGTCCCTAAATTCGTCAAGCAATATATGGACGGTGCACGCGCCGTCAAGCAGGCAGTTGCTCACTATGCTAACGAAGTGCAAACAAAAGTTTTTCCCGATGAAAACTATATTTACTAAGTGAGCAACATCGTGGAGCGCATCGTAGAGATTGAAAAATTTACGACAGAAGAACCAGTCGAAACGTCTTTACGCCCAAACAATTGGGACGGGTATATCGGTCAGGAGCAGATCAAAAAAAATCTTGGTGTCTTTATCGAAGCGAGCTCCAAACGGCGTGAAGCTCTTGATCATGTCCTCTTTTATGGTCCTCCCGGACTGGGAAAAACAACCCTTGCCCTCATCATTGCCAACGAGATGGGTAGCAATATAAAAGTAACCGCCGCCCCCATGATCGAAAAAAGCGGTGATCTTGCTGCCATTTTGACCAATCTCGAAGAGGGGGATATCCTTTTTATCGACGAAATTCATCGCCTCTCTCCCGCCGTTGAGGAGATTCTCTACCCCTCTATGGAAGATTTTCGTCTCGACATCATCATAGGGTCAGGTCCGGCGGCACAAACGGTCAAAATCGACCTCCCCCGTTTTACCCTTATCGGTGCAACAACGCGCGCCGGAATGCTCTCTAACCCGTTGCGTGATCGCTTCGGTATGAATTTTCGGATGCAGTTTTATACCCCGGATGAGCTGTGTACTATTGTTACCCAAGCTTCGCTCAAGCTGGGAAAAACGATCGATCAAAAAGCGGCACATGAAATTGCCAAGCGTTCTCGCGGAACACCGCGTATCGCACTGCGGCTTCTGAAGCGGGTACGCGATTTTGCCGACGTAGCCAATGAGAGTAGCATCTTGCACGAACGCTCCCAATATGCCCTCGACCAACTGGGGATCAATGCGTATGGCTTTGATGAGATGGACATACGATTGCTCAAACTGCTCATGGAAGCCAAAGGAAGAGCCATGGGACTTAGTACCATTGCTGCTGCGCTAAGCGAGGATGAGGGGACAATCGAAGATGTGTTAGAACCGTATCTTCTCGCCAACGGTTATCTGGAGCGGACAGCGCGCGGCCGTGTCGCCACGGCTAAAACGTATGAACTGCTCAAGTTCGGTAATCCACGCGATTAATACCATTAACATTAGATTATTGCTTGATTGACATGTTTGCTCTATTATGTGATTATCAAAACCTAAAGGATTCCAAATGAAAAAGGTTCTAAGTATCGCACTGATTTTAGGTGCAACAGCGTTAATGGCATGTCCGATGCAAGGTGGAATGTGCGACGATAAAGGGTGGATGGGCGGAATGATGCAAAAATGTGATTACGACACCAAAAAGCTCCCTCCGATGATGGAAAAATTGGATCTTAACGACAAACAAAAAGAGCAGGTTGTAGCACTTCGTGCCGAAGGAAAAGAATTTCATAACAAACAGCATGAGAAAATGATGGCAGTTCTCACTCCCGAGCAACGTGCCAAGCTCGATGGGATGAAAATAATGATGAATGAAAGAAAAGGGAAAATGTGTCCAAAAGGGAGTATGATGCACCCTCAAATGGGTGCAGGCGGTATGGGATGCAAAAACTGCGACCCAAAATAACGGATGACTAAAATCCTCCTTATCGAAGACGATGTAGAGATTGCCGATCTTTTGACGCAATATTTAGGTCGTTATCAAATGGAGGTGATAGCCTATACACATCCAAAAGCAGCCTTAAATTCCCTATCGATCGAATCGTATGATCTCGTATTGCTTGATCTCACACTTCCTGATATGGATGGTCTCGATGTGTGCAGAGAGCTTCGATGTTGTAGTGACATCCCCATTGTTATTTCCTCTGCACGGGGTGATTTAGGAGATAAAGTTATTGCACTGGAGCTGGGTGCAGATGATTATCTCCCCAAGCCTTACGAGCCCAGAGAGCTTGTCGCCCGGATCCAAAGTCTCCTACGTCGTATTAACGGTAAAACAATTCAAGCGACAAGTGAAACATTTCGTGTTGATGGAAACGGTATTTATAAAGAGGGGGAGCTCCTTAGCCTGACCCGCGCCGAATTTGAGCTGTTGAGCTTGCTCATCAAACACCGTCGTCAAATTATTTCACGCGATTTTATCGCTAATAATGTTGAGTCGATCGGATGGGAGAGCTCAGAGCGTAGCATTGATGTTCTCATCAGCCGTATCCGCCAAAAAATCGAACCCAATCCAAAACACCCAACCATTATCCGTTCTATACGCAGTATGGGATACCAATTTACCCTATGATAGCACGTCGTTACTCGGTTTTTTTTAAACTTCATGCTTTTTTTACGCTGGCATTAATAATCTTGTCACTGCTGTTTTTGTCTGCTCTAGGGGAACAAGAACATCAAAAATATCGCCTTTTAGTACACCGTTCTATGGAACTTTCCCAAACACTCGAAACGCTTAAAAATTTTACGTGTGAAAGTCAAAATCGTTCCCTTGGTATCGCAGGATTTCAAGAAATAAAAGCTCTAGATACGGATGCCCAAAGAGTAACCCTTCCTCCTCCGATGGAGCAAAAATTACAACTCAATCAACTGAATGTCGAAATTTATCAAGACAGCCGAGGGATTAGTTATGCGCTGATTCGTGATCATTGCACGATGTTTTATCGTGACATGAGCGAGGCTAATACCTACTATTTTGTATGGTTTTTATTTTTTGCCCTTTTCGGCGGCTTAGTGAGCATGTACCTCTTACTATGGCGAAACCTCTTACCCCTCAAACAGCTGTATAAACAAATACAGTTGTATGGCGAAGGAAAAGAGATGAGCAGAGCACTCTCTCTCACCAAGGGGAAAGACGAAATTGCCCTCATTTCCAACGCGCTATTCGATGCACTCGAAAAACAACGCCGTTACAAATCTTCACGCGAACTTTTTTTACGCAATATGATGCATGAGCTTAAAACCCCGATCACAAAAGGGAAACTCATTGTCGAACTCGAAGAAGAACGTCCCAATATCCTCTTGCTTGGAAAACTTTTTTCACGCCTCGATCATCTCGTTCATCAAATGGCACAGGCTGAAAAGATGCATGCCTTTGCATTGAAACCTCAAACCGTAAATTTAGATACCCTTCTTAGAACCGCGATGGATAATTTATTGCTAGAGGATAGTCAAGTGTGTTTCAGTGGATGCGATCATAGTATCGACGTTGATCCCGTCCTCTTTACCAGTGCCCTCCAAAACCTCCTCGATAATGCCGTACGTCATGCGACCACATTACCCGTATTGGTCGAATGTACAGATGAAAAAATTTGTATCAAAAATAGCGGTGAACCTCTCAAGCGTCCTGTCGAAGAGGCATTGCAAGCATTTGTCACCGAGAGGGGAGATGGAGGGTTAGGATTGGGACTCTACATCGCCCAATCGGTGTGTGAACTGCATAATTTTCATTTAAAATATAGCTATAAAGGTAATATTCACACTTTTTGTATCGAGTTTTGAGACCGTAACACTATCCAAATAATCGCCGATACCGCTGCCATTGCCAAACTCAACGCCATCCCAAGCGTCATCCATTGACCGACGATGTAACCGATCTGCGCATCGGGGGCACGATAAAACTCAACCAAAGCACGTCCTACACCGTATAAAAATCCATAGAGTAAAATCAGTTCACCCTCGAATGCTTTACGATGTCGATAGGCGTAAATAATCACGAAAACAACAATTCCTTCGACAAATGCTTCATACAGCTGCGAGGGGTGACGGAGGGTATCGTAGACATAGATCCCCCATGGTACATCGGTAGCACGCCCGACCAACTCTTGATTGAGAAAATTCCCGATCCGTCCAAACACATACGCCAACGGAACCGATACAGCTACTAAATCCATCAACCGTCCAAAAGCAATCCCGTGGCGGCGATGATACAGATACGACCCGATCAAAAAGCCCCCTATTGCCCCGTGGAAACTCATCCCCCGTATCCCGACAAACTGCCCGTCGATAAACGGGTTAAAAATCTGCCACGGCTGGGTCAGATAGTACATCGTATGGGTATCGTAAAAGAGGACATACCCCAATCTGGCACCGAGAATTACCCCGATCTCGGCATAGATGAAATAATCATCCAACTGCTCTTTCGTGATGGCAATGTTGTCTTTTTTGACAATCCATTTGGCGATCATCAAGGCTGAGAGCAATGCCAAAACATACATCAATCCATACCAATGGACGGGAATAGAAAATAGAGTGAACGCTACGGGGTTGAAATGGTCGTATATGTGGTTCCAGTATTCCATTAGATCCCTTTATTTCGCATGTTGATGTTGCCCAGATATCTGCGTCATCACTTCCAGATTCTCATCCAAACGATACGCCTTTCCAAACCCCATCACGACGTTACCGCCAAGGGCGCTTAGTTTGAAAAGATGAAAATCTCTCATCCCGGACAAAGAGTTAATCAAATCGCTGTCAAACTTTTCTCCAAACAAAATCATCATCTCCTCAAACGCATCCTCTTCACGGAGAATTTCGCATACGGCAGCCTCAATGGTGATCCGTTTACGGGCGAACGGTTGAAGGGCTAATGCTTCATCTTCCGCAATGAGCAATGAAACTTTTTTGGAATTCAAGAGATTGCGGCCATGTTGCGCAACCGTACTGACCAAGATAAAAAAATCATTACCTACACGGACAAACGGAGCCGTACTCGCATACGGTTCACCCTCGGGAGTCATCGATGCCATGACCAGCATTAGGAATTGCTCTGCAAATACGTTAACCTCTTCGGTTGTCATTTTTTTTCCTTTAGTGCCTCTGCTATCAACTCGATAGGATTTTTAAAGACCACATCAACATTCGCTTCGTGCATCGAATTGTTAATCTGCATGCGGCACGCACTGCACTCCGCGCTGACTATCTGCGCACCGCTTTGAGCAATCATGGCCGCTTTGGGCTTTCCGGCAGCTTGAGCAAAATAAAATTTCTCCGTTTGCATTGTTATCCCGCCAAAACCGCAACAAACATTGGGATCACTCATCTCTTTTATGGCGTAATTTTGGGCTATCAATGCACGTGGCTCTTGGTGTATACCTTGCATTTTACGGGCATGGCACGGATCGTGGTAGGTGACGCTCAAATCGCTACGTTTTTTCGATGCCAAAACTGCTTTTAGCTCCGTTTTCTGCTCCAGCCACTCCGTTGCCATAAAGATTTTATTTTTGAGTTTTTTGGAACGCTCCAGCCACTCGGGCTGATCGTGAAAAAAGTGCTCATAGTCGATTTTGATCATCGCGCTGCAGGTCGCTTCGGGAATAATAATCGCTTCCACATCATCAATAAAACTCTCAAAATAGGCAATATTCTTTTTAGCATTGTGATCTACTGTAGCAAAATCCCCCGTAAAATAGGCAGGAGCCCCACAACAGAGCTGTTTTTTTGGGATAAAAACATCAATTTTTAATTCTTCTAAAATCTCCAATAATCCTTTGCCGATCTCCGTATAATTGTAATTTGCCAAACACCCGATGAAAATTGCAACCCGTCGCTGTCCGCCATGGGGAATATTTTCAGGATAGCTGTTCAAAAATGACGTTTTTCCCATCGAGGGGAGAAGACGATCTTTTTTGATAATCGGTAGGTTGAAACGCGGCTGCATCGAATTGAGTTCTGCTTTTATTTTAAATCCGCACGTTTGGAAAACATATCCCATTTTAAAGAGAATATCCATCGTAAAACGGTGACGAAGAAGATAGAAAAACGCCCGCTTAAACCACGCAATACCAAATTTATCCGCGATGTCGGCGCGCACTTGCTCGATCACCATATCGGTCGGTAACGCCTTAGGGCACACATCGGTGCAGTTGGTACACAAAAAACAGCTTTCAAAAATTTCTTTGGCATTAAAATCAAGCTCTAATTCGCCGCGTTGATACGCCCCCAGCAAATCAATAAATCCACGCGGGCTGGTAACTTCATCGGGATTGATGTTGTGTATCGTACAAACGGGTATGCATTTTCCACATTTGATACACGCATCGGAGGTTTCTGTAAAATTGAATAAATCGCCGCTTTTGGTCATATTACACCGTCTTGCTAAATGTTTTTGTATTGGAGGCATGTCGTTTCATATAGGCATCAAAAGGGATGGCAATATTACGGATCAACAACGTCCCCGTAGACGAGCATTCGATCAAAGACGGAGTGATAGTGATTAACCCATCTGCTTCAAAAGGTTTCAACTCTTCAAGAGCATCGGCAAAATACGACCCGAATTTTACGTTGTAGAGTTTTTCAAATCGTCCGATATCGAGTCTAAAATTAGACATCAGTTCCATAATGACATACTGACGGATGCGATCATCTTCATGTAATGCGACACCGCGCTCATAGGGTAGTTTTCCAGCATCGATAGCCTCTTCATACGCATCCATCTCTTTAAAATTCTGGGCATAATAATCTGCCCCCTCACCGATACTGGTCAAGCCGACACCGATCAGATCCGCCCCCCCTTTTGTCGTATATCCTTGAAAATTACGGTGGAGTTCCCCTTTTTCAATTGCTTTGAAAAGCTCATCTTCGGGTTTAGCGAAATGATCCATTCCTATCATACGGTACCCTTTGGAATCCATATAATCAATCGTGTGACGCATAATTGCCAATTTCTCGGCGGGATGAGGCAAGGTTGTCTCATCGATTTTGCGCATCGTTTTTTTGAGCCACGGCACATGGGCGTAGTTAAAAACGGCAAAACGATCCGGGTTCAGGGAAATTGCCAAATCAAGTGTTTTTTTGAACGTCTCCAAACTCTGATACGGCAATCCGTAGATAAGATCGACATTGACACTTACCATATTGTATTTGCGTGCCAGATCCATTGCCTTTTTGGTAATGTCGTAGGGCTGAACGCGGTGAACGGCGATTTGAACTTTCTCATCAAAATCTTGTATCCCGAAACTGACGCGGTTAAATCCTGCCTCACTCATCACTTTCATTTGTTCATCATTGATATGACGCGGATCAATTTCACAGCTGATTTCTGCACCCTCTACAAAATTTTTAAAATGGCTTTTAATAGCAGCAATAATCCGCTCTAATTGCTCCGCATTGAAAAATGTCGGTGTCCCGCCGCCAAAATGGAGCTGTATCACAGAGCGATTGACATCGATGTGTTGGCTCAAAATCTTCATTTCCCGTATCAAATAATCGATATAACGCTCTTTCTTATCCTCTTTGGAGGTAAAAACAACATTGCAGCCACAAAAATAACACGCATTTTTACAAAAAGGGAGATGGAAATAGAGCGATAATGGTCGCGAGGAGTCCTGCGCATGGAGCTTCTCTAGAAACGCATCGTACGTAAATGTATCACTAAATTCGAGTGCGGTAGGGTAACTTGTGTAGCGCGGTCCGGGTTTGGAATACTGAGTAAATTTATCAAAATCAAGCATTTTGTGTATCCGTTACTATTAGTGTAAGTCGCGATTATACCCATTTGGGTTGAACCTCCCCTAAATCACACATATTAGAGATAAAATGCTATAATAGTTTCTTATTTATCTGGAAATTGTGATAAATTATCAAAAAATTATCAATTGAAGTGACTTATGGCCTCTATAAAAGTACTTATTATCGAAGACGATGACGTAACGGCTCTTAACTTGAAAATGTCGTTAGAAAAATTTGGCTATGAAATTCTCTCGCTTGCCAATGACGAGATCAGCGCTCAAAATAAAATCAAGATTTACAACCCCGACATCGTCCTCATCGATATAGGTCTCAAGCGTCAGAATGAAGGGATAGAAATCGCCCATTTTATACGTGATAAAATGCCGCGCCCTTTTATCTTTCTTACCGCCCACTCCGATACAGCCATCCTTATAAGCGCGAAACAAACGGAACCGTACGGCTATATTGTCAAACCTTTCGAGCCCCTCAATCTTCACACAACCATACAAATGGCCCTTTATCGTTTCGAAGAGGAACAAAAACGTCTTACCAGTATCGATGAGCTCAAACACAACAAAGAGCATCTCGAAAAGCTCCTGTATGTTAAAAAACTCTCCGATCAACCTATTGTCGAGTTTGGAGAGGGGTATCGGCACGACATCTCGTTGAGTGAAACATTTTACAAAAATCAAAAGATTAAATTAACCAAAAAAGAGAATGCTTTTATCCGCTTATTGGTCGTTAATTTGGGAAGTGTTGTCGATTTTACACAGGCTACCGATTATGTCTGGGAACGTGAGGGGGCGAGCGACAACAGCGTGCGAACACTTGTATGGCGTTTACGCAACAAACTTCCTACCGATGTGATAAAAAATTCCTCAGGAGTCGGCTATTATCTCGAAGAATAAAGTTCTTCCCGCCGGGGAAGAAGTTCGTATTCTTTCTCAAGGACCTTATACCCTTCCTCAAAATCAAAGTTTTCTTCATTATCCTCTGCGGACTTTTCTATTAAAGAAGCGAGTCTTGAAAACTCCCCAAACCTGAAATTAGCGCTTGAACCTTTTATCATATGGGCAATACGTCCGATTTGTTCATAATCTCGGATCTCTATCCCTTTTTTTAATTCTACCAGAGCTTCCGATGTTTTGAAATGAAAAAGCTCCAGCAATTGAAAAATTTGTTCATCCTCAAGCATTAATGCCTTTTTCAGCCGTTTCATTTCAGAGAATTCTTGCTTTATTGGCAATGGCTCCAGCCTATGTTCAACCTCTTTTTTTAGATATTTCTCCAAAACAGGTACCAAGTCTTTCATCTCGAAAGGCTTGCCGATAAAAGCATCATATCCCCATTCCAAAGCCCTCTCTCTCGCCCCTTTAATCACATTGGCACTTAAAGCGGCTATCGGGACGGCAGAGAGTTGATTTTTTTTCTCAAAATCACGAATTTTTGCCACCGCTTCATGGCCGTTCATCATGGGCATCTGCTCATCCATTAATATCAGATCATAATGTTCCTTGAGTGCATTATGATATGCCTCTTTTCCATTGGATACGATGTCCACACACACCCCATATTTTTCTAAAACAATACGAATGAGTTCTTGATTTGCTTCGTTATCTTCAGCGACCAATACTTTTCCTACAAAGGAGAGTGTTTTGCCGGCAACTTCTTTTACGATACACAACTCCTCCGGTGGCAACTCTACGGCAAGCGTGACAACAAATAAGCTTCCGCACCCAATATTTGATTCTAGTGTAATTTCTCCGCCCATTTGGATCGCCAGCTGTTTACAAATCGAAAGCCCCAATCCGCTCCCACTGCCACCAAACTTTCTCCCCTCGGCAGTCTGATAAAAAGGGTTAAAAATACTTTTTTGATCTTCAACACTAATACCGGTCCCATAATCGCGTACACTGATCAAAAGGGTAGAATTTTTAACATTAACCTCAACATTTACATCAATCGAGCATTCAGGCGGGCTGAATTTGATGGCATTGCTCAAAAGGTTCCCGACAATTTGTTGTATTCTAAAAGAATCAGCAACAATACAATGCGAAATATTGGGATTAATTGCATACGCAATAGAGATGGACTTTACGTTTGCACTGGGGACAAAAAGCTCCAATATGTTGGTGATTTCCGTGTGTATGTTAAAAGGGTGTGGATCGATCACAAACTCTCCGCTGCGTAGTTTGCTAAAATCAAGAATATCATTAATGACATGAAGCAGGTTTTCACCGCTTTGGGCAATAATATCAAGATACTTTTCTATCCTCTCACCAAGACTTTCCGATTTTAACAAATGGACAAATCCTAAAATGGCATTCAACGGTGTCCTGATCTCATGCGACATATTGGAAAGAAAATACTCTTTTGCCTTATTCGCTTCGATTGCTTCTTGCTCTTTTTGGTAAATTGTATCGGTGTAGAGGGTGAGAACACCTGCAAAATTTTTATCAAATAAATAGCTGATTGCCTCAAACAACCCTTGCGAATGTATCTCAAGTGTGTACGTTGCATTGATCACAGAACGTTTAAAATGGGTACAAAGGGTAAACAATTCGTCCGAGCGTATCTCTTGATTTTTTAAATACTTGATAAAATCTTGCATAATCGGGCATTGTCCCAACTCGACGTTTCCTGCCACTACCCCCATAAAATAATCAAAGACACTGCTTGCATAATGCTCTCTAAACCATTTCGGTTCTATCAAATGGCGTTCGAAAATTTCAGAACATGGCTGTTGCGAAATCCAATCGCTAAGTATCTCATCTTTGGATTGTATAAGAAGGTCTTTGAAAGAAAAGAGGTATTCGAAGCTAGGGAAACTCAAGATGCTATCCAGAAAAAAACGACTGCAGCAACAATAAGTAATTGCCCTGCTAAAAGAATCAGCGTTCCGATAATATTCCCCGTCTGACAACTCGGACATTGCTTGTATTTACGCGCCTCATAAAGGGCGTAAAAGAAATAACCGATCATCAAGAGTACAACAAGTATCAGCATCGCTCTGTCAATCGTATAAACCCATTCAAGTACCTTTGGTGAAACAAAAAAAGGGGTAACAAAACTTAATGCAATCAGAGCGATAAAATACTGTGCGCCGCGTCTAAAATAATCGCGATAAAAAATAATGGGGCACGATCCTCCGCCCTTCACTAATCCTTCTTTAAGATAATCGCTAATTTGTTGCTTTCTCTCACGATCCACACGGTCGACAAACGTACTGCCAAAACAATAATCGAGCTGTTGCTGGTACATTCGTGACTCTTCCCCTTCCAAATCGAGGTAGCGAAGATGAGCATTCTCGTCCTCATAAACGACTGTTACTTTCTCGAATCGATCCACATCAACGCTGATCCCCTCATAGTACGTGCTACGTTCCGTTTGGGTAGACATCCCCGTGTGCTTAATCAAACGACCATTAATATAGGTCGTATACGTATCAGCTTTCCTCATGACGATGATATTGTACTGGATACCGATCATAATGGCACTCAGTGCACTTAAATCGTGCGCTTTCATCGTATCAATCATGTCGGTAATCCATTGCTTCAGTTCATCATTAAAAAAACGGACATTGGCTGATATAAGACGGATGGCGGGATCAGGATATTTAATCAAATTTTGAATCATACAAAAACTTTATTAGAAGAGTTAGACGGTCCAAAAGACCATCTAGAAGAAAATTTTAGTGGCTTTTACTCACAACAATTAGCATTTTAATATTGATAATAAGAAAACGGATAAACTGCCAAATTTTACAGGTACGAAGAGATCGAGCCCATTTTCCAGGAATCATCGCCGTGTTAAATTTATCGTTTTTTGCGAAATTAAATTCTTCTTCTTTTGCTGCCATTTTTGACTCCTTACTTACTCTATTTTAAAGGCCAAAAGAAAAATCTTTTGGCTACATTTTACCCTTTAGCGCATATCTTTATTCTGGAATAATTTTCCAGAACGGCTTTAGTTTCGCTTTATAAAGAAACAAAAAGTGAAGGATATGCTTAATCCAGTGACCGGCCAAACCGATTTCGCCAAACGTATAATCGGTATCACGCCCCGTTCCAGGATATTTGTCATAGTCGGGAACTACCGGATAAACCGTCATTGCCGCAGCTTGACCGTCCAGCCACCCTTTACCGGCAGATGCGACACACGCCGCACCCATCTCCGCCATCGAAGCTTCATGTAAATGGGCATCTGAACCTTTTTTGATCAAATCGCAAATACTGTGGGCAACCGCTTTTCCGATAATACCGCTGGGCATCCCTGTCCGTGGAGGAGTCGGATTGATCACGGTTCCATTGGGCGATTTTGCAGGTTTAGAAATAATGTGTGGAGGGGCGAAAGCAATCCCTGCCGCAAAAAGATTTTTGTAGGTCGGATTCTGATAGGTGCGAGGCCAGTCTGCGGCTTTCCACTCTGCATACGGTTTAGGGGTATAGTTAGCATCGACTTTCATAAAACCATTCGGAGCAAATACCGTATCGGTAATATCCTCTCCCGCTTTATTGTAGGCTTTGAGACCAACGCCTGCAAACGGTGGGATCAACATTGAAAAATCAAAATTTTCTTCCCCCATAGAGCCATCAAGAAGTTCAAACGAAACTTTCCCTTTTTCAACTTTATTGACATGTGCACCCGTAATGTAATCAACACCGCGCTCTGCAAACAACGACTCGGTAAAGATGCGTGAACTGACGACATAACCGCCCACGTTCATGTGAAGCCCGCCCATCCCGAAATCACCCATGAACGATTCGTTGGAAATCCATTTGATGTCGGCCATATCACGAAGACCCGCTTTGCGGATTTCGTGCTCGACATTGAAAATATATTCGAACGCCGCCCCTTGACATGTACACATACCGTGACCTGTACCGATCAAGATTTTTTGACGCTCCCCTTTTCTCATTTTATCCATAACTTTTTGTAGCTCGTCAGATGCATGCACCGCGTGATCTGCTGTACATACCGATACGGTGTATTCTCCCAATTCAGAACCCACACCCAAGCCAGGTGTTGCTCCGAAATTAAGTTTTGGCCCGGTAGCATTAATTAGATAGTCATACGTCAAATCTTCACTTTGACCCGCTTTTCCTTGGCCCGTATATTCGAATGTAACAAACGGCTTATCGCTGCTGGCATTTCCCTCAGGATTTATACTTACGGCTTTGGCCTGTTTGTAGGTGATTCCTGCTTTTTCGTAAACGGGAGCAAGATCAAAAGTGACATCTTCTTTCCCCATTTGACCGACACCGACCCAAATATTTGAGGGGATCCAGTTCCATTTTGCGTTAGGTGTAACGACTACCACCTCATGATCACGTCCCAGCCAATCGGCCGCAAACGTCGCGGCGGTATGCCCGGCAACACCGCCACCTAGAACAATTAATCTAGCCATCTCTACTCCTTAAATGTTTTTAACGCTTCCTTAATAACTCATTATAATGCTAATGTATCATTTTTTTATCACAATCTTCTCGTATCTGTTGCAATTGATGTTATTTTTTTTTTAAAAGTTTTGTGTGTTACTTTTTTTCACATTCTATTATTTTCTCAATAACCAAGCCGGCAAAGTTTTTCAAAGCTTCTTACAGGTTGATTCTTTTCGATGTAACGAGATAAACTTTTTTAAACATCTCGTCACGCAGCTGGAACTTCTCGACGATTTCCTCTTTGGCTAAGCGATAGTTCACCGTAACGATTGCCTTGGTGATCCCTTTTGGAATTACTACCGTTATTACCCTTATCTCGTTTGCCTTGAGACGGGTATCGCTTAGTTCTTTGCTAGCCATTGGCGGAAGAGTTATGTTGCCGTCTGCTGCTGCAAAAACAACTTCCAGTTTTTCGGTTTGCGTGAAGAGTTTTCTATTTCCTTTGTAAAATTCACTCACAACAGTGGCGATGCGCACACCCGTACCCGTAGGAAAATTGTGGCTTGAGAGATTGGTAAGGGTTATCCTCAATTCCCCTTTCTTTTTGACAAGTTTCAGATCAACTGCTTTGGTCAAAATATCGCTATTGCGCGCTCCATGAAATCCATGCGAACGGATCATTTTCGGGGAGGGAGAGAGAGATGAAACCAGCCCTGATTTCGCCTCACCCATATGACACTCTATGCACGTTTTTTGGGGTGTGCCGCGACGATATTCATCCCCCGTATTGCACACGGTAATGTCTTGCTTATTTTTCATCACATTATGACATGCCAGACACAATGTATCGCTATTGCTCTCCATAAATGGACGTTTTGCGATCCCGTGATACGGTGTGTTCCCTTTTCCTGTCGGTCCCGCCATAACATTCTCTTTCATCCAGCGGATCGTGTTGATACCAATAGGGGGCTTGCTCTTGTTTTGATGCTCTATTGCATCGATTTTGTGACACGCAACGCACGTCACCCCCTCTTCTTTTACTTGTATCTCTTCAGAGGGGGCATGGCAAATATTGCAATTTTCCATAATTTTGGAAGGGTCAACACCGTTGGTTTTTGCAGTACCCGCTACCATTTTGGCAAACAGTTCATTTTTACTGCTATGTGCCATTGCATGAGCCGATGTTTCCCACTCTTTTACAATGGAACTGTGACATTGCGCACACTCTTTTGATGTGTTGCCCCACAAGGATAGCGATGCGGCAAAAAGGAGTCCAATATAAGAAAAAAATTTAATCATAAAAATTCCTTAACATTATCTAATTTTACCTATAGTATTCGTCAGACTCTCTTTAAGCCCCTAATATTTTTTCCACAATCTCGTAGACATTATTGGACACATTCGGATGGTTTTTGATCCGCTCCAATTCAATCCCCATTTGTGTTTTTTGATCACCGCGCAATCGTCCGTAATTCTTAAATGCCCCCGCTAATCCCGAGGCAATCTGTGGATTAAACGCGTCTATTTCGATCACTTTATCAGCGACAAATGCAAATCCCTCCCCCGATTCATCATAAAAGGCCACCGGGTTGCGGGCAAAACTTCCGATCAAAGAACGAACTAAATTGGGAACACCCATATCAAACGCACCATCACTTTGCAACGCTACAACCCGTTCCAACACCCCCTGTCGTCTCGAAGAGGCGAGAAGGGCAAAATATTTATTCATAATCAACGTTTCACCGGAGTGTTTCTGATAAAAATCTTCCAATGCCTCCCGTACCAATTGAGGAGCGTAATTTTCCAGCAATTCCAGCGCGCTCAAACGGTTCGTCATATTCACCGATTCTTCATAATGACGCTTGCATAGCTGCGAAAAGGACTCCTCTTCTAGCGTAACCAACAAACTAAGATAGCGGTTTTTTAATGCACGGTGGGCCATACTTCTTGCATCTATACTGGAATTTTTGGGATCATATAGTGACTCAACCCCTCGCAATAGTACCTCTGTAAACTCACCTGCCAGCCTTTTTTTCAACGTTTCAAGGGCACTATGTATGGCCACAACATCGATTATCTCTTGGCGTTGCATCATCGTGCTGATACTTGGTAACCCCAACAGTTCCGCTTTAAACATCGGTTCTAAAGATAAATCGTTCAATACGGTACCGTACGCAGCAATAAAGTGTAGATTGACCGCTTCACCGCGCATCATAGCTTCCAACGTTTCCATACAAAATAGTTGTGATGCTTCATACCGATTAAACCCATCCTCGTCATGCGCCATCAAAAAAGGATAATCAAGCTCCGTGCATTCGATTTTCACAGGGGCGCTAAAATGACGATTAAGAGAGAGTTTCGGAGCACTCACAACCTCATCAAAAATCAGCTCGCAGCTTGGCTGATCAATCCATACAACCCCTTCGTGAATCATCATCGCATTGGAGCTTTGAAGTTTTAACTCTCTCCCATTGCCATCCAATAGTCCGATCGAAAGAGGCATCGCATACGGCAATTGCTTACGGCCTTGCGTATCTTTGGCAATGTGTTGCGTGATCGTCAATGTCATAGTTTGTGCCGTCGTATCGTAACGGCTAGAGATCTTCAACGTCGGGGTTCTCTCTTGAGAATACCACCGCTTGAACTGTGTCAAATCGAGTGGACTTTGGGTTTGCATCGCCCATATAAATTCTTCCGTCCCTACCGCTTGACCATCAAATGTTTCAAAATACTTATCCATTGCAAGACGAAACTTTTCACGACCCAGCAATGTATACAACATCCGGATAACTTCTGCCCCCTTTTCATAGACGGTTGCCGTATAAAAATTGTTGATCTCGATATACTCCTGCGGCTTTATCGGATGGGCCGTAGGACCTGCATCTTCAACGAACTGCCGTTCACGCAACGATTTAACGTCATCAATCCGTTGTAACAGCTGCGAGTTCATATCAGCACTGAAACATTGATCCCGAAACACCGTCAGCCCCTCTTTGAGGGTCAGTTCAAACCAGCTGCGGCATGTGATACGGTTCCCCGTCCAGTTGTGAAAATATTCATGGGCGATAACACTCTCGATCCCCATAAAATCACTGTCGCTCGCACTTGTCTCATCGGCTAAAACATAGTGGGAATTGAAAATATTGAGCCCTTTGTTCTCCATCGCCCCCATATTGAAACTGTCCACGGCGACGATGTTGTACACCTCTAAATCGTACTCACGGCCGTACGTTTCCTCATCCCATTTCATCGATTTTTTTAAAGAGCGCATCGCATGATGGCATTTGGACTCATTTCCTTTATCGCAATATATCGCCAAATCGACTTTTTTGCCGCTCATCGTGATAAAAATATCGTGGATAGAACCCAAATCGCCTGCTACTAACGCAAAAAGATAGGAGGGTTTAGGGATAGGATCTTCCCAGATAGCCAAATGTTTTCCATTCTCCAGCGTTGCCGTTCCGCGAAGGTTTCCATTCCCAAGCAACACAGGAGCCATTTCTCTATTGGCAATAATTTTTGTCGTAAATTTCGTCATAACGTCGGGACGATCGATGAAGTACGTAATCCGGCGAAACCCCTCCGGCTCGTTTTGTGTACACCAGATACCGCCTGAGCGATAAAGCCCTTCGAGCGCCGTGTTTTCATCGGGATAAAGTCGTGTGATTACACGAACAGATGCTTCATTTGCATCAAGAGGGAGGATAAGGGCATTCTCTTCTTTGACAAACATTGTCTCATCATAGAGGATATCGTTCACCCACAAAAGCTCAATATCCATCATCTCTCCATCCAGCCGAAGCTCTTTGGCACTGGAATTTTGGCGCTTTATCACCATAACGTTATCGACACGCGTTGAGCCGTTATCAATAATAAATTCTAAGTTGCAGGTTATGACGGTAAAATCGCTGGGAGTATAGTCAGCATAGTGTATTGTAGTGTGCTCTTGCATGGTAAACGTCCAAAAAATAGTATTTTCGCAATCATACAGAAAATAGACTGTTATGTTGAGATGCTCCTGCCTCAAAGAGGCAGTTATAATTTTATTTTTAGCTCATTGCATCCATTGAGACAAGCAGCTCATCCATTTTCTGATCAACAGTACCGACGTAGCGGGTCAGGTCCATCATCTCATCCATGTTTTGATTGAGCGATTCACTATTATCGTGGATTGCTTGGATCAAGACGTTTATCGTAGCCGATATCTCGGAAAGACTTTTTTGGGTACGCTCAGCGAGTTTTCGTACCTCATCAGCAACAACGGCGAAGCCGCGTCCATGTTCACCCGCTCGCGCCGCTTCGATCGCGGCATTGAGTGCAAGGAGGTTGGTTTGATCGGCGATATCTCCGATCGTCACTAATATCGCTTTCGTCTCTTGGGCACTACCGACAAGAGCTTGAAGATTTTCGGAGAGTTCATGCTCTTTTCCAGCAACGCTTTGTATCCGTTCTACTGTCGAATTGATCATACCGTTTAGCTCTACGAATTTGGTCGAACGGAGCTCTTCGATCGTCGCTTTGAGATTTTTGGTGTTATTATCCAAAATTTCTTTGGCTTCATTGTTTTGATCTTCCATCGATTGCAATGCAGCACCTAGATCGTTGATTTTACTCAACATCATCCCCATTTTACCTTCGACCTTTATCTCTGCACGGGTAGAAAATGTCCCTTCACCCAGCGCTTCGAGAACATGAATTGCATTAGCTAAATTGCTTTCCGTCGAATCGAGCATATTGTTCATCGTTTTACGGAGCAAATGGACATGCGGTGTTTTTGAATCGCTGGCAATACGACATTTATAGTGTCCCTGACTTACTTTATCTGCGAGCAGCACCATCTCACCTGCTACCAATGTATCGGCGAGAAGCATCTCTTCATGCGTTTTTACGAGCGTGTTGAGTTTCTCTTCCACGCTTCCGTATTTCGCTTCCATCAAAGCGAGACGATTGCGTTTAAACTGTATCAGCTGTAAAAAATCATCCAATTGTTTTTGGAGTTTTTCCTCGCCTGCACTGGGGCCGCTTACCAACCATACCGCAACAACGAGCATCACTACTAAAACCCCTATCAATGCACTCATGCTCTGAGTGATAATCCCGATAAGAACACCTACTAACGCCACGACGATCAATATCGCTATTTTTATCGAATTGTTCATCTCTATGCCCTTATCTCATTGTCTTATAAAGACGTTCCGCTTCAGCTATCTCATCGGCTGAAGGCTTACGACGACAGGACAAAAATCCGCAGTTCCCATTCTCACACGCGATATTCGGATAGACGGTAGCGTAGACCCAGTAATAGCCGCCGTTTTTGGTAGCATTTTTCACATATCCCGTCCAAATTTTACCGCTTTTTACCGTGTCCCATAGATCTTTGAACGCCGCTTTGGGCATATCGGGATGACGGACGATATTGTGAGGCTTCCCCACTAACTCATCGATTGTATAACCGGCTATCTTACAAAAATCTTCGTTGGCAAAAAGGATTATCCCCTTTTCATCCGTTTGGGATACCAAAAAATCGGTATCTTGCAATCTATATTCATTCGCCATATTTTGTTCCCTTATTTACAAAATGTATTGCCACTTATATAGTAGTGCAAATAACATACCATGTCTTCGCGTGAAGACGGATAATAACATAAATTATGTTATTATATGGTTTATTTGTATTATTTTGTTAATAAAAAAATTTACATCAATCCATTCAACATCAAATGGCGGTACATCGGCTGAAGCATGTACAAATCAAACGCCCACCATATCCATCGGGGTTTCGCCGGGTCGAGGGGGAGAGATGGGGCTAATCCGTCGTAGTTGAACTCTGCCATTATAATTTCACCGTACGATGTTTTGAGAGGACAGACAGTATAACCGTCAAACTTCAATACCGGCTCTTTTTTCTCCATCACTGCAATCAGATTACCCACGACAATCGGCCCCTGACGGCGAGCACTTCCCCCTGTTTTTCCGATTGGTATACCGCATACGTCTCCGATTCCAAAGACATTTTTATAACGGCAGTGCTGCAGTGTCTCACAATCCACTTCGAGCCACCCTTTTGCTGTCCCTTTTTGCCATGACAACAGTGAATTGACCACTGCATCGGGAGCACTCATCGGCGGAACGATATGAATAAAATCGTACTCGAGTTTCACCTCCTCTTCTTTTGCAATCATCTCGTATTCTTCGACTTCTTTGTCATATTTCCCCTGCACGTCGTATTTATGCAAAAAGGTAGCAATCTTTTTTGGGGCATCAATCGCGATCAATTCATGGCCGAATTTGTTTGTGATGTTGCCGTATCTTTTTTGGACTTTGTTGAGCGCCTCATCGATTTCGGGAAGGCTAAAGAGTTTTCCCCCTGCGGTTGCAAAAGTGAAATCAGCGGTGAGGTTATCACGTTTGAGGAAATCATCACTTAGATAGAGAATCTTTTGTGGTGCACCTCCACATTTGATAGGGGTTGAAGGTTGTGTACAAAGTACGCGCGGCTTGGATGTTTTTGCCGCCTCTTTGAGGGCCTTGAACCATTCATGGGTTATCTCTCCCCCCTCTGCCGTCCCCGCCCCAATGTTATTGAGATAGACACTCGAAATACCGTGTTGTCCAATCATATCGACGGTGAGTCCCGCTATGTGTTCATAATGGTACTGTATCCCTGTGGCTACGACGAGATAATCGTACCCGACTATTTTGCCCCCTTTGGTAGTCACTTTATTATTATCGGGATCAAACGATGCCGCTTCGTCTTGTATCCACATCACATCTTCACCGATATAACCGGTGTTATCAAAGATAATATCCGAGGGGGCATACTCGCCCGCAGCGACGAAAATCTGCCCCGGCTGATAGACATGTTTCATATTTGGAGCGATAATTGTGATATCGGGATGAGAAAGAGCTCTCCGTAAACGGGCTAGTACCATTAGTGCACCCGCCCCCCCTCCGACAATCACAATTTTTCCTACCGCATTCGATGATGATGCTTCCAGAGAACTAGGGATTGCCGTTCCTCCCAATACCGATGCGGCTATGGGGGAAAGAGCCATCATTTTCAATGCGCTACGACGTGAAAAAGCTTCGTTTTCTTGTATTTTTTTCATCCTATCTTCATGATTCATCGATAATTCCTTTAAAAATAAATATCTTCTATTGTTTTGCTCATTATCACCGTGAACGGATTAAATTATCTTAAAAGGGTACAAATATCCCTACACCATCTCCAAGGTCATCAAAAACATATCTTCGCCATCAATGACGCGAACATTGAGACTCTCACACCCAGGGCATTTGTAATAAATCTCTTCCAACTCTGTTACCGTTTTACACGTATTGCATTCGATCGTAAGCGGCTGGATATTCAGAACAAAATCAGCCCCGTCACAAATCGTATGTTCTTTAAATGTGTTAAACGCGATTTCCAGCAGATGGGGTTCAACACCCGACATCTTGCCGATTTTAACGATGATCTTCGTAACCGATTGAGCATTGTTTTCGTTTGCGATTTCTTCGCATTGGGTCAACAATGCCTGAACTATCGAATACTCATGCATTAACAAATTCTCGGAAGCAGTTCACCCGTCGGCAAATCCATAAACCGTTTCGATCCCCATGCGCTGAGAAGAACTACACGTCCGTCGTACTGATGGGTTACCTGAGCGATAATGGCTGCATAAAACGCCTCTTCAAAGCCGTGCAAAATCTCCACCGCTTTGTGGGTGTCTGCGCTTTTAACCGCCAATACAAACGTCCCCTCATTGGCAAGATTATAGGCTTCAAATCCTAGTATTTCACAGATTCCCCGTACCTCATCGCTCACGGGGAGGCTCTCTTCATTCACCTCAATACAGACATTGGACTGCTTTGCCCATTCATTCAAAACGGCCGCGACACCGCCGCGTGTCGCATCACGCATTGCGGTAATTTGGACACCTTCCTCCAGCAGTTTTTCGACCAACGGCCACAGTGAGGTGCAATCACTTTGCAACGCGGAGCTAAACTCCATCCCCTCACGGTTAGCAAAAATCGTCGCACCGTGTTTGCCTATTTGACTGGAAATGAGTATCGTATCGGCTTCACTGACACAGTTAGAGGAAATACCCGCTTTTTGAACAATCCCTATCCCCGTCGTATTGATAAATATCTTATCGACGCTGCCGCGCGGAACGACTTTGGTATCACCGCAGACGATTTGCGCCCCGTTTATTGCAAGCTCTTTTTTCATCGACGTTACGATGGTTTCCAAATCAGCAACCGAAAATCCCTCTTCGACAATCACCGCACACGTCATATAGGCAGGTTTCGCCCCCATCATCGCCAAATCGTTACATGTTCCGCAGATGCTGAGTTTCCCGATATCTCCTCCGTCAAAAAAGATCGGACTGACGGTAAAACTGTCGGTCGTAAACGCCAGCCGCCCCCCGTCGATGATCGCGGCATCCTCGCTTTTGGCTAAAATTTCGTTTTTGAAGTGTTTGTAAAAGATTTTAGAGATCAATTCTCCGTTTTCAGCTCCACCGTTGCCTTGGGCTAATGTAACTGTTTTTGTCATCTTTCCCACCTATTTTTTCATACTTTTTATGTACAACTCTTCCACCTTCGTTCTCGCCCATGGTGTCTTTCTAAGAAACTTTAGAGATGAGTTTATAGTCGGATTTATCAAAAAACATCTAACATTTATCCGATTACTTAACTCTTGAAATCCGTAACGTTCAACCAAACTCTCTAAAATCTCCTGAAGTTTAATACCATTCAAGAGATTGTTTTTGTTTTTTTCCTCTTCACTCATTTTTTTCCTTTGGTAAGCTTGTTGTTTTATTTTATATCAGATTTCCGTATTTATAATAGGCGGCACATGCCCCTTCGCTGCTGACCATGCAGCTTCCTAGCGGAGAACTTGGCTTGCAGGCCGTGCCAAACACACTGCACTCTTGCGGTTTAGCCAATCCCCGCAAAATGTCTCCGCAAATACAAAGCTTATGATCGTTGATCTCCTCGTATGGGAGAATATCTTTATAGATCACTTCTGCATCAAACGCGGCAAATTCATCCCGCAGTTTCAGCGCACTTTTGGGGATATGCCCAATGCCGCGCCATTTAAATAGATCGACTTTTTCAAAATAGTGCTCCATCAAATTTTGTGCTTTGAGATTCCCCTCCAACGTAACGAGCCGTTTATACTGAATCTCCAGATCGCTGCGCCCCTCATTGAACTGTTTAAGAATCATGTAAATCGATTCCATCACATCGACCGGTTCAAACCCCGATACGACGACGGGAATACCATATTGATTGGGGAAAATTTCATAGATTTTTGCGCCGCTGATAACACTCACATGAGAGGGTCCGATAAAGGCATCGATACAATGGTGTTTTTCATCATCGCGATTTTCGATCAGTAACTCCATCGCTTCGGGAACCGTGACATGGTTGATATGAAAAAAGATATTTTTGATCCCCCGCTTGAGTACGACACCGATTAATGCTGCGCTCATGGGTGTCGTCGTCTCAAAGCCGATTGCAAAAAAAATGATTTTTTTATCGGGATTCTCCTCGGCTACTTTCAGTACGTCCATCGGAGAGTAGACATAGCGGACATCTGCACCCTTGGCACGTGCGTCTTGCAGTGTTCCAAGACTTCCCGGAACTTTGATCATGTCTCCCAGTGTCAGTAAAATAACGTCCTCCATCATCGCAAGGGTGTACGCATGATCAATCCGCTCTTTGGGCATGATGCACACAGGACATCCCGGACCGTGAATAAAGTTGATATTTTTGGGGAGCAGTTGAAGTAAACCGTATTTCATGATTGTGTGGGTATGCCCTCCGCATACTTCCATGATGTTGACGGTACGATCCAGCTTTTGTGCCTCTTGGTCGATCAGTTTTTGAAACCCTTTGATAACCTCAGCATCTCTGAATCCGTCATACAAATCTTTGAGTTGTAGAGAACTCATACACTCTCTCGGTTTGCACAGTTATCATCATCTATCACCAATTGCCGTCGCTCTAGCTCTCCGAGTTTCTCTAAAATTTCTTGATACACTTTCAATGATTCCAACGCATCCTCTTCATCGATTTTACTCATAATAAATCCGATATGCAGCAGTACGTAATCTCCGATTTGAACCGATTCCTCTTCCATCAAATCCAAGCTGGACATTCGCTGTATCCCCATCGTATCGACCGTCGCGCTGTTGTTTTGGATATCAATATCGACGACTTTTGAGGGTATGGACAAACACATCGCTAACCTCTCATCTTCCGTTTAAATACAATCCACTCAATCACCCGCATGACAGAGGCCTCATCGTTAATATTGACCTCTAAAATATCAACATTGGGTTTGATTTTTCGCGCTTCCGATTTTTCTCTCTCCATATCATATTTAAAATAGGGGAGGAGATCGGTTTTGGTAAAAAGGATCAAATCGGCTTGACGAAACATCACCGGATATTTGGCGATTTTATCTTCACCCTCAGGGATAGAGACCAATACAATATTTAAATGCGATCCGACATCATAGCTCGCAGGACAGACAAGATTTCCCACATTTTCGATAAAACAGACGTCCAAATCGGCGATGGGAAGATCATGCAGCCCCTTATGTACCATAAAAGCATCGAGATGGCACGCGCTTCCCGTTTGTATCTGCACCGCATTGATCCCTACCGCCCTTAGACGATCGGCATCGCGTGACGTCTCCAAATCCCCTTCTATCACTGCATATTTAAAAGGGGCCAAACCGACCATGGCTTCCAATAGTGCTGTTTTCCCACTCCCTGGAGAGCTCATCAGATTGATCGCTAATACACCGTGCTCATTGAAATGCTCTCTGTTATGATGCGCTTCATGATCGTTTTTGTCTAAAATCTTTTTAATAACCTCGATGGTTTTGGTGTCATTGAGCTGCGGATTATGATGCAATGTCTCATGCGCCGCATGGTGGGTATGCGAATGCTCGTGGTGATGGTCATCCATAGTAATAGAACATCCGCAATCTTTACACATATGTAAATTCCTTACTGTTAGTTTATTTTTTTCGTTCGTGGTGAGCTTGTTGAACCATGAACTCACCCTTCGACACACTCGGGGCGAACGGGCGTGAAAGCAATAATCCTATTACAATCCCCGAAATATGCACCATTCCTGTTGCCAATACAAAACCTATACCGTATACAATACCACCGGTATTCAGAGGCATTTCCGTACCGTGTGCCGTTCCGTGAAAAACCGCAAAGATCCCAACAAGCACAGAGGCAAAAACAACCGGCATTTTGACCCCTACTCCGATCATTGCACCCAAAACCAAAATGGAAGCCAAAATCCCCGCTTCGATGAAGGGTACTTGAACGCCTTGGATACCCAAAAATGCACCGGCAACCATCATAGCAATAAAACTAAGGGGAACCGCCCATAATGAACGCCCTCCCATTTGGGCTGCCCAAAGCCCTACGGCAAACATTGCCATTATATGATCTGCTCCGCCGATCGGATGAGAAAATCCGGCTCCAAATCCCGAAACACTCCCCGCCCCTGTATGCGCTAACAATGATGATTCTGCTATCACTGCTACGGCTAAGAATTTTTTCAACATACAAACCCCTTTCTGGATTATCAATCGGTTTATTATAGAACAACTATATGAAAAAAAAATACAAAAATGCTAAATTTTCAGATTCTTCCTATTCATCGCATAATACAGTTGTCCCAAAGCAATCCCCCCGTCATTAATCGGGGTTTGTTCTTGAAAATAGAACCTCCGTCCTTTTTCTTCCAACCGTTTTACACAAAGAGACAAAAGGGTCTTATTCTGGAAAACCCCTCCGCTAAGCACTATCGGAAGATCGGGAAAACCATCGGCGAACTCCCCGATAATTTCTATAAGCATGTTCATAAATCCTGTAGCGATACGTATGCTCTCTCCTTGTTGCGCCAAGTGAATGATTTTTCGAACCATCGGCGATAGATCGATCACACCGTTATGAACGGTGTATTCAAAAACCTCATCCAAATAGGGATCATACAGCTCTTCAAAGCGTCGCCCTCCCTCCCCCTCATAACCGTTTTCATGAAGGATATCGCAAAACGACGCGAGTGCATCAAATAGCCGTCCCATCGAGGAGCATAACGGTGCGTTGATCCCTTTTTCCCATGCTCTATGGTAGAGTGCAAGGTCATCGGATTTGAAATGTTTTAAGAGGGGGAGGGTCAGTTCCCGAACCTCTGCCAATGTGTAAATCTCAAATAACAGTGCCAAAGCGACCCGCTTAGGCTCTTTGATCGCCCGCTCGCCCCCCAGCAGACGAAACGGTTTGATATGCCCTATCCGTTCATATTCGCACACATCGGCGATAAAAATCTCCCCTCCCCAAATCGTCCCGTCATCTCCGTATCCCGTCCCGTCAAAACAAAATGCGAGGACTTTTTCTTCAAGGGAAAATTCCGCCATGCAGGCGAGGGCATGGGCATAATGGTGTTGCACCTCCAGAACCCTTATCCCTTGAATTTTCGCCCATTGCGCGGTTGCATAGGCAGGATTTTTGTCACAAACGATCAATTCAGGTACAAAATCGTAAAACCGCTTTAAGGTCTCAACACTCCGCTGGAAATACTCCATTGCCTCTATGGTATGCAGATCACCGATATGGGGGCTGAGAATCATCTTATCCTCAAACGCCAAACCGATTGTATTTTTCTGCTGTCCCCCTACCGCCACTATTTTAATAGGGATGGATTTTCCGTGGGTCAACGAAAAGGGGGCATAACCGCGTCCCATTCTGAGCGTCGTACGGCGGTTTTGGATCACCTGAATAATCGTATCATCGACCGCATTGAGGATATCACGGTTAAAATCGACGATAAAATCGACCACGTCGCCCAAACGTTCCCGAAGTTCTTGGGCATTACGGATAATCGGTTCATCGCTTCGGTTTGCACTCGTCGCCACCAACGGAAAGGATAAAAACTCAAACAGTAAATGATGCAAAGGGGTATAGGCGACCATCGCACCGATAGTATTAATATCGGGGGCAATATTGGAGGCTAAAGCACTATTGTGCCCCTTTTTCACCACTACAATCGGCCTCTCTTTAGAGCATAGCAATTTTGCCTCTTTCTCATCAGGAGAGAGGTAGTGGCAAAGCTGATCCATGCCCGAAAACATGACGGCGAGCGGTTTTTTTGGCCGTTTTTTTCGTATCCGTAGTGTCGCTATAGCGTATGAATTCGTCGCATCGCACATCAAATGAAAGCCGCCGATCCCTTTGATCGCAAGTATTGATCCCTTTTTTAAGAGCTCTGCCGCTCTCGAAATCACGTCATTTCCTTGGAGTATTGTGTTTGAATCTTTCTCTATCAGACACAAAATAGGGCCACATTGATAACAGCTGATCGGTTGTGCATGAGTGCGGCGATTGGTGGGATCATCGTATTCGGCTTGGCAGAGAGGGCACATCTTATAGGGACTCATTGAGGTGGAGGCACGATCGTAGGGGAGCGTTTCTATGATGCTGTATCGGGGGCCGCATTGGGTACAGTTGATGAGATAATAGCCGAAACGGCGATTATGCGGATTTTTCATCTCTGACAAACAGACATTGCATACGGCTACATCGGGAGAGACCGACGTTGTTTTGACGTGATGACTACTTTCTAAAATTTCAAACCCGACAAAATTTTTCCTCTCTTGTTCATACATCATGATATGCTCGATTTGTGAAAGGGATGGGGGATTATTTCGCAGCGCGGCACAAAATTGCTCAATCGCATCGGCTGAACCTTCCAGATTGATGATAACCCCTTCACCTGTATTGGAAACATTTCCGCACAGATGATAAGCCGTAGCTGTTTTGTAGACAAACGGACGAAATCCAACCCCCTGCACTACCCCTTTGACAACAATGACGATACTTTGCTGATACGACAATGGTATTATCCTTCTCTATTCAATGGTTTATAGATAGAATAACTAAATTCATAAAAAAAGAGAATGAAAATATATGAAAATTTTACTTTTAGGGATCGGAAATATTCTCTTTGGTGATGAGGGGGTCGGTGTCCATTTTATCCATTATATAACACAAAAGTACCGTTTTGAAGGGAAACATCACCTTGATATCGTTGATGGCGGAACGCTTGCTCAGAGACTCATCCCTATTATCATAGAGTACGACCAGATCATCATTGTCGATACGATCAATGCGCCGGGGGTCAAAGCAGGCGAGCTCTATTTTTTTGATTTTGTAGCGGTACCTAGCACCGTCGATTGGCAAGGGTCTGCCCATGAAGTCGAGATGCTGCAAACGCTCAATATGATGGAGCTCTTAGGAGATCGTCCACCGACTATGATCATGGGAGTCGTGCCAACGGTTATCGAGATGACGGAATTTTCCCTCTCGCAGAGGGTTGCCAATGCTGTTCCCTTAATGGAAACGACCCTGCTAAACTATCTAAAAACATTAGGAGTCGTGTCGATAAAGTACGATGACGTTACGATGAACTCCATCATTTCAAGCTATTGACAAAATCACCGGGAAAAGAGACAAAAAAACACCTTTAATATAAAATATATAAATAATTTGACATAATTAATAAACTGTACTACAATCTAAAATAAACTATTTAATTCTCTGTGTGCCACCTTTGAATTGAATCTATAGAAAGCTGTAAAAATGGCCAAACATACCATTTCTTCTTTTCCCATCGTTGGTATTGGCGCCTCAGCCGGTGGATTGGCAGCATTTGAATCTTTCTTTTCAAACATGCCGACAGACCAAGATCCTGATATGGCCTTTGTACTGGTTCAGCATCTAGCACCCGATCACAAAAGTATCCTCGCCGATCTCATCCGCCGCTATACACGGATGGAGGTTTTTGAAGTCGAAGACGGAATGAGAGTAGCGATCAACAGCATCTACATCATCCCCCCTAATCACGATATGGCATTTCTCAACGGCACACTGCAATTAATGGAACCCTCCGCACCACGCGGTCAGCGCTTACCCATTGATTTTTTCTTTCGCTCCATGGCACAAGATCTGCATGAGCGGGCTATTGGTATCATACTCTCAGGCACCGGCAGTGATGGGACACAAGGGGTGAGGGCAATCAAAGGCGAGGGAGGGATGGTTATCGCCCAAAAGCCAGAGTCTGCTGAATATGACGGTATGCCGTACAGCGCCATCGCCACTGGTTTGGTAGATTACGAACTCTTTCCCGCCGAAATGCCAGAGTGCCTCATCGCATACGCCATGACGTCCAGAGCCACAATCAAGCATCCGTCCAAGAGTGAAAATTCACTAATGAAAATTTTTATTCTATTGCGGGCCCATACCGGTTACGACTTTTCACACTATAAGCCAAATACAATCCATCGCCGGATAGAGCGGCGTATGGCTCTCCATCATATCGTAGCGATAGGTGAGTATGCGAAGTATCTGCAACAGACACCTGATGAAGTAGAGGCGTTATTTCATGAGCTCTTAATAGGGGTCACTAATTTCTTCCGTGATCCAGAGACTTTCCAATCCCTTAAACAGACCCTTCCCCAACTCTTTAAGGGCAAACCCTCCGGAGCCACCATCCGTGTATGGACGACAGGGTGCTCCACAGGAGAAGAGGCTTACTCTATTGCCATTCTTCTTGAAGAATATATACAAGAGATCAAAGGGAGCTACTGTGTACAGATCTTCGCGACAGACATTGATCCTCAAGCGATAGTCAAAGCCCGTGCCGGAGTCTATCCTGCCGATATTGCCGCAGACATCTCCCCTGAGCGTCTGGCCCGCTTTTTTACAGCAGAGACGGATAGCGGCACCTACCGCATACACAAAAGTATCCGAGATATGCTGGTCTTTTCCATCCATAATCTCATCAAAGCCCCCCCCTTCTCAAAACTCGACCTTCTCAGCTGTCGCAATCTTCTCATATATTTGGATTCAGATTTACAAAAAAAGCTCATCCCCCTATTCCACTATGCGCTCAATCCGGGGGGGATTCTCTATCTCGGTCATTCAGAAACCATAGGCGATTTTGGCGATCTATTCACCGTATTGGACAATAAATCAAAGCTCTATCTCCGTAAAAAGGAAAATAGCCATAACACTCACAAAATGGCTATGGCTAGGATTTTTCCATCCACAACAACGCTTCGTCTAACACAACCACACCTCTTCGAAAAAAGTATCTCCCCCGTAAAATTGCCGCTGCGCGAGCTAACAGAACAAGCGCTTTTGCAACAGATCACCCCAGCCGCTGTCCTCGTCAACGCTCAAGGCGACATCCTCTACTTGCACGGTCGCTCTGGCATGTATCTGGAACTTCCATCAGGGGAAGTCGGTACAAACAATATATTAAAAATGGCTCGTGAAGGGTTGAATATTGGTTTGACTATGGCCTTGCACAAAGCAACGGTTACGCAACAAATCGTCCACAAAACGGGACTGAAAGTCAAAAGCAACGACCACGTTATCACCGTTAATCTAACGATCCGTTCCGTGGAGCCAAGCTCAATCATGACAGCAGAATCTCATCTCTATCTGATCATCTTTGAAGAAGTTCCCCTTCTCGACTCCAAACAAACCAATGGCACTATAGTAGAAGAACCAATACCGGCATATGATGCCGACGAATACATTGCAAGCCTCACACAAGAGCTACGAGAGAAAGAAGAATTTCTCAAAACTGCCAATGAAAAACTAGGGATATCCAACGAAGAGCTCCGATCGTTTAACGAAGAGATGCAGTCCATGAACGAAGAGTTGCAATCGAGCAATGAAGAGCTGGAGACGTCACAAGAAGAGCTTCAATCCGTCAATGAGGAGCTTTCCACCGTCAATTCGGAGCTACAAACAAAGGTGACAGATTTATCACGCTCAAACAATGACATGAACAATCTCTTGGCAGGCACCGGTATCGGGACCATCTTTGTGGACCATAATATCTGTATTCTCCGTTTTACCCCCGCTGTTACCCAGATTATCAATCTGATTTTGAGTGACTTGGGACGTCCCATGGGTCACATAGCCTCCAATTTGGTAGGGTACGACCGTTTGAAAGTGGATGTGCAAGAGGTACTCGACACCCTGATTCCTAAAGAGATGGAAGTAAAAACGACCGAGGGGAAATGGTACATTATGCGTATCCAGCCTTACCGTACCCTTGAAAACGTTATTGAAGGTGCCGTGATCACTTTTGTCGAGATTACAGAAACGGTAAAGATGCGTGAAGAGCTGCGTGAAGCCAATCGTGAGCTCCGCAGATTGGCTGTCGTCGTCCTGAATGCGAATGATGCCATCACGGTAGAAGGGCTCAATGGTCGTATTCTGGCCTGGAATCCTAAGGCGGAAAAGATGTATGGGTGGAGCGAGAGCGAAGCGCTATCAATGAATGTACGCGATCGAATTCCACAGGAACGGCAAGAGGAAGTGATGCAAATGATGGATAAGCTGAGTCACGCTGAAGTTTTGGTACCGTATCGTACGCAACGGATTACCAAAGAGGGTAAGCTGATGGACGTCTGGATCACCTGCACAGCTTTGGTCAATGAAGAAGGGAAGATCTATGCCGTTGCGACGACAGAACGGGAAATAAAATCGAATAACACTGAGATAAATGAGGCAGAAAATGTCTGAAAAAAATAAACATACCGACAGCGATACCTTCACAGAGAAGAAAGCGCAAGTTTTACGCCATAAAGCCGAAAAGATTATTCAGAAAAAGACGACTGCATTGCGCATACACAGCGAGGCTCTCTTACCCGAAGCAATAGAAGCGATGCTGTATGAGCTGCAAGTGCATAAGATTGAATTAGAGATGCAAAATGAAGAACTGCGCCGGGCACAAATAGAGCTCGACACTTCAAGAAAGCGTTATTTTGATCTCTACAACAAAGCACCCGTCGGTTACTGCTCTCTTACCCATGACGGGGTAATTCTTGAAGCCAATGTCACCCTGTCCTCTCTATTGGATACAACACACAATGCCCTCATAAAACAGCCCCTCTCACGTTTTGTATACAAAGAAGATCAGGATATCTACTATCTCAATCGTAAAAAATTTCTGGCGTCCGATGAATCGCAGTCATCCGAGTTGCGAATGGTCAAAAGTGACGGTACACAATTTTGGGCTCATTTGATGTGCAATGCAGTAAAAGAGGAGAAAAATCCTCCCGTACTCTACTTGGTAATAACCGATATTAGCGAACGAAAAAAAATGGAAGAAGAGTTAAAGAGCAGCGAGAAGATGATGATCGTACAGTCACGACATGCCGCGATAGGAGAAACGATTGCGATGATAGCGCATCAGTGGCGGCAACCGCTCAATATTATTGGACTGGCCATCACCAATATTGAAACCAAACAATCGCTTCAGATGCTGAATCCAACAGAGCTTGAAAATAATCTCGCTGTTATTTCTAACAACATCGTTTTTATGTCAGACACCATCGATAATTTTAGGAATTTTTTCAAATCCGATCAATCTAAAGAGTATTTAAAAATCGAGAGCGTTCTAAATACCGCGCTTGACATTATCGGGAAAAGTTTGGAAAATAATAGTATTGCATTGACAATACAAAACAACAGCCAGAGAAGTGTGCTGCTTTACAAAAACTATTTGATACAAGTACTGCTTATTATCATTTGGAATGCCAAAGATGCCTTCAAAGAGGATAAAAGGATTTCCCCCCTCCTTCGTATCAGCATCATGGAAACCCAAGAGAGCATTACAATTACCATCAATGACAATGCGGGAGGAATCCCTGAATCTATTGCGGATAAGATTGCTCAACCTTATTTTACGACAAAACAACTCAACGGTACAGGATTGGGGCTTTACATAGCCAAAATCATCATCGAAAAGTATTTTTCAGGTACCCTTGCTTGGCATAATGAAGAGGAAGGTTCTTGTTTTGTGATTACTCTAAAGGCGGATCAATGATGAGCCTAAACATCATGATTGATGGCTGAATACACCGTAAAATAAGATTTTTTAAAAGGAGTATGATGAATTGCAGGAACACTTTTTTTCGGTTTTGTCATACCAACTTGCTGACTCCTGCCTCATTGTCATTCTTCTATGTTGTCTTCGCCCTGCTATGGATTTTTGGATCTGGCCATTTATTGACAGAACATATTAAAAATCCGCTTATCCTAAACCAATTCGAATTAGGGAAAGGGGTATTTTTTGTCATCTTTACCGGAGGACTGCTGCATCTGCTCCTACGAAGCTGGTATAAAAAATTAGTAAGTGTACAAAACCAGATGTCAGCTACTCTGGATGCCATTCCCGATCTGTTGTTTGAAGTAGATTTGGAGGGGCGGTACTATGACTACCATTCCTCCCGTACCCATTTACTAGCAGCAGCCCCCGAAGTATTATTGGGCAAAAAAATTAAAGACATCCTTCCTCCCGAAGCAGCGAAAATTTCTCTTTTAGCTTTGCAAGAAGCCCATAAAAAAGGTTTTTCATACGATAAACAAATTGAGCTTTTGCTGCCGGAGGGAAAAAAATGGTTCGAACTGTCGATATCTAAAAAATCGGCGCCTCAGGCGGAAATTCCCCGCTTTATCGTTCTATCGCGGGATATCACAGAACGCAAAAAAGCAGAGGCGCGTATTTTGTATCTAGCAAATTTTGATGGTCTCACCGGGCTTCCAAACCGTTCGCAAATAGATGATCGTGCTAAATATGCCCTCACTTTAGCCAAACGGAACAATAGAAATTTAGCCGTAATGTTTTTCGATCTCGATCATTTCAAAAACATCAACGATACCCTCGGTCACAGTATCGGAGATCTCCTGCTTATCGACGTGGCTACGCGTATTCAATCCATACTGAGCGAAGAAGACACACTATCACGCACAGGGGGCGACGAGTTCATCGTATTGCTGCCCGATTCGGATGCGTATGGAGCCACTCAAGTTGCGCAAAAGTTGTTGGACAGTATTATTCAACCTTTTTTAATTCAGCACCATGAGTTAACCATAACAGCTTCCATCGGCATTGCTCTCTATCCCGAAGACGGCTTAGATATGGAAACCCTCTCAAAAAATGCCGATACGGCGATGTACCGTGTCAAAGATGAAGGGCGAAATGAATACCGTTTCTTTACAGAAGAGATGCAAAAAAACTCTACACACAATCTTCAATTGGGCAATGCACTGCGTCATGCACTGGAGCGAAACGAATTACACTTGGTTTATCAGCCGCAAATTTCGACATCCGGAACACCTATTATTGGCGCAGAAGCTTTACTACGCTGGCACCATCCCCTATTTGGCAATGTCCCCCCCTCTGAATTTATACCCATTGCCGAAGAAAACGGTATGATTCTCTCTATCGGCGAGTGGGTATTGCGCACCGCAATCACTCAAGCAAAAATGTGGATGGATAACGGTCATCTTCCGATGATTATGGCGGTCAATATTTCAGCAGTGCAGTTCCGTCATCCGAATTTGCCGGATCTTGTTACAAGTATCCTCGAGGAAATCGGTTTACCCTCCCAATACTTGGAACTGGAATTAACCGAGAGCATAGCGATGCATAACCCTCAAGAGGTCATAGCCATTATGAACAAACTGCATGAGCGCGGCATCCGTATGTCGATCGATGATTTTGGAACCGGTTACTCATCTCTGAGCTATCTCAAAAAATTCCAAGTCTATAAACTAAAGATAGATCAGTCGTTTATCCGTGATATCAGTACCGATCCCGAAGATAAAGCCATCGTCGCCGCGATCATCAGTATGGCACACAGCCTTGGCCTTCAAACCATCGCTGAGGGAGTAGAAACCGTAGAGCAGCTCCAATATCTGAGAGAACAAGGATGCGATGAAATACAAGGGTATTATTACAGCAAGCCACTTTTACCTGAGCAATTTGAGCAGTTTCTGTATAGTTAAAGATTTTACTACATTTCGTACGCATCTGTTTGAAAATATGGATATTATTAAATGATATATGTATGTATTAAATACTAAAGAGGGGGTTAAATTGTAAGATGGTGTCAGAGGGGGGACTCGAACCCCCGACCCCCGGCTTATGAGACCAGTGCTCTAACCAGCTGAGCTACCCTGACATCTTTAAATGGAAGAACGGAATTATAATGACCTATTGCTTATTATTAGCTAAAAGCAATACTATTTTTAGATTATATTTTTCGACTAAATAGCATTGAGCCTATTAGACTAAAGGTGTTGACTATTAATCCAAACTCGTGTACAATCTCATCATTAAATACAAAAGGGAAAACAATGAATTTTCAACCACTTGGAAAACGTGTATTGGTTCAACGTCTTGAAGAGGCAACAACAACTGCATCAGGTATCATTATTCCTGACAATGCAAAAGAAAAACCCTCTCAAGGGACTGTTGTCGCAGTCAGTGATAAAGTAAGCAATGTAGAAGTCGGTAACGTTGTTGTTTTCGGTAAATATGCAGGAACAGAGTTAACTCTTGATGGTAAAGTTTATTTAGTCATCGGAACAAGCGATTTACTCGGAATCGTTAAATAATAAAATCACTATAAATTAAGGAAAATACTATGGCAAAAGAGATCCATTTTTCAGACGATGCACGCAACAAGTTAGCTGCAGGGGTACAAAAGCTCACTGACGCAGTCAAAGTAACGATGGGACCACGCGGTCGCAATGTTCTTATCCAACGCAGCTATGGTGCCCCAATGATCACCAAAGACGGCGTCTCCGTTGCAAAAGAAGTAGAGCTCAAAGATCCATTGGAAAATATGGGGGCACAGCTTGTAAAAGAAGTAGCCTCCAATACAGCCGATGAAGCGGGCGACGGTACGACTACAGCAACCATCCTTGCCAACGCAATTTTTCAAGAAGGACTTCGCAACATCACAGCAGGTGCCAATCCGATTGAAGTAAAACGGGGTATGGACAAAGCGACTGAAGCTATCTTAGCAGAGCTAAAAGCGGCTTCTCGTATTATTAATGATAAAAAAGAGATCGCCCAAGTAGCGACTATCTCTGCAAACTCAGATGAACGTATCGGCGCGATGATTGCAGAAGCGATGGAAAAAGTAGGACGCGATGGCGTTATTACCGTTGAAGAGGCAAAAGGGATCAATGACGAACTCGATGTCGTTGAGGGGATGCAGTTTGACCGTGGGTACCTCAGCCCTTATTTTATTAATAACAGTGAAAAAATGACCGTTGAGTTGGAACATCCGTTTATCCTTCTCTTCGACCAAAAAATTTCCAATCTCAAAGATTTACTCCCTGTCCTTGAACAGGTTCAAAAAAGTTCACGTCCTCTTCTCATTATTGCTGAAGATGTAGAGGGTGAAGCGTTGGCAACACTTGTCGTCAACAAACTTCGCGGTGTCTTGAACATCACGGCAGTAAAAGCTCCTGGATTCGGTGACCGTCGTAAAGCAATGCTGCAAGACATCGCTGTATTGACACGCGCTCAACTTATCTCAGAAGAGATCGGACGCACATTGGACAGCGCAACAGTAGCAGACCTAGGTCAAGCAGCGCGCGTCGTTATCAGCAAAGACAATACGACCATTGTCAACGGTGCAGGAGACAAAGAGGCAGTCGCTTCTCGTATTAAAGAGATTCGCACACAAATCGACGTAACAACAAGCGAATATGATAAAGAAAAACTGCAAGAGCGTCTTGCGAAACTTTCAGGCGGCGTTGCCGTTATCAAAGTAGGTGCAGCAACAGAAACCGAAATGAAAGAGAAAAAAGACCGCGTAGACGATGCTCTCTCAGCGACTAAAGCAGCTGTAGAAGAAGGGATTGTTATCGGAGGAGGCGCGGCATTGATTCGTGCAGCGGCAAAAGTGAACCTCGACCTTAGCGGCGATCAAAAAATTGGATGCGAAATCATCCTCCGTGCGATCAAAGCACCTGTCAAACAAATCGCTGAAAACGCTGGCTATGATGCAGGTGTTGTCGTCAACACAATCGTCAATGCCACCAACGAAAATATCGGATTCAACGCTGCTACGGGCGAATACGTCGATATGTACGAAGCAGGAATCATCGACCCCCTCAAAGTAGAGCGTGTTGCATTGACCAACGCAACATCGGTATCAAGTATGCTTCTCACGACCGAAGCCACGATCCACGAAATCAAAGAAGACAAACCTTCCGCTATGCCTGACATGGGCGGAATGCCTGGAATGATGTAATCATTCCAACCCCTCTCTAAAATTTCCTATTACAGGAAATTTTTCTTCTCTTCAATTAAGCTATAATCTCATAAATAAATCAAGGTCGTATTCTCATGTCAAAATTCCCGACACTCTTAGCGCAATTTCGTTCTTTCTGTTTTCAAAATAACGCCGATAACCTTGAAGAGGCACTTAAATATTTTTCTGTCTTTGGCGGGATGGGCTGGACGATCGATCTCTCTAAACCCTTGGATACGTTAATCGAAGAAAAAATCTTGAAAAACTACCCCTACATACATGGTGATATTGCGAAAATCACCCAGAGCAATCAAATTCACCATAAACTTCTTAGCGCCCTTGCCATCGGTGATAGACGGGAACACTCTGCCTTCAAAAGAGCCGATGTCGCAAGAGCAGAGGGGGAAGCTTCGATCAAGTTTTTGATAGACAACGGACTATTGGTTCGTGACAAATCTCAGGATCAGCCGGTTGATGAGAAGGAGGTGGTCTCGGATAAACTTCTTTTCACACTCCCTTTTATGCGCTTTTGGTTTTCGTCGATTTCCCCTTACTACAAGGGGATTAAAGAGGGTGACTATACAGAGGTAAAAGAGCGTTGGAATCATCTGAAGCATGAGTTTACGGATCTCATTTATGAGCAGCTCGTGATGGAGCTTGTCAAAAAAAGTTTTCAAGAGGATCCGATAGAAAAAATCGGTTCGTACTGGGACAAAAACAGTGAGATTGAAATCCTAGCACGTACGAAGTCGGGGAAGATTGTTGCAGGGTCATGCAAATATTCCAAGGCAAAGGCCAACAAAAGCGAACTGACAAAACTCAAAGAGAAGTGTTCTTTGGCTCAGATCAATGCTGATATCTTTGTCATTTTCTCTAAAAACGGCTTTTCAAGTGAGTTTAAAAAGGAGAAAGGGGAGAGTTTGAAACTCTTTACCCTTAAAAATCTCACCACTCTGATGGAGGATCTTAGCCCAAAAGACCTCCTTGTCAACACAAACAAGAAGTACTAAACTTTATTTGCTAGTTTATTTTCCCAAAGAGAATGAGCGAATGCAATAGAAATCAGTCCAATACCAATGGTTCCGGTCACCATTTCGCTCACATGGGTAGTGATTTTAAGCAACATAATAAATGCCAAAATCCCAATAGCGTAGTGGGCACCGTGTTCCAGATAACGATATTCAGAGAGTGTTTTATGCTCGACAAAAAAGAGCGTCAAACTTCGGACAAACATAGCCCCAACACCAAGACCAATCATAATAATGAAAATATTGCTTGTCAAGGCGAATGCTCCGATTACTCCATCAAAACTGAAACTTGCGTCCAGTACTTCGAGATAGATAAATCCTGCGATTCCGCTTTTTACCGTATCGGACGATAAAAAATGATCCAGTACCCCAAGCAAAGAATGGAGCAATACCCCATACATAAATGCCAAAACCACACCAAAATCCTGAGTAATATGCCCTAAAGCAATTCCCACGATGATGGCAGTAATCAGCTCGATATTGGTGATAGCTGAGGCACGGCGTAGCATCCTTGAATTTTCCACAAAACTCATCCATTTTACATCGCGCTCTTCAAAGAAAAAATCCAAAAAGACCATCAATAAAAATGCGCCACCAAAGGCAAAAATCGTTGTTTCGGTACTTTTCAAAATCCCCTCATACCGCTTTGGATCATCCAAGGCCACATGCAGTGTCTCGAACAATCCCATCCCCGTCACAATCGCAACAATAGCAAGAGGAAACAGCAGCCGCATCCCAAATACAGCGATAGGCATCCCAAAAATGATAAACCGTTTTTGCCAAATCGGATCCATCGTTTCGAGTACTTTTGCATTCACAACGGCATTGTCAAACGAGAGCGATACCTCTAAAACGACCAATAAAAAAGTGATATAAATGGCAGTAAGCCCGCCCAAATAAAAAGCAGCAATCAGACCGATGGCCATAATCACGAATGAAGAGTAAAAATAGCGCATTCAACACCCTAAAATAAAGATGGGGTATTATAAACGATTTAGCCTATAAAAGACTCATTGATGACGTGAAAATCCGAAATGGTTCCGGAGATTTTCCCGTTTTAGTCGGAATAAAAGTTTTGCATTTGCATAAGAAGATAAAACGTGATGTGATGCCCCCGCCACCCTCTTAACTTTTTCCCTCACCATAGGGAGACAAAGAGAACATACCCTTTTGCATCGTGTAAATGACGATTGACTACCCGAAATGGATAAAAAAATATCGTCCAACGCCGCTCTTTCTCGTTCACTTAAACAACTCATACTCTACCTTTCGTTCTTTTAAATGATTTTTTATCCCGTCTTCCAATCTAATTAGTATACGTTATTTCGTATTAAATATTTATTAAAACTGTTCTTATATACTTAATAATAATTATTAAACGAACTATATATAATATAACACATCTTTTAATTCTATTTATATACATTTTTATGAATTTTAAACCAATAATATTCTTATTTTATACGGTTTTACGTATATTATATGGCGTTGTCATTTTGTGCCACAGCACGGAATCTCAGATCCCGAATCAAGTTCAGGATGAGATAAGATGAAAATTATGATAAAAAAAAGAGGGGGGGTTAGGAGTGTGCGTTATGCCATTGGACGAGAGAGAGTCGAAATCCTTCTATCACAGGGAGGACTTCATGAGAAAAATAGGGGTTGCTCAAAAAAACCACCATATCTCCCGCTTCCGGATGGATGGTTATGGTATCTCCATTCTCATCACACAAATAGTTAAACAGGAGCTCTCCACCGCTAAAATGGTCGGTATCGGTCGGATAGAGAGTATACGATGTCGTAAAGAGGACAGTCGTGAGACACCGCTCCGGCGCAACTACTTTATATCCAACCGTAGTGCCATTCGTGTCTCGAAGCTCGCTAGAGTCATCACTGTGTTTGAGATAAAACCCTTCTCTCTCATATCCCAATACTTGAACATTGGTAGAACCACTAAGGGAGAGGGCAAAAAATTTCTCCAGCTCTGGACGTATTGTGGCAAATCGGCTCTCATAAAGAGCAGAGTGCTGAGGGCTAAGGGTGTGTATATCGGTTTTGCGGATAGCCGTATCGAGCATGCGCCCCCGAAGTTCCGCTTTTACCGACTCGCGATCATTGAGGGCAGCGTTTGTAAGTTCATGACACTCTTCTAAGCTTAAAAGATTTTTGATAAGCATATAGGGTAACTCATGATAAGGATTGGGTAATCGCTTACCGAGAATATTCATTGTCAGTAATTCGTCACGAGCGTAAACGCTATTACTGATTTGATGCATCGGTTACGTTTTATCGGTCACGATGTAGAGCTGTTCGTGTCCTAGACGTTTCAACACATCCATCACCCCGACAAAGTTCTGAAACGCTGCCTCTTTATCGCTGTAGAGAACGACACTCATCTCACGCCCCCCTTTGGTGACACGCTCCTCAAACTGTTCAAGAGTAACCTGTGTTTTTTCATCAATCCACAACGTGCCGTCTTTTTTAATGGTTAATTTCAGCTCCTGAGGCTTATGGTCGCTTGCTGCTGCGGCAGCATCCGGCAAATCAACGGGAATAAGTCCCGTTTTAATAAACGTCGCGGTTGTCAACACCATGACGAGCAATACAAGCATAATATCAATGAAAGGGATAACGTTGATTGTGTCAATACGCTTCATTTTCATGATTTACCCCTGTTTTTTGCGAGCATCTATTTCCCACATCGTAATCAAACGTTCCATCTTACGAAGCAAAATATTGTAAAAGACGATAGCGGGGATAGCGACAATAAGTCCCATTGCGGTAGCTTTTAGGGCCAATGCAAGTCCTGTCATAATCTTTTTCGGATCAACCGCACCGACATCTCCGAGAGAATAAAAGGTGATCATAATCCCCAAAACCGTTCCGAGCAATCCGACGTACGGAGCGTTTGAACCGATGGTTGCAATCGTAGAAACATTGTTTCCCAAATCGAGCTCCAGCTCCTCTTTGGAGGCATACTCTTCAATACGAACGTTGCCGTAGCTCATCATACGCTCAATAAACAGCCACAACGATACAATACTCATCAAGACTAAAATACCGATAATCCCATAATCAACACCCATATGCGCTAATTCCAACAAATTACTATTTTCCATTTTTTCCCCTGCTAAATTCTAATGTAATGGACGTTCCCTCGCCAACGCGCGACAAAACACTCAGACCTATCCGGTAACGATCACAATACCGCTTGACGAGGCTAAGGCCGATACCGTATCCCGCCATCGTCTTGTCGCTTTGATAATAGCGATCAAATATTTTCATAAGTGTCACCTCATCCATACCGCATCCCTGATCCGTAATACGCAACGTCTGCCCGATGAGCGTCACGGCAATCTTAGCGGAAGAAGATGAATACTTGACACCGTTGTCGATGATATTATCAATTACTTTTGCCATTCCGATGGCATCGAGTTTCACCTCAAGCGTGTGGACTTCAAGCGACCACTGAACACTCGGATATAGGCCGTTTAAGAAGTTGACCCTCTCTTGTACCAAATGTGCCAGATCAAATGTGGTAACTATTTCGCGTTCCATCTGTTTTTTAATCAAATAATCGAGCTCATTATACCGTTCTTTTAGCATCTTCGTAGCCAGCTCGATCCGTTCAAGCCGTTTTTGGCTCTTTTCATCGGTATGGGTTTTACGCAACATACTTACATTGGCGGTAATGGTATTCACCGGCAAATTCAGCTCGTGCAGTGTCTCTTTGGAAAAACGGTCCAAATGGTAAAAGTGCTCTTTGAGCGGTTCGATCGCGATACGGGAGAGAATTTTTCCCAATCCTATGGATGCTATTAGTATACCAAAAGCAATAAGTCCCCATTGGTCAATCTGCAAAACTTCTCGCAACACATAGATGGTGACAACAATCATCGCCGAGCCCATCACAAACAGTGCAATAAGGGCTATTTCAACGCTACGGAACAAGCCGATACCCTAAACCGCGTACATTGAGTATTCGATCATTCCCTATCTCTTGTTTAAGACGGTTAATATAGACCCGTATTGCCCCTTCGCTGACCAGCTCTGACGCACTCCACAGCTCATCCATCATCATCTCTTTCGTAACGATTTCTCCCCCATTATGTATCAACAACGCCATCAACTGATACTCTTTGGGAGAGAGAGAAATTTCACGACTTCCCAAAACAACACACTTATGCTGCGTATCCAGACACAGCTCTCCCAAACAATGACGATGATTTTTCCCCTCTTTTCGACGCAGCAGCGCACGAATACGTACCAGCAACTCTTCCGTATCAAACGGCTTTTTCACATAATCATCCGCACCGTTTTTAAAGGCTGCTCTGAGTGTCTGAATATCATGATGGGAGGTGAGATAGATGGCAGGGGTTTGATCATTAGAGCGTCGCAATTCATGCAAAAGCGATAACCCATCGATCAGAGGGACATTAATATCCAGAAGGTAGAGATCAAACTGTGTCTCAAAAGTCGCATTCAATGCCTCCTGGCCGTTCGGACACAAGGTTACGGCAAACCCCTCTTCCTCGAGAAAATCTTGGATCGATTCACCGAAGAGATAATCATCTTCGAGCAATAAAAGCTTACTCGACACGCTCAATTGACCATTTCAATGTTTCCCCTGCTTTCATAGGAACAACTTCACCGTACATCTCAGGGACAACAAAATCGCATTTGCTAAGAACAACTTCTTTGTACTCGGCACAGATGCCGTAAATACGCTGGGCGTTATCGCTGACAAAGGCTTGTAGATTATCCAGCTTGTCGTGTTCGTCAAAAATTTCGCATAAGAGCTGCAATGCTATGGGTGCCGTAAATACCCCTGCTCCGCATCCGCACGACTCTTTTGCTGACTTTGGGTGCGGTGCAGAATCAGAACCGAACATCACTTTCGGATGCGCTTCCAACGCCACTTTCAAGAGTGCTTCACGATCCTCTGGACGTTTTGCAATCGGCTTGCAAAACAGATGAGGACGCAACATCCCCCCTGCCACATCATCGAGGGTAATCATCAAATGATGCACCGTAATCGTTGCATAGAGGTTCTCGTATTTATCGAGCATTTCAACCGCTTCACGTGTCGTGATATGTTCCATAATGATTTTGAGTTTCGGAAAATTAAGGGCCAGCATCTCATAGACGCTCATAAATTCCGCTTCGCGATCCATCACAAATCCGTTCGTTTCGCCATGGACAGAGAGGACAATCCCCAGCTCAGCCATCGCCTCGAGTGTTTCACGCATCGGTTCGATGTCAAAGCTTACGACTCCCCCCTCAGAGTTCGTCGTAGCACCGCTGGGGTATATCTTGATAGCGGTAATCTCATCTTGAACGCTTATCAAAAAATCGCGGCTGTAGTTTTGGTAAAAGAGGGTCATATACGGTTCAAAATCATCCGACTCCATCGCCATTTTTATACGATGACGATAGGCTTTTACCGCTTCCAATGTTGTCACAGGAGGGACAAGATTGGGCATGACCAATGCACCGCTAAAACTGTAAGAGGTCAGTGGAGCAACTATCTCAAGCATCTCACCGTCGCGCAAATGGAGATGCATATCAAGAGGCATTGTTAGGGTAATCGTTTTCATCCTTTATGCCTTCAGTTGATTTTGCGCTTCTTGGATAAGTGCATTGAGTGCCTTTTCGTAATGGGCAGCTTCTGCTTCCTCCGTCGATTCAAAACGGGTGACAAGGACGGGAGTCGTGTTACTCGCACGCACTAATCCCCACCCTTTATCAAAAATCACCCGGACACCGTCCACTTCGATAATCTCTACGATTGCGGGGAAATCTGCCGGAGGATTTTTGAGAAGTTCTTTGAGCTTATCGATCAGAGCGAATTTTTCATGCTCCGTAGTTTTGATTTTGATCTCTTCGGTCGAAAACACTTGAGGAAGTTTTGCAAGCTCACCGTCCAAATCAATCCCGTCATGGATTAATTCAAGGATCCGAAACGTTGCGTAAATCGCATCATCATAACCAAAATAACGGTCAGCGAAGAAGATATGCCCACTCACTTCGCACGCCAAATCAGCATGGAGCTCTTTCATCTTCACTTTAAGATTGGAGTGTCCTGTTTTGTACATAACCGCCGTTGCACCACGTTCACGGAGAGTGTCATACATCACTTGCGAACATTTTACCTCGCCGATAACGATAGGATTTTTCATTTTGAGGGCAAACAACACTGCCATCATGTCACCCTTGATATTGTTTTTGCGGGTCAATACGGCGATACGGTCACTGTCTCCATCATAGGCGAAAGCGATGTCTCCCCGTTCGGTGAGGAGTTTTTTAATGTCATGAAGATTTTCTTCTTCGCTTGGATCAGGATGGTGGTTGGGGAACGTCCCGTCAGGATCAACATAGATACCGACGGCATTGAGTTCCAATGCACTAAAAATATCAACCAAGCCCAATCCCGCAACACCGTTACCGCAATCGTATACGATTTTCTCCTTCATCCCTTTTAAGTGGGAAAATTCTTTAATTATAAACGCTTTGTAACGATTCAACGCATCAATTTCGGTCACGTCACGAGGCGCTTTAAGAGGAAAAGGGAGAAGATCGATATGGCGCCCGAGTGCGTAAATCGATTCACCGAAAAAGGGAAGTTTATTTACCGTGATTTTAAAACCGTTGTATTCGCTAGGATTGTGCGAGCCGGTAATCATCACCGATGCGCACGCCGTTACACCATTAAATTCTTGGTAATTACAAAAATAGTTGACAGGAGTAGGAACCATCCCCATCCCCAGAACTTTCATCCCACCGGCATTCAGACCAGCAGTTAAGTATTCAAATAAAATCGGAGAGTGAGAACGTGCATCGTATCCAACCGCTACGTATTCACCGAACTGGCGCATCTCATCCGCCAATGCGTATCCCAAACGTGTGACGGTCTCTTCATTTAATTCTTGTTCAAAAATTCCTCGAATGTCATATTCACGATAAATGCTCATAGTTGCCCTTTTAAATAAATATTAACAAATTATACAACGCGGTGGTTAAAAGAGTCTTTTGTGGAGCAAAAAGCTCCATGGAAGAATAGTAAAGAAGTGTTACAACAGTGTTAAATGGCTCTTTTAAATTCAGGATATGCTTCAAGACCGCATTCGCTGACATCAAGCCCCTGCTGCTGCTCCTCATCGGTTGCACGGAACGGAAATATTTTATTGATAAGATAAATAAACACAAACGAGACGGTGAATACAAACACGGCAATCTCCGATACCCCTTTGAGCTGATTCAAAAAGGTGATATTTTTTGCCGCATCGCTCGCGAAAATTCCCACGGCAAGTGTTCCCCAAATACCATTGACGAGGTGAACCGACAGCGCCCCGACAGGATCATCAATACGCACTTTGTCAAATAACGGAATAGCAACAACGACCAAAATACCGCCGATAAAACCTACTGCTAACGCATCATAAAGGGTAAATAAATGCGCCCCTGCCGTTACCGCGACCAATCCGCCCAGTGCACCGTTGAGAATCATCGTGATATCAAACAGTTTGTAGCGGACATAAATCAAAATTCCCGCAGATATTGCCCCTGCAAGACCTGCAATATTGGTATTAAAAATCGTCAACGCTACACTGTCTGCCAGCTCTTTAGTAGAGATACCGCCAACAGAACCGCCGTTAAATCCGAACCATCCGATCCATAATAACATTGCCCCCAAAACGACGAGAGGAATATTTGATGCAGGGATAACGCGCATTTGACCATGAACATACCGTCCCTTGCGTGATCCGATGACCAAAATCGCCGCAAGTAACGCCCATCCGCCCGTAGAGTGAATCACTGTAGAACCCGCTAAATCGACCATATTCAAATCAAAAATCGTCTCTTTGAGCCAATCGCTTCCCCAACTGACATTAACCGCTGTCGGGTAGATAAATCCCCCCATGACAATCGTAAAAATAGTAAGGGGAAAAAGTTTTGCCCGTTCACCGACACCACCGCTCATAATGTTAATCGCTTTACCGACAAACGCCATCTGAAACATAAAAAATGCCCATTTGCTCATCGTCGCACTTTGCAATTCGCCAAAAGCCAATGCGTATCCGACCAAAATAAACGCCATAGAAGCAACCGCATATATCATAACATTGACAGTCAAAACACTGGAGACGTTTTTCGTCCGTACCAAACCTGCTTCGAGCATCGCGAATCCGGGAACCATCAAAATTATAAGAGTAATAGAGAAAAGGGTGAAAAGAGTATCGATAACGTACGCAGTATCCATGCAACACCTTTGATTTTAAATAAAGGTGCGTATTATAGTTCCAATTATAAAGATTGGAGGAGAAAGAGTGATTAAAATTTAACCACTTAAATTAAAAGCACATGATAATGTGCGCGGGCTCACTGCCGAAGTGAACCCAGTGTTAACGTAGCAATCGGGACGTGTTCCGATTGCGTATTATTAAATGGCTTCGATATCTGTCTCACCCGTACGGATACGGATGATTTGATTGATGTCACTTACGAAGATTTTACCATCGCCGATTTTACCCGTGCGGGCAGCTTCGACAACCGTGTTAACCACTTGATCGACCATTGCATCATCAACAACCATCTCCATTTTGATCTTCGGAAGAAAATCGACAACATATTCCGCACCGCGATACAATTCGCTGTGCCCTTTTTGACGACCATACCCTTTTACTTCACTGACCGTCATACCCGTAATACCGATTTCAGCAAGAGCGTCTTTTACATCTTCAAGTTTAAATGGTTTAATAACCGCTTCAATTTTTTTCATTGTCTGTTCCTTATTATAAATTAAACCCGCGTTCGCCGTGTACCGATTCATCAAGCCCCATACTCTCTTGCTCCTCATTCACACGTGATCCGCCCGTAATTGCCATAGCGATATAATACACTACAACCGTTCCAATCAAGGTAAATGCCCCAACAAGTGCAACCGATTCGAGCTGAACCATGATTTGTCCCATGCGGTCACCTGATGCTTTAAGAGGACCATCCCAGAGCAATGCTTTATCATTGACTGCGAAGATACCTGTAGCGATAGCACCCCAAAGACCTGCTAGGAAGTGAACCCCAAATGCATCCAAACTGTCATCGTAGCCCAATTTTTTCTTGAGTACCATCACGCCGAAGAACGCAAACAAAGCACCGACGATCCCGATGATAAATGCTCCCGGAACCAACACAAACCCTGCTGCCGGTGTAATCGCAACAAGTCCTGCAATAGCACCCGTAGCCGCACCGAGTAATGTTGCTTTTTTGAACACTATATACTCCAATGCAATCCACGTAATTGTAGCAATAGAAGCGGCAATGGTTGTAGTCAAATAGGCGACCCCGGCGATAGCATTCGCACCAAACGCTGATCCGCCGTTAAAACCGTACCAACCGAACCATAGCAATCCTGCACCAAGAGCCGTTAAAATAACGCTCGCAGGTTTCATCGCTGTTTTGGGATAACCAACACGTTTCCCAACCAAAAGAGCCAACACCAAACCAGCCAAACCGCCGTTCATGTGAACAACCGTACCGCCTGCAAAGTCAAGAGCCCCTTCGTTGAAAAGGTAACCGCCACCCCATACCATGTGTGTAATCGGTGCATAGACCACTAGAACCCAAATAGCTACAAACACCATCCATGTTGAAAACTTCAATCGCTCGATGACAGAGCCGCTTGCAATCGCCACCGTGATCGCCGCAAATGTCCCTTGGAAAACGACAAATACATATTTCGGATACAATTGACCCAAATCGACATTCGTAAAATCGGTCCAAGCAATACCGTTAAGCATTACATTTCCAAATCCGCCGATCACTTGATTCAATGGCCCTTCCATCGTTCCAAACGCGAGTGAGTATCCTGCAATAATCCACACGATAAAACCAACCACAAATGCGCCAAAAACCATTCCATACGTATTCAGTACGTTTTTAGCTCTTGTCATACCGCCGTAAAACAGCGCCAAACCTACCGGTGTCATAAGCATTACTAATGCTGTTGACATCATCATCCATGCAGTATCACCTGAGTTAAGTACAGGTGCAACCACAGCCGCCGCATCTTCTGCCAATGCCAACATCGGCAAAAGCAATAACGCTAAAATGAATTTCTTCATCTTCTCTCCTTTTAATGTGTGATCAAAATCTCAACCACCATTCTACACACGAAACGAAAGTGGTATAGCCAATCGAGTGATTAAATTTTAATCACTATTCTCTCTAACAAAAGTTAAGCCTCACTGAGTTATAATAGACAAAATAATCTTCACTTTTTCGAGGGCTCAATGAACGATCTGCTAGACAACAGCGAAATCAACGACATCAATATAGAAGATACCCTCAAGAGCAGTTATCTCGACTACTCAATGAGTGTCATCATCGGGCGGGCACTCCCTGACGTCCGAGACGGTCTTAAACCGGTTCACCGCCGTATTTTATACGCGATGGAAAAACTCAGCCTCTCCGCAGGTGCCAAATATAAAAAATCTGCCCGTATCGTCGGGGATGTTATCGGTCAGTACCATCCGCACGGTGACACCTCTGTCTATGATGCACTCGTTCGTATGGCACAGCCGTTTGCGATGCGTATGCCTCTCGTCGATGGTCAGGGAAACTTCGGTTCTGTCGATGGAGACAATGCCGCAGCAATGCGTTATACGGAAGCACGTATGACCCGTTATGCCGGAGAGTTGCTCAAAGATCTTGAAAAAGACACCGTTGACATGATCGAGAACTATGACGGTACTACCTATGAACCTGTCGTTCTCCCGACACGCGTCCCCAATCTCCTTATTAACGGTTCAAGCGGTATCGCAGTCGGTATGGCAACCAACATCCCTCCTCATAATCCCAGAGAGGTTCTAAGCGCCCTTGTTCACCTGATGGACAATCCGAATGCGTCACTCATCGAGATTATGCAGTTTATCAAAGCACCCGATTTTCCTACAGGGGGAACCATATACGGTAAAAAAGGGATATTAGACGCATACGAAACAGGACGCGGACGTATCCGTGTCCGTGCCAAAACCCACATCGAGAAAAAAGCCAACAAAGACGTTATCGTTATCGATGAGCTTCCGTATCAAGTGAATAAAGCGCGTCTGATCGAAACCATCGCCGATTTGGTCAAAGACAAATTTATCGAGGGGATCTCTGAAATCCGCGATGAATCGGATCGTGAAGGGATCCGTGTCGTTATCGAGCTAAAACGGGATGCGATGAGTGAAATCGTCCTTAACAATCTCTATAAATCGACCAACATGGAGACGACATTCGGGATCATCATGCTCTCTGTCTTCAATCAAGAGCCCCGTATTTTCTCTCTCCTTGAGATGCTGGGGCACTTCATCAATCACCGCAAAACGGTTATTATCCGCCGTACTATTTTCGATCTTGAAAAAGCGAAGGCACGCGCCCATATCTTGGAAGGTTTGAAAAAAGCGCTCGATCATATCGAAGCAATTATCAAACTCATCCGTGCCAGTGCCAACGGCGAAGCAGCCAAAGAGGGACTTATCTCCGAATTTGGCTTTTCACCTATCCAAGCCCAAGCGATTCTCGATATGCGTCTACAGCGTCTTACAGGACTAGAGCGTGATAAAATCGAAAACGAGCTCAAAGAGATTTTGGCACACGTCGAATATTTAGAATCCATTCTACGCAGCGAAGAGGTTCTCAAAGAGATTATCAAAGGTGAATTCATCGAGCTCGTAGAGCAGTTTAATATCGATCGTGTTACCGATATCGAAGACAACTATGACGATATTAATATCGAAGATTTGATCCCGAACGAGCCGATGGTCGTCACCATCAGTCATCGCGGATACATTAAGAGGGTTCCTCTCGTAGCGTACGAAAAACAGCGGCGCGGCGGTAAGGGCAAAATTGCCGTAACCACCTACGATGATGACTTTATCGAAAAATTCTTTACGTGTAATACCCACGATACCCTGATGTTCGTCACCGATCGAGGACAGCTTCACTGGCTCAAAGTGTACAAAATTCCAGAGGGTTCACGTACGGCCAAAGGGAAAGCGGTTGTCAATCTCATTAACCTCGAAGAAAATGAGAAAATCCGTTCTATCATACCGACCAGTGATTTTGATGAGAACAAATCTCTCGTTTTCTTCACCCAAAACGGTATTGTCAAACGTACCGCTCTCAATGAATTCTCCAATGTACGCAGCAACGGTGTCCGTGCAATCGTTCTCGATGATAATGATGCCCTTATCACCGCCTACATCGCAACCGAAGAGACAAAATACCTCTTTATTGTCACCAAATTTGCCCAATGTATCAAATTCGAGATCGAAAAAACCCGTGACCAGGGGCGAAGTACCCGCGGGGTTCGAGGTATTAAGTTTAAAATCGAAGGAGACGTTGTTGTTGATGCCAATATCATCAAAGACGACAGTCAAGAAATTTTGATGGTGAGTGAAAAAGGGATCGGTAAACGGACCACGGCAGAAGAGTATCGCCTTACTAATCGTGCAGGAAGCGGTGTTATTGCGATGAAACTTAATAGCAAAACAGGTAGCACTGTGGTGGGCTGTCTAATGGTCGATGAAACGATGGATATGATGGCGCTTACTAAAGCTGGCAAAATGATCCGTGTCGATATGCAAACCATTGCCAAATCAGGACGTAATACGAGTGGCGTTTACATCATCAAAGGGGATGATGTGAAAAGTATCTCCCGTTGTCCGAAAAAAGAAGAGGATGATGAGGAAGGCGAAGAGGGTTTAGAGAGCGATGGAACTCTAGATCTGGAATAGTATTTGCTTAATATTGACTACTATTTAACCTATCAAGGATATTATGCATGAAATACTCGACAGCTTTGGCAATTCTACTCGTTATATCCACATTTCAATCAGGGCTTTTTGCCGCTGATGCATCAAAAGTTCGTTGCGTTTACAGCGGAACAGATGGAAATTGCGTAGAACCCTCACTGAATGCATCACAACAATTGGTCGTTACTGTATTCGGACAAGGTGTTGCCCCAAGTGTAACTGCCTCCCCAGCGCAAGCGTATGCCCTCGCAAAACGGGCCGCTCTCGCCGATGGTTATCGCCAGATTGCGGAACGGATCAAAGGGGTTCATGTCGACGGTCAAGACTCTGTCAAAAATATGATGCTGCAACGTTCAACTGTTCGTACCTCTGTCGATGCCATGGTACGCGGTGCCAATGTTATAGATACTACTTTCAAAGACGGTTTGTGCGAAGTCGAACTCGAAATCGTCATCTCTTACTCACAATTTTAACTCTCCTCAGTGCATCTGCACTGCACGGGGAAGATTATCTCATCGGCTATCGCCTTACCACTAAAAATTCTCAGATTTTCCATGAACACCTCTCTGTTTCCAAATCGATGAGCCCCTGTATCGGAGAAAAACTCTCTTCTATCACAGTGACACGTGAACACAATGACTCTTTAAAAACAACCCTCCTACAAAATGAAGAAGAGTTTCTCACTCTCGCAACACAGCAAGCTTTACATCTACAAAGCCACCAAAATATCACTACACAAGAGCATACATCCAGTGAAACACTCACCCTTCCTACCCAATGCTATGCAGTCGAGTTTAATGATGACACTGCTACAATAACCTTATTACAATAAAGGGTAGTATTAATGAAAATCGCGATAGTCGAAGACGATATCAATATGCGTAAATCGCTTGAAATAGCAATGAGCGATTATCCTCAGTACGAGATTCATACCTTTAAAAGTCCCAAAGATGCTCTCAAAAAACTCGACGACACCTACGGTCTGATCATTAGTGACATCAACATGCCGGGAATGGATGGGATAGAATTTGCCAAAAACCTCGATGGAAAATTTGAGATTATTTTTATTACAGGCAATGCCACCCTCACGCGTGCCATCGAATCGATCCAGCTTGGAGTCAAGGATTTCCTACTCAAGCCTTTCGACATAGAAACACTTATAGCCGCCATCGAGCGCAGTGCAACCGTACAAAAAAAGAGACCAAAAGCGTCGTCTAAATGTGCCCTTAAATCAGGATCGCTTTTGGGAACATCCCCCGCCCTCGAAAAACTCCTATCCCACATTGGCAAGGCAGCACGAACGGATGCAAGCATTATGCTCCTTGGCGAAAGCGGTGTAGGCAAGGAGGTGTTTGCGTGTCATATACACGAAAAATCTTTCCGCTTTGACAAACCTTTTATCGCGATCAATATGGCTGCTATCCCTGAAAACCTGATAGAGAGCGAACTGTTTGGATTTGAAAAAGGGTCATTTACCGATGCCGTAGAAACCAAAATGGGACAATTTGAGCTCGCCCAAGGGGGGACCCTTTTTCTCGATGAAATCGCCGAAATGCCCTACCCCCTCCAAGCCAAATTGTTGCGTGTTCTACAAGAGCGGGAAATACGACGCCTTGGCTCATCTAAGAGCATTAAAATCGATGTTCGGATCATCACGGCCACCAATGCCAATCTCCAACAAAACATCCAAGAGGGGAAATTTCGCGAGGATCTCTATTACCGCCTCAACACCATCCCCCTCTCTATCCCCCCCTTGCGTGAACGACGTGAAGAGATACTCCCCATCGCTACCACCGTACTAGAACAAAATTGTCTTCAGTATAACTTTGGGTCAAAAACCTTTGATGACGAAGCCAGAGCCGCCTTGCAGCTCTATCGATGGCCGGGAAATATACGCGAGCTTATTTCGGTCGTTGAACGTGCCGCTATCCTTAGTGATGGAGACTCTATCGGGGTAGAAGATCTTTTTTTAGAGGCGCGAGGATTTGGGAGGGTGTAAAAAAAACTTTCAATCCCCAGCAAGCCTTAAAACGCTATAATCGCGAAATTATTATCCACTTTTAGGAATATGCCCATGAAACGTTATAACGTCGCAATTGTTGGTGCTAGCGGTGCCGTCGGAGAAGAAATTTTACGCGTTTTGGAGGAGATTGATTTTCCCCTCGCCAAACTCGTCCCCTTGGCAAGCGCACGAAGCGTCGGTAAAACGGTATCTTTTAATGATCAAGAGCTTCCAATCCAAGAGCTTACCCCTACCATATTTGATGAAGAGAAGATCGAGATTGCCCTCTTCAGTGCCGGCGGCAGTGTATCCGCAGAATTTGCCCCTTACGCAGCAGCGGCGGGTGCAGTAGTCATCGACAATACCAGCCATTTTCGGATGTACGAAGATGTCCCCCTCGTCGTCCCTGAAGTAAACCCTGAAGATATTGCCCAATGGCGCAACCGTGGAATCATTGCCAACCCAAACTGCTCTACTATCCAAATGGTACAAGCCATCAAACCTCTCGATGATGCCTACGATTTACAACGGATCGATGTGAGCACCTATCAAGCAACCTCAGGTGCTGGGAAATCGGCAATGGAAGAGCTCGTTGAGCAAATGCAAGCCTTTTTTGCCTTTAGACTCGACGATGTTGAGCCGAAAAAATTTCCTCACCGTATTGCCCTCAATGCCATTCCCCAAATCGACTCATTCACCGATACAGGCTATACCAAAGAAGAGCACAAAATGGTGAATGAAACACAAAAGATTTTACACAAAGATATCGAAGTAAGCGCGACGTGCGTCCGTATTCCGACACTACGTGGTCATGCCGAAACCCTCACCCTCACTTTTGACGGAGCTGTGGACGCCGACGAAGCGCGTGAATTGTTGCGTCATGCCCCAAATATCATCGTCCTTGATGAGCCAAATGAGAGCATCTATCCGATGCCATCGTTGTGTATGGATCAAAACGAAACCTTTGTGGGACGTATCCGCAACGATCTCTTCCGTGACAATGTTCTCCATTTATGGGTCGTTGCCGATAATCTACGTGTTGGTGCTGCCACCAATGCCGTACGTATTGCCCAAAAATGGGTAGAGATGCAAGGAGTATAAGATGGGTTTCATCGAAACATTATTTGAAAAGGGACTGTGGAGTTCACGCTTCATCATTATTTTAGCGGTAGTTTTCGGTCTTCTTGGGGCTATTGTCCTCTTTGCTATCGCCAGTTTTGATATATATTACACTACCGCCTACGTTATCAATACCTATCTCGCCCATGCACACCCTGAGGGCTTCCACGAAAAAGTCGTTGGCGGTATCATCGGTGCGGTTGATTTATACCTCATTGGTGTTGTTATGATTATTTTCTCTTTTGGTTTGTATGAACTGTTTATCTCTGACATTGATCCTGCAAAAGATGAACACGGTAAAGAAAATCAACTTTTAGCCGTCCATTCACTCGATCAGCTTAAAGACAAGATATCTAAAGTTATCGTCATGGTTCTTGTGGTTGGTTTTTTCCAAAAAGTAGGACATACGGTATTTACCGGTGCATTAGAGTTATTGTATCTCGCCTTCTCGATCACCGCCGTCGCCGTTGGTCTTTATTTCTTGAGTAAAGTAGGACATCATGAGTAAGATTTTTGTCGATGCGTGTTTTGGTAAAGTTACCCCGTATACTCCTGTATGGATGATGCGCCAAGCGGGACGTTATCTTCCGCAATACATGGAAGTGCGCAAACGTGCCGGAAATTTTTTGAATCTTTGTCATGCCCCCGATATGGCTGCTGAAGTTACTATTCAACCGTTGGATATTGTCGGCGTCGATGCTGCGATTTTATTCAGCGATATCTTGGTCGTTCCTAACGAGATGGGGATGAAACTTGATTTTGTGAATGGCGAAGGACCCGTTTTTGAAAAACCGATCACCTGTAAAGAGGATTTAGATGCTCTTATCGGCGGAGATGAAGCTGCTTCAAAACTCACCTACGTTTATGAAACAATCAAGATTTTACGTGCACAGCTCGATAGCAGAGGGGATGAAAAAGCCCTTATCGGATTTACGGGAGCACCGTGGACACTTGCTACGTATATGATCGAAGGACATGGGACAAAAACGTACAATATTTGCAAAAAAATGATGTACTCCAATCCAGAGCTCTTGCATAAAATACTCCGTAAAGTGACCGAAGTGGTCAAGCTCTATATGGAAAAACAGATCCACTCCGGTATCGATGTTGTACAAATCTTTGACAGTTGGGCTGCGGCAATAGAACCTAGCAAGTATGACGAATTTTCGTGGAGCTATATGGTCGAGATTGCAGAGTATCTTAAAACCAAATATCCGCATATCCCCGTCATTATGTTCCCAAAAGGGGTTCCTGCATTTTTAGATCAGGTGTATGGAAACTTCGATGTTTTTGGTGTCGATTGGTCTACACCTATGGCATTGGCAAAAGAGAAGCTTGGGGATCGCTACGTCCTTCAAGGCAACATGGAGCCGTGCCGTTTGTACTCCAAAGAAGAGACGACCGCATCCGTTGAAGAACTCCAAGAGATTATGGGCGGATCTCGCCACATCTTCAATCTAGGACATGGGATTCTTCCCGATGTCCCCGTTGAGCATGCCAAACACTTTGTAGCCGAATGCCAGCGTGTAAGTAAAAAATAATATGAGTACCATCTTCGGTCCCGTCCATTCACGTCGCTTCGGCGTGTCGCTCGGAATTGATCTCTCAAGCTCTGGCAAACAATGCAACTTTGATTGTCTCTACTGTGAACTCTCCCCCATGAAAGCCATCTCTCATCAAGATACAATTACACCCGTAAATGAGATCATACAGGATTTAAAAGAGGCTCTCCTCAAGCACCCTGCCATCGATGTCATTACCCTAACCGCCAATGGCGAACCAACGATGTATCCGTTTCTTGATGAGCTCGTCGATACCATTGATCAGATCAAAGGGGAGATCAAAACCCTCATCCTCTCCAACAGCGCTTCTTTAAGCGATGAAAAAATATTTAACATACTTTTAAAACTCGACCAAGTCAAACTCTCCCTCGATGCAGCAACCCCTGACATCTTTCGCAAAATCGACCGCCCGGCCGAGGGGATCAATATTGATGAAATAATCGATGCGATACACCGTTTTTCGCACTGCTACACAGGAAAGCTCTTCATAGAGATTCTTTTCGTCCGAGGGCTAAACGATACATTAGAAGAGGTTGCCGCACTCAACGGCGCATTGCAAAATGTACGATGTGAACGGATCGACATCGGTACTATCGACAGACCCCCCGCCTACCCCGTGCAAGGGCTGGAGTTCCATGAGCTTTATACACTCTCTCACCACTTTGATCCGCTACTCCCCATCCATATCGTATCACGCACCCATGCAACCGCCACCCCCTCCTCTTTTTCGAGGGATGATATCCTCACAACGCTCGATAAGCGTCCCCTAACAGATGATGATATCAACGCTCTTTTCGACGAAGAGTCAAAAAAACAGTTTCATATCCTCCTAGATGAAGGAAAAATAACCCAAATTGAACGTTCAAATATCGTTTTTTACCTCACTTTAGAAAAAAGTGAAAGAAAACGACCAAAAACTGCACAAAAATCTTGACAATTAAGAGAAAGCTCACTATAATTACGACCTCTTAAACATTCCGGATTAGCTCAGCGGTAGAGTAGGTGACTGTTAATCACTTGGTCACTGGTTCGAATCCAGTATCCGGAGCCACCCTTTTAAATCAATCACAAAAAAACTCCCATAAGCCATTTTTTTCATTACGCCTGATTTTTAACCTGCATTAGCTATAATTAAAAGTCAAAACTAACAATTTAAATTCTACGAGGAGGTAAGTATGATCGATATCAAGGAGCTAAAGCCTCTGATCGTAGAACGCCTCAAACCTTTTAATCCCGATAAAATAATTTTATTTGGCAGCTACGCTTACGGAGGCCCGACAGAAGATAGTGATATCGATCTGTTTTTGTTTAAAGATGATTTAGAAATATCAGGGATTCGAAGTTACAAACTCGAACTCCAAAAAAAGCACTTTGATATCCAAGAATATTATAACTATTTTACTGCTGTCAAACTTGGAATTAGTCGGTTGTGACAAGTAAGCGGCCGTAATGATATCGACTATGATGAACTGCTACAATTTGATATTGGGTATGTGCGTAATTGGTCAATCGGACTCGATATGGAAATATTGATCAAAACAGCCATCGTTGTCCTCAATCGCAAGGGGAGCTATTGAAAACTTTTGACCGAACCTTTTACTATTCCGCATTGTTGTTTGCCTTCACCCTTCCTCTTTCACGTGCGGCGGTAAGTTTTTTTATCCTTTGGTTTGTTGTCTTGTTTTTAGCTCACAGAGACTACAGAACATCATGGGAGATGATCAAAAGCAACCGTGCGCTTGTAGCAATGGGAGCTTTTATCTCGGTTATGTTTGTTTCGCTGTTATGGTCAAACGATACCCATGAGGCACTCAATCAAATACGCCTTTACAGCTACTGGATTATTATCCCGATTTTGGCAACAACGCTCAAAAAAGAGTGGCTTCCAAATATTATCACCGCTTTTTTAACGGGAATGTTTATCAGTGAAATCATCGCGTATGGAATTTTTTTCGAATGGTGGACATATAAAAACAGTACCCCTGAGTATCCCTCCCCTTTTATGACGCATATTCACTACAGTATTTTTCTGGCGACAACCTCGATCCTTTTGCTGAGCCGTCTCCTCTCTGATCGCTATACGTGGCAGTCCAAACTCCCCATGTTTCTCTTTTTTCTAACCTCTACCGGAAATCTGATGCTCTCAACGGGGAGAACGGGACAGCTGGCTCTTTTGATCGCGATAGCAGTTGCGGTGATCCTCCACTATCGCTTCACCATCAAATCTTTTTTCATTTTTGTAACATTGAGCACGATACTTTTTGTCGGAGCTTATACAACACTGGATCTGTTTCAAAAACGAGCCGATATGGCCATCAGCGACATCAAGCAATTTCAAAAAGGAAATTTCGATACATCATGGGGATTGCGTGCCGCGTTTTGGGTAGTGACCTACGACATAATACGGGAACATCCTCTTATCGGAATCGGTATCGGAGATTACAAATCTGCGGCAACGGAGACGTTAGCCAAAAACAATCACAACTTTACCCCAGAGACAATCCAATGGTGCAGTACAATGCATTATCACAACCAATATCTGATGATTTTAGCGCAAACAGGACTCATCGGATTTGCTTTGATGCTATGGATGCTCATCGAACTTTTTCGGCTCAAAATCGAGGATCAAGAGCTGCGAGAATTCAGCAAATTGGGACTGACTGTTTTTGTCGTCGCCTCCATCACGGAACCGTTGTGGATTTTGCAGTTTCCGATTATATTATTTGTCTTTGTCGTATCGTTATCACTGGTAGCGGCAAGAGATACCAAGCTCTCTTTCTAAAAATAAATGATACTATTTCAAAAACTTTTTTAAGGAAGTTTCCCCATGGCCATGCCTCTACATTCTCAATTAAGACGAAAACTCAGAGGCTTTATCAATAAATTTCTCCACACTCTTTTTGCTCCAAAAATAACCGATAAAACGATTTCAACCGATCAGATTAAAAACATCCTTATTATTCGGGTGAATTACCGTATCGGGAATATCCTCTTCACTACCCCGCTTATCAACGCATTGGCTCACGATCTCCCCCACGCAAAAATCGATATGCTTATCGGTGCCGGAATCACCAAGCCGATTCTCGAAGGTTTTAGCAGTATCGGCAATGTTTTTGTTCTTCAGCGGAAATTTTTACTCCACCCAATAGAGTTATTTCGGTTTATCACCTCTATTCGTTCCCAAAAATACGATTTGGTCATCAATCTCAATAGCGCATCCATGAGCGATCAGATATGTACCACTTTGGCAAGTGCAACCTACAAGGTCGGTTTTTACAGTGATAATGGCTGGGCGCCCTTAACGCATACCATTGCTGAACCTTCCCAAGAGTTTCATACCTCTTTGCAACCGCTCAAGCTTATGGAATTTTTTTCCAATGCTTCCGGAGATTATAAAAATCATTTGGATATGAATTTAACAATGGATGAAAAAACAAAAGCAAAAAGGACGCTGGAGACGCTGATCGGTAATCGTGAGTATAGCTATGCTATAGGAATATTTCGTGATGCACGATACGAAAAGAAAATTGAGGATTCATGGTGGAGCGAATGGTATGCTGCACTTCTAAGAGAAGTTCCTGACCTGCTGGTTCTTGATATTCTCTCCCCTGAAGTACCAACACCGTTAAATGAGTCTGTCATCCCCTACTCTAATAAAAATCTCAGAGAGTTGGGGGCATTATTTGGTGTATTGCATTTGTTTGTGTGCGGCGATACGGGACCTATGCATCTCGCCGGAGCGTCACTCGTCCCCACTGTCGCCCTTTTTAAAACCACAAGCCCTTTAATATATGGAGCAATCGGAGAAAATGATATTTCTATCGTCATAAATAATTTATCAGCGCAAGAGGTTGCGCAACAAATTATTCAGCATTTAAAAAAGATAGCACATGAGGATTAATATTCCAGCTTACTTTGTGTATGGAGTCTTAAAATGAAAAATATTTCTCTTCTTCAACAGCTCAGAAACAAAATAAAAATTCAAAAAAATAATCATATAGATATTAAAAAAACTGTAGGGCTATCGGGATGTACGATTACTATTAAAGGGGAAAATAACACCCTCTCCATCGGAGACCATTCACGACTGCGCAATATGACAATTGAAATTGTCGGCAATGATTGTTCCATTAAAATAGGAGAGAAATGTGTGATCGGGCATGGATGTTATCTAAGTGCCAAAGAAGAGAATATCCATCTTCAAATCGGTAATAATTGCATGCTCTCACGTAACATCAACATTTTGACATCTGACGGACATCCTATTTACCAAAATGGGATACGAATTAATCCTGCTCAAAGTGTCTCTATTAATAATCATGTGTGGTTAGCCGATGACGTTACGATTTTAAAAGGGGTCACTATTGGTGAAGGTTCCATCGTCGGTATCCATTCACTGGTAACAAAATCTATCCCTGAGCATACTATTGCTGCTGGAATTCCTGCAAAAGTCGTCAAATCAGAAATTGATTGGGAGATATAAAAAAAGAAATTTAAATCTTTCCCCTCTTCACAAGTGACACATTAAGCCTTGAATATTTTCAAAAACACGTTCAACTGAGGGGATTGAGCCATCGGGTTCACAAACTGCCTTATGTATCTTTGATTGTGGCAAATAGCGATAAGGAACGGTAGAAAAGAAGATGCCAACGGTTGCAGTATTCGATGCAATAGCCATATTACGTATCCCTGTATCATTACACACAACCGTTTGAGAATGGGCAAGATACTCCATCATATTTTCCAAAGGAAGAGCTTCCTTTTTGCACACATTTGAGTAATCCGAAAAGTTGGCTAAAACATCATCCACTTTTTCGTTTTCTCCGATACCTTCCAATAATATATGCTCATAATGGGGATATTGTTCTGCCATTTTTTTTATTAATCCACTAAATGAGGCTTGTGGCCATTGTTTGACAGGCATGGAAGCCCCCATGAAATAAACAATACGAGATTCTTTTTTCTCAGATAGCGCATATCCATAATCAATTTGAGTCTGTTTTGGAGCTCCAAAAATATACAGCATATGAAGTAGCGTTTCAATTTCTGGGACTAAATCAGAGCGAAGGACAGCCACATCAAAAAAAAAAGTATTTTTAAATTGTCGATATGGAAATCCGATTTTTAATTTTGCTTTTGCGAACAAACTGATCATTCCGGAAGATGCAGTATCTGCCATATCAAATATCAAATCATGTTCACCCAATTCTCGTATTTGATTCAAACGATGCATAAAGGAAGTTTTTTTACCATTAATCTTTTTATCTACGACGTGTATACGATCCACCAAATCGGAAGGAGCTCCGTAACTGTAGGTATTGATAATACTTAAGGTTATCCTAGCATTAGGGAAAAAAGCTCGTGCTTGAATCAAAAATGGCCGTAATACCATCATATCCCCGATAGCCGCATGACGTATTACTGCAATAGAATGAACCGATTCGGGAGAAATACTAGCCGCCACTTGTTTTGCTTTTTTGGATGCCCATGCCCCTTTTTCATACCATAATTTCATAATTAAATCTTCTCCAATAGTGTTTTTAATTCCCCAAACTGCTTCCGACTTTCAAACTTTTCCATCGCTTTTTGCTTGCCCGCTATCGCAAAACGCACTCTCTCTGTAGTATCTTTCTGCAACAACGCCAGTTTATCGCATAAGTCATCGCTATCAAACGTTTTAAACAGTACCCCATTGATACCATCATCAATAATCTCCAACGGTCCGCCGCTATTGCTGGCAACGACACACACACCGCACATCATCGCCTCGATCAGCACCAACCCGAAGGTTTCATTTTCGGTGGCGAGGACCATCACATCACATAACTGCATAAGCGTTTGTGCTTCGCGGGTAAATCCGGTAAAAATGATCTGATTATCTAATTTACGGTTTTCAACATCGCTTTGAAGCGTTTTTAAATACTCTTCACTCATCGTTTGACCGACGATCAACGCCCGTGCGTCGATCCCCTGAGAAATGAGTTTTTCGACTGCTTCGATCACGAGGTACTGCCCTTTTTGCGGTTCGATCCGACCGACGATCCCTACGCTAAACGACTCACCTAATCCCAACAATTCACGACGGGCTTTTCTCTCTTCCAGGGAAATCAGAGCGGGCCGTTCCGCACCGATGTAGAGAACCTCTACTTTTGGGCAAATCTCGGAGGGGACAAATTTTTCGATCTGTTCTTTCACCTGCTGGGTGACGGCAAGCATCCTATCCATATTTTTATAGAGAAAACGGTGGTAAAAGTCATCTTTAAAGCGGGTCATCGTCATGTGGCGCGACTGCACGACACGCGGTTTTCGTTTAGAAATCAGCTTTGCCATAATGGCGAGAGGAAGGTCTTTCGTCCAATGCAGATGCAAGACATCGATTGCTTCATCATCGATAATTTGGGCCAATTGTCGGGCACTAAACCACGAGAACACAACATTACGCCGTTTGAGGGTAAAATAATGCGCTGTTGTCCCTTCATAATAGCTTTTGAGCTTACCATTCTCATTAATGACACTGATACATTCACCGTGTTCACCAAGATAGCGCGATGCACGCATCATATAGAGCTCTAATCCCCCCAAGTCGGGTGAAAGGCACAGTTCGCAAATTTTATTCGCCACGTTTTTGCTCCAAATTCATCTCATACAGTTTGATATATTTGTAAAAGTTCGTCGCCATGTGCGAAAAGGCGATAATCAGTCCCGCATATCCGTCTAAAAATCCCCGCTTCAGAATATAGGTACGGAAAAATGAGTAGAGCCCGTTGAAAAATGCCTTGGCTGGTGATGATTTTTTTTTACCGACATTGTCATTCGCAAAAAGAGTCGAATAGCGATCAAGTTTCACGATAAAATCAGAAATATTCATATAGCTGTAATGCTTCATATTTCCCTCTATCAGCTCTTTTCTCATCCCCTCATCAATAATGTTCTCATGGACGGCATTATCGTTAAAGCTTGTAACCGATTTGTTATACAGTCGACGTATCTTTTGGTTGTTCCAACCGCAATGGCGGATCTGAATATCTTTATAATAAGCAAGAAAATTGACAATGTAAATTGTCTGAGAATCCAACCGTTTGGTTTTTAATGCGTGTAATAATCGCTCATCCACTACCTCATCACTGTCGATAATCAATACCCAGTCATGCTTGGCAAAAGAAGCCGCACGATTTTTCGTCATTCCAAATCCGTCAAACTCCCCCTCGATCAGGTTTACATTAGGAAATTCACGGGCGATTGATCGCGTTTCGTCGGTAGAGCCGTTGTCATAGACTATGACATCATCAAATTCGCGTAAACTCTCCAATGACTTACGGATCGTTCTAGCCCCGTTTTTAACGATCATCACTGCCGATACATTCATACTAACTCTTCACAATTTTTGCTAATGTTTTAAACCAAAATCCGAGCTGCTTTAGGGGCTTAAATAACTCATCTGGTGTTTTGAGCGCATCCCCTTTGATCCGATAGACCAATCCGCCGATCCCTTCCCACGAAGGGTTTAAGGCATTACCAATACGAAAAACATACGGATAATATTGACGGGCAAGTTTTACCGCAACATCATTATATTTTCCATACGGCAACACAAATGAATCGACACGATATCCGAGTTTCTCTTCCAGGACTACTTTTGAGCCGAAAATTTCTCTCTCCAAATCGACTCCCTCATCCGTCAGATTCAGATGATTCATAGAATGCGATGCGACCGTAACATGACCGCTATCAATCATCTCTTTCAATTCAACATACGTACAAAACGGAGCAAAGCTTTTGAAATTCTCATAAATCTCATAATGTTTAAGTGATAGCCGAATGTGCGGATCAAGATTAGTATCATCGAGAATATAAGCAACGGGAACGGCAAGTACCGCTTTAAGATTGTATTTTTTCAGCAGTGGAAACACATAATAGTAAAAATCATAATAGGCATCATCGAACGTAAGGCAGATTGCAGGAGAAGCGGATGTTTCACCAGGGAAAAGAGTCATATAGCGCTCGGCTATCACCTGTAAATGCGCTTCCATCATCGCATCGGAGTTGGAAAGGGGCAGATCATCGCTATTGATGTGATGGTACATAACAACCGAGATCACAATTTTCTCCCTTTTCAGCAATAATAAAGTATCATACCATACGCTCACTTAAGGATTTTTCTAAACACTATGAGTACCTATTATGAATACAAACATAAATACACCTATTTAAAAGCCTCTTTTGAATCGATCCGAGAAATTTTTACAGTCGATGAACATTCTATCCACAAAGCACGTAATGAGCTCAAAATCATTGAACTTAGGGGTGTAAAAACCGTCGTCAAATCGTTTAAAATTCCCCATCTTCTCAATCGTATTGTCTACACCCATTTTCGCAAAGGAAAAGCTTATAAATCGTATCACAACGCCCTGCGGCTTGAAGAACTTGGTATCTCTACCCCCTCCCCCATCGCTTTAATCGAATTTTACGAATCGGGTCTGCTGGGAGAGAGCTTTTTTATTTCCGAATTTTTCGATTACGATTTCACGATCCGAACCCCATTGCTTGAACCGCTGGAAGATCGTGAAGCTATTTTTGTAGCTTTTGCGGCCTATACGTATCATTTGCACCAAAAAGGGGTTTGGCATCTGGACTACTCCCCCGGAAACATTCTGATTAAAAGAGGGGAAAGTGGCTATCAATTTTCGATCGTCGATATCAATCGGATGGAGTTTAGAGAGATTACCCCTTTAGAGGGGTGTAAGAATTTCAACAAACTCTGGGCAAGCGATGAAGAATTAGAGATTATGGGACGCGAATATGCACGACTGAGCGGATTTAACGTTGCAGTGACGATCGCCGAAATGAAAAAACACAACGATGCCAACAAGCGGGTCAAAAATTTTAAAAAGAGACTCAAAAACCTCTTAAAAGGAAATTTTTCAGCTCCTGTTTGACATGCACAAACATTTCTGAACGTCCCTGTACATCGAGAGGAATCATAAAATGGTGCTGTTTGCTCTCCTCGCCGATACTTTTCCACCGTGCAGAGGAGGCGAAGCGGGTGTCTCCAAAAAAAGTAAACGTCTCACATCCGCTGGCACTGGCCAGATGATACGTCCCCGTAGAGGTACTGATAAAAAGTTTGAACCGACTCAATAGGGCTGCGAAATCCACAATACTTCCGCGAGAACGATAGAGGATAATCCTGCTCTCACCCAATAACTCTTTCGCTTCGTTGTAAAGTTTTTCTTCATCGGGACCGAATGTCATTACGATATCAATATTCTCATTGGATTCGGCTATTTTCACCAATTCGATGTATTCATTTAATGTCCAGTTTGCATCCGATGAGCCTCCGAAACCGGGATGGAAAGCGACAATTGGTCTAGTAAGTGCATATTCCTCACAAAATGCCATAAAAGCATCCTCGTCGAAATGCAAAAGAGGTTTGGGGAAATTGAGGCTAATATCAAAAAAAAGAGCTTTGGTCAGTTGAAGATTATACTCAAACTCCGCCATCTTCACTTCACTGCGGCGCTGCGTGATACGGCGGTTGTAAAAGATTTGGGCTATTTTGGTGGCGGGGGCGATACGAATAGGAATACGGGCGATCCACTGTGCTAATGCGACACGGGTATTGGAAAAAAGAGTGATAGAGGCATCAACATTTGCTTTTTTGATTTTATATGCCAGAGCTAAAATATCTTCCCCGCTATCGACAATCACCACATCAATAAAATCGCACGCTTCGGCGAGAGAACGGTTGAGAGGAGCGACAAGGGCAATGATACGGTTAGCGGGATTATGATGTTTTAGAACATACAACGTCGGCAGTGCCGTGATAAAATCACCCAGTTTGTCGTTACGGACTACCAATATATTCATCTTCTCACCTCACTTTGTTACCCATATTTTACCCGATTGAAGGTAAGAAATGGGTACAATTAATATATGAAAACACCGTTCGCATGGGATTATTATTCCGATCAGCCCGCCATTATCAAAGATAAAGCATTAAAACGTCGAATGCGTCGCAGTGCCCTCCCCTCACTCATCAAAACATTTTGTATCGCACTGCTCACTCTCCCTATCGCATTGTTGCTCATGCCGTTTATCCCTAGGCGCTCCATCACAGGAGAACATTTTTTCGGCATGGGAGTCAACCTCGACAAAGAGCCCAATACAACCCCCTATCTGATCGATGAGCTGGGCGTTCAAAAACTTCTGATCCGCATCCCTCTGTGGGAGATGGAAAAACTGGATGAATATGTAAAATTTATCAAAACATTCAAAGAGAAACATATCACAGTGACGCTATTGCAAGACCGTGAACACATCACCTCTGCAACAATGACAAAAGACCATATGACCCAAATTTTCGACGCGCTGAATGGCGTCTGTGAGTGTTATGTCATCGGAAGCACCATCAACCGTGCCAAGTGGGGATTTTTCAGTGTCAATGAATACCTGAACTTTTATGCAATCGCGTATCATCTCAAAAAAGAGAGATTCCCTCATCTCAAACTCATCGGTTCCAATGTCATCGATTTTGAATTTCACTTCACTGCTCATACGCTGTTTAATTTTAAAAACATCCGTTTTGATGCACTGGGAACGCTCCTCTATGTTGACAGGCGCGGTGCACCTGAAAACAGCCAAATGGGCTTTAATCTTTTCCGTAAAATCAACCTATTGTGTTCACTGATACGACTGAGCCCGAAAGCTTCGAACGAGATTATTATTACCGAAACCAACTGGCCGATCAAAAATAGCGCCCCCTACGCACCGACCAGCGAAACAGAATGTGTCACCGAAGAGGATTACAGTAATTTTATGGTTCGTTATTATCTCCTATCTTTTGCCACACAAAAAGTGAACTGTGTCTATTGGCATCAGCTTATCGCCCCGGGATACGGACTGATCGATAACCGTGAAGGGATACGAAAACGGAGTGCCTTTGAGGCATACAAAACCATCCTTTCACACCTGTGCGATGCAAAATTTATCCAATACCGTACAAAAGAGGAAGAACATCTTTTGATCTGCTCAACACCCAGAGGAATTTTACATATCACATGGAATGTGACCTCTTCACCGACCTACAACTATAAGGCACAAGCGTGAAAATTCTCATCATCCTCCCCAATTGGCTCGGCGATGCGGTAATGGCGACCCCTGCTATCGAAGCACTCTGCAAAGTCTATCCCGATGCAGAGCTGACACTGGTCGGATCCTACATCAGTATCGAAGCTCTCAAACATCATCCCCGATGTGTCCGCCATTATGTGGATGAGACGAAAAAAAGGGGAAACCGCTTTCTCAATACCTACAAATTTGCAAAAGAACTTGGTGCGCATGATATTGGGATCACCTTTCGTAATCAGCTCTACTCCTCACTCTTAGCACGTTGGAGCGGAACCCCTATCACGGCAGGGCGTAAAAGCGTACACACATCTCTATTGCTAACCCATTCGATCAAACCTTCTCACCCGTCGCATCTCGTAGAGCAATATTCGGACATCGCCCAAAGCCTAACGACCAAACCTCTCGAAATCGGATCTTTAAAATTGCATATCCAGCCACACATCTTTGAACGGCCGACATTGGGAATCAATCCGGGGGCAACCTACGGGAGCGCCAAACGGTGGTATCCTGAAAAGTTTGCCGAAGTGGCGCGCATTTTGAGTGATCGGTATGCTATAGTGATTTTTGGCGGCCCTAATGAAGTGGAGATGGCAAATGACATCGAGTCACGGCTTAAGGGTGTCAATGTGACCAATTTGGCAGGGAAAACATCGGTGCAGGAGTTGTGTTCGATGATCGGAGGGCTTGATTTGTTTATCACCAACGACAGCGGCCCGATGCACGTAGCAGCGGCATATCAAGTTCCGACCGTTGCCATCTTCGGTCCGACGAACCATAGTGAAACCTCACAATGGAAAAATGAAAAAAGTGTGATTGTGCGGCATGAAATGGAGTGCTCACCCTGTATGAAGCGTGAATGCCCTCTGAAACATCATGAGTGTATGAAAAGTATCACCTCTAGCGAGGTGATAGAGGCAGTTAAAAATATAATTTAAATCCAAAATACCATGAATCATTGTAGGTGACATTACGATTCTCTAAATCGGTATCGATTTTACGATACCCTACTACGAGTCGTCCGTTATCGATCGGCTCGATATCGAGATGAAGACGACTCTCCATATACGCATCTCCGTCTTGAAACGAGAGAGATGAAGGGGCATAATAGAGTGCCCCCCCTATATAAAAAGGGAACGGTGTATTGAGTGGTAATTCTAACTCCGCTTCTGCACCCAACGGAATTGCAGCATAGGTATATCCGTCAAATTGGACATATTCCCCCTTGACGCCAAGCCCTAGTTTCAAACCCGGAACACCCCGTACCGGACGTTGCACCATAAACGAAACCTCCATCAATGGATCAGGGTTGGCTATCGTTTGAGAATTATTATTATCCCCATTTAAAAAACGGGCTCCTATATAGGTCCCTTCCATTACATTTCCCATACGATACATATCGAGACGAAGCTGCCCTTCAAGATCTTTATCATTGACATTGATTTCGAGTTGATGTGCAGCAAACGCGCTAGCGACGATCATCGCGGATAAAAGCAGTTTTTTTAACATAGTGTTCCTTTGGATTTGTTTATTCTCTCTATCGTTGCGGTCGTACTTTTACCGTCCACAAACTGCACCAGTCGCAGCTCCCTGGCAAACTCTGCCCCAACGACCGATTTGCCTTCGTAATCGCCCCCTTTGACGAGAATATCAGGAGCAATGCTTTTGATCAGTTCATACGGTGTTTCCTCGCTAAACATCACGACATAGTTCACCGCTTCAAGGGCACCCAGTATGTACGCACGGTCTTCTTGATTGTTTACGGGACGGGTGGGACCCTTCAGAATCCGCACAGAGTCATCGGTATTGAGCCCTACAATGAGAACATCCCCATAACTTTTCGCTTCTTGGAGGTATTTGACGTGCCCGACGTGGAGAATATCAAAACAGCCGTTGGTAAACACAATCCGTTTATTCTTTTCTCTAAGCCGTGCCACAATATCGACGATCTCGCTTTGCGTTTTTAAATGCGCTCTTGAGTCACTTTGGTGCAATGACGCTTCGTACTCTTCGATCTCTTCGAGCGTAACCGTAGCGGAACCGATTTTACCCACTACCACAGCCGCAGCACGGTTGGAAAAGCGCGCCGCATCATCAATGCTCATGCACGCGCTGAGTCCGAATGCCAGGGAGGCGATCACCGTATCCCCTGCCCCCGTCACATCAAAAACTTCGCGTGCTACGGTAGGAAAACGGCGCATCGTCTCATCGTAAATCGCAATCCCGTCTTCAGAGAGGGTAATCATCGAACATTCCAAATCGCACGTCTCTTTGAGAGTCAGCAATGCTTCTTGCAGTGATGCGTCATCATGGATACTAATCCCTGTCGCTTCGGAAGCCTCTTTTTTGTTGGGAGTGAGAAGGGTTGCGCCACGGTATTTGGTGTAATCTTTCCCTTTGGGATCGACAAGCACTTTTTTACCCATTTCGCGCGCACACGTAATTATCCCCTGCGCTACCTCTTCTGTAATCACCCCTTTGCCATAGTCGGAGAGGATAACGATGTCACATTGCCCCATCACGTCCGTAGCATACTCTACCACCCTATTTACACTCTCCTGCGAAATCGGATCTTTAGACTCTCGATCGTAACGAAGAATTTGTTGATTTGAGGCGACAATGCGGCTTTTCTTAGAGGTTTTACGCCCTTTTTGAACGACCAAGCCATCATGTGATACACCCAAAGCCAGAAGCATCTCTTTTAGCTCTTCACCGCTCTCATCGTCACCTATAACTCCGGCCACATCAACGCTCGCACCGAGGGCTACGAGATTATTTATGACATTCCCCGCACCGCCCAGAACCGTTGTTTCGCGCGCAATATCAACGACCTGAACAGGAGCTTCGGGAGAGATACGTTCACACCCTCCCCAGAGATAATGGTCAATCATCAAATCCCCGATAACGAGGATACGGGGACGAGCCTTTTGAAGCACTCTCATGAGAGCTCCTCCTCGAACAACCGTTTAATTTCCGGGGTATACGCCCGTATCCCTTCTTCAAATTCAAAGCGGGGAGCGTAGCCTAAAACATCACGGGTAGTTTGTATATCGGCTTCGGTATGAAATTGATACCGTCCGATATAAGGGTTTGGCATATATTCGCACACATAAGAAGTTCCCAACTCCCGCTGCAAAATATCTACCATCGACTGAAAGGATCGTGCCTTCCCCGTCCCCACATTAAACACACCCGACTCGCGTGGAGCTGCCGCTAAAATATTCGCCTGTATGATGTCTTCGATGTAAATAAAATCACGCAAAATCTGATCGGAATTTTCAAACAATTTCGGATTCTTACCGGAGAGGAGCTGATGACCAAACTGCACTACCATAGAAGAGGTTTTATTTTTGAAAAATTCCCGTGGGCCATATACATTGAAATAACGCAACCCCACAATGCTGATATTAGTGTATTTTTGTGCATATTGGCGCGCGGTATGATCCATCATCAGTTTTGAAAATCCATAAACATTTTGTGGTGCTTCACGTCCTACGACTTGCGGCGATGGGGCATCCCCATACGTCGCACCCGAAGAGGCGTAAACCATATTTGCCCCATGCGCTACTGCCATCTCGAGCAAATCGACAAACGCATTGACATTGGTCTGGATCATCAAATCCTGTTCCTCTGCCGTCGTATCTGAAATCGCCGCCTCGTGATAGATAGTATCAAATTTGTAGCGCGATGAAAGAAGTGCCAGCAAGCCTTTATCGTTAATGTCACCGCTGATGACGTCGCCGCGAAAGCCGATCAAATTTTTAAAATGACCGAAACTTTTTAGATTACCATTGGAGAGGGTAAGATTGGAGCGAAACAAGTCCAGTACAACCACGCGTGCCTCAGGATAATTCTCCTGAAAATAAAAAGCGAGATTTGAACCGATAAATCCGGCCCCTCCTGTAATAAGGATGGTTTTAGTATTAAAATCAACGTCACTGTAGCGCATGCAATGTCCTTGAGGGTATGAGTGTAGTATTGTAACAAAGCTTCCATTAAAACACGAAAACATTAGTCTCTTTTAAGATGGATGCGATTATAATGGGGCGAAATTTTTATACGGAGAAACAAATGAAAAAAATTGCTCTTGCAATGTTGTTCGCTGGTATGTCATTGATGGCTGCCGATGGTAAAGCATTAACTGCTAAATGTGCTGCATGTCATGGTGCTAGCTTCGAAAAAGCGGCTCTTGGTAAATCAGCGATCGTAAAAGGTCAAAAAGCAGCAGTTATCGAAGCTTCTTTGAAAGCATACAAAGCCGGTACACAAAACAAAGCTGGTATGGGCGCATTGATGAAAGGTCAAGTGGCTACTATGTCTGACGCTGACATCAAAGCAGTTGCTTCGTACGTAGCAGGCATCAAGTAATTTAAACGCCAAAGGGAGCAAAAGCCCCCTTTGACTTTGAACTTCTTCTCTTTTTATTCCGGTTTATACACTCTCTTTTTTAACACCTCTTTTTTACGCTGCTGATCGGCCAAATCGTTGAGTTCTTTCTCATCATCGAAATGGACTTGTGACATCATCTTTTTCTCATCGTCAAATTGACCGTTTTTAATTCCCCATAAAAATGCGGCTAATGCTACAGCCCCTAAAAAAAGAGATGCTCCTAACATCATCGCGACTACCCAACTGTCCATTTGTACCCCTTTATTTATACATCCAACGGCTTCGCATCGAGTTACCGACGACGAGAAGCGAACTAAACGACATCGAAATCGCCGCAATAAGCGGGATCACATATCCCATCATGGCCAGCGGAATTGTAATCGAATTATAGAGCAACGAAATTCCCAAATTTTGCTTGATCAACCCATACGTTCGGCGCCCTATTGCGAATGCTTCGACCAAAGAAACAAGCGAGTCGTTTAGCAAGACAACATCACTCACCTCTATGGCGATATCACTCCCATTGCCCATCGCGATTCCTATGTCGGCGCGGGCAAGAGCCAACAGATCATTCACACCATCGCCCGCCATAACAACAACATGCCCCTCATTATGGGCTGATGCCACAAACTCCGCTTTTTGTTCAGGGCTTAGATGCGCATGTACCTCATCGATCCCCACTTCACGTGCCACACGCACGGCAGCTGATTCATGATCCCCTGTTAGCATCACGACACGTAAACCAAATTTTTTCAATGACGCTATGGATTCAGATGCACGCTCTTTTGGGAGATCGCGTAGTTCATACGTTGCAACCAAGACACCATTGTGTGCATAATAAAAGAGGCTCTTATCGCTTGAGGAATCAACACGAATCCCAATATCTTTCATAAGAAGTGCATTCCCTCCGGCAATCATCACCTCATTTACCCGTGCGACAACCCCTCGTGCAGGAATCTCTTTGATCTCTTCTAATGAATTTTGTTCAAATAAACCCTCAGTACGCTCCAAATACTCCGCAACCCCACGGCTAATGGGATGCTTGGACGCTTTTGTCAACGAATAGAGAATCTGAGGATTACAGTCGGTATGTATCGTCGCATACACCACTTCAGGGCGACCTTGGGTAATCGTCCCTGTTTTATCAAGGACAAGCATCGATGCTTTTGCCATCGTCTCAATTTGGGCGGCCGATTTAAAAAGGATTCCCCTCTTCACTCCCAAAGCAAGTCCCACCAAGGTTGCAACGGGAGTCGCCAGTGCGAGAGCACACGGGCAGGCGATAATAATCACCGAAATCCCAACCATCAAAGAGCGATCAAAACTGTGCGGCCAAAAATACCACACCCAGAACGTTGCAATGGCTAAAAATAAAATGGTCGAGGAAAAATGTTGGGAGAGTTTGTTCGCCAACTGTTCAATATTCGGTTTTTTTGCCATTGCATTCTCGAGTAAATTGACGAGATGCGATAGGGTTGAGTTGGCAAAATCTTTTGTGGCCCGGTAATACAAAAGGGCATCGATACTCGTCGTACCGCTGATAATGGTATCGCCAGGATGTTTAAAAATCGGTTCCGATTCTCCTGTGAGATTCGACTCATCGAAACTTCCCTCGCCGCTTGTAACTACACCGTCAATTGCACACCGTTCCCCGCTACGGATTCGGAGTATCTCCCCGACCTTGACCTCATTAACATTAACCTCACGGATACTATCTCCTTCTACAACACACACTTGCGAAGGGATATTCCTGCTCATCATATCCAGCGTATCGGCAGCATTTTTACGGCTTAACACTTCGAGAAATTTTCCAAAGAGAACAAAGGTAATGATCATCGCCACCGAATCGAAATAGGCTTCCCCTTTTTCAAACAGGGTAATGTAAATAGAGTAAAGATAGGCGGCACTTGAACCCGTAACGACAAGTAAATCCATCGTTATCGCTTTGTTTTTCAACCCGTAATAGGCTCCACGATAAAAAACCCATCCGCTGTAAAAGAGTACCGGAGTGGCTAAAATCCACTCCGCGATATTGAGTATTGTTTTGATCTCTTGTGTGATCCCGCTAAAATATCCTGCATATTGAGCGACGGCGATCCACATCATATTCATCGTCGCAAACGTTGCCACCGCCATACGTAGATAATACTCTTTGCGCTCTTTATTGACCCGCACCTCTTGGAGTGATGCGTCGTAGGGAAATGCGTTGTACCCGATGGCGCGAATCATATCGATAATAGAGGAGAGTTTCAAAGATTCGCCGTCCCATGTGATACGCGCTTTGTTGTTGGTATAGTTAATATGGGCTTCGATCACTCCCGGCATTTTATGTAGCGCCTTTTCATTGAGCCAAACACACGCCGCACAATGTATCCCCTCGATGACCAAAGAGACTTGCTGCCAACCCTCTGGACTCTTTGTGATAAAACGCTCCGCAAATGCTGGGGTATCAAAATTGGAACTCGCTTCAAACTGTTCCGTTGGAGGGGCAAGGGTCGTATCCCCCATTTTGGAATAAAAGCTCTCCAACCCTTCATCTTTAAGAAGATGAAAAATTCCCCGACACCCGTTACAGCAAAAACGATACTCCCCGTCATGGATCATCACCGAATCGCTAAATTCCAGATGACAATGATTGCATTTGACCTTAGACATATTCAAACTTCCCGCACTCTCTATTTTTTCGGACATAATTGTATTGTCCACAAATCCCCTGCATCACAATGTACACACCGCTGCAAGAGCGAAGAGCAAACCCTATCGCCATTGAGAGATTTGCCGTGGCTTCAATGGGATTAATAGAAAAAGGGACCATTGCCCCCGTAAAAATAACGGTTTTTTTTAACCCTAGCCGTGCAACAGCCTCAGCACTCAAATCCATCGTGTCGGTACCGTGAATAACAATAATAACTTTTTCATCGCTCTTGGCTATCGTATCCGCCAACAAGAAGCGATCTTCCTCGCTCATCTCCAAAGAGTCTTTATAGAGTATTCCCTGAACATCAATTTCTATTACTAATGATTGTAGTATTTCTGCAATTGCACGGTTATCCGAAGGGACAAAAAGTTCTCCCGTAAGAGGGTTGTATCGTTTGTTAAAAGTACCGCCGGTATTAAGGATAAGCATTATAAAAGCTCTTGCAATGTATGGATAATACGATTGGCACGCGATTGGGTTGCATCCGTAGATAAAAGGATATTCATACCGACCCCTGCACGCAATGCCGCTTCGATATCACGCTCATTATCGCCGATCATCACCGAGCCGGCCATATCCAAATCGTACTCTTTTTGTGCCTCTAAAAACATCCCCGGTTTAGGTTTTCGGCACTCGCAAACACCATCAATACTCTCATGATGAGGACAGTGATAGATATGGGTGATAGTGATACCGTGCGCTTTGAAATGTTCTATCATCCATTTACTTAAGATGGCAAAATCTTCTTCATTATAATACCCGCGTGAAATTCCCGACTGGTTGGTGACGATGATGATGAGATAGCCATTGTCTTGATACGCACGACATATCTCGATGATCCCGTCGATCAGTTCAAAATCCTCTATTTTATGAAGATAGTTTTTCTCGACATTGACAACACCGTCGCGGTCAAGAAAGAGTGCTTTACGCAACCCCCCCTCCAAATAGCTCTTTTTCGATGATGTCACAAAGAATATGTCCGATAAGGATGTGAGATTCTTGAATACGTGGTGTCGCATTTGAAGGGATGATGAGTGCGAAATCTGCCATTTGCGCCATTTTTCCCCCGTCACGTCCCACGAGTGCCACCGTTATGACTCCGCGCTCTTTAGCCGATTCAAAAGCATTGATGATATTTTGAGAGTTACCCGAGGTAGAGATACCGATAAACAAATCTCCTTCCTGCGCCATCCCCTCGAGCTGACGGGAAAATACTTTGTCATACCCGTAATCATTGCCAATAGCCGTCAAATTCGAGGTATCGGTCGTCAATGCAAGCGAAGGGATAGAGGGGCGATCAAATCCGTAACGCCCGACCAATTCTGCCGCAATATGCTGTGCATCCGCCGCCGAGCCACCATTACCCGCCAACATTGTTTTTTTCCCCTTACGATACACCGCAACGCACTCTTGCGCCACCGTTACAATAGCATCCAAAAGAGTCTCATTCTCTAAAATAGCTTGTTTCGTTGCTGCTGAATCGGCGATTTGTTTGATAATATAATTTTTCATTTGTTTCCTTTATTCACGCCATCGGAATAAAATCCCGTTGGCTACGCTAACGCTAAGTTTCCCTCGGCGGGAAGCCCACGCACAGTATACCGCGCTTATGTTTATACCTAATTTTAGTATTTTATTCCCGTTGCCGAACGGACTTTTTCAATAATCGGCTGCGCAATAGCACTGGCTTTTAACGCACCATTTTTTAAAATCTCTCGCACTTCATCCTGATGCGCTTCATAATATGAACGCTTCTCGCGATAGGGACGAAAATATTCCCACAACACTTCAGCAAGATAGAGCTTGAAATGCCCATGCCCCTCACCCCCGCGCGTATAACGATCTTGCAACGCAATACGCTCATTCTCATCCAAAAAAAGTTTGACAATATTATACACATTGCACGTTTCAAATTCTTTGGGCTCTTCCACGCCGATCACTTCCGTCACAATCTTTTTGACCGTTTTAAGCTGCGATTTTTCTTCACCGAAAATAGTGATGGTATTGCCATAGCTCTTCGACATCTTCTGCCCGTCTGTACCGGGGACAGTCGCAACATTTTCATCGACTTGGAATTCAGGGAGAGTAAAAATATCACCGTATTGGTTGTTAAATTTGAGGGCAATATCCCGCGCGATCTCGACGTGTTGAATCTGATCTTTTCCCACAGGGACGACTTGTGAGCCAAAAAGCAAGATATCTGCCGCCATCAGTACAGGATACGAAAAAAGGCTATGATTGGAAGCAATCCCGCGGGCTGTTTTATCTTTGTAACTGTGGGCTCTCTCCAGTAATCCCATCGGGGTAAATCCAGAGAGTATCCAGTAAAGTTCCAACACCTCTTTCACATCCGACTGCACCCAAAATGTACTTTTATCGGGATTCATCCCCAATGCTAAAAAGTCCGTTGCCGCTTGCATCGTAAGATGACTCAAACGCCCGCCGTCACTGAGAGAAGACATCGCATGGTAATTGGCAATAAATGCAAATACCTCATGCTCATCTTGCGATTGGATCATCGGGAGGATTGAGCCAAAATAGTTTCCTATATGCAAATCGCCTGATGGCTGAATACCTGTTAAAACGCGCACTGTAACTCCTTGAATAAGAATAATTTTACCGAATAGTGACTTAAGCTTCCTCTTAAGAAAAAGTGTGTTAAATTATCAATATATCAACTCTAAAAGGATTTACTATGAATGTTCAAATTCGCTCCAAAGAGATTACCCTTACTCCTCATCTTAATGATCATATTGCCACCGCTATCGAAAATTTCAGACGTTATCATCTTGACATAACAACGGTCAATGTTTTAATATCAAAAGAAAAACAAAAACTAGGGGTGAATGTCGAATTTGATATACACATCGCTCATGCTCAACCGATTGTCATCTCTGATAACGACCAAAATATTGATACTGCTATTGATTTGGCTATTGATCGTGCCAACAAAGCACTTGGAAGAGTGCACGATAAAATGAAAGATCATCACGCCACTTCACTACGCGATATAGAAGTCGCTGAGACAGAAGCAGCCGAGTAATTATCCATGAATAAGATTAACGTTGTTTGCCCCCACTGCGGGGGCGTGAATGCAATCCCTATCAAAGATACTTACGCAAAAGCTGCTTGCGGTCACTGTAAAGGCTCTTTACTTGACACCAAACCGCTCTCTGTTGATACGGCTTCGTTTGATCGGCTGATGCTGAATGATGAGCGTTTGATTATCGCCGATTTTTGGGCGCCGTGGTGCGGACCGTGCAAAAGTATGGCTCCCTCCTTCGAAGAAGCAGCACGAAGCTTCCCCCTCAAAGCGCAATTTATCAAAATCAATACCGAAGAGGTTCAGCAACTTGGAGGACGTTTTGGTATCCGCTCCATCCCTACCGTTATCGCCTTTAAAAATCACCGTATTATTGATCAGTTTAGCGGTGCACTCCCAGCCTCTCAAATCATTGCATGGGTGCGTAAACATCTTTAAAGCCACCCTCTTTTCTTTACCGCAGCCTAATTCTTTTTTCGCTACTCTTCGCTACTTTACTATATAGGATATAACTTATGTACAACTGGATGCTTTGGTTTCACATTATCTCAATGGTGTCGTGGTTTGCCGTCCTCTTTTATCTTCCCCGTCTGTTTGTTTATCACGTTGAAAACAATCAGAACAACGGATTTCTAGAAGTCGTTGAAGTAATGGAGATGAAAATTTATAAATACATCGGCGTTCCCGCGTTCTGGGCAACGTTACTATCAGGTATCGCATTGATTGCAAAGTCTACCGCCCATTACGGAATGAATGTATTTGCTATGGGAGGATGGATGTACGCTAAAATGATACTCGTAGCTATTTTGATCGTCTATTTTTTCTCACTCGGACATTATCGCCTCAAACTTAAAGAGAATGCTGCCTATAAAAGCGGGAAGTTTTTTCGGATGTATAATGAAGTGCCGACGCTTCTGCTAATCGGTATTGTTGCATTGGTGATTGTAAAACCGTTTTAACGGCTTTACCTTTTTACCACATTGCTCTTTTCTTATATGTCTGCGGTTTTTTACTTACATTTTTGCTTTTTGCTTTAAAGAGTACCGGTGTCCCCTCAAAATCAAACTGCTCTCGCATCTGATTCGTCAAATAACGGCGGTAACTGAAATGGAGCCCTTGTGGCTTATTCATAATCAATGCGATACGCGGTGGACGAATATCGTACTGTGTTGCGAAATAGAGACGGATATTCATACCGTTGATACTTGGCAAAATGTGTCTTTTTAATGCCGCTTGGATAACTTCATTGAGCTTGCTCGTCGGAATACGCTGTGAATAATTCTCATTAATTTTGAGCAACATATCGAAAATTCTATGAACGCGCTGCTTGCTTTGTGCCGAAATTGTAATGATTGGGGCGTAGCTCAAAAACTTAAATCGATCCCGTACTTCAAGGATAATTTTTTCATAATCTTCTTTGGGTGCCATATCCCATTTGTTGAGGACAATCAAACACGCAAGGCGATTTTTATCGACAAATCCGGCGATTTTTTCGTCCAAATCCATAAACGGTTGGGACGCATCGAGAACGAGCAAGGCGATATCGGCATTTTCCAGCATCTCTTCCGTACGCATCAAAGCGTATTTTTCGATTCCTAAAATTTTACCGCGTTTACGTATCCCGGCTGTATCAATGAAGGTGATTTTCTTATCTTTATACTCAACCTCTTCATCGATGGGGTCAATCGTTGTCCCTGCTACGGAACTTACAACCGAACGCTCTTCGCCGAGAAGCGCGTTAAGAAGCGAACTTTTTCCGACGTTGACACGACCGATGATGGCAACTTTCATTTTGTCCGCATTGCCGGGCTCATATTCTTTTACAAGACCCTTGAACGCCTCTTCCATTTCGGCAAGATCACCGTTCATCTCTCCGTCGTCATCTTCGTCGTCCATATCATCGTCATCGTCAGATTCTTCATCGTCATACTCTTGTACAAACGAATCAAAATTATCCATTTCATCCTCTTCCTCTTCATTCACTTCTACCTCAGGCTTGACAATTGCCGATTCAGGAAGTACCGAAGCGACCCAGTTTAACAAGGGTAAAATAGAACGATTGTGAGAAACAGAAATACCGAAAATATTATTGGTACCGAACTCGTAGTACTCCCAAAGCTTCTCTTGCATCTTGTCGTTATCAATTTTATTGACAACCAACGCGATCGATTTTCCCATCGCTTCAAGCTCATAAAAAAGCTTTTTATCGTCTTCTTCGGGAAGACTTTTACCGTCCACCATAAAGAGAATAATATCCGCTTTGTGCGCCGCTTCGAGCGATTTTTCTTTGATTCGGTCGAAAAGTTCGCACCCCTCGTCCAATCCGCCTGTGTCGAGAATTTCGACTTGTTTATCGACGATTACGGCGACACGTTTTTTGACATCGCGCGTTGTCCCTGCTTGCTCGGAGGTAATCGCGTCACGCTGTTTCAGCAAACGGTTGAACAAAGAGCTTTTGCCAACATTTGGTTTACCGATAATGGCTAATTTTTGCATTAATTGCCTTTTAAAATAAGTTTTTCATTATAGCGTAAATGCACTTACGGTATGATTTTGAGATGATAACCTATAATTATGACCAATTTAAAAACGATATTCCGGCTCTTGGAAAACTTTGCGAGTCGTTTAATCCTGATACCATTGTGGCTGTTGCGCGCGGCGGGATGACATTGGCGCATGCTTTATCTATGGTTTTAGAGGTGCGTGAACTTCAGAGTGTTCGATGTGAAAGCTATGACGGGGAGAGCCGGCGCTCCGCCATTACTATCATCGGAGAGTGCGATTTTTCCTACTCCAAGAGGGTTTTAATCGTCGATGATATTGTCGATAGCGGACAAACACTTCATGCCCTTTTAAAGGTTTTGCACGCCAAATATCCTAACATACTTTTTCAAACGGCTGCACTTTTCACCAAATCCACCGCACACATTCAACCCGATTTTTCTTTATATGAAGCCACGGACTGGATAGAGTTTTTTTGGGAGAGGGATTTCTTAAAATAGGGTTTGCTATAATCCGCTTAATGACAAAATTTCAAAATTTTACCCAAGGATAGTTATGCCAAAAGAGTACATTTTTACCTCTGAATCGGTTACCGAAGGACATCCGGACAAAATGGCCGACCAAATCAGTGATGCGATTTTAGATTACATTATTGAACACGACAGCAAAGCGCATGTAGCCTGTGAAACCCTCGTCTCCAATGGCTTTTGTGTCATTGCCGGTGAGCTTAAAACGACTGCATACGCTCCGATGCAAGAGATTGTCCGACAAGTAGTTCGAGAAATCGGCTACACGGATGCAACGTATGGATTTGATTACCGTTCATGTGCTGTCCTAAACGGTATTGGCGAACAATCTCCCGACATCAACCAAGGGGTTGACCAAGCAGGCGGAGAAATCGGTGCAGGGGATCAGGGATTGATGTTTGGTTACGCATGTCGCGAAACCGATGTTCTTATGCCATTGCCTATCTATCTATCTCACCGTCTTGCTGAACGTTTGGCACAAGTACGAAAAGAGGGAATCATCCCTTATCTTCGTCCTGATGGAAAAACCCAAGTAAGTATCCGCTACGTTGATGATAAGCCCGTATCGGTTGAAACAGTCGTTGTCTCTACCCAACACGCCCCCGATGTTTCTCAAGAAAAATTACACGCGGACGTTATTAAAGAAGTCATCGAATACGTTATTCCACACGAGTTGATGAGCCCGAATATTGTCTATCATATCAATCCAACCGGTAAATTTGTTATCGGCGGACCACAAGGTGATGCAGGATTAACGGGACGTAAAATCATCGTCGACACTTACGGCGGGGCATGTCCTCACGGTGGCGGAGCGTTTAGCGGTAAAGACCCGACCAAAGTAGACCGTTCTGCTGCGTATGCAGCCCGTCACGTTGCTAAAAATTTGGTAGCAGCAGGTGCATGCGATCGTGCAACTATCCAAGTTTCCTACGCTATCGGTGTTGTTCACCCTATATCCATTATGGTCAATACACACGGTACGGCCGTCGTCGCGGAAGAGAAAATCGAAGCGTGCGTCAAAGAGCTTTTTGACCTTACCCCGCGCGGCATTATTGAATCGCTCGATCTTTTGCGCCCTATTTATCGTAAAACAGCTGCGTATGGTCATTTTGGACGTGAGCTTCCTGAATTTACGTGGGAAAAAACCGATAGAGTTGCTGATATCAAGGCCTATTTAGGACTGTAATCACCCCCCCTTCTTTGCGCCTTGCGCGGGGGAGGACGAAGAGGTAACACTCTTTCTTAAAAATCCTATGAAAACTCTTTCTTTTTAGCTCTCTTTAAAATTCTTCTGTTATAGTTACCCATATTATATTTAGAGGAGAACCCATGGCAGTAATTATTAACGATACCTGTATTAATTGTGGTGCTTGTATTGATGAGTGCCCAGTAGAAGCAATTGTTGACGAGGATGATAACCCAACTGGTGAAGAAATTTACTACGTATATGGTGACAAGTGTGTTGAATGTGTAGGTTTCCATGATGCGCCTGCGTGTGCAACTGCCTGTCCGACAGAGGGTTGTATTACATGGGATGAAATTGGTGAGAGTCCATCACACCGTGATGATATTACACCAGAAATGCGTTCAAACAAAGTTAACGTTGTAGATTAATCACTTTTTTTGGAGGCGATACGCCTTCAAAATGCCCCTCTTCTCTTTTTCTTAATCCTTAATGTTTCTCAAATTATTATTTCGCTATAATTCCGTTCTATTTTTTACACACAAAACAGGAGCATTGATGGAACAAACATTATCAATCATCAAGCCTGACGCCGTAGCAAAAGGTGTCATTGGAAAAATTTTGGATCGTTTTGAGACTGATGGTCTTAAAATTGCAGCTACCAAAAAAGTTCAGCTTAGCCGTCAAGACGCTGAAGCATTTTACGCAGTACATGCAGCTCGCCCTTTCTTCAACGACCTCGTTGATTTCATGGTTAGCGGTCCTGTTGTTATTACCGTTCTTGAGGGCGAAAACGCTGTTCAAAGAAACCGTGATTTAATGGGTGCTACCAACCCTAAAGAAGCAGAAGCAGGAACTATCCGTGCTGATTTCGCTGAAAATATCGATGCAAATGCCGTTCACGGAAGTGATTCTGTAGAAAATGCAAAAAACGAAATCGCGTTTTTCTTTTCAGGTCGCGAGATCTCTTAAGTGACGTTAATTCCGTTTAAGCACTTAAATTCCATCCCTTTGGAATTTGATGTTGTTGTAGAAAATGCTTTTTTTAAAGGGACTTTGGTTCATAAAAAAGGCAAAATCGCCCAATTAAACGGTACAATATCAGGAAGCATCCAAGTATCTTGTGATTTATGCGCTGAAAATGTTGAGAAAGTTCTGAATGAAGAGCTTTCTTTTTATCTTTCAGACGGTATTGTAAGTGAAAATGATGATGATCTTGATATTGTAGAAATCACAACGTCAATGATTGATATGGAAGAGCTTTTAAACTCAGAAATTGAACTGATTAAAAGTGATTATTTTTGCTGTTCGCACTGCGAAGGCAAAACAGTAGAACAAGAGTTCTAAATTTAAACAGAAAGGGATTATTTCCATGGCAGTACCTAAAAGAAGAGTGAGTCACACTCGCGCAGCAAAACGCAGAACTCACTATAAAGTTTCACTTGCTCGTCCTGTAAAAGACAAAGACGGCACGTATAAATTGTCTCATTACGCTAACCCAGTTACTGGTGAGTATAAATAATCGATGATCAGAATTGCTATTGATGCAATGGGCGGGGACTTCGGTCCCGAACCGATTGTTAAAGGAACCATAGAAGCTCTAAAAGAGAAAAAGTTCGAAGCGATTTTGGTTGGCAAAAAAGATGAGATTTTGTCTTTGCTACCTAAGGGCTATAAAGACAAGATTTTGATTATCGAAGCAAGTGATGTCATCGATATGGGTGATGCTGCAACAGATGCCCTTAAGCGTCAAGAGAGTTCTATCTACAAAGCAGTAGAGCTGGTTCGAAATGGTCAAGCTGACGGTGTTGTAAGTGCGGGACACAGTGGTGCGACCATGACGCTTGCTACATTACGCTTAGGGCGGCTAAAAAATGTATTACGCCCGGCATTGGTCACATCAATGCCTACTAAAAGTGGAAAACGCAGTGTTTTAATGGATGCTGGAGCAAATGTTGACTGTAAAGCAGAGCACCTTTTCCAATTTGGAATCATGGGTTATTACTATGCCCAAGATATGCTCAAAGTTTCCTCACCTAGAGTTGGTCTTCTTGCTAATGGTGAAGAGGACTCGAAAGGGAATGAAGTTACCAAAGAAGCGTTCAAATTACTAGAAGGTCAGCAAGGATTTATCGGCAACGTCGAGGGAAATAACATTTTCGATGGCTCTTGTGATGTCATTGTTTGCGATGGCTTTATTGGAAATCTTGTCCTTAAAGCATCCGAGGGGGTAGCCTCTACTATCAGCTACTTTATCAAAGAGTATATCCGCAAATCACCTATTGCTATCACCGGCGCATTACTGATGCGTAAAGTATTTCATCTGCTCAAAAAAGAGATTGATTACGCTGAAATCGGGGGGGCTCCATTGGTCGGAATCAAAGGATGTGCTATTGTAAGTCACGGAAAAAGCAATCCAAAAGCGGTAAAAAATGCTATTTTTCAAGCGATTCGTTACGTTGATACGGGTGTAAATATACATATAGAAAATCGTCTTGAAGAACTAAAAAGTAAAACTAGCGCCCACTAAAAAGGTAATTATATGTATGCAGCATTCCGCTCTATCGGGGCCTATGTCCCAACCAAAATCCTCACCAATGCTGATTTTGAAAAAATGGTTGATACAACGGATGAATGGATTTTTAAACGTACAGGAATAAAAGAGCGGCATATAGCAGCAGAAAATGAAACAACGAGCGATATGGGGGCCAAAGCAGCCGAGCTTGCCATAGAGCGCTCCGGAGTCGCTAAAAATGACATTGATATGGTTATATGCGCTACTATCTCTCCCGATTATTTTTGTATGCCCTCCACTGCAACCATTATTGCAACCAAATTAGGACTTGAAAAAGTTATGGCGTATGATATTTCCGCTGCATGTACGGGGTTTGTTTATGCCCTGAGTGTTGCCAAAGCATTCATCGAATCGGGTATGAAGAAAAATATTCTCATCATAGGGGCAGAAAAACTCAGTGCAATAACCGATTATACGGACCGAGGGACATGTATTCTCTTCGGTGACGGTGCAGGTGCGGCAATCATTAGTGCGACCAATGAACAATCCGAAGCTATTATTGATATACATACGGGTTCTGACGGCGCGTATGCCGATCTCCTTATGACGCCCAATGCCGGTAGTGGATCAGCTCATGATGATCTTGATCGTAAGAGTGCAGGATGCTTTATGAAGATGAAGGGAAATGAAACGTTCAAAGTCGCTGTTCGAACGCTGACCAATGACGTTGTGGCCATTTTGGAAGAGAATAATATCTCTTCCGACGCCATTCAGCACTTCGTCCCCCATCAAGCCAACTACCGTATTATTAAAGCCGTTGGCGATGCCCTCAACCTGAAAGAGGAGCAAGTCGTCCTTACTGTCGAAAAATATGGTAATACCTCAGGGGCATCGATTCCTATGGCAATCAACGATATCTACGAGTCAGGTCGCCTGAAAAAGGGTGATCTTATGCTCCTCGATGCTTTTGGCGGCGGTCTCACATGGGGAAGCGCTCTCGTCCCTTTTGCTGGAAAAGCTCACCACTAACAAACTCTTGCTACAATATTGGATCTTTTAAAAGGTCTGATATGTTTTATACCAATTCTCTTATTACCATCGAGCGTCACGAAAGTGAAATCCCCTGGCTTAAAATCTTTACACACACTCCTCATAAAGAGTTTTCTGAATGTTCATCCCTTGAAAAAACAATGATTTGGAGCTGTTTGGATCTTATCGAAAAAGAGATGCTGGTCTATTTCAAACCGGATAAAATCAACATAGCCTCATTTGGTAATATGTTACCGCGTGTTCATTGGCATATTATGGCCCGCTATAATGAAGATAGTTATTTTCCGGAACCGATGTGGGGAATAAAACAGAGAGTTGGAGATGCAAAAGTGGCTCCAATGGAGCCGTTTTTACAAGAGTTGAAAGAAAAATTAATTTTAAACTTTGGCTAACTTGTCATTCCTACGTCGCTAGGAATGCAGTTATCCCTTTATGGGGATGAGAAGATTAGCTACGTGGTCTGCTATCTGAACGATTTTGACCGCTGAAGCTGCGTGAACGATCACCGCGTTCTCCGCCGCCTGAAGAGCTACGCTCTCCGCCGCCGCTTGCATTACGATCATTATTTCCACGGTATCCGCCGCCTGAAGAGCTACGCTCTCCGCCGCCGCTTGCATTACGGTCATTATTCCCACGGTATCCGCCGCCAGTGCTTCCGCCGCGATTACTGCTACCACGGTATCCGCCGCTGCCGCCACGACGATTGCCGCCATCATGACCACGACTTTGAAGATTGCTAAGAATTTTTTCCATCCGCTCTGCTGAGATACCGATTTGATTCGGTCCTGCAACGGTATTACGCTCCATCAAAACAGAGATCAATTTGTACGCAATTTGATCTTGATCAAACTCTTCTTTGAGTGCATCGAGAACTTTGTGTGCTTCATCATAAATATGCTGTTTTTCAATCTCTGCAAGAAGACGATTGACTTGAGAATTTTTAACATCAAGCTTACTAGGAATATATGCATGCTCCATTGTCGTACCCACTTTGGCACGGATACGTTGAAGCTCTTTAAATTCAAGAGGCGTAACGAGTGTAATCGCTACCCCTTTTTTACCTGCACGTCCTGTACGACCGATACGGTGAACATAACTCTCAGGGTCAAAAGGGATATGGTAGTTGAAAACGTGGGTAATACCATCGATATGCAAACCGCGTGCTGCTACGTCAGTTGCAATCAATACATCAAACGCATCAGATTTAGCCCCTTTGATAACGCTCTCACGCTGTCGTTGCTCCATATCTCCATGAAGCCCTTTAGCCGAATAACCAGCTGCTGACAACACGTTTGAAAGACGATCAACCTCTTTTTTCGTACGGCAGAAAACAACGCTTTTTTTAGCATCTTCTGCATCCATAAGACGGATAATTGCATCGTCACGCTCAGATTCTTCAATAACATAATACTGCTGTGCAATATCGGTATTGGTTGTTTCAGATTTTGTAATAGAGGCAAAAAATGGATTTACCAAGATACGCTCTGCAAGTTGTTTGATCGGCTGAGGCATAGTTGCTGAGAACAACAACGTTTGACGCTCACTAGGAAGATAACTGAAAATTTCATTGATATCGTCCAAAAAGCCCATATCAAGCATCTCATCAGCTTCATCTAAAATAACAACAGAAGGGGCAAAACCTTTGAGCATATCACGGCTCAACATATCAAGCAAACGTCCTGGAGTAGCAATAATAACCTGTGCGCCGCGATCGATAAGATCAAGCTGACGGTTGTACGAGCTACCGCCGTAAATAGTGACCGTACGAGCACCCAAATGCTTACCGTATTTAAAAATCTCATCACTTACTTGGTTCGCAAGTTCACGTGTTGGAGTGATAATAAGGATTTCGATACCACCTTTTAGGTGCATTTTATTAAGTGCCGGAAGTCCGAATGCTGCTGTTTTACCTGTACCTGTTTGTGCTTGACCAACGACGTCACGCCCTTCCATAATAACGGGGATAACCATTTGTTGGATAGGGCTTGGAGTTTTAAAGCCTGCTTGATCGATACTTTGCATAATCTCTTTGCGAAGACCAAAATCGGCAAATGTTGGAAGTTCTTTATCGATTACTTCTACTACTGTTTCTACGTTATTCATGTTTCTACCTTTTGTATATACGCCACGCCAACAAAAAAAGGAATCCGTTTTTCACGAATGAAAATATTTCCTAAAAAGCCCATGTTGCTATGCGTTGCTTGCTGTGACGTTAATTATTGTCCTCTTGGACGACAAATTTTCAGAGAGTTGCTCTCTTACCATGGAAGGTACCTTAGTAAAGTTTTAGTTTTAATAAAGCTTTACGAAGGCACCCAAAAATTTAAATCGAATTATAGCCGACTAAACCATAAATACTCCTGACGTACCCATTATAATAAAAGCTAAAGTTAATCTTTAGTTTCAATTTGTTTATATTTCGCCATAAATCTTTTAAACTTCAGAGATTATACTTCCAAAAATTATTTCGGAGAATGTCTATGTTTAATGTACGTATGGAAAAAGAGTGTGGCTGTTTTAAACGAAGCGGAATGCCCTCTGTAAAAGCTTTTGATAACAAAGATGACGCACTAAGCGAAGCTCAGGAGTGGGCAGAGGAGATGAATGAAACTTTCTGTAAAAAACACAACTTTTCAATTATTGAAGAGGGTAACGATTTACTTATTAAAGTAGAGATGAAGTAAGACACCTTAACGGTGTCTATCCAACCACACCATCAACCCTTTTTGACCATGGAGGCGATTTTCTGCCTCTTGAAAAATCACACTTTGATCCCCTTCCAAAACGGCTTCGCTTACCTCTACACCACGATACGCTGGCAAACAATGCAAGAAAATAGAGTAGGGGTCTGCTAATGCCATTAACGCTTCATCGACGATGTAGCCTGTAAAATCTTGGAGTCTTTGTCCTTTTTCTTCTTCTTGCCCCATTGAAATCCATGTATCGGTCGTTACGACAGTTGCCCCTGCAACAGCTACTCTTGGATCATTGGTAAAAGTGATCTTCGCACCACTGATCTTCGCAAATTCAAGAGCATCTTCAACAATCATAGGATCGCATTCATACCCTTTCGGTGTCGCGACACGAAGCTCAAAGCCAAGCTTGCCAGCTAGCATCAGCCATGAATGGGTCATATTGTTCCCATCACCGATATAGGCAACAACGGGGTTTTCATGACGTCCGCATTCCACCATCGTCATATAATCGGCAATCAATTGAACCGGATGATAGCTATCACTCAAACCATTGATAACAGGCACGCTTGAATGAAGAGAAAACTCTTCGAGCATAGAGTGCTCGTATGTACGGATCATTACCATGTCGCACATCGATGAAATAACACGGGAAGTATCTTTTACCGGCTCGCCGCGACCCAAATGGATATCACGGTTGGATAGGAACAAAGCGTGCCCCCCGAGCTGAAACATACCCGATTCAAAACTGACACGGGTACGTGTTGAGCTTTTTTCAAAAATCATCGCTAACGTCTGTCCTGCCAAATATGGATGCGGCTGTTTCGCTTTTTGTTCTCTTTTAATAGATAACGCCAAATCGATAATCTCTAATATCTCTTCTTTGGTGTAGTCGCGCAACGTTAAAAAATGTCTCACGTAAAAATCCCCTGTTTTTCAAAAAATAATCATAGCATAAAATTATTTCATTACTGTAAAAGTGCTGCTACTTCTTTAGCATGGTAGCTGATAATAATGTCCGCACCGGCACGCTTAAACCCTATCATCGTCTCCATCATAACACGGTTATAGTCGATGAGTCCTGCATTGCCGGCACATTTTAGCATCGCGTATTCACCGCTGACGTTGTACACGGCAAGGGGAAGATTGGATGCTTCACGGATATCACGTATAATATCCAAATAGGCCAATGCCGGCTTCACCATCAAAATATCAGCCCCTTGCGCCTCATCTGCCAAACTTTCACGCAGAGCCTCGCGACGATTGGCCGGGTCCATCTGATAGGTTGATCGATCTCCGAAGCTCGGAACCGATTCGGCAACATCCCGAAATGGCCCATAATAGCCGCTCGCAAATTTAGTCGAATAACTCATAATGGGGAGATTCGGGTATCCGCCCCCATCCAGGGCAGAGCGAAGAGTTTCGATAATCCCGTCCATCATTCCCGATGGGGCAATCATATCAACACCCGCGCGGGCATGAATGAGAGCTTGTTGGGCTGAAATTCCCAATGTCAAATCATTATCGACACTCTCATGGACATGATCGAGTATCCCGCAGTGTCCATGATCGGTATATTCACAAAAGCATAAATCGGTTATCACAAACATTGATGGATAGGCGCGTTTAATAGCCCTTACCGCTGTCGCAATAATTCCATGATCGGACAATGCATCGGAGCCTATGGAATCTTTGACTTCTGGGATACCAAAGAGAAGTATCGAGTAAATCCCCAATTTTTGGAGAAGTTCACACTCTTTTATGATCTCATCCAAACTCATTTGATAAACGCCCGGCATAGAAGAAACTTCGGTTTTAATCCCTTCCCCTGAACGCACGAATAATGGATAAATAAAATCATTGACACTTATTTGCGTTTCTCGCACCAGTGAACGCAAATGTGGATTAAACCGTGTCCGTCGAAAACGATTCATAAAAAACTCCAAAATAAAATAATATGAAAGTTTAGCGCGTGTTAGATTAAGAAAAGAGAATTATAATTTCTAAATGAATACTTCTAATAAATTCTTTGAAAAATCTTCTATTGCCAACCTTCCCACTAAATACGGACATTTTAAGGTGCGTGCCTACAAAGAAGGATGTCAAGAACATCTTGTTGTTTTTACTGAAAATTTTGAACACGCTGACGCACCTCTCGTACGGATACACTCTGAGTGTCTCACAGGCGATACGCTAGAGAGTATCAAATGCGATTGCAATAATCAACTTCACGAAGCTCTTAAGCGGATCGGGAGTGAAGGCGGAATGGTCATTTATCACCGTCAAGAGGGGCGGAATATCGGTCTTCTTAACAAAATAAACGCCTATGCTCTCCAAGATCAAGGTCGTAATACCATAGAAGCCAATGTCGAGCTTGGATTTGCTCCCGATCAGCGCACGTATGATGTAGTACGCGAAGTTTTAAAGGACTTTGGGCTCACAAAAATTCGACTTTTAACCAATAATCCTGCCAAAGTATCAGTTATTGAAGGGTTAAATATCGAAATCGTTGAACGTATTCCTGTTATTATTGATTCTAATCCTTATAATGAGGGATATTTAAAAACGAAAAAAGAGTGTATGGGGCATATGCTTGATTAAGGTTTTAAAATCTTCGTAAAACAGCCTTTGACCCCACATTATAGGCTTTTTAAGCCTATTCAATATTCTTCTTACTACCGATTATAATCCACTTTACCGGCATACAAGGTTATACACTTTATACTATCCCATGTTATACACTATCTAAAAGGTAAAATAATATGGCTCGTAAGAATGAATTCGAAAAAACAAAAGAAACCGGAATCTATACTTTAAAAAAAGCTAATGGTTCGACTGAATTTTACGCAACGTTTCGGTTTAATAATGAGTTATTCTTAAACAAAAACTTGACTTTATATGGAATAAGAACATTAAAGCAGGCAAAAGATGAGTTAGAAAATATCAAAGCAGAGCTACGGAAAGGAGAAAACCGTTTCTTAGGAGGCATAGCTTCTGAGAAAGTTGAGCATATAGTTCTTGAAAGTATCGCAGCGCGTAAACCTAAAAAAAATCCCGACAAAGACAACGCAAAATACAAACACAATTTGAAACTTTTTTATTATTCTTACATTCATCCAATAATCGGTCATTTAAGACCAGAAAAAGTAATGAGCACACACGTTGATAAAATCCTTGCTAACTTAAAAAAAAGCTCCAAAGGGCACAAACTAAATGTTCACGTATTGATGTTCAACTTATTTGAAACACGATTAAGAAAAAAAGAAATTGATGAAAATCCATTTTATGGTATTGATTATGGCGACCACAAACGTAAAAAATCATTTGACATTCGCTTAAATGAAACTATGGAAGAAGCATCCATTAAACTTTATATGGCATCTCTTGAGTATGTGGGACCACATAAGCTTCTTTTTGTTTTGTCAATTATGTTGGCGAGACGCATTGGAGAAATACATCAACTTAAATATTCGCACATTAACAAGTTTTCGGATGGCACTTATTATATTTTAACAACGCCAGACATCACAAAAACGGGAATTGAAGAAAAATTCCCGCTACCAGATGAAGTTGTTAAATTATTGCCTGATGAGATTTCGGACCCCCAGTATGCGAATCAACAACTTTTTTATTTTTGTTATAGTGCGATATTTCAGAAATATAATAATTTAGTTGCTGAGGCAGAAATCAAATTAAATAAAAATGAAAAAATAACCTCCCACGATAATAGACACTTATTTATTTCAATTTTAGCTGGCTTGGGTGTCAATCCAGACCTTGCTGATAGTTGTTTATCTCACGATAATCAAAAAACCACGAAGGACATATATCTTCAAGTGCCCTATGAAAGGCGGAAAGAGATATTTACTAAGTGGTGGACATTTTTGCGAGAAGGTGCTGAAAAAGTGGCATTGGAAAATTCAAAGAAAAATAAAAATTAAGAAAATTTTAAGTATCTTAAAATAACATACACTCTCTATGGAGATGTATATGACCGATAACAAAATTAAAGAAGTCAAACGAAAAAATAGAACAACTGTCGCCAAGTTCCTTGCTCTTTCGCTAGAAAATTCCGATAAAAAAAAGTGTCTCATTACTTTCACTGGCAATGATGAAACATATAAGACAACGGTAGCTATAAGAAAAGCGTTTATTGAAAAAATCATCTCTATTCTTAAAAGAGATGAATATGCTGATTGTCAATTCAAATATTTTACTAATATTGAATTTGGCGCATCTCCCCATCATAAAAAATTCAATCCTCATCTTCACATACAGTGCTTTTATGATAAATTAGACCCGATTATTGAGGCATATGAATATGTAATGACCAGATTGAAGCTAGACTCATTAAAGTGTAATATAAGCGTTGCCAAAAATAACAAAGTGAGATTTTCATATATCATTAAGGATTATCTACCAAACAAATTCAATCTTGACTTAGAAAAATTGAAAGACAATATTTATAAAAGAGCGCCGATGTGCTCTTCTTCCCATAAGGAAATGCCAAATTACGTTATTAAGCCTCTCTATAATTATTTATCACAAGCACCTGACTGGGATTTGAGTAAAGATAAGTATGCCTACATCCTTAATTTGAAGCAGAGCGGGCAGTTAATTGTGAGAAAACTCACCAATCCTGTGGCAGATGCTAATTTAGTGAAAATCAAACTATGGGGATTCAGGTTAATTACTAATAACGCTTCGCCTAAAACATAACCATATTAGATTAAGATTTAAACGCGCGATTACATTTGAGGTTTATGCCCACCACTCTTTTTTGATGCGTCAAGTTTTTTCTTTCGAAGTGCCTCTTCATCTTCCTTCTCTTGATTAGGCTTACTGAAAAAGTTATCATAAACGCTTCCACCGCCTCCTTTTTTGTCATCGCCAGCTTTTTTGTTCAAACACTCTTTTAGCATTTTTTCAAGCTCCTTGACTCGAACAGCGCATTTTTGTGGTGAGTAGTTTGGGTTTAATTTTATTTCTTGGATGCGGTCGGCGATTTCTTGTTTAAATCTCTCCAATTCCTCCCTCTCCTTACGAATTTGTTCCAGTTCATCTTCTCTATTTTTCATTTTATTCTCCTTGTTTGTGTTGATTATATTCGCCTATACGAAAATATAATTTTTATGCGTTTACATTGTCAGCGGTTGGCTGCCAGTCTCTATTGATGACTCGCCTTAGCTCACATCAATTAAATTCAATCGTTTTATACCCGCTTAGGGGACGATTAAATTTACAGGGAGGTGGAACAGTTGTCTGAAAAAAATGATATTTCTTTTTTCAGCCATATAATCCCTTCATAGGCAGTTTAAGTGATACCGTTAAACTCCCTATTTCGGATTCCACCTTTAACCTACTAAGGGGATAAATATCCCAAAGTAGGCGGGTGTATGCCACCTCGACCGCAGTCCGCAGACAGCAAGAGCCACAACGGCACTGGAAAATCAACAATGAAGTATATAAATTTTAGAATCAGACGCAATGGATTCGTTTCGAAAAGAGCAAGCGGGAAATACTATAAGAGTTATACAGAACAAATGAGACACGATTTGCGTTTGGAAAAAATGGATGATGGCTATTTATCTCGCCCTCAACTTCAAGGAGAGAACCTATACAAATCTTGGCACGACCTCGATGAGTCAAACATTAAAAGTTTATGGAGTAAAGCGCAGGGCAGATATAAGGAGAGGTGGGGCAGAAGTTTACCCTCTAACACTCAACCGATAATTACAGGCTTAGTATCATTCTCACATTCAATGATAGATGATATTTACCTCTACGGCAAAGAGAAGATGTTTCAAGTGATGAATGATTTTTTGAGGGTTCATTTTGATGAGTCGGTGATATACAACACGCTTCAAATGGAAGAAACGGTTCCGCACTTCCAATTTGTCCTACTAAATTATGACGATGGCAAAAACACGACTATCAGCAATCAAATCAACACCGCTGAATTCCAAACCAAGGTTGCCGACTTTTTCAAATCTAAGATTGTAGGGTTTGAGTATATCCGAGGAGTTCCGAAGCAAGAGAGCAACGCCAAGCACATCGAAGTGAGGCAATCGCAAAAAATAGCGATGGCTAAACAAGAACAAGAACTTGCGAAACTCAAAGAAGAAAACTCTCAATTCGAAATCACCCTCACGGAGCAACATAAACGGCTTGATGATGGAAACATCGCATTGACTCAACTGTATGTTGAATTAGCTCATCTAAGTGATGAAAGGGAGGTGTTGGAGACGACCATAAAAGAATCAGAGAAAGAAATCGGGTCATTACTTATCATTATCAACGACCTGATAGAAGATATTATTGCTCTTGGTGAGGAAGACAAAGGTCAAAATATGCTTCAAACATTGGCGAAGTATGTGAAATCAGACAATAAAGAGAAGTTGGAAGCCTTAAAATCCAAAGCAGAGAGGGTAAAAACGGCTTTGAAGCGCAAAAATAATCATTCTCCAAAACTTAGATAAAGCAGATTGCCAATAAAAAAGGCTTGCTTTTCTTGCTTTAATTTTATATGATGTGCTATATACATTCATAATAAAAGGTAATTAAATGGCAGGTTGTCTCGGTAATACAGAAATCGAATGGAAAAAAACCTATCTCGATGAGATTGACGGGGAAGGAGCTTGGGTCAATGTTGAATTTTCCCACGGGTTAGATGTTAAAGTAATAGTTTCAAGAGATGACGAATTGAGTGTTTATGAATTTCAATGGGACGAACCGAGCAAATATCCCGAACTAACAGAACAAGCGGTTGAAGAGTTTGACCCTTATTATTATGTTAATAATGATTTCGAGTCTTGGGCAAATAAATAAGGGTGGCAAACACCCAGCCCTTCAACTTTTTTCTGCGAACATCCTAATCGTTTTTAAGAACGAGACTGCTTTGTTACTCTATCAATTACCAAAAAAACATTTCTACATTTAAGAAAAAATTAAGTTTATAAAAGTATTGTTTTGCTATGTATAAGATAAGTTTAACTTATTTTATACTGCCGAATAGGCAAAGGGAAAAAATATGACTTTACAAAACGAAGGACGAGAGCTTCTTATGAATATGAGAGCAAATTACAGTGCGATAAGTAGAATTAGAATGGCAATCGCAAACTTTTATAACCCAACTGTCTTTCCACGTATGGATTTACTCGGATTGTGTAGAAGTCTTGATGAGCAGCATTGGGAGCTATTTATGGATATTTTGAGCCTTATGCGTCATCACTCTAATGGTGTTGGCTTGGTTAATGAGCTGTTTGAAGAAATGTGTACAGCAGGATATCGCATTAGCGAAGTGAAGGAAATTATATACAAATAGTATTTTGGTGCGTATTTGCCCAAAAAACAGCATTAAATGTTAAAATAAGAGCAATATAATGGGAGCGGTAATGGGCGAAGCAAAAACACGAATCGAATTGATTGATACCGAACTCCAAAAATGCGGGTGGGACACCAATGACACCACCAAAGTCATTAAAGAACACGAGATTGAGCTTGATGATACATTGCCCGAAAATTTCAATCAAAGCTATCGCTATGTTGACTACGTGCTCCTCAACCGCCAAAATAAAATCATCGCAATCGTCGAAGCCAAAGACAAAAACCTATCCATCAAACAAGCCAAATCCCAAGCCGAATATTATGCCCGCCGTATCGCCAATGCCCAAGGCTTCACCCCCTTCATCTACATCACCAACGGTTTAGAGATAGAGTTTTGGGACAGCTTGAATCAGAGCATCCGCAAAGTGTTATCGTATCACTCTCTCGAAGACTTGGAATGGCTAAAATTTCGCAATGAAAACAAGCAGCCACTATCGACCGAATTGCTCAACCGCTCCATAGCAAACCGACCGTATCAAATCGAAGCCATCACCAAGGGTTTGGAAGCTTATGATGCTAGTAAACGCTCAGTTTTATGGGTAATGGCAACGGGAACGGGAAAGACACGCACGGTTATCGCTTTCATCGACATACTCTTACGCAGTAAGTTTATCAAACGGGTTCTCTTCCTTGCTGATAGAACCGCACTTGTCAAACAAGCTCTTGATAATTTTAAAACCCATCTTCCTGACCAATCAAGAGAGCGCATTACCACGAGCGAGTTTGAAAAAGACAAACGCATCTACGCATCCACGTATCAAACGATGGTTTCTTTGATGAGTAAGAACGAACTATCTCAAGGCTTTTTCGACATTATCGTAGCCGATGAGAGTCACCGCAGTATTTATAACCATTACGGACAGGTCTTTTTAAAATTCGATGCGATAAAAATGGGATTGACCGCCACCCCCGTCGATTTTATCGACCGTGACACTTACAAGTTTTTTAATACCGATACGGGGAATCCGACATTTGCCTACACCTATGAAGAAGCCATCAAAGAGGGCTATTTAACGGATTACGAAGTTCTCAATGTCAAAACAAACTTCTTGGAAAACGGTATCCGATTCAATGCCTTGGACAAAGAAGAGCAAGAAAAGCTTCTTGTGAGCGGATACATTGGCGATGACATAGACTTTGAAGGTTCACAGGTTGAAAAAGTCGCTCTCAATCAAGATACCAACCGTGAAATAATCAAAAATTTTATGGAGAATTGCTACAAAGACCCTAAAACCAACCTTCCCGCAAAAACCATCGTCTTTGCTATGAATACGAAACACGCCGACCGTTTGGTGGAAGCCTTTGATGAGCTGTTTCCGCAATACAACTCCACAGTAGCAAAAGTAATCACCTCTAAAATCTCCAATGCGGATGAGCTGATAAAAGAATTCAGTAACAATGACAGCGGGTTTAATATCGCCGTATCGGTCGATATGCTAGACACGGGGATAGATGTCCCAAGCATTATGAATTTGGTGTTTGCGAAGCCCGTATACAGCAAGGCGAAGTTTTGGCAGATGATAGGGCGGGGAACCCGTCTGTATGAAAATGCCTATTTCAAAAAAGAGAAGTTCTTGATTTTGGATTATTGGGGTAATTTCGATTACTTCAATGAAACACCAAACGGGTTCGAACCGCCTGAGCAGACAAGCGTCAACCGTGCGCTATTCAACGAAAACATTGAGCTTCTAAAAACTTCCAGTGACGAAATGTTTGAAATCATCAAAAACGAACTCAAAGCCCAAGTGGATGCCTTGCCACGGGGTGATTTTTTTATCAAACAAAAACAAAAAGAGCTCGCACAGTTCGATGCGATGTTTTGGAACAATGTTCAGCTCAACATTCCTATGCTCTCATCCATTTCACAACTGCTAGACCGTTCAACAAGTCAAGATGACGCAAGTCTACGCTTTTTGCTTAAAGTCAAAAAGCTTCTCAATGCCAAAGCCAAAGGGGAACCCAAGGCGATAGTGAGCCAAATTGAGCGGATTATGAATGATGTTATCAGTCTCAAACAAGAAATTTCCGAAGTAGCGCATCACAGTGAACTCATCGCACAAGCAATCAATGGGCATTATTGGTATGAGCTCTCATTTCGCGAGACCCTTGGGGTGGCGGATATTTTAGCCCCGCTGATGAAATACAAATCAAAAATTGACAGAGAAATCGTCGAGTTTGACTTGGACGACTATATCGCTTCCACCACCAAAACAACCATTAACACCCCATCCATCAATCTCAAAGAATACGAAGAGCGTATCAACAAAGTGATTCAAGAACTCACCAATTCCAGTCCGGCACTTCAAAAGCTCTTCGTAGGCGTTCCCTTAGACAGTGATGATATACAAAATCTTAGTAATGCGCTTCTGAGTGCCGACATCGACCCCGACAAATTGGGCGAAGTGTATCGCATCCAATCGACTGATTTGAGTGAGATATTCACCCATATCTTGGAGAGAAAAGAGTATAAGCTTCCTCACTTGCTGAACCAGTTTATTCAGACCCATTCGCTCAACTCAACCCAAATCGAGTTTATCAATGCCATTAAACATTATCTGAATGAAAAGCACGACATACACCGAAAAGACCTGATGGATAACCCATTTACCAAGTTCCATAAACACGGTATTTTAGGACTCTTTAACCAGTCTCAGCAAAATGAAATAGTTAATATTATCGAAGGCAAAATGGAATGATTAAAGACAAAATTTCAAACCACATACATAAGCCAATAAGTGGCGAGTGGGGAGATGATTGTGATGGTGTAAATTGTCGTAATGTTCTTCGCACAACAAACTTTACTCATTTGGGAAATGTAAAATATGATGAAGTAGTCAGACGAACCATAGATGAAGTTGTTTTCCAAAAGAAACGATTATACAAAAATGACATCATTATCGAAAAGTCAGGTGGTAGTGATACCATCGCTGTTGGAAGAGTTGTTTTTTTTGACCTTGATGATGATAATTATACTTGTAACAACTTTACAAGTATTTTGCGTTGTAAAAAAACAATAAACCCAAAGTATCTACATTACTGTTTGTATAACAACCATAAACTTGGACTTACTGCGTATTATCAAAATAAAACAACTGGAATTCGAAATTTACAATTAACTCGATATATGGATACAGAAGTTCCACTCTTTCCTCTCCCCCAACAAGAAAAAATCGTAAGTGTCCTCGATACCGCTTCGGCTCTTGTCGAAAAGCAAAAAGCTCTTCTTAAAAAATATGACCTCTTTTTAAAATCGAAGTTCATTGAGATGTTTGGCGACCCCGTTTTGAATCCAATGGGGTGGGAAGTTAGTCCCATTAGTGACGTTTGTAGTGATATAGTGGATTGTGTAAATAGAACAGCCACAACAGTTGATTATATAACGCCTTATAGAATGATTAGAACTACAAATGTTCGAAATCATCGTATTTCTCTAAAAGATGCTCGATATGTTGAAGAAGACGTATATAAAACTTGGATTAGGCGATTAAAGCCTCAACGAGGAGATTTAGTCTTTACGAGAGAGGCGCCAGTGGGTGAAGCAGGTATTATTGATTTTGATGATGAAGTTTTTTTAGGGCAAAGAACAATGCTGTTCAGAGCAAATATTTTATTGGTTAGTCCCTATTATCTTCTCTTTGAAATGATGGGAAAAAATCTCAAATACCAAATGGACAAAATTAGTGCTGGTTCGGTAGTCAAGCATCTGTCAGTGCCTGATTGTAAAAAATTTACAATTCATCGACCCCCTATTTCACTTCAAAACCAATTTGCTCAAATCGTCGAACAAACCGAAACCCTCAAACAAAAAGAACAACAAAAGCTCGAAAAACTCCAAATGCTTTATGATGCGTTGATGAGTAGAGCATTTAATGGAGAGATAGAATGAGTTTTCTAGTCAAAGATAACCGCCTCGACGAATGGGCAGTTCGTAAAAAAGCGGTAGAAGCAGGACAACACATCAACTTTGACAGTGTGGGCAAAATCAAATTCCGTATTCGTCCGTGGAGTATATGGTGGTTTGAAATCGGTGAAAACATCGGTACTGAAACAGGGAGTCATTTTAATGACTTGAATATCTCAACAAAACGCCCCTGTGTCGTCGTTTCAAACAATAACTTTATCGAAGCAAGCTACAATAAAAAAGTGGTCATTATGCCTCTGACTTCCAAAAAACCGAAGACAGTGGTCAAGCATTTCCATTATGAGCTATCAAGTGCTTTGTATGGTTCGATTCTACACAAAAATATCCACTATGACGGATTAGAAAAAGACTCATTGGTCATTTGTAATGATATTAAAACCATCGACACTAAACGGCTAACGGAAGCGATATATCCAAAATTGAATGAGGCAGATATAGACGGAATTAAAGCATTTTTGAGGAAATATTTTTAGAGGGAAGATTAGCCCTCCGAAGAGGGATAGCTCCTTGCGGAGTAATTTAGAGTGTCATTATAGCAGAAAAAATAAAAAAATAATTATATAAAAGAGGCGAATATGTTTTTGAGACCCGAAGTAAAAAGTAAAATTGACAGTTTATGGAACAAGTTTTGGAGTGGTGGAATCGCCAATCCTCTCGATGCTATCGGACAAATCACGGCACTCATTTTTTTGAAACTCCTCAGTGAGCGGAACAATAAGCATATTTTAGAAGCTTCGTTTTTGGGGACGGAGTACACTTCTATCTTCGCCGATAACAAATTGGCAAATTGGGATGAGCTAAAACAGCTCGACAGTGCTTCAATGCTCGAAACGGTGAGAGATAAGGCATTTCCATTTATCAAATCTTATAACAAGGGGACAGAGTTCAACAAGTCCGTGTCGGATTTGGCGTTTATCATCACGAAGCCATCGCTATTGAGTGAAGCCGTTGAAAGTATCGAAGAGATTTTTAACCTCCTCGAACAAGACGGACAAGGCTTCATCGACAGTCTTGGAGATATGTATGAATACCTTCTAAGTGAGATTAGTTCAGCGGGTAAAAACGGGCAGTTTCGAACTCCTCGCCATATCATCAAGATGATGACGGAGCTTGTCAATCCGAAAATAGGGGAAAAGGTTTTTGACCCCTCGTGCGGAACAGCAGGTTTCTTGGTGTCAGCCTATAATCATATGCTTCAACCCTACACCGAAGAGGGCGGGAAACTTGGGGTAAATCTTACCGATGAGAACCTATGGAACTTGCTCGAAAACAATACTTTCTTCGGCGTTGATAGCGACATCTCGATGATACGCATCTCTATGATGAATATGATGCTCCACGGTATTGAAAACCCGCATATCAAGCAAAACGATACCCTCTCCAAAAACTTCAATGATGCCGACAGCTATGATGTCGTTTTAGCGAACCCACCGTTCAAAGGGAGCATTGATGCGGATGACCAAAACGAGAACTTTACGATTGCTTCCAAAAAGACGGAATTGCTCTTTGTCGATTTGATTACAAGAGTCTTGGACATCGGAGGACGAGCGGGGGTTATCATCCCTGATGGTGTTTTGTTCGGAAGCTCTAATGCTCACAAACAGCTCAGAGAGCACCTAATAGAGAAGAACGAACTCAAAGCCGTTATCTCGATGCCAAGCGGAGTATTCAAGCCCTATGCGGGAGTATCAACGGCAGTGTTGGTACTTGTCAAAGGTGGCAAGACGGACAAGGTTTGGTTCTACGATATGACAGCCGATGGCTACTCTCTCGATGACAAGCGCAACAAGATAGCCGATAATGACATCCCCGACATCATCGAAAAATACAAAGCCAAAGATAGCGACGGCTACAAACAGACCAAGAAGCATTTCTTCATCGATGTAGCTGACATCAAAGCCAATGATTACGACCTCTCTATTAACCGCTATAAAGAGATTACCTACGAAGAAGTGGAATATCCACCGACCAGTGAGATATTGGGCGATATAGAGGCTCTAACGAGCGAAATTAGTATTGAGCTTGGGGAGTTAAAAATTCTTCTAAAATCATAACAGTATCAGCAATCAAAATTTTGACCAAAAAGTTTTTCTTTTTCAGATAGGCTTAGAACGATACTCTCTTCAATTTTTTGTCGAAGTTCATTATTGGTCGTTTCTTTTAGAAAATCATCTAAAATGTTTTTATTTATAGTGGTGAAATATTGGAGGTCATTATTCTGAATTTCATCCAGTATTAATTCAAAGGCCCGTGAAGTTTGTCGAGGGTCGATGTTATCAAACAAAATACTATCGTGAGCAAGAAATGAAAAAAGCTTAGGATTTAATCTCAATAATAAAAGGTCATAGCTGAATATCTTAACTTCATTGATACCTTTACTTCCATCAGCATAAATTTTTGGAGTAATATCATAAACTTTATGAGCTTTAAGGTCAGTATTGATGCCTATATCAATATTTCCAGTATGATTTTCATAAAAATCTTTTGTAATGTTTCTAAACTCTTTTTTGATTTTTTCAATAATCGTTTGGTTTTTCAAAAAATACTCATAAACTTCTTTATTTAAAATATCAATTTTCAATTTAGCATCAAGCTCTTTTTGTTTAAACTCTTTTTCTAGCTCTTGATATTTAAGTAAATCTGATTTTTTGCTTTTGAGAATCTCTAAATGTTTAGATAAGCTTATATACTCTTCAAAAGCACCTTTATTTTCTAAAATACTTAGAAGCTCTGAACGCTGTTTATCATATAAATCTATCTCCTGGGTAATAATTTTATTGGCAAGTTCTATTGATTTTATTTCTTGAATAAACGCTATTTGCCTATTTTTGATAAGAGCAATATGAAATTTTTCGACATCTTCCAAGCGTTTATTAATTGACTCATTAAAGAAGAAATCAGCCTCAGAATATAATTTTTGGATTACTTCAATATCTATACTTGGAGTTTCTTCTAAACTTTTTTTCTTGTTTTCTATTGCTTTTTTATTCCTGAAAAGATGATTTCGTTTGTCATTAATTTCATTTGTAAGTAAGTCGGCTTTTGAGCGTAACTCAGTATAGTTTTTTGCTATTTGGAAGTTTGATAAAACTTTTTCAATCGTTTCAATCTCTTCTTCCACATCTAATAATTCATTACCTTCAACAATATTCAATGCTTGAAGCTGTTTCTGAATCTCTTTAAGGTTTGTTTTTTCTGTTGTAAGCGTATCTTTTTTTGCGATATACTCGATATTTAGTCCTAAGAGATGGCTATTGTATGTATTTTTGATGAAACCATTTTCTTTTGTAGTAGATTGGCTCAATGTATCAATATATGCTTCTTCACCATTACGAGAAAATCTCGTTAGCAGTCCTCTAAATGTAAGCTTTTGTTCAAGTTGATAAGTAGATAAAAAGAGGCTGTTTAAAAACTCCAAATATTTTTTATGACTTTCACATTTCTCTTCATTAACATAAATATCATCGTTTTTTCGAATAATTTGATAGTTATGGTTTAGATGTTTAAATGTCAGAATAAGTTCGTGGTCTTTTAAAATGTCTTTTACACAAGAACTTATACTTCCTCCAAGCATATAATGTATTAATCCAAGAGATAAAGTTTTTCCAACTCCATTAAAAGTCTCTTTCTTATTCGCAGAAGCTTTTTGACCTAAAACAATATTCAACCCATCGTTAAAATTAATGCTACGAAAATCAGGGTTGGATGAAGATAGTTGTATCAATTTCATCGTAATTTGACCTTTTCATTAATAAGCTCAATTTTGCCCATTGAGTAAAGGAAATCCAAGCTTAAAATTACTTTTTCGATGGATACTTTTTTAGGATAAATATCATTTAGTAATTTTGTTAGTTCATCAAGTGAAATATCTTTATTTTTTAAAATATTGAGTATAAATCCACCAATAGATAAGAGGCTATCAATAGGTTTTACAACTTTATTAGGCATTATCATTTGGATTATCTCCAATATCGCAAATTTCAAAGAAATATGAAATGATAATAAAGACTGATATTGATATATCCGCATTTCGCTTTTTGAATTTATCAAAAATGTCATTATAAAGTTTCTGGATGATTATATTCATATCATCCAAGACATTGCGATGTCTGTTATACAGACGTATGATGTCTTTTCTCAAATCTTCAAGATTATATTTTTGATTATCTTCAAATAATTCATCAATCAGATAGCGTTTAGATATACCACTTTTAAGTAGTTCATTTAACTGAGGATTGACATTATTAACAGTAATTTTATTTTGTATGTCTGTGGCGAGATTGATTTCTTCGGCAAAGTTGAATGTGAAGTTATTTTCTTTCAAAATATATTCGATAGTTGTAAAAAGAACACCTTGCTGTTCAAAGTTTTCTATATCATCGGGTTTTAATAAAACTTGATTACCGCTACCATTGATTTGAATTAGAATATTCGAATTACCATTTAAGACTTGACTTTGATTTGATTTATCCAACACTATTACTATTCCCAACAACCTGGGTTTGATTACCCTCATTGTTTCCATCGACACTTTGGGTTTGTGTATTTTGTTTGTTGTGCGAGCCATTGATTTTATTAGATATTTTCATAACTTTTGCTGCTACAAATATGGAGATTATAACGCCTATAATACTAGCGATATCGGCAATATTACCAAGCAATTCCATAAAACATCCTCATTGATTAAAGTTGTTAAATGATTATAGCCTGATTGAGTTGTGAAATTCATTTAGAGAGTTTAATAGCTTTTTTTCTCCTCAAAACATCAACCCCTAAACACTTTCAAACGACATTCAAACCGTCAATAGTCTTACCGCATTTCTCTCATTACGATTTTTTTTAAAACACACTGACAGAGCCTATTAAAAAAATTTAATGGTTCTCCAAGTGATGTTTAAAAATCCTCCATTTCAAGACAAACGATAAGCCTAACTGACGGAGAAAATCTTTGATTTGAAAGTCAAAGTGTTGAAGTTTCTGAAAAAAAGGAAACCAAGACACCGAACACCTTCAAACAAAGAAAATCGTTTTTTTAAATACAAGGGGACACAATGGAAATTTACATCACAGACTTGGCAGCATATAACAACGGGCATTTAATTGGCGAATGGGTAGCTTTACCAATGGATGAGGATGATTTAAGAGCAAAAATCAAAGAAATTCTCTCAACAGGTGTGGAAGTGTGCGGGGATAATAATGAGCACGAGGAGATTTTTATCACGGATTATGAGTCTGATTTGATGACTATCGGAGAATATTCCGACCCGCTCCAACTCAATGAGATAGCGGAACAAGCCGAAAATCTCGGCAATTACGAGATGAAAGCGGTTAAATTTCTACTCAATAACAACCTTGTAGCGGATTTTAGCGAGGCATTGGAAAAATACGAGGAGGTTATCATTCACGAAGATTCATCAATGGAAGATTTGGCGTATGAGTTCGTTAATGAGTGCTATGGCATAGACTCTCTTCCCTCTATTATTGCCAATAATATCGACTATGAAAAGATTGGGCGTGAAATGGAGATGGACGGCAATTACTACGAAGTAGAGGGAGACATATACGAATATTTGGGCTAAGATGCCCGAATTGAGTTTTTATATTTGTTTAAGGTTTAAAATTTTATCCACTTTTAAGTCGCCGTTGCTTAAAAGTGGACGAATACATAAAGGCGCATAAGGTGTAAATTACTCAAAAAAATAGTGAGCTTTTATGCTCTATTTTTGAGTGAATTTTGGTCTTTTTTTTGCCACTTGTGAAAAATGCGTGGCAATTCCACCTCATAATACATCATAATGTGGTGGAATCCGCATTTTTTAACCTCCTTACACCTATAACGCCACGAACAACTTATTTTTTATTATAAAACCTGTAAAATGCCAAGTATGACAGAAAAAGAAAAATTAGATGCGATAGTTGAGGCTATGCCCAAAGAAGAACGAGACAACCTAGCGCTCAATGCTCACATTAAACGTCCTAACGCTTCAAGAGTAGTATTTGATATTATTTCCAAAGGCGACCTTGAAAGACTTCGAGATGTATATAAGACTAACGATGAAGCAATGGATACAGAAGAGCAGAGAAATAAAATTCTATCGGGGATGGAATCTTTATTGGAGAAAAAGCTTCAAACGATTACTCCACCTGTAAATCTTTCGGATGAAACACATATTACCGTTAAGCAATTTACTCAGAAATACAAAATAAGTGATGACAGCCAACGAACACATAGAGGAAAACGAAAAGACCCATTGCCCTACATTCAACTTACTGAGGGCGGAAACATTACCTATAATGTGAAAATAGTTGATAAATGGTATGAAAATTATCTTATTACACGAAGAGGGAGAAGAAAGTGATGTTATACACTTTATTATACACTTTTAAAGAAAAGCCAGCAAACGCCGATACAGACGGGATTAGTTTTTTTGTAAATTATATGGGGCATCTACTTGACTAATCTACATCGCCTCCTAAAGGCACGAAATATTACTGTTGATGAGCCATTTTATGATTACTGTGCTCGCTACAAAGAGTTGCTGCTACAATGGAACAAAATTCACAACCTCACAGGGGCTAAAACAGCTGCGCAAATCGATGAATTTATTGTTGATGCTGTTGTCCCCATCACTTTTTTACCCCCCATTCGCACGGCGATGGATATAGGAACGGGGGCAGGATTTCCAGGGATGATTTTAGCATTTGCACTGCCACAAACCCACTTTGCCCTTGTAGAGCCATTGCAAAAGCGTGCCAGTTTTTTACAATATGTAAAAGCCGATTTGGGACTCACGAATGTCGACGTTAAAGCGATGAAGGTTGAGCAACTCGAACCCAAACCTTTTGACTTTATCACCTCTCGCGCCGTTACCGATACACAAATGCTATTAAAGCTGTCAGAACCGTTTCGCGGCGAAGGGACTCTTTTGCTTTTCTACAAAGGGGAAAAAGTGTATGATGAAGTGGACGAATCGTTAAACTACCGTATTATCGAAAAACATCATCGTCACTATCTTTTAATCGAGTCGTAAATTATGTTAAAACTGTTACTTTTTGCAGCTGTTGTTACAGCTATTTATTATGTTTTTTTTGCAAAGAAAAAAAGTCTTACGGGACCGAAAAATGATCCTTCTATGGAGGAAGCAATGATCCCTTGTGCAACGTGCGGAACCTACGTACAAGCCAAGGAATCGTTAATGAGTACTGGCAAATACTACTGTTCACCTGAATGTATGGAGAAAAAACAATGATACTCTTCGGTCACCCTCTCATCCCCTCGGAACATTTTTATCACGTTGAGTCCATCGATGCGATTTCAAATACCCCTTCTAACTCTGTCATTACCCTGTTTTTTGAAAAACAAAACTTCGATATTATTGACCATTTACGTCTTAATTCTATCCGTTTTGCCCTCTATGTCACAACCCCTGTTGAAGCGGTTTTGGCTGAAAATCTTCGTGCCACATATCTCATCGTTACGACTAAAAATGGTTCAGAAATCCAAAAAGTGGCGGAACATTATCTCTTTGATGCAAAAGTATTGGGGTATTGCGAGGAAGAAGAGAGTCTCGAAGAACTAATTGATATGAGACTCGATGGGGCGATTTTTGGTGAGGCGATTGTAAAAATCACCTCTTAACGGAGCTTATATATTAATCGCTCCAGCCAATGGCGAATAAGCGTGTAAGCTCAGCTAAATCCACTCTCTTTTTAAATCTTTATCCAAACATGCCAAAATCTCATAGCCGATGGTTCCTGCTGCTTTTGCGTATTTATTGGCATTATCGAAAATCAGCAACTCTTCCGCATCGCTTGCAAACGCGGCACAATCCATCGAAATACGACCTCTCAATGCAACTCCATCGGGTGTAACATAACGATTGGATGCGAGGCGATCAAGCCCATTGGCATATCCCAAATCGTAGGTAGAAATCATCTCATCTTCCAGAGCTTCATAAATCCCGTTATACCCTACCCTTTCTCCTGCTAGCAAGATCCTAGTGGAGATTTTAGTCCCCCATAACGATAAAACAGGCTTTAGATCAGGCTGAGGGAGGCTCGTATCCATTTCCAGACACCCATATAAAGCAATCCCGATCCGCACCATCTCATCATTTCCTCCGCGGAATGCTCCGGCAGAATTCGAAATATGAAAGCGAAGGTTCCACCCTTTTTTAAGGGCAAGCTTTAAAGCGGTTGGCTTCAGCTCGTTAAATTTTTTCCGTTGCCAAAACCACTCCGAGCTGAGAGTATCCGCACTACGGAAGTGACTCATTACTCCAACACACTCCAGCCCCTTTTTTGCTATTTGATCAAACGCACTTTCTAATTCATCCGGCTTTATCCCGTTACGATGCATTCCTGTATCGATTTTAAGCTCTACTTTCGTCCCCCTCGGAAATTTATCAATAGAATGGAGTGAATTAAGGACATAATGAAATTTAGGGTTGGTACGGAACATAAGGGTAGCTGGGAAATCGGCAAGAATTAAAATATCCTCAAAAAATGGTTCAATTTCCAATGCTTCACGCTCCAGTCTCACGACAGCATGCGTAATACCGTATTCATACGCTATTTCAGCGATTAACCCTGCACCATGCCCATATGCATTATCTTTTAAAACGACGGCAATTTTATCTTTTCCATCAACTTGGTGTGCGATAATATCGAGATTATGAATCAGTGCCTCACGGCTTAATTTTATTGTTCCCATAATGATATTATATTGTAAGGTAAGTTAATGCGCTATTTTCCCGCTGAATTTGAACCACAAAGTTTTGTCCAACTGATCTTTCCACATCCACAAAGCGATTGGGCACCCTATCTCGAAGAAGCACGCCACTGTTTTGTCAACATAGCCAATGGAATCGCCCGATATCAGCCATGCCTTATTATTTGCGATGATATTGAGGTCGTCAAAAGCTATTTCACCTCTCATGAGAATCTTATTTTCGTGGCATACCAAAGCGATGATACATGGGCGCGAGATTGCAGCCCGCTCTCTATTATCGACGAAGAAGAGGATGAAGCGTTACTCCTTGATTTTACCTTCACAGGTTGGGGCGGAAAGTTCGATGCGTCGAGAGATAATGCTATGAGTGGAGAAATTTCCCATATCTACGGTGCACCGATGCAAAAAATCGATCTTATCTTAGAGGGAGGCGGAGTCGAATCTAACGGGATAGGAACACTCCTCACCACCGCTGAATGTCTCCTCAATCCCAACCGCAATCCTCACCTCACTAAAGAACAAACCGAAACCATTTTGAAAAAAGAGTTCGGTGTGGAGCAGATTTTGTGGTTAAATCATGGCTACTTAGCGGGCGATGATACCGACAGCCATATCGACACCCTTGCCCGTTTCATCGACACCAATACGATACTGTATGTCAAATGCGATGATAAAAACGATGAACACTACGATGCCCTGAAAAAAATGGAAGAAGAGCTGCAAAACATGCGAAATTTAGAGAATGAGCCTTTCAAACTCATTTCATTACCGATGACAGATCCGCACTTTTATGATGATGAACGACTTCCTGCGACCTACGCTAACTTTTTGATCATCAACGATGCCGTCTTGTTACCCGTCTATAACGACCCGCATGATGCCGAGGCTATCAAAATTTGCGAACGTGCATTTCGCGGACGAAACATCATCCCCATCGACTGTTCTGTCCTCATCCGTCAGCACGGTTCACTCCACTGTGTCACGATGCAGTTTCCCGAAGAGGTTGGGTTACGGGTGCAATAACATCGTAAACCCGCTGAAGAGAAAATAGCCAGATGCGGCCAAAAGAAGTACGGTGAGTAGTATTTGCTTGATATTTAATTTCATACTGCAAATTATACAAACTTAACACTAATGTAACACTTTTTTTATACTATAAAGAGATAAAAAGTCTTTAAGGAAAAGTATGAAAAAGTTAACCCTTCTCTCCTTGGCTGCTGTTGCTGCGCTCGCCACGGAATCCATCACTATACAAAAAATCACCGTTGAAGCCTCTGCTTCTAAAGCCGATGCTAAAAACGTCTCTGCGGACGAAATGGTAAAATTCTCTCGCCAAAGCGATTTGGGTGAAATGCTATCAAATACCCTTCCTGAAATCACCCTTGTTCGTAACAGCGGTGTCGGTAACGATATTATCCTGCGGGGCTTTCGTAAAGATAACATCAATGTAACGATTGATGATGCCAAAGTGTGTGGTGCATGTCCAAATCGTATGGACCCCCCTGCCATGCACGTCTCTTCCAGCCAAATTGCGAGTATTGAAGTCCAAGAGGGACCGTTTGATGTCACACAATTCGGAAGCCTCGGCGGTAAAATCAACGTCGTAACCAAAGATCCCGAAAAAGGGGTACACGGTGAAGTTTCTGCCACACTGGGAAGTTTTGATTATCGCAGAATCTCTACTACAATAGAAGGGGGAAATGATACCGTACAGGCTTTGGTCGGTTTCAGCCGTGAAACGAGCGGACAGTACAAAGACGGAGAGGGGAAAACATTAACAGAGCAAACCGATTATTTAATTGGAGCAAATCCAACAGCACAAGGACAAAAGTACAAACCCTCCTATAAAGATGCTAACGCATACGACCGTAACAGCTATTGGGGGAAAATTATCGGTCGACTCGGTGACAACCAAAAACTCACGTTGGGATTCTTCGCTGACCGCGCCGATGATGTCCTCTACCCACGCTACAAAATGGACGCACAAGTCGATGACACCGATATGTTCAATCTCAAATACCAACTCTTAAACCTTTCGGATTTTTCCGATGAGCTAAAAATTGAAGGATACCACTCAAAAGTGACTCACGTCATGGGAACGGATTTTCGTGTCGGAATGGCCCCTATGTATGCAATAATGGTTGCTCCTGTAGATGCAACGATCAAAGGGGCTTCGATTGAAAATACGCTAACCGTTGCCGGAACGAAAGTTTCAGTAGGGCTGGATGGAAGTGTACGTAATTGGAACGGTACGAAGTATTCAAAAAGTAATCCTTCTGCCATTAATATCCTCATTCCTGATGTTGATACAACCAACATTGCCCTGTATGCAAAAGCACTTAAAACAATCGGTAATTATGAAATCAGCAGTGGTGTTCGCTACGATGATACAACCATTAATCCCAACCAAAGTTTAGCATTGGTGGATGCCAATACAACCGTCAATAAAACCTTTTTGACCAATATGAAAGATCGTGATTACAATAACGTAAGTGCCAATCTCATGGCAAAATACAACTACTCTCCAACGACCAACGTCTTTCTAGGAGCAGGACAATCGATTCGTGTCCCTGATGCGAAAGAACTTTATTGGGTCGCCAGTGGTAACACCAATCTTAATGAAACTATTAATCGTGAAATCGATTTAGGTGCTGAGCATACTGCCGGCAATTTTCATATCAAGGGAACTGTATTTTACAGTGATTTAAAAGATTTTATATATCAATATAAAAATACTGCTACTACAACAACGTGGGCTAACATCGATGCTCGTATCGTCGGATTTGATCTTCAAGCCGATTATCTTCTCAGCAATGAATGGCGTATTGAGTCAGGGGCTGCGTATCAAAAAGGGACTAAAAAAGATACAGCACAACTTGATGCACTTAGCAGTGTCGTTCAAAGTGATAAAGATTTAGCCGAAATTCCACCACTCAAAGGGCGTATGGCATTAGTGTTTGACAATAGTATCCACTATGCCATGGCTGAATGGATCGGGGCACAGAATCAAACTATCGATGCAGATAACGGTGAAAAAGATATTAATGGATACGCACTTCTCAATCTCAAATACGGTGCAGAGCTCGGAAATGGATTCTCTCTTAGTACCGGTATCAACAACTTCTTCAACCGTACGTATGCTGTTAACAATGGCTATATCGGAAATGAACTCATCACAGGAACAGGCGTTGATCCTCTCGTCTTAAATGAGCCTGGACGCAATTTTTACGCTACCCTTGGTTATAAATTCTAAGGCTTCTTTATTAACATATTCTGTCATTCCGTGCCACGACACGGAATCCAAAAATGCTAAGAGCATGGATACCCTTTTAAAACACCGTTGCTTTAAAGGTATTTTTATCCACATAATAAATCGCTTGAAAATCATTTCCTTTTTGTTTCACTGGTTTTGTACGGAGTTTTTCCTCAAATACTCGGTCTAATTTACTGCGAATAGCAACAAAAATCTTATGCTCTTTTCCGCTAAATCCTTCGGTTTTTTTCTTCATTACGCTAAGCGGATTGATAGGGGTACTGCCGCTATACATCCCAAAATGGAGATGGGGACCTGATGAGAGTCCAGAGGATCCAACGTATCCAATAACCTCTCCTTGCTTAACATTCGAACCATTACTAAGTCCGTTTTTAAACGATTTTTGATGTGCATACAAACTTATCAAACCATTAGAATGGCGAATTTTAGTCGTCTTTCCATATCCTCGGGATGTTCCTACAAAACTTACCCGTCCATCGCCTGTTGCCAAGATTGGTGTTCCTGCACGTGCTCCATAATCGACCCCTAAATGGGCACGATACCGATGCAATACGGGGTGATAGCGACGTTTCGTAAATACGGAGGTAATACGCGCATTTCGCATAGGAGATTTAAAGATAAATTTCTCAAACTGCGCCCCCTTCTCATCGTAAATATTTCCATCTTTATGACGATAAAGGCTATAACGTTTCCCGGTAATTTCAATCATCGCACCGGAAACTTCAGGCATCGAAAAAGGTTTTCCCAAACGATATTTTTGTTCATACACGATAACCAAGGGGTCACCGATTTTGAGATCTTTTTTAAAATTTACCCGTCCTTTGAACATACGGACAAACGTAGACGCTAAATTTTTCGATCCTGTTGTACGAAGAATATCATCATAGGGGGCACTGGTAATTTGTGTATAAAGCACCTCCTTATACGTTTCACTAACGATAGGAATGACATGCATAGAGTACCGTTTTTTAGGGCTCAAATAAATTTGTAGCTGAAGTTCATCATTAACAGGGATAAGGATTTGGTTGATACTGTTTTTAGAACTGATCAACATCTGACAGTTGGCGTTATAAGGGATATCTTCGGTCAATTTTTGATCTTCTTCATCCAAATTGTAAAAGAGGGTCAGGGGGAGCTTTTTACGCTCTAAAAAGGTAAGAAAACTCTCCCCATCCTTCCATTTGAATGACTGAACGTGCGAAGCAAATACGAAAATGGGTAACATTAACAAGAAAATCAATCGACCCATTTTTATCCTTAAAACCTCTCTTTTGGTAAAAAGAGTCTAAAATAATATCAAAAAATCTGTTTACGAAGTCTCTCTTTGCTATAATCTATCTTATTCGCTTGACAAAGGTTACACTAATGCGCATTTGGTTTTTTTCACTCATTTGTTTAGGGATGCTTGAAGCATCCCCCATTTCGGTACCTCTTCTTGAGGTAGCAGGGGAACGCGGTACGATAGAAGCACCCGAAGTAAAAGTAGGGATGAGCGGATTTGTCGTTCGCCATTTTGATGCTGCCCACAGCTCTATCATTGCCAATGCCCGTGTCGAACAGGTTGATTCCTCCACTAACCGTGCCACTATCCATCTTGCACCGTACGATGGATTGAAACAAAATTCTCTCCCTAGTGGACTATGGAACCCGGAAAAATCGGATGAAGTGGTGATTGCGTACGATTACGGTCGCGCATTGGTCATTGCACCCAACGATGACACCTACACAATGATTACCAAAAGCATCCCAAATGTCGAATGGGTTCATCCCGATACCTATGCTACGTATCTCTCACACGAGGGGCATCCGACTCCATTAGTAGAAGATTTTCGCCGTTTTTGTACCTCTAGCTCGGTTGGATTGCTCTACATCCAAAGCAGTAATACCCTTTTTACCCTTGATTGCAAAAATTTCGCCCTCCTTCAAATCGCACCCTCTCTCACCAAAGCCAAAGAGTCTATGACCCCTTTTTACACTCGTGTTCCTACTATCCGTACTGGATGGTGGGGAGAAGGGAGTTCTAAATTAGAGAGCTATGATCCCTATTATCTGGAACAAATTGCTTTAAAGAACCCAAAAAATAAAGAATTATATGAACTCTACAAAGCTAAATTTGGCGAAAAAAGCGCACTATTGCACCATTTTGATCTCAAGGACCAATAATGTTACCCTTAAACGCACTTGATTTTTTTACCGGTTTGGTAGGAAAAGAGAATCTTTACAGCGATAAAGCCCATCTAATCGCCTATTCGTATGATGCCACTCGTGAAAAATTTGAACCCGATGCGGTTATTTTTCCCCGTCATGAGCAGGACGTTAGTGATATTTTGAAATATTGCAATGAACACCGCATAGTAATCGTCCCCCGTGGTGCAGGGAGCGGTTTTACCGGCGGGGCTCTCCCCTCTTCTGGTGGCATTGTTTTGGCGTTTGAAAAACATATGAATAAGATTTTGGAAATCGATATGCAAAATATGGTTGCCATCGTTCAGCCTGGAGTCATCAATATAGATTTGCAACGCGCTGTTGAAGAAGTGGGCCTTTTTTATCCACCCGATCCTGCCAGCCAGGAGTATTCGACGATCGGTGGCAATGTCAATGAAAACGCAGGAGGAATGCGTGCTGCGAAATATGGTATTACCAAAGACTATGTCATGGCGATCCGTGCGGTCCTCCCTAACGGTGACATCATCAAAGCTGGCAAGCGCACCATCAAAGACGTAGCAGGCTACAATATAGCGGGGATTTTGATTGCCTCAGAAGGGACGCTTGCCGTCACCACAGAAGTAACTCTCAAGCTTCTCAGTAAACCCAAGATGACCAAAACCGCTATGGGAATTTTTCCCACCGTAAGCGTTGCCATGGAAGCTGTCTATAAAACGATGGCAAGCGGTGTTACCCCCGTAGCAATGGAGTTTTTGGATAATCTCACTATCCGTGCGGTAGAACAGATGCACCACAAAGGGCTCCCTGTCGAAGCAGGGGCTATTTTGGTAACCGATGTAGATGGAAACCTTGAAGATGACCTTGATTTTCAACTAAACATCATCGAAAAAGTATTCCGTGAAAATGGATGCAGTGATTTCAAAATCGCTCAAAATAAACAAGAAGCAGCCGATTTATGGTTTGCGAGACGCAATGCGAGCCAATCACTCTCCATTTATGGTTCCAAAAAAATCAATGAAGATGTTACTGTTCCCCGCTCTGCATTGCCGGAATTGTTAGAAAGATTTAACGCCATTGCTCTTAAATACAATATCAACATCCCCTGCTTCGGTCATACCGGCGATGGAAATGTCCATACGAATGTAATGGTCGATGGGAAAGACCCTGAGCAGGTCAAAATCGGCTATGAAGCGATCCGTGAGGTATTCCAAGCTACGATCGATTTGGGTGGAACGCTGAGTGGCGAGCACGGTATCGGACTGGCCAAGGCTCCCTATATGTCAATGGCATTTACCCCCGAAGAGATGGCACTGTTTCAATCCATCAAACGGGCGTTTGATCCCAACAACATCCTCAACCCTTCCAAAATGGGGCTTGTATAACGGATGAGTCTTAAAGCAGCATGGCGGCATATCCGACGCTTCATCTTAGCGATGTTTGATCGCGATATTACGGTATATGCTTCCAGCCTCAGCTTTTATACGATTTTCACCGTCGTGCCGTTGCTGATTATATCCCTCAGCCTTATCGCCAATGTCCCTGTTTTCAGCGAACAATACAGCAAAATACAACTTTTTATTTTTGATAACATTATGCCTGTTCAAACCGAGGCGATTGCAGGATATCTCGACTCATTTTTTAAAAATTCGGTGCAACTGGGAGTGATCGGATTTATAACAATGATTGTCTCATCCATGCTTTTTTTTCAAAATTTTGAGCACATTGTGGAGAAAATTTTCCACTCCCCGCAACGAGGGATCTGGGAAGCCATTACGACCTACTGGACTCTTATCACCCTTACCCCCATCGCCCTTATTCTCTCTATGAGTCTCAAAGCGTATCTCGAAGCCAATATCACTGGTTTTGCGCTAAACGCCCTCTCCATTTTCCCTTTTTTACTGCTGTGGGGGATTTTCTTTTTGACTTACAAAATCGCCGTTAATGCCAATGTCTCCCCAAAAGCGGCTGCCATTAGTTCTTTTATTGTTGCCGTTGTTTGGGGATTGGCCAAAAACAGTTTTGTCCACTATGTTTTTTACAACAAAACGTACGCCACCATGTATGGCTCTCTCTCTGCCCTTATCTTTTTCTTCCTATGGATTTATGTTTCATGGATTATCGTCATTTACGGAATGAAGCTATGCTATTTGATACACCGCGCCGATCAACGTAGAGACGCCCAAAACGGCTAAACCCCAAAACGCCTCTTTCCATCGCATCGCCATAAGCGCCAAGAATACGCTCAGTATCCCTACCCACAGCGGAATAACCACTTTATAAATATCTCCCCATCCGAACAGCTGAGCCAAATAGGGATCAAATAAATCGCCCCACGGCGTCAAATGAAGTGCCAATACCGCAGGATAGTAAAGGTTAAAAAGCAACGCAAGAGGAATCGATCCGATATGCCAAAACCCGAAGGTACCGAAAATAGCCAATGAGATAGGAAGCATTACCAAATAACACCAAAAATGTAGCGCTAAGAAAATCTGCCATGGCTTCCACGACTCATAATAACGGATGAAAATAAAGATCGAGAGGACCCCAAAAGAGGAGAACCAAAAACCCAATGAGAAAAAGAGTTTCGGAAAAAAGGCGAGCAACACCCCCACGGCGACAAACAGTGTCTGCATAGAGAACATTTTAATCCCCCGATCATACAGAACATATCCCACCGCTATCATCCCAAAGGAACGCATCATCGGCGGAATAAACTCCAATGCCCACAAATAAAAAAAGAGCAATCCAAGCACGATGAGAAAAAGATCACGGTTCCCATGCCGATAGGGAAAATAGCGATTGTGCAGCCATCGGTACGGCGGACGGAGAAGAAAATAGGCGATAATGCTGAGTATTCCAAAATGGTATCCGCTGATCGAAAGGATATGACTCAACCCCATTGCCCCTACAAGCGTTTGGAACTCCTGTGACATAGGAGTCGCCACAAACAATGCACCGTAGAGCTCCCGCATCCGCTCATCCTCATGAGCAGAGGCGATAGTGCGATACCACTTCTCTTTCAAACTCAATTCGGGATAGACTTCAACAATAACCCCACGGGTGTAAAAACGGCTGAGATAATCCAGAAAAGTGACCTTTTTGACTTGCAGCTCTACCAGCACCTCTCGCCCACGTAAATCTCGTAAATAGGGACTCATGGCACATCGGCATAACGAACCATTTTCCAGCCGCAGTTTCATCGAGGTTTTGGGTTTATCGGCGATGAGACGCACCTCTTGGTCGATAACCTCCGCACGGACCAACGGATCGTCAAAATGTGTTAGTTTTAAAAATTGGGTGTATTCATACGAGAGTGAAAGGGAGGTAATAAAGAGGAGGAAAAGGAGAAAAAGAGAGCCGCTTTTGACATTGAAAAGATCAATACGCTCCAGTTTTGACATTAAATAATCGGCATCGAAACATTCCCAGAGCTCATATTATCATCCATATTCATAGTGGCACTTTTCATATCAATACTCTCATAGACGATCTGTGCCGCGCCGAACGTCGGTTTATCAACAAAACGGGTAAACTTTTTCTGAAATACAAGCTTCACATGCCCCGTTGGACCATTACGCTGTTTACCGATAATGATCTCCGCCTCTTCTTCCTCTTTTTCGACGTATTTGGAGATAAACTCTTTTCCGTTTGATATTGCCTCTTTCTCCCGCTCTTTTTCCTCTTTATAGAGATAAACATCATTGCGGTAAACGAAAAGGATAATATCGGCATCCTGCTCAATCGAACCCGACTCACGAATATCACTAAGCATCGGGCGTTTATCGGAGCGGGATTCAAGACTACGGTTGAGCTGAGAAAGGGCCACAATCGGTATTTCGAGCTCACGTGCGAGCATTTTAAGCCCCCGCGAAATCTCACTCACTTCAAGGTGACGATCTTTCCCCCCTGTACCGTTCATGATTTGAAGATAGTCGATAACGGCCAGTTCTATCTCAGGATGACGGCTTTTGAGTTTACGGAGTTTGGAGCGGAGCTGATGGATATTGAGCGAGCCATGGTCATCGACAAAGAGCTTAGAATGGCGCATTTTGTCCACCGCATCGTTTAACCGTTTGTATTCCTCGGGATTGAAGTCCCCCAAACGCAGCCGCTGTAGCTGGATCGAGGTTTGTACACTCAAAAGTCTCAACATGAGTTGTTCCGCTGGCATCTCAAGAGAGAAGAACGCTACCCCTTTCCCTTTTTCAATGAGATTTTGCACCATATTGAGGGCAAATGAAGTTTTTCCCATGGCAGGACGTGCCGCGATGATGACGAGATCCCCCTTGCCGAATCCCGTCGTCATTTTGTTGAGTTCCGCGTAGCCAGTATCGACACCGACCAAGATAGCATCGCCTCTCTCACGCATCTCTTCGATGTACGCCATTGTATCATCGGTGATTTTTGGAGCGTCTTTAAAATCGATGGATTGAGAGTTCTGTGTAATCTCATAAAGCTTTTTTTCGACCAAATCAACAACATCACTGCCGTTTAAATTCTCTTCAAGGGTGACACGCTTGATTTCCGTTGTGAGGGTGAGAAGATGGCGCTTAATCGCTTTGTCTTTGATCTCTTGGACGTAAGCGGTAGTATTTGAAATAGGATTGGCCGTAAGTATTTCGACCAACACCCGTTCATCGAACTTTTGTTTTCCGCTGAGCTCTTTTTTGATAAACTCTTCATCGATAGGGAGATCGCGGTGCGATAGGGAGAGCATAGCGCGGTAAATCTCTTGGTGCGCCGCGAGGTAAAAATCCTCTGCATTCAGTACCGCTTCAAACTCATCGAACTGGGCAGGATCAAAAATGATGGAACTAAGAACCGAACGTTCAAAGGCTAAATTGTAAAGAGATTCTTCCATCAATCCTCTTGTGCTTCCATTTTTTCTACCTCTTCGATAAACCTATCGACAAGCTGCTCTTCACTCAGTCGTGCGACCACTTCCCCTTTGACCATCACTAATCCTGATCCTTTGCCATACGCGATAGCAACATCGGCGTGCTTCGCCTCCCCGATAGCATTGACGACACACCCCATCACCGAAAGATCCAACGGTTTTTTAATATGTTTCGTCCGCTCTTCGATCACCGCAACCGCAGTGACCAAATCGGCTTCGATCCGTCCGCACGTCGGGCACGAGATGATATTCGGTCCCTCTTTCGCGACACCGCTGTCTTTTAAAATCGCCCGTCCTATTTTAATCTCTTCCTCAAGCTCTCCCGTAATCGAAACACGCATCGTATCACCGATCCCATCAAGCAGCAATGCACCAAGACCGATCGCACTTTTGATCGTTGCGTGAAATATGGTCCCCGCTTCCGTAACGCCCAAATGAAACGGATAGTTGTTTTTCGGACGCAACATCCGATACGCTTCCACCGTACGCTGCACGTCACTCGCTTTGAGAGAGACTTTGATATCGGTAAACCCGAGATCTTCGAGAAATTTGATATTGTATTCCGCAGAGGCTACCATCCCCTCTGCGCTCTGTCCGTAACGCTGTTCGAACTCTTTTTCCAGACTCCCCGCATTGACCCCTACACGGATAGGGATATTGCGCTCTTGGCACGCCTTGACGATTTCCCGTATACGCGATTTTTCACCGATATTACCGGGGTTAAAACGGATACAATCCACTACTTCTGCCGCGATGAGAGCAAGCTTATAGTTAAAATGGATGTCGGCCACGAGAGGGAGAGAAATTTGCTCCTTGATCGCTTTGAGGGCTAACGCATCCTCTTCATCGGGGACGGCGACACGAACGATGTCGCACCCTGCGAAATGGAGACGATTGATCTGCTCTACGGTGGCTGCAATATCCGACGTGCGCGAATAGGTCATCGATTGCACCGAGATAGGGGCATCGCCGCCGATGGCAACATTTCCGACGTAAATTTTCTTGGTGGGGTAACGTGTAATCATGTAGTGATTGTAGCTTGTTGGATGTTAATTTTACGTAAACTCTATGGGGTCCATATCAATTTCACACAGTGGCGTTTTTATCAATTTTATCGCACGGATCAAATCGGTACTTTTCTCACTGCGCAAAAGAATTTGAAATCGGTATTTATCGGCGATTTTCTCGATCGGCGATGCCCCAAAACCGACAATATCAATAAACGACAGGGTTTGTAAAGTCTCTACTGCCTTCTCCATCTCCATTTTGGCTTTCATCCCATTTTTATGGGAAAACAACAATCGCGCGAGTTTTTTATGAGGGGGATAACGCCCTACACGGATTTTCAATTCCTCTTGTAAAAACGTCTCATAATCGTCTAAATAGTGACTAAAAAATGGCTCATTAAAACTCTGTACCAAAACAGTCGAATCATTTTTACGCCCACTTCGCCCCGCGATTTGGACAAGGAGAGACAATGCACGCTCCCGCGCACGATAATCGGCCTGTCCCAGCAAATTATCAATCCCCATCACCACCGCAAGAGCGATATCGTGATAATCATGCCCTTTGGAAAGCATTTGCGTCCCTACAAGCAGATCAATCTCTCGTGCATTAAACGCTTTGAGAACCTTAGTCAGCTTGTTTTGTGTCGTAATCACATCTCGGTCAAACTGCTGTATTTTTAGTTCGCCAAACTTCTTCTGAAAATGTTCAACCGCTTCCGCTGTCCCCAGTCGTGACGTACTCAAATGTCCGCTTTGACATTTCGGACAGACACGGGGGAGCACTTCGGTGTAGTTGCAGTAATGGCATTTAAGGGCTCGTGCATTTTTATGCAAGCTCATCCCGACACTGCAAAACGGACATACGAGGGTGTATCCGCACGAATCACACACCATCGTTTTAAAGTTGGCACGTGTAGGGATAAAAACGATCCCCTGATGCCCTGCTTTAAAATTGGTGAGGATCGCTTCATCGACAAAAGAGGTGAGCGCTTCGATGGAGGGCTCGTAGACAAAAATACGCTTGGAACTGTAATAACCGCCGCGTAAGCGAAAAAAAGGCGTTTTAGCGTAACTTGCCAAGCTCGGTGTCGCACTTCCAAGTACGACAGGTATTTTGAAAAGTTTTGCCGTATAAATCGCCATATCCCGCGCGTTGTAGCGGGGACGTGAGGAGGATTTATAGCTCTCATCGTGCTCCTCATCGACGACGATCAGCCCCAAATTTTCTATCGGTAAAAAAAGTGCCGAACGTGGTCCCGCAATAATCCGAGCACTCCCGTCGTATATTTTTGCTAACGTCACCATTTTTTGTTTCGGGGTCATTTTCGAATGCCACAACACAAACGATTCGCCAAAATGCGCTTTAAAACGGTGTTCCATTTGCGGGGTGAGGGAGATTTCGGGAAGGAGCAATAATGCACGCTTTCCCTCCTTTAACACATCGTCCATCCGCTTCATATAGATTTCGCTTTTTCCTGCACCGGTATCGCCGAAGAGAAGGGAGACACTACGAGAACGGATAAAATCGAGGGCTTCGGATTGTATTTCTGAGAGGGTGATATTGATAGGAATTTTGTCATCCCGAACAGGATTCAGGATCTCAGATTGCGGATCAAGCCCGCAATGACGAAAAGGGACAAATAAATTTAATGCCTCACCAAGGGAACACCCATAATATTCGGACATAAAAGAGGCTATTTTAATCTGTGTTTCCGAATAAATAAAGGGGGAAATTTCCAAAATAGAGTGTGTTTTAAACACAGGCTTTTTCGCTTCGAGAAGGACAACCCCTTCCATTTCACGGTTGGAAAGTGGCACCGAAACCTTAGTTCCTTTACATAAAATGGTATCTGAATGATAGGTAAGAAGTTCGAGAGGAGAGCCCAAAAGGGCTATAGTATAAAAATTCACGTTTGATTAATTTGTTAAATCAGCGCAATACGTTCCATTTGTGCATCTAAATGTTCCATCGGTAGGATTATATGTAAATGTATTATTCGTATTCATCACCCTATAAACATAGGTCCAATTTGTGCCCGACGCTGTAGCTGAATCATCCCAGTGTCCATTCGTCTCATTCTGCGTCACAATCCCATACTGCAATAATGTACTTGTCGCCGTTCCGTTGTTATCAAACAATACATCTGTAGCATGATGTAGTTTATTAATATAATTCGACTGCCCTTGCATCAAACGCCCTTGACGCTCGCTCACGATCGCCGCACGTATCGCCGCGACATCACTACGCCCTTTTACGATTTGTGCATCATCGCGTGTTGCGGCAAATTTTGGAATAGCAATAGCTGCAAGTATTCCTAATATGACAATGACAAATACTAGCTCTATCATCGTAAAAGCAGTTCGTTTCATCTTGTTTATCCTATTGCGCTGAGTTTTACGATTATTTTATAATCTCAAAAATCAAGTCAATTATAATAATAAAGTAACCATTCCCAAGCTCCAGCTTGGGAACGAGGGAAGTATACATCACCAATGAAAACATCGGGAATGCACAATAACAAATTTACTGCTTAATACTTACTCCACCCAAAGTATGTATCTTGGTTGATCCATCAGAATTAATCACACCATTAGTTTTAGCTTTCGCATATACCGGAGCACTAATCGCGGCTGTACAAATAGCAGCATCACTAGCAGTTGGATTTACAGATATATTACCATCTTGTGGCATTGTAATAGTGAAACACTTTGAACTGCTTGCCGCCTCAGTAACTGATGCGGTAGCGATTGTACCTTGTGATGTGTACTCTGCACCTAAGTTTTGCAGTGCCTGAGCTACGCTTGTCAATTCAGATGCAATTTTCGCATCATCACGTGTTGCTGCGAGTTTCGGAATGGCAACCGCTGCCAAAATACCAAGAATAACGATAACGAAGATTAACTCGATCATAGTAAAACCTGAACGTTTCATGGTTTACTCCTTACATCTTAAAAAAAGTAGTTACACTCGTAACTCTGAGAGTATTATTTATCATAATATATTAAGTAAAGCTTAATTTGTCATCGAACTGACACTTTCTCTCGCTCTCATGCTCCAGTTTGGGAGCGAGAGATCCCATATACAAAAGAGCAACTTTCATTCTTTAATTACGATTAAACATTGAAGGCGTATAATTCGTCTAACAATGTTGCTCGTCAAGGGCGAATCAAAAAGGCGAAAACGATTATGAATCACGCAGAGATTGAGATAATAGGCATAAAAAACACCCAAAAGATTTTTCACAATCTAGGTTTTGATGAGTTGATAGACCACGAACTTAGAAATGGGGAATGCGTCATGACCAGCAGTGGGGCAACTACTGTTGATACGGGAATATTCACGGGTCGCAGTCCCAAAGACAAGTACTTTGTCAATCAAGATCCATCGAACAATTATATTGCATGGGGTGATGTCAATAAAAAAATAGACAAAGCAGTTTTTGATGAACTCCTCATCGTTGCCCGTGAGCAGCTCTCTAACAAAGATCTTTATATTACCGATGTTTTTTGCGGTTCCAGTCCATCTAGCAAACGCTCCATCCGATTTGTCTCTGAAATCGCGTGGCAGTCTCATTTTGTCAAAAATATGTTTATTCGCCCTACATCCGAAGAGCTGACAGATTTTAAACCACAATTTACGGTTCTCAATGCGTGTAAAGCGGTCAACAGCCAATGGGAAAATCATGGTCTTAACTCTGAAGTATTTGTTCTTTTTGATATAGAAGCCAATCTCTGCATTATCGGCGGAACATGGTACGGCGGTGAAATGAAAAAAGGGATTTTTTCGATGATGAATTATTGGCTTCCCTTGGAAGGCAAAATGTCGATGCACTGTTCTGCAAACGTAGGGCCAGCAGGTGATACCTGTTTGTTTTTCGGGCTTAGCGGTACGGGAAAAACTACTCTCTCTACAGATCCTGATCGTGCACTCATCGGTGATGACGAACACGGCTGGGATGATGATGGGGTTTTCAACTTCGAAGGGGGATGCTATGCCAAAGTCATCAACCTTGACCCAAACAACGAACCTGAGATTTATGGAGCGATTCGTAACGGTGCGTTGCTGGAAAATGTTGTCTATGACGAAGACGGTGTTGTTTGCTATGAAGACTGCTCCAAGACAGAAAATACTCGTGTATCCTACCCCATCGAATTTATCGAGAATCATCAACCCTCTCTTATGGCGGATCACCCACAAAACATCATCTTCCTCTCTGCTGATGCTTTTGGTGTACTTCCTCCTGTAAGTAAACTCTCCAAAGAACAAGCCATGTATTATTTCCTCAGCGGATATACGGCAAAGGTTGCAGGAACAGAACGGGGAATTACAGAGCCTGTAGCCACATTCAGCTCATGTTTCGGCGAAGCGTTTTTACCTCTTCACCCTACCGTTTATGCGAAACTTCTCGGCGAAAAAATTGATAAGCACAATGTCAACGTCTATCTTGTCAACACAGGATGGACAGGGGGCGGATATGGCGTGGGTAAACGTATGAGCATCAAAGATACTCGCAGCTGCATCCACGCCATCTTGGACGGATCGATCAACGAGAGTGAATTTCAAACAACCAATACATTCCGGTTTACTATCCCATTGACCCTAAAAGGGGTGGATTCCACCATCCTCAATCCACGCAACGCATGGGCAGATAAAGATGCGTATCTCGTGCAGCGCGATCATTTGGCGGGATTGTTTATCAAAAATTTCAAGAAATATACCGATGGAAAAAATGGATTTGATTATTCTGCTGCAGGACCAAAAATTATCGACTAAAAGTTTCTCTTCTTTTTATTCCTGCTTTCGCGGGAATCTCTTTCATAGTTCATTTTCAGCTTCTACTTCTAGATTGTTTCACTCTCTTTACGATGATAAAAAAATTATTGCGGGATATTACTATTCCCGCTTATGCGGGAATAAGAAGAGAAATTAGCAAGAGTATGTTGTCTTAAACTCAAACGCTGTTGGTCGCGCTTCGTTTGGCCATATTTGGGTTTCGAATTTGTAGTGCTGGTACGTATCAATAAACAAAGGTGTCATTACCGGCTGAAGGAACTCGTTATCACGGATCAATGACTCAACGGCACCGCGAAGGGTGTGTGGCATTTGTGGAATCCCTTTTTCACGAATTTCATCAAGGCTAAGTTCGAACAAATCTTCATCCATTGGTCCGATTGGAACAATTTTGTTTTTAATACCATCAAGACCTGCAAGCAACATCGCTGTAAATGCAAGGTACGGACACGCCGTTGAATCCGGGAAACGCATCTCGATACGTGTCGCTTTTTCACCTGCACCGTAAGGAACACGGCATGATGCCGAACGGTTTTGGCTTGAATAGGTCAAGATTGACGGTGCTTCAAATCCTGGGATAAGACGTTTGTACGAGTTTGTAGATGGATTGGTAAATGCTGCAACGGCACGTGCGTGTGCGAAAACACCGCCGACGTAATGAAGAGCCGTTTCGCTTAAGTTACTGTATCCGCCCTCTTTGTAAAACGTATTTTTGCCGTCTTTCCAGATAGATTGGTGGACGTGCATACCGTTACCATTGTCTCCGTAGAGTGGTTTTGGCATAAACGTAACGGTTTTGCCGTTAAGGTGCGCTACCATTTTGATAACGTATTTAAGTTTTTGTACGTTGTCTGCCGCATTTACAAGGGTATCAAATACGATACCGATTTCGCCTTGACCCTGCGCTACTTCGTGGTGACCCAAAATAACTTCAAGACCTACTTGCTCTAACACTAACATCATCTCTGCACGTAAATCAACCATTGTGTCGATTGGTGCTACTGGGAAGTAACCACCTTTGTTACGTGGGCGGTGCCCTGTGTTGTAACCGTCTTTGAATGATTTTGCATCATTCCATTCACCCTCTTCGGTGTCTACTTCATAGTATGAGCAGTTGACTTCATCGCGGATTTTGACATCATCGAATACGAAGAATTCATTTTCAGGACCGAAGTACGCTACATCGCCTACACCTGCATTTGCAAGATGCTCTAATGCTTTTTTAGCGATTGAACGTGGGCATTTCTCGTATGCTTGTCCTTTGTAGATGTCGTAAACGTCACAAATTACAATAATGGTCGGATCAGCGGTAAATGGATCCATAAATGCTGATTCTGCATCCGGTTTTAGCAACATATCCGATTTGTTAATAGGCTGCCATGCATCGATAGAAGAACCATCAAACGGAAGACCCCCTTCGAACTGACCTGCGTTAACCGCGCTCATACGGTAACTAACGTGGTGCCATGTCCCTTTCATATCGGTGAAACGAAAATCTACGAACTGAACATCGTTCTCTTTACAAAAAGTGAAAAACTCATCGACACTGTTTACGAATTTACCCATGCAATACTCCTGAAATAATAATAGTTCAAAAAGTATAGCGAATTATAGGTTAAAGGTGAAAAGGATGGTGCTTAAAATTTAATCATTGTCCGATCTCTGTTTCGATAAACCGCACATTGTGTATATCCCGCACTGCGCGCGAGGGCTTCCACTTCTGCTGTAAACATTCCCACTTGATCGCTCCGGTGTGCATCCGAACCAAATGTGATAGGAATTTCCAGCTCGGCGATGGATTCGAGTAAAAGCGGTGACGGATACGCCTCTTTTACAGGTTTTCGAAGTCCTGAGACATTTATCTCTATCGACATATTGGCTTTTTTAATCGCTTTTAGTGCATTTGCCGCTAACAATCGTATATCAGTTTTTGGAAAAAATTTGAACACCTTGAGCAAATCCAAATGACCGGCAATCTCAAAATGGCCACTCTTCGCCATAGTCTCCACTAAATCAAAATAACGGGTATATACTGTGTCCATATCCGCTGTATTGTATTTCGCAATGTACTCAGGGTTATCAAATCCCCATTCGTCGATAAAATGGACACTTCCGATCAAATAATCACATGGACGTTTCAATACACGTTCGTCCATATATCCCGCGAGATAATCAACCTCGTAGCTCAAAAGAACGGTGATCTTATCACCATAGCGTTCCTGTGCCTCTCGTACCCACTGTTCATACATTTCCATTTGTGAAAAAGACATACGATATTCCGTATCATAATCCATAGGTGCATGATCTGAAAATCCGAAATATTCCGTGCCGCACGCGATAGCAGCTTCTACATATTCATTGACAGTTCCTGTCGCATGATTGCACAGTACCGTATGGTTATGGAGGTCAACTTTCATTTTTATTTCCTGTTGAAACTAATGATTTTAATGATATTATAGTGCAATTTTTAGAACGAGGTTAGCACTTATGACGCAAGAAGAACTTGATGCCCTTATGAATGAAGATTTTGATCTCGATGAGACTGCTGAGACAGATGAGATCCATGAAGAGACCAATGAAAATTTAAATACTATTGACAATCCAAATGATTATCGTCCTTCTGCAATGGAAAGCTGGCCACCGCCACCGCCGACAGACGATAACAAAATGGTCCACCAGCTTGACAATGTCACCAAAGAGAGTGAAGAGAAAGCATCAGAAATTTTCGATCTCATTGAAATTATTAGCAATGATTTAGGAGGTGGGGAAAAGAAAATCAAATCGGTTATCACTATTGTCGATACCAATATTGCGCTCTTTACTACGCTATGCTCAAAGTTCCCTCACGTAGAAGCATTCGGTGAGCAACTTCTCCAAAATAAAGCAGCTAAAGAATCTCTGGACTCAATGACCGATATTCTCCAAAACAGTGAAGATACCATTATGAATATCATGGATATTATGCAGTACCAAGATATTCATCGCCAAAAAATCGAGCGGGTAATCAATGTTATGCGCGCCCTATCAACCTATATGAACCATCTCTTTTCAGGCAAAATAGATGATGCCAAGCGCGTCAGTTCTGCTACACATATTCATGGGGATACTACCACCGAAGATGTTCTGAGCAGTGATGATATTGAAGCACTTTTGGCGTCGTTTGGGCAAAAATAACCAAAGCTGGATTCCCGCCTTCGCGGGAATGACGATTAACCCATAAACTTCATTTAACGTACACCTTTTTTACGATAAAATTCCCTAAAATTAAAACGAATGGTAAAAGACTTTTGAAAAAAGTGGAGCTCCTCTCCCCTGCGGGAAATTTAGAAAAACTCAAAATCGCTATAGATTACGGCGCGGATGCTGTATATGGCGGGGTAAGTCATTTCTCGCTACGTATCCGCTCTGGCAAAGAGTTTGATCTGGAAAGCTTCAAAGAGGGGATTGATTACGCCCACGCACGGGGGCGCAAAGTTTACGTCACGATCAACGGCTTCCCGTTTAACTCTCAGCTGAAACTTCTCAAAGAGCATATACTTACGATGGCTTCACTCGAACCTGATGCGTTTATCGTTGCTACACCAGGAGTTCTTAAGCTCGCGCATCAGATCGCGCCGCAAATTCCGTTGCATCTCTCTACGCAAGCCAATGTGATGAATGTATTGGATGCGCAAGTTTATTACGATATGGGAGCGCGCCGTATCATCGCCGCACGGGAAATATCCCTCAAAGATCTCATCCAAATCAAAGCCGAACTTCCTGATTTGGAAATCGAAGTCTTTGTCCATGGCTCTATGTGTTTTGCCTACAGCGGCCGATGTCTGATCTCCACGCTCCAAAGCGGTCGTGTTCCTAACCGTGGAAGCTGCGCCAATGATTGCCGATTTCCTTACGAGATGTATGCCGCCAATCCAGAAACGGGGACCCTGTTTCGGCTCGAAGAGCATGAGGGGATCGGGACGTACATCATGAACTCCAAAGACCTCAATCTAGCTAGCCATATCAGCGAAATTTTAGAGAGCGGCGCCATCGATTCGGTCAAAGTGGAAGGACGCACGAAAGCTCCCTATTATGCTGCTGTCACGGCAAAAACCTATCGCCGCGCCATTGACGATTATTATGCAGGAAAATTTGACGGAGAGAACTATCAACGCGAACTCTCGACAATGCAAAATCGCGGATTTACCGATGCGTATCTCATCAACCGCCCTTTTGAAAAACACGACACACAAAATCTCGATTTTACGATGATGATGGGAACCCATCAAGTATCGGGTATGGTCGATGAATCGGGGGAGTTTTTCGAGTGCAAGTACAAAACTTTCCCGAATGATATCATGGAGATTGTCGCCCCTCGTGATGCCATCATCGAAGAAGTTGATAACGAAATCGGAACCATTCGCCGTGATGGAGACCAATGGATTATCCTCTTTAAGCAACTGCTTGCTGAAAATGGGAAAGTCTGGGATCAGGTGCACAGCGGAAATCTCAACCGTTTCAAGCTCCCTGCCCCGCTTCCCCACTTTACCTTTTTTCGTATCCCTGCAACGGAAGATATGGGAGTGGGTACGAGATGTTAATACACCATCGTCATCCCATATCAAGTGCGGAATAACAAATATATTTAAAAAAACCAGGAGAAAAACAGTATGAAATTTGTATCAATAATTATGGGAAGCAAAAGCGATTTTGACGTTATGAAATCGTGCTCAGACACGTTCGAAGAGTTTGGCGTTGCTTACGAGCTTATCATATCTTCTGCTCACCGCTCTCCTGAACGGACTAAAGATTACGTTATCGCAGCGGAAGCCAAAGGCGCGCAAGTATTTATCGCGGCTGCCGGTATGGCGGCACATCTTGCAGGTGTTTTGGCTTCTAAAACGATCAAACCAATCATCGGTGTCCCTATGAGCGCATCGGCACTTAGCGGTATCGATGCCCTTTTATCCACCGTTCAAATGCCTGCCGGAATGCCTGTAGCAACAGTTGCTATCGGTAAAGCAGGGGCCATCAACTCCGCCTATCTCGCCATGCAAATTTTGGCATTAGAGAATGATGAATTGCGGATGAAACTCCAAGAAGATCGTATTGCAAAAGCAAAAAAAGTCGAGATGGATTCTATGGAAATAGAAACTATCCTATAAGAGGTGACATAATGCACGAGCACTGGATGAGTATTGATGAGTATGCTAGGTTGACCCAAATGGATCGTAGTTCGGTCGAATCACTCATCGTTCGCGGTAAACTCGTCACGATTGTCGAAGATGGAGAGATTCGTATCGATCCCTCACAGGGGATGTCAGGAATTGTCCCTGCGTCTCTTTCGGAACTTAGTGCTTCTCAAGCGGATGTTACGATCGGTGCAAGCTTCGTCGAAAAAACAATCGGTACTATCATCAACCTTCATGAAAAAGTACTCATAGCCAAAGAGGAGACGATCGAGTCTATCAAAAATGAGAACCTTTTTTTACGAGAGGCTCTTAGCTCGCTACAAGAACTCTACGATGAAGACCGTCGAACCATCGCCGTCCTCACCGAACAACTCAAACTTTCCCATCAAGAGGTCGAGTTTATGCGCCGTAAATACAAGCTTATGTGGGGCAAAGTGATCGAAGATCATGCTTCTCAATGACCATTCAAGAAGAGTGTATCGGATGTATTATTGCTCAAAGCCAACGTGTCTGCGAAGCGATACATGCGGATGATGTTTTAACCAAAAAAATTGTCTCTTTTGTCGAAGATTCTCTTTCAAATGCCGATTTCACCCTCTCTCCCCCCGTGATCGCTGCACCTTTGTATGAGCAGATGGCTTTTTTTGCGGACAAAATCGACCTATATGACGAAGAAAAAAAGCATGCTACGGCTCAGGCACAACACTATATCCCATTCTTACGTGATACTATCGCACAAAGCAGCGACCCTTTTATGGCTCTTCTCAAAACAGCCGTCGTGGGCAATGTCATCGATTTAGCCGCTGAAGTGACATTTGATTTGCACAGTGCGATACTGTCAGTGTTTGACACACCTTTTGCCCATGATGATTCTCAACTATTACGTGAAAAACTCTCAACGGCAAAAACCCTTCTCTATATTGGTGACAATACCGGTGAGCATCTTTTCGATGCATTAGCGATCGAGTCACTCCAAAAACATTATCCCGAATTAGAGATCACCTACATGGTACGAGGCAATTTCATCATTAACGATGTCACGATGAAAGAGGCAGTAGAGGCGGGGATAAATCAATTCTGTACCCTCATGAACAGTGGCGTCAATACCCCTGGGTTTGTCTATGAACGCGCATCATCCGAAGCACAAACTCTCTTTGACACCGCCGATGTTATTATCGCCAAAGGGATGGGAAATTATGAGTGCATGACACCGACAAAACGGGCTAATATCTGTTTTTTACTCAAAGTGAAATGTTCGGTCGTCTCACGATCGCTCGGTCACGAGATTGGTTCTATCATCTGTAAGATAAATTAAGTTAGAATAGCACACTTTTTTTACGGGAATTTTTAATGATAACTTTTGGTGATATGCTTTTAAAACTTCAACAATTTTGGAATGAACAAGGGTGTGCGATTGTTCAGCCTTACGACATCGCTGCAGGTGCAGGGACGTTTCATCCGGCAACTTTTTTACGCTCGCTCGATTCACAGCCGTGGTCTGTTGCCTACGTCGCTCCTAGCCGTCGTCCTACAGATGGTCGTTATGGCGAAAATCCGAACCGTTTGGGAAGCTACTATCAATTTCAAGTTCTTATGAAACCTAGCCCTGAAAATATCCAGGAACTCTATCTCAAAAGTCTCGAATATTTAGGTCTAAATCTCAAAGAACACGACATCCGTTTTGTCGAGGACAATTGGGAATCTCCGACATTGGGCGCATGGGGTCTGGGCTGGGAAGTGTGGCTCAACGGTATGGAAGTGACACAGTTTACCTATTTTCAGCAAGTGGGGGGAATCGCATGTGATCCCGTGGCTGTCGAAATCACCTACGGAACAGAGCGTCTAGCGATGTATCTTCAAGGGGTCGATACGGTGTTTGACATTGTGTGGAGCGAAAATAAATATGGACAAACTCTTTACCGTGATATCCATAAAGAGAGTGAAATTGAATTTTCAAAATATAATTTTGAGATTGCCGATACTGCGATGCTCTTTGCCGAATTCGAAGCCAAAGCAGCCGAGTGCAAGCGATGTCTCGATGCGCAACTTCCTCTCCCCGCATACGATTTGTGCATGATGGCATCGCATACATTCAATACCCTCGATGCGCGAAAAGCGATCTCCGCTACAGAACGTGCCAATTATATTTTAAAAATTCGTGAACTTTCCCGTGGGTGTGCTGAACTGTATAAATCACAAGAAGAGGCCAGAATAGCACGTGTCCGCGCCTAAAATGAAAAAATATGTCTAATTGCAAGATAATTTTCCTATTTTTACAATAACGCTACAATTTTAGTATGCGAACACTCATCGGTCAAATCGATAAAATCATCTATGAAAACGGCGGTTTTTTTATTGCTGCCCTCAAGAGCGGTGAAAAAATAAGCGCACACTATCACGAAAGCGATGTAGCAAATTTGCAAGATGCTGCCGTTACCCTCAAAGGGGAATGGGAAGTTCATAAAAACTATGGTAAAACCTTCAAAGCGGAATCTCTTCTCGTCAATCAAAATGAGCTTTTCTTTTTTCTCAACCGTGTAGTCAAAGGATTTACCAAAAAACTTACTGCAGAGCTTATCGAAAAATATTCCCAAGAGGGGCTTATTGATATTTTAGAAAACGATATTGAAAAATTGCTCGAGATCAAAGGGATGAACCAAAAACGGCTCGATAAACTTTCAAGCGGCTGGAAGCAGTTTCGCTCGATGCGGCTTCTCGGAGAATTTTTAGCCCCCTACGGTGTAACCCCCACTTTGCTTCGCCTCATTGCTACCGCGATGAAAGAGGTCAAAGATCCGATTGAAACCATTAAAAAAAATCCCTATGCTCTGATGCGGATTCGAGGAATCGGATTTAAAAAAGCCGATGAAATCGCCCTTGCGATGAAACTGCACCATCATGACCCAAGGCGTATCCAAGCGGCAATGGAGTTTAGTCTTAGCGAATATTGTGACCAAGAGGGGAACAGCTGTATCGAAAAAAGGGTTCTTTTTGATAAACTGGATATTTTATTGGCATTACAAAATAATGGCGTGTATGAAGATGCGCTCGATGATCGAATCCATGAGGGGAGCATTATCACTCTCCCCAGCGGAAAACTCGCCTTGGATCGTATCTATGAAGCAGAAAAGTTTTTGGTGGATAACTTCAAAAAACGCTCCAAAATACGTGATGAATCACTCATTTTGGATTTGGGGAAATTTTTAGAGGAACATTCTCTTGCGCTGGGAGAACAGCAAAAAGAAGCACTTGAACTTATAAATCAGGGTTGCAAACTTTTGTTACTTGTCGGCTATGCAGGAACGGGGAAAAGCACGACGGCTAAAGCCCTTTTGGATCTGCTCAACACCCGTTATGAGCGGAGTTCTATCATTACGTGTGCACTAAGCGGTATTGCTTCTCAGCGGATCAAAGAGCGAAGCGGTTATGAGAGCGCAACGATACAAAGCCTATTGGTCAAGTTTGAAGCCCACGATAAAATGCCCTACAAGGTCGTCCTAATCGATGAAGCCTCTATGATTAATTCGCTCCTCTTTGCAAGGCTTATTTCGAAAATCGAATCGGATGCGACGATCATTATCGTAGGCGATGATGCGCAGCTCCCTCCTATCGGTGCAGGAAGCCCACTCAGCGATTGTATATCTTTGCACATTGCCCCAACTGTTACCCTCACCCACATCTATCGTCAACGCTCCGATCAGGCCATCGCCCTCATCGCTAATGACGTTCGGCAAGGAGTTATCCCGTTATATCGGGAGAATTACGATGATTTTACCTTTAACGCTGTTGATCTTTCCAACCGTTATGCCCTCAAACAAAACCTCAGCGGTACTGAGTTTGAGGAGGTCATCCAGACCAATACGCAAAATATCCTCTCACAAATCGCCCAAACCGCATTGGAACATCTTCCCGTCTCGCGTGCTCATCTCGAAACCAAAAGAATCAAAGAGTATCTGAACCATTTTCAAGTGATCTCACCGATGCGGGGTAATGCACTGGGGGTGGACAATCTCAATATCCTCCTGCAAGAATACTTCAACCCCAATCCGAAAAAAAAGATCAAAACACACCGGGGAGAATTTCGACTCTTTGATAAAGTCGTCCATATCCGTAATGAAAATATGCCTACCCATACAACCGAAGAATACAAAGAGGGGATAGAGGCTGTAGAGCGGCGTATATTTAACGGAATGTGCGGATTAATTTTCAGGCTTGACGAGGAGGATGAACAATGTGCCGTCTATTATCCAAATGAAGAGCTGATTGTCCAGTATACCTATGAAAATGTCCGTGATCTGCTTAACCTTTCGTATGCGCTAAGCGTCCATAAGGTGCAGGGGATGGAGTACGAAAACGTCGTTATGATAATGAGTTTTTCCCACCTCATCATGCTCAATACTAAACTTCTCTATACGGCTATCACCCGTGCAAAAAAGCACTGTATCATCATCGGTGAATCGGGAGCATTTGAAGTGGCATGCCGCAGGCTGGAGACGACTAAACGTCATACTGTCATGCAAGAGTTACTTAAAGGATAAGAATTTTCCTTTATTTAATTCTATGCTATACTTAATTAACTATATAAATCATCCAAAGGAATTTTTTATGAAAGTATTAATGATTTCTGCCATCGTTGCCACAAGTGTAATGGGCGCTTCGCTTGCTGATGAAGCAAAAACAGCAGGTTTAAAACCGATCCCTTCAAATGCAAAAGCCCTCGAGAAACTCATCTCTAACCCTAAAAATCCTACGACATCGGCAAAAGTAGAATTGGGAAAAATGCTCTATTTTGATCCTCGTCTCTCTAAAAGTGGTTTAATCAGCTGTAATACCTGCCACAATTTGGCACTGGGCGGAGTCGATGCAGGAGGAGCCGCTATTGGTCATAAATGGGCCGCTAATCCACATGGTTTGAGTTCTCCAACGGTATACAATGCCGTATTTTATAGCCAACAATTCTGGGATGGACGAAGTCCTCATCTCGAAGATCAAGCACAAGGGCCGATGCAAGCAGGTGTAGAAATGGCCGCGCCAAAAGAGCACGTCATAAATGTCGTCACTTCTATCCCAGCCTACGTGAATAAATTCCAAAAAGCGTACGGTAAAGAGGTCAAAATCACGTTTGAAAAAGTCGCCGATACGATCGCTGTTTATGAGCGTACCTTGGTCACTCCCTCACGCTACGATGATTTCCTAAACGGTAAAACAAAAGCACTGACACCCTCTGAGCAAAAAGGGCTTAAAACCTTTATCGATAAAGGGTGCGCAACATGTCATAACGATATCGCGCTGGGCGGAACCATGCAGGCATTCGGTGTCGTTGCTCCCTACAAATATGCTTCGGTAGGAGATTTCAAAGGGGATAAAAACGGTATGGTACGTGTACCGACCTTGCGTAACGTCACCGAAACGGCTCCCTATTTTCACAATGGTCAAATCGCAACACTTAGCGAAGCCATCAAAGAGATGGGACGTATCCAACTCGGGGTTGATTTGAATGAGAAAGAGGCAACGGAGATCGAAACGTTCCTCAAATCGTTAGAGGGTAAAAAGCCGACCGTCGTTTATCCGATGCTTCCGGCTTCAACCGCTAAAACACCTAAAGTGGATGTGAATTAATTTCCCGCCTTTGCGGGAATGGCGGCTTCTACTTACACTCAATCCCCACAAACTCTTGTTGATATTTTGCACATTTACTTGCAGGTATTTGTAAAAGTCGTGGCTTTTTACGCGGATCAAGCCAGCGCAGCATCTCCAAAAGCGGCTTTTCATCCATCGCGGTGCATCCTGATGTTGGTGTATTTTTAATGTTTTTAAGATGAAAGAAGATGCACGATCCCCGCCCCGAAGCCCCATCAGGATTGTAATCAATTACTGCTCCGTATCGATAGACACCATCGGCTCTATGCATTATTTCATAACTTTTTGGCGGATCTTTCGGATCTAAAAAAGCCAATTTATTATAGTCACTGTCATTGACATCATCCACACATATCAAGCTTTCATCGGCATAAAAATAGGGCATCTTGGAATTTCCCTCTGGAGCATAACCAAAAGTTGAACGAATCTCAAAAATCCCCGCAGGACTTCGTCCGTCCCCCTCCATTTTGAGGATTTCATTCCCCTCTCCCCAGCCTAAACCGCTTCGTCCTAGGTTCACGTCCGTACTCTCTCCCACTTTGTGCCAAACACCCTCTTTTTCATACCGCTGAAGCGATGCCGTTGTCGCATTCACTTCAGACGAAATAACCACAACCAGCTGCTGTGTTGCCCACACAGACGAAAATGTCATCAAAATAAAAAAAATAGAAAAGTTTTTAATCATATTTTTAGCCAGAACTTAGTTTCTTTTAAAGTTAGGTAGTATAGCATAATGAAAACCATGGGGGTAAAGAGGATGAATATTACGGTTCGAAACGCGTCAGAGAGCGATGCGCCATTTATAGCTGAAGCTCTTCTGGAAAGTTCTCGTTCCGGAAAAAAAGTGGGGATATTTGATTTTATCTTCAATACTTCCGATGAGACAAAGCTTTTGGAATTTTTACGAAAATTTACCCTCACGACCACTAAAAGTTATTGCCATTTTTCTAATTTTATAATTGCTGTAGTAAACGGTGTAAGCGTCGGTACTATTTGCGGGTACGAACCTCGTATCGCGACTCATGATATTTTTGCCCGTGCCCTAGAAGAGGTCGGTATTGATGAGACCTATCATGAGCGTATCGCAGGGTATCTTTTATGTGAACCTGAAATCGATAACAAAACATGGGTATGTGATTTTATGGTCGTAAAATCCGAATTTAAAAGTTTTGAAATATTGAAAGAATTAGTCCGAAAAAGCATGCTCACCGCGCGCCTCAAAGGATACAGAAAAGTTCAAACCATGGTAGAAATCGGCTCCGTTGAAGCAGAAATCATCTACAAAAAACTCGGGTTTAGCGTTATCGATGAAAAACGGAGTGAATACTATGAAGAACAGTTTGGACGTGCTGGTATAATACGGCTTCAAGCTATACTTTAAGGACTCTCAATCGAATTTGGACTGTTAGGGCTTATCCCTCCTTTTATTGCAATTGTTCTCGCCCTCTTTAGTCGATCGGTTTTTATAGCCCTAATCGCGGCCATTCTCGTTGGAGAGTTTATTATTGCCGATTTTCAACCCATCCAAATGTTCATTTTGCTATTTGAGCGATTTTTTGGGCTCCTTAGCGAGCTATGGGTTCTCAAAACACTAGCCTTTGCTATTATGGTAGGTTCGGTTATGAGTTTAATCGAAAAAAGCGGCGGTGTTGCAGGACTCGTTCATGAGCTTAGTGTCCAACGTCCGTGGGTACGTTCCAAGCGTGGGGCTCTTATCCCAAGCTTTATTGCAGGAATAGTGATTTTTATCGAATCCTCCATCACCTCACTCGTTGCCGGTGCTATCGGACGACCATTTTGCGATCGCTACCATGTATCACGCGCCAAGCTCGCGTTTGTCTGCGACTCCACTTCTGCGCCCGTGTGTTCTATCATTGCTATTAACGGCTGGGGAGCATTGCTGATGGGACTCATCGGCGGACAAATCGCGGCGGGGCTGATTGCAGGCGAAGAGGCACGTTGGCTTATTTCGGCAATAGGTTACAATTTTTACGCCTATATCGCCCTCATCGTCACGTTTGTCGCTATCTGGTACAACATCGACATCGGACCCATGAAATATGCGACTCTCTCAGAGCCATCTCTAGAGTGCCATGAGAGCAAAGGCTCCGCAAAACTCTTTTTATGGCCACTGGTTTGGATGATCGGCGGGGTATTGGTTTTTATGGTGATAACAGGCAGCGGTAATTTGCTGGCAGGTTCGGGATCGACCTCCATTTTTTATACCCTCCTTCTCACGCTGCTTTTCATGTATGTTTATTATCGATTAAAAAATGCAATGAGCACCACAGATTTTCTTTCTTCGTCTCTTCAAGGAGCTAAATCGATGGCTCCTATCGCATTGATACTCCTCTTGGCTTTTGCTATCGGCGGTGTGAGCTCAGACATGGAGGTGGGTCAATACCTTGCCAGCTTTATCGGTGACTATCTCCCGTCCAGTTATCTTGCCGCAGCTATTTTTATCCTATCTGCCATCATTGCCTTTGCTACGGGAACAAGCTGGGGCACATTCAGCATCATGCTTCCCATTGCGGTTCCCCTGGCGGTAGGTTTGGATGCCCCAGTCGCGCTGGCTATGGGTGCGGTAATCTCAGGAGGGGTATTCGGTGATCACTGCTCCCCTATCTCCGATACTACTATCATATCTGCCATGGCAAGCGGATGCAGTGTCCAAGAGCACACCAGAACCCAACTCCCCTACGCCCTCATCTCTGCTGGAATTTCCCTTCTCTTGTTTGTCATTATAGGGTTAATCCTTTCCTAATCCGCTAATTCTCTGCTAATACTTGTGTGCGATAATAACACTATCAAAACACAAGGAGACACCATGAAAACGATCAATCTTATCGCTCTTTGGAGCTTAGTTGCCTTTAACGGATTTGCAACTGACTATAACACTATGACAATGACTGAGTTGCAAGCAATGCGCGGAAATATATCCGAAGCGGAACGGGCTCCTTATGAAGCCGAAATGCAAAGCAGAGTTCAAGCAATAACAACACAAGAAGAGCGCCAAGCATTTCAAGCAAATATCCAACAAAGCAAAGGGGAGTTAGAAGACACAACGAATTCACAAACTCAACCCCAACCGCAAGCACGCACACAAATGCAGTTGCAAACTCAAATGCAAGCACAACAACGAACGCGTATGACAAGCACTAAAATGCGCTAAACCTATGAGGGATCTCCCTCAACCGCCTCTGTTTTTTACACTCTGATATTCCTCTTTACTTCTCTTCGCAACAACACGCTAACACTTCACTAACACTTCTATATTACAATAGTGTTAATTCACAAAGAAAAGAGGAATCTAATGAAGTTCTCAAAAAAAATCGTATCTCTTACAGTTGCAGCATCTACAGCAGTTTGGCTGATAGGATGCGGTGGCGGCGATGATACAACAACCGCACCTGAAGCAACAGCAACAGCAGCAGCAACAACAACCCTAAGCGGAACAGTCGCTGATGGATATCTCGTGGGTGCCAAAGTATGTTTGGATAAAAACTACAATGATCTCTGTGACGCAGATGAACCAACGGCGATTACCGATGCAGCCGGTCGATATACTTTTATTCTCAATGAAATGGCAGTGACAGAGTTTCCGCTGATCGTCGAAGCCAATGCCAGCACGATTGATATGGATACTAATATGCCGATTGGTCAGGAATGGCATTTTAAAGCTGTAGCGGAAAAAGGCAGTTTTATCTCTCCTCTGACAACATTGGTTGCGCGTGATATGGATTTGAATACCTCATTGACGCTCACGCAAGCGATGACCAATCTTCAAAATGATTTGGGATTGGATATCAATACCTCGGTCGACTATGTGGCAAGCGGTAACGTAATGGCGCACAATGCCGCCAAAATTATCGCTCGCTCGTTAGCGGTAGCCGAAACGAACTTGACGGCTGCAGCATTAATAAATACAAATGAGAATCTGATACGCCTTCTCGCCGCCAAACAAATACGAGCACAAACTGCTGAGATCAAAACGGCTGCTGATGCAAATAATACTGATTATCTTTGTGTTGTGGATGTTAGTAATGTGGATCAACAAATTAATGAGCTTGTGACAGCGTTCGATCTTGCTGCATCAACATTGTCTCCGCAGCTTCAAGCGGACTTACTCTTTATGTGGGAAGAAGAGAGATTGGCGCGCGATGTTTACAATGCAATGTACGCCAAATGGGGTTCTAAAATTTTCACCAATATTGCTACCAATGGCGAGCAAACCCATATCAACAGTGTCAAATCAATGATCGACAAATATGAAATATCAACGACGGGGTATACCCAGCCAGCGATCGTCGGAGTTTTCGTCAATCAAGATCTTCAAAGACTGTACGATATCCTAATAGCAAAAGGGAATAAATCCCTTATTGACGCGTATGAGGTGGGGCAGCTCATCGAGATTACCGACATAGAAGATTTGGATAAACGATTGCTTCCGACAGATTTACCGGCTGATATTCGTACGGTTTATGAGGGCTTACGCAAAGGGAGTGAAAGCCATCTTGCGGCATTTAACAAACAACTCTAAAAAAAGTTACTATAATACATTTTAATGCGAAGGGAAATGTTTTGAAGATTTTATTACTTGAAGATGATCTCCTCCTTGGCGAAACACTCGAAGAGATGCTTAAAGAGGCCCAGTATGAGGTTCATTGGGTCAAAGACGGCGAAGAGGCTGCTGAGGCGACTTTTGAGACGGTGTATGATCTTTATCTTTTGGACATCAACGTTCCCAAAATCAATGGACTCAAGCTGCTCGAAGAATTACGCGAAGCGGGAGACGATACACGCGTCATTTTTATCAGTGCGCTGAGCGATATTGCGTCGATTTCCAAAGGATTTCATTTGGGGGCGGAGGATTATCTCAAAAAACCGTTTTTTCCCGAAGAGCTGATGATCCGTATCGAGGCCAAATTTGCCGGATTGTCCAAACCTATTGTCCACGGAGCCATCCGTTTCAATCCACAAAATAATGATGTCTACAAAGAAAATCACCTCATCACCCTAGGAGACGTTCAGCTTCCATTGTTACGGCTTTTTATCCAAAACATCGGTAAAACACTCCTCAAAGAGAGTCTGTTTGATCTGATGGAGCACCCAAGCGACAGTGCTTTGCGTGTCGCCATCAACAAGCTTAAAAATACAACAGGGTGGGACATACAAAATATACGCTCTGTGGGATATCGTCTTGAAACACGCTGAAACAGAATCGTTTATCAAAAGTTTTTTGGTTTTTTTTATCTCCTTATCTCTTTTGAGCGGATTGGTTTTTTGGTATGAATACACCCAGAAACGTTATGCTCTCGAAGAGGCGGTTTTCAATGAGATGAAAGTATGCAGTTTTGATCTCAAGTGCCAACAATTCACCTTTGATTTTGCCCCCTTGCAGACGGCTACCCTTTATATGCTCAAGCAAGATGAGACCGGATATTATGCCCTTTTCTCCATTCCCAGCAGTAAGTATGCCCTTAAACTTCATCTCACACAGGAGCGTTTCGATGCCATGGTGCATCAAACACGCAATACACTGCTTCAAGCTTTTTCGATTACTCTCCTCATTTTAGGAGTCATCTCAGCCCTTTTCTCACTCTATACACTCCATCCATTGAGAAAAGCATTACGTTTGACCGAAGAGTTCAGCCGTGATATTCTCCACGATTTCAATACACCGCTTGCCAGTTTACGCCTCAACGTTAGCCTCCTAAAGGTTTCCCCAAGTGAAACCAAAAAAATCCAGCGGATCGAGCGAAGTATTGAGACAATGATTTCACTAGGGAACAATTTACGCAGTTATCTCGAAGAGCATCCTCTACAAAAAGAGTGTATTGATTTACACCTACTACTCAAAGAGCGCATCGCTACTATACAAAAGCTATATCCTACTATCTCTTTTATTCTTGACGATACCAACCTACCGATTAACGCTAATCGCGATGCCATCATCCGTATAGTCGATAATTTATTGAGCAATGCGGCCAAATACAACAAAGAAAACGGCTCCGTATGGATTACCATCAATTCGCAGGGAAAAACACTTCATATCGATGATAATGGCAAAGGAATTGAGCATCCAGAGAAAATATTTGACCGTTTTTATAAAGAGCATGAGAGAGGGCTTGGGATCGGCTTGCATATCGTAAAAAAGCTGTGCGATCAACTCAAAATATCCATTCATGTTAAAAGCGTTTTGCATCAAGGGGCCCATTTTACCCTTGATCTGCATACGCTAACACTTCACTAATACTTACAAGCTATTATGATATACTTAATTTACAAAGGATAAAGTGTGAGGTTATTGCCCCTTATTTTTACGACCACATTGCTTATTGGGAGTGCGTATGGCGATGTTTCTCTCGATGCGCAAATTGAACAAATTATGAATGCGCCCGTAAATGCGCGTGTAGGGCTCATGAACCAGCTGAAAACAAAACTCGCCACTATGAATGAGGACGAGAGAAGAGAAACATTGCAAAAACTCCAAGGCAATATGAATAGAGAGATGGGGAAAGGGTCACAAAATCAGCAAATGAATCTAGGTGGTTCTGCACAACGTCAAATGAATACACATACTCAGCCTAATTTTTCTAATCGCCGCTAAAAGGATGAGAAATATGAAACCATTACTTCCCCTCTTGCTATTGGGCGCGCTGAGTCTATACGGTGCGAATGATAGTGATTTGGATGGGGTTGATGATGCAATAGACAAATGTCCCAATACTCCGTTCAGTGATCTCTCCGATGCTCACGGGTGTACGACACGGACGTTGTATACCCAAACCTCTTACGATATTATTATGGGGCTTAATTTCTCTACTATGAATGTTAACACCCTAGAAAATACAAAAACGTCCAGCGCCACCCTCCAAGCTGACATCTATCATGGCAATTTTTCTGCACAACTTCTTACCTCCTATTTTAAATCCGCAGACAGCAGCATCAGTAACAGCGGATGGAATGACACGCAGTTTAGCCTCTTTTATACCCTCACTCCCACTAATGCGCTAACCGTTCAAACGGGATTAGGTATTATAATACCCACCTACTCTACGGGATACAACAATGAAGAAATCGATTACCGTGGAAGTGTTGCCCTGCAATACAATCTCTATACGCAAGTTAATCTCTTCGGAGGGTACAACTACACCCTCATCAACGATACCGATATCCCTAGCGTTGCCAGCTATCAAAACACCAATACTTTTTATGGCGGAGTGGGATACATGAGCCCTAAAAATGGTTCCATTAATCTCTTTTACACCAATTCACAGAGCATCTACACGGGAGTTTCTCCCATCGAAACCCTTGGAATCGGTACTTTTATCCCTATCAACACCCAGTGGTTTGTTCTGGGAGATTATAAATACGGCCTTAGTGACACTACCAGTGATCATGAAGTGGCTCTACGTGTAGGGTACGCTTTTTAAGCGCTATAATAGCAGTATGAACAAAGCCAAACTTCTCCTCCTCGAAGATGACCCCAATCTCTCTGAGAGCGTGAGCGAATATCTCGAAGAGTGTGGGTATGAAGTGGTATGCGTATACGATGCTGCATCGGCCGAAGACGCACTCTATGAGCAAAAATTCGATCTCCTCCTTCTGGATGTCAATGTCCCCGACGGAGATGGATTTTCACTGCTGAAAAACTCTCGCCGTGATGGAAACAATACCCCTGCCATCTTCATCACGTCACGAAATGCTATGGACGATGTAGAGGAAGGGTTTGCAAGCGGCGGAGATGATTACTTGCGTAAACCCTTTGCACTCAAAGAGTTATTGCTCCGTATCCAAACGATTTTAAAGCGCAACTTTTATCATCCTCCCGCTGAATCACTTGATTTTGGAAATGGTATCACCTATGATACGCTCAATCAGATTTTAAAAATAAAAGGGGTAATCCAACCCCTTCAGCCAAAAGAGCATAAACTTCTCAAACTTTTTTTACAACATAAAGGAGAGCTTCTCGTCCATGAAGTAATCATGGAATACTTATGGGATTTTGATGAAACCCCAAGCGACGGAAGTCTCCGTACCTATATCAAAACACTACGTAAATACTTAGGAGGTGAGCGTATTGTCAGCCACAAACGCCTCGGGTATCAATTCCGCTAAATACCGTACATTAAAACGCTTTTTGGCTCTGTATGGGGTAATGAGCGTCTTGATTTTAGCCCTTATCGGAACCCTCTATTATCAATTCCAGCGTGCTCAAATGCTCTCCTCTCACCGTCTTGCGATGCAGCTGCAAAGTGAAACCTACATTCCAAGGGTAAAACAATGGCTCGAGAACGGGCACGATTTATCCACTTTTCCACACGATTTAGCCTACAAAACTGCCCTGTACGGATACGATAAAGATTTGCTCGTCGGCACTATCCAAAATCAGACCCTCGATTTTGATGAAAATATTGCCCTTGACGATCACCATATCCATCTCATTTTACCTCTCTCACCGTATGGTCTTGGGGAGTACTACCTCGTGTTCGAAACGTATGATGATGCGTTATGGCGCACACAATTTTGGACCCATTCAGCCCTTTTTGGTTCCTTTCTTTTTCTTCTCCTCGCTCTTGTCGGTTTTGGACTCTCACGACTCCTACTACGCCCTATGAACGAAGCAATTACCCTCCTCGATGACTTCATCAAAGACACTACACATGAGCTCAACACTCCGGTAAGCGCCATCTTGACGAACCTAGAGTCGCTGGAAGGGATTAATTTTCCTGAAACAGTACAAAAAAAACTCAAACGGATCGAAATCGCCTCACGCACCATCTCCACCCTCTATGATGATTTGACCTACCTCATCCTCAATCACGACCTCGCCATTCAAAACAGTGTACTTAATGTAAGTGCCTTGCTATGTGAGCGTATTGAATATTTCCGTCACCGTATCGAGCAAAAAAAGATAGTGCTGTCTCCTCATATTTCTGAAAATATCATATTGACTATCGACCGCACCAAAGCAACCCGCCTCATCGACAACCTCCTCTCCAATGCGATCAAATACAACCGCATCGGCGGAAAAATTACGGTAACGCTAAACATGGATGGATTGTGCATCGAAGATAACGGCATCGGTATCCCTGAGGAGATGATCGAACGGGTCTTTGAGCGCTACACCCGTGCCGATAAAAGTGTCGGAGGATTTGGAATCGGATTGCACATCGTCGCGATGATTTCCAAAGAGTATAATTTAAAGATTACCATTGAATCGCAAGAAAAAAAAGGGACTAAGATTTGCGTACTGTGGAATGCTATATAATCAAAAATAATAAATTTGGTGCCTATAGGATCATAATATGAATAAGGGGACGAACAAAAAAATAGTTACTACGTTTGCTTGTTTTGTGTTTGGTTTAACCATTATTAGCGTTAATGTTAGCGCTTCGGATATATATCTTACCTATGGAGCACACGATCTTATAGTAGGTAGTGAAAATTCCCATACCTTTGGGGTCGATATTGGTATTATCGGGGAGGGCATAACAGATTCAGGAGTCTTGCTAAACGGTAGTTTTACAATGCTCCTCGATTATGATGAAGATAAACTTGATCCTGATCATGAACCTGTTTGGTTTAAAACAAATGCTCAAGCAAAAAAAGAGATTTATCAACTAACTCCAACCATTAGATTTGATTGGTTGGCAAGATTTGATGGTAACAGCAACACCGTCAGTGCTGTTGAAGATCAAGTTAAACTCTTTACTGGGATCGGAGCTGTATATAAGACATCCGATATCAATCTTGGTTTAAAAGTCTTAGCTGGCTATTACTTTTTGGAAATTGATGACGATGTACCTAGAATATACGGATATGATAGAAGCGACCTACAAAATAATACAGGGGCATACACATTGATGGCAGATAGTGAGATTAGACTGAACCCAAATATTAAGGTATATGCTCGGATTCAGCGATGGAATAATAGTGTCGAATGGCTCGAAAATCAGTACGAACTATTGTTGAGTTATGATTCCAATGAATGGATCAAAGGAAGTACGCTGAGTATCGATGCTGAACACATACAATATAATCTTGATCCATATCAAAAACCTGGTTTTGCACCCATTATCCCATGGAATAATCATACTCTTGTAAGAGCCTATATCACACTCCCTTGGAAATAACTCTAATTATTATACGCAGCAAGAAGGAGGAGGAGAGAACCTCCCCTTTTATTTCAAAGCGGCAACGTAGTCGGCAATTGTCTTCATATCTGTATCACTGAGTGTTGCCGTTTGCCCTTTCATCAGCGCACCCATCCCTTTGGTATTACGCGTTCCCGCTTTGTACCCTTTTAGTGCATCGAGGGTTTTATCCGCTTTCCATCCGGCAATCACTTCAGATTTTCCAAGAGCCGCTTTTTCCCCTTTTTGACCGTGACATGCGGCGCATTTTTGGAACAAAGCACTGCCATCCGCAGCGCTCAACGCAAGTGTAAGTCCTAATAGTGCAAGTAATGTTTTCATAATAAATCCTTTTTACTTTATATTTGCCTAATTTCGTCATACCCTATAGGGCACAAGAACCTCTTTGAGGTACCGTACTTGATACGGTATCCACGCTGATTAACCGCAACTCGGTACATTTCCTGAATCACTGCCATACTCTTTGGCGAAATCACCGACATCTTGTAGCTTATCCTTCATCTCTGGATTTGTTAAAACAGGCAATGCTTTTGGGAATTTTTCTCCATACTCGTTTACAAACCCTTTTGCGTTGTCGGCAAAGAGCTCTTCCCATTCACCAACCGTATGTTCAGCAGCAAACTTCGTCCCGTTCATCCCAAAGGATGTTTTAAACGACTTTAGATAGGTTTTTTGACCTGCTTTTGCATCGGCTTGCGCCATAGATGCAGCCAATGCCATAGCACCAACCAATAATAGAAACTTTTTCATCATAAACTCCTCTTTTGTGAGAGTCTCTTGCGAGATTCTCTTTGGATAAAGGCAGTATAGAAAAAGATTGTGGAGGGATTGTGAAGAGGAGCGATTAGTGTTGTAGTATCTCTATTAACGTGTTAATTTTCTTTTCTTGCTCATAAAGGGCAAAATTTTTACGGACATACGCATGAAGAAGTGCTTTAAGATCGTTGTTTCCATCAACCGCAAAATCTTCCTTCATTTTAGCGTTCAAAAAACGGGAAAAATCCTCTTCGACATCAATGTCGTACCGTCTAGCATTGAGAGTAAGAGAGACTTGGACGTTCACGATTATCCCAATAAGCTTTCGATTTTAGAGACAATAGCTTCAATTTCAATATCTTTTTCTAACAACTCATCACTCAGCTGAGAAATCTCATCGTCTTTGGTTTTAAGAGAGGCGTGAAGGGTTGCAATCTCTTCTTGAAGAGCTTTAATTTCATTAGCTGCAACACTGTGTTTATCAATTAATTGAGTCGTAAGGGTAGTGAGACGTTCTATTAGAGTGGGATTAGGAAGCATGATTAACCTTGGGTATGAATATATTGAGTATGATTTTAACATAATTTCTTAGAGGGTTAGGTTTTTGCCCCTGTTTATAGTTCATCTCTTTTATCAAAGTTCGACAATAGGGCATAGCTTGGTCTATAATTTCTAAACCTGAATGGTTACAATACGGTCTCTACCATTTTCTTTGGCCTGATACAAAGCTGAGTCAGCCAGTTTGATAAGATTTTCGTATTGATTCTTTTCATCTGGTATTATGCTGCTAATTCCGAAACTCAAGCTAATAGGCTTTGTTCTTACCCCGTTATATTCAAAACCATTAACGCTTTTTAATTTATTTTGAATAGCAATACATAATTCTTCAGCAGCATTGAGCTTTGTATCGTACAAAACGAGAATAAATTCTTCACCGCCGTATCGTGCTATAAAATCGGCACTACGTTTTAGGGAATTTTTCAATATTTGTGCAACTTCTTTCAAAACAATATCGCCCACTAAATGCCCGTATGTATCATTGACATATTTAAAATTGTCTATATCACACATAACTATCGATATATCCACTTGCTTACGCATGGCAAGGTTCCAAATATCTTGTAAATGATGTTCAAAATGTCTTCTATTGAACAGTTGCGTTAATGGATCCGTAATGGACAACTCTTTTAATTGCTTATTGACCTCTTCAAGCTCTTTTGTTCGCTCTGAAATTTTTTCCTCTAATGACTGATTGATATCATCCAGAAGCTTTGCATAGGAGTTTATTTTACTTACCATCGAAATGATCGCATTGTGGATAATCCCTACCTCATCGCTTCTATCGGTTCTAGTCAATGTGAAATTATTGAGTTTAGGATCATACACCAAAACATTCTCACTGAGTTCTTTTAAAAACTTAAACTCCCTCTTTATTAAGAATATGAAAATTATCAATATCACCAAGGTAATGGCAAAAATTTTGAGGGTTGTCTCTTTGTTTTTATCCAACATTAATTGATACTCATGATCATCGAAATGTAAAGTAACCATCCCGAATTTTTCTCCTGTAATAGGATCTATTATGGATCTGCTGCAAAAATGGATAATGTTTTTCTCTTTTTGCAGCTCTTTTTTGGAAGTTTTAGAATAAGTGTAAATTTTTCTCCCTTCTGCGTCTATCAATTCACAACTAATCAGATCAGAATTTTGTTTTACAATCTGGTCCAAATACTCTTTGTTGGCATCATTCAATCCCAAGGAGAGATTCAAAGCTATAATAGGGGAGATAGTGTCGATTAATAATTTATTTTTTGACTTTTTAGATTCAACAAATTGCTCGATAATATTTCCCGATAATTGGTAACGTTCCAATCCAACTATTAAGAGTGTAAAAAATACAACACCAATGATCATTTTAATTTCAATACTAAGACTGCGCATTATTTACCATCTTCATTGGAATAGATTTTTGAAATTCGGACTAGAGCATTATCAAGTTCTATCCCATTTTTACTCACAGCGCTCATGTTTATATAGGGGGTAACTTTTCGACCCAAAAACAGAGATGCATTAACCCCGTTTTCAAGATACTTTGCATCGTATGACATGGTGAAAATGGTATTTTCATTTGAAAATTTTATCGCCTTCTCTATATTTTTTTCACCTGTATCAAACATAAAGGCCAATTGACTGTTTTGACATAAATCGATATTCGAATAGTTACTGTTTATTAATTTTATTTTATAATTTTTGATCCCGTTCGGATAGTTGCTATCAATTTTATCCATCAATGACAATGCGATTCTCTCATCAATCCTATCATGCAGAATACATATCACAATTTTATCTTGAATCTTGTTTTTTTCGCTGCTCATTAAAATAAAACGGGGGAGTAGTTTGGAGAAAATATCCAATACATCATCATCATACGTCAGAGCGTATAAAGCTGTGGAATTTATAGTCAGGATAAAAGTAAATAATAAAAAGAAAAAATTATTGATCAATTTTATTACTTCCTCTGTGACATATCTACCTAAAATAATAACAAATTTCTACATAAATACTGAATTTAACTCAAAAATAATGCCATTTAGTATACCATAGTTTAAATTAATTACTAATATTAACATATAATAATTATTTATAGTTAAAACAAATACCACAGAGGCTACCTAGATGACTAAAAGTATTTTGTTACACGCCCTTCTACTGGCAACACTAAATGGTGAAGAAATGGACAAAATCGGTGATTTTGAGACTCTTTTGGATAATGTCAGCGAGATAGCCACCAAAAAATCACTCAATGTTGACTACTTGCCCTCTGTTGTTACCGTCATAGACGGACAAACTTTTTTGGATGCCGGAATCCAAACTCTTGCCGAAGCACTCGATATGCTTCCCGGTATCCAGATGCAAACCAGTCCGATGGGATATACCACCACCACCGTCAGAGGGCTAAAAATGCCCAATGCCTATCTCTCCGATAAAATCAAAATATTGATTGATGGGGTAGCTATTAATAATGAGGTATCGGGCAGTAGCCATTTTTATATGGACTTTCCAATGCAGCTGGTTGAGAAAATAGAAGTTCTACGCGGTCCTGGATCTACCGTTTATGGTGCCGGTGCATTTTACGGTACGGTCAATATTATCACTAAGCTAGGAAGTAGCACAAAAGAGAATCAACTCTTCTTGGGAGCAGGAAGCTATCAATATCGAACGGCCGGAACAAATCTGAACACCTCTGCCGGTGATTGGAAACTGTTTACCGATGGCTATTACAAACAAAATGACAAAGCTCTTGATGTAGCGAATAATGATCAAAATACGGAAGAAGAAATGAAAGATTTCTCGGTTGGGTTCAAAGCCGTCAATGGCGATTTTGAGTTTACAACCCGTTTGAAAAAAAACACCTATGGAAATTTTTACAGTTTTGAGGGGGATTACAATCCTATCCCAGAGAGAGATCAAGACCATACCAACACCTATTTTTTCTCACAACTCTCCTATAAAACAGCATTGAATGATTATAAGCTGGAAACCAAAGCCAGTTTTTCACATAGAGAGCTTGATATAAAGGCTAATTTATATTCAGAAACAGAAATTAAAAAATACTTTACGGATATTGGTATTACCGATATGCAAGAGGGGTTTTACACCCGTGAAAAATCAACGGAAGAAAATCTCGAAGCCGAAGCCATTTTGACCCTTCCGAAAATGATGTCCAATGACATTTTGATAGGAGTAGGCGCGCGTCAGGCAAAAGTGACGCACGATGAGTTTTACAGTAGTGTTGAAAATGCGATTATGGAGAATGGAGGCATCCTATTACGCGACAATCCGGATTTTGAATATAATTATGATGCAGAATCGGCTTTTTGGACCGATTATCCAAGCACTACTCTTTTAAAAAAGGATCTCAGTCGCACGATCACGTATGGGTATATACAGGATTTAATATCTCTGCATGATAAGGTGGATCTTGTACTTGGACTGCGTGCCGATCACTACTCGGATTATGGAACACAATGGAGTAAAAGAGCCGGGCTCGTCTATCGGGCTACTGACACTGCCATTTTTAAACTCCTTTACGGGTCAGCCTTTCGTGTCCCAACGCTCATCGAGGCCTATCAAAACGGTCATATCAATACTCGTGCGGGGGACAGCACAATTCAGTCTGAAGAAACCGATACGTATGAGGCAGTGGCTATCTATATGCCAAATTTAAACCATAAGTTTTCCCTCAATCTTTTTTATTCAAAATTAAAAAATGTTATCGACCTCGAAGAGTTTCCAGACACCGATCCGGGATACCAAAACTTCAAAGAACGTCACAGCAGAGGAATAGAATTTGAATATTTTTTCAAAACGGCGATGGAACACAACCTCTATTTCAATGCAACCTATCTCGATACACAATATACAATCCCACCAGAAGATCTACCAATCTTATATGTCGATGCAAAGATGCCAGATATTTCAAAAATCATGTTCAAAGCAATATATATATATCGTCCGACTGAAACACTTTCACTGGGCACTACATGGCGTTATTTTTCTGAAACTACCGCCTCAGAAATACCATGGGTTGTAGAAAGCAGAGATTCAACAGCGGATTCAATGCATATTTTTGATGAAACGCTAACTTATAGATTTTCACCGAGTAACGAAGTCCGGCTCACCATTAAAAATCTATTTAATGAAGATGTTCGCCAGCCAAGCTATTATTACAGAGAACCAGGAGGGGTAGAGAGAGAAGGGAGAAACTGGTTTTTAAGCTATATACAGAAATTTTAATCATGGAACGGTTTTCACAGTAAACAGCCTGAACCGTATATCCACTGGAGGATAGCAGCCCACCCCCTCCAGTAAGAAACTATCCCCTCTTCTGAATAACAAACGAAACTTACCTACCCTCAAAAACTCCAGTTAGCGACATTAACTCTAAAATCGTAATAGTTTTGTTTCGAATTTGTAATAAAGCATATATATACTTCCAAATATATCGCAAAATTTGCAAAGCATCCAAAAAGGGTAATCAATGGGGATAATGACAAAATTCAAACCTGAAGAGCTAGAAAACACAAGTCTAAAAGACAAAATCAACTACTTGGTTAAGCTGACTCAACTTCTTGCAATCAGTGCCATTATTGCAGGGATCATTGGTATGTTAATATCAAACTTTTCCATTCGTTCACTTAATGAAAATGCTCTTGAACCTCTCGATCACTTACGATTAATCAAAGAATCTTACGAACAAAAAGTACTTGTTTCGGCACAAAATATTGCGCAAGGAAGCATAACAGACTATTCACAAGCATCCAATGAGTTGATTCTTGAAAAAGAAAAAATCGCCCGTGAATGGAATGCCTATAAGCATGGTCATTTAACCAAAGAAGAAAAAGAATTATTGCCCGATGCCGAAAGATACATCAACCTATCCATTAAAAGTCTCGATACGCTCATCCAACTGGTCAAAGAAAAAAAATTAATGGCTGTCATATCATGGACAACAGACGATGCCCCATACACAATTATCGAATTAACCCCTATTTTAAATAAACTGATGCAAGTTCAAATCATCAATGCACAAAATATTTACTCGACAACACAGGCTCAATTTTTTCTCATCTTAGCACTGATAGTTATCATCAGCCTTGGTGGTGCAATGTATGTGGCCAAAATGGTGAAACGGGTTGTTCGCGATATAACACAACCTTTTACTGAACTTCTATCCCAGTCCACTGCATTGGCAAATCAAAAACTTGATGAACCATTCATTTGGAATCGTACAGATGAGATCGGGCAAGTCGGTAAAAGTTTTGAGTTATCACGTCAAGCCCTACATGATTCATTTCAACAGATTCAAGCAAATAATAAAGAATTAGAGCAAATAAACACAATGGTTCGCAGTAGTATTAATTATGCGAGCCGTATTCAACGCTCCTTTTTGCCAGAAGAAAATATTCTTAACCATTTTTCAAAGGACTCTTTTGTTATATGGAAACCTAAAGATGTCATCGGCGGAGATTGTTACTGGGTCGATAAAACCGATAAAGGATTTTTTGTGGCCATTATCGATTGTACAGGGCACGGTGTTCCAGGGGCTTTGATGACTTTCGTTGTTATTTCGATTCTTGACCGGTTATTGTCTCAACAAAGACACCTTGATGATCCTGCCGCACTGTTAAGCCAAATGAACCGTCTCGTAAAAGAGACATTAGGGCAATACGATGAAACAAGCGAATCAAATGACGGGATGGACGGAGCATTTTGTTATGTCGATTTGGAAAACAAACAATTAACATTTGCCGGAGCCAATACACCTCTTTTGTATATTGAGGAGGGTAACTTGCATCACGTTAAACCCGATAAACACAGTATTGGCTATGTTCACAGTAATATTGATTTGACGTTCACCAATCAAACATTGGAACTCAAAGAAGGGATGCGTTTTTATCTAACAACAGACGGAGTTATTGACCAAATCGGCGGTCAAAAAAGGATCGCTTTTGGTAAAAAACGGTTAATGGAGATTATCCATGACAACCATATGAAACCGATGCATGAACAGCAAGCAATTATTTTGGAAAAATATTACAACTACAAGGGAGACGAATCACAACGCGACGATAATACGATGATTGCATTTCAAATTTAAATCTAACTAAAGGAAAATTTTATGACGTTGAATGACTTTCGAACATTGAAAAATATGATCGAGGATAATAATGTTATTTTTTGTTATAACGGATATTTATCACAAGAGATCATTGTTGCCGTAAGCTCCATGATAAAAGGAAAGTTGAGTTCCGATGAAACAAAGATGGGAATAAGCCAAAAAGTTTTATACATGTTTGTTGAACAAGCACAAAATATTACCCGCTATTCACCAGATCAAATACAAAATTCGGATCAAGCCAGCATGAGTTACGGATCGGTTGCTATCGGAACAGAAGGGGATAAGTTTTATATCATGTGTTCAAACCGTGTTGAAAAAACAAAAGTCCCAGCACTACAACAAAAGCTGGAAGCTATTGCGGCCATGAATCAAGAGGAACTAAAAGCACTTTACAAAGAAAAGATGCGCTCAGAGCCCGATGAAGGAAGCAAAGGGGCGAGTTTAGGATTTATAGAGATGGCACGTAAATCAAGCGAACCTATCGAATTTGATTTTATTGAAAATGATGAGACGTACGATTGTTTTACTCTCAAAGTCGTCATTTAACAAAAATATAAAAGGAAAAACCCATGACAACCATTCCATCAACAGTAACAACACCAAAAATTGTTTTGGATACACACAATAATGTGTACAGTTTTGAAGGAGAATCGTATCCTGAAGATGTCAACGCATTTTTTGATCCGATTATGAATCCTCTTAAAGCGCATTTGAAAAATCAAAATGATGCCAATATACAATTTGATTTCTTTTTGACCTATTTTAACAGTGCGAGCACCAAAGTTTTTTTCAATCTTTTTTCTACCCTAGATGAAATTTCAGAATTTAACAGTGTAACAGTAAACTGGAAGCACCATGAAGAAGACGATACAGCAGAAGAATTCGGTCAAGACTTTAAAGAAGAGATAGAAAACGTCCAGTTTAACTTTATTACGATTTAACATTGTTATAGCAACAAAAAAGCTGCTGTCCGGACATTTGCCGATACGAATGTCCGAATAGTCCGACATACACAAAACGCAACTAATACCCCTTACACATCCTCAAATTATGGAAAATTATCACGTATTTCTAAAAATGCGTCAATATTTTCAAAGAAAATTTCAAGCAATTTTGGATCGAACTGTTGACCTTGCTCTTCTTTAAAGAGTTGTAAGATTTTTTCCAATGGCCATGCCTCTTTATATACTCGTTGCGTTCCAAGTGCATCGAATACATCTGCAATAGCTGTAATACGACCATATAGATGGATATCTTCTTCTTTTAACCCTCTTGGATACCCTTTACCATCCCATCTTTCATGATGTTCATAAGCTATAGTAGCAGCTGCTTGCAAGAGATCTCTTTTAGAATTTTTAAAAACTTCATACCCTTTTTGGGCATGTGTTTTCATGATCTCAAATTCTTCTTTGTCTAAGCGATCTGGTTTCAACAAGATTACATCAGGAATTGCTATCTTACCGATATCATGCATTGGAGAAGCCATCCGAATAAGCTCAACCTCTTTTGCATCTAATCCAGAATATTGTGCCAGCAATGCTGAATATTCTGCAACCCTGTGGACGTGGTGACCAGTCTCTTTTGAGCGTGTCTCAACCAAATCACCCAGACGCTCTAGCATCTCTTTTTGTGTTTCTATGATCTCATTTTGAAGATTATAAATCTCTGTTAAATCTTCTCGTATCGCTATATACTCTTTTACTTCATCGTTGCTATCTACAATAGGGGTTATTGCCGCTTTGACGATGTATGTAGAACCATTTCTGGTTTTATTTTTTACAATCCCTTTCCAGGTCTTACGCTCTTTGAGCATTTGCCACATCTCTTTAAAAGCTTCTTTTGGCATATCCATATGCCTGACAACATTATGAGACTTCCCTATTAGCTCCTCACGTGTGTATCCACTGATTCTACAAAACTCATCATTGACATAGGTAATTATTCCATGTTTGTCGGTTTTTGAAACGATTGTACCCTCATCAACTGCATCTTTATACTGTCTTAGCAATAATTCGTTTTCATCAAGATTCCTATGAAGTACTTTACTCGAATGGTAGCGCTCTAATGTAACACGCTCTAGTATTGCTTCTGTTTCCTGTCTGGCAAGTTTTTCTCGTTCAAGTTGTCTTAAAAATATCTCTTTATCCATTTTTTCTCACTTCAAAACGATGAACAGGAGATTTTTTTTCATTCACTGTTTTATATGAATACTCTTTTTGCATGAAAACTTCTGAATCATCATTATAATATTTAAGGCATCCGTGAATTAGACCAAGAACTAAATTTGGTATATTCACCGGGCTACAATAGTCAATGATAATATGCTGTTTACCTAAACGATTCAGCTCAAACTGAGGAAATTTTGCATCTGGGTAGATTTTATTTAATTCTTCAAAATGCATAATGTTTAAATTTTCTAAAAAATCATATGCATTACTCTCATGTACTTTAATATCTAAACCTTGATACGAGGCTTTAAATTTATCGACTAAATAACCAAAAGCATAGGTTCCAAATGTTTCTAAAACTTTATCTTGAGAATTTGCAAATAGATGGGAACTGTTTTTAATCAAAGAGTTTAAATATTTAACATCATAATTTCCAGCCGTTGAAAATCCACCTTTATTGGGATATGTATCCGTCAGCAAAAGAGTATCTACCTTTTCATAACCAAATCTAGATTCAATAAAATTTGTAAATGCTCTAAAAATAATTCCCCTCATTCTTTCTACTTCCTTTATACCTTTTATAAAACACCCATACAATAATCAGAGATAAATATAATTATCATAGATAACTTGAAATCATCAGAAATTAATCGCATTTTAGCAGAAAAAATTCAAGCTATGAATTTAACAAAGTCCATGTTTTCTAAAATGTACTTCTTTATACCTTTTTTCGGATCGAGAGAACAATTGTGGTCCAAAATGCAAGGGAAAGGTATTTATCGGCTGCGGAAATTTTTCTTTTGCTAGACGTTTTAAACTCTAATCAATATCAGAAAAAAGAGGAAATGGTATGGCTTTTAGAATACTTTATACAATTTACTCTCTCATCAGGAGCCAGAGCGGACTCTATGCTGTACATAAAGCGCTCAAATATCAAGGAATCAACGTTATTGACTGTCTCGCACACAACGTACAGAAAAGTTATTGTCCTTAGTCCCCGTGTAGTTATGGCCATCGTAGAAATTAATATACCACGCATCGCTGCTATTATCAATATTACTGGACGAGGACCAATACGGAGCACTCTCCCCATACTCAAAACGACTTTGAATGGTAGGACTCCGCTTAGCGTCTACAATAGAGATTAATTCATCTTGATTTGGTAGTCGCCAATCATTAAACCCTCCTAATGAGAGATTCTCGCAGGAGTTCATCGCCTCTTGCCAAGTTCCTGTTATGGTTTCAACCTCAATGTTATCCTGCCATATAACTTTAGTTGTCGGTTTTTTTGTATCATAACCACTTATAAACAATGTAATGCCTATGAGCAGAAGTGATACGAATACGGTTGATAGAGATGCTTTGAGTGATTTAAACATTGGATACGCTCCTTTATTTTTAAAATAAATTATATTATAACATGATTAAACTATTTAAATGCATAAAAATTAAAATATTTTTCAAAAATCTCTCTTGACATTTGCTGGCAGTATAAAGCCGTCATTCCATATTCTCACATGACATGTTATTGTTTTGTCATCAACCCTACCTCCAGCTTGGCTGCAAGCACCATCCAATATTGATTAAAAAACGATTTTTTCAATCACATGAGTTAACAACATCACATGTCCCTTTAGGGCATTTGTAATTTCCTGGTATATATGCTGCATTATTTGAAAGTCTTGTGTCATGATAAATCACCAGACTGTCCATTTGACATTCACTTTTACACATATTGCCTTTTGGAGGGCCGCTACAAAACTCTACCAATCCATCCCCTATTCGGCATGTTTTATTAGGTCCACATTTTTTCCATGATTCATCAATATCTGGTGTTTTTAGATTTTTTTCATTTGAACTTGTAGGCTTATTTGTATTGCTTCGGCTATTGGCTACTTCGGTAAAATTGTTAATCCCTTCTTGTCCGCCGGCACTATCTTTTAAAATTCCGGTAATAACTTTTGCCTGCACATCAGATGAGAGTTTATCCAATCTGCCTATCATAGACCCGCCCAAAAGCGCGGCAGCTTTGCCCCATTGAAAATCATTTGATTTGTCAGCAGCGGCTTGTTGTCGACGAAATCTTTCTGCCTGCGCGGCTTGAGCTTTGCGATCTTCTTCCATAATACGCTGCTGTTCTTTTAGCATCATATTCTTTTCATTCGCCATGTTTTTACGTACAGAGAGCAACGTTTGCTGATCACGTGAACCATTTGCCAATTTAGAGGCTTTAGTCAGTTGAATATCTGTACATTTAAAATTATGCTGACGAGTACATATATTGGCCTTATCAACAGTCATTAAAAAATCTTGTTTATCTGCCTGATCAAGTTTTTCCGACATTTCAAGCAAATCAAAAGTATCTGACCCTAATAAAGAGACTCCACAAAAGGCTGCTGTTAATAGAAAAGCAAATACAGTAATAGATTTTTTTTTCATTTATTATATGTCTTCATAAAGCATCCTGATGGTTCGTTCCAAGAATAATGACTTGGTAATCCATAAAAACTCGAATCACACATAATGGACTTTGACTTATCGTTTAAAACTCCACACATTATTGTACGTGTAGTAATATCATTATTATCATTTTGTGTATATTTCCAACCAAAACGTGCCCCAGTCTTGAGTGGAAAAGGTTGACCGTATAAATTCTCAATACTATTCATTTTAACAGTCCTGCTAGGGAATTGAGAGAATACACCATGACTCATTTTTGTATTAAGCGATACTAAATCACCCAAAACACTCAAGTTATTTACTGTAAATGAACCACCAGAATATTCACTTTCACTTTCTGATTGAAAAAATTCTGTATCTCTGCTGCAACTCCAACTAATGTGCATTGTTTTAGAATTTGAATCATAAGAAACATTTCCATTCCATGAAGTTTTATCATTTCCACCTGGGACTTTAAAGAATGGGTCCATGACTACGAAATGATGTATTTTATCTTCTCCTTGAATATTAACAGCCCGCATCTGTACTTCAGGCAAACTCCACAATAACGATGAATCAGTTTCATATAAATTAGCCAATTTATTTCCAGCGCTTTCATCACCAAAATTCATTGCTTTATCAAATAAAATTGCAGCAGATAGTTTGTTTTCATCCAATCCATTACCTGTAACATATCGATCACCCAAGGCTACCATAGCATGAACATCACCAGATTCTGCGGCTTTTTGCTGTTTTAAAAGCAGCTCTTTATCCCGACGTTCTTCTTCGGCCAAGGCTATTTGCCGTGCTTCTTCTATTTTTTTTGCTTTAATACTTTCCAAGCGTAAACGTTCATTGACGATTTTTTGAGCTGAAGTAGTCAGTTGCGGTGATGATAAAGTTACTTCTATTTTTTTTACGGTTCCATCACCTATGCGGATTTCTTGATTAAACCCTTTTTCATATGAGCTATCAATGACTTTTACTACTCGAATTTTTTGCATTCCTTCGGAGACTTGAATATCTATCGGGCATTCACCTTTAAACTTGTCATTGATAAAAACTTCTGCACCAATATCATCCCCATCGCACGCAATACGGAGAAGAGAACCTGCTGCATTGGCATTCACGCCCAGCAAAAGACTTATAAGGGATAATGCTAATATATTCGTTGATTTCATTTCACTTCCAATAAAATATTATAATTTATATAAGTCTACAATAACTTTTATAAGCTGATGCAAAACTTCGCATCACTTTTGTTTTCTTTACCGCATTTTGAACAAAACATTTTTATCCTTCAGATTGCTATCAGATAATATCCTATAGGAATGTCAATTGCATGTCATTTGAAAAAATTTGCCAAAAAATCTAAAAAGAATGTATCAATGTTCTGTAAATCGAAACTATCGCCAATCTATTATTCAAATAAAATACCTTTTTCTCAAAAACCTCATTAGAAAACTCACATTAGCCAAGCAGCCTATTTCCATAACTTTACACTATATGAAGCTGAGTGAAGCAAATAAGGTATTAGCGGTGGAAATAATTTATTGATTGAGCCTTTTAAGTATAAGTCGTATACTATATGTGAACGATTACATGATTAAAAAATCCAAATAAAGGGGATATTATGGCAAAAGGTCAAGATTCAAAAAAAGCAGTTAAAAAAGCACCGACAAAAACTTTAAAAGAAAAACGCAATGACAAAAATACGAAAAAAGCTTAGATCTTAGGTATCATTAAAAAACGAAAATTCAGCCTCTCGTTTTTTTTTCATTATGCCGAGTTTGTAGATTAATGTAATTATAACTAGCTTCGTTACTTTAAAATTTAAATAAAATATCTTACCCTCAAAAACCTCATTCGAAAACTCACCTTAACCAAGCAGTCTATAGGCAGTCATCCTCTTTGGAAAACAGCATTTGCGCTATAATTCGACCTAATTAAACCAAACCAATTCAGGGTTCATATATTGCCGATTTTTAAAGTCCATACCCCCTACCAGCCTGCCGGTGATCAGCCCGTTGCTATCGAAGCACTTAGCAATGGTATCAAAAAAGGTGAGCGTTACGTTGCCTTAGAGGGTGTCACGGGTAGCGGTAAAACCTACACGATGGCGAAGGTTATCGAGAGCGTACAGCTGCCGACGATCATCATGACCCACAACAAAACCTTGGCGGCTCAGCTGTACAGCGAGTTTCGTTCTTTTTTCCCCAACAATCATGTCGAGTATTTCGTCAGCTACTACGATTATTATCAGCCGGAAGCCTACATGCACTGGAACCTAGCCGCCTAAACCCTCTTCAAAGCCTTTGTATATAAGGGTTTCTTCCTCTTTTTATTTTTGATATTTTTGGTTTGGGCAGCGTAGAGGCAGTTGTCTTTGTAAAAATGAGGTTTCGAATGAGTTCTTTAATAAAAGTAGTTTTTATGTATAAGCAATTTTAACTCTGTTTTTATTATTATCTTTCCAAAGATATAAAGTCGAAAAGGAATAATATGAGGATTAGCGATGCAATGATGCTAAGAAAATCCGTTCGATCTTTTTTGCCAAAGCAAATAGAAAAAGAGAAACTTGATACAATTTTTGAATATGCACGATATGCACCTTCTGGTGTAAATATGCAACCGTGGGATGTTGCTATCGTTAGCGGTAAAACGAAGCAGATTCTCGAAGAAGCTATACAAAAAACATTTAATGATGGTGTCAAGTCTAATATGGATTATCGGTACTACCCAAAATCTTGGTTTGAACCTTACAAAAGTAGACGAAAAGAGACAGGGCTGCTTATGTATAAAACACTAAACATCTCAAGGGAAGAGCACGAAAGGCAAGTTATTCAATGGAAAGCAAATTATCGAGCCTTCGATGCTCCTACCGTACTGCTTTTTTTTATGCATAAAGAGCTTGCTACAGGCTCATTTCTAGACTATGGAATGTTTTTCCAATCTATTATGCTTTTAGCGGTTGAACAAGGCTTGGCAACCTGCCCTCAAGCCGCTATTGCAGAATATCCTGATATTGTTCGAGATGTATTGAAAATCAACGATGACAAAATACTCATTGCCGGAATGGCAATAGGGTATGAAGATAAAAAAGCCCTTATCAACAGTTATCGTACTCCTCGTATTGAACGAGAAACCTTTACAAAATATTTTGTTTAACGATACTCTTACATCAATAGATAGAACTTGCTTATTTTACTAAATTTGTAGAAATCGTCATGATATTTGTACAAATTGCTATTCTTTAAAAGAATGAATCTATATATACTTTTCGAATAAAAATAATAAAGGATATATATGACATTTTCATATCACAACCCTACAGCGCTTCAGTTTGGTGAGGGACAGATTCAATCAATTACAAACTTAATTGATAAAGATCAAAAAGTATTAGTAGTCTATGGTGGTGGATCAATTAAAAAGAATGGTGTTTATGATCAGGTTGTAAAAGCTTTAGAAAATCATACTTGGATAGAGTTTTCAGGAGTTGAAGTAAATCCAACCATCGAGACTATGGACAAAGCAGTTAAAATAGTCAAGGAAGAGAATATAGACTTCGTACTCGCTGTTGGTGGCGGTTCAGTTATTGATGGATGTAAATATCTAGTAGCAGCTTCACTTTATGATGGGGATGGCTGGGATTTCTTAGATGGAACAAAAGAAGTTGAAAAAGCTCTGCCATTGGGTGTTATTTTAACATTGCCAGCAACAGGGTCAGAATCAAACAATTTAACCGTATTATCAAGAAAATCAACCGATGAAAAAAGAATGTATTTTTCAGATCATTCTTACCCAAAATTTGCAGTTTTAGATCCAAGTTTTATGAGTACATTGAATGATAGACAGCTAGGAAATGGTTTAGTCGATGCTTTTGTACATACAAGTGAACAATACCTTACGTATCCAACACCTGCTTTAGTCAATGATGGTTATGCAGAAACTTTATTTAGAGGTTTAGTGACACTTGCCAACACTTGGGAAGATAGAAAAACTTTAGTTTGGCAAGAAAACCTTATGCACATAGCAAATCAAGCTTTAAACTTCCAAATCGGAGCTGGTGTTCCTCAAGATTGGTCAACACACCTCGTTGGTCATGAATTAACAGCATTCTATAACCTTGACCATGCAAGATCTTTAGCCGTTGTTCAGCCGTATCTTTTAAGAGTAATGATGGAAGATAAAAAAGAAAAAATTGCTAAAATGGGTGAAAACGTATTTGGTATCAAAAATGATAATGAAGCCGTTATTAAAGCCATTGAAACTTTGTATAACAAAGTAGGAGTACCTACAAAATTGAGTGAATATGAAATTGATGACAAAGTAATCTCAAACGTTACTAACGCTTTAGAAGCTAAGGGCTATACGGCTTTGGGAGAAAATGGAAATATTACACTTGATAAAGTTACAACTATTTTAACTATGTCAATGAAATAAATAGCTTATTCAAAAGAGGGTTTTTCCTCTTTTGGAGAGTATCCAAAATAGTTTTTGAAATCTCTTGAAAACTGAGAGGGACTATCATATCCTAGTTCATCTGCAGCCTGCGTTACTTGATACTGATGTTTAGATATTAAATCTTTTGCCTTATTTAATTTAATCTTTTTTATATATTGCAATGGGGTATGAGAAGTAACCTCTTTAAAATGAGTGTGAAAAGATGAAACACTCATATCTTCACTTCTTGCTAAACTAGAAACATCCAAATTCTCACTGCAATTATCATGAATATACTTTAATGCACGTGCAATTTTTGCTTCATTATTTGTATGTAAAAATATTTTATGTAAAAAATTTGAATTCTCACCTACTGCTATTCTATAAAAAAGTTCTTTTAAAATAGAACTTCCTAAAATTTTCGATTCCTCTTGGGACTCTAAAATCTTTAGTAGTTTTAAACAAAGAGCCTCAATATCTTCTGTAACTTTATCAGAGAAAATTCCAAGTAAATTTTTCTTGCAATGCAGCGCTTCTTTTTTCGAAACAGTTTCTATAATCTCATTCATGACTTTTTTATCTATTGATATGATCATACAAATAAATGGTTCTTTTTCAGAGGCATAGGTTTCACACTCCAAAGGAAGCGTTGTTGGAACAACTAAATAGTTCTTTGAATCATATACTAAAGTATTCTCTGCCAAATGGCCTATTTTCTTACCTTGTAAAACTATAATAAGACAGAAATCGTAGACTAAAGGAGTTCTCTGCTCATAAGTTGTCGTTTTAAATAACTTGATTTCATCTAAAAAGGTATCCTGTAAACCATCTTTTTTTAAAAGTTTGTTTACTTGTATTAAAATATTTTTATTCATCATCCCAATCTTAAATAAGTCATTTTTGACTAATAAATCTAAATGCAATTCTACTATAAAAATGAGCTATTACTACGAAGAAGTAGGGAAAGGTGTCGCCTTTAGGTGGCATCCTTTCTAGTGATAATATTAACTAGGTTGAGAATTTTTATCTATAATTTAACAGATCAATTCGCGTCTGATTATAAAATAAAAGTTGTCTATTTTAACGTGGAAATGAACCATTATTGATATCGATACAGGAACCGTTAATATATTCAGGAGACTCTGTAGCAAGCCAAACAATAGTTTTAGCGATCTCATTAGGTGTTGCAAAACGTTTAGTGATGACGTTTTGCAAAAAAGCTTCGCGTCGTTCTAGTGGGATTACATGCAGCATATCTGTTTCAACTGGGCTTGGGGCAACAGCATTGATAATGATTTTACCACCAAATATTTTTGAAAAGCTTTTTGTTGCGTTGATCAATCCTGCTTTCGTAATACCATACCAGATATCTGGATGCCCAATCTGTCCTGCGATAGATGCATTGTTTACGATTCTACCGCTTCCTTTTTCAATCATACTTTTGGATACAACTTCTATGAGTTTGATAGGAGCTTCAATATTTAGCTTGAGCATTGCTGCAACATTCTCTTGTGAATAATTATCATATGGAAGGCTGTACATAACCCCTGCATTATTGATAAGAATATCGATAGTACCAATATTGGTTAGCAGAGTCGGGATATTATCAATATCAGTTAAATCGTATTGGTAACATTTGACATTCTGATGTGAAGAAAATTCAAAATTGTTAAAATCTCTAGCAATGATCATGACTTCATACCCCATTGCTAGAAATATTTTGGTTGTTTCCAGCCCTATCCCTTTATTTCCACCGGTAATTAATACTTTTATATTCATTTTGTCTCTTTAAACCACTGGAGTATTGACCATCACAATAGAAAAAGAATCAAGGTAGTTCCAAAACGATTGTATATTTTCAGGGCTTATTCCCTCTTTTTCAAGCTCTGGAAGAAGGTTAGCATAACATTCAAGCCAAGTGCGTCGTCCTTTTGCATCAATACGAAACCGGGCATGGCGAGCAAGCATACGAGGGTCCCCGCGTGTTTGAGCATAATAGTCTGGACCGCCGCAAATTTGAATCAAAAAATCAGCTGCATGTTTTTTGACTTTAGCAAATTCCTCTTCATAATCTACGGGAAACATAAAAGCTATATCACTATTACGAATTAACTCATAATGATCATTAACCAATTGGCGAAAACGCTCTTCACCGACTTCTGTCAAAAAAGCTGGATTCGGCTTTGGAATCGTGGGGTTCAACCCATTTAGTGCGCAATCCGTAATAGCAAAATTCATTTTAACCCCTGTAGAAGTAATGCAATGCAGTATTCTAAAGGTCAGATAAATATAATCTCCTGAATTTCCCTACAATAAGATTGAAATGGGATTCTTTTGTATCATTCAAACACAAATACTTTGCAAATGAGTCATACTACATATTTGGCCTGCCACATATCTCTCTAAGTGTACTACTTGATACCCTCTCAAGTATTTAATCAAACCAACAAATAATATGTCTCAGCAAGTGTCTTTTTGAAGGGTCTCTGTACCTCTAAGAGATGATAATACCCCTATATATCAATAATACGGGGTTACATCATGAGAGTAGGCTATGCGCGGGTTTCAAGTACGGGGCAGAATTTACAATCCCAAATTGAAGCCTTAGAAAAAGCAGGTTGCGAAAAGATCTTTAAAGAGAAAAAATCGGGAACTCAATCCTTTAATAGAGAGGAATTGCAAAATGCCCTTGATTTTGTACGAACTGGGGATGAACTCTATGTTACCCGTTTGGATAGATGTTCTCGATCAGTAAAAGATTTACACGAAATAATCGAAACCCTAAATAAAAAAGAAGTAGCATTTAAAGCCACGGAGCAAGAGATCGATACCTCTACCTCTGCTGGTCGTTTGATGATCGGATTACTTTCCATTGTTTCCGCGTTCGAAACAGACTTACGAGCAGAGAGACAAGCTGATGGAATCGCATCTGCCAAAAAACGAGGGGTAAAATTTGGAAGCAAACCCGTATTTAATAATGAAAAAGTTATTCAAGCCATTCAAATGCAAGACGATGGCATGATCAACCAAGCGATTGCCGATTCGTTTGGAATCGCTCGGAGCACGCTACTACGGTACATTGCTGATTATAAAAAATCACTCAATCTATAATCCACCTCAAAAAATATAGTTTTTTCGACAAAAACCACTCGAGACCCAATTATCCGCATACCAATGAAATTTGCCACAAGAAAGGTATGCGCCCAAGCTATTTAGCTGGACACATCTTTTTTGTAGTATTTTATTCCGTAGCTCTCAAAGAGTTCTTTACTATCGTATTTAAAATTAGGGTCGAATATGCTTTCGCAAAGTCCCTTTTTCTTCTTTGGCACCAATTTGCGGTATGCCAATACTATTTCCTCAATCAACACCTTATGCCTCATCTTTCACTTTCCTCTACCGCATGAAGAGATCCGCTATGAGTAATTATCTTTTGATAACGATCAGCAAAGTTCCCATATATAATTCCGTGTTCAAGATATTGCTCATGATCTATCGCGTCATTGTAATCGTTATCAAGCTCTCCGCAGATAGACGAAAATATTCCTCCCACCTGTAATGGTTGGAGTTTATTAAAATGCTTCATCAAAGGTGATGTCTTTCCATAGTGCGCTTGCAATCTATCGGTTATTTTATCGATGTAGTGGCAGATGATTGCTAAGTCATCTGCTGTTTTGAGATGATCATCTAATATCATTTGTGGTTTCATTCTTATTTTCCTTTATTTTTTTCAATTGCTGTATTGTTGAGCCACAGATGGGGCATTGTTCCGTTTAAATTATGTTCTCCAAGAGTAATCCTCTTGTCTCGAGCAGGTTATGGAAGTTTTTATGTACTCTGCTTCGATCTTTGCCATCGTCTGGTCTCTTCCTTCATATATACATATTTGTTTACTGTTTCGAATATTTACCCTCTTCGAAATGCCTATTTTCTGAAAAATGTGGTTTCGAATGAGTTCTTGCGATTTTTCTATTTTTTAACGTCCAGTGGATTATCCCGCCTCATTTCTATACTGTTATTTATAATTATAAATAGTTTATACAGAAATTAATAGATCAAATACAAACACAAAGGACTACCAATGCAACTGATGACCAAAGAACTACAAGTCGGATTACCGAAGCTATATGACACAGAGGATACACCTACGAATGATATGATTCTTCGCATCCGTTATTACGATATAAACAGCCGATGGGAGTGGTACCTAATTGAGCTAGACACAGAAAGCATGAATTGTTTTGGATACGTTCGAGGATTCGAAAACGAATGGGGTTATTTCAACTTAGAGGAAATGCAGAATATTCCAAGTATCGTTAGAGATGATCAGTTCATTCCGATCAGATTCATCGAGTTATCAAAGAGGTAAAAAAATTGGTTCAAGCACATAGCTTGGACTTATTGTTGGGTTGGTTGAGTGAAAATTAAACTTATTTATTTTTATATTATTTATTTTTTTTATTTTTAAAAGTTTTTATAATTTTACTCAGAACTCAACAAATCAGCATATAGTGTTATATTTAGTAGCTTATCGAGGTTGAGATAACTCAACCTCCTCAACCAACTCAACCAGTTATCTGTCTGGTTCTATCGTTTCCTAATAAGCCTTGGTTAAAAGAGACATTGTTCATTTCAACCAAAGGCGGATAACTGCAAGGGACATAGTACTGACCGCTCGCATTAGCATCAATCCCATAACTCTTCAACGCTGATTTAAATTCGTTTATCTGCATTTTGCTAGGATTTACAATGCCAAACATGCCCAATATCTTTGTCGTACTCAGTTGCACTTTAGACATGTTATCCAAGCTCTTCATTCTTTCAACCAGCTCAAGAGCATAATCATCCATGGATGTCGTTTGCTGATGTCTACGGTGTATCGTGTTGATTTCATCAAGAAAGACCTTATCGCCTTCATCTTTTGGATCAAACCACCACTTATGCCCTTCAAAAAATAGGTGTCCCAATTGACCCCAAAGCATCTTCATGTTGATTTTATCGATCCTTTTAAAGTCGATGCCAAGAAGCTCAAGAACCCAATATCTTCGATTCCCCGTACTATCGTTCAGAAAATAGTACGCATTAACGGAAGCCGCGAAGAGCGTTCTTCTTTTATATTTGGAGGTGTTTCGATCGTAGGGGAGTCTAAGCTCGTCCACCACTTTAGAGAAGAATGCTTTCAAATCCGCGATGTCTGCTTTTCGGAACGTCGCATCCAATTCGCCTAATTCCACCAATCCAGCCGATACTGCTTGCTTGACGCTGTCCTTATCGGCTGGATTTAGTTTTACTCCCTCTTTAAAATATTTTCCATAGTCCTCAAAATTTAACATTTCGGATAACAGTTTCGTTTTGTTCAGCCCTTGTGGACCTAATAGAACCAATACATTTTCAAATTTCAGTTTCGCTTCTGGATTGAGAAGAATACTTTTATCGTGATGCCAAGCGCTTACCCCTTCGATGCCCCAGCGTTTTATTATCTCATATTTGTATTCATAAGTTGCGTTCACATCCAGTGAGTCCGCAAGCTCTTTGATGTAATCTGTACCATCATACTCCCGCATCGCCTCCTCGATCATGCTTACCAAAGGATTGAAGGAGTACCGATTCAAACAGATGGCATTAAGATGGTCTTTTGCAATCGTTTTAGGCAATTCATCTCGTTCCGCAAAAGACGAGATCATCGATAGTGAGGTATCAATAATGTTATCTACTCGATCGTTTAATGCTTGGTGAGAAACGTTGAGCTCTTTTAGTATCTCATCGTAGCCAAAAGCAAAATAGTACTTTTGCAGCAACGTATCCAGATTCTTGTCTGTGTTCAAAGGTTTGCCGTTGGAACCTAGCTCGTAAATGGATCTTTTCACAACTTTGAATTCCGATAGCTGTTTGATGAAACCTCTGTCTTTTAGTGTTTTTGCGATGACTTGAATATCTTCATTCGCCATATTGCTGATCGAACACAATCGTTTGATGTTTTGAACTATTGCTTTCTTATCGTCCACGGAACTTGGTACGCTCATCCCATCAACTTTTTCAGCGATCAAATCAGTAGATGGGATCAACTGAATAGTATAACCCCCATGCTTATGAGAGTAAATATCCCCGCTCTGTAAGATGTAGGCTTTTTGAGTACCGTCTTCAACGGAGTATGGATCTGAACAATACAAACCCACGAAATTATCAGGGTACACCTTTATGAAACCAGCGGTATATTGTGTCTCTCCATCGAGCGCTTCATTCAGCGTAATGATAGTGTCTTCGGGTACTTTTTTCTCATCATACATAAGCGAAGCAGCAACAACAGCTTTATTCTCATCCATTCCAGCATCAATGAGGGCTTGAACTCTTTTTGCTTTTGCCTTTGCTCTAATTTTCAATGCTTCGGGTAGTGCTTTTAATTTTGCTTGCTCGATTAACCTATCGCTTTTTAGAAGGTTGGTATCGATTCTCACCGTCAAATCTCGCAGTTTCCCCTCTTGAATCAGAGGGGCTATATAGTTAAATACCACGCTTGGATCGCCACTAAACACAGATTCTAGGTCAAGCCTCTCAGGCGAAAAGACTGCCATATCAAAGGTTTGCCTTGCAAGCATCGAACCAGCGCTCGTAATTTTAATGGCGCCATGACCTTTATTCCACGATACGCTCTGTAGTGATTTTGCATAGTTGTTTACGGTTGCTGTATTCATGCCACTACAGGCTACATGTACATGCCAAGATTTATCGGTGAGATCATATTTTTGAGAAGCACTAGGGGTGATTATCAGTGAAGATGTCTCAAGTGCAGGGTCATACGATATCAAATGCTCTAAAACCTCCGAAACGCTATTTAGATCCATTCCCGGCACATCGCCACCATCGATATCAATTAAGACAAACCCTTTGCCGAGAGGATTCCAATCTATATCTTCTTTGCTTCTTGCAATTGCATTGGCGGTTGCCTTATGTTTTATGGTGGTCATCTTTCCACTAAATGAACCATTCCTTGGAACACCAAGGACTAATGATTGATAAGCCGTCATCGGCTGAAGTATGGTTTCATAAAAAGACTTCATAGACGGGACTGCATATACGTTATACGTTCCATTAAAATATTTACCCGCCTGATAATCTGGCGTGCTTGGCTTCTTTTTGGCAAGGAGTTTGGCTGATGTTATTACCGATACGTATGGTAATTGTGCCGTATCTACCTGCGTAATCATTTCTGCTTGAGTTTGCGTGTCCACTGCTGCATACTCATCACCCATATTTATCTCTATTTTTGCGTCAAAATTATTTGTTGTTGTCTCTGTGCCTGCGTTCATATCTGCTGTATTGTTTATAGTTGTTGATTCCATTTTGATATCCTATTGTTAAATTTTTTAAATAATTCCAGATGGCTCCTCAGCGCAATGCCGAGAAGCGATACTCCTTTATGCGCTTATGTCGAATTGAGCTTCGTACATAGAATCTCGTAGTTCTATGATGAAGTCATTAACATGCAGCTCAGTAAGAGCTATGCCGTTGTAAACATAGGTAGTAGCATCTATTTGTCTCTTATGGTTTGAGAATACAATCCATTCGAAGCTAGTTCTCTGTCGATCCATAATCAGCATATAAGTGTTTTCATCATCAACCGATGCCTGCTCCATCTCTACTTTAAAATGCATCAAGGTTTCAAAAGAAGCCACATTTACAGGCTCTAGATTGGTGGCATTCACAGGCACCCCATTGTCACGAGTATCCTGTACGGATAAAAATTCTTCTTTTTGCGTTGCTCTGTAGCGGTATGCTGGATTCTGAAAGTAACCCTTGGCATCCTTCTTATCATTAAAGAGGTAGACGGTGCAGTTCAAGAGCGAATCTAAATGCCGCGCCGTTACTGCGGTGGTAATAGTAGGTATACGCAAACACATTTCACGGATAGTATTTGTGTGCTCATGCACTTGCTTGTACTTTTTGCAATAACCCTCAAGTGAGCCGTTTCTAACGACATTCAAAGAGGTTGATTCTTCTTCCGCATACAAAGACATATTCGTTGTATTCGCTGGAGAATAGTGGAGCCCTTCAAGGTTGGATGGCTTGTTTGTTTTACAGCCCATAAGTAAAAAATTCATAGAGTCTCTAGTGCCACTGGCATATTGGTAAGCATCTGCACCGCTTGAGTTTGATACTGTCTCTGCTGTTGATCCTAAAATTTTTGTTTGGTTCATAATTGCTTCCTTTATCTTGCTGTCCCCTAAGGCACAGTGGTCTTGCAAGGCTATGCCTTACTACTGACTACCGTTTGCAACCGGTAGCAACTTAGAGAAGATGTTTTTCATATTCAATCTCATTTCAATCAGTTTATTTTTACAAACTGACATGTTAAGGTTGGAAGTATGACAGAACAATATTTAATTGTCAAGTTATTATTATAAACTGATATATTAATTGAGGTGAAGGTGCTACGCTGAGAGGAAAATTATTTACTTGATAGTGCTTACGAGAAGGTGAGGTTAGTGAAATTTCTATCTTTGATGAGTTCCGTCATTTTTAACATGTGCTCTTTGATAGTATTTACACTTATAGATGATTTAGTTTGTACCTTATCAATCTGAGCTTTTATCATAGAATTTGGAATACCCATTTGAACATGGTCATATACATAGAAGTAGTTGGCAAAAGTAGTGTTTATATCTTTTTTCCCTACTAGGGCTCTAATATCTATAGTGTTGTTATGTTTAGTTTGTAGATTTTGCAGTAGAACTTTTGTTTGTTCTAGAATTACTTCTTGAGGTAAATTTAGATTAACATTGATATTGATATTATTTTCGATGCTATTATAAGTTGGATACTCATTACGATACGTTGCCACCTTAAACATTTCACGATATTCATCAAGTTCACTTTGGTCTCGTACCCCGCTCACATCTTGCTTTGCTGCTGAAAGAAGCATTTGCGGCGTATCAAGTAAGTTGCGTACTCTCATATTATCATTAGTATAATACATATATGTTTCATCTTTTTTAAATGTAAAATATATATAGAGTGCTACATCAAGTGAAGTGTACCAAAATTCCGAGAAAGCTTCTTCGTATTTTTCAACCGCTTCATAAAACTTTGGCGATAGTGGAAAAAACTGAATAGATTCATCTGCAATCGAATCTTTTACAACTTGTAACAGTTCTCTATAAACTTTGTCAAAATCTGCATCTCTCAAAAAGAACTCAAAGATAATGTTGTTTAAAAAGCTAGCTCTCGAGTAATTCTCTATTCTAATGTACTGCTCACTAGCTCTTGGGATAATCATGCTTTCAAATTTTTTAGTCTCTTCGAATGTTGGTCTTGCCATTGATAACTCTTCTTAATTAGAATTCATGCTATTAACCTATCAGTTTACAACTCTTAATGTATTGTATCATAGTGCACTTGTAGCTTTAACTCTTCCCAACATTCTTTGCAAAAACGTTTATTTATTTCTCTAGTTCGCGTCATCTTATCGTACTCAACCCTACCCTATAATCAAGTCATGGAAAATCATCAACTCATAAAAAGCCTCAAATACCAAGGCGTGTATTCAAAAAAACTCCCGAACAACGAAACCATGCTGTATATCGCTTATACCAACGCCAACGGAAATTACTCCAAATATAAAGTCGGTTTAAAATCAACGGGTATCAGTGAACAGTATTGCCATAATCTTCGGCAAACGGAACTAGCAAAACTACGATTAGGAGAAGATCCTAAGCTCTCAAATACTGTAAAAGTCATCAAGCTGGACGAGTTAGCCGAAGATTATTTTTACCATTTGAAACTAAAACAGTGTTCAGATACCGTGAATACGCGAAATAAATACATTAAACATCTCAAACCCGTCTTTGGTGGAATCAATATCAACAACATAACCGCCCAAATGATACACGAATATAAAATTCAGAAGCTGGAACTCCCTCTCGCACCAGCAACCGTTGCAATGCAAATTAGCATTTTAAGTTCGATTTACGCCTATGCTATAAAGCAAACAAAGAAATGTAAATGTGACAACCCAGCTTTTCAAATAGAACGTTCAATCCACGTTGATAATGCGAGGGAGCGATGGCTCACAACCGAAGAGATCCACCTATTATTGGACGTGTTAAAATCCAACAAATACGAGAAAAAAGCCGAAATAGTATGGAGTTTAGAATACTTTGTGAGATTTGCCCTATCAACAGGAGCTAGAGCCAGCTCTATACTGCTCATAAAGCGCTCAAATATCAACGAACTCAATCGAACCGTACAAATCTATGACTCTAAGAACAAAAGTTGGTATACCGCGTATTTGAGCTCGAAATTATTTCCCGATCTATCTTTCTTGAATAGTTTCAAAGCAAGTGATTACATTTTTTACAATAATCGCGTTCTCACTCATAGGATTATCGCTTATCATTTGCGACCCATCTATAATGATCTGTTTAATCAAGAGTTGGAAGAGGATGATTGGAAGCATAGGGTTTGTAACCATACGCTGAGACATACCTTCGCAAGCCATTTAGCTATTAATCAAATCCCGTTGTTTGAAATTCAAAAGCTTATGAATCATCGGGATATTAATATGACGCTACGGTATATGAAACTCGCGGAAGCCAATAAGGTATCGGCGGTCGAGAAGATTTATTGAGTAAACTTTTTACAATATAATTTATCACCATAATAGTAAAAAACTGGCTTTTAAATAATTTTAGATAGAATAGATACTATTTTAATTTGTGGATACCTAATGCCTCACTCTTTACCTCAAAGTTTAATAAATGCAGTAAAAGATAATACTCTAATTCCCTTTGTCGGTGCTGGAATATCAATGGGAATGAAAGACAATCAAAATAATCCAGTATTTAAAAGCTGGACGAATAGTCTTTTAGATGCTGTAAAAATTCTAAATAATGAACATAAAACTAATGAAGCTACAAATATTGAATCAGAATTAAAAATACAACCTGTTGATTACTTAGCTATTGCTTCTAAAATACATAAATATTTAAATAGCCATTGGAATACATTTTTAGTTAAAACATTTGAAAGAGATTTCAACACTATCGATGAAAATAGTTTAGAAATTGCAAAAGCAATCCTAAAAATAAATAACCTTGTTATAACAACCAACTATGACAATGTGTTGAAATGGGCGACTGAAAATAAAAATAATTTGGTTGAATGGGATAAAAAAGCCATACATGGGCAAGTAGATTCTATGAAAAAGAATCCTGATAATCAAACCATTTGGTATTTACACGGAAAAATATCGAATCCTGATGATATTGTATTTACAAAAGAAAGCTATGAAGAAACTTACAAAGACAATTCAGGTGCTATTGAAGTTTTAAAATATCATTTACTTACAAAAAGTTTTATCTTTTGTGGTTTTAGTCTTGATGATCCTTATATCAAAATACAACTTGAAAAATTAAAAAGTATATTTGGCACAAATCTTTCAAAACATTATATGATTGTAAAAAAAGAGCAAAAACAAGATTTTTCATTTTTGGGAAATATTCATTTTTTAGAAGTTGAAGATTATGAGACAAGCTATTTGAACCTATTACAAGAAATCAATGCCTTAAAAAACTCATCAACTACACAGCAAACTTTGAATGCTCCTATACAAACTGCATCAATAACACCTTTTTTTAATGTCCCTTTTGAATCAAAAAAAGATGATTTTGTAGGAATTGAAGGGAAATTAGAGGACATTCACTCTAAATTAACTCAATCTAAAAAACTTAGTATCGGACAAGTTGCAAAGTTTGAAGGCATGGGAGGGCTTGGTAAAACTCAGCTTGCAGTTGAATATGCACATGAGTACAAAGAATTCTATGCAAATGGTGTTATTTGGCTAACTATGGATCAAAACTTAGACGAACAGTTACTCACTTTTGCAAAACAATACAGCCTCGTAAATCAAAACCTTGATATAAAAGAACAACTTCACAGTGCAAAATATCAATTTAAATCATTTGAAAATATGCTTTTAATTTACGACAACACCAATGGACTAGAAGATATAGAACAAGAATTTTTGCCAAAATCTCCTACAAATCAAATCCTTATCACTACACGAAATCCTATTCAAGGATATACGTCTATCGAACTGCAAACCTTAGACTTTGAAAATTCAAAAAAACTTTTAGAGATAGAATCCGGTAAACCTATATCAGAGGAAGAGATAGGTTTTGTAAAAGAGCTTTGTGAACAACTTGATGGCTTACCTCTGGCATTGGAAATGGCTGGTGCTTATATAAAATATCTGGATTTATCTTGGGAAAAATATCTGACTCTTTATACTAATCAAAACATTGAATTGTTAAATAAATCAACACTTCCAGAAAGTTTTACAAAACACGAAAACAATATTGCCAACACACTAACCATTAGTCAAAAAATTATCGATGATACTCCACGACTCAAAGAAATACTTCAGTTACTCAGTTACGGTGCAAATGAACCAATCGATGATGAACTGATAATAAATCTTTTATCGTGTAACGATAGCGATATAATCGAAGCAATATCAATAGGTATTAAACTCAAATATATTAAAAAATCCTCTCAAGGCTATACCATCCATAGACTTCTCAAAGAGGTTTGGAAAACACAAGAACAACTTGATGATAGGTTTATAGATGAAGTAGCAAAAAACTTATCAAATTATATCTATGAAATAAAAGATGAATTCCTAAACTTATCAAAACTCGAAATTGCAAATCTATTTTCAGAACAATGGATAAACTATTTAGCAAACAATGATACGAAAGCTATGCTTATGGCGTATAAAGCCTATATCGGTTATTACAAAGGTGACTTTGAGCAAGCACTTATGATTGTCAAAGATGCAGATTTGATAATTGAAAAAAAAGATTCTAAAGAATACGCTGAGATACTTACCTATTTAGGGAGCTTAAATAGTCAATTAAAGCACAATCCTACTGCAAAAGATTTTTTTGAAAAATCATTTGAGATGAATAAAAGACTCTATCCAAATGAAGATCATCCAGATATTGCTATATCTCTTAATAATTTAGGTAATGTTTGGGACTCTTTGGGTGATTTTGGCAAAGCAAAAGATTTTTTTGAAAAATCATTTGAGATGAGAAACAAACTCTATCCAAATCAAAATAATTCAGAAAATGCCAACGCTCTTAATAATTTGGGTGGTATTTGGGACTCTTTGGGTGACCACAGTAAAGCAAAATATTTTTATGAAAAATCTTTTGAGATGAGGAACAAACTCTATCCAAATCAAGATCATCCAAGTATTGCCATCTCTCTTAATAATTTAGGTAATGTTTGGAAATCTTTAAGTGATTTTGAAAAAGCAAAAGATTTTGATGAAAAATCATTCGAAATGAGAAAAAGGCTTCATCAAAATCAAGACCATCCAGATATTATTTTAAGCATGACAAATTTGAGTATTTTGTTATGCCGTAATCCAATTTCACGAAAACAAGGGTTGGAATTGTTGAAACAATATAAAAAAATTGCTACTAAAGATACGGATGTACAAAGTATTACACGATTGATTAATCGCTACGAACCAAATATAGGGAGAAATAAATCAAAAAGAAAAAGATAATACTTTTACTCAAAACCTCATTCAAAAACCTCATTCAAAAACTCACCTTAATCAAGCAGCCTATAGGCAGTCATCCACCATGGAAAACAGCATTTGCGCTATAATTCGACCTAATTAAACCAAACCAATTCAGGGTTCATATATTGCCGATTTTTAAAGTCCATACCCCCTACCAGCCTGCCGGTGATCAGCCTGTTGCTATCGAAGCTCTCGCTTCCGGTATTAAAAAAGGGGAACGTTACATTACCCTTGAGGGGGTCACGGGTAGCGGTAAAACCTACACGATGGCGAAGGTTATCGAGAGCGTTCAGCTGCCGACGATCATCATGACCCACAACAAAACCTTGGCGGCACAGCTCTACAGCGAGTTTCGTTCTTTTTTCCCCAACAATCATGTCGAATATTTCGTCAGCTACTACGATTATTATCAGCCGGAAGCCTACATCCCGCGTCAAGATTTATTCATCGAGAAAGACAGCTCTATCAATGAAGAATTGGAGCGTTTACGCCTATCCGCCTCTGCCAATCTTCTAAGCTACGATGATGTTATTGTCATAGCATCCGTCTCTGCCAACTACGGGCTTGGTGATCCGGAAGAGTATGAGAAGATGGTGCAGGTTGTAGCCGTTGGCGATGAAATCAATCAAAAGAAGCTCCTCCTTCGTCTCGTTGAGATGGGATACTCTCGAAATGATGCCTATTTCGATGGAGGGAATTTTCGTGTGAACGGCGAAGTAATCGATATTTATCCCCCTTATTGGCAGGATCAAGCGGTGCGTATCGAATTTTTCGGGGATGAAGTGGAACGGATAAACTTTTTTGAACCTCTAAGCAACACAATGACCGAGAAACAAGATACCGTCACCATTTACGCCACTAGTCAGTTTGCCGTAGGAGCCGAAAAACTCTCTCGTGCCATCAAACGGATCGAAGATGAACTGGGTGAACGTCTTCAAGAACTTGAAGCGCAAGGAAAGATAGTCGAAGCACAGCGCCTTCGTCAGCGATGTGAGTTTGACCTCGAAATGTTGCAAGCCACAGGGATGTGCAAGGGGATCGAAAACTATTCTCGCCTCCTCACGGACAAGAAAGCAGGGGAAGCTCCCTATACACTGCTCGATTATTTCACCCTCCATCACGACAAATTTCTCGTTATAGTCGATGAATCGCATGTGAGTTTGCCGCAGTTTCGGGGGATGTATGCAGCGGACCGCAGTCGAAAAGAGGTTCTCGTCGATTACGGTTTCCGCCTTCCCAGCGCACTCGATAATCGCCCCTTAATGATCGATGAGTACCTCAATAAATCTTCTCACTATCTCTTTGTTTCTGCCACTCCCTCAGCACAAGAGCTCGAACTAAGTTCTACTGTAGCACACCAGATCATTCGTCCTACGGGATTACTCGATCCACCCATCATTATCAAATCCAGCACCAATCAAGTGGAAGATTTGCACGATGAGATCAAAAAAACGGTGGCACTGGGCGATCGTATCCTCGTCACCGTATTGACCAAAAAAATGGCCGAAGCCCTCACCAAATATCTCGCCGATTTAGGGGTAAAAGTACAGTATATGCACTCGGAGATCGATACGATTGAGCGCAATCAGATTATTCGCGGGCTTCGTGTGGGTGATTTTGATGTATTGATCGGGATTAATCTTCTGCGAGAAGGTCTTGATCTCCCTGAAGTGAGTCTGGTGGCGATTTTGGATGCCGACAAAGAGGGATTTTTACGCTCCGAAACAGCCCTTATCCAAACCATCGGACGTGCGGCGCGCAATGAACATGGGCGCGTTATCCTCTATGCCAACCGCATCACAGGGTCAATGGAGCGTGCCATCGCAAAGACGGATGCACGTCGTGAAAAACAAGAGGCATTCAACCGTGAACACGGAATAACTCCTACAACCACCAAACGCTCTCTCGATGAAAATCTCAAACTCGAAGATGTCGGTGACCTCTACAACCGCTCCAAAAAAGCCAAAACGCTTCCGGCAGCGGAGCGAAAAAAATTGATTGATGAACTGAGCCTCAAAATGAAAGAGGCCGCCAAAAAACTCGAGTTTGAAGAAGCGGCGCGTTTGCGTGATGAGATAGCAAAAATAAGGAAATTATAACCATGGATGATATGCTCAACAACCTCTCGACCTACGGCTACGTCGTTTTATTTCTCTATTCACTGGGGGGCGGTCTCGTTGCCCTTATCGGTGCAGGGGTACTTAGTTTTATGGGAAAGATGGATTTAACCCTCTCGATTACCATCGCCTTTATCGCAAATTTTATCGGAGATGGCTTGCTCTTTTACATGGCGCGCTATCATAAACGTGAAATGATGGAATATTTCTCTAAGCACAAGCGTAAACTCGCTTTTTCTCATCTCCTCCTCAAACGTCGCGGTTCATGGATCATCGTTATCAAAAAATTCATCTATGGACTCAAAACCCTTGTTCCTCTCGCTATCGGTTTGACAAAATACGATTTTTGGAAATTCAGCCTCTACAACGCCATCGGGGCATTTATATGGGCAATCGTTGTCGGAGGGGGAAGTTATCTTTTCGGAGGGGCGATTATCGAAGGGTTTAAAATGGTTTCGGACAAACCCTATCTTGCCCCCGTGACATTGATTATCGTTGGCGGGAGCGTGTGGTTTTATCTTTCGCAGGCAACGAAGAGAAAATAATTTAAAAGACCAGCTTCTCTTCCGTCACAGGAGCTTCCTCTTGTGTCGCATCCGGTGCTACGGATGTATCGGTAAACTCTTCCGTTTCATTACTATCAGCTTTCTTAGTCTCTCTGTAGACTCCCGCAGGACGATCAAAATAGCGTTTCGTGTTGGGATAAATACGCATCAAATCCTCATAAAAATAACGGAACACTTGTCCCGCTGCACGTCCGCCTGTCTCGCTTCGTCGCATCGGGGTGTTATTATCATTTCCATACCATACGACTGTCTCTACCGTAGGAGAATACCCGATAAACCATGCATCGACGTTTTTATTGGTCGTCCCTGTTTTACCGGCAATTTCTACACCAGCAACGCGTGCTGCTGTCCCCGTACCAAAAGAGACAACATCCTGGAGTATCGATGTCATAAGATAGGTTTGCTCTTTCGTATTGACTTGACGCCGTTTATTTTCATAGCGAAACGTCTCCCCTCTTGGTGTGATGACTTGACGAACCAAAATCGGATTGGTCAAAACCCCGCCCGTAGCAAACATCGTATAATATTTCGCCAAATCGTGCGGAGAGATCATAATCGTTCCCAGCGCAATAGAGAGATCAGGAGGGAGATTTTCTACGATACCATAACGGCGCAATCCTGCCACAACATTCTGGAATCCCATATCGCTTACCATATTGATCGTCGCCAGGTTACGCGAATAGGTAAGGGCATTACGGATAGTTACCATCCCTTTGTACTCATTTTTATAATTTTTGGGTTTCCATGTTTTTTCTTCTCCCCCCTCACCTGCATAGGTGTAGGTACGGGCAATATCGGGAACCAAAGAGGCCGGTGACATGCCGCTGTCCAATGCGACTTGATAGATAAACGGTTTAAATGCAGAACCCGGTTGACGTTTTGCCTGTGTCACACGGTTAAAAGGGCTCGTTGCATAATCATACCCCCCTACCATCGCCAAAACTTCCCCCGTATTAGGATCTAGACTGAATAACGCACCGTTGAGCTGCGTTTGCATATTTTCATCCAGTTCCCCAGCTTCCTGAGCCCGTTTTAAAATCTCGTTACGCCCCGATTGAAGTGCTTTATAACCCGCTTCCTGAAGTCTCATGTCGATTGTCGTATAGATTTTATACCCGCCGCTGCGAATATCGGGAAACGAGTTGCCCAACTGGCGCATAACCTCATCGATAATATAAGGACCGGAGTTTTTGCTGAGCGTATCGTTATAAACCTTCGGACGCTCCTGCGTTGATTTGTCATACGTATCTTGATCGATCCATCCCAGTTCCATCATCCGCTCAAGGATGCGATTCGCACGTCCGAGAGAGAGTTCGTAATTTTTCGTCGGTGCATAGAAATTAGGTCCTTTTGGCAAACCGACCAGCATCGCCATCTCTTTGAGCGTCAGCTCTTTGAGCGGTTTATGAAAATAGCCGTCGGCTGCTGTTTTAATCCCATAATAACCGTGACCCAAATAAATTTCATTGAAATAGCGTTCCAAAATCTCCTCTTTGGTTAGCTCTTGTTCGATACGTATCGCGTATAATAGCTCTTTAAATTTACGGGAAAATTTCTTATCCCGCGTCAACAGCGCATTTTTAACAAGCTGCTGCGTAATCGTACTGGCACCCTCTTTGAGCTTACCTGCCGATACGTCTTTGATGATAGCGCGCATAATCGCATCGGGATTCACCCCGTGATGCTCAAAAAATGTTGTATCTTCAATCGCTACCAATGCTTCGATAAGGCGTGGCGGAATGTTCTCATACGAGACGTAATAACGGTGTTCATCGCTAAAAAGATTGGCGATTTTTTCCCCGTTTCGGTCATACACTTCTGTGGTCAAACGAGGTTTATAGTTGATAAGCCGCTGGATCTCGTATTCAAAAGTGTAAATAATATATCCCAAATATCCCAGCGGTATCATAACGATAACGCCCAATGTAATCCACCAATTTTTAGTCATTCTCTGTCCTATTTTTAAACTCTAAATTTTCTTGTTTTAAAATCAGCGTCGATGAGTTGACGCGTATACTCATGTTTTGGATTGGCTAAAACATTCACCATCTTACCCTCTTCGACACTGCGTCCTTCTTTAAGAACGCAAATATCCTCACATAAATCCGATGCTACGCTCATATCGTGCGTCACAAAAAGGAGTGAAAAACCCATCTTCGCCTGCAACGTTTTAAGCAGTTCTATCATCACTTTTTTGGCCTGCGGATCCAATGCGGTTGTCGGTTCATCCAGCAATAGCAATGACGGTTTCGAACTCAACGCCATAGCAACAACAACCCGTTGCAACTGCCCCCCTGAAAGCTCACTCGGATAACGGTTCAAAAGTTCGAAGTCCAAGCCAAGCCACCCAAAAATCTCTTCCGAACGCTTACGCTCCAAGAACATCTGATCGCCGATTTTCGTCAATGGCGAAAGTGCTGTAAAGGGATTTTGAGGAACCAACGCAACACTTTGCCCAAGGCTCCACACAAAACTGCATCGCTTCTCCAACGTCACCTCAAGAGCGTTATCGGTAAGCCCTAAAAGCGTTTTAAGAATAAGCGATTTGCCACTGCCGCTTTGCCCTACGAGAGCCAACGACGTATGTATTTCAAACGTTATATCCACCAATACCGTATGGGCATGACTAATTTTCAGCCGATCAATAGTGATAGGTTTCATCAGCCTCATTTTACCCTAATGTGACTAAAACGTTTACACACCCGTTCTAAAGTCTCCATGGGCAACGCCACACGCGCTATCAGACGCAGTATTGCCTTTTTCACAGTCGGTTGACGAATGGAGCCTATATGAACACCAAGCTCCTCTTGTAGCAATTGCTGCAACGCCATAACCTCACGATTATCCCCGATCTCGATGGGGACGATCAGCCCCCCTATGTCGATTCCGAGGATCTCTTTGATGGTATTTTGACGTGCCTGGATCTGTTCTTTTAACTCCGTAACATTTTTATGTATGTATTCAAGTGCGTGATGGGCTAACGCGGTGTCGTAGAGAGAGGGGGCGGTGGCATAAATAACATTTTTGGCACGGTTAATGAGATAATCGCCAATATGAGCACTCGAGAGAACATACGCCCCAAAACTCCCATACGCTTTACCGAGTGTTCCCATTTTTATCATAAGGGGTGTGGGAGAAATTGCGTAATGATCCAAAATTCCCATCAGATGCTCCCCGATCACCCCGCTGCTGTGCGCTTCATCCAAAATCACTATAACCCCATACCGCTCACACACCTCTAAAATTTCACGGCGCAGTAAATCGCCCCCCATCGAATAAATCCCCTCGACGGCAACAACAATCCGCTTCTCGCCCGCATTTTGCAGTGCATACTCAAGTGCCGTCGCATCATTATGTGCAAAAAATTCAACGCGCCCCTCCGCCATTTTCGCCCCCAACACACCGCTGGCGTGATACTCTTCGTCCATAAGCAGCAGATCGCCTTTGCGCACCAGCGCTTCCATCAGACCGATATTGGCATTAAATCCGCTCCCCATCACAATCCCCGCTTCAAAACCGTTGGCTTCGCATAAAGCACGCTCAAAATTTTGATGGATGGGGTGATATCCGTTGACAAGCATCGACGATTTTGGGGCGTGATAACCGTAGTGACGTAACGTCTCGCATGCTTTACTGTGCAACTCTTGATTATGTGCCAAGCCCAAATAATCGTTGGATGCCATATCTATCAAATTTTCATCAATCAGATGACGTTCCCGATAGCGTCCTGAGCGTTTAAGAGCTTTTAGTTCGTTTGTGTAGGGATGATTCATAGAAACGGCTTCAACACCTCTACACAAAGCCCCATAGCGGTACTCTCATACCCTCTGGTTTCGCGAATGTACGATTTACAAAATCCCTCCACCATACAGGCACCCGCTTTTCCGCGCCATTCTCCGCTTGCGATGTAGCGATCAATATCATCGGGATCAAACGGATTGAAAAAATAGTGGGTTGAAGAGATGTCGAGAAGTTCCAAGCGTGGTGTTTTGTAAATCATACAGGTAAGAATAGCGACATCCGATCCGCTTTGCGTGGCTAAAATAGCGCGTGCATCCACTTCGTCTTTTGCTTTACGAAGGATTTTCCCCTGTGCCGTGACGACCGTATCCGCAACAAGGAGAGGATAATCGGTACATCCGAATTTTTCTATATTGGCACGATATTTTCCGAGTGTTGCTTGGTAGACAAAGTTTTTAGGGCAGGATGAAATTATAGAGTCTTCATCAAAATCGATGGACTCTTGAAAAAAGGGGATACCCGCCGCCCGAAGAAGCTGCGCGCGGGTGATGGAAGAAGAACAAAGTCGTAGCATTAATACGCGTTACGTAAAACGACACCCATAAAAATAGCAATAATTCCGAGAACAATATTCAAAGGAACCAAGTATTGCCCTATTGGGGTTAGCATTTTTTTGGCACGTTCCAAATTATCATTGAGTAACGCTTTTTGGGCTTGACCTCGTCGATACATCATAACACCCAAATTGACACTCATAATCATCCAGATTGCCTCTTTAATATGGACAGTGTTATACAAACTCATTGCATAATCATCGATAACATTTCCGCTGGCATCCAATGCTGCTGCACGGAATCCAAGCCCTACTGCCATAATGACCGCAGTAACGATAAGAATAATCGCAAAAGGGGTAACAATGGTAAATAAACGTTTGAGGGTATGAACGGCGCGTTCCATTCTCATTTTTGGATCGCTAATCATCGCGCACGATTGATGAACGGCAAAACGGATAGCAATCATCCCGCCAACCCAGATAACAGCACTGATAATGTGCAAAAAGATAATCGTTAATCGATAATCGGCAAACAGTTGAACCATAAGATTTTTCAATTTAATTCCTTGGTGATATATGCCAATGCAGCCACAAGTGCTTCATTGATTTTCGCAGGATCTTTTCCACCCGCTTGAGCGAAATCCGGACGTCCGCCGCCACCGCCGCCAACGATCGGCGCGATAGCTTTGACCCAGTCTCCCGCTTTTACGGAGGAGTTTTTGACCCCGCTGGCGAGTAGAACTTTATCGTCTTTGACTTGGAACAACATTACACAAATCGACTCATGTGCATTCTTAAGCTCATCAATACGCTCTTTGATATCTCCAACAGCAAGTTCTGCAACAACAACTGCCGTAGACCCCATCATCGTGACACCAATCTCCTCTTTGGAAGAAGAGGCAAGTGCTGTCAGTTCACTTTTGAGGGTTTTGATCTGATCTTTCAAACGCTCAATACCTGCTAAGAGATCGCGATTTTTCACGGAGGCTTCTACCTCTTCGAGGAGATGGCGATTGGCTTTAAACACATTGTACGCCGCATTTCCGCAGACCGCTTCGATACGTCGCACACCCGCACTCACACCGCTCTCTTTGGTGATGATAAACGTCCCGATGGAAGCGGTATTATCGACGTGTGTACCGCCGCAAAACTCCACCGATGCCGTCCCGAAATTGACCACACGAACAATCTCTCCGTATTTTTCACCAAACTGCGCTTTTGCTCCGCTTTTTTTGGCTTCATCAATGCTCATCTCTTTGGTCATACCCTCTAGGGCATGGAGTATATGATAATTTACCCGCTCTTCGACGAGCGCAATCTCTTCATGACTCATCGCTTTGGGATGGGAAAAGTCAAAACGCAATCGGTTGTGCTCGACCAAAGAGCCCGCTTGTGAAATATGTTCTCCCAACAGCTCGTACAATGCCGCATGAAGAAGATGGGTTGCGGAGTGGTGTTTCGCGATTTCATTGCGTGACACATCCACAATCGCGTCTACCGTTTCACCCACGGTTATCGTCTCTTTGACCTCGACATGGGAAAGATTTAAACCGTGAAACTTTTTCGTTTGGGTGACGATCGCTTTATCCGAAAGCATTCCGTTATCGCCGCATTGCCCGCCGCTCTCCGCATAAAATGGCGTTTCCTCCAACAATACCCATCCCCGCTGTAACGAATGCAAGGATTCAACCCGCTCGAAATTCTCACCCAGCAAGGCTTGAATTTTGACCGGCGCTTTGGTATAGGCGTATCCGATAAAGGTATTGACACCGAACGTCTCTAAAAGCGTTTTAAAATCACCCTCTACGCTCGCATCACCTGACCCTTTCCATGCCGCTTTTGCACGGACACGCTGCTCTTTCATAAGGGCTTCAAATGTATTTGTATCCAGTGCGAGATGTTTCTCTTTGAGCATATCTTCGGTCAAATCCAGAGGAAAACCAAACGTATCGTAGAGTTTAAATGCCACTTCGCCGCTAAAAATTTCTTTTGTATTTTTGAGCTCTTCGTTAAACAGCTCGATACCCGATGCGATGGTTTTGAAAAAACGCTCTTCTTCGAGCATGATTTGCTCTTTTAGAACCGAGAGTTTTTCGACGATATACGGATATTGTGTCCCCATAAGCTCGGCTACGGTGTCCGCTATCTCATACATAAACGGCTTGGTAAATCCAAGGAGATAGCCATGACGAACCGCACGACGCAAAATCCGACGTAGAACATATCCTCTCCCCTCGTTGGAAAAGTTTGTCCCTTGTGCGAGAAGAAAGGTGACGGTACGGATATGGTCCGCGATAACACGGTACGATGCACCGCTCGCATAATCATACGGTTTGCCGATAAGGGCTTCCACTTTGCGGATAATCGGCATAAAGAGGCTAGAATCATAGTTGCTACGAACCCCCTCAAGGACTGCAACAGCACGTTCCAATCCCATCCCTGTATCAATAGAAGGTTTTGGCAACGGCACAAGCACCCCCTTCGCATTGCGTTCATACTGCATAAATACGAGGTTCCAGATCTCCAAGAAACGGTCCCCATCGCCCCCCATATAATCCTCAGGCCCGCTAAAATATTCCGCACCCTGATCGACGAAGATTTCTGAACACGGACCGCACGGACCTGTGTCGCCCATTTGCCAAAAGTTGTCCTTGTCTCCCAGACGCATGATACGATCAGCAGAGATATGTTTCTTCCACATCTCTTCCGCTTCGTCGTCAGACTCGTGAACCGTTACCCAAAGCTTATCAACGGGGAGTTTCATCACTTGCGTGATAAATTCCCACGCGTAGGCAATCGCCTCTTCTTTGAAATAATCCCCGAAACTAAAGTTACCCAGCATCTCAAAAAAGGTATGGTGACGCGCTGTGTGACCGACGTTTTCCAAATCATTGTGCTTACCGCCTGCACGCAGACATGTTTGCGAACTGGTCGCTCGAGGATTAGAAGGGGCAGGAATATCGCCCGTAAAAATGGACTTAAACGGTACCATCCCTGCATTCGTAAAGAGCAGCGTTGCATCATCGGGAACAAGAGGAGAACTTCCTACGCGGGTGTGGTTTTTTGATTCAAAAAAGGCTAAAAAAGCTTCACGGACATCCATCATTGGGTACTCTCATATTGGATAAAATTGCGCGATTATAGCGAAGATGGGATTAATAAAAGAAATTAGGAGGAAAAGAGAAGTTTTTCCCGTTTGCCCTGAGCCTGTCGAAGGGTAAGTTCATGGTTCGACAGCCTCACCACGAACGGAAAAGTTACGAAAACGCCCGATTCAAAGCGCTGAACATCGCTTTGATCGACGCAACGGTAATATCATTATCGCATCCGACGCCGAAGAATTTTTCCAAACTCTCCGTTTGTATCTCGATATACGCAACCGCTTCGGCACTGGAAAGCTCTCCCCGTGAATGTTCGCTGTAGGAGAGGATTTTAAAGTCATGTGAATATTCCACCATCAAAGCATTTTTACACGCATCAATCGGACCATTCCCCTGCCCTTCACTGCGTATCGTTTTCCCGTTATGGGTATACTCGAGGACACATTTGGCCGAATGCTCTTTTGCGCTCTCTGAAATTACCGAATAATCGACAAACTCGATGTCATGCGGTTCACCGAAATAGGTCTTTTCAAAAATCTCTAAAATCTCTTCAGCCGAGAGTTCACGCCCAGCCTTATCCGTCACATCTTGAACGATTTTGCCGATTTCAGGGTGCATTTTTTTCGGCAACAAATAGCCGAATTTATCTTCCAGAACATACGCCACACCCCCTTTTCCCGACTGGGAGTTGATACGGATAATTCCCTCATACGTGCGCCCCACATCCGCAGGATCAATCGGAAGATAAGGGACTTCCCAAAATTCATCCTCCTTGGCACGCTGATACGCCAACCCTTTGTTAATCGCGTCTTGGTGTGAACCTGAAAACGCCGTGTAAACAAGCTCTCCTACATACGGATGACGTTCGTGGGTTTTCATGTCGGTACACTCTTCGACGATCCGAACTACCGTCTCCAAATCGCTAAAATCAAGTTCTGGATCAATTCCTTGTGTATACATATTAAGAGCCAGCGTGATGATGTCCACATTTCCGGTACGCTCGCCGTTAGAAAGCAACGTCCCCTCAACACGGTCAGCCCCCGCCAACAATGCCAATTCCGTCGCCGCAACCGATGTTCCACGGTCATTGTGCGTGTGCGTCGAGATCAATACGTGCTCGCGGTTGGTCAAATGACGGCTCATCCACTCTATTTGATCGGCGTAGACGTTGGGTGTCGCCATCTCGACCGTTGCCGGAAGATTGATAATCACTTTACGTGTTGCACTAATACCCCAACGATCCGTCACGGCATTACAAATACGGGCAGCATAGTCAAGCTCCGTTCCCGTAAAACTCTCCGGAGAATACTCTAGGCTTATCTCGCCGTCGTGTTTCAATGCGCGCTCTTTTACCATATCGACACCGGCTAACGCCAAGGTAATAATCTCATCCTGTTCTTTTCCAAAGACGATTTTGCGCTGCGCCGTAGAGGTAGAATTATAAAGATGTACAATCGCTTTTTTCACCCCGGCCAACGCCTCAAACGTTTTGTCAATCAAATGTTCACGCGCTTGGACAAGTACTTGGATGGTGACGTCATCTGGTATGAGGTTTTGATCCACAAGGGTACGCAAAAAATCAAACTCGACTTTCGACGCGGAGGGGAATCCCACCTCGATGTTTTTAAATCCAAGTTTCAGCAAGAGGGAGAAGAGAGAGAGTTTTTGATCCAAATTCATCGGGGTAATCAACGCTTGGTTTCCGTCGCGAAGATCAACACTACACCAGATGGGGGCATGGGTGATGGTTTTGGTCGGCCAAATACGGTTTGGCAAATCAACTTGGGGATAAGGGCGGTATTTGCCCGATGATACGTGATTCATAAAAGCTCCTTCTCTTATTGCTCTTGCATGGTGCAATAAGTGGCGCAATTATAGCGAAAAGGGGAGGTTTTAGAGCTTCTTTTCTATCTTCTCAATAATCTTCTTCGCCCCATAAGGCGCTATCAGCTTTTCTAACACTTCACTTTTAGGACGAATATCACTGACTATCGCTGCTTTGAGTTTGTCAGCCAATCCCTCCCCTTGACGCTCGCACCATCCTGCATTATGATCGATAATATATCGGGCATTATGGTACTGATGATCGGCTGCCGCACTGGGATAAGGGATATAAAATGCCGGAACACGCGCCGCGCACAGTTCCCACAGTGTACTCGCCCCCGAGCGACTCACGGCGAAATCACTTTTCTCTATCAAGCCGGCGATTTTAGTGGTAAAACCGACCACCTCTGCCTCGATCCCTAACACACGGTAGGCATGGCGAATCCGCTCTTCCTCCTTGGCTCCGCATTGATGGATGATGCTGATCCCTTTTTCTTCCAACCACGGTGCGATTTCCAAAGCTAAATCATTGATAAACTTCGCCCCCTGAGAACCCCCTAAAAAAATCACCGTTTGCACGCTAAAACGGGGTCTGGCATTTTGAAAATAGACGTCACTGACAGGATAATCGCAATGAGCATCCCCCTCTTCGTACGAGCTATAAAATCCTGCACAGTAAGGACGCAATAGACTATTGAGCTTTCCGGTCACCGCATTTTGTTCATGGATAGTCAGAGGAACACGCAAGCTAAGCGATGCGATTGCCGCAGGAGCCGCTGAAAATCCCCCGACACTCACAACCGCATCCGCGTTAAAACCTCTGATAATATCCCGTGAGGAAAGTACCGCTTTAAATATTTTCCATAATGCGACTATTTTTCCAAACCCTTTTTTATTGACCACACCGGTCGTCTCTAAAAAGTGGGTCTCCTCAAAAAGGGGACTGTTTCCAAACCATTGACGATCCTGTCCCGATGTCGAACCTATAAAAATGACGTTGTGACCGCGAGCAAGCGCCGCTTCGGCAAGTGATAAGGCGATGACAAGATGACCTCCCGTGCCGCCTCCCGTAAAAACAATATTCATTTTTTATCCCCTGCTTGATAGCGTATTTTTTTAGACAACATCAGCACCATCCCTATCCCGATACTCGATGCCAGCATCGATGAGCCTCCATAGCTCAAAAAGGGAACAGAAATCCCCTTGATCGGAGTCAGCCCGCTAATTCCGTACGCATTGATCATAAAGGCAAATGTAATCAGCAGCCCAACTCCGAGACTAAAGAGATAATCAATGTCGTCCAATGAGCGGTTGGCGATTTTAAAAAGACGGTGCAAAAGGGCAATAAAAAGAAACGTTACCACTAGCACCCCTATAAATCCGAACTCCTCCGCGATTCCCGCGAGGACAAAGTCGGTGTGTACTTCACTCAAAAATCCGAGTTTAAACGTTCCGTTTCCTAAACCTGTCCCCCAAATGCCTCCATTATGAATGGCATTCATAGAGTGCCCGATTTGATAGGCTTCCTCCCCGTTTTCTATCCGCAAGTGCTTCGCAATCGATTCGGGGAAAAAGGCAAGAATCGTACTTTGCGCCGATGCCCACCATGAGAGGATACGATCCATACGGTGCGGCGCCATTGCAATAAAGAGAAGAAAAAATCCCACTGCACCCATTATGAGACTGAAAAAGAAGCGAAAACTGCTCCCCGCAAAAAAGAGCATAAGGGCAAGAGTAAGAGAGAGAACGACCACCTGCCCCAAATCATTTTGGACAATCGCGATCAAAAACATCACCATCACAAATAACCCCGCATACGGAGCAAATCGTTTGAACTCTTGAAATAGTCCCATACCGCCGTGGTGTCCCAGTTTCCGGGAAAAACTCCACGCGAGAAAGTAGACGAATCCGATTTTAAAAAACTCTACGGGAGCGAGCGAAAAACCAATAATCTTAATCCACCGCTTTGCTCCCCCCACTTCACTGACCAAGAATGATGGCAAAAAAGGCATGATAACCATCAAGACGATACTGCCCCAAAAAAGAGACAATCCCAACGGATGAAGCCACATGTCAGGATCAAGTCGCGAAATCATCCACATCAACATAATCGAGACAAAAGCAATCAATAATTCACGTCCCACGAAGTGAAAATTGTTGTATTCAAAAAGGATAACAGTATACGCGGAAAGGGTATACGAACAGATAATCCCGATCGTAATCAGTGCGGTGGTCAAAAGAAATAATTTTTTATCAGGCATTTGTTTTTACTTGTAGTGTATAATTTTGCAATAGTATATCGAGCGTGCGTTAAAGTGTCCATAAAACGAAAACGGAATGGTTTTTGCTTGTAATCAAAATATCGTTTTGAAAAGGTATTAAAGTGGGATTCAATATATCGAAATCGCATGATTTGATGAAAAGTGCGATGGATTATCGTGCAGCGCGTCAGGATATGATTGCGAGCAATATTGCGAATGTCGATACACCAAATTATCGTTCCCGTGACATCCGTTTCGAAGAGGCATTAGCGCAAAAAAGTGCTGAACTCCATGGTACTAGAGATGGCTCTCTACAAATGACCCAAACAACCGGTGCACATTTGGGTGGTTTTAACACGACAAGCGAAACCAAACCAACCACTTTTTTTCGTGATGGGCATACAGCACGTAATGATGGGAACAGCGTCGATTTGGATGTGGAAAGTTCTGAGTTGGCGAAAAACTCCACGATGTTTAACGCTCTTACGGCGGCGATCAAAAAAGATTCGATGCTTTTTAAAAGCGTCATAGACGCATCCGCTAAAACATCTTAAGGATTAAATTATGGCATTTCTAGACAGTTTTGATATTAGCGGGTATGGTTTATCAGCGCAGCGTGTCCGTGTAAATACTATCAGTTCGAATATCGCCAATGCCCAAACCACTCGGACTGCCGAAGGGGGACCCTATCGTCGCCAAGAAGTTGTTTTTAAAGCGATCGATTTTAATAGCGTCTACAACCAAGCGCTTGAGCGAAATACAAACCAGCTCGGATATTCGGATCCTCTCAAAGAGGGGCTATCAGGTTTAAAACCAAATCCGGCCATTATGAGTGTTGTGGTCGATAAAATCGTCCGTGATGACAAAGCACCGAATATGAAATATGATCCGTCTCATCCCGATGCCGATACCAAAGGATATGTTGCCTATCCCAATATTAATCCTGTTATCGAAATGGCCGATTTAGTCGAAGCAACACGTTCCTATCAGTCAAACGTAGCGGCATTTGAAAGCGCCAAAAATATAGCAAGCGGTGCAATCAGCATCTTACAAACATAAAAGGAATTCTAAATTATGGCTGATATACAAGCAATCAAACCCTTCTCAACTGCCGATTTGTTCAAAGCAAAAAGTACTGGTAACGTTGAAAACAGTGGCGTTGATTTTGCCCAAGAACTCAAAAATGCTCTTGGGAACGTCAACCAGATGCAAGTCGAGAGCGACCAAGCCATGAGCGATATCGCTACAGGCTCCGTCAAAGATCTCCATCAAGCCGCCATCGCTATCGATAAAGCGGAAATCAGTATGAAACTGATGCTCGAAGTACGCAACAAAGCTCTCAATGCGTATAAAGAAATAACCCGTACACAAATGTAACGGGCAGCCTCTTTTATGCATCATTCCAGTAAATCTAAAAAAATACTTTCCTTATTCTTGTTACTCCTTCTTGGTTTTGGAATTTTCCTCGCCGTAATGTTTTATACCGCCGTTCATGAGCGTGACATCCCTTCCATCTACTCCGAAGAAAATGCTAAAGCGCAACGAGGAACCATCGTTAGCGCCGATGGTTTTCATATTGCTACGACCCAAAAACTCTATAAAGCGGTCGTCAATACCCGTAACATTGATCCTCAAAAAGAAGAGCTTTTTGTACAGCTTTTTAGTATCTATAGCGGCGTTGACCCCAAAGAGATCCGCCAACGCCTCCATACCAGACGCGGCTCGGTAACCCTTAGTTATCACATCGGTCCCAAAGAGGCGATGTATCTTAAAACCCTCGCATTTGAGCTACGAAAACTGAAAGTTTTTATCGAATATGAACTTCCCAATCATCAACGCGTCCTACAAGGACTCAACATCATTGAGAGCGGTGAAGCACGCGAATATCCTTATCATGATTTGCTCACCCCCCTTATCGGATATCCGCGAAAGATGGAAGAAAATGGCTATACTCGTATTTACGGTATCAAAGGGCTGGAAAAATATTTCGACCAAGAACTTAATCCTCAGCAAAATAAATCTCAGCGAGCGATGCGTGATGTCAACGGCTATCTTATTCTCAATAAGCAAAGTTCCATCAAACCTCAAATTAATGGCTTCAACCTCAAACTGAACATCCCGATGTCTCTCCAAGCACGTGCAGAAGCAATCACCAGCAGGATCAAAGAACAACTTCAAGCCGATGAAATCATTGCCACGGTTATGGAGGCGAAAACAGGTAAAATCATTACCCTTGCAAGCTCAAACCGTTTTGATCCCAGCCATATTCGCAAAGATGATTACCCCTCGCTCAACACCAATGCGATTGAATACAGCTATGAACCGGGATCGGTTATTAAACCTGTTATCTTCGCACTGCTACTGGAACGGCACCTCATCAACCCCTACGATATGGTCAACGGACACAACGGACGTTACACTATGGGGCGCAAAACCATTGTCGATGAGCACCCTTTTAGTCTGATCAGTGCCGAAGATGTCATTGTTCACTCTTCCAACATCGGTATTGCTCAGCTTGCCCAAAAGCTTAACGGAACGGAATACACCGAAGGGTTGCGCCGTTTTGGATTTACCCATTTTAGCGGTGCGGATTTACCCTACGAAAAACGGGGTTCCATCCCAAGTTCGGGTCAGCTAAACAATTATCTGTACAAAGCGATCACGGCATACGGCTATGGAATGCGTGCCAATGCAATGCAAATACTCAAAGCTTTTAACGTATTCAACAACAACGGACGGCTTGTTAACCCTATGGTTGTGGACTCTCTTATTGATGATAATGGTCGAAACATGCCCATGGAAGTGATTGACCCCACACAAGTTATTTCGCCCGCAACAGCCCAACGGATGAAGCAAATACTCATAAAAACCGTTAATGTTGGAACAGGAATCGGTGCAAAAACTCCCGGAATCGTAGTGGGAGGAAAAACAGGAACAGCCCATATAGCCAAAGATGGTGGCTACATCAACAGTTATCACACGTCATTTGTTGGATTTGCAAATGATAAAAAACACGACTATACCATTGGAATTTTTGTCATTAATCCTCGCACTGTCTATTTTGCCTCCATCACGGCAGTCCCCGTATTCAAAGCAATTGTCGACATGATGATCGAAGAGAAATATCTTAAACCTGATCCAAAAGCTGTGGCAGCCGCTGCAGCAGAGACAACACACTCTCCCCTGCATTAACGCTTTTTTTACATCCAGACGTTATCGATGAGTCGGGTTTTCCCCACTCGTGCGGCAACCAACACAATCGTATCACCAATAATAACGTCCGAAATCGATTCAAATGCCCGGTTTACCACGGCAGTATATTCAACCTCCAAAGGCTCCAAAATAGCCATCATTGCGATCTGTATTTCATCGCTTTTTAGATTTCCCTGCATCACCATTTTTGTAGCACTCTTGAGGGCCGAGGAAAGTTTTAATGCCTCTTGACGCTCTTTATCGTTTAAATAGACATTACGGCTAGAGAGGGCTAATCCATCTTTCTCACGTACCGTTTCCATCGGAACGATCTCAATATTCAATAAAAAATTACGTACCATTTGTGCAATAAGGGCAAGTTGCTGGGCATCTTTTTTCCCGAAATAGACTCTTGTAGGACGGACAGCATTAAGCAATTTCAAAACCACCGTAAGAACGCCGTCAAAATGGCCGGGACGGGAAGCCCCCTCAAGGATATACCCGCGGATAGCGGGAGCACAGACACTCACCTCATCTGCTTCATACATCGAATCTGGGTAAAACAACACATCCACACCGCTAAGTTCACAGATTTTAAAATCGGCCTCTTCGCGGCGCGGATATTTACATAAATCCTCACCCGGCAAAAACTGCGTCGGATTGACGTAAATAGAGACTACTACCACATCATTCTCTTTACGAGCTGCTTCGATGAGAGTCCGGTGTCCGATGTGCAATGCCCCCATCGTGGGGATAAAACCGATACTTCCCATGGCCGTATCCAGCGCGGTGCGTAATTCTTCGACTGAGCGTGCAATAATCATTGTTTTAGCCTCTATGGAATATAATTGCAATTATAATATATCAAAGGATATTCCTTTACATGGATCATTACGAATACACCGAATTATTAAAAACTCTTACGATAAAAATGCAAAACATCACTGATGTTGTCCGTCCGAAGGATATTACTGCACGTCTAAGTGAAATTACCGATTTAGAAAATTCAGATGGCTTTTGGAATGATGTCGCCAATGCAGGGATAATCCAAAAAGAAAAAACGCAACTTGAACGTCGCCTTAGCAAGTACTCCAAAACGTATAATACCCTAGGTGATGCTGTGGATTTATATGAAATGGCAAAAGATGAGGGGGATGAAGAGACTATCGAATCTCTCTTTGAAGATGCACCAAAACTTGAAAATCAGGTCAAGCAAATGGAGGTCGAAGTTCTCCTCAGCGGTGAGCATGACAGCCATAATGCGATCGTCACGATCCATCCTGGAGCGGGAGGGACAGAGTCTCAGGACTGGGCTTCTATGCTGTTGCGTATGTATACCCGCTGGGCGGAGCGCCATGATTTTAGTATCGAAATGCTCGATTACCAATCGGGGGATGAAGCAGGGATCAAAGACGCAGCAATTCTTATAAAAGGGATCAATGTTTACGGCTACCTCAAAAATGAAAATGGTATTCACCGCCTTGTCCGTATCAGCCCGTACGATTCAGCGGCCAAGCGTCATACCAGCTTCACCTCCGTTCTTGTATCCCCTGAACTCGATGATGATATCGATGTTGAAATCGAAGACCGTGACATCCGTATTGATACCTACCGCGCATCCGGCGCAGGGGGACAGCACGTCAATAAAACCGAGTCTGCTATCCGCATCACCCATATCCCTACAGGTATCGTTGTACAGTGCCAAAATGACCGTTCACAGCACAAAAACAAAGCAACTGCTTTTAAAATGTTAAAATCCCGCATCTACGATTTCGAACTCGCCAAACAAAAAGCCGCCGTTGATGGTGTCGAAAAAAGCGACATCGGCTGGGGTCACCAAATACGATCCTACGTTCTAGCCCCCTATCAGCAAGTGAAAGATACCCGCTCAGGGATACCCTATTCCAACATTACCGCGATTCTTGATGGAGATATTGACGAAATGATCGAAGGGGTCCTCATCTCCCTCAACCGTAAAGATGACGAATAACAATAGAATATTAAAAGAGTGTACGCTCCATGAGCCGTGCTCTTACATCAGCGGAAACTCCCAAACCATCCACTACAAAGTAATCCGAGAATGCACCAAAACGCAATGTGAAGCACTGATATTACGGGGATGGAGACGTTTTGGCGAAATGTATTTTCGTCCCGTCTGCAGCGATTGCACTGCGTGTGAAAGTCTCAAAATCGATGTAGAAAACTATCTGTTTAGCAAATCGGAACGGCGTATCTTACGTAAAAATTCTCATATAACCTCTTTCATCCGTACTCCTGGCATCAGCAATGAACATCTGGAACTTTTTTATCGTTACCATGCATACAAACACAAAACACGCTCTTGGGATTCACCTAAAATTGATCCGAAAAATTATCAAGCATCTTTTGTCAACGGGCATGAAGATTTTGGGTATGAGGTACTCTATTTCGACGGGGACAAACTCATAGCGGTCGATCTCATCGATGTTTTAGAGGAGGGGATTAGTTCTCTGTATTGCTATTATGATCCCCACTACTCGCACTTATCTTTGGGCAAATACACACTGCTCGAACAGATTGCTCTGGCGAAACAGCTAGGGCTCAAATGGATCTATTTAGGCTACTACGTGCAAGGGTGCCAAAGCCTCTCCTACAAAGCGACCTATGCCCCGGCACTTGAGCTTCAAGGACGTCCCGAAGAGAATGAGAGAGCTATTTGGGTACCTCTGTAGAGACTTTTTTTAGATAGATCACCCCAAGCGGCGGGAGGGTAAGGGTGATCGAAAAAGGTCTTCCATGCAACGGTTCCGCAACAGCCTGAAGGGCTCCCATATTGCCGATATTACATCCCTCATAATAGTGCGACTGGGAGTTGAAAATCTCCTCATATTTCCCTTTAAACGGGACGCCGATTCGGTAGAATACGTGTGTTTCGTCCGCAAAGTTGCACAAAATCACAAGGGTCTCCTCCGGATTATCGCTTTTACGGAGAAAACTGATACAGTTGTGACGATAATCCCCATCATCGATCCACTCAAATCCCTCCCGCTTTTCATCATACAAGTAGAGTGCTCGCTCTTGCCGATAGAGGAGGTTCAGGTCTGAGACCATTTTTTGGAGATTGTGGTGCAGTGGGTATTCCAAAAGGTGCCAATCAAGACTTTGCTCAAAATTCCATTCCGAAAATTGTCCAAATTCACCCCCCATAAACAGCAGTTTTTTACCGGGATGTCCCATCATATACCCATAGAGTGCTCGTAAATTAGCAAATTTCTGACTGGTGGTTCCAGGCATTTTGGTAATAAGAGAGCCTTTGAGATGGACAACCTCATCATGACTCAGGGAAAGCATAAAGTTCTCATCAAACCCGTACCACATACTAAATGTAAGCTGTCCGTGATGATACTGGCGAAAAAGGGGATCATAACTTAGGTATTGTAGCGAATCGTGCATCCACCCCATATTCCATTTAAAACCAAATCCTAAACCACCGATATCCGTCGGTTTTGTCACCATCGGCCATGCTGTTGATTCTTCGGCAATCATCAGTATGTCGGGGAATTCACCGTAAATACTGACATTAAGCTTTTGTAAAAATGCCACTGCCTCTAAATTTTTATTGCCGCCGTAAATATTGGGGATCCACTCTCCCTCTTTACGGGCATAATCAAGATACAGCATTGATGCTACTCCATCCACACGGATACCGTCGATATGGTATTTTTCACACCAAAACATCGCCGAGCTGATGAGAAACGAAACCACTTCATGGCGTCCATAGTTAAAAATTATACTCCCCCATTGGGGGTGATACCCTTGACGCGGATCGTCATGCTCATACAATGCTGTCCCATCAAAGTTGATCAGCCCGTGCATATCAACGGCAAAATGAGAAGGGACCCAATCCATAATCACACCGATACCGTTTTGATGGAGGGTATCTATCAAAAACATCAAATCCTGAGGGGTTCCATACCGTGCCGTAGCAGAAAAATAACCAACAACCTGATACCCCCACGAACCAAAAAACGGATACTCGGTGAGGGGCATAAATTCAACATGGGTATAGTTCATCCAAACAAGATACTCTACTAATTCGCTTGCTAGTTCTCGATAAGTCAGAGGGCGATTCTCCTCCTTGCACCTCCATGAGCCAACGTGTACTTCATACACACTGATCGGTGCATTGTAGGCGTTAGCACGGTGACGATCTCTCATCCACGCTTCATCGCCCCATTCATACCCTTTCAGATTCCAAACACGTGATGCCGATTTCGGCGGCAGCTCACAAAACGTGGCAAACGGATCGCTTTTATCATGAACGATATCATGAAATTTCGAAACGATATGGTATTTGTAGGTCGACCCCTCCTCTACACTTTCGATAAAGCCCTCCCAGATACCTGAATCATCTTCTCGCAAACGTAGCGGATGGGTATGGAGATCGTAATCATTAAAATCTCCACGTACGCTCACACTATTCGCATTCGGTGCCCAGAGAGCGAAATAGACTCCTTCTCTCCCTTCATGCACCATCGCATGCGAACCCAATTTCTCATAGAGCTTGGTGTGATTTCCTTGTTTGAAAAGATATATGTCCAGTTCGCTAATGCACGAAACGTCATAGGTGATGGCGGGGCTTATCATCGTCGTTACGACTCCATCCACATCTGAATTTTTGTGGTATACGTCTGATAAATTTCTTCACCTTTTTCTTGGGTAACAGCCTGAATGTAGAGGTTTAGATAATCACTGTACTGATCGGGGATCATCAAAATCCAATCGTCTTTATCCAGCCAAATCTTCACTCCATCGAGAGCTGAGGACTCTTTTCCTTCCGCGTCTTCAAGGAACATACGCATCATTTTCCCTTTAAGAGCCTGATTGCATTCTACTTGAAAAGTATGGTAAAAAAAGCTGGGAATTGCATTGATAAGCTCTGAGAGTTTTACCTTGTGATTGACGATCATCTCTAAAATTTTTAACGTAGCATACATCGAGTCACGGTGGGTCGCAAACTCCGTAAACGTAAAATTTCCCTCCCCTGTCGCTACTAAATCATATTTTTTCATCTCTTCAGATTTAAAGTTTGCATATTGTCCCTGCTCGATTTCGAGATACTCAAAATTGACAATATCCGCAGCCCATGTCGGCAAAAATACCCGTTTTTTCTCTCCGCTGGATGATGCTTCTATATTCAAAAGTGAAAGGACAGCATAAAGCGCCGCTTGTTTACTCAAAACGACCCCCCCATCACACATAATATCGAGACGCTGACCGTGCGGATAGAGGAAAAATCCTGCATCAAGCTTAAGAGCTTTGACAACAGCACACATATCTTCTGTAGAGCGTTTGACTAAAGAATGTATGTTATCAAGCCGTTTTTGATCAGGGTAGGCATTAAACAAGATGTGATCCACCCCCAAATCATTTAAAATATCGGGGAATATCTCAGATCCCATTCCGTGCATCATATCGACCACGATACGGCACTCAAAGCCACGGAACGTATGCGATTGTAGCAACGATTTAATCCCATTTTTATAATTCAAATACTCTTTTTTTATATCAAAATCATGTATTTGACCAATACGCGAATAATCAACACGCCGGAATGCCTCTTTGAAAAACGCTTTTTCCACCTTTTTTGAAACATCGTTGTTGATACGTAATGCTTCTTGATTAAAAAACGTAATGACCGTACTCGTAGGGTCATCGATCTTTTGATGAAAATAAACCCCTGCACTGTAAAAATCGTGCGCTGACAAACTGCACCGCATCACGGACGAGGAGGTAGCATTGTAATCCACGACATTCACGCCGCATGAGAGCAAACCGCCTAAAACAGCACGCTTGAGCATACGTGAGTTTTTAGCGTTGTCTCTGGATACCAGAACAATCGATCCCACCGGGAGCTGTGCGCCAAATGCCTCTGCGAGTTTCGTGGCCATTTCACAGGAGAGTTCAACATTGGACTTTCCTAAGACTGTCCCGTTTTGAAAAATAGAATTTTTATATTTACTGCCGAATATGACACTATGGCTTATAATCGACGCATCTTCAATGACTTTATCGGGCCATATCGTCACATCTTTTTCAACACTCACCAACTGACCAATTTCACATCCCTCCGCCAAAATCATACCGGCTTTGGCCGTCATATTGTTACCGATTTGATTGTGATCGCAAATGACACATCCGTCCAGTTTGGCATTACGACCGATTGAGACATTGTTCCAGATGACAGTATTACGGATATTGCTTGAATTGCCAATAGTAACATTATCACCTATCACAACATTATTGAGCTTTGTCCCACGCTTGATGGTGACATTTTTTCCCAACACAACGATACCGATAATATCAATACTGCTATCGAGCACAGTGGACTCATCGCAAATCAATACACCGTCATAATACTTTGTAGGCTTTCCACCCAGTTTCAGCTTCAATTTGCCGTTAAGGATGTCCGCATAGACATCACGATAGCTCTCCGGATTTCCGACATCACGCCAATACCCTTGCGCATTTCCGGCCATCAATTCAACTCCCTCGCGCATTAACAGCGGAAAAAGATCTTTGCCAAAATCAAAATTTTCATTTTTAGGAATGTAGTCGAGGATCTCCGGCTCGATGATGTATATACCGGTATTGATCGTGTCGCTAAAAACTTCTCCCCAACTTGGCTTTTCGAGAAATTTTTCGATCCTACCCTCTTTATTTGCAATAACGATCCCAAACTCGAGCGGATTATCGACCGACGTGAGGGTAATGGTGAGTTTGGACTTTTTAGCTATATGATAATCAAATATTTTTTGAAAATCAAAATCGGTGACTAAATCTCCACTGATAATAATAAAATTTTCATCACTAATATACTCTTGTGCTCGCTTGACCGCACCCGCCGTCCCATAATCGTCATCGGGGACAACGTACGTGATCGTAATTCCGAGTTCGCTTCCATCTTTGAAATACTCTTTTATCACGTCAGGTTTGAAATACAGCAAAATGATGAACTCTGTGATTCCCACATCTCTAAGACTGGTAATCGTATGCTCCATCATCGGACGGTTCATAATGGGCAACATAGGTTTAGGGATAGAGTTAGTGAGGGGTTGAATACGTGTCCCGAATCCGCCTGCCATAATAACTGCTTTCATCTGCCTCCTTTTTGTACTCTCGTGAAAATGTTAATATTCACCATTGTATAACAAAATTGTTATATTTAATAGGAAAAAAACTCAAAAATATTAGTCGGAGGGGATGAAAACGATTACTTCGTTACTTTACACCCATATCCTGCTTTTTTTACCGCATCACACATCGTTTCAGAGGAGGTCCCATCGGTTGCTTTAACCTCAGCTTTGCCATCTTTGAGGTACACAGTAGATTCTTTTACCCCTTTAACATCACCTAAAGAAGCTTTGATATTTTTGACACATGCAGGACACATCATCCCTTCTATTTTAAGTGCAGTTAACTGATCTGCACTTGCGATTGATGCCATTGCTACGGCTATAAGTAGAATTTTTTTCATTTTTTTCCTTTTAGTTGTTTTGTGCTATTGTTACATACTAGTGTTAAAAGAGTGTTAAGTCTTAACATATTTGTAACGAAAATCCTTTAGTGTGTTGATATGGTAAAAAAGGTTTATTGTGAGTCCAATCGATTGGTTTGTTATTATAAGTATCGCATTTGCAGGAAGTTTTGGCCACTGCATAGGGATGTGCGGAGGATTTATCGTCGCCTACAGCTCGACAAAAATCGATGCTTCTATGAGTCGCTCAGCGCAACTACTCCGTCATGGAGCGTACAATATCGGACGCGTTAGCTCATACGTTATATTGGGGATGCTTTTTGGAGGGCTTGGGTCACTTTTTACTGTAACGATGGAGATGCATGGAGCTTTGTTTATTTTAGCAGGGGTTTTGATGATTATCACGGCTCTCAGCATGTTGGGGCTCTCAAAACTTCTACACGCGCTAGAGCATTCATTTTCAAACTTCAAACTTTTTAAGATCCTTTTTTCGCAACTTATTAAGAGTAAAAGCATCCGTAGCTTTGCGGCTCTTGGAATGATGAACGGATTTTTCCCTTGCGGATTTGTTTTTTTCTTCGCAGCAAAAGCGGCATCTTCAGCCTCTATCGTGGATGGGGGACTCATTATGGCGGCATTTGGTCTTGCGACTGTTCCTACACTTCTAGCACTGGGACAATCTGTTAATTTTATGCGGGAAATCGCCTTTCGCCAGAGCATGAATCGCATCGCTGCATTGGCAATTCTTATTTATGGAGTCTATAGTATCTATTATGGATTGGCTTATTTTATAGATTTGCCACTCTGATCCTACTGTTCTGAAAAACACTGCGTGAGTGGCACCACGGAGAGGTAAACACCCTCCCCGCCTACCGACCACTGATCATCCGTGAAACCAATCCATTCTGATCACTGTGCTCTGCGAGCACCACACCGATGATGTGTACAGCAACAAAAGCGAAAATTCCCCATCCAATATACATATGTACTGTTTCTACAAGCCCTTTGGACTCTCCTGCGAGTTTCCAATACAGAACCAATCCACTAATAGCCATCATAGAGAACAAAACATATACCGCTTTATAGAGTTGATATACTTTTTTCATTTTCACATTATCGTCAAACCCGAATCCATTCTTAAGAACCATCGCGAGCCTCCATACCAACAATACAGTAACCGTTATCCCCAAATAGATATGCCAATCCCACATCGGTGCACGAACTGCTTTACCGATCAATACGGCTTGTTCATCGGTAATTACTGTACCGATTTCAGCAAGCTTTTTCTGTACGATAGCACCTATACCGCTTTTGCTCATAACGCTTTCGCGCAGGACCACCGTGATAAATAATCCAAAAACAGCAACCGCTTGCAGCCAATGCCAAACTCTGAAAGATACTGAAAATTGACGCATATCTCCCCCTTTTTTAGATAGATTATACAACATGATAGATGCATAATTTCACTTTTTTGACGGGTATACAGTTATGATCAGTTGTTGATTAAAAGGGGGTGGATAGCAGAGTAAAAGAAAGTTAAAAAAAATCCCCGCTAGGGGAGAGAAGAAAAGTATCTTAGCTGTTACGCTTTTTGATAATCTCTTCGGCAACGTTACGTGGAACTTCGGCATAGTGATCGAATTCCATAGAATAACTTGCACGTCCTTGTGTCGCTGAACGAAGGTCTGTTGAGTAACCGAACATTTCAGAAAGTGGTACGAACGCATCAACAATTTTGTTACCAGAACGGTCACCCATATTGTTAACTTGTCCGCGACGGCGGTTAAGGTCACCGATAACGTCACCCATGAAGTTTTCTGGTACTTCTACTTCTACTTTCATCATTGGCTCTAGGATAGCTGGGTTTGCTTTACGGCAAGCCTCTTTGAATCCCATAGAAGCCGCGAGTTTAAACGCCATCTCAGAGGAGTCAACCTCGTGGTATGAACCGTCATACAAGGTGACTTCGATATCTTCGATAGGATAACCTGCCAAGACACCTTTAGCCATTGCTTCTTTACACCCTTTTTCAACGGCAGGAATATACTCTTTTGGAATAACCCCACCTTTGATGTCGTTGTTAAACGTATAACCTGTACCCGGCTCACCTGGCTTAACGATCAAATAAACGTGACCGAATTGTCCGCGTCCACCTGATTGTTTTGCGTATTTGTACTCTTGTTTTACTTCCGCACGGATTGACTCACGGTAAGCAACTTGTGGAGCACCGACTTCTGCTTCGACTTTGAACTCGCGGAACATACGGTCTACAAGGATTTCTAGGTGAAGCTCACCCATACCGCTGATGATCGTTTGACCTGTCTCTTCGTCTGTGTGAACACGGAAAGATGGATCTTCTGCTGCCAGTTTAGCAAGAGCGATCCCCATTTTTTCTTGGTCAGGTTTTGTTTTTGGCTCAACCGCAACCGAGATAACCGGCTCAGGGAAGTGCATACGCTCGAGAACTAGACGCTCACGCTCATCACACAACGTATCACCTGTTGTTGTGTCTTTGAGACCAACAACCGCACCGATTTCTCCAGCATAAAGAGATTTAATCTCTTCACGTTTGTTCGCGTGCATTTTTACGATACGTCCGATACGCTCTTTTTTACCTTTGATGGTGTTATAAGCGTATGTACCTGATTCAAGAACACCGCGGTAAACACGTACGAATGTCAACTGTCCAACGAATGGGTCAGTCATAATTTTGAATGCAAGACCCGCAAATGGAGCATCGTCTGTTGATGCAACTTCTACTTCAACCTCTTCATCGTCTTCCATTGTCCCTTTGATAGCCGCAACTTCAAGAGGAGATGGAAGATAATCGATAACGGCATCCAAAAGAGTTTGAACCCCTTTGTTTTTAAACGCTGTACCGCATGTCATAGGAATAATTTCCATTTTAAGACATCCGGCTTTGATCCCGCGCATGATCTCTTCGTTGGTAAGTTCACCCTCTTCGAAGAATTTCTCCATCAAAGAATCGTCGCCCTCAGCAGCTGCTTCCATCATTTGTGCACGGTATTTATTAGAAAGTTCTACCATATCTGCAGGAATTTCTGCCTCTTGATAGTTAGAACCCATAGCAGCATCTTCATCCCAAAGGATAGCTTTCATTTTAACAAGGTCAACAATCCCTTTGAAGCCGTCTTCAGCACCGATTGGAAGCTGAATAGCTACAGGATTTGCTTTAAGACGTAGACGAATTTGTTCTTCAACGTTATAAAAATCAGCACCGGTACGGTCCATTTTATTAACGAAAACCATACGTGGAACACCATAACGGTTTGCTTGACGCCATACCGTTTCAGATTGTGGTTGAACACCACCTACCGCACAAAATACTGCTACAGCACCATCAAGTACACGCATAGAACGCTCAACTTCAATGGTGAAGTCAACGTGGCCCGGAGTATCGATGATATTGATTTGTGTGTTACGCCATTCACATGTTGTTGCAGCAGAAGTGATCGTGATACCACGCTCTTGCTCTTGCTCCATCCAGTCCATAGTTGCAGCACCTTCGTGAACCTCACCGATTTTGTGTGAAACACCCGTGTAGAACAAAATACGCTCTGTTGTGGTTGTTTTACCCGCGTCAATATGCGCCGCGATACCGATATTTCTAACGTCTTCTAGTTTATGGGATCTTGCCATGATAATAGCCTTAAAAAGTGGTTTTTTATAGGGAGAATAATAACCCGCTTGGGTTATTAAAGGGTTACAAAATTCTGCCTCGCTATGAGGCAAGCTTTAGTAGCCCAAGCGGTTAGCGTAGCAATAGGAGCATATGCACCTATTGCGTTCAAACCGGAATAGACTATTACCAGCGATAGTGAGCAAATGCTTTATTCGCTTCAGCCATTCTATAGGTATCTTCTTTTTTCTTGAATGATGAGCCTTTATCGCTGGCAGCATCCATCAATTCATTAGCAAGACGCTCAGCCATAGTGCGTTCATTACGTTTGCGTGATGCATCCGTCAACCAACGGATAGCCAATGAAAGCTGTCGAACAGGGCGTACTTCTACTGGAACTTGGTAGGTCGCTCCACCCACACGGCGGCTTTTCACTTCGATTACAGGTTTGATATTATCAATCGCTGTATTAAATACTTCGATACCTGTTTTTTCACCACGTGATGCAATGAGATCCAATGCACTGTACATAATTTTTTCTGCGGTGCTTTTTTTGCCATCCCACATAAGTTTGTTGATGAACTTCGTCAAAATTTTAGAGCCATGAACCGGGTCAGGCATAATTTCGCGGACGGGCGCTTTTCTTCTTCTCATAATGTTTCCTTCAATTTTTAAAATTTACTCAAAAATCGGTCCTCAAAAACCGAATCTTGTCAGGCTAGATGATTATTTCTTAACCTTGGCTTTTTTCGTTCCGTATTTAGAACGAGATACTTTACGGTCTTTAACACCCGCTGTATCGAGAGCACCACGTACGATATGGTATTTTACCCCTGGTAAGTCTTTTACACGACCACCACGAACGAGAACGATCGAGTGCTCTTGCAAGTTGTGACCCTCACCACCGATATAACTAATAACTTCAAACCCTGAAGTCAAACGTACTTTAGCAACTTTACGAAGCGCCGAGTTCGGTTTTTTAGGGGTTGTAGTATATACACGAGTACATACACCACGACGTTGTGGGCATGACACCAAAGCAGGTGATTTTGATTTTTTCACCACTTTTTGTCGCTCTTTGCGAATAAGCTGGTTGATTGTTGGCATACAATCTCCTTGTTTTGAAATGTTCCAGTAGAATCTTAGATCCACCCATAGGGGACTAATAAACGCGAAATATTACCCGATTTTTGATTAAATATAGCTTATTTTAAGGAAGGTTTAAAGGGTGCATCTACCACTGCTAAGGGTATCCTCACATTGATAGATAAAATTATGTTATCAACGGTACAAAAACAAATCCTTTAAACTCTTCTTGTTTAATATTGGAATCTGAAATTTTCTCAAATCTATATATAGAATTTTGGACCGGCACTACCAATACTCCGCCGATTTTAAGCTGATCAAATAAAGTTTTAGGTATATTATCTGCACTGGCTGATACTAATATTCTATCAAATTGCTGATCTGGTAATCCGAGTTCAGGACCCGCTTTTTGTATACGACAATGACTACCGAAGTTAAATTGTGCAAGATTTTTCTTACCTTGTTCTACAAGTTCATCTACTCTATCTAAACCTATTACGCTTCCTTTCTCTCCCACAATATAACATAGCAAAGAGGCGGTCCAGCCAGAACCAGAACCGATATCTAATATATTTTCCCCCTCTTTTGCTCCTAATTGTTCTAGCATAAATGCCACAGTAGAAGGCTGGGATATTGTCTGGTTTTTGCCAATCGGCAATGGAGCATCGATATAGATATGTTCCAAAAGTGGTTGGGGTACAAAATATTTTCTATCTATCTCCAAAAACGCATCTATAATGCGTGGTGTATGCAAAACCCCTCTAGAAATCATATAATCTACTAAATTTTTCATTTTTTATCCTATACATAAAAAAGATTCAGAATGCAAAGCGGTAGCTAACATTACAGAATTGATATCTAAATGTTCGCACCAACTGCTGCTCTTTTGATTTTGTGGATTTATCCAAAAATTCTCTATACTGTCACACAAAGGAAAATGTGCTGCGAGATCATCCAGCTTTACTTCTAAAAGAGGATGATTTGTGAAATCCTCAGGATGTTTTTTGATTACCATTTGCATTTTTTTCACGCCATGCAAACCTATGGAGAAACCTAATTCGCGAAACGCTAGTCTATACCCTGCTGGATACTCTAATGTATTGCTATCCACAAAGGCATCTACCCCTTTTAGAGAAGCGTGCAACAACATCAAAAGGATATCAGACAAATGTATCATTTTGTATTCTACGATAAGCTGTGTTAATAGAGATGCATTATTTAACAATCCCCCTATAGCGAGGGGATCACTACTCTCCAACTTCATAGTCTGTGCTATATGGAATAAACTTTCCATTTCGTTATCCAAATGGAGAGTATTCTCTTTTATCGCTGTTTTGATCACTTCTAGATAGGTAATATATCCATCGAGTGCATCATCCTGACCCATAGATGTTACCAACGGATAACTCAAATCGATACTCATCTTCCAGTACATTCTTTTTGTATTTCCATATGCCGTATAGGTAAATTTATCATAAGCTGTTTTGGCGAGCTCACTAGCCCAGAGATTATATTTCGGATCTCCTGTTACTTTAGTAACAAGATTCAGTGCGTGCATCCATTTCGTTAGATAATGAAAATATTGCCCGTCCTGTTCCCATTCCAATTTTTCATCAATAGGGTCCTCTTTTTTTCTTTCATTGCTTTTTTTACCAATTCGTAATCCTCCAATGGTAGGATGCTTTTCCCCTTCCTCATCATTTAAGCCACTGATCCATCCGTCGCGCGGATCATCCCTTCGATGTTTTCCTAAAATATGATGCACTTGGTCAACGAGAAGTAACGCATCTTTTTTATAATCAATTTCACCTGTTTCTAAAAAAAGCCCTAAAAAATTGCATACAGCAAATGCATCTGTCCACAAATAGCGAACAGGGATACACCCCTCTTTTTTCAAACAGGTCCGTTCGGAGAAATCAGCCATTATCCTTTTTACTAAAGCTAATTTATTCATAACACTGCCTTTCTTCTTTGGTAATAGATATCGATTTATTTTATTTATTATAGTGATATTTATAGATTAAATTACTTAAATGTATATTAGGAAAATTTACAAGTTATGTAGTATTTTATGCTGAGAGATAAAAAATATTTATGAGGAGATGGATTCCCGCTTTCGCAGGAACCACAGTAGAGGTTCTTGTCCGATAGGACAAGGAAGAGAAAAGATCCTACTCTCCGAGTTGGATTTGCTGATCTTTATAGATACCTGTTCCTACTGGAATGGTACGACCGATAATAACGTTTTCTTTAAGATCGGTCAAGTCATCGATTTTCGCTGAAACGGCTGCTTCTGTCAAGACTTTGGTTGTGTCTTGGAACGATGCTGCTGAGATGATTGAGTCAGCACTGACCGCAGCACGGGTAATCCCTACTAAGTATGGTTCAGCAATCGCCGGTTGACCGCCAAGACGAAGAATTTTTTCGTTCTCAATCTTGAACTGTACTTTAGAGACAACATCGCCCTCGATAAATTTCGTATCGCCTGAACGAAGAATTTTGATCTGACGCAACATCTGAGTAAAGATAACTTCGATGTGTTTGTCGGCGATACTAACCCCTTGGCGTCGATAAACCTGCTGTACTTCACTGACCAAATAGTGATAGAGGGCTTTTACACCTAAAATTCTCAAAATTTCATGTGAACTCATAACACCATCGCTCAAACGCTCACCTGCGTGAACGAACTCACCGGTATGGACCAATGCCGTAAGATTTTTATCGACAAAGTATTCTTTAACCATACCGTTTTCGCTGGTTATCAAGATCCGTTCTTTACCACGAAGCGGTTTGCCGAAGCTCACCACACCGTCGAGTTCTGCGATCAAAGCGATCTCTTTAGGTTTACGCGCTTCGAAAAGCTCAGATACCCGTGGAAGACCCCCTGTAATATCGCGTGATTTTTGGAGTGCTTTTGGCGTACGCGCCAAAATATCCGCTACTTTTACTTCGGCACGGTCTTGAGCGAAAATCGCTGTTTTAGGATCAACAGAATAACGGATAATTGTACCGTCGTTAGCCGCCAATACGATAGCAGGCTTATACTCAGGGGCAATGTATTCATTGATCATCAAACGGGTTTTACCGGTCAATTCGTCAAATTGTTCGGATGCCGTAACACCCGGGATAATGTCTTCAAACGTAATAACACCGTTCGTTTCAGAGATAATCGGATTACTATACGGATCCCACTCTGCGATTACGACCAATTCTTCTTTTTGTGCTTTTGCCAAAAGGGTATCTGCTTTGACCGCTTCATCATCATTGATTTCTATGACGGAACCGCGAGCGATATAGTGGCGAATCGCTTCACGATCTTCACTGTCTGCAACGACGGCAAAAAGCCCTTTTACCTCAACGCTGTACCCTTTTTTGATCTCATGGTGACGCTCTAAATAATCCCCTTTTAGTAGGTAATATTTAACCGTCCCTTTCTCTTTTGCAAAAATCTTTTGACTGATCGGCGCACCATCTTTGACCAAAATTTCAGAGGCGTACGGGATACGGTTTGGTACATTCCAGCCATCTTTGATCGTCTCTACGATAGACTCGTCTTCTTTTATCATTGCACCGTTTTCGTAAGGGAGATAAAACTTCCCTTCGATTTTACCACTGACTCCTGCAAGCTCATTCGGTTTTGCCACTTCATTTTTACGAAGGGTATAGCGTTGCGTTTGAGACTCCCCTTTGATGCTCACAATGATTTCATCATGTATGGTTTGCATCTCAAATGTTCCGCTGAACGGTGCTTTAATTTTTGGCTCAACCAACAAAATTGCCGCATTACGACGATTCGCAACAACTTGTTTTCCCTCTTTGGACAAATAGGTTTTCATATTGTAATAACGGATGAAACCCTCTTTGGTTACGGTAACTTGACGCTCTTCACGTGTACTTGATGCCGTTCCCCCAACGTGGAAGGTACGAAGTGTCAACTGTGTCCCCGGCTCCCCGATCGACTGCGCTGCAATAATACCAACGGCTTCACCCTTACGGACGATTCCGCCAGAGCCCAAGTTAAGACCATAACACAACGCACACACGCCATGTTCTGATTTACACGTTGTCGGTGTACGGATATGCACCGCTCGAATTCCAGCCTCAACCACTTTAGAGGCTTTGATCTCATCAATCAATGTCCCCTCTGTGAAAAGGATCTCATTCGTAATCGGATCAATCGCATCTTCGGCCAAAACACGACCGTAAATACGGTCTTCCAACGGCTCGATCAATTCATTACCGACAGAGATATCTGTAAGCTCAATCCCTTCATGGGTACCACAATCGTGCTCAACGATTTTCACGTTTTGCGCAACGTCAACGAGTTTGCGCGTCAAATAACCCGCATTCGCCGTTTTAAGTGCCGTATCCGCAAGACCTTTACGAGCACCGTGGGTAGAAATAAAGTACTCAAGGACGTTTAGACCCTCTTTAAAGTTGGAGATAATCGGTGTTTCGATGATCGAACCGTCCGGTTTCGCCATCAAACCACGCATACCTGCAAGCTGACGAATCTGAGCCGCAGAACCCCGCGCTCCAGAGTCCGCCATCATAAAGATCGAGTTGAATCCGTCTTTATCGCTCTCGACCAACTCCATCATACCCGCTGCAACAGTATTGTTCGTATCTGTCCAAACGTCAATGATTTTATTGTAACGCTCTTGCTCGGTCAATAGACCCGCTTCAAACTGTTTTTGGATCTCTTTAACACGGTTTTTAGAGGCAACAATAAGACCTGCCTTCATTTCAGGGATAATAATATCCGCGATAGAAATAGAGACACCCGATTCTGTTGCGTATTTGAAACCGAGATTTTTAAGATCATCCAAGAATCCGGCCGTAATAGCAATACCACCATGCTTATTGACATAGTCAACAATAGCATTGATATTTTTCTTTTTCATCGTAACGTTCCAAAGCTCTACCGGAACGAAATCAGGAAGGATTGATTGTAAAATCATTTTTCCTGCCGTCGTGTGTATCATACGACCATCGACACGTGTACGTACTTTTGCGTGTAGATCCAATGCTTTATGCTCTAGGGCAATCATAACTTCATCAACGTTGCTGAAAAGTTTGTTCGACCCTTTAACATCATTTTTACCCAAAGATAGGTAATAAAGACCCAAGACCATATCTTGTGATGGTGTAGCAATCGCTTTACCCGATGCCGGAAGCAAGATGTTCATAGAAGAGAGCATCAATACTTTACACTCAGCAATCGCTTCAGCACCCAGTGGTACGTGAACTGCCATTTGGTCACCGTCGAAGTCCGCATTGAATGCCGCACAAACGAGGGGGTGCAATTGAATCGCTTTACCATCGATCAGTTTCGGGTGAAACGCTTGGATAGAAAGTTTATGGAGCGTCGGTGCACGGTTAAGCATGATAGGATACCCATCAACGATCTCCGCCAAACACTCCCACACTTCATTGGTTTTTTCATCGATCATTTTTTTCGCCGCTTTAACGGTCGTTGCGTACCCTTTATCTTCGAGTTTCGCAATCAAATGCGGTTTGAAAAGTTCCAATGCCATAAGCTTTGGCAATCCGCACTGATCCATACGCAAGCTAGGCCCTACAACGATAACCGAACGGCCCGAGAAGTCAACCCGTTTTCCGAGTAGATTCTGACGGAAACGCCCTTGTTTACCCTTGATAATCTCAGAGAGTGATTTCAATGGACGTTTGTTTGCCCCTTTAACCGCATTTGCACGACGGCCGTTGTCAAACAACGCGTCAACTGCTTCTTGGAGCATCCGTTTTTCGTTACGGACGATAATTTCCGGTGCTTCAAGTTCGATAAGACGTTTCAAACGCTGATTACGGTTGATAACACGACGGTACAGGTCATTGACATCGGATACAGCAAATTTTCCACCGTCCAAGCTTACCAACGGGCGAAGCTCAGGAGGCAATACTGGAAGGACAGTAAGCATCATCCAAGCAGGGTTATTTCCTGAATTAAGGAACGACTCAATAACTTTAAGACGTTTAATAATTGTTTTACGTTTTGCTTCGGAGTTGGTCTTTTGTACATCTTCTTTAAGCGCAGAAAAGAGATCGACTAGATCCAGGTCGTCAAGCAAATCACGGACTGCTTGTCCCCCCATTTCCGCTGAAAAACCGCTCTCTCCATAACGTTGTACAAGGGTACGATATTGCTCCTCATTGAGGACATCGTATTTGAGTACAGGTGACGTTTGTCCGCCGTCATAACACGCTTCGCCCCCTGTTTTAACGATGTATGCTTCGTAATACAATACACGTTCAAGGTCTTTCATTTTAACACCGAGTAACGTTCCAATACGGCTAGGCAATGAACTTACATACCAAATATGGGCTACAGGAGTGACAAGGTCGATATGTCCCATACGGCTACGGCGTACTTTGGACGAGGTGACTTCTACGCCACATTTCTCACAAATAACACCCTTGTAACGCATTTTTTTGTATTTGCCGCACAAACATTCGTAGTCACGCACAGGACCGAAAATTTTGGCACAAAAGAGTCCATCACGCTCAGGCTTGAGGGTACGGTAATTGATCGTTTCAGGTTTTTTTACTTCACCATGACTCCATGAGAGAACTTTCTCAGGAGACGCAAGTCGAAATTGTATTTGTTTAATATCCGTAGGGCGATTATCATCCGTTACAGCAATTGGTACTAGTTTACTCATGGTCTTCCACCTCGTCAAAAATCTCAATATCAAGAGCCAAAGCTTGAAGCTCTTTGGTCAATACGAACAACGTCTCAGGGATACCTGATGGTGGAACGCTTTCACCTTTTGTTATCGCTTTATACGCTCGAACACGTCCATCGACATCATCGGATTTGATCGTTAACATCTCTTTAAGAACGGCAGAAGCGCCGTACGCTTCAAGAGCCCATACTTCCATCTCTCCAAAACGCTGTCCGCCGAACAATGCTTTACCACCAACGGGTTGTTGCGTAACAAGAGAGTATGGTCCTGTTGAACGTGCATGAACTTTCTCATCAACCAAGTGATGAAGTTTCAGTATATACATATACCCAACGTTAACACGTTCTTTGAGCTTCTCACCGGTTTTACCGTCGTAAAGCTCCATTTTTCCATCGTTATCAAGTTTAGCCAATTCAAAGAGTTTACCAAACTCTGCTTCAGTGACCCCCTCGAAGATCGGGGTTGCAAATTTCACCCCTTGTGCCCAGTCCTGCGCGTAGCCCAGGAAGGTTTTATCGTCCAATGCTCCGATTGTTTCTGCTGCATTCATAAGACCTGCAACATCCGCAAAGGAGATCATTTTTGCACGGAGTTCACCGATAAACTCTTTTTGTTTGGCATCAAAAATATCTTGTAGTTGGAATCCAAGCTCACGCCCAACCATACCCAAGTGCATTTCCAAAATTTGCCCGACGTTCATCCGTGATGGAACCCCTAGAGGATTCAAACATACGTCAACCGTACGGCCGTTTGCCATGTATGGCATATCAAGCTGCGGAACGATGATCGAAACGATACCCTTATTCCCGTGACGACCCGCCATTTTATCCCCAACTTTAAGCTTACGCTTGGTTGAGATATAGACTTTCACGTATTTCACTACGCCGTTGGGAAGAATATCGTCTTTTTCCAAGATAGAGAGTTTTTCTTCGTGTTCATCACGGAATTTTTTCTTCTCTTTTTGGAAATGGTTTTTCGTTTGGTTGTACTTCTCTTGTATATCATCCGCATATGCTTTAACAATTGTGTTCATTGCAAAACGGTTTACCTCTTTGAGATCATCCCCATTGACATTATCACCTGCATTGTACTCACGTCCATTGATACTTACCGCACTTTGAAGAGGGTGTTTTGTTAACATGGAAGAGATACGGAGCATCTCCTCTTTATCGATCATAAGAAGACGATCATAGTGTTCGCGCTCTAGCTCATCACGATCTGCTTTTTCTAGCTCAAGAGTACGTGGATCTTTATCGTAACCTTTTTTAGTGAATACTTTGACATCAACAACAACCCCTTCCATACTGGCTGCGCAGTAGAGAGATTTATTGACAACGTGACCCGCTTTTTCACCGAAAATAGCACGGAGGAGACGCTCTTCTGGTGTTGGTTTAACTTCACCTTTTGGTGAAACTTTACCAACAAGAATCATTCCCCCTTTGATGTAGGTACCGATTTTTACAATCCCGCTTTCATCAAGGTGTGAAAGCTCATCATCACGTACATTTGGGATATCACGTGTGATCTCTTCTACGCCGTGTTTCAATTCACGTGCTTCCGCTTCTTTTTCGTAAATGTGTACCGACGTAAACGCATCTTCACGAATCATACGCTCAGACATAACGATAGCATCCTCGAAGTTGTAGCCGTTCCATGGCATAAATGCAACAAGGGCATTGATACCAAGAGCCAATTCTCCCTGATCCATATTCGGACCATCAGCGATGATTTGCCCTTTGCTAACAGCTTGCCCCTGCTTTACGATCGGTTTTTGCAAAAACGTCGTATTTTGGTTGGTACGAAGGTTCTTTTGCAACGGATAGTAATCGATAAAGGTCCCCTCATCGTCTTCACCCATCACATATATATGTTTGGAATCAACTTTTTCGACGACACCGCTACGTTCAGCTTTTACACACTCCCATGAATCACGAGCTACGAGTTTTTCAACCCCAGTTCCGACCATAGGGGCTTGTGGACGTAGTAATGGAACCGCTTGACGTTGCATATTCGATCCCATAAGGGCACGGTTCGCATCATCGTGCTCCAAGAAAGGGATCAAACTTGCGGCAACACCGACAACCATGTGCGGAGACAAATCACGTAATTCACACTCTTTCGGTGATTTAAGCATGATTTCGCCGTCTTTGCGTATTTCAACCAAATCATCAAGGAACGACCCATTTTCGCCAAGACGTGACGATGCTGCTGCAATGGTTTTACCCTCTTCTTGCGTAGCGGTTAAATAAACAACTTCACGTGTTACCAGACCATCTTTAACGACATTGTATGGTGCTTCGATAAAGCCGTGTTCGTTTACTTTTGAATAGGTTGCCAACGTATTGATCAAACCAATATTTTGCCCCTCAGGTGTCTCAATCGGACAGATACGACCGTAATGCGTCGGGTGGACGTCACGTACTTCAAATCCGGCACGCTCTTTTACAAGTCCACCTTCTCCCAATGCTGAAAGACGACGTTTATGAGTAACTTCCGATAACGGATTGGTTTGGTCCATAAACTGTGACAATTGTCCGCCGCTGAAAAACTCCATGATCGTCGACGTGATCATTTTTGAGTTGACCAAATCATGCGGCATAAGTTCAGCAGTTGGTCCGCTCATTGTAGAGAGTTTGTCTTTGATCGCTTTTTGCATCTTGACAAGACCGTTGTGTAATTCATTTCCTAGCAATTCACCAATGGAACGGATACGTCGGTTACCAAGGTGATCACGGTCATCGATGTGCCCTTGTCCGTTCTTAACTTTGATAACATATTTAACAGTATTGATAATATCTTCGTTCGTCAAAACAGTCACATATTCCGGGATATTAAGCCCGAGCTTATGGTTCATTTTCATACGACCGACACGTGTCAAATCATAACGTTCCGGATCAAAAAAGAGTTGATTTACAAATACTTTTGCCGCATCTTTCGTAACAGGCTCACCTGGGCGCATTACTTTGTATATACGGATTGCCGCAAGATCGTTTTCGTCTTCTATATTTTCTGTTTGTTTCAACAATTTCAACGAATCAACATCCGCAATAAATGCGTTGATAACCGAATTGTCATGACCTTCAGCCAAATCGTTCGCGATTACAAATTCGCTAACGCCCGCTTCAATCATTTTCTTAAGTTTTGTCTCGTCCAATTGCGTCATCGTATCGAACATAACTTCACCCGTAGAGGCGTCAATAATTGGTTCAGCCAAATGACGCTCGATAAGTGTTTCGATTGGATACTGGATAGCTTTTACCCCATCAGCAATCATCTTTTCTGCTTTTTTTGCAGAAAGACGTTTGCCTGCTGCAGCAAGAAGTTTCCCCTCAACATCAACAAGATCATACCCAAGACGTCCCGTAAAGTGCTCAGGATCAAAATCCATCAAATAACGGTTGTCTTCTAGACGAATTTTTTGCAATGGATAGAACATTTTTAAAATATCTTGTTTGCTGTATCCTAGTGCACGGAACATAATCGTGACAGGAACTTTACGACGCTTATTAATACGCATGTACAAAATATCTTTTGGATCGTATTCAAAATAGAGCCATGAACCGCGGTCAGGGATAATTTGACCTGTAAAAATCATTTTACTGCCAGCAGTGCTTGATTCTTCTTCTTTAAAAATAACCCCTGGACTACGGTGTAGCTGATTGACAACGACACGTTCCACACCGTTAATAATAAATGATGTACGCTCTGTCATGAGAGGGATGTCACGAATAAAAATAGTTTGTTCTTTAATATCTTTTACACCCATTTTTTCTTTGGTGTTTTCATCACGTTCCCAAATCATGAGACGTGTTTTCATACGCAAAGAGACGGAATAGGTCAAACCACGCTCCATACATTCACGTACAGTGTATTTTGGGCGACCGACTTCAGAACCTAAATATTCTAGTGAAAGACGATTTTGTGTATCGTGGATAGGAAAAACTGATTGAAAAACGCGCTCAATACCACTTTTAGAACGATCTTTTTGATCCAACATCAAAAATGATTCGTACGAACTTTGTTGAAGTTGTAAAAGGTTTGGAACTTCAATTTGTTGTGGGGTTTTCGCGAAATCAACGCGCAAGCGGTTTCCAGAGTGAAGAGTATTTAACATTAGGCTACCTCAATCGAAATTTGTGATCCCAAGATAGGGATAAAAAGTGTAAAGTCTAAAAGTTGAGCGTCCCCAACCCTATAACGACGGATGGGCACTCTTCCGAAATGAAAAAATCAATTCGGAAAAGCGCCCGCATAAGTGGAGGCAAGTGCCTCCAAGTATCAAATAATTATTTGATTTCGACAGCAGCGCCAGCTTCTTCAAGCTCTTTTTTAGCCGCTTCAGCATCAGTTTTAGAGATACCTTCTTTGATTGTTGTAGGTGCATTATCAACAGCATCTTTAGCCTCTTTAAGACCAAGACCTGTCATTGCGCGTACTACTTTAATAACGTTGATTTTCTTATCACCAGCGTCTTTTAAGATAACATCAAATTCTGTTTTCTCTTCTACTTCTACAGCAGCTGCAGCACCGCCAGCAACCGCTACAGGTTGTGCAGATACTCCGAATTTTTCTTCGAATTCTTTTACAAGCTCTGAAAGCTCGAGGACAGAAAGGTTTGAGATAAACTCAAGAACGTCTTGTTTTGTAACAGCCATAATAATTCTCCTATAAGTATTTTTTTATGCCGATAATAAAATCGGCGATTTTTCAAAGCAACGGTTACGCTGCCTCTTCTTCACGTTTACGCTTAAGCGCATCGAGTCCGATTGTAAAGTTGCGAACAGGTCCCATCCAAACAGATGCGAGCATGCCGAGCAACTCTTCGCGTCCCGGTAGGGTTGCGAACGCACGAACTTTTGCTTCATCAGCCGCTTGACCATCGATGTATGCTGTACGGAGAGTAAACTTGTCACTCTCTTTAGCAAAATCAACAACGGTTTTAGCTGCAGCGATAGCATCCGCGCCCCAAACAAAAATGTTTGTGTCAACGATATCAATACCACTCATTCCTGCATTGTTAAGAGCGATCGTTGCAAGTGTATTTTTAACTACTTGTACTTTCGTCTCTTTTCCACGTGCCATTTTACGGAGAGATTCGAGGCTACTAACAGTAAGACCACGATAATCACACATAATGACAGCATTAGCAGATTTGAACTCTTCAGTAAGAGTGTTAACAATTTCAGCTTTTTGTGTTTTATTCATTATTTCTCCTTTCCAGACAGTAACTTCAAGCGGGGCGGATATAATCCGATTAAGGTACTACCCCCTACTCTCTTCAGCCCATAAGATAAAGTATTTTTGATTTTAAACGCATCTCTCCATAGAGAGAGGCAAAAATTATGCTCTGATGTCTAATAATTCTTGAATATCAAATTTAATAGCAGGACTCATAGTAAGTGACAATGCTGCATTTTTGATATAACGACCTTTAGCCGTTGATGGTTTTGCACGGTTGATAGCACCAACAAAAGCTTGGATATTCTCAGCAATTTTGTCTGTATCGAAACTCACCTTACCGATACCGGCATGGATGTTCCCTTTTTTGTCAACACGGAAATTTACTTGTCCGCCTTTAACGTTGCTTACCGCTTTTGCGATGTCAGCAGTTACCGTTCCTGTTTTAGGATTCGGCATCATCCCTTTTGGTCCAAGGATACGTCCTACTTGACCAACAAGACCCATACAATCGGGAGCTGCAACAACGATATCAAAATTGATATTCCCTGCTTTGATTTGCTCAACCAAATCATCAGTACCAACGATATCGGCACCAGCAGCTTTTGCTTCATCAGCTTTAGCCCCTTTTGCAAAAACCGCAACACGCACAACTTTACCTGTACCGTGAGGAAGCACAACTGCGCCACGGATCATTTGGTCAGCGTGACGTGGATCAACGTTGAGGTTCAAAGCAATCTCAACCGTTTCATCAAATTTTGCCGATTTAAGTTCTTTTAGGAACGCAGAAGCATCAGCTACACTGTAGCTTTTTGCCATATCAATTTTTTCACTTAGTTCTTTGTAGCGTTTTCCAGCCATTGTAATTCTCCAATATATAGAATCTGCCGCAGATTTTAGTCTCTTTGCGGTCGAAGAGCATTGCGTGAAAATACCAAAAATCTGCCTCGTAAGAGGCTAGCTTCAGTAGTCCAAGCGACTAGCGTAGTAAAAGGGAGAAGTTCCTTTTACGTTATTAATCAATGATGTCAACACCCATTGAACGAGCAGAACCAGCGATAGTCGCCGCAGCAGCTTCGATATTGTCTGTATTCATATCTTGCATTTTTTGCTTAACAATTTCCATCAATTGATCTTTAGTGATTTTACCCACTTTGTTTTTCATCGGATTATCAGTCCCTTTTTTAAGACCTGCTGCTCTCATGATGAGAGCAGATGCAGGGGGCTGCTTTGTAATGAAAGAGAACGTTTTGTCCGCATACACAGTAATAACTACAGGGAGTTTAAAACCTGCTTTATCTTTTGTACGCTCATTGAACGCCTTACAAAATTCCATGATATTAACACCACGTTGACCGAGTGCAGGTCCAACCGGAGGGGCTGGATTAGCCGCGCCAGCATTAACTTGTAGCTTGATGTAGCCCGTAATTTTCTTTGCCATTTGTGCTTCCTTTTTTGAGATTAAATAATTTTTTCGACTTGTGTGTACGAAATATCAACCGGAGTACTACGTCCGAAAATTGAAACATTAAGTTTCAACGTGCCATGCTCTAGATCATATTCATCCACGGTACCCGTAAAGTTTGCAAACGGACCATCGACGATACGAACCATTTCACCATTATCAAAGAATACTTTGGGTTTCGGTGCTGAACGATTTGTTACACGATCTAAAATAACGGCAATATCATTTTCGCTCAATGGAGTCGGCTTGTTTGCTTCACCGATGAATCCTGCTACGCGCGGCAACGACTGAATACGGTGCTGCAAATCAACGCTAAGATCCATTAAGGCGAACACATAACCTGAGTAGAGGGAACGCTCTGTAATCTTCTTTTTACCATTTTTTACTTCTATAACATCTTCTGTCGGAACAATTACTTCTGTAATAACCTCTTCAAGATGATTTTCAGCAATAATGTTTAGGATAGCCGCTTTTACGCTTCTTTCACTACCGGAGTATGTTTGAATTGAGTACCAAAGATGTGCCATTATTTTTTCCTTAACTCAAAATTGCCGAAACAGTAGAGGACATAATAAAATCAACCAATGCTAAGAATAACACCATAAAAGTCACTACGATCATCACTGCAATAAATGCTTGCTTAACTTGTGGCTTAGTTGGAAAAATAACTTTTGCAAGCTCTAATTTTGCTTGACGAAAAGAATTAGTAACACTGTTTTTCATTTTTTACCCTTAGGACATTTCGAACCAATAAAGCCCGAGAGCACCATTAGTTAAAAATGAGTGGCAGGCCAGGGGGGATTCGAACCCGCAACCATCGGATTTGGAATCCGGCGCTCTACCATTGGAGCTACTGACCTATAAAATCCCCGAAGGGAAAACCTTAAAGTTTTGCTTCTTTGTGAACAGTGTGCTCACGGCAGAATTTACAAAACTTTTTCATTGAGAATTTCTCAGTGTGAGTTTTTTTATTTTTAGTTGTGTGATAGTTACGACGTGTACACTTTTCACAAGCTAAATGGATATTTTCGCGCATGTTTACCCTTATAGTCCAACCCTAAGGTTGGGAGAAATTATGCAAGGATTTTAGAAACAACCCCAGCGCCTACAGTACGACCACCTTCACGAATAGCGAAGCGAGTACCCTCTTCCATCGCGATCGGATGGATCAATTCAGCAATAATTTTTACGTTATCACCAGGCATAACCATTTCAGTACCTTCTTGCAAGGTGATAGCACCTGTACAGTCTGTTGTACGAACGTAGAATTGTGGACGGTAACCGTTGAAGAATGGAGTATGACGTCCACCCTCTTCTTTGCTCAATACATAAATCTCTGCCTCAAATTTTGTGTGAGGTTTGATAGATTTAGGCTTACAAAGAACTTGTCCGCGCTCAACATCTTCTTTCTTTGTACCACGAAGAAGAACTCCGCAGTTATCGCCAGCTAATCCTTGCTCCATCTCTTTACGGAACATTTCAACACCAGTTACAGTCGTTGTTTGTGTATCACGGATACCAACGATTTCGATAGTTTCACCGATTTTAATAGTACCACGTTCAATACGACCTGTTACAACCGTACCACGTCCAGAGATAGAGAAAACATCCTCTACAGGCATCAAGAAATCTTTTTCTGTTTCACGAATCGGCTGAGGGATATAACGATCCACTTCATCCATCAACTTCATGATTTTCTCAGCCCAAACACCAAGAGTACCTGATTTAGCTTCTTCAAGTGCTTTCAATGCAGAACCGGCAACGATAGGGGTATCATCACCTGGAAACTCGTACATATCTAAAAGCTCACGGATTTCCATCTCTACTAGTTCAAGAAGCTCTTCATCATCAACCATGTCTTCTTTGTTCATGAAAACAACGATGTATGGAACACCAACTTGACGAGAAAGAAGGATATGCTCACGTGTTTGTGGCATTGGGCCGTCTGCTGCAGAAACAACAAGAATAGCGCCGTCCATTTGAGCAGCACCTGTAATCATGTTCTTAACATAGTCGGCGTGACCAGGACAGTCAACGTGTGCATAGTGACGGTTTTCTGTCTCATACTCAACGTGTGACGTAGCGATAGTAATACCGCGCTCGCGCTCTTCAGGAGCATTGTCGATTTGATCGTAGTCCATAAATTTCGCACCAGTTTTAGTTGCCAAAACAGCGGTAATTGCTGCTGTCAACGTAGTTTTACCGTGGTCAACGTGACCGATCGTACCGATGTTGCAGTGTGGTTTAGTACGTGCAAACTTTTCTTTTGCCATAGTGTCCTCCGACTTAATATTGTAAACGAAAATGGAATTATACCAAAAAACAGCTGAAATAGCTTTCAAGCTTTCAAAAAATTACAAAAATATTACTGGAGCTCACGAGCGGATTTGAACCGCCGACCTCTTCCTTACCAAGGAAGTGCTCTACCCCTGAGCCACGTGAGCATATAAAAACAATAATAAAATGAATTTTGGAAGCTTAAAAACTATTTTTTGTTTTAAGGTAATTGATGAAGTAGTAATTATGAAATGTATACTTCAGCTCCCAGTGGAGCGGGAAACGAGACTCGAACTCGCGACATTCAGCTTGGAAGGCTGACGCTCTAGCCAACTGAGCTATTCCCGCATACATGGTGGTGAGAGAAGGATTCGAACCTTCGAAGATAAAAATCAGCAGATTTACAGTCTGCCCTCGTTGGCCACTTGAGTATCTCACCACGGCCTAATCTGGTCTAACACTGATAAATTGTAACGCATTCCGATTTCGTTCAATGGTGCCGGCACGAGGACTTGAACCCCGGGCCTGCTGATTACAAATCAGCTGCTCTAGCCAACTGAGCTATGCCGGCATTGGCGAAATGGAGCTGAAATTATAGTTATTTTTTTACAATATGTCAAGAGGTATTGCAAAGAAATTACATAATTGTAAAAACAATCTCTTTTTTCTTCTTCGTTTCGATGCTGTCGCTCAACATTAACCCTTCGATAGGATGTCTCAGAAACTCCGCTATCGACATACTTTGATGCGTTGCGAGGGCTCGCAATACGACGCCACGGTATGCTTTTGCCCAGTGACTCACCACTTTTCCCTCTTTGAGAAATTTTAGCGTTGTAATGGAGTTTTTTGGGGTATAAAACTTATCGTAAAATCCTGCACGTAAATCCAAAATTTCATCATTTCCAATGATTTCATCCAGTGCATACGAAAAATGTTCTTTGTAAAATTTCTCTGGGGCAAAGGTTCCAAGCGAGGAGCCCTGTTTGAGTTTATAATCAGGGATTAAGTCTCCTGCACGAATCGGACCGAAGAGATTTGAGAAAATCAGGGTGTGTGCATCAACGTACTCTTGCTCTATAGGGGCTAATGTCGTGTAATTAAGATAATTATACGCTACCCCATCGTAACGCTCTATAGCCTTCATTGTAGGGGCACTCTCGAAAGAGATTTTATAACGATCAAACAATTTCACATCTTTAACGCCAAAAAGCTCCGTTAATTCCGAAACACTTCCCTGTTGCACCAATTCTTTGTAGTGTAAAATCACGTCAAGACGTTGTGAATATAGTTCAGGAAAAATGAGGCTATTTGTATTCAACGGAGGGCAAATACCTCCTGAGCGTTTCCCCTCACTTGGGGCAAAAAGTATTTTCATCGGTATCTCTTTATGTGTCTTAGATTCTCGCCTGTGCGGGAATGATGAAAGCACGTAAACGTGCGCGAGCTTTCTGCTGAAGAAAACCCAGTGTTAACGTAGCCTTACCGGCTTTGCCGGAAAGGTGTATTTAATTAGTAGTACGCCGCGATGATGGCATAGCTGATAAAGAACATCAGATGCGATGCCCCTTCAAAATAGTTGGTTTCACCCTCTTCGGTCGTTTTCCATACCAAAATAATCGTCAACAACAATGCCCCTATTTGTAGCGGATTAAAATCAAGAGTAAGGTTAATTCCCGAAAAATACGCCAACATCATTAAAATCGGAACCGTCAAAATAATGGAGACGGTCGAAGCCCCCATTGCAATATTAACGACACGCTGAATTTGATCGTTTCGGGCAGCACGAACCGCTGTGAATATCTCAGGCGATACGCTGATAATCGCAATCACAAGCCCTGCTAACCCAGCTGATATTCCATACTCTTTTGCTATTTTAACCCCATTGCTTGCAAAAATCTCTGCACCAAAAGCGATAAAACCTATTAAGAGAAAAATAATGATAAAATTAAACATTGTGCTTAGATGCTCAAAGATATAGTCACTCGAATCATTTTCGTCAATCTCCCCCTCTTCTTCTGCAAGTTTACGTTTAAGACGAAAAAAACGACTTCGTGCGGTTGCTTTAAAAAAGTGTGTATGGGTACGGGTTTGAAATATAAAAATAATAAGATAGAAGAAGAGCAATACCCCTGCAATCAAATGGCTCACTTGCGTTAAAGCCTCACTGCCATGCTCGGTGTGACTCAGTAATCCCGGTACTAAAAGGGCAGATGACGCAACAAACAAAACGGTACTGTACGCACTCGACGTCTCCTTGTTGTGTTGCTGTTGCGTAAAGGCAAGCCCCCCCAAAAAGACAGAAAGTCCCAACAGGACGTTCAAATCGACAATAACTGCGGAAATAATCCCCCCTTTGACCGTTTCCAATACTTCAGGTGAATGGCGTACTTCGAGTAAAATAACATACAATAAAATAATCTCAACGACAACGGCACTGAACGTCAATACGAAACTGCCATACGGCTCATGAAGGCGCTCAGAGAGGATGTCTGCCACTTCGGCGACCGTGAGAGAGAAGGCGGCGATACCGATAGCGGCAAAAAGTGTCGCCATCATCCCATCGCCTTGATGATGAGCAAAGAAAGCAAATCCCATAGAGCATGTCCCTATAAAAATGTCCCAATAATCTTCGATAAAATAGCGAATTCGCCTGTCCAAAAGTAGATCCTTTACAGTGTTTAATTAATTTAAAATAGTTACGAGCAATGCATACTCTTAAATCCACCCTTTGCGTTTGAAAAGGTAAAGGGGAAGGATTGATGAACATACCATCAAAAATATCGAGACCAAATAGCCATAACGCCATTGCAGTTCCGGCATAAGATCAAAATTCATCCCATAAATACTAGCGATCAACGTCGGTGGCAAGAAAATAACGTTCATAATCGTAAACATTTTAATGACTTTATTTTGCTCAATACTCAACAAACCGACGAAAATATTTTGGAGATATTCCAATCGTTCAAAATTAAAGTCGGTATAATCGATCAACGACTTAATATCCTTTAACATAATCGCAATATCACCCTTTAATGCCGCTTTGTATTTGTTTGATTTCAAAAAAGAGCTCAAAATACGCTGCTTGTCGTTGAGATTCTCACGTAGCTGCATATTCAAATCTTCTAGCGATGAAATACGCTCCAGTATCTCTTCGTCGTCATTAGTGTAGTCGGTAAAAACGTGCTTGCGAAGACGGGTAATGTCACGCGAAAGTTTTTCGATAATGTCTGCGTCTGCATCAATTCGTATGTCTAAGATCTGACAAAAAATATCGTAACCGCTCTCAAACTGTTTGGGTGCCGCAAAAAACTTACGATTAAACTCATCAAACGTATAGAGTGCCGTATACCGAATAGAGATAAGCAAATTTTTATAGAGGATAAACGATACCGTCTCATTATGGGAATTTTGATTGGCGTTTACTAAAAAAAAGCTATTGATCTCGATGCGATCATTCTCTTCCCAGTAGCGGGAACTGATCTCAATCTCTTCTGTCTCTTGTTTAGTCGGGAATTTAATATCAAAGGTATTTTCGATAAAGACAATCTCATCATACGTTGGCATCAACATATCGATCCAGATTACTTTGTCGATATTGTCTCCATCGAGTTCCGACATCGTATCAATGAGGGCAATCGCATTCTCATTCTTTACAAAGCATTTAATCATGACAATCTCTCTTTTTTAAATCTATCTTTGTAGCTGCATTTTTGACACAGCTCTTCATTCGCAATATGGTGTGAAAATCCTTGTACAATATCACAAGAACGTTTAGATGCAAGAATTTTACCCAAATTTGTCATATGCAAATTACCAAGCTCTATGATACCCTCGCCGTCCAAACAACAGGGCACAACGCGTCCGTCTGCTAAAATGGCAATTTGTTTACTCAATCCATGACAGTAACCATTTCCGGAAGTAGCGTTTTGCAGACTTGGCCACTCGAAATAACGATCAAAATGGAGCAGTATTTTGGAAGCAAGACGAACCGATTGGCGTTCACCGCTTACCATTGCTGTAATAGGTTCACATTCAAAATGATTTTCCAAAATATCAAAAAGCTTCTCATTAAAATCCGATTCGCTGTGAACCTCATCCAAATTCCACAACCGCAGATTGATAAAAAAATCACTATTTCGTGCGAGTTTCTCATCACATAAAGACAAAATCGGTTCCAAATAGGTTTCAAAACTTCGAGAGACGCTGTTTTTATTAAAACTGTTCAGAGAGATATTGACTTGTCGCAGTGCCGGATGAAAAAGGGAAGAACGACGGTTCTCGTCTAAATAGAATCCGCTGGTAGTAATCATCACTTTAAAATTGTATTTTAGAGCGATATCCATATAATCGGTTAGATTCGACAGCACCATCGGATCGCCCATAACGTGAAGAGCAATTTCATCCGTATACTCTTGCAATTGAAGCAAAATAGATTCAAAAAACTCTAAACTCATCGTTTGTGTCGGTTGTTCTTTTGGAGGACAAAAACTGCATGCTAAGCCGCATACGTTCGTCACCTCGATATAGGCTCGATGAAATTTCACGGTAAAAAAGAGACGATTCCCGCCGTAATGGCAACATTGAGTGATTCTACCCCACGGTGCATAGGAATTGAGACAGAGATCGTCGATAATGCTTCGATCTCGCGACTTACCCCCTCCGACTCATTGCCCAATACAAAAATCGCACGATTGGGGATTTTTAACGTATATATATCATCATGAGCATGTGAGGAGAGGGTAATCACGCTGCTATTTATAAGCGGTAGAACATCACTCAACGTGTCACAATAGTAAATGGGGATCTTAAACAGCGTCCCTGCACTTGCCTTCATGACCAAAGGGGAGAGCTTGGTACTGTTTTTTTTTGGAAGAATAATTCCATCAATGCTACTCGCCGCAGCAGAGCGGACAATCATCCCTAAATTTTGGGGGTTATTGATTCCATCCAGAGCCAACAGCCGAAAACCATTCGGGAAATCAGACGGAATCGATTGCGCATCTCGGTAATTTTGTGCTTCCACATCGAGAGCAACCCCTTGATCTTGTGCACTGTTTTTCGAAATTCGGGAAAGGGCATCTTTTGTATGGTATTTTATCTCCACCCCGCGCCTTTCGGCTAGAGCCATAATTTCCTCCATCGTCTCATCGGTGCGATTGCTTTTAGAGAGATGAAGTTTATGGATTTTTACGTTCTCATCACGCAGTATTTCGACCGCGACATTACGCCCGTACAACGTAATCAACGAATCAAAAAAGGCACGCTTGGCTAAATATTCAGGAGAATCTGTCATCAAATTTTCGATGCTATCGCGTCTGCGGTAAATCCGAAATGTTTAAACAGCAAATCGGCCGGTGCACTCGCACCAAAACCGTCCATCGCAATCACCGTATCGGCAAATCGGTACCATTCCAACCCGCGGGCTGCTTCTATCGCCACTTTTTTGGACTCCGGCTTGATAATCGTGTCGATGTAGCTTTGGGATTGTTCAAGGAGGAGATCAAAACAGGGAACACTCACGACATTCGCCATCACACCGCGCGCTCCCAGCTCTTTTGCCGTCTCTAATGCGAGGGATACTTCAGAACCAGAAGCCATCAACGTTACGGTTGCATTGGCGTGTTCTTCCAGCAAATAGCCCCCGTTTTCAACGTCACCCTTTAAGGCGTTGGACAATATAGGGAGGTTTTGACGTGAACAAACAAAAGCGCTCGGTGAATTTTTCATCGATAACGCTTTTTGCCAACACTTGACATTTTCCGCTCCATCCGCCGGACGATAGACATAAAAGTTTGGCAACGCGCGAAACTGACTCAAATGTTCAATCGGCTGATGGGTCGGACCGTCCTCGCCTACGCCGATGCTGTCATGCGTCCAGATGAAAAAGTGCTGAATGCCGCTTAGTGCCGCAATACGAGCCGAAGGCTTAAGATAGTCGCTGAAAACAAAGAATGTTGCGCTAAAAGGCATTATCGGTCCGTACAACGCCATTGCATTGGTGATCGATGCCATTGCATGCTCACGAATACCGAAATGGATATTTTTACCCTTCGGAAATTCGCCCATACCGACAAGTTCCGTTTTGTTTGACGGAGCCAAGTCAGCCGACCCGCCCAAAAATCCCGGAATCGCTTTGGCAATCGCATTGAGAATGGTACCGTTCGTATTACGTGTAGCATCGGCTTTTTCAAACACCGGCCATTGGATACGACTAAAATCAGGGTTTAACAATTGTTCATACGCTTCGTTTTGCTCCATCAGCGGCAGCTCTTTGAGGCGGTGATTCCACTCACGCTCTGCCAAGTCCCCTTTTTCAATCGCACATCGGAAACGCTCCAGCACATCGGCACTCACCGCAAACGTCGATTCCGGATCAAATCCCGCTTGAATTTTCGCTACTTTGATCACATCGTGACCCAGCGGTGCACCGTGGGCATGATGAGACCCCTCCATCTTATCGCCACCTTTGGCAATAACGGTATTGGCAATAATGAGGACAGGTCGAGAAATCGTTTTGGCCTGAGCAAATGCCCCGTCAATCTCATCGAAATTATGCCCATCGATCTCAAGGACTGCCCAATTTTGAGATTCGAAACGATCACGGATATTTTCGCTCAAACTAAGTTCCGTAGACCCCTCGATCGTAATACAGTTTGAATCGTAAATCAGAACCAAGTTATCAAGCCCCATATGTCCTGCAATCGAACATGCCTCATAACTGATCCCCTCTTCGAGATCACCGTCACCGCATAAACAATAGACGCTGTGATCAATCAAGCTTGCCGTCTCAGAGTTAACCTTGTGACCGACATACTGTGATCCCATCGCAAATCCAACCGCATTCGCTATCCCCTGCCCCAAAGGACCCGTTGTAATCTCGATTCCCGCTGTATGACCATACTCCGGATGTCCTGGCGTAAGAGAGCCCATTTGACGAAATTTTTTCAAATCGTCTATCTCCAACCCATATCCCCAAAGATGATAAAGCGAATAAATCAATCCCGTAGCATGACCGCCTGAGAATACCAAACGGTCCCGGTTTAACCATTTTGGATTGCGCGGATTATGAACCATGTATTCGGATAAAACAACCGCAATATCAGCCAATCCCATCGGTGCACCCGGATGACCTGAATTGGCCTGCTGTACCATATCGGCTGCTAAAAATCGGATTGTATCTGCCATTTTTTGGCGCATTGCGTTGCTCATTGGTTATTCCTTATGTCGGTTGATGTAGTGCTTAAGTGTTGGTGACAATTCACGCTGTAGATTCTCATCAAAACTTTCCATTTGAAGCGTCAGCTTTTGGGCTAACGTATCGGCCTCTTCTATCGCTTTCTCTAATCCTAATAACGTTACAAAACTGTTTTTGGCTTCGTCATTGTTGGTCGTTTTTCCGGCACATACAGTATCTTGGGTTACATCGAGAATATCATCTTGGATTTGAAACAACAGTCCCAAATCTATACCAAAATCATAGAGCTCTTCCTCACGATCATCCCGTCCGACAATAATCGCTCCCATTTTTAACGACGCAGCAATGAGTTTACCTGTTTTATTGATATGAAGTATTTTGACTTGATCCAGCGCAAGGGGGGTGTTTTCATAATGGCAATCGATTGCTTGCCCCAACACCATTCCGTTCACCCCCCCATTAGAGGAGAGTTCGCGAACGAGCTTAACAATTATTTTATCACTTAATGGGGCATTTGAGAGTACCTCAAATGCGTAGGTATTAAGGGCATCACCTGCTAAAATAGCAGTAACATCATCGTATGTTTTATGCAATGTGGGAACGCCGCGGCGCAAATCGGCATTGTCCATCGCCGGCAAATCATCATGTATCAGCGAATAGGTATGGAGAAGTTCTATTGCCAAAGCGACGCTATAAGCATTTTGAACCAAAAGGGGATTATAGGCTTTTACGACCCCCAACAGCAATGCGGGGCGAAACCGTTTACCGCCGCCTGTGAGCATTTGGTGCAATGAGGCTTCGTAGTGAGGATGAAAACTGGGGGCAGATGGCAGATGTGCTAACAAATATGCTTCAAACTGCTCCATGAATTCCCCACTCTTTTTTAATGAGATTCTAGCATATGAAGGCTTATATCTTTTCGATTATGTCTGTAATTGCATTCTCATCATCAAGCAAGACGACGGTCGGTTTATAGTTTTCGAGTTCCGTATCATTGTAGGTTGCATAGGCAACGATGATAATCTTATCCCCTTTATGCACCTTACGAGCTGCCGCACCGTTGAGACAGATATCTCGTTGTCCACGCTCACCTAAGATAATATAGGTTGAAAATCGCTCACCGTTATTGATGTTGAGGATCTCCACTTTTTGACCCACGCGCATTTTAGAGGCTTCCAATAACTCCTCATCAACGGTGATAGAGCCAACATAATTGAGATTGGCGTCGGTGACGGTTGCGCGATGAATTTTGCTGTAGAGCATTTCGATTAACATCGGTTTAGCGCCCCATTTGCTTCATCATGGCTTCAGGGCTGATTGGAGCATCCCAAAGTTCTGCGGGGATAACATATTCCGCTACCACTTCACCGCCGATGATGTGCCGATCAATAATCTCGGTAATTTTCTCTTTGGTAAGTCCTGAATACATAACATGCCCAGGCTCAACCAACATAATCGGACCCACATTGCAACGATTCATACATCCTGTACGAATAGGCTGAACGGTTCCAATAATCCCTTTTTGCATTAGCGTTTGTGCCAAATGTTGAAACAAATCCTGTGTTTGCGGATTTACACAGCTCGGCTTTGGCATACCAGGGGGAGAGCTTTGCTCACACTTGAAAATATAAAACGCTGGTTGAGGAACACCCATAGCACTCTCCTTAAAAACTTGAGGCTTTAACAGCCATAAAATAGTGGTGCAATTATACCGAAATTCATACCACACACGTTAATCACTGACGATAGAGTCTTGTTTTAAGGGGAATTTTAAAGTTGCTCTAAAATCTCACGTGCAACAACCCTGTCATCAAAAGGGAGATGCCGGTCATAAATAATCTGAGAGGTTTCATCCCCTTTGCCCAAAATTAATACGACTTCATCGCCCGTTCTATCATGAAGAGCTTGTGCAATAGCACTTCGTCGGTTCACATCTACAACGACTTTTGCTTTATCGTCGATCCCTGCTAAAATCTCTTCAATAATCGTATCCGGGTCTTCAAAACGGGGATTATCGCTCGTAACATACACTTTTTTGGCATACATCGCCGCCACTCTCCCCATCATTGGGCGCTTAGTCCGGTCGCGATCACCTCCTGCACCGAACACAACCAACACCTCTTTTTCTTTGAGGGCATTGAGAACCTGCTCCATTCCATCAGGGGTATGGGCAAAATCAACAATCACAAGAGGAGATTCGCTCACCACTTCCATCCGTCCGCTTACACCGCCGAAATTTTCAACGACCTCAGTGATTTTTTCCAAAGGCTCCCCGCTCACCAAATGAACCGCCGCCATCGCAGCAGTAATGTTGTAAAGATTGAAAAATCCGTGCAACGAGGTGGCAAACGTGACATGCTCTTCAAAATGTTTTAAAACACCGCTCACGCCGTTGTTGAGCGAATAGGCGAGGATTTTATAGGTAGAGGGATTTTCAATGCCGTAGGTAAACGCATTTTTAAAATTAAAATCTGCTTTAGGCTCATCTCTGTTGATCAATTTTTTACCTTCATCGGCAAAAAAGAGATTTTTGATACGAACATACTCTTCAATACTTTCATGGTAATCAAGATGATCTTGGGTGATATTGGTGAGGATTTTAAGATCAAATTTTATTCCCGAAATCCTCTCTTGCTCAATCGCGTGGGAACTCACTTCCATTACAAAATATTCGCACCCCGCTTGGATTGCTTGTGCAATATGGCGATAGGTATTCAATACCGTAGGAGTCGTAAGTGTTTTCCCCTCTGTACTCTCATCATTCATAAAAAACCCGCGCGTCCCCTGCATGGCACACTTATGCCCCAAATCGAGTAAAATCGAATAAATCGCGCTTGCTGTAGTCGTTTTACCGTTCGTTCCTGTAATACCGATTACTTTAATACGATCCAGACCAAAAAGATCCCAACATTCACTGGGGGTCAGAACGGTTAGGGCACCTCGAAAGAGAGCATCTTCTTTAAATTTTTCATTTTGTTTCGTAAGTAAAAAAGCGCAAGAGGAATCACACTCACTCGAATTTTCAGAAATGGTACGATAAGGTTGTCCTTGGATCTCAATTTTCAAGAGTATTTCCTTTTGCCAATCGTCGTAGTAGATTACGTAGCTGCGTATCGTTCGGATAAACGCCCAATGCACTTTCAAGATAGCTGAGCGCCATCTCCTTATACCCGTTATTAATTAAGTTGTCTAAAAAATCGACAAAGTCCTCTTTTTCGGTAATAATAACGCGGGTTGAAAACATAATATTCTCAAAAATGCGCTTAAAATCATTTTCACTCACCACAAGTTCTTTGAACTCATTGTATAAAATGCCATCCACGTAATCGAGCCGTTGCAGTGCACCCTCGTTAAACAAACCGGCCAATTGTTCTAACGTACCGTCCATAGTTTCAAGTATTTCCGAAATAACTGTATCGGCCTGTTCTGCATCTTCGCTTTTTAAAATAGCGTAATAATCAAACAATGCTTCCGCCCCGCCTTCTCCGCTCATCGCCATATCACACAAAATAGCCCCATTATAGGCTTCTCTAGACAAAGGGTTTTCTCTCAGAACAAGAGAATAGTCACGCAATGCATCGCTGTATTGCCCCGCCAAAAAATGTTCGTTCGCTGTATTGAGGGCTTTTAATATAGTTTTCATTTTTTCTCCCTCTTTCTGATTATATCGGCATAATAATGTAATTTATAAGGTATCGATTTGATTTTCCATACCGTGCGGAACATTGATAACCGTAAGCTCCGGATGTATATCCATACGCAACTGTCTCTCAACACCGTATTTAAGTGTGTTACCACTACTACCGCACCCTACACATGCCCCTTGCAATTGTACATAAACGACCCCATTTTTAATGCTTAAAAAAACGATATCGCCGCCATCTAATGCAAGTGAAGGGCGAACTTTATCAATTACCTGACGCACTGGCTGCATCAACTCTTCGTCTGTGAATGGGATCATATTTATTTTACCTTTTTTACTGCGAATTCATTATGACACTATAAGAAATTTGGACTAAACAAGGACTAATATGATTGTGATAGTTTTCTAGTGAAGCTTGGCTTAAGGGGTAGGAAGGTGTTGAACTCGTTATACGAGTTCAATAGTTGCCATATGCGTAGCATCACCGCGACGAATACGAGTCTTAACGATACGAGTATACCCGCCGTTACGTTCCGTATATTTAGGAGCAACTTCACCAAGAAGATTTTTAGTTGCTTCTTTATTTTGTAAAACTGCAAAGATTGAACGATGCGCATTTGCATCACCAACACGTGCAGTTGTAATTAATTTTTCAGCGAAAGAACGTAATTCTTTTGCTTTAATCAACGTTGTTTCAATTTTACCATGTTCAAATAATGATATGCTAAGATTGGTCAACAAAGCTTCACGATGTGCGCTTGTTCGACCTAACTTACGGTATCCGTGGCGATGTCTCATAAAATACTTCCTATGATGTATTAAAGCTTATTCAGCTTCGATTTTCTTTTTGATAGCAGCGACTAAATCATCTGCGAGTTCTTGCCCGACAGCATAACCGAATTCTGTGATTTTTTCTAAAATCTCTTCAAACGATTTTTTGCCAAGGTTTTTAACCTCTTTCAAATCATTTTGGCTCATTAAAACAATTTCGCCAATGTATTTGATGTTTGAACGATCCAAGCAGTTAAAACTGCGAGCGCTCAAACCTAATTCTTCAATTCGTGCACCTAATCGCTTCAATTCAGGATGTTCATCGTTACGCTCAACTGGCGTATTCGCTGATTTAATGCTCACTTCACTGTTGAAAACAGCCATTTGAGCATACATCACATCAAGAGCATTTTTAAACGCATCAACCGGAGAGATTTGACCATCTGTTACGATGTTGATAATCACTTTTTCAAAATTAGGATTATCTTCAACCAAGACATTTTCAATTGCATACGTTGCACGGCGAACCGGTGTAAAATACGCATCCAATGCAATGTAACCATCGCTCAACATATCACGGATCTCTTCGCTTGGCATGTATCCGATACCCTGATGGATTTTGATTGAAAAATTAAGAGTTGCATCTTCATTTAACGTTGTCAAAAATCCATGTGGGGTAACGATTTCAACATCATCATTCTCTAAATCACTGCCATGAATTTCGCAAGGGCCTGCAAAAGTGTAGGCAATCTCTTTCTCTTTAAGACCGTTTTTTAATTTAAAACGGATCCCTTTAAGATTGATGATGAAATCTGAAATGTCTTCAAGCATACCGCGCACTGAGTCAAACTCATGCTTCGCACCCTCGATTTTAATCCCGATGGGGGCAAACCCTACTGAGCTGCTCAACAAAAAGCGACGAATTGGATGAGCAATCGAAACTGCGTATCCGGTTTCAAACGGATACGCGATGATGTTTGCTTCATTCGCGCTGATTTGTTCAACGACAAACTCTTTTGGGAGAAGCGGAGAAGTTTTAATTTTTTTCATGCTGAGTGCCCTTTCTTTAATGATTATTTCGAGTAAAGCTCAACGATTAGACGTTCTTCAACAGGAATAACAACCTCTTCACGCTCTGGAAGACGTGTAAAGATACCAAATACTTTTGCTTGATCGATATCAACCCATGAAGCAAGACCTGTTTGGTTTGTTAATTCCATTGCACGAACAACTTGATTGTTCTTTTTGCTTTTTTCGTTAATCTCAACTTTTTGTCCCGGTTTTACACGGTAAGAAGGGATATCAACACGCTTGCCATCAACCAACACGTGACAGTGATTTACCAATTGGCGAGCAAAACGACGAGTCGTTGCAAAGCCCATACGGTAAACGACATTGTCAAGACGTTGCTCAAGCAACATAATCAAGTTCGTACCAGTGTTACCTTGACGACGCTTTGCTTCATCAAACAATGCATGCATTTGCTTTTCGCTCAAACCGTACATAAACTTCGCTTTTTGTTTTTCACGAAGCTGTGTACCGTACTCAGAAATTTTTGTACGACGTTGACCATGTTGACCTGGGCCATATGGACGTTTATCAAGTGCACTTTTACCTGCAAGACGACGCTCACCTTTTAGGCCAAGGCTTACACCAAATCTTCTTTCGATTTTTTCTACGGGTCCTCTATATCTTGCCATTACAAAACTCCTTAGACTCGTCGGCGCTTAGGCGCACGACATCCATTGTGTGGTAATGGAGTAACGTCTTTCATATATGAAACACGTAAGCCCTCGATAGCACCAACACTTTTAACTGCAGTTTCACGACCAGAACCTGGACCTTGAACTTTAATTCCCACTTCTTTAATACCGTGGACCATTGCTTTACCCATCGCATCTTCTACTGCTTGTTGCGCAGCAAACGGAGTCGATTTTTTTGACCCTTTGAAACCAAGCGCACCAGCTGAGCTCCATGCGATCATGTTACCCATCTCGTCCGTTACGGTTACAAGAGTATTATTGAATGATGCTAGGATATGCACGATACCCTTAGCAATATTCTTTTTAATTACTTTTTTACGGGTTGCTTTTCTTTTTGCCATACGCTAATCCCTTATCTTGTGGCTGAGCCGACAGTTTTCTTCTTACCTTTACGGGTACGAGCATTGGTTTTGGTTTTTTGACCACGGCATGGGAGACCCTTGCGATGACGAAGACCACGGTAAGAACCGAGATCCATCAACGCTTTAATATCCATAGCAACTTGCTTACGAAGATCACCCTCTACAACAACATTACTCGCGCGAATTTCTTTCGCAAGCGTTGCAGCATCATCTTCACTAAGCTCATATACACGCTTGTTATAATCAAGCCCTGTAGCATCTAAAATTTTACGTGATGTATGCAAACCAATACCATAGATATATGTTAATGCATACTCGAGACGTTTTTTCTTAGGTAAGTCCACACCAGCAATACGTGCCATGCTTATCCTTGTCTTTGTTTATGTTTTGGGGTTTTGCAGATTACGCGAACGACCCCTTTGCGCTTAACGATTTTGCAATCATCGCACATTTTCTTCACTGAAGAACGAACTTTCATGGTCATGCTCCCAATTGTTTAATCCCCTGCCTCTCGTAGGTACACGAATACGTATACCAATACTTGTAACTACGGGTACGCAGTTAAAAACATTCAACGATTTTGTCCAAGAGGGCAAAGTGGACGCGTATGATACTAGAATTTATGTAAAAGTTTTATTAAGGTAAAAAAAGGAGATGATGATACGCTTTGTCTTCAGACAATACGTATCATATAAGGAGATTCCAAAACAGCATCCAGAGTCTCGAGTTGAGCCATCAATTCTCGTATCGATTTCTCGGATGCTTCGTGTGTAGCAAATAGTAAGTGGGCACATTCCGTCTCTGAAGGGCGCTGTATCACTGCCTCAATCGAAATAGCATAATCCGCAAAAAGTTGGGTGATCTTCGCCAAAATTCCCGGTTTATCGGAAACACGCAAACGAAGATAATATTTAGAGCGAATATCATCTCTGTTTTTAAGACGCAATCCCTCTTCTAGCGGATGGTTAAACCCGAGCATCGGAGAACGCTTGCCTGAGCGAACGATGTCGATGATGTTGGCCACGACAGCGCTCGCCGTTGCATTGCCGCCCGCACCCGGACCGTAATAGAGAGTCTCACCGACACGGTCACCGACAACACTGATGCCGTTCATTACCCCATCGATTTTTGCAATCATTGCTTCTTTATTGACAAGGGCAGCATGAACGCGCAATTCTACTTCGTCCCCCTCACGTTTGGCGATTCCCAAAAGCTTGATGGTGTAGCCGAACTCTTTCGCAAACGCTATATCGGTTTGTGTAATCCCCTCGATCCCTTCAATAAGTATCTCTTCGGGTTTGGCATCAATCCCATAGGCGATGGAAGCAAGGATCAAAAGCTTATGCGCCGCGTCGAATCCACCGATGTCAAAGGTCGGATCCGCTTCGGCAAATCCTAGAGCTTGAGCCTCCGCCAATACCGCTTCAAAGTCGACCCCTTCATTCATCATTTTGGTGAGCATAAAATTGCACGTTCCGTTCATAATCCCCATAATTGAGAGAATATGATTGGCAGAGAGCCCCTCACGCAATGCGCAAATGATCGGTATCCCCCCGGCAACACTCGCTTCAAATTCAAAGGGAATTTCTCCGGCAATTTCTTGTAGCTCATAACGATGATACGCGAGAAGCGCTTTGTTGGCTGTTACTACTGCTTTACCATTTTTAAGCGCTGCTTTAAGAAGTTCAAAAGGGAGCTCTACTCCCCCCATTAGTTCAACAACTATATCAATTTCAGGATCATTGAGTATATCGTATGGATCTTGTGAGAGAAGTATCTTTAAATCACTCGCTTTTTCAAGATTGCGCACTACACCGCTTTTTACGACAATCTCATCTCCGGCACGTGCTGAAATAATAGAACCATTTTCTCTTAAAATCTCAACAACTGCCCGACCGACGGTTCCGACTCCGATTACGCCAACACGAATCACTCGGCGTCCTTACACTCAAACTGCTGCAAAAAGTTTTTAATATTTTTTGCAGCTTGTCGAATACGCTTATCATTTTCGATCAAGGCAATACGGACATACTCATCTCCATACTCTCCAAAACCGATTCCAGGAGCAACGGCAACATTGGCTTCCACCAAAAGACGTTTTGAAAATTCTAAACTCCCCAAATGGCGGGCACACTCTGGTATACGGGCCCACACAAACATCGATGCTTGATTACGGCGTACCGGCCATCCCACACGATTAAATGCTTCGAGCAATACATCTTGACGATGATCGTATTTGTCTGTAATTTCCTGAACGCACGTCTGGTCGCCGTTAAGAGCGATAGTAGCCGCAACTTGTATCGGGGTAAACATCCCATAATCCAGCCAGCTTTTAATCTTTTGGAGGGCTCCGATAAGCTTAGGATTTCCGACGAAGAAACCGACACGCCATCCGGCCATATTGTAACTTTTTGAGAGGGTAAAACTCTCAACAGCCACGTCTTTTGCCCCCGGAACGGACATAATTGAGGGGGTCTTATACCCATCAAATGTCAAATCACCGTATGCAATATCACTGATAATATAAAAACGCTCCCGTTTCGCCATTGCAACGATGCGTGTATAAAAATCAGGCGTTACCGTTGCCGTTGTCGGATTGTGGGGAAAATTTACCACCACGTATTTCGGTTTAGGAAATGAGATATGAAACGCTTGCTCTAACCGCTCAAAAAAGAGATCTTCATCAACCTTGTAATCTTCATCAAACGGAAGTTCCATCTTTTGAACATTACCGCCTGCAAGAATAAATGCATACGAGTGTATCGGATAAGTTGGATCGGGAACGACGGCAACATCTCCTGGATTCGTAATAGCGTACGCTAAGTGCGCATACCCTTCTTTGGAACCCATTGTCGCAACGGCTTCAGTTTCAGGATCAAGATCGACATCGTAGCGACGCTTGTACCAATCGCAAATTGCACCGCGAAGCTTAGGAATCCCTTTAGAAGCGGAATAGCCGTGTGTTTTGGTTTTTTGAGCCGATTCAATCAGTTTTTCACGAATATGTTCCGGGGTGTCACCATCGGGATTTCCCATACTGAAATCGATAACATCCGCACCACTGCGTCTGCGAGCCATTTTTAGCTCATTTACTTCCGCAAAAACGTATTTTGGAAGTCGTTTGATCCGATCAAATTGGATTTCATCAAACATGATGTGTACCTGCCATTAAAAAATTGTGCAATTCTAACACTTTTCCTCTACTCTCAAGCTTATAGGGATTTTATTCCCTTAGCGTTCATTCAGTGGCATGCTCTACCCACATCCCCTCTTTAAGCAGCTTCATCCCATTCGTAGAGGAAACTTTTAAATAGTGAGCCCCCTCGGGCAATGCAAAACGCATCTGATCACGAGAGGCAAATGCTCGAAACGATACCAAAACCTGCATATTAGCATCCATCACCGCTACATCAGGATACCATTTGCCCCCGTAAGGAGCCTCTATCGAAATAGCTTTTGCCTGATCTACCACAAACCAACGAGGTAAAGCAGATTTTTCCAACTGCGCCCCATCATCAATCGTAATGGAAGGGATCTTCCATGCTGCTGAGGAACCATCCATATCAAGATGCCAACTTTTGTTTTGTACAGAACCCTTCGTAAGTACCATCCCCTCATTACGCAAAAGTTCACCAAAAGTTTTAGGCTCAAATACTTTTCGACCGCTCAGGAGGATATCCATTTCAGTCGTTTCGCCATTGTTCTCATACCGAACGATAGCCGCGCGCTGACCTATCGTATTGATCGCACTAAGAATAATTTTAGTCGAGACAACCCCGCCGTGCGTTACACGAAGATGCAGCTCAGCCTTATGCTCCGATGCTCCCAACGTCACGAGAAGGGTCAGCAGAAAAAAAAGAAATTTCACTACCACGTACTTCCATGATTTTTCATTTCAAACTCTTCCCGGCTAAGCTGCCGTAGTGACCCATTCTCATATGCAAACCAAATTGCATTTCTCTCCCTTAGGGTTGTCGATCCTTCGGTGGTTACAATCTGTAGTCTGCCATGCCCAAATACAAAGAGCCAATTTTTGGTCGTATCAATCACAATAGGCTCTTTGGTAATTTGTTGTGTTTTTTTACCCGTTGCTACGTCCATCATCCCTACCCATACCTTGGAAGAGGGATTGATGCTCAAAGCATTTTCGAACTTTTTACCCTTACTATCCGTAACAACACTAACATTTTGCTCATACGACGGCACAAGGAAGCTCGGTTCACTTATATTTGCTTCGCTAACATTTGCTTCAGTTGTATTTACTTCCGCAGTAGTATTCGTCTCAATCGTATTATTCACTTCAGGGACATCAACGATAGTACCGTTAAGCTGCATCACCTCTTCTTTGGGAGCAGTGCTGAGCTCTCCTTGCGTCATTGAAGCTACAAGTACAAGAATGATAATCGCACCGATCGCACCCACTATCCATTTTTGGCGAGCGGTAGAGTGAGCCTGCAAAACAGTCGATTGGGTTACCCCCTCAAGAGTCTTCTGTTTCGGGATTTGCGTATCATATTCATTTCGTAGAGCTGTAAGATCAATGGCATATTCACGCTCTAAAATGGAGACAAATCCCATAAACTGAACACGCGTAAGTTGGTCAAAAGACTTATTTAGCACCAGCTCGAGCTGGTGACGCGAAATATGCGTGTGCTCATGTAGCGGATTGACCCCTAGGTTTTGTAAATCTTCAAAGGTCGTAATCGTACTCATCGCATTCTCTCCATTAAAATTGCTCCTGCAACACCCACATTGAGTGAATCGAAATCATGTGCCATTTGAATGGATACCCCATGGTCAAGCCCTTTTTCAACACGACCGCTCAACCCCTCACCCTCGCTGCCTAAAAACAACGCACGCTTGGAGTCAAAACTCATCTCTCGTACATTTTTGCCATCCAGTGTTGCACCATAAAGGGTAAATCCTGATTGCTTAAGCTCATGCATCACATCATGTATATTATGAACGACTACGATAGGCAAGTCAAGCGCTGCCCCGCTGCTGGTTCGGATTAAAGCTTCTAAATTTGGTTCTCGGATACCGGTAATCACAAGTGCTTCAACACCAAGAGCATAGGCACTGCGTACTAACGAACCCATGTTTCCCATATCGGTGATAGAGCTTAAAACGACGATAAAACCACATTTTTTCAAAAAAGGAGAGGCATATGGAACTATTTGTGAAATCTCGGCAATATACCCTTGATGATTACCCCCTTTAACCATTGATTGTGCTGCAATCTCGGGTATTCTCTTAATCTCAAAGCCCATTTTCATCAATTGACCGTACTCTTTTTTATCGACCTCTTTGGCAAGGTAGAGTGTTTTTATCCGATCACGATGACGTTCAAGTGCATAAAATACTGGTTGTTTTCCGTAAATGAGCATAAAATTATCCTTATAAGTTTAAGAGGCGTGTATAGCACTCTTTTGGGTTTTCGCCGGTAATCTTGGCGATGAGCTTGGATGCCGCTTTTTTGGGTATATCGAGGGCTAGGATGTCGGCTTCATTCAAGCTTGCACCGCAAGAATCGGAAGCTTCAATCACCACCACCCATTCACCCCGAATTTCCCCTTCCATTTGGGAGAGGAGTTCGGATGCAAACCCTTGATAAAAGCGTTGATATTTTTTGGTAATCTCTTTGGCCAAAAACACGCGACGCAAGGGTGCCGACACGACAAGTTCCTGGAGTAGCTTATCCAAACGCTTGGGTGATTCATAGAGGACCGTAGTATAACCATTAAAAAGAGCCTCTTGAAGGGCAGCGGAACGGTCATTTCCTTTGTGCGGTAAAAATCCGAAAAAGAGCATTTTTGTCTCACAAAAGCCACTCGCAACGAATGCGCTCAATACGGCATTGGCTCCCGGTAAAATATCGTATTTTACCTCATTGTCCAAACAATACCGTACGAGCAATTGCCCTGGATCGCTAATCCCAGGCATTCCTGCATCACTGACATACAGCACATTGGCATTAAAAAAATCGGGGGTAAGTTTGGAAACGAACTCCGCTTCATTGTGGGAATGGAGACTAAGGAACTGCGGTTCATTAGTAGTGAGCCCATGACGCTCTTTGAGCAGATGTATGAGTTTTTTAGTAACACGGGTATCTTCGCATAGGATAATATCAGCAGTGGCGAGAACTTCAAGAGATCGGAGTGAAATATCGGAAATATTACCGATGGGAGTAGGAACGAGAGAAAGCATTTTTCTTCTTAATCTGCTTTAAAAAGCAAGGCTTTTATTATAATGGCATTTAAATCTGCCTCGTCAGAGGCTAGCTTTAGTGCCTTAGCGGCTAGCGAAGCCATCGGGGCTTTGCCTCGATGGCGTTCAAATTACTGATTTAACGCGTAACGTTTTTTGAATTTATCAATACGTCCGGCAGTGTCAACTTGACGCTCAGAACCAGTATAGAACGGGTGACATTCATTACAAATATCGACGCGAATCGAATCTTTGATACTGGTTGTAGTAAAAGTATTACCACAAGCACAACTTACTGCGCACTCTATTACATTAGGGTGAAGATCTTTTTTCATAATTTTACCTTGTGAATGACGGCGTTGTACGTCAGTCGGTTTTGATTTTACATCCGTACCTGGGAACGGATTGTTGGACGCGAATTATATCCAAAAAAACTTAAATCTACAACATTATAGATGCAATAGCAACCGCCGCCGTCTCGGAGCGTAAAATCATAGGCGAACTGAAATGACGAATGCGATGTGCGTCAAAAAGCTTCCGCTCACTCTCATCAAATCCCCCCTCGCACCCGATTATCACCGTATCAAACTCCTCATTTTTACTCAACACGTCACCGCCAAAATCGAGAATAAGCGTCTTGGGATGTTCTTTTAAAAAGGTACTAAGTGCGGGAGATTCCGATAATGCAATAAACGATGTGCGACCGCATTGCATCATCGAGCTTTCCATAATACGATTAAAACGCTCAAAATCGTATCGAAAATTACGCTGAGAACGTTTACAATGGATAAAAGTGATTTGAGAAACCCCCAACTCCATCAACATCGGCAATGTTTTTTCTATCGTTTTCGGATCTACGATACACCATCCAATATGAAGCTTTTTAGGTGCTTCGCACGATAATTTCTGGGAGCTTTCCAATGTGAAATAACCATTACGCCCATCGGTACGCTCTAAACGATACCAATGCTCCTGCTGCAAATCATCCCGATGACGAAAGACAATCAAATCACCAAGGGTATGACGACGTACTTTTATCAGGTATTTGTACTCCTCGCCCGAAACAACAAGCTCAGCTGAACCCGCTTGAGGATGAAGCATATATTTCATACCATCATCCAAACACTCAAGATCATTAATATCGCCATTTCTATCCCTAAATAACGGTATGCTTTAATTTTATACGTCTCAAATGATGTTTCTTTCGAAATATCTGTCTTCCGCTTCAGCGTCTTGTACCGTTTTGCCTCCAAAACAATCATTACAATACCGGCAATAATCATAGCGCTGTTCGCAACCGAAAACTCCAAATGTTTTCCTGCCATCATAATGGCACCCGTTAAAAGTGTTACCGCGATAAGCGTTGCTGAAATCGGCATAACAATACGCATTCTTTTTGCGTAACGTATCACTTGCGTTGACAAGGCAAGCATCAGGATATTAAATCCCACTACCCCCATCAAAACAAGAACTCCAACTGTATGTATTTCTAATCCAAGTGTATATAGTGCTTCCATAAAGGAGATTTTACCGTATTTTGTCTATAATGATTTAAAACGTGGTTGGGAGTTAAGCAATGGCAGTATCGGTTGAAGAGGCTTTGACACTTATTTACACATATGCACATTCGATGGAGAATGAGATCATTCCCATAGAAAATGCTTTAGGGCGTGTATTGGCCGAAAAAATTGTCGCTACCCATTCGCTCCCCCCATTCGATAACTCAGCGATGGATGGTTACGCTGTCTATCTCAAAGATGCCGGCAAAACCCTCATCCAATCGTGTACTATTTTTGCAGGGGACAAAGAAGATGTCCGTATGGTCGACGATCAATGCATCCGTATCATGACAGGAGCCAAGATCCCTACAGGATGTGAAGCCATCGTCCCTATCGAAGAGGTACACTTCACGGAAGATAAAGTTACCCTGCCCCACTCCATTAAAGCCTCTCAGCACATCCGTCTCAAAGGAGAGGATATTCAATCGGGCGATTTGCTACTGGAAAAAGGGACGACGCTGCATGCCCATCATATTACCCTCTTAGCCTCTCAAGGACGCACCCATATCCACACGTTTCGCATTCCAAGAGTTGCCCTTTTCGCGTCAGGAAACGAACTAAAAATGCACTTTGAAACCATTACCTCTCATCAACTCTACAATACGAATACCCCGACCTTTGCAGCGCGTGCGCAAGAGCTCGGGTGCGATGTTATCTTTACAGGGACGACGGAAGATACACTGGAAAGTATCCAAAAACACATCCGTAGTGCTCTGGATGCTGATTTCATCATCACCTCGGGTGGGGTAAGCGTAGGAGATGCAGACTACACCAAAGAAGCGTTTCGCTCTCTAGGGGTGGAGACCCTTTTTGAAAGCGTCGACATCAAACCGGGGAAACCGACTACGTTCGGAAAGATAGGAGAGACTCTCATCCTAAATTTACCGGGAAATCCTCTTGCCGCATCATTATGCTTTGAGCTTTTCGCCCAAAGTACCATTATGGCTCTGAGCGGTCGTACAGATAAATATCTCAGCACGATCACAACCAAGATAAGTCTCCCGTTTAAAATGAAAAAAGGGAGACGCTCTCTTATCCCCGGATGGTTCGACGGTGAAACTTTTACCCCATGTGAAAAATTTGGCCCCGGGATGGTATTGCCATTGTCACGTGCAAATGGATTTATGATGGTGGACGAGAACATAGAAGCATTTGAAAAAGATTCCGACGTAAAAATCATCCCAACGCGATGGTGTATGAGCTCGCCGCTGCGAAAGTCGTTAATTACGCAATAGACGAAACACGCTATAATACCCCTTATGAATGAAACACTAAAAATCGGGGAAATAAATATCCTCACTATCGACAGAGATACAACACCGGGTCTTTTTTTACGCGCACTCGATGAGAGCGATATTCTATTACCCAACCAATACGTTACAGACAAAATGCACATCGGTGATACCATTGATGTTTTCGTCTATACAGACAGTGAAGATCGTCCTGTAGCAAGCACTGTAATGCCTAAGGCAATGGTCAATCAACTTTGCTTTGTAGAAGTAGTCGATACCACCCCTATCGGGGCATTTGTCAACTGGGGATTGCCCAAAGACCTTTTTGTTCCGCGGGTGATGCAAAAACGCCCTTTTGTTGTCGGCGAAAAGCGTATTGTCCGTGTTATCTTGGATGAACAAACCAATCGTCTCGTTGGGACAGAGAAAATAAGTGCGGCACTCATTGAAGCCCCTAGAGAGTTTTACCCTAATACTCCCGTCAACTTTATGATTATCGCCAAAACACCTATGGGGTATAAAGCGATTGTTGATGACCGCTATGAGGGGATGATTTATGCCAATGAAGTGTATGAACCTATCCGCTCAGGGCAAATCATAAATGGATTTGTAAAACTGCGCCGTGACGATGGAAAGCTTGATCTCTCTCTACAAAAAGTGGGAAAAGCAAAATTCGATGACGCCAGTGAAAAAATTCTTACCCTCCTACAAGCCAATGGTGGTATGCTCCCCTACAACTATAAAAGTGATGCGGAACTGATCCAAAAAAAGTTTGGATTAAGCAAGAAGAATTTTAAAGCTGCCTTGACCAAACTCAGTGAAAACAAAAAAATAACCATTAAGGAGAACGGAATTTATGGGATATAGACCAAAAAAGAGAGCATTTATGAATTTGCAAGGGCGACGTTTATCCTACACGGAAGACGATAAAGTCTACACGCTCGTCAATTTTGATCGCAGTGAAATGACACTGGAAGTTATCATCAAAGATGGAGACGAAGAGAGAGTTGATCTAAAATATCCCTTTGCCCACCTCCCTAAGAATATAAAGAAAGAGCTCAATCCGCTATAATTTCTCAAAATTTTCAAAAGGACACCTATGACACAATTTGTAAATGTCACCGCAGACAAAAAAGCAAATATCTATTTCGAGGGAAAAGTAACCAGTCGTACCCTCCATTTTTCCGACGGAAGTATGAAAACGTTAGGAATTATGTTGCCGGGTGAGTATACGTTCAACACAGGCGATAAAGAGATTATGGAAATAATGAGCGGAGAGATGGAGGTTCAGCTTCCAGGATCAGAAGAGTGGATCAGCATTAATGGACCTCAAAGTTTTGACGTTCCGGCTAACAGTGCGTTTCATTTGAAAGTTAAAACCGTGAGTGATTACTGCTGCAGCTTTGTAAAGTAAACTTTTAGCGTCGGATTTTGGCGCTAAAACAGTTTTTACCCTATCTTTTTCATTATCCTAAAGTATTATAGGCCCTATCTCCCGCATCTCCCAAACCTGGAAGAATATATTTATCCTTGCTCAATTTTTCATCTATCTTGGCTATGACCATTTCTATCTGCGGATATTCGCCCATCACCCGTTGTATCCCTTCCGGTGATGCAAGGATGTTGAGTGTATATATTTCACCGGCATTTTTTTGTTTTAATACGCGAATAGCATCGCATAATGATCCACCGGTTGCCACCATCGGATCTAGTAATATAACTTTCTTACCGCTGCAATCTTCAACACGATCATAATACAAGATACTCCGATGGGTTACTTCATCTCGCTTAATCCCCAGAAAGCCCGATTGTGCCCTCTTTAGCGTATCGATAACCGCTTCGTGCATCGATAGTCCCGCTCTTAATACCGAAACGACGACAATATCGTCTTCAGGCACATACGAATATGTTTTGACACCGTCCCATGTCATGATTTCTTTGGCACATAGTTTTTGATTATTCATCGCTTCATACAGCAATATTTTTGTTATTTCTTTGATGATGTGACGGAATACAAAAGGTTCAAGTGTATTGTCTCGCAGCGTGTTGACAAGAGACTCGATAAGAGGATGTGCTAATTCGCGGTGCATTTTTGCTCTTTCGATTAAATGCACTATTATAGTAGACTTTAGTGTAAATCCCTGCAGATGCAAGGATTTATTTGTAACGGTACGTAATACGCCCTTTATCAAGACTGTATGGGGTGAGTTCGAGTTTAACCGTATCGCCCGGTAGAATTTTGATATAGTGCATACGCATTTTTCCGGCAATGTGACATAAAATCACATGCCCATTTGGAAGCTCCACACGAAACGTTGCGTTCGGTAGTGCTTCAACAATCTTTCCGTCTACTTCGATGACATCATCTTTTGCCATAAAATTCCTTTACGTGATTGATAAAATTTCAGCTCTACCGTTGATAATCGCAACCGTATGCTCGTAATGAGAGCCTCGCAGCCCGTCTGTACTTACCACATCCCAACCGTTTGTCAAAATTTTGGAAGTCCCCTCTTTTTGACAAATCATCGGTTCCAAACAAAAAACCATTCCGTTTTTTATTTTTGGTCCCGCTTTGGAATTATCCCCATCGAAATAGTTGGGGATTTCTGGCTCTTCATGCGGTTTTTTACCGATACCGTGTCCACAAAAATTGCGTAATGGAACGAAACCGCGTGAAAGGATAAATTTCTCCATCTCATGAGAAAGCTCTTTGAAACGCATACGATCATTGATAATATCGATGGCATGATAAAGAGTATCTCTCGCGCAAGCGATCAATGCCTCATCTTCTTGGGATATTGTTCCAATGCCCATCGTAATAGCAGCATCCCCAAAATAACCAGCCTTTTCAGACCCTACATCAAAGCCGACGATGTCGCCCTCTTGCAGTTTATAATCGGTAGGGATACCGTGGATAATGACTTCATTGACAGAGGTGCATACCGCACTTGGAAAACCGTAGAGCCCTTTAAAGGAGGGTTTCGCATACTGAGAGCGGATATACTCTTCACCCAGTGCGTCCAACTCTTTTAATGAGACACCTACTTTTGCATGTGCCCGCAGCAGCTCCAACGTTTCTGCTACGATTTTATTCGCAGCACGAAGTTTGGCTATTTCGTCATTTTTACGTAATGCAATGGCCATTTTTATAGACCGACAGCACTAAGGGTTTGATATTTGCTCGTATACACTTGCGCTTCAACACGGCGCATGGTATCGAGGGCTACTTGAACCACGATAAGGACAGCTGTTCCTCCGAAGAAAAACGGAACCCCCATCGCTTTTACGATAACCCACGGCAACGTTGCAATAAGTCCGAGATAAATCGCACCGGTAATGGTCAAACGACCTGCCGTATCGTTCAAGAACTCTTTGGTCGAATCACCGGGGCGAACACCGGGAATAAATCCGCCTTGACGTTTTAAATTGTCGGCAATATCTTTGGCATTAAATACGATAGACGCATAAAAGAATGCAAAAAATACAACAAACACGAACGTCAAAAAGTTAAAGAAATAGTGATTTGGATTCAGTACATCCGCAATCGCTTGTATAGTAGGGTTTGTACTGCTAGATAAAACTGTCATCGGGAACATCAAAATTGCCGAAGCAAAGATAACAGGAATAACCCCAGAAAGATTCACTTTGACGGGGATATAGTTCATAACCCGTTTGTTTTGATTTTGCAGCATCGTTTTTTTCGCGTAGGTGACAGGAATACGACGTTCACCCAGCTCGACATAGATGATAACAAGCACCGTAGTGATCACCAACGCAAGAATTGCAAGAACCGCTATAAAGCTCATTGCCCCCGTATTGACCATCGTAATCGCCTGAGAAATCGCACTGGGAATCGCCGAAACAATACCGGCGAAAATGATCAAAGAGACACCGTTGCCGATACCGCTTTGTGTAATTTGTTCCCCAATCCACATCAACAGCATTGTACCTGCCAACATCGAAACGACGGCAAGGAGCATAAACGTAGAGTGATCCACCAAGATTGCACTTGCCCCCTCTTTGCCCGTCATACTTTGCAGTCCAACACTGACACCAACCGCTTGAACAATCGTAATCGCTATCGTTGCATAACGGATGATTTGCATGTATTTAACCATACCATCACGTTCTTTTTTCATTTGCGCTAAGTTCGGAAAAGTGGCTGCTAGAAGTTCCATAATAATGGATGCAGTGATGTAGGGCATAATACCAAGGGAGATAATCGAGAGGCGTTCTACGGCGTTACCGCTAAACATATTAAATAAGCCTAATGCATCCGCTTGATGTTGATCAAAAAATGAAGCGATGACGGCTGTGTCAACACCCGGTACCGGCACGTATGCCAGTAGACGGAAGATAAAAAGAAAACCGATCGTAATTAAGATCTTGTTTACAAGTTGCTGATTCATTACTTACCAGTAGTTGTAACGTTTTCGTCTTTAATTTTAGATGCTAATTCTTTTGCGCTTGCACCTACGAGTTTAACTCGTGTGACCGATTTTTTCAAACGGTGTACGCTACGGATTGTTTCCATAGTGATCTCTGAAAGTTCAGAAATTACTTTTGTTTTTTCAACATTAATAATCGTTGGTTTTACAACACGTGATGTAAATCCGACTTTTGGCAAACGGCGAGCAAGAGGCTGTTGTCCACCCTCGAAGTTACGCTTTTCATTGTAACCTCCACGGGCTTTTTGACCTTTGTGTCCTTTACCAGAAGTTTTACCGGTACCACTACCAGCGCCACGACCGAGACGTTTTCTGCTGTGGGTTGACCCCTCAGCAGGTGTTAAATTTTCGAGTGCCATACCTTATCCTTTGATACGTGAAAGTGCATCAACTGTTGCACGAACCACGGTGTTTGGATTGTTTGAACCCAAAGACTTCGTCAAGATGTCTTGGATCCCTGCAAGCTCAAGAACAGGACGAGCAGCGCCGCCGGCGATAACTCCTGTACCTTCAGATGCCGGTTTAAGCAACATACGACTTGCGTTGTATTTTACTTCGATGTCGTGTGCAATAGTGGTCCCTTTGATCTTCACAACTGTGAGATTTTTGAACGCTTCGTCTACCGCTTTACGGATAGCATCAGGAACCTCTTTGGCTTTACCGACACCGTAACCGACAGTCCCTTTTTTATTACCAACAACCACAAGTGCGGTAAAACGAAAACGTCGTCCACCTTTTACAACTTTGGTTACACGACCGATGTTTACGATCGCTTCTGAAAATTCTTCTCTATTAATAGGATTCATCATTCAGCCCTTAAAACTTGATTTCATTCGCGCGAAGTGCTTCGGCAAATGCTTTTATGACACCATGGTACAAAAATCCGTTACGATCAAACGTCACTTCATTAATCCCAGCATCTTTTAGGGTTTTTGCAAATACAGCGCCCGCTTTAGCAGCATCTTCCATATTGGCTTTAAGACCCAAAGTTTTTGAGTGTACGGCTGCAAGAGTTGTCCCTTGCTCATCGTTAATCGCTTGTGCGCTGATAAAGCGGTTAGAGCGAAATACTGATACACGAGGCAAACTCGCGCATCCTGAAATTTTGGAGCGAATACGGCGCTTACGTTGTAAACGTTTCGCTGATTTATTTTTGAGTGTTTTAGCTGTCATATCATCGCCCCTTATTTCTTAGATGTCTTACCGGCTTTACGTCGGATAACTTCATCAGAGTATTTAACACCCTTACCTTTATATGGCTCAGGTGGGCGGAATGAACGAATAACCGCTGCAATTTGTCCAATTTGTTGCTTATCACTGCCTTTGATGCTGATAACGTTTTTCTCTACTGAGATCGCAACACCAGCTGGGATATCAAAAAGAATATCATGGCTGAAGCCCAATTGTAGTTTCAAAATAGCACCTTCAACAGCAGCACGGTAACCAACACCATTGATTTCGAGTTTCTTCTCAAAACCGGTAGTTAAGCCAACAATGATGTTTTGTGCAAGCGCACGATATGTACCCCAAAAGGCACGATCCGCACGGTCATCAGAGTTAGTAGCAAAGCTCAAAGAGTTATCTTCTAACGTTACTCCACAGTTTCCGCGTGTATCAAGAGTATGTGTTGTTTCACCTTTTACAAAAGTGATTACACCATTCTCAAGAGTCGCAACGATTTCAGCAGGGATAGTGACAGGTTTTTTTCCAATACGTGACATCTTATCTCCTTACCAAATCGTACAAAGGACTTCGCCGCCAACGCCAAGCTCGAATGCTTTATCGTTAGGAAGAACCCCTCTTGAACTGCTGACAATGATTGTACCATAACCGTTTTTGAAACGTTTAAGCTCGCTCACGCCTTTGTAAACACGTCTTCCTGATTTAGAAATACGCTTTACCTCATTAATTACTGTACGACCATTAACATCATACTTTAATACTACATTGATTGTTTTCTTAACGCCATTTTCGATGACATTAAAACTCTCAACATACCCTTTGTCTGCCAAAATAGCAACTACCGCTTCTACTGTTTTAGAATGCATAAGTGTAGTTGAATCAAGACGACGCATTGCAGCATTACGGATACGTGTCAACGAATCCGCGATTAAATCATTAACCATTTATTTTCCTTAATATCTAATCATTAGGAGTATCAAACTGGACTTACCAGCTTGACTTTCTAACGCCTGGGAGTAACCCTTCATTTGCCATCTTACGAAAGCATATGCGACAAATTCCGAAATCGCTGATAACAGAGTGTGGACGACCACAAATCTGACAACGAGTGTACGCGCGAACTGCAAACTTTGGTGTGCGAGCCGCTTTAGCGATCATTGACTTTTTAGCCATTATTCTTTTCCTTTTGCAAACGGCATACCCACCATCTCAAGAAGCTTGAAAGCATCTCGGTCAGCAGTAGCGCTTGTTACTACGGTGATATTCATCCCGTGGATTTGCATAATTGAATCGTAATCAACTTCAGGAAAAATCAATTGCTCGGTCAAACCGAAGTTGTAGTTTCCGCGACCGTCGAAACCATTACGTGGAATACCACGGAAGTCTTTCATACGAGGAAGAGATACGCTAATTAGCTTATCCAAGAAATCGTACATTTGAGCGCCGCGTAGTGTAACTTTTACACCGACAGGCATCCCTTCACGTACTTTAAATCCAGCAACAGATTTACGCGCAACGACTACAGAAGCACGTTGTCCAGCGATATTGCTGATCGTATCTTGGATACTTTGGATTAATTTGTTGTCTTTCATAGCAAAGCCACAACCGACAGAAATAATCACTTTTTCAAGCTTAGGAGTCTGCATAGTGTTGGCAATACCAAGAGCCGCTTGTAGCTCAGGCTTAAGAGCCAAATATTTATCTTTTAGTCGTGCCATGATTACGCCTCAACTTTACGGACATTTGATGCATCAACAGGCATCTCTTTGTTCAAGAATCCGCCTTGTGGATTTTGCTCGGTAGGTTTGATCGCTTTTTTCGCAACACGAACACCCTTAACGATTACTTTGTTTTTCTTAGGCATAACTTGAAGCACTTCTGCTTTAGTCCCTTTGTCGTCGCCAGCGATTACTTCAACAGTATCGCCTTTTTTGAAATTAAATTTTGCCATCATACAACCTCCGGAGCCAAAGATACGATTTTCATGAAACCTGCGTAACGAACTTCACGTCCGATAGGTCCGAAAATACGTGTCCCGACAGGCTCACGTTTTTTATCAAGAATAACGGCTGCATTTTCGTCGAAACGAATCAAAGAACCGTTTTCACGGTGGATCTCTTTTTTCGTACGAACAACAACTGCGGTTACTACTTGACCTTTTTTTACTTTACCGGTTGGCGTCGCTTTTTTAACAGAAGCGATGATAACATCCCCTACTGTTGCGTAACGACGTTTTGAACCGCCAAGAACTTTGATACACATGATCTCTTTTGCACCTGTGTTATCCGCTACTGCTAAACGAGTAAAACTTTGAATCATGCGCTTACTCCTGCTTTTACAAGAGTTTTAAGGCGGAATGATTTGCTTTTACTAAGCGGACGGCACTCGATAGCGATGATTTCATCACCAACATTAAGTTGGTTATTTTCATCATGTACCATATATTTTTTGAAACGTTTTACCGTTTTGTGGTAACGTGGGTGCATAACACGACGTTCAACAACGATAGTTGCTGTCTTGTCTGCTCCGTTTGTTACTACGATACCTTGAATTTCACGTTTATGTGTCATAGATCGACCCTTACTTCACTGCGCTAAGCGCGGTGTTGATACGTGCAATGTCTTTTTTTGCCGTGCGAAGTTCGCTCGTATTCGTCAATTGCATCATTTTTTGCTTAATTTTCAAAGTGAAAAGCTCAATCTTTTTCTCTTTGAGCACGCCTTGAAGTTCAGCAGCGGTTTTACCGTTTAAATCAGTATATTTCATTGCTCATCTCCAATGTTACAATTTTGGTTTTGAACGGAAGCTTTTGCATAGCAAGCGCTAACGCTTCGCGAGCAAGAGTCTCTTCAACTCCACCCATTTCAAAAATGATACGGCCTGGCTTGATGTTCATAACCCATTGATCCACCGCACCTTTACCTTTACCCATACGCACTTCAAGTGGTTTGGCAGTCAAAGGCTTAGCAGGGAACACGCGAATCCAGATTTTACCCGTACGTTTAATATGACGGGTAGCTGAGATACGAGCCGCTTCGATTTGGCGAGAGTTAATACGTCCCGCTTCCGTTGCTTTGAATCCGATAGAACCGAATTCAAGTTTATTTCCGACAGTAGCGTAACCACGGTTACGCCCTTTCATTTGTTTACGATATTTCGTACGCTTAGGCATTAACATGATTAGTTAACCTTTCGACGAGGGCGGCGTTGCTGATCTTCACGACCCTCTTCTTTAGTTTCTTTGGCTTCAGGTTGGATACCTTTAGTGAGAACCTCACCTTTGAAAATCCAAACTTTAATACCGATTACACCGTAAGTGGTGTGTGCTTCAGCAAAACCGTAATCGATTTTCGCACGAAGAGTATGAAGAGGAACACGTCCCTCTAGATACCATTCTGTACGAGCGATTTCAGCACCACCAAGACGACCTGCAACAGAGACTTTGATCCCTTTTGCGCCGGCACGTTGTGCATTTTGCATAACTTTTTTCATAGCACGACGAAATGCAACACGTTTTTCTAGTTGAGTAGCAACGTTTTCTGCAACCAATTGTGCTGATGCTTGTGCTTTTTTCTCTTCTTTAATGTTTAGTGCAACCGGTTTACCGATCAATTTATTGAGAGAATCTTTGATCTTCTCAATATCTGAACCTTTTTTACCGATGATGATTCCCGGACGAGCTGCGATGATCGTTACACGAAGACGCTTAGCTGTACGTTCAATAACGATGTTGCTCACACCGGCATAATAGAGTTCTTTTTTCAAAAATGTACGGATTTTATAATCTTCGCCTAAAGAGACCGCAGCTGTTTTAAAGTTAGGAAACCAACGAGATTCCCAGTTGCGGTTGATACCAAGACGAAGTCCGATAGGATTAACTTTATGACCCATAATTATTTACCCTCTACTTCTACCAAAATGTGCGCAGTCGGTTTACGGATGCCTGACGCTGTACCACGTGCTCGTTGCGTAAAACGCTTCAATACCGGGCCATTGTCAACGCGGCATGATTTAATAACACAATCTTCCGCTTCGCTACCGCTGTTCGCAACTGCTGATGCAACGACTTTAGCAATGATTTTTGCTGCTTTGTTCGGAGTGAACTCCAACGCTGCCAATGCTTGTTCTGCATTCATACCTTGTACTTCGCGAGCGATCAAACGAGATTTAGTCGGAGATACGCGAACGAATTTTAATAATGCTCTTGCCATATCTCTTCCTTATTTCCCGATTTTCTTTTGTACAGAACCTTTATGGCCCTTAAATGTACGTGTTGGTGCGAATTCACCAAGCTTATACCCAACGTGGTTTTCTGTTACGAAAACAGGTATAAACTGACGGCCATTATGGACAGTAAACGTCAAGCCGATCATATCTGGCAAGATCATGCTACGGCGTGACCATGTTTTGATAGGCTTGTTGCTTTTTGTCTCTTTGGCAGCAATCACTTTTTTCATAAGGTGTCCATCAACGAATGGTCCTTTTTTTACTGATCTAGCCATACTCTACCTCTTCGGATTTGATTTACGGCGAGTAATAATAAGTCTATCACTTGCTTTCTTATGACGTGTTTTAGCACCTTTAGTCGGTTTACCCCATGGAGTAACCGGGTGACGTCCTGAATTCGTTTTACCTTCACCACCACCATGCGGGTGGTCAATAGGATTCATTGCAGAACCACGAGTCTGTGGACGGATACCCATATGACGTGAACGACCGGCTTTACCGATAACGATATTGATATACTCTTCGTTTCCGACAGTACCGATAGTCGCCATACATTCACCCAAAACATAACGCATTTCGCTTGATGGAAGACGTAGTGATACGTATTTTCCCTCACGACCCATGATTTGTGCTGATGTTCCTGCTGAACGAACGATTTGTCCGCCTTTGCCCGGTTTTAGCTCAATGTTATGAATAGTAGTACCCACAGGGATATTCATCAATTTCATAGCGTTACCGACTTTGATGTCCAAACCGCTCTCTGCTGAAGTGATTACATCACCTACATTTAACCCTTTTGGCTGAAGAACATAACGTTTGTCACCATCAGTATAGTTAATAAGAGCGATACGACAGTTACGGTATGGATCGTATTCGATCGCTGCTACTGTACCTGGAACACCAAGTTTATTACGTTTGAAATCGATAATACGGTAAAGCTTTTTAGCTCCCGCTTCTTTATGACGTGACGTGATACGTCCGTTGCTATTACGACCTGCATGCGCTGGAAGTTTTGTCAACAATGCACGTACAGACGCTTTTGCTGTAATGTCAGAGTTGTCAACATTCGTCATAAAACGTCGGCTAGGAGTTGTTGGTTTATAGGTTTTGATTGCCATAATTACACCGCCAAACTATCGATTTGTGCGCCTTCTGGAAGCTTCACATAAAACTTTTTAAAGTCATTTTGCTTACCAGTAAGACCACGGAAACGTTTTACTTTTCCGTCTTGATTTAGTGAGTTAACGCGAGTCGGAACGATTCCGAAATACTCTCTAAACACCTCTTTGAGGCCATTCTTAGTCATACGTGTTGACGTTTGAACTACGATTACGCCCTCTTCTTGAAGACCTAAAGTCTTCTCTGTATATAGGATCGATTTGATATCAGTAATATCTGCCATCTCAGCTCTCTTTAGTCAGATTTTCCCATACCGCTTTTTCGATAACCACCGAACGGTATGTCGCAGCCAAAAAGGCGTTGAGTTCATTCTCTTCTATAACGTACGTAGAAGCAATGTTGCGGAATGCAAGATAGGTATTCTCATCGAGAATCTGTTTAACCAATAACGCGTCACGTACGTTCAATGTGTTGAACAACGCCAATGCGTCTTTAGTTTTACCCGTTGGAACGTCGATCGAATCAACGATGAACAATTTCCCAGCAGTTGACAAAGCATCCAACGCACATCTAAGCGCCAATTTCTTTTGTTTTTTGTTGATTTTTTGATCATAGTTACGGCCCGTGTTTGGACCGTGAGCTACCGCACCACCAACAAAGATTGGTGAACGACGTGAACCAGCACGTGCGCCACCTTTACCTTTTTGAGCCCATGGTTTTTTACCACCACCGCGCATCTCAGAACGTGTCTTAGCTGACGCTGTGTTTGAACGGATACTTGCTTGGTACGATTTAACGTACAACCAGAGGTTATGGGTATTAATACCGCTAAAACTCTCAGGCAATGCCAGTTCAGAAGCTCTTTCGAATTTTTCGTTTAAGACAATAGCACTCATTGTTTAACAACCTTTACTCGACCTAGCGCACCGTTTGCACCTGGGACAGCGCCCACGACAACCAATACACCGTTTTGTGCGTCAAAAGACATCACTTTATTTTTTACAGTCACTAACTCGTTACCGTATTGACCAGACATTTTGCGCCCTTTTTGGACTTTACCTGGCCATTCGCGGTTACCGATAGATCCACCAGTACGGTGAAAACGGTGACCGTGTGCGCCTGGTCCGCCGGCAAAATTCCAACGTTTCATAACGCCGGTAAAACCGCGACCTTTGGTGTTGAATGCACTTTTAACTGTTTTTGCATCAGTTAAAGGTGTCATATCTTGATCACCCGCTTCTGTGTTAGCAACTTCCAATGTCGCGAATTTGTTGAATTCAGCAGAAAGGTTATATTTCTTTTGCTGACCCTCAATTGGCTTATTGTGTGCTTTTCCTTGGCTGTATGCTACGAGAGCTGTGCCATCTACTACTTCACAAACTTTCACTTCTTTTACTTTTAAAAGAGTTACCGCTTGGCTTTTCGCACCGATTGTTCGGCTCATGCCGATTTTTTCTACAATGTATTCCATACCCACTCCTTACTTGTCCATAGAGCGAACTTCTACGTCCACTTCCGGAGCCAAGTCAAGCTTCATTAATGAATCAACCGTGTCAGGCGTAGCTGATACGATATCAATCAAACGTGCGTGCATACGAATCTCAAATTGCTCACGTGAACTTTTGTTAACGTGAGGTGACTTAAGAACCGTATATTTACGAATCTTTGTTGGCAAAGGTATTGGTCCACGGATTTCCGCACCTGTACGCTTTACGGCTTCAACGATAGAAGCTACTGAACGATCGAGTACACGATGATCGTATGCTCTAAGTTTCAAACGAATCTTTTCCATAATGTTTTCCTCTATAAAGAACTCGTCAGTCGATGCTGACTATTTAAGGCAGCTGAAATTATAGCGACATAACAACCCCTGGTCAATGATTTTGGGGGTAAAAACAGGGTATACATGTAAATTTGTTTCCTTTTAATAAGGAAGCTATAAAATTTTGGTTATTATTTTAGCCATGAAAACATTATTAGACGAGTATTATCGCAACGATTTACACCAAACCGGTTTCATTGAGCGTAAAGCATCCCTGAACAATGAGAGCGTATGGATTACCGGCATTGCACAGGCGGGAAAAACATCCCTTATTAAACAATATTTGCTTTCCCATAAAAAATCCACCTATCTCTATCTCGACTGTCGTGATATCCGACTGGATACACGGGAGCTTAATGAAATTCTTGAACCTTTGTGTCGCGAGAATAAAATCAGGATTCTAGCCCTTGATAATTATCGTGAAGAGATAAAACTTTTTGAGATGGAACAAATCATCCTCTCATCCGAATATCCCAATACAACCGTATTTGAAACCCTGACGCTAAATCTTCTCGATTTCGAAGAGTTTCTCGCTTTTGAGCCAAAATACGACTCTACTGCCCTCAACCACTTTTTTCAGCTCGGCGGCTTTCCGGCTATGCATAAAATACACAATGAAGAGCGCTCCCTCTATCTCCAAAAAACACTCACCTACGCACTGGGGGATATCGAAATCTCGCTCCTCATCCAAGCCTCTAAAATGCTCACCCAGAAAGTCTCTGCCTATAATCTCTATGAACGGCTCAAAGAGGATCGTAAAATCTCTAAAGACAAACTTTACACCCATCTTCAAATGATGCTGGATAAACGGTATCTATATGGGTGTGAAAAATTTAACCACCCCAGCGCGATTAAAAAGCTCTATCTGTCAGATATTGCGATCAAACATGCACTCTCTCTCCAAAAACATTTCGGCAAAGTGTTTGAAAACCTGATTTTTTTAGAACTTATTAAACATAATATAGAGTGCTACTATGATGAGGGGATCGATTTTTACCTGCCTGCTCGAAATCAAATCATCTTAGCATCGGCGTTTGCCAACGAGCATGCGCTCTTTAAAAAAGTAGAAGTTTTGGAGGGATTTATCATTACCCATCAGGTAAAAGAGATTATCGTGGTGACGATGAACTTGGAAAACACCCTCGCCCATCCGATAGCACGGATAGAGATGGTCCCTTTTTCACAATGGGCACTGGGAGAGTAAAATTTCTGCCTCATAATGAGGCAAGCTTCAGTGCCTAAGCGGCTAGCGTAGACAAAGGGATTTTATTCCTTTGTCGTTCAAATCAAAATGTATATCCTAGACCGATAAATGGCCCTTGAAATTTCACATCAGCATTCATGTCATAATGATCGCTGATCTTCAATGATTCGTAACGATATCCCCCTTGTGCTTGCAATCCGGCAGGAAAATCAATTACCGCTTTGATCCGCGCATCGGTGAATGAGTCACCCTTGTAGTAGATGTGTTTGACATCTCCCGCAATACGCAATCCCGTTCCTGGAATATCGACACCGGCAGCAACGTATCCCATAGGGATCGTTTCGGTTACCTCTTGGTTAATCGTCCCTTCCACTTTGATATCCAATACTTTAAACGTCACCCCGACATCCAAATCTACGACATTATCTAAAATTTCATAGTAAGGGGTAATATCCGTCTGGCTTACTGAGACTTTATTGGTTCCTAAAAATCCGTCCGAACCGCTGAACGATCCTTCCGGTGTAAGATCCAAACGGAAATTAGGGATCAACGGAACAGGGTGTTCGAAATAGACTCCCACTTGGTATGTCGATTCACTCTCTTTATTAAAATGTGTTTGCGTAGTACTGCTATTATTCGTATAGCTAAAATCACCGCTTGCAACCGGAACATAATAATCCGCTTCAACGCCCAACCCCAAAATCATAGACGCCGAAGCGGCCGAAACACCAATACACAATGCTAATAAAGCTGATTTCATCATAAACACCTCTTTTTTTTGTATGATACCAAATTTCAGGATAAAATACCGCAAACAAAAAGGTGGAACGATGAGATTTTGCGGTATCGATGAAGCAGGACGCGGACCGTTGGCCGGTTCACTCACCATAGCAGGGGTTATTCTTCACCGGAGCATTGCAGGATTAAACGATTCCAAAAAACTGTCCGAAAAAAAACGGGAGCTCCTTTTTGAGACAATACTCAAAAATTCTACCTATCACATTGTCCGTTTCGATGCACTCTCTATCGATGAACTTGGACTCTCCGCGTGTCTGGCATCAGGGGTGCGAGAAATTATGCATGTGATTGGTGAAGCTGATTATTTGTACGACGGAAACTGCTCTTTTGGAATACCTGGACTCAAGACCCTCGTAAAAGCTGATAGTACCATCCCCGAAGTGAGCGCCGCATCGATACTGGCAAAAGTGAGCCGTGATAGGGAGATGGTACAACTCGCAGCTCTTTATCCGCAATACGGGTTTGAGGGGCATAAAGGGTACGGTACAAATGGTCACATCGAAGCAATCCGCCTGTACGGATATTGCGAGATCCATCGCAAAAGTTTCAAACTTAAATCATTACAACCTAGTTTATTTTAGAACCCCGTTGTTATAATCTCTAAAAAAAGGAAAGACTATGATTTCTCTCACCCACGTAGAAGCGGCACTCGCTGCCATCGATGCTGAAGTCAAAGCGTTGTTGTACAATCAATCGCTCTCTCTCAGTGAAAAAGATGAAAAAATGTTGCCATTATTGAGAGAAAGCAAAGTTCTCAAGCAGACCCATGAAGATTTGTGTTATTTGAGGGACAATCCCCCTACAAGTGCAGGAGGGTGCAAAGCGGGAAGCTATCGTGAAGATTGATTTCGTATTACAATTGATGGTGTAAAATAGTTGGATTATTTTTAAATGAAAGAGGAAAGACTCCCCACCAGATACCTGCGGCACAAAGCACGTCTAGGTGTGCTGCTGTATTCCTACCCTGACACGCTGTCTAAGCGCACCCTTGCACAGGTCTAGAGGAGAGAGCTGGAATTATACCCTTGTTATCTTAAAGACGGCAAAAACGGAACTCTTTTTGCTTTGGATACAGTATTACAATTTTCATCTATTTGGTCGATATATACATTAATAAACTACAAAAGGATTTGTTATGGCTGGAACCGTCAATTCACTCGGACTTGGATCGGGAGTTCTCACAGCAGATATGATCGATAAACTTCGGGCAAATACCGAAAGCCAGGTTATCAAGCCCTTCGATAACAAAATATCTTTGAGCCAGATGAAGCTCAAATCGTTTGATTTGTTGAATACTCTCATGGGCGCCTTCCAAACCAGTGCTTCCAAACTCTCCAGCGACACCCTATTCCTCGGTCGCACGGTTACCGGCAACAGTGACGCGGTCGCTGTCAGTGCAGCCGCGGGATCGGATGTCCAATCCTTTACCCTCTCAAACATAATAACAGCCAAAGGGGATATGTGGCACTCTACCACCGTCCCAGCGATTGCCACAACAACAACGGCGCTGGCTCCGACTGCATCGGCAAACGGAACACTCACCCTCGCAATCGGGATCGATAGTTTTGCGATCAACTATACCCCCGCAACAACGCTCCAAGATTTGGCCACTGCGATCAATGGCCAAGCGGGAACCAAAGTGACCGCATCGATTTTGCAAACAGGGAGTGCCAGCTATGAGCTAGTGCTCAAATCCGACAGTGTCGGGGTTAATCAAGCAATCACCCTTACCGATACGGTCAACGACGGTACAGGGCTTAAGACGGCACTGGGGATGACCAACATACAAACCGCTGCTGATGCCTCATTTAAGTACAACGGCATTGCCATTACCCGCCCCACCAATGACTTCACCGATCTTATCAACGGCGTCACGGTTTCTCTCAAACAAGATCAAGCTGTCGGCGTGCAAGCCGACATCGCCGTCACCCAAAATAAAATCGAGATCAGCACTGAAATGTCGCTCTTTGTTCAAAACTACAATACCCTTGTCTCCAATATAGGTGATATGACCGCCTACGATAAAACAGCCGGAAAAGTAGGGGTATTTAACGGTAATAATTTCATCAAATCGATTACCAAAGAACTCAATCGCACCATCACCTCTATCGATTCTACCGGTAAGTCCTTAGTCGATTACGGGATCAGCCTTGACCGATACGGGGTCATGAGCTTGGACACCGCCGCTTTTGATGCCAAAATGGCCCAAGATCCCGCGGCACTTCAGAGTTTTTTGAGCGGCGGCAGTGTTGTAAACGGCACAACGACAACAGGGGTTTTTGATACCCTCTACGATCAGATGAAGAACTATACGGGCTATCAAAAAAGCCTTACGACCTTTCAAGCCGATCTCAACAAAACCCTCGATAAGCTCACCAAAGATCGGGAAACGATGACGAAGCGGCTTGATGACCGCTATGCGATTATGACCAAACAATTTGCCGCCTACGATGGAATTATCAGTAAGATCAACAACCAGTTCTCATCTCTCAAACAGATGATCGATGCTCAGGCAGCAGCGAACAAGTAATAAAACAACTAATAGATACACTAAAATTACGTTTTATACGAGATTCTAGTATCAATAAGTTTTTTTATTTTACTCTTTTTAAATACCCACTTGGTGCAACAGAAATCAAAAGCTTATTATCCATTTGCTCATCGACAATAAAATTATCATTTGTTTTTAAATACTCCCATACAGCCGTTTTTGGATTATTTCCTTTACCCCATGGACGATCGGTCCATGTCACATTTGGCAAATCTTCTATGATGGTATCAAATACCACGCAATAACTTCCGATGCTTACTAAAGGGGCATATGCTCTTAATTCGGCCAAAGCGTGCTCATGAGTATGATTACTGTCTAGGCAAACCAGAATTCTTTTCCCTTTTTTGGCAAAGTCATGCACTTTTTTAATCATAGCTTCATCGATACTTGAACCTTGAAACATCGTAATTTTTTTGCTCATAGGATGGGCTTCTATAGCTTCTTTGTTGTGTGGTCTTATATCGATGTCGATACCAAGGACTTCCCCTTTTTCGATTTCACCGCAAATTTCTAAAAGAGCAAGCATTGAGGCGCTAAATATAAGTGAACCGCCATGTGCTATGCCGGTTTCAATAATCAAGTCCGGCTTTACCTCCCAGATAATTTCTTGTAAAGCCACCATGTCTTGCGGATACTGGATAATAGGTCTTCCTAGCCAGGAAAAATTATAAGAGTATCCCGATTTTATAGACTCCAAAGTAAAATTTTCTGTAGCTTGTAACAATTTTTTGTTATCACTCTGTTTTGTTACTCTCATATTACACTCGTCTTTAAATTTCAAACTTTCATTCATCTCAACAATCCTTCTATCGTATAAAATTTTAAACTAGCATCTTCTCTATAGTTTTTTATTATCTCATCAAAATAATTTTGGTTTGTCACTATAACAGATACTTCTTCTTTTTTATCTTTTAATTCTAAAATATCCGGTGAGAATATTTTATGACCAGTTGTTGCGATAAAAAAGTTTTGTTTTTTAGGATTAATATCAATACAATAATTTATATATTGTTTATTTTTATCTATTAAATTTAGTAACGTAACACCTTTAGAACTCGCTCCCCACAGAAGAGTGGAATTATGCGTATGCAGAAAATTACGAATTTGTTCGATACTTTTATCAAACATATTTACAACATAACGATCAGAGGTAGAAGGATTTTTTAAGCCATTCATATCTGCTAATGCTAAAAGATACTGCCCTCCAAAAAGCTTCTTTACTGTTGCCATTTTAAAAAAAGATTCTAAATATTGTGAATCAAAATAGTTGCAATGTTCAAAGTATATATCCCAAAAAGCCTTATTTGAAACAATCCAATCAAAATCAGGTACTTCAATGAGAATTTTTGTTGAGTTTCCGGAAGCACTTTGAATCATGTGAAGAAATTCTAATGGTTTTTCTATATGCTCTAAAACATGCCGCATAATCACCAAGTCTGCATTTAGCGATTTGTATTCTGAACCAAAATAATCTTTTATAATTTTTGGATTGCTTCCCTCGTATGCAGGATCAAATCCATACACATTTCTAAAACCTCTGTTTTGCAAAAGCTCAACAAAATAACCCTTTCCGCATCCGATTTCTACAATATTTTTATCTTTGAAATTTTCACTTTCCAGGTAGTCACAAACTTCTTGAAGATGATTTTTAAATGCTTGTGAATAATTTTGCTCATTTTGATATTCTTGATTATAGTCCATTACTAATGGATCAAAAGCCGCATTAAATACAAAGCCACAGCCTTGACATTGACATAATTCAATTGAAGCTGTTTCTTGAGATTTAGCAAGTGATTCACTGGAAAAAACCTTATTCTGAAATAGTGGTAAACTATCTGCGCTATACAAGGTTACTAATGTGTTTGAATTACATACAGTGCAGTGTTTCAAAGGGCAACCTTTAATTGTTTTAATTTATGTTCATCACCCCAAAATGCCATCGGCTCGTAATCCGGATACGGATAAAAACCAAGATTTAATGATATATTTGCTTTTTTTGCTTTTATTCTATTTTCGACTAACTTCCGTACTGATATAGGCTTACCGCTACAGCAATTTACTACTCCTGTAATACTATGCTGTGCAGCTATTAAAGCAATATTGTTGGCAACCTCTTCGATTGGCAGGTAATCTCGTAGCTGTTCACCCCCGGACATATTAAAGACTTCGTCTCCATTTTCTATCGCACGATTAAGTTGAGATAAAAGAGAATTTTGATTTTGACCTTCTCCATACATGTAAAACAATCTAATCCATCTAAAAGTACACTCTTTTTCAGTGGTTAAAAACGCTAAAGCCTTTCTTAGGGAGTCTTTGGCAAGACCGTATGGATTTTCGGGCAGCGTTATGTCATTTTCAGATAATTTACCATCTCGCATACCGTACTCGAAACAGGTACCTGTCACCGTCAAATCCCTGAGCCCTCCCTCTAAGGCATTTTTCAAAAATAGAAGTTGCATTGCCCCTTCTAAAAGATGATTAGACGATTTATAATTGGGCAGCCCTCCCCATGCAAGATGTATTAGCTTATCCGGCTTTCCTATTAGTTCAAATGCATCTTTTTGCAGATCAGCTATATCGAGTGCTACTCTTTCAACACCATCAAGCCACGGATATTTCGTAGACGGATGCTTAAATCTTGCAATTGCAATTACTTCATGCTCTATTCTCAGAAGAGGGATAAGGTGTCTGGCAATAAATCCGGTTGCTCCTGTGATGGCAATTTTCACATAATCTCTAATTCGGGAATCGCTACAACAAATTTGCCATTCCACTCCTTGATATACTCAAGTTGATTAATGATTTCATCTTTAATATTCCAAGAGAAAATAATGACAAAATCGGGTTTTAGCTCTTTTATATTTTCCTCTGTCACTATAGGTATATGGCTACCGGGAAGATATTTACCGATTTTCAATGGAGCTTTGTCCACCACAAAATCGATCAAATCATTTTTGATGCCGCAATAGTTAAGCAGGGTATTCCCTTTTGCTGCTGCGCCGTAAGCCGCTACTTTTTTATTTTGAGCTTTAGCCTGCAAAAGAAAATTTAAAAAACCGTATTTAACTTTATTGGCCTTTTCTTGAAAACCTTTGTATCCCTGAAGTGTATCTAGATTGGCAGAGGTTTCTTTTTCCAAAACAGTTGCTAATTGTTGTGTAGCTGAGAGAGTGTTTTCAACATGGGTGGCGTAGATTCTCAAACTTCCGCCATGGGTTGAAAGCTCTTCGACGTCATATACCTGTAATCCGTGCGTTTTGAAAATATCCATAGTCCTCATCAAAGAGAGATAGGAAAAGTGTTCATGGTAGATGGTGTCAAATTGATTTTTTTCGATAAGATTCAAAAGATGGGGGAACTCCATCGTAATGATCCCCTTTGGCTTTAACACACTCTTGAGCCCTTTTACAAAATCGTTAATGTTCGGCACATGGGCTAATACGTTGTTTCCGAGTATCAAATCGGCTTTTGGTAGATGAGCGGCTAATCGTTCTCCAAAAAAATCCTCAATGACCTCAATCCCTTTACTACGTGCTACATCGGCCGTGCTTTTCGTCGGCTCCACACCCAAACACGGTATCTCTTTTGATTTAAAAAATTGGAGCAAATAGCCGTCATTGCTGGCTATCTCTATCACCTGCGAGTTCGAATTTAGATTCTGTTTCTGAATAATCATCTCTACATAGGTTTTGGCGTGCTCCAGCCAACTGCTTGACATTGAACTAAAATAGGGATAATCAGCATTGAAAAGTTCATCACTTTTTTGATACTCGTCTACTTGTACTAAAAAACAATGCCCACAAACAAGAACTTTTAATGGATAAAAAGTTTCCGGTTCATTGAGTTGATCCAATGTCAAATACGAATTGGATGGAGGCGCATTGAGTAAATCGAGAAATTCATGGGTCACGTCATGGTTACAAAATCTGCATTTCATACGGTAATACCTTCAAAATCGTCTGCTATTAATAAATGCTCTTTATCTCTTGGGGATACATCTATAGGCTCCAACGGCCACGATACTTTTAGTTTTGGATCGTTATAGAGTAATCCCCCCTCCAACTGCTCAGAATAAAAACCTGTATGTAAGTAGAGCAGTTCTACATCATCTTCCAATGTCTGAAATCCGTGGGCGAATCCTTCCGGGATCAAAAGCATATTTCGCTTTTCTCCCCTCAAAACCTGACTATTCCATCCCAAAAAGGTAGCGGAACCTTTGCGAAGATCAACGGCCACATCGTATACGGAACCTTTGAGGCACATCACAATTTTAGTCTCTGAAGAGGGTGGATATTGAAAATGAAATCCTCTTATCGTCCCTTTTTTCTTCGTATAGGTGTGATTAATATTGACAATCTTTTTGGCTAATCCAATTTGGGCGAAATCTTCTTCGCAAAAAAGCCTCTCAAAATACCCCCGGCTATCTTCTATCGGCTTAGGGGTCAAATGAAATAGGCCCTTTAGCGGGCTCTCTTTAAAATCAAATTTCTTCACAGTACTCCCGTAAATGGTGATGGGTCACTATCTCGCCTCTCTCATAAAAGGTTTTGTACCATTCAACCGTTTTTGCAACAGAGATCTGAAAATCCCATTTTGGCTTCCAGCCGAGCTTCTGATAGGCTTTTGAGCAATCCAACATTAGTAGACCCGCTTCGTGCGGATAGGTTTGTCCCCTATCTCTATCATCGGCTTCGGCTTTAGATGCGATTCTTCTGATATGCGGGTACCAAGTCCTCCGGCCAAAACAACAGCTTTCATTGTTCTCCCTGACACCATCTTGCGAACATCTCTTTGTATCCCTTCTCTACTTTTCTCGTAAATCCTGCTCCATCCATCAGCGGGCTTTTGATCATCTGCTCTCTTAGCTCGGCACGTATAGACGCGAGAGACGGTATGTCACTGGCAAGTGAAACGAGCTTCTCTATATACTCCTCTTCCGTATGTGCTATCCACTCATCTCTTCCGACTCCGTGCAGTATGGAACTTCCGATTCTCCCTACACTGGCTCTGTCGGCCAAAGTAACATACGGTATCCCCATATAAAGTGTTTCAAAGAGGGTTGTCCCCGAATTGTGCGGGAAACAATCTACCCCGATATCTATTCGTCTAAGGACGTCCCATGGAGGAGTGGAATAACCGATCTCCAATCTCTTCTCATCGATGCCATGCTCGTTAAAACGGTGAACCAGCATCTCTTTCATCGAAGGGTCTTTGTAATCTTTGCTATTTATAATCAGTTTCGAGTTGGGGACCCTCTTTAAAAGCTCTGCCCAAACTCGTATCGTACGATGATTGACCCTTGCGGCACGGGTCAGCGTCCCAAACGTGATATACCCGCTCTCATTAAAGGGGAGAAGATTCACCTCTCCCATCCCTTCTGCGGGAGAATATGCATAGCACGGCGACTCTATCCTCCAAGGCTCTTCTGAAAAAAGATGCTCACTCCCAACCGGGACACTGATCTCATCGGTCAGATAATAGTCGATTGCGCTAAGCCCTGTCGTGTACCCATATCCCAACCATGAGAGAGATACGGGAGCCGGTTTTCTGGCAAAGACTCCCAGCCGATTCTTATTCGTATGTCCGGCAAGCTCTACGAGGATATCGATCCCATCACTCCTAATACGCTGTGCCAAAACTTCGTTACTCATACCGAGCGTCGGTATCCAATGATCGCAGTAGCCTTTGTACCTTTGGCTCATATGATCTTCTTTGGCAAGCTCTGCGTAGGCATAAACCTCTATGACCGAGGTATCATGATTCGCCAACAAGGGTTCCAAAAAATGGCGAACCGAATGTTGGTTAAAATCAGGAGAGACATACCCCACCCTTAGCGTGCGATGTGGATTTTTGTCATTGGTATGCGGTTGATGATGCTTGGCAAGGGGAAGGGCGAAACGGCTGTTATACTCTTGATATGCCGCATATATCTCTTCAGCACTCTTATCGGGATCATAATTCATGTAAAAAAGAATGTTTCCAAATGTATAGCCCTCCTTTGGCTCTGCTTCAACCGATTTGTAATAACACTCCATAGCTTGGGAAAACTTCCCTTGATTAGCAAAAATATTGCCAAGATTAGTATAGGCATCAGCATAATTCGGATTTAAATCGATAGCTTTTCTATATGACTTGGCAGCTTCCGATTGATTGCCTTGCTCATCAAATACGATTCCTAAAGAGTAATGCATTGCTGCGGTATCAGGATTTACGACAAGCGCTTTATGATAGCATTCTACGGCTTCGGGAAATTTAGCTTGGCTCCTAAAAATAATCCCAAGGTTTCCGTACGCTTCACAATAGTCTGGTTTTAATTCAAGAGCTTTGTAATACCACTCTATGGCTTGCGGAAACATTTCCAGCGCTTGAAAAATAGTTCCAAGATTATACAAAACTTCAGAATGGCCAGGGAGCAGTTTTATAGCCCTCTTGGTTGCGCGAAATGCCTCTTGATAGTCCAGCATCATCACATGTGCGGCCCCCAATAGCTTCCATGCATTACCGCTATTGGGATATTTTTTCGTCATTTTTAGTGCATGTTTTTCACCCTCTTGATAGTTGCCGCCACTGAAGAGGGTATCCCATCGCGATAACTCCTTACCACTGGGCTCTTTATTTTTCCGAGGATTTCGTGTTTTCATCGATTCACAAAGAGTGCCCTTTTGCCCCATCTCAGAAATACGTTCTTGTTCCGGTATCCTTTTTTGTAGTTCGTCAATAGCCTCTTTGTTGGAGATCCACGAGGCCTCCTCCAATGCGATTTTGGCCCTATCCATCTTATCCAACCGGATAAGGGCGTCTATGTAACCGAAATAATACTCCTTGGAGAGAGAATGGACCTCTATGGCTTTTTCAAAGAAAGGGAGAGACTCTTCTACATACCCTAAAGAAACCGCTAAAATAGCAAAATTGTAGTTTGCATCGGGAAGATTCGGATTGGCTTGCAGGAGAACTCTGTAGAGCTTTTCTGCCTCCTCCAATCTCCCTTCACGATGGTGTGTGATGGCAAGAGATAAAACTTCATTGATGGCTGCACTATTATAAGTCATTTGATTGATTTAAATCCTCAAGGGCTAACGTTTTGTACATCTATTGTAACCATTTAAACATTAAAGATTAAAAAAAAAGAAGAAGAAAAAGAAGGAAAAAGAGGAAAAGATGCCCGCAAACGCGAGCATCGAAGAAGGAAAAGACTACTGAAGCAATCTTAGAACATTCTGTTGAACCGCATTTGCCTGGCTCATAGCGTATGAACCTGACTGAGCGAGAATATTACGCTTACTGAAGTTTGCAGACTCTGCCGCGAAATCGACATCACGGATCTGAGACTCAGCAGATGCAACGTTGACCTGTGTAACAGAGATGTTACGGATCGTAGAGTCGAGCTGATTTTGGACCGAACCAAGACCAGAGCGGATCGTATCGATTGCTTTTAGAGCCGAATCAGCCGTTTTAATGGCCTTTTCTGCATTCGTACGGCTGGTTACATCCACACTGTTCAATGCATTCGCAACACTCGTAGTAACGGCTGTAAAGCCTGCCACTGCTGTTGTAGTAATCGCTTTGTCACTTTCGAGCGTTATTGTACCGCCGTGTGTTGCATTGACTCCGAGTCCACCAATTGTACCACCATCGGTACCGGCAATAGTAATATCGCTGCCGTCTGTTGAACTAAGAACCATTTTGCCGCCGACATTGGTTGCTGTAACCCCTGTTTGATTGGAAATAGCATTGATCGCATTCATCAACGATCCGTCACTGTCATTCGCAGAGACAGCTACTGCCCCGATATCTTTACCGTTAATTGTTATACCGCCGGCTGCAAGAGCACCGCCGGCTACAGCAGTACTACTGAACGTTGTACTTGCTGTTGCCGTAACACCCGTTGTAGTGCTAATTGCATTGATCGCATTCTTAATAGCCCATGCTGAACCCGCTGAGTGTGCGACAGTATTTGCACCTGTAGCCGTATCTGCGGCACTTGCAGCAGCTGATGCACCGTTAATCACGGCCGTTACTGCTGTAGCACCACCTGCAACAGTAGCACCCGTTACACTTGCAAATGCCCCAATAGCATTGGTTTGGGTATTGGAAACACTCATAGCGACCGTTTCATTCGCATAAGCACCGATCTGGAATGATTTATTCTGATACGATCCATCAAGCAGTTTTTGACCGTTAAACGAGGTAGTAGAAGCAATATTTTGCGCCTCTTCCAATAGTTTATTGATGTCACTTTGTATCGCTTTACGTGAATCGGCACTTTGACCGTCAGACGCCGCTTGGATCGATTTGGTACGTACCGTCTGGATGATATTGCTGTACTCATCAAGAGCACCGTCTGCTGTTTGTGCAACAGCGATACCGTCATTTGCGTTTGCAATCGCTTGGCCGAGCCCTTTTGACTGTGCACGTAGAGAATTGGCGATCGTCATACCAGACGCATCATCCGCCGCTTTGTTAATACGTAAGCCTGAGCTCAATCGTGAAAGTGAGTTATCAAGCTCTCTATTGTTCATAGTTGCTGACATATGTGCATTCATTGCACCGATATTTGTGTTAATTCTGAAACCCATGATAAATCCTTTTATTGTAAGAGCTTTCGCTCTAAGTTATTTCAGCATCCTTGCTGTTACAGACTATATCGGAACATAAAAATAAAACTTTAACGGTTTTGCAAAAAATTTTGTTACACTTTCGTTATTCATCCATAATATATATGGGTTTGGGCTTTCTGCGTAAAGAAAACCTAGTGTTAACGTAGCCAATCGGGATGAATTCCGATGGCGTTCAAATAATATTACAGGATTCACACTTTTGAAACTCATCATCGTAGAGTCTCCGGCCAAAGCCAAGACTATAAAAAACTTCCTCTCCAATGACTATGAGGTCATCGCGTCCAAGGGGCACATCCGGGATCTGCCAAAAGCCCGTTTTGGAATAAAAATCGACAACGAGACGATCATCCCTGATTATAAAATCACGGAAGACAGTACAGCCATCGTCAAACAGATCCAAGAGTTGGCAAAAAAAGCCGACACTGTCTACCTCGCGACCGACGAAGACCGTGAAGGAGAAGCAATCGGATGGCATATCGCCCACGCGATCGGAAAAGACCCAGAGTCACTGCCGCGTATCGTGTTTCATGAGATTACAAAAAATGCTATTGTCCATGCACTAGAGACTCCACGCAAGCTTGATATGGATCGTGTCAATGCCCAACAAGCACGCCGTCTACTGGATCGTATCGTAGGGTACAAACTCTCTCCTCTTTTAGCATCAAAAATCCAAAAAGGGCTCTCCGCAGGACGGGTACAATCATCGACGCTTAAAATCGTCATTGACAAAGAGCGCGAAATCCGCGCCTTTATCCCCGAAGAGTATTGGACGATCGATACATTGTTCAACCCTGACATCGACGCAACATTGGTACAGTTTGAAAACGAAAAAATTGACAAACTTTCCATCAAAACAGGGGATGAAGCGTCACGTGTTGTTTCTATTTTAAAAAACGAACCGTTTAAAGTGGGCGAAATCGAAACCAAAGAGCGTAAATCTTCGACCCCTCCCCCCTTTATGACCTCGACGATTCAACAAACCGCCTCTTCACAGCTCGGATTTTCTCCGAAAAAGACGATGATGGTGGCGCAAGCCCTTTATGAGGGGGTAAAAACACCCGAAGGAACCTCAGGGGTTATCACCTATATGCGTACCGACTCCCTGAATCTCGCAGCCGAGGCGGTCGAAGCAGCACGCGAGCTCATCGAGAGCCGTTACGGCAAAGCCTATCTCCCTGAAAAACCAAAAGTCTATACGAAAAAATCCAAAGGGGCGCAAGAGGCGCACGAAGCGATCCGCCCAACAATGCTCAGCTTCACCCCTGAAATAGCGGCAACCTATCTCAAGCCCGATGAAATCAAACTCTATAAACTTATCTACAACCGCTTTATCGCGTGTCAGATGAACGATGCCCGTTTTGAACAGCAAAGCATCACCTTTGAAAGCCCGCAAGCCCAGTTTCGTGCCACGGGGCGCAAGCTCTTGTTTGATGGATTTTACCGTGTTACGGGAACCGATGACAAAGACAAACTCCTCCCTGTTCTCACCACAGGCGACGCTATCGACATTCAAAGCATCTCCACGGAACAGCACTTCACAGAGCCCCCATCACGCTACTCGGAAGCGAGCCTCATTAAAAAACTAGAGAGCGAGGGGATCGGGCGACCATCGACGTATGCTCCTACCGTCTCAACGCTTCAGGCCCGCAACTACATCGAAATCGAAAAACGGGCCATCATCCCGACCGAAATCGCCTTTACGGTGACAGAATTGTTGGAAAAACATTTCGAAGAGATCGTCGATGCCTCTTTTACCGCGACGATGGAAGAGACCCTCGATGAAATCGGTGAAGAGGGGAAATCGTGGCATAAAATCATTCTTGATTTCTACCATCCTTTCATGGCAAAAGTAGAAGCGGGAAAAGCAGACATCGTGAGCCTAAAAGTCGCTACACCGTTGGGACGGAACTGTCCACAATGCGGTAGCGAATTATTATTACGATCAGGACGTTTCGGTGAGTTTATCGCGTGCAGCGGTTTTCCGAAATGCAAATACACCGAACAAACCGAAGAGGCGCAAAAAGCCAATCCGGCCACTCCCGATGAGGCAAGCAGCGAGGTGTGCGAAAAATGCGGAAGCGCAATGGTCATCAAAAACGGCCGCAACGGTCAATTTTTGGCGTGCAGTGCGTATCCAGAATGCAAGAATACGAAAACGCTCAACCAAGAGACCAAATTTTCCGAAATTCCTTGTCCCGATTGCGGCGGAAAACTGATGTGGAGACAATCACGTCGCGGAGCATTTTGGGGATGCGAACACTATCCAAAATGTAAATTTATCTCCAAATTTGAGCCAAGCGAACATAAATGTGAAGTCGAAGGATGCGGCGGTGCCCTTGCTCCTCGTACCTACCGAAACAAAGAAGTGTATGAGTGTACAAAATGCAAAAATCGAACACCCAACGAAACAGCAGTGGTGAGTGCTGAATGAAAATCGGATTGCTCTCTGATACGCACTCTAAAATAGGACGCTCTCAAAAAGTAATCGACCATCTCAAAGCGTGTGGGGCAGAGTTTCTCATCCACGCAGGGGACATCGTCAAACCCGAAATTCTCGATCAGCTCAAAAACAGTGGTTTAAAATACCTTGCCGTTTACGGAAATAACGACGCTAAACTCGTGGAATACCACAGCAAGTACACTCTCGTCCAAGAGCCTCACTATTTTACCCTGGCAGGAACCAAATGCAAATTGATGCATCTGCCGTTTTATATGAATGCCGATGCCGAAGTGATCCTTTTCGGTCATACCCACGTATTTGAGTGCGATTTTAAACACCGCACCCTTTTTCTCAATCCGGGAGAAGCATGCGCACGTGATGAACCGTTTTCCTCCTGTGCAATGCTCGAGATTACCGACATCGCTTTTAACGTCACCCAGTACGTTCGTCCCATCGGCGGTGAGCTGTTCGAAGAAACACACTATACTTTTGAAAGATCGAAGAAATAATAAATTCTGCCTCTTTAGAGGCAAGCTTTAGCGCCTTAGCGGCTAGCGTAGCCAAAGGGATGTATTCCTTTGGCGTTCTAAATTAGGATAAATAATGACCAAAAAAATATTCCTCTGCTCCATCTGTAATATCAACAGCGGTACGTGCAACGAAGATTGCAAATTTTGCAGCCAGAGCGTCAAATACAAAGCGGACATCGAACGCTACAAACAAAAACCGATGGATCAAATCCTCGAAGAAGCACGTCGTCTCGAAGGGCTTGGTGCATTGGGTTTTTGTCTCGTAACGGCGCAAAAAGGGCTCGACGATAAAACTCTCAATTTTGTCTGCACCATTGCAACCACGCTAAAGCGTGAAGTACCGCGCCTTCGTCTCATCGCCTGTAATGGGACGGCGAGTATCGAACAACTCCGTGAGCTCAAAAAATCGGGAATTACCGCCTACAACCACAATCTCGAAACAAGCCGTGAGTTTTATCCGTCTGTCTGCACCACCCATCCGTGGGATGAGCGATATCAGACGTGTGAAAATGTCAATGAGGCAGGGCTAAAACTCATCAGCGGAGGGATTTTCGGGATGGGAGAAACACAAGAGGATCGTCTCAGTATGCTTTATTCTCTCAAAACACTCAACCCTGTCTCCGTACCGTTGAACTTTTACCATCACAACCCCGCATTGCCTCTGGCTCCAAGCCCGCTTACGATTGATGAATCGCTGGATCTCATCCGACTCTCCAGAACTATTTTGGATAAGGCCGATCGTATTATGATTGCAGGGGGGCGCGAGATCACCTTCCGTGAACGGCAAAATGAGATCTTTGAAGCAGGGGCAAACAGCATCGTTTTGGGAAATTATCTCACGACAGCAGGACGAGAAGCGCATACCGATTTGGAAATGCTACAAAAGATGGGGCTTGAAGTTGCCGTCTCTATCTAAACAAATGGAATTGAAATGAAATTACACGCTCCCCTTTTTTATACGTGTCTCCTCTTTGGACTACAATGCACCCTCGCTGCTGCTTATATAGGAGATTCCAAAGCACCTCTTGCTCTCCCTGCCCAATCACTTGAGCTCACCTATACCTATGGAGCGATGAACAGCACTCTGGATGTTTTTAATGTCAAAGAGTCTGAATTTGGTTCCTCAAATACACAACAAACAAACGGAATAGGGGACTACACCGCCAACACCCTCCTCTTCAACTATTCACCGCTCGACAATGTTTTACTCAATCTTACCCTCTCCTCTCAAACCATCGGCTATGGGCAATCGTCTCTTGATGTTTTCCATTACGAAACCTATGCACGTTATCTCTACAAACCCTCTTCTCGCGTCACGATCGGTGCGGATATAGGGCTCAGAGGGAACAAAGGGAAAAAAATCAGTATGACCTCCGCCTCGGATATACAATACTACCTCAATAGCCTCGGGAAAAATATACAGGCCAGTGAAACAGAGGAATATCTTTTCCTGACAAATAATAATAATGGTTTTTACATAGGATTTCCAAAAAGTGACCATCCTGAACTATCAATCGACAATATGAGCGACCAAACGTTTTATGGACGCTCCAGTATTGCCATGGCATTCAACACCTTTGTCCCTTCACTCTATGTTGAAATTGGGCATACGGTTGTTTCAGCGGCCATAGATACCAATATGGATGATATTGCAGGCGATAGTTTTAAAACGATAGTCTCTTCCTATTTTCCGATATCTTTGGATCGTAGTGAGAACTATGCAAGTGCCGGATTTAATGTAAGAGCCGATACCCCTTTTGATACCACCCTCACTGCTAATTATGAATACAAAAAGCTGTTTCGAGACAATGCTCTAAACACTTTTAACACAAACCATACGGTTCAGATGCAATTGTCGTATGCCATAACACCCGATCTTGGATGCACCATAGGGGGAAGCTATCTCTATCGCCAATTCAACGGAACCATCCCTTTTCTTTATAATAGATACACACAAAACTCATTCGACCATCCATTCGGCTGGATTCATCTGGGCATCAGCTACACATTCAACAAATGATACATCATACGCAATATTTCATAACATACTAAGGTTTTATCGCCTATAATACAACGGATTATGTAAACAAAAGGGAAACAACCATGAAAATGAAGACAAGTTTATTAGCGGCAAGCGCTATATTGGCAATAGGAATGACAGGGTGTGGGACAGAAAGTTCATCGACATCAACGGCACCAGCAACAGTAGCGAAAGCTCTTGATGGTTATCTTTTAGGGGCTAACGTTTGTGTTGACGTACCAGGGAATACAACAGCATGTGATTACAGTACAACGACAAATTTAATAGATGGTAGCTACACGATTCCATCTCCTTATAACGTTGCAACTAATAAAGTTATCATTACAGGTGGCGATGATAAAGATTTAATTGATGCAAATGCTACAGATACTAAATTCCATGGAGCTTTAAAATCAACCGCTAATTTAAAAATGGCGACGCCTCTGACCACTCTTTTGGCGGATGGGATGACTCAAACTCAAATCACGACAATGCTTGGGCTTCCAGCAGCTACAGATCTTTCAAAAGATTATCGTGCGACTAACAACTTTGATGCAACTCTTACAAAAGCGGCAATAACAGTGCAAGCTGTCATCGGTCAACTCACCGCTGTTTTCTCTACAGATGCGACTCTTTCCAAAGCTGCGATCATGACAAGTATTGTTACTAACATGGCTACAGCTTTCACATCACCAGCAGATTTGAAAGATGCTAACAAACTAACTACGCTCGTCACAGCCGTAGATACCAATCTTGCCTCATCGGTTGATACTACAAATGCGACTACTATAAAAAATACTATAACAAACGCTCTAGCAGCTACTATTACTACTGCCCAAGCAACAACAACCACCTATACAGAAGATACTGCAAAAACAGCAACAACAACGCTTTCAACGGCAACTACTACGGCTACAGCTGCTGTTGCTCTTGAGAAATCGGTAACCATTGCTAACAACACCTTTACTATCGGAACTACTCCTGCTGTATTTACACAAAATGGAGTATTTACAGCACCGGTTACGCCGTCTAGTACAACTATTGGCTTTACCCTAGAAAACAACGGTGGCGAACTCAGTACTACTGCAAAAACAATAGATATTGCTATTGTGATCGACGATGCTAATAGCTCACGTGAACTGAAAGCCGTCCTTAAAGGGGCAACGGTAACAGATACAGGGATCACCGTACCAGCAGGTGCTGTTCTTTACGTAGAGGGGAAAGCGAGCACAGGAACTGCTATAGCTGGTCTTTCACTTACCAATAACGTTCAAGATTTTAAAACGGTAAACGGTGTCACTACCTTTGATCTTACAAACTTAATGTATCGTATTGCTGCTCAAGCTACAGGTGATTATGCAAATATTACCGCAGCTGGAACATACAACATCTCTTTCTATATCGGCGGATTGACTCTTGGTTTTGACGGAACAACTGTTAACGCTCTTACAGCACCGAAAGAAACGGTAACGCTGACAAATGGACAAACCGCAACAGGAACCAAATTCACAGCTACATTTGTAGTAAACTAAATAAAAAAACAATGTAGAATGAAGTAATTCTTTCTATATTGTCACTATGTTTTACATTCCTCTTCTTTCATTTTCCCGTACATACGGGAATTTGCTTTTATCCCATAAAAACATCATTTCCCTCTTATATACTCCATACACACCGCTTGAGGCTGCCGATAACAATTCCATAGATAATCATTTCTAGTTTAATAAAATGAAGTAAAATATTTTTTAATAATATGAATAGGTATTTTGTGAAAAAATGGATAACATTGTTTTAAGGAGATTAGATATGAAAAAATTCACTCTGTCTGTATTGCTTGCAGCTACATTGGTTAGTGCAAGTGATTTTAATTACGAAGTTTCCCCTATGGGGGGTTATTTATGGAATTCAACATCACGAGATGACAATAGTGCCATGGGGGGAGTTGAAAACCATGCCGTCTATGGTCTTGAAGCACAATTGAACAATCTATCCGATGTTATTAAACCTGAGCTCTCCGTTCTTTATGGGCGCGACCGTGTTCTTGGGGCAGATAAAAAAACCTCCGTAGTATCGACCATGCTAAACGGTGTTTATGAACTGGAAAACAGCACGATGGTTACACCGTTTGTAAAAGCCGGTGTTGGGTATGAGTGGTACACTAAGACCCATCCAAGTGACTACGACGGTGTTCTTCTCGATGCAGGAGCAGGTCTTAAAATGGCCATTACGAAACGCGTCGCTCTTAAATTAGAGGGGCTTTATATGTACAAAATAAACAACGGTGGAGAGAGCGCAAGCGATGGTCAAGTACACAATATTGCCGCTCTTGCCGGTTTGACATTTAATTTTGGCGAAAAAGAACAGCCGGTTGCCGCTGTTGCTGAAGAGGCTCCTGTTATTGCAGAAGAGCCGAAACCAGAGCCAAAAGAGGCAGAGCAAACACCTGTTGTAGCAGAACCTGCCGTTGTTGCAGCTGCTCCTGTAGACAGTGATAAGGATGGTGTCTATGATGATGCCGATCTGTGCCCGAATACTGAGACATGCTTCAAAGTCGATAAGGACGGATGCCCCATTAAAGCAACCCTTCATCTACACTTTCCTGTTGACTCCGACAAAATAGATTCTACCGGAAAATCAGAGGTGAATGGATACGCACAATTTTTAAAAGACAATCCTGCCTATAAAGTGACGATTATCGGCTATACCGATAGCACCGGCACCGAGAAGCACAACCAAAAACTCTCAGAAAGACGTGCAGCATCTGTGAAAAACACCCTAATACAGCAAGGGGTAGAAGCCGATCGATTAACCAGCATGGGTGAGGGAGAAAATGCTCCTGTTGCGACCAATGAAACCAAAGAGGGGCGTCTTGAAAACCGCCGTATTGAACTGGAGCTATGCCACTAAGCTGATCTTCTATCGTTTCCCGCACTGGCGGGAAGCTTTTTACCTTTTTACTTTATCCCCGAATTTCGTCATAAATTTCTCTATTTTTGGTGCAATCACCGCATAACAATACCCTTGCGTCGGATGCTCGCTATAATAATCTTGATGATATGCTTCTGCTACAAAAAACTCCGGTACCGGTGAAAGTTCTGTAACAATGGGGTCATTGAAAGCTTTCTGCGCTTCTGCAATCGAGACTAGCGCTTTGGCTTTTTGTACTTCATTATAATAGTAGATGACAGAACGGTATTGCGTCCCCTTGTCTGCCCCTTGTGCATTGAGGGTGGTCGGATCATGTATGGCCCAAAAAATATCCAAAATCTCTTTATACGAAATGACCTCAGGATCAAAGGTGACCTCCACCACTTCGGCATGTCCGCTTACTCCTGTACATACCTGCTCGTAGCTGGGGTTAGGTCGAACTCCCCCTGCATATCCGCTGATCGCACTGTGGACACCTTTCACACGGTTGTACACCGCTTCAACACACCAAAAACATCCACCGCCCAATAGCGCTTTTTCCATCATTTTTCTACCTTTTTAAAGAGCGATTATCCGCAATAACGACTGTTATATGCTTGAGAAAACTTTTTTGTCTGAAAAGTTTAAGGCCATAAAAATGGTATTGCACTCACAGTGTTATCGTCCAGTAATGTAGGACCGATACACTGTCATTGAAATTCATACGAAGGAGACTAGAGATGGAAAAAATAACCCCATTGGAAAAAATGTTACTTAAAAAGTTGCGCAATTCCAAACGTGCCAGCTGGATGGTTGACTAAAAAATGTTTTGCTCGCAAGGGCAATCTCTCTCCCCTATCTTACCTATATCTTCACCCTATATTTATTTATTTTTATTTATTCTTGATTTTACCTTTTATTAACATCACTACGTCATACTATGAAAAATAATTGATAAAGGGTTGAAATGCTTCATATACTAATGGTCGAAGATGATCCCGATATTACGACGCTTTTGGTCAATTATCTCAAAAGGTTCAAAATGGTTGTTCGTGCCGTATCGACCCCTTCGGCAGGGCTCGATCTGCTTGCAAGCGATTCTTTTGATCTCATCATTCTGGATTTGACCCTTCCTCAGATGGACGGTTTGGAACTGTGCAAACAAATCCGTACCCAAACGAATATACCCATTATTATCTCTAGCGCGAGAAGTGATATTAACGATAAATTGATCGGACTTGAATACGGTGCGGATGATTATCTTCCAAAACCGTATGAACCCAGTGAACTCATAGCAAGGATCAAAAGTGTCGTAAGACGGTACCATCCGGAATTAAAGAAAAAAAAATCACCATTTCTCCTCAAAGAGACCGAACATATCATACTGCACAACAATACCCCCCTTTCCCTGACACATGCCGAATATGAATTGCTCGTTTTATTTATCAACCATCCCAATCAAACACTAAGCCGTGATTTTTTTATCAATCATTCTAAAGCGATCTCCTCGGAGAGTTCGGCTCGCACCATCGACGTCATTATCAGCCGTCTACGTTATAAAATCGAAAAAGATCCAAAAAATCCTCGCCATATTCATTCCGTTCGCGGCAGTGGATACCGATTTTCAGAATAATTCATGCGTCACAGTATGTTTCTTAAAATCACACTTTTTTTTCTCGTCACGTTTATTTCAATGGCGGTAGGTTTTTACATGCTACACCACGAACGCGCACAAGACCATGAGCAGCGCTTGCAGACGGAAGCAGAGACTCTTCTATTAGAGCTGCGTAAAAGCATTTTTCTTCCCCCCGTAATGCGTCGTACCTATTTACAGCAGCACGGCTACCGTCTCATCGAACCCTCTCCTGAGCGTATTAAAACACTGCACCCTGCTTTTTCAGGAATTCCAGAGAGCTACCCCGAAGTGATTAAAGAGTCCCTACGGGAGGGAAAAATACAGCTTTTAAGAGACGATCATCATCTGTACATCTACCTTACCAAAGCGACCCCGCCGCTTTTGGTTATGAAAGCGGGTGCTGCTGAAGAGTCGTTATGGTCAGAAACTCTTTTTATTACCCTCTTGATCGCTCTTTTACTCTTTTATCTGCTGATTCTTCAAACTATTTTTCCCATAAGAAAGCTTATTGACGCCATAAATCGGTATGGGACGGAGGGGAAATATCTCCCTCTCAAAAGTCTCAAAAAAGGGGAAATCGCGATGGTATCGAACGCACTGGACAGCGCCATGCAGAAAAATCAATCTCTCCTGGAAGCAAGACGCCTTTTTTTACGCAATGTTATGCATGAACTTAAGACGCCGATTACCGTCGGAAAATTAGCACTACCATTTTTGAAAAAAAGCGAAGAGAAATCAATTTTGGAGCGGGCATTTGTACGGATGGAGAATCTGATAGGAGAGCTTGTTCGTGTCGAGCAGATTACCTCGGGAATGATCGCACCCTCACCAAAAGAGTGTGATCCCATCGAATTGATTCACAAAGCTGCCGGATTGCTCTTCATCGACCCCGATACTCTGGAGATCATTGACGAGGGGGGGATAATTACTGTTGATTGCGATGTTTTTGTCACTGTCTTTAAAAACTTTATCGACAATGCGATCAAATACAGTCCGGATCATCACGTACGAATCGTCCATAAAAACGAAACAATCACCTTTATCAATCGGGGAGATCCGTGGCCTGCTGAGTGTACATTAGAGTCTCTGACAGAACCTTTTTCGCAAAAGCAACCGACTCAACAAGGCTACGGACTGGGGCTTTACATCATAAAATCGATTCTGGATGCACACCATCTCCGTTTGACCCATCACTATGTGTCGGGAGAACACCATTTTTGCATCCATTTTCGCCACAATTGAGACAAATATCGAAACGGGCACCTTGTGCAGCGTTATGGACGGTGAGCTTTCCTAAAAAGTGCTTTTCTATAATCATTTTGGCCATATACAATCCAATTCCCGTCCCCTGCGATTCAAATTTTGTCGTGAAATAGGGGTCGAAAATTTTATTTATAATAGAAGAGGGGATACCTCCTCCCGTGTCTTCGACACTGATGGTACAGTGGCTATCATCGCTTTCACAGGAAATGGTGATCACCTTCAAATCACCCTGATGGTGTTCAATCGCTTCACGTGCATTATTGACAAGATTGATCAATACTTGTTTGAGTTCATTAGGATAGACAAACACCACAATATCGTCAGATATATGACGCACTATGGTAATCTTTTGACGAAGGAGAAGAGGGGCAATCAATTCTACGACTTCCGCGACCAAAATATTAATATTAACTGCCGTTTGCACGCGGTCTTGTTTAAAAAAATTCCGAAAATCATCAATGGTTTGAGACATATATTGGATTTGCTGTTCCATAATGTCTATCGTCTTTTCGGTATCTTCTGCCTTCCCTAAACTGCAACTAAAACTCAGATTGCTCATCGATAGCCCTAAAATATTGAGCGGTTGACGCCACTGGTGGGCTATCGATTCGAGCATGGAGCCGATTTCTGCCATTTTGGCCTGCTGCATCAAAAGCTTTTCCTGGGTACGGTTTTTTTCAACAGCTTTATCAATCTCCTCCTGAAGGTGTTGATTAACCCCTTCGAGCTCTTTGGTACGACGACGAACCAGTTCATCAAGTCGTCTATTTTTATACGCAATCAACAAAAAGACAACAACAACAATAAGTGCCGATACCCATACGTAAAAATAGTCCACCGGCTCTTGACGCTTCATGACCAGCCATTGACCATGAATCTCTGCATACTCTTTAGCGGTAATCGATGCGAGAACTTTATCGGTAATTTTGGCGAGCATCTCCCAATCATGACGAAACGCAAACGCAAGCTCATATTGATACGGGGTCTCTCCGACGACTTTCAGCCCTTTTAAATTATGCCGATCCAAGAGATAGCTGACGACATTCAACCCTTCCAAACAGGCATCCGCCTCTCCGCTGGAAACCTTTTTCAGTGCATCCAATGATGTTTCGGCAAGCACTATTTGTATCTTCGGATGCTCTTTTCTGAGAAATTCTTCGGTTACATACGATCGTACAACGGTAATCTTTTTTCCTTGGAGATCCTCAAGATCATGCACATACCCGACATCTGAATTGGCGACAATAACAATTGATTGTTTCATATAAGGGCGACTGAAATGCAAATAATCTTTTCGCTTCGTCGTGATTGCGGCGCACGAGAGCATATCAAGCTCGCCCGCTTTAACGGCACTCAACGAATCGCTCCACTTAGAACGGCTGTAATCGATCTCAAAACGGGTACCCAGCCGCTTCTCTAAAAGTTTTAGATACGACGCACTGACCCCGAAATGTTTTCCATCGCTGTCCACCAACTCTATCGGCGGCCTGTTTCTATCAATCCCGACACGGATAACAGGATGTTCTCTAAGCCACTTTTTTTCCTCTTTACTCAGATGCAATGTTATATTTCTATAGATCAAAGCTTCGGATGAAAAGGGGAGATGTGATATCCCCATCAAACGATATCCTTGCGCCATCATCTCTAAACGTACCGGATCAATTTCTCCAAAAGAGGTATTAGGACGATAGGCGAGATCTTTGAGTATCCGCCCCTCATAGATGAGGCTTTCAAGTGATTTGTGCTGGGGATTGTAGTCGCGATAAATCAGGGCTGCCGTCTCTTCGATATGGGAAAACGCATACTCCCATCCTCGCATGCTGGCATCATAAAAGGCACTCATTCTCTCCGGATGTTTGGTATACTCATTTTTGCTTGAAAATAAAATGTCGCTGTAAAAATCAAATCCGTACTCTTTGGGATGAATAGCGCGGCTTTGGATCCCCATCTTATCCAGGACAAAAGGCTCATTGGAAAGATAGGAGGCCATCGCATCGGTTTCATTGCGCTCAAGGGAACGGGGATCATAGGAGTGGGGCTGCAAAATATAATCTTTGGAGGTGAGCCCCGCGCTGCGCAGCATGGCTTGAATTTCGACTCCGCTGGCTGCGTCGCCGGTGAGCATAATCCGTTTTCCTCGCAGCTCTTTAGCGCTTTTTATCCCCGAATCTTCCCGCACCAACAGCATCATCGGTGAAGACTGAAACATCGCCGCTATTAGAATAATAGGAGACCCCTGCATGCTGTTTACTATCAGCGACGTATGCCCTACCGCATACTGAGCCTTCCCCTCCATGACAGCCTTAAAAGGATCTCTTTTGTTTTGGGCATCCTCAATCGTTACCTTCAATCCGGCATCACGGTAATACCCCTTCTCCTTTGCGATATAAAATCCGGCAAATTGAAACTGATGCAACCACTGAAGCTGAAGAGTTACGGACTCTTGTGACCACGCACTGAGGGTAAAAGCAATAAGAAGAACGAATAACCTTTTCATGGTTAAAGTGTATCCAAACAATTATATTTCCATACTTAGAACGGCTTATGGTCGTTTAGGATAAAATCGCAAAAATATACCCCTATTAAGGTTTTCCATGTCACTCAAGCACACCCTTCTTGAAATCCTCACACGTCGACCCCTCATCATAGATGGTGCCATGGGGACACAGCTACAAGAGCGTGATGACAAAATCCCAAAAAGTGCATGGGAGGGGAACGAGGGGTGCAATGAGATCCTTAATGTTACGTGTCCGGAGGTAATCAGCGATATTTTTCACGCATATCTCACGGCGGGAGCCGATCTTATCACGACAAACACCTTCGGTTCATTTAGCTGGGTTTTGGATGAATATCAAATCGGACACAGAGCCTACGAACTCTCTCGTGCAGGGGCGCAAGTCTGTAGAGACGAATGCGATAAATTCTCCACCCCCCAACACCCCCGCTTTGTCCTAGCCTCTATCGGACCGGGAACCAAGCTCCCCTCACTCGGACATATACACTATGATGAGATGCTTGAGGGGTACACGGAGTGTTGTTTGGGACTCATCGATGGAGGAGCCGATATTTTTCTCCTCGAGACGTGTCAAGACCCTCTGCAAATCAAAGCAGCCCTTCATGCGTGCGAAGCGGCCAATAAAGAGCGCGAAACACGTTTGCCGATCATGGTTTCCGTCACGATTGAACTGGCAGGCTCTATGCTCATAGGAACCGATGCCCAAACCATTGCGACGATTATGGAGCCTTTCGATATCCTCAGCCTCGGATTCAACTGCGGTACCGGTCCAGAACAGTACACTAAGCACGTCAAAACCCTCTCGCAAGTATGGGGAAAACCGATTTCCGTCCATGCCAATGCAGGTCTCCCTCAAAACCGTGGCGGCCACTCCTATTATCCGATGGGACCCGATGAATTTGCACAACGCCAGTACGACTTTCTCTCCTTTGACGGGGTAAGCTTTTTGGGCGGATGTTGCGGCACAACCCCTCAGCATATCCGCGCCATGGTGGACAAAGTTTCCACAATAGCCCCAAAAAAACCAAGCGGTTCACAGCCCAATGCTCTCGCGTCATTGTTTGGTATCGCCCCCTTAATGCAAGAACCTGCCCCTCTACTCATCGGAGAGCGTTCCAATTCGACCGGTTCCAAAGCGTTTCGGGAACTACTCCTCGCCGAAGATTATGAAGGAACACTCAGCGTCGCTCAAGAGCAAGTTCGTTCAGGGGCCCACGTTCTTGACCTCTCCGTAGGATTTGCAGGGCGTGATGAGACCAAAGACATGAATGCCGTTATGGCCCTCTACTCTCAAAAAATCAATTTGCCGATGATGCCCGACTCTACACAAACAGCAGCTCTCGAAGCGGCTCTCAAGCTCATCGGAGGGAAGCCGATCATCAACTCGGTCAACCTCGAAGACGGGATCGAAAAATTTGATTTTATCTGCCAAATGGCAAAAAAATTCGGTGCCGCCCTCGTCTGTCTCACCATAGATGAAGTGGGGATGGCGAAAACCGTGGAACGAAAACTCGAAATTGCCGAACGGATCTATACCCTCGCCACCCAAAAGCACGGCATCAATCCTGAAGATTTGGTGTTCGATCTCCTTACCTTTACGGTGGGGAGCGGCGACGAAGAGTACCGCGATGCCGCCATCCAAACCATCGACGCTATCCGTGAACTCCGTACGCGCCATCCCGAAGTGGGGGCGGTGCTGGGGCTTTCCAATATCTCGTTTGGTTTAGACAAAGATGCGCGACCGTATCTTAACTCCGTCTTTTTGCATCACTGTATCCAAGCGGGACTCACCTCCGTTATCATCAATGTCAAACACATTATCCCGATGATGAAAATCAGCAAGGAAGATTTGAAGATTTGCGAAGATTTACTCTTTGACAAACTCCCTGACGGTCAAGCCGTATACAATTTCATTAACCATTTTGACAGTCGTGAAGCGCTCGATTCGGCCGTCGAGGACGCGGCATACGCTGCCATGAACGATGAAGAAAAAATCGCAAAACTCTTGCTCGACGGAGACAAAGAGCGGATGATCCCCCTCGTCGAAAGTGCCCGTCAGACCATCCCCCCTGAGCGTATCGTCAATGAGATCTTGATTAATGCGATGAAAGTCGTCGGTGAGCTCTTCGGTTCCGGTCAAATGCAGCTCCCATTCGTTCTCCAAAGTGCCGAAACGATGAAAACGACCGTCGATTATTTGAATCCATATTTACCGAAAAAAGAGAAGGTAACCGAGACGATTTTGGTCCTAGGAACCGTCAAAGGGGATGTCCACGACGTAGGGAAAAATCTCGTCGATATCATCCTTACGAACAACGGATTTAAAGTTATCAATCTGGGGATCAAAGTCGATTTGGACAAATTTGTCGATGCCCTCAAAAGTTCTAACGCCTCCGCGATAGGGATGAGCGGTTTGCTCGTAAAATCAACCCAAGTGATGAAAGACAACCTCGAAGCGTTAGAGAGTGCTGGGATAAAAGTTCCTATTCTCTTGGGCGGCGCAGCATTGACCCGCTCGTTTATCGACGATTTTTGCCGACCGTTCTACAGCGGACCTATCTTTTATTGCAAAGATGCCTTTGACGGAGTCACCTCGATGATGCGGATCGAAGCGGGAAATATGGATACAAACTTACACGGTAATGCCCGCGACGATGAATACGAAGCCCCGAGCAAAGAAGAGGTTATCCTTCCACCGTTTCATGAACTAAAAATGCCCTCACGTGAAGTACGTATCCCAACACCGCCATTTTGGGGACGACGGGTACTGCAAGCCAAAGATTTCAATATCAACCTCGCGTTTGAATGGGTCAACCATAAAATCCTTTTCAAACAGCGATGGGGATACAACTCAAAAGGGCTCACCAAAGAGGGATACCAAAAACAACTCGACACCCTCGTATGGCCGGCCTACGAGCGGCTCAAAAAACAGTTTATCGATGAAAAGCTCTTCGACCCTACTATCCTATACGGCTACTGGCCATGCCGCAGCGATGATACCACGTTGTTGATTTTTGATGAAAGTGAGGGATGGGTAAGTGAAAGTGACCGCAATAACGAGCCTCTGGAGAATGTTATCGGACGGGCCATTCACCATTTCGATTTTCCTCGACAACGGAAACAGCCCCACCGCGCATTGAGTGACTTTTTCCATCATGACAAGCATGATATTTTAGCAATCACCTGCGTGAGTGCCGGCTCAAAACTCAGCGAGTATGAAAAAACTCTCTATGATGACGCTAAATATACCGAGTATTATTTGGTGCATGGTCTAGGGGTCGAACTCGCCGAAGCGTTGGCAGAAATAGCCCATAAACAGATCCGTCTTGATTTGGGAATCAGTGAGGGGGAAGGTTCCAAGCTCGCCGATGTGCAAATGAACAGATACCAAGGTTCCCGCTACAGCTTCGGCTATCCTGCATGCCCAGATCTGGAGCAAAACGCTCCGTTGTTTGAGCTGTTGAAGCCTGAAGAGTTTGGAATAGAGTTAAGTGAGACGTTTCAGATTCACCCTGAGCAGTCGACGTCGGCGATTGTTGTTTATCATCCGAATGCGACGTATTACAATATTTGATCTCGCTATGTCATTGCGGATCAAGATAAGGATGACGGAAGAAGTGACTTATCTTCCCCACACTTTAGCAATCCACTCTCCCATTTTCCCCTCATAGCCGATATTTTTATATTCAACAAATTTTAGAGGTTTGGAAAGATACTTTTGCTTTACCCATCCGCCGAAGTCGTGCGGATACAAATACCCTTTGTGTTGCTGTCGGATTGGTTCAGGAATTTCCAATATCACACCGTTTTTAACGGCCGTTTGCGCGGCATTGATCGCATTATACGCCGTATTCGATTTAGGTGAGGCACACAGATAGATAACCGCTTGAGCCAAAATGATCCTTGATTCAGGATAGCCGATCATCTTCACGCTTGTCATAGCAGAGGTACATAATGTGAGGGCTTGCGGATTGGCATTCCCAACATCTTCGCTGGATAGGATAACGAGACGACGGGCAATAAACTCAGGGGGTTCTCCCCCTTCGATAAGACGTGCCAAATAATAGATCGCCGCGTCCGCATCACTACCACGGATACTTTTAATCATTGCCGATGCAAGGTCATAATGAACCCCTGCTTCCGAACTCCCCAAGCTCTGCGCGGCAGGACGGAGCGATTTAAGGAGCGCTAACGTAATCGGTTTTTTTAAAGCGCTTGCTACTTCGATGAGTTTGAGCATCGCGCGGGCATCGCCTCCTGAGCTGGCGATCAGATATTCGCGTGCATCCTCCTCCATCTCTATGGAAGTACGCACTAACAAATCAGCTAACGCATCATAACTTACTGTTTGGAGTTCAAAGAGTAACGAGCGCGACCGCATTGCCGCTGTTAGGCTAAAATAGGGATTTTCCGTCGAGGCACCGATCACTAACACACTGTTTTTTTCCATAACAGGGAGTAACACCTCTTGCTGGTTTTTTGCCAGACGATGTACCTCATCAATAAATATTAATGGTTTGCTCAGTGTGTTTTCATATTGGTCAAAAATCTTACGTAGCTGTTCGACTTTGAGGGAGGTGGCGTTAAATTCATAAAAGGGGATCTCCAAGACGGAGGCAATAATCCGGGCCAGCGTTGTTTTACCGCAGCCGGGGGGACCGTAAAAAAAGGAGTGGGTGAGGCTGTTGCTCTCGCAAAGAGAACGCAGAGGTGCTTCAGGTGAACACAAATGAGGTTGCCCGACCACCTCATCGAACGTTTTAGGACGAAGGAGATACGTAAAATCGGCCATTATTTCTTAAACTTATTTTCGCTTTTTGGTCTGTATTTATTCGTTCCGAATACTTCGTTTTGAGGCTTTTCTTTTTTATCTTTGACAAACTCCCGCTTGGTCACTTTTTTCACTTCAACGACCGGTTTACGGACAGGTTTGCCCATAGCATTCGCTTTCCCTTTTTTATCGTTTTGTTTCATCTTTTCGGCTTTTTCCGCCGTTTCTAAAAAGTCGCGCAACGAACCGTACTCATTGCGCTCCAAGAATCGTACTTTTCCCGTCGGAAGATTGTTAAGTTCAATCCCACCGAAACTGAGTCGTTTCAAGTCGACGATTTCCGCGCCGAAATGGGCGAAAAAGCGGCGTAGCTCACGATTTTGCCCCTCACCGATAGCGACTTTGAGGATCGAATAATCCCCCTGATCTTTTTGTATTTGATACGCATAAAAGGGGGCAAAGCTCATCGGCCCCTCTTCGGCATGCTCATGCGCACCCGCACTCGCATCATCAAGCTCCAACCCCTCACCCATGGCGATTTTCATCCCCTCGGTGACGGCTCCTTTGATTTTGATACGATACACACGCTCCATTTTAGAGGTCATAAGTGCCGTAGCAACCCGTGACGCATCCGTGAGGAGCAACAACCCCTCCGATGCATAGTCAAGTCGCCCGACAGGGATAAAGTGTTTGTAATTGCTAGAGAGAGAATCGTAAATCGTTCTACGCTTTTGAGGATCTTTTTTCGTTACGAGTTCCCCGCGCGGTTTGTTATAGACGATGACCGTAAATTGGTCTGTTGCGGTGATTTTATTACCGCTAACCATAACGTTAGCACTACGCTCATCGACCGAGACAGCCGGATTTTTTTCGATTTCACCATCGATACGGACATATCCGTCCAAAATCGCCTGATCCGCTTCACGGCGAGAATAGGTTGAATAGTGGGCTATAAATTTATTGAGACGCATCATGAGATACCTGCTTCCACGAGTGTATGAAGGTGCAATGCACCTTTGATAATGCCGTCTTTATCGGTGACGACCAACAGTTGAATTTTTTGTTTTTCGATTAACACCAAAGCATCGCTTGCAAGCATTGAGCCATCGGTAATCACCATCGGATTTTTCGTGGCAAACTCTTTGGCATAGGTGTCGAGCGAGAAACTCTCACTCAGCAATGCACGCCGAATATCCCCATCGCTGAGAAGCCCTGAGAGTTTCCCCTCTCCGTTGGTAAGCATAACCGTCCCCAACCGTCCCTCACTAAGGGTTAAAATAGCCTCTTTTAAGGGGGTATTCTCATCCACTATAGGTAAATTTTCGCTCCGCATCAAGTCGCTTACTTTGACAAAAAGCTGTCTCCCCAACGCGCCGCCGGGGTGAAAAGAGGCAAAATCCTCTTTTTTAAATCCGCGCGCTTCCATAAGGCACACAGCCAAAGCATCCCCCATCGCTAACGTCAGCGTCGTTGAACTCGTCGGGGCGATATTGAGAGGGCACGCTTCGAGCGAGACATTAATGCTAATTACCTCATCGCTATAACGTCCTAAAGTCGATAAGTTATTACGGGTCATTCCGATAAGGGGAATATTGAACCGCTTGATATGCGGCAAAATGGAGCTCAGTTCCGGACTCTCGCCACTGTAGCTAATCGCAATGACGACATCGTCTTTGCCAATCATTCCTAAATCGCCATGAAGCGCTTCGGTAGGATGGAGAAAAAAGCTCGGTGTCCCGGTAGAGGCAAACGTCGCGGCGATTTTAGCACCGATAAGTCCTGATTTTCCCACCCCTGTAATAATGAGCTTCCCCTTGCATCCAAGGATAATTTCTACCACACGATTGATTTCGTCACCAATGGTTTTAATCGCTTCGCGCAACGTTTGCGCTTCGATTTCAAGTGTCTTGCAAGCTATTGCGATATAATCGTTCTTCATAAAATAGATTATAGCCAAAATAGGCTTTAAGCAGGTGCAAAAGCGATGCAAAACCTTTATGTTGAAGCCTCCTCTCTCGACTGCCGTGCCGTAGAAAAATACGGGCTCACGGAAGAGATAATGATGGAGCACGCCGCTGGTGCAATGGAACGTCTCATTCGTGACCGTTTTGCACACCGTTGTTCCATCCTCATCGTCTGCGGAAGCGGAAATAACGGCGCCGACGGACTAGCCCTTGCCCGTCTCCTCGATGGTGATTATCCCCTTACCGTTCACCTCCCATTCGGTGCCGTTTCCCCTCTCTGCAAACGTCAGTTTGATCGATATAAAAAACTGGGAAGAGATGCAGGGGAGCTTCCAAAAACGACGGATATTATCGTTGATGCCCTCTTCGGAAGCGGTCTTAGCCGCCCTCTCGATACCGCTGCGCAAAAGCTCTTAGAAATGCTCAACACCCTCAGCGCCACTAAAATTGCCTGCGATATTCCCAGCGGTCTTACACCAGATGGGACACTCAATCCCCACACCTTCATAGCGGATTTTACCGTCACGATGGGAGCACTCAAACGAGGGATGTTCAGTGACGCGGCCAAAGAGGCGGTCGGAAAAATACTCCCAGCCGATTTGGGTATTCATCGTTCTCATTATGAAATTTCCTCTCCGTGGCATCTTCTTGAGGAGAGCGATTTGCGTCTTCCGCTGCGAACACACTGTTCAGCACACAAGGGAAGCTACGGGCATTTGGCGGTCGTATGCGGTGAAAAAATCGGTGCCTCCGTCATTGCAGGTTCTGCAGCACTGCGTTTCGGGACAGGGCTAGTAAGTCTTATCAGTAATGAAAATGTCACACTCCCCTATGAGTTAATGCAAACACATCTCCTCCCACAAGCAACCACCGCCATCGCCTTGGGAATGGGGCTGGGGTCTGAGTTTTGCGACAATGAACTTGCTGAACTTCTCAATAATACCCATCCGCTTCTCTTGGATGCCGATATTTTTGCGCACACGATGTTTCCCCAATTATTGAGACGTGAAAACATCGTCCTCACCCCCCATCCCAAAGAGTTCATCCAAATCCTCCGCGTGTGCAGGATTGCCGATATCGATGTGCAAACCCTCCAAAATAACCGATTTTTCTACGTTGAGCAATTTTGTATCCAGTATCCTAACGCCGTACTGCTCCTCAAAGGTTCCAACGTCATCATCGGACACAAATGTGATTTTTTCATCAATCCTCATGGTACCGTCGCATTAGCCAAAGGGGGGAGCGGTGACGTTCTCTCAGGGCTGATCGGTGCATTGCTCGCCCAAGGATTTGATCCCCTAAACGCTGCCATCCAAGGCTCGCTCGCACACACAATAGCGTCTCAAAAAAATACCAGAAACAATTACGCCCTTACCCCATTTGATCTCATTGAAAGTATTACTACCCTATGAAAAAAATTGTTGCCCTTTTTAGCGGCGAGGGAACCAACCTCGCCAACCTCATCGAAAAAATCCACAACAAACATGCTCTCATTACGTGCGCCATCACCAACAACCCCAATGCGGCAGGAATAGCCAAAGCAGATGCGGCGGGAATAGCGGTCGAAGTGTGCGACCATAGGTTGTTTGAAACGCGGGAAAGCTATGATGCAGCACTGGTTCAAGCCATACAAAAACACACTCCCGATCTTGTCATTCTCTGTGGATTTATGCGTATCCTTACCCCCGTCTTTACCTCGCAAATCCGTTCCATCAATCTCCACCCCTCCCTACTCCCTGCCTTCAAAGGTGCCCGCGCGATTGAGCGAAGTTACGAGAGCAATGAGCAAATTTGTGGTGTAAGTGTCCACTGGGTGAGCGATGAACTTGATGGGGGAGCACTAATCTTGCAAAAAAGTTTTACCAAAAATGCAAATGATACTTTAGAAGAATTTTCGGCTAAAATTCGCAAAATCGAGCATGAGATTTTACCTCTGAGCGTTATAGAAGTTCTTAAAGATTAATCAAACAACCAAAAGGATAACGATGCACACATTACAAATTGGAAAGTACACCCTCGGCAGCCGTCTTATCGTAGGATCGGGTAAATACGACTCGTTTGAAACGACCAAAGCGGCCACTCTTGCCAGTGGGTCAGAACTCATCACCGTAGCCGTACGCCGCCTCAACATCACCAACCCCAATGAGCCGAACTTACGCGATACCTTCGCGGGAACCAATGTCAGATTTCTGCCCAACTCCGCAGGATGTACGACGGCAGAGGAGGCGATCACCCTCTTTCGCCTCACCCGTGAAGCGACGGGAATCGATCTCATTAAACTCGAAGTAATCGGCGATACACAAAAAACCCTCTACCCTGATGTATTGGAGACGATCAAAGCATGTGCTGTTCTCGCCAAAGACGGATTTACCATTATGGCGTACACCAGTGATGATCCGATTATGGCACGCCGTCTTGAAGATGCAGGCGCCCACGCTATCATGCCCCTAGCCGCACCTATCGGTAGCGGTCTGGGGGTACAAAACCGCTACAACATCGTATTCGTCCGTGAAGCGGTCAATGTCCCCATCATCGTCGATGCGGGGATAGGATGTGCGAGTGATGCGGCGCTGGCTATGGAGCTGGGTGCGGATGGGATCTTAACCAACACGGCTATTGCCCAAGCCCAAAATCCGATGATGATGGCGGAAGCGATGAAAAATGCCGTTATCGCAGGACGCTTGAGCTACCTTGCAGGACGTATTCCAAAACGTCCTTACGCGACAGCAAGCTCTCCGATTGACGGGATGATACAATTTTGATTTAAACGCCTACGGAACACGTCCCGCTAGGCTACGCTAACGCTCTGTTTCCCTCAGCAGGAAGCTCACGCACAGCACGCCGTGCTATTTTTAACAATCGTCTTGACATTTTAGAAATAGTACACTATAATTTCGCCTCACTAATTTGGTTTACACTTTATTAGCTGATAGGTCGGGGCGTAGCTCAGTATGGTTAGAGTACTTGGTTTGGGACCAAGGGGCCGGAGGTTCGAGTCCTCTCGCCCCGACCATTATTTTCAATATTTAAATAGACTTTTTTGTTATGGTGGAATTAGCTCAGTTGGTTAGAGCACTGGTTTGTGGTGCCGGGGGTCACGGGTTCGAGCCCCGTATTCCACCCCATACAGTTTATTTTAGATACCTTTAGACATTCGATGTTTTAGAAGGCGATTGTGCGTTCGTAGCTCAACTGGATAGAGTAACGGACTTCGGATCCGTAGGTTATAGGTTCGAACCCTATCGGGCGCACCATAGATGTAACTCGCGTCCTTAGCTCAGTTGGATAGAGCAATGCCCTTCTAAGGCATCGGTCAGAGGTTCGAATCCTCTAGGGCGTACCACCTTAGATTTTTTATGTGCGGATGTGGTGAAATGGTAGACACGCCAGACTTAGGATCTGGTGCCGCAAGGTGTGGGAGTTCAAGTCTCCCCATCCGCACCACCACTTTAATAACTCCCCTTTACTTCTTTACTATTATTCATTTCTTTAATACTATTTTCAGTACAATTGTTAAAAAGTAGGTATTTATGGGTTTATTCACCACTAAAATTCCAAAAATTGGCGGTTCAGGTCTTGGTCGCCATCTCAATCTTCTGGATGTCTCGTTCATCGGTGTCGGTGCGATCATCGGAGCGGGGATTTTTGTCATCACCGGTCAAGCCGCCGCTACGACGGCAGGTCCTGCTATCGTTCTCTCTTTTCTCATCGGAGCCGTTGCCATCGGAATCACCGCACTCATTTATGCGGAGATGAGCTCTATCTATCCCGTCTCAGGAAGTGCCTACAACTACACGTACGCCACCCTCGGTGAATTTTTTGCATGGTTGGTCGGGTGGAATTTATTACTCGAATATGGGGTTGCCACAAGCGCTGTCGCTACAGGATGGTCGGGCTATTTTCGTACTTTTATCGAAACCAATTTTCATCTGCATCTCCCTACAGCCCTGAGCGGTGCCTACAACCCTGCGGCGGGAACCTATGTCGACATCAGCGCCTTTCTCGTTATCGCCGTCATTTTTACCCTGCTTGCTATCGGGATAAAAGAGAGTGCTCGGGTCAATAACATCGTCGTATACATTAAAATTGTCGTACTCTCCATCTTTGTCATTTTCGGCTTGCAGCACTTCGATATCGAAAATATCCGCAATTTTTTCCCTTTTGGATGGGAAGGGGTATGGCATGCGACGAGTCTTATCATTTTTGCCTATCTCGGATTTGACGCTATTTCTACCGTCGCTGAAGAGACCAAAGATCCCACCAAAACGATCCCTAAAGCGCTGATGCTCTCGCTGGCATTTTCAACGATGTTTTTTATCCTTGTCAGCTTCACCCTCACCTCGATGGTGAGCTATAAAGAGCTTGCCGTCCCTCATGCCCTTGCCTTTGCCATGATGAGAGTCGATGAGCCCTTTATTGCCAGTATCATTGCGCTGGGCGCCGTTCTCACCATCACCACCGTGATGCTCGTTATGGGGCTCGGGTTTACCCGTGTCGCGTTTGCCCTCTCACGCGATGGATTTTTACCGAAAAAACTATGCGAAATAAACCCTCGGACAAATACCCCATTTAAGCTTACATTATATGGGGGAATTTTCCTTGCGGCTCTAGCAGGGTTCGTCCCCTTGAAGGTGTTGGCGGAATTGGTCAATATCGGAACACTCTTTGCCTATTTTATCGTAGCAGTTGCCATCGTCATCTTACGTCGCAAAGGGCTAGTAGGAAGTTTTCGTGTACCGATGTTTTGGGTTCTTATCCCGCTGAACTTCGCCCTATTGATTTTTATTATGGCAGGGCTTGAAATTCATACCTGGATACGATTTGCCATCTGGAGCAGTATTGGCATCGGTATTTACTTTCTAATGCGTCACAAATTACCCACAACGTAATTACAAGAAGGGCTCAAGCTTGCTTGAGCCTGTATTAAGACAACAGCTCTGCTTGCGGTTCATAAAAATAATATCCTTGTGAAGCATCGATTCCAAGCTCTTTAACCTTACTGTAAATAGCTTCATTTGCCACAAATTCCGCTACGATACTCATTCCCATTTCATGTGCAAAATCGCAAATATGGCGAACAATGATTTGGGTATTGTGATCGTGTGGAAGATTTTTGATAAGGGAACCATCGATTTTAAGGGTATCAATATTCAGTTTGAGCAAATGATCAAAATTGGAATACCCCGATCCAAAATCATCGATAGCAAACGAACATCCAATCCTTGTAAAGCGATCAATAAAAGCACTCACCTCCGCATAATTGCTAATCCCCTCGTTTTCCAATATCTCAAAAATTATCAATTTTCCGATTTTGTACCGAACAATTGTGTCTTCGATATAATCGGCCAGCTCAGCATTAAGAAGATCTTCCGTCGAGAGGTTAATGCTTACGGGTATATTTCTCCCCTCAAAACGTTCGGCGACCCCATCAATCATCGCTTTTGTGAGAGCCGGATATAGTCTGATTTTTTTGGCTATATCAAGAAAAAGATGAGGGGGGACAACCGTTCCATCACGCTTAATCAAACGGATCAATGCCTCATATTTAATAATTTCATGGGTGGAATTATCAACAATAGGTTGAAAATAGGGGATGATTCGCGACTCTTCGAGTGCTTCTTTAATCTCTTTATACCATTCGATATTATTGGCTTGCTCTTTTTTTGCCCCCATCAGCGGTGTATACACACAAAACCTCTTACGTTCCAGCTTTGCCTGCTTAAGAGCCCTTGTTGCATGCTCCAAAAGTTTTTCCGATTGTGGATCAAATCCCACGGTGATACTCAAAACCACTTCAATTCCATCGATTACAAAGGACTCTTCTTCTGTTTTATCGATCAAATATTCCAAAAAAGCGATGTTGTTATCAATCTTTTGAAACTTATCAAAAACAAGGGCGTACTCATCACTCCCTAACTTGTAGAGAAAAACACCTGTAGTTTCCCCCACTTTTTTGCTCAGCCAATTCCCATACCCTGCCAAAATCTGATCGCCGATAGAAACACCGTAAACATCATTGATATCGCTAAAACGGTCGATATTAAGAATAGCCAAAGAGGATATGCTATGCAATGAGAGATAATCAATCAGAGATACACGGTTGGAGAGTTTCGTCACCGTATCTATACTCACAGAACGGGTAAACTCTTCATGCTGAATATGGGAGTGAATGGCAAAACCTATATCGCCGGAAAGTTCTTGGAGCATATCAATCTCTTTAGGGCGAAACCCCTCAATGTTCTGCGCATAGAGGCTTAACACCCCAAAAGGGGTATCCCCCATTTTTGCCCTTAAGGGCAAAGAGATAAACGCGCCATACCCTCTCTCCTTGGCAATAAAGCTCCAAGACGCTAGCGATTTGGTGATGTCGAGATGATTTAAAAGCAAAACCTTATTGTTGCGATACGCATGCACACATGGAGAAAACGCTAAGGATTCGTCTTCTTCCAAAGAAAGTTTCATCCCCCGATACAACATCTCTCCAAATTCCTCCGAGCATCCACCAACCTCCAGCCTCTCATTTACTCTCAGAGCAATCCAGCATAAGCCATATCCTTTATATTCGCTTAACCGTTGACAGCTCATCTGCATCAGCGCCTCTACTGTCTCCGCAGAAATAAGGTTTTGGTTAATATCCGCGATAGTGCGGAGAATACCGTCAAGATAGCGCGACTCCTCCAGCGCCTCTTTAAGCTTTTCGTTTTGCGATCCTATATTGCGAAAGGTATTTGTCAATGATTGACTGAGCATTGAGAGCTCCGCTATAAAATAATGACCTCTCTCTTTATCCTCCCCTTCTGCCATTTTCATAATCATTTCGAGCGGTTTCACCAAAAATCGCTGAATACTCCAAAATGCTGCAGAGATAAGGAGCAAAAATCCAATAATATAGAGCATATCCCAACTGTTTTCAAAATATTCCGCTTGATGAAAACTGACCATTATTCCTATAATAGCAAGAGATAAAATTGTTACAAATAAAAAAACAAATTGGTTAATCTTCATCATTTCAATCCTACCAAAAAAATTAACGTTTTAGTAATTATTATATCAAAAAAAGCTACAATTCGTCCAAAAAAAGCAGTTTCCTTATGAAATTTTTAATTCCTTTATTTTTCACCTTTTCCACCCTTTTTGCTTTTGATGCAAGCAACGGGAAAAGCGTCCTCCTCTCTTTAACCTCAGCAAAGGGGATGATTAGAATGGTTGACCGTAATATTACCGTTGTCCCTCATCCCTTAAATCCCAATCTTGGATTTGTGCTACTTCCCATCGACTACCGTACCCCTCCCCAAAAAACAGAGGTGCAATGGGTTACAGACGATGAAAACCTTACTCTGGATTTAAATATCCTAGAAGCTTCGTATCCCACCGAAACACTAAGCGTTGATAGTTCCAAAGTAACACCCCCACCCGAAACATTGGAACAAATCGCCTTAGAAAAAGCAGAGGCGGAAAAAATCTACGCAACCTATAACACAGTACGTTATTGGGACAAACCTTTTATCCGTCCTATAGAGTCGATAAAAACGAGCGAGTATGGCTCTGCGCGTACCTATAACGGTGTTTTAAAAAGTTATCACGGTGGGGTTGATTTTAGAGCACTTACACCCCTTCCTATCCTTGCCTCCAACGATGGAATCGTAGTCCTTGCAAAAGAGCGCTATTATGCAGGAGGGACAATCATTATCGATCACGGTGAGGGAATTTACACCTGCTATTTTCATCTAAGCCAATTTGATGCAAAAGTAGGTGATAAAGTTGCACGAGGCCAGAGTATAGGGTTGAGCGGGGCAACAGGGAGAATTACAGGACCCCATTTGCATTTTGGGGTAATGGTGCATGGGATACAAAGCGATCCGATTAATCTATTAACACAAATCAATCAGCTCTTTGGTGAAAAAGAAACTTTTTAGTCTTTTTTCATCACGACCCAAACAAAACCGCCCAATCCGATAGCCACTACGATCACTAAAAATCCTACTTGAAACCAGTCCATCATACTCATAATACCGCCTCGTTTAAATCTTTCTCTTTGAGTTGTCCGCATGCCGCGCTAATATCGAGCCCTTTGGAATCGCGTATCGTACATAATACGCCGTGATTGACAAGGTACTCCTGAAACTTCACCATATCTCCTCTTGTGGGACGTTCGTAATCGCTTCCCGGATAGGGGTTGAAAAAAATCAAATTGACCTTTGCCTTAATCCCGTGCAACAATTTGACCAGTTTTTTTGCCGAAACCAAATCATCATTTTTGTTTTTGATAACGAGATACTCGAACATCACCCGCTTGCGTGTATCGATGGGGAACCGCTTTACCGCATCGATGATTGAGGCAATATTGTACGCTTTATTCATCGGAATCAATTCGCTGCGGAGTTCATCATCGACCGCATGAAGGCTGATCGCGATATGAACGCCCAAATCCATTTCGCCAAGCTTATCAATTTTAGTACTCAATCCGCTCGTCGAAACCGTTTGACGCTTGCCGGAAATGCTCAATCCGTCTTCATCTTTAAAAATCGTGATTGCTTTCGCCAGATTGTCCAGATTGTCAAGAGGTTCACCCATCCCCATATAAACAATATTAAGTCGCTTCGCCGCCGCAAGACCATTGTCCGCTTTCACCGCCAACACTTGCGCCACGATTTCCCCTGCACTTAGATCACGGGTAAACCCCCCTTTGGCAGTGAGACAAAAGGTGCATCCGACTTTGCATCCCACTTGCGTAGAAACACACACCGTATAGCGCGCTTCATTTTCGATATTTCCCTCTTCGTCGATGGACTCATCTTTCATCTTCAGCCATACGGTTTCTATGGTTTTCCCGTCACTGAGCTCAAAAAGGTATTTGATCGTTCCGTCTGTAGAACACTCTTTGCGGGCAATTTTGAGGGGCATAATCGTATAGGTATTATCCAACTCTTCGCGCATCGCTTTGGGAAGATTTTGCATGGCTTCAAATGTGTATGCATACTGATGATAGATCCATCCCCATATCTGTTTAGCACGAAATGAGGGTTTCACCATCGAAGAGAGCTCCGCTTTGGTGTAGTCAAGAATACACTTTTTATCCATGAATAACCCCTTTATTTTTAAGATAATCGCTTAGCAATACTTTCGCAAAACCGTGATTGGCAAGAAAATCGCGATGGGCATTCGCATCACAATAATTAGTGATACAAAACACACCGCCCGCCGGAATCCCAAACACCTGGGCCACACGCATCACGCTAAAAAATTCCATATTTTCTATTCTCAAGCCCAACGCACGGAATCCTTCCATCGCTTTTTCGCTGGTGGTAATGTAGTTCGAGGAGTTCACCATAACATCTTTGATATTTTCTGTTTGCGCAGAAATGACGTTATCTATGGGTGTATAGGCGCTTTTATCCAAAAATCCTAACTCAATATTAGCGCACGTTTTAGATTCAACAATATCAAATATTTTGTGATCTCCATAGCTTCCAGCACTTCCGACGAAAAGGAGAAATTCGGGTTTATTTTCCAAACACAGCCTTGTTAGTGCCATTGCACTGTCGATCAATCCCACCCCGACAGGGAGAGCAAAGTCGAAGGTCTCGTTATTTCCTGCACATAGAATCATACGCGTACCGCAATCCCATTAGCGCTCAAATACCGTTTCAAATCCATAATATCAATCTCTTTGTAATGAAAAATACTTGCCGCCAATGCTGCATCGGCGCCGTGCTCAAACGCCTCTTTGATATGTTCCATCGTTCCCGCTCCACCACTTGCAATGAGAGGGACATTAACGGCATGGCTAATCTGTTCTGTGATACTGAGGTCAAATCCCGCTTTCGTCCCATCGGCATCCATTGAGGTGAGCAATATCTCTCCCGCACCCCGATCAACGACCTCTTTTGCCCATTCCAGCGCATTAATCCCCGTATCGACACGTCCACCGTTCAGATAGACGTTCCATTGATTACCTGTTCGCTTAACATCAATGGCGACCACGATGCACTGAGAGCCAAACCGTTTCGCCCCCTCGTTGATAAACTCTGGGCGCTTGATAGCTGCGGAATTGATGCTCACTTTGTCGCATCCAACATTCAGTAGTCGATATATATCATTTAGTTCCCGTATTCCGCCACCAACGGTAAGAGGGATAAATACTTCACGCGCCACCTGCTCGACGATATGGACAATCGTATCCCGCTGTTCATGAGAGGCCGTAATATCGAGAAATGTGATTTCATCCGCCCCCTCGTCATTGTAGCGTTTCGCCACCTCTACAGGATCTCCCGCATCTTTGAGTCCGACAAAATTTACCCCTTTCACGACACGACCGTCTTTAACATCGAGACAAGGGATAATACGTTTAGCAAAAAATTCCATTGGTTTCCATTGTGTTTTTAGTATTAAAAGTATATCGCCCCTTCGCTAATTTCTTTATTTATTTCTTTATTTGATATTTATACTTTATTGGATATACTCTAATTAATGCAAAACCGTCCTACAAAAGCCAAAAAAAGATTTGGTCAGAATTTTTTACGTGATGAAAGCGTTCTATCGCAAATCATCCAATCGATGCCCCTTACGCTACACCGCATTGCGGAAATCGGGCCTGGGTTAGGTGATTTAACTAAATATTTAGTTGATGTCAAAAGTGTCACCGCTTTTGAGGTCGATACCGACTTGTGCAAGCATTTACAGCACCATTTTGCCGATGCCATCGCTACCAATAAACTCACACTCCAATGCGGAGATGTGCTGGAAACTTGGAAGAGTGAGCTTTTGGATGAACCGTATGATTTAGTGGCAAATCTGCCCTACTACATTGCGACGAATATCATTCTAAAAGCCCTCGCTGATCCGGCGTGTAAAAATATGCTTGTCATGATTCAGCGTGAAGTAGCGGAGAAATTTTCTGCTGCGCCCAATGAGAAAGCTTTTGGAGCACTCAGCGTGATAGCCCAGAGCGTGGCGGACATCAAAATTGTCCTTCATGTTCCCCCTACTGCGTTCGAACCTGCTCCTAAAGTCGATTCTGCCGTACTGCTCATTTCAAAACGGACGAATCGAAATGATGAAGGGTTTGAAGCTTTTTTACGCGTAGCCTTTACACAGCCACGCAAAACCCTCAATAAAAATCTCACGGCATGCTATGATGGTAGCTCTTTGACCCAAGCGTTTGAGACGCTTGAGCTAGAGAAAACCATCCGACCTCATCAGCTTTGCACCTCTGACTTTCACCGGCTTTACGCCCTTTTACAATAGCTAGAAACAGCTCAAAACCGCGTAGGCATTGACGTACCAATAAAAACAAAAAATAATATTATTAAGGATTTTTCTATGGCTGATGACACTACAGACACAGGGGCTCAACCCCAAACTGAACACCGCGAGCGACGACCAAACAACAATCGTCGACCTTTTCGTCCACGCAACGAAACCAGAGTAGAGGGTGAAAATACAGGCGAGCCGCGTGATGAAAATCGTCCTCCTCGTGAAGACAACCGCCCGCCACGCACGGACAACCGTCCTCCTCGTCAAGACAACCGTCCGCCACGCACAGACAACCGCCCGCCTCGTGAAGACAACCGTCCTCCACGCACGGACAACCGCCCTCCTCGTGAAGATAACCGTCCGCCACGCACAGACAACCGCCCGCCAAGAACTGAGGGTGAGAATGCAACGAACCTAGCTCCTGAGAGTGAAAACCGTCCGTCACGTGATCGCGGTGGCCGTGGTGGTCGTCGTGGCTCTCCAGCTACACCTATCGACACCAATCTCCGCGATTTTGTACTCCAAAACCAAGAGGCACATAAAAACCGTCTTAACCCTCATTTCAAACTCGATCTTGAGAACAATGAGAAAGTCCGTATTACCCCTCTGGGCGGTTTGGGTGAAATCGGTGGAAACATCACCGTTATCGAAACCGAGAATGAAGCGATCATCATCGACATCGGGATGAGTTTCCCAAGCGAAGAGATGCACGGTGTTGATATTTTGGTTCCCGATTTTACCTATTTGCGTGAAATCCGTAAAAAAATTGTTGCCGTTATCATCACACACGCACACGAAGATCACATTGGTGCTGTACCGTATTTTTTCAAAGAGATGCAATTTCCTATTTACGGAACGCCCCTCCCTCTTGCGATGATCGGTAACAAATTTGACGAGCACCACATGCGTGAATACCGTCGCTATTTTAACCCTATCGTAAAGCGTCAAGTCTACAAAATCGGTAACGATTTCGAGATTGAATGGATGCATATGACCCACTCGATCATCGATTCCTCATCGTTGGCAATCACGACCAAAGCGGGAACCATCATCCACACAGGTGACTTTAAAATCGATTTCACCCCTATCGATGGCTACACGGCAGATATCCATCGCCTTGCCCATTATGGCGAAAAAGGGGTTTTGTGTCTCCTAAGTGACTCAACAAACTCGTATAACAAAGAGTGGACTCCGAGTGAGCTTACTGTCGCAAGTGGATTTGACCGTATTTTCGCAAAGGCTGAGGGGCGTATCATTATGTCTACCTTTAGCTCAAACATACACCGCGTCTACCAAGCGATACAGTACGGTCTCAAATACAACCGTAAAGTTTGTGTAATAGGGCGTTCTATGGAGAGAAATCTTGAAATATGTATGCAATACGATTACATCAAGCTCCCTAAAAACATCTTTATCGACGCTGAAGAAGCAAACCGTATGAGCGACAAAGATGTTCTTATCGTGACGACAGGAAGCCAGGGTGAGCCAAGCTCAGCGCTGTTTCGTATGTCAATCGGCGAACACCGTCACATCAAAATCAAACCAACCGATTTGATCGTCCTCTCCGCTCGTGCCATTCCTGGGAACGAAGGATCGATCTCCGGGATGCTCAATTATCTCCAGCGGGCAGGGGCAAAAGTAGCTAATGATCGTGACATCCACGTATCAGGGCATGGAAGTATGGAGGAGCAAAAGTTAATGCTTCGTCTTACAAATCCTAAATTCTTTCTCCCTATACACGGTGAATATAACCATATTACCAAACACCGTGATACAGCTATTAGCTGTGGTGTTCCTGAGCGTAACATTCTCCTTATGAGCGATGGAGACAGCATTGAAGTAAGCAGCAAAATGATGCGCAAAGCCAAAACGGTTAAGACAGGCAAAACATACATCGACAACCAAAACAACCACCAAATTGAAGACGATATCGTTATCGATCGTCAAAAAATGGCGAGCGAGGGGATGGTAATACTCGTAGCGCAAGTGGGTCTTGCCGATTCGCGCCTCCTCTCTAAGCCTCTCGTCACCAGCTTTGGTCTTGTTGCTGATCGCAATGATAAAGCGTTTGCGGCAGAGATGGAAGACGTCCTAGAGCATTTCCTTCTAAGCCTTAAACCGGGGCTTATCGAAAATCCGAAAGCGTTGGAAAATGATTTGCGTCAAGTAGTGCGTAAACATATCTACCGCAAAATGAAGAGATATCCCCTTATTGTTCCTCACGTTTTCGTGATGTAAGTTAAAGATTAAAACATAATCCTTTTCCTGTCATCCTGAACTTGGTTCAGGATCTCAAGATTGCGGATTATGTCCGCAATGACAAACTCACCTGTACACTTTTAACCCCTTCTTCGCTATACTCTTTTAAAATTTTAATAAAGAATTTACTATGAAAGTAACCTTGCACCATTTTACCCCACTTGTTATCTGCTCTGACGCTATCCGCACCTGCTGGCAAAGTTTTGATAAAAGCGATAACGGTGGCGAAAAAGATCGTGAACTGATTGATCGCGTGGGAAATAAATTCAAACATGCCTCGACGTTGGAGCATATTGTCTATAACTTCTACATCGAAGGGATAAGCCGTGCATTGCTCCAAGAGCTTGCCCGCCATCGAATGGCATCTTTGAGCGTCAAAAGCACCCGATATACCCTTAAAGAGCTCAAAGATGAAACCCCCTTTAGGATTGACGAAAAAACGCGTGCGGAGAAATATTTAACGATGACGGGGGTCGATATAGTCGACGAGATGAGCATACGAGCCCTTGAAAATCTCCGTACCGTACTCGTAGAGGGTATTAGCAATGACCGCGCAAAATACTGTCTTCCAGAGAGCTACAAAACAGAACTCACCTGGAGCATTAACGCCCGAAGCTTGCAAAATTTTATCTCATTGCGCAGTGATAAAGCGGCATTATGGGAAATTCGCGATTTAGCCAATATGGTATTCAATACTCTTCCCCAAGAGCATCGCTATTTATTCGAAAATTCACTCAAAGAGGAGCACTAAAATGAAAAAATGGGGACTATTTACCTTTATCGCCCTGGGCATATTCGGGATTGGGTGCGCCCAAAAACAGTTTACCGTCAATGGATTGATCTGCCCTGAAGGGCGCACAGAGGAGCGTATTAGAGCTGATTTTACAGAATGCCGCTATTATGATCTTGAGGCAGCTGCAAAAGCGTCTAAAGCGCCAATTACTGTTGAATGTCAAAAATGTTTGGAAAGCAAAGGGTATAAAATCGAAGAGTAAGTTAAAAGAAGAAGATGCGTCTGCCTCGAAAGAGGCAAGCTATAAAGCCAAAGGGGCTTTTGCCCTTTTGGCGTCTATATTATATAATTAGAGCGCTGCTTTGGATTGAGCGGTGAGGGCTGTGAATGCCGCTGCGTCGTTCATAGCCATATCAGCAAGAATTTTGCGATCAAGTTCGATGTTGGCACGCTTAAGGCCGTTCATGAAATTTGAGTAGTTCATACCGTTCAAGCGACATGCCGCATTGATACGAATAATCCACAATTTACGAAATTCACGTTTTTTCTGTTTACGATCGCGGAACGAGTAGTACATACTACGCTCTAATTGCTCTTTCGCTTTACGGAAATGCTTATGTCTTCCGCTATAGAAACCACGTGCAAGTTTCAAGACTTTCTTATGACGTCTGCGTCTTACGACACCTGTTTTTACTCTTGGCATTTTTTTCCTTTCTTTACCCGATTCATTTTAAAATTTAATGAATAGGTGCCGCGTTGCGGACTTGCCCAGTTTTTACTGGAGAATTACATGATTGAGGCTATAGTTAGCGTACGATCATCTTTTTGATGTTTTTCGCATCGACAGCAGCAACCACTTTTGGTGTTTTTTGCCCGCGACGAGTCCCTGCATCCTGTTTAGTCAAAATGTGGCTACGAAATGCGCTACCACGTTTGAGTGTGCCGTTTTTTTTCACTTTGAAGCGTTTAACCGCCCCTTTAACCGATTTCATTTTTGGCATCGACTTGATCCTTTTGCAAAAATTCTCTAAATGAGACGCGGATTATACCACAAAAAAGCTTTTTTACTTCTTCTCATCTTTTTTCGGATGGATCATCATGTTGCAGTAACGCCCTTCCATAGCAGGGGTTTTGTACATCGTTCCGACATCTTCTACCATAGGCCAAACACGATTCAAAACGGCAACAGCGGCTTCTGGATGCGCCATTTCACGTCCGCGCAAGAATACGCGGAAATGGACATGTTTTCCCTCTTCAAGAAACTCACGGGCATGTTTCACTTTGTAACTCACATCGTTATCGGCAATTTTAACGGAAAGCTTAATCTCTTTGACTTCTACTTTCGTTTGCTTTTTACGCGCCTCTTTTTTCTTTTTCTCTTCTTGATAATAAAATTTGCCGTAGTCCATAATCTTCGCAACCGGTGGTTTCGCATCCGGTGAGATTAACACAAGATCAAGCCCCAACTCGTTGGCTTTAGCCATCGCCTCTTGAATTGTTACAACGCCTAAAGCTTCACCACCATCAACCACACAACGTACCTCGGGAACTCTGATATCTTCGTTCATTTGGACTCGGTCTTGTTTTTTAATCAAAAATGCACCTCATTAATTTTTTCTTTAATCAAAGTCAAAAATTGCTCTTCGCTTAGATTGTATTGTTCACGCGATCTGCGATCTCGCACCGCGACACTTTTTGCGCTCACCTCTTCATCACCCAACACGATGATCATCGGAACACGCCCTTTTTCGGCTGTACGGATACGCTTATTGAGACTGTCATTTTTGTCAAAAATCTCATAATCGGCACCCATATCGATCAGCTTATTCCCCAATTCACGGGCATACGCTACGTGAGATTCAGCAATAGGAACAATCGCAACCTGCGTCGGAGCGATAAACATAGGGAATTCCCCAGCGTAATGCTCCGTTAATATACCAATAAAACGCTCAAAAGAACCTAAAATGGCTCTATGAATCATTACCGGTTGAATTTTTGTGTTTTCTTCGCCGTTGTATTCAAGCCCAAATCGCTCAGGAAGATTAAAATCGAGCTGTATTGTTCCGCATTGCCACTCACGTCCGATGGCATCGGTAATTTTAATATCGATCTTAGGGCCATAAAACGCTCCGCCCCCTTCATCGATTTCATACGCCAGGTTATTTTTATCCATTGCATTTTTAAGGGCATTGGTAGAGATTTCCCATACTGCGTCATCCCCTACTGCTTTTTCTGGCTTTGTGGAGATCATCATTTTGTAGTTAAACTCGAACGTAGACATAATTTTATCAACAAAATCGACCACTTCGATAATCTGCTCTTCAATTTGATCCACCGTACAAAAGATATGGGCATCATCTTGTGTAAATTCACGAACACGAAATAACCCGTGCAGCGCCCCCGTCATCTCATGGCGGTGGACGATCCCATACTCAAAATATTTGAGTGGCAAATCACGGTATGAATGCAAATCGTGCTCATACACTTTGATATGCCCGACACAGTTCATCGGTTTGACCCCAAATTCGATCTCATCGATGTTGGTGAAATACATATTTTCGCCGTAGTTTTGGTAGTGTCCGCTTACTTTCCACAAATCACTTCGCAACATTTCAGGGCCGCGAACGGGCTCATAGCCACGCTTGCGGTGGGCTTTGAAAAGCAGTTGCTCCAAACGTGAACGCATACGGGCACCCGCTGGCAACCAAATCGGGAAACCGGCCCCTACCTCTTCGCGGAACGTGAAGAGCTTCATCTCGGCACCGATTTTACGGTGATCCCGTTTTTCAGCTTCCGCAACCTGCTCAAGATGTGCTTTGAGCGATTCTTTATCGGCAAAAGCAATCCCGTAAATACGGGTCAGCATCTCGTTTTTACTGTCCCCTCCGAGGTATGCCCCTGAAATTTTTGTGAGTTTGAAATAACGGAGCAATCCGACGTTCGGCAAATGCGGTCCACGGCAAAGGTCTTCGAATTCGCCTTGCTTATATATAGAGATCACATCATCAGGGATACGATCCATAACGGTCTGCTTTAGGTGGTCATTTGCAAATTTAACCCGAGCTTCCTCTTTGGTAATCTCATAACGCTCTATCGGTGCTTTGGTTTTGGCAATATCGAGCATCTTCTTCTCGATCGTTTTCAAATCCTCTTCGCTGATGGTTTCGTTGACTTTAAAGTCATAATAAAACCCCTCTTTGACAACGGGACCGACGAAAAATTTTGCGTCGGTATAGAGTGATTTGATCGCTTGTGCCATCAAGTGAGCACATGAGTGGCGAAGTACTTCCAATGCGTCCGCAGAGTTATCCAAGACTATTTTAGTACCGGTAACCCCCAGAGCCTGTGCTGTTTGTAAATCGATTATTTGATCATTATATTTGATTGCAATGCTATCCATAAAAGTAATTCCTAAATTCAAGAAAAATAAGATGGATTATACGATGTTGTTGATTGGTTTGAGATTAAAGAGAGTTTTTAGGATGATTTTTAAGAAAAAATGGTGGTCGCAACAGGATTCGAACCTGTGACCACTACCTTGTCGAGGTAGTGCTCTACCAACTGAGCTATGCGACCATTTGTGAAATGAAATTATAATGGGTAAGAGGTTAAATACGACTTAACTCTTACACATCTTTGGTTTAAAATTCAAAATCAACAACCAGACAACGGCAATATCAATCATCACATCAGCAGCATTAAAGACGGCAAAATTGAATCCGCAATGCCAATAAACATAATCAACCACACCTCCATGGATAAAACGATCTGCAACATTGGAGAATCCCGCACCGACCATTATCCCCACAGGGAGAAGATAGCATTTTTGTTTAAGCCAAAGGGTGTAACCGACAACACCCGCCAAAAGAGCTAGCTGTATCCACTTCAATGCCTCCTCCAAAAAGGCAAACATCGAAAATGCCACCCCTTTATTGTAGACTAAAATCAAATCGATACACTGAGTATAGAGGCGAAACCCCTCCACAAAAATCGTTTTTAGTGCCTGATCGGCGATAAAAATAGTCGAGGCAACAAAGAGTATTAACGCAAGAGATTTAATCATTCAATGCCTTCTCTAAAAATTTCACTAAAAATTCCATCTCTTTTTCCATCACTTTGGCATCTTTTCCTTCTAGTAAAATACGTAGCTTGTTTTCTGTCCCTGAATAGCGGATAAGATGCCGGATATGAAGCGCGTCAATTTTTTTGAGCACATCTTCTAAGCCGTCGATTTGTTTCAACGGTTTTTTGGTTTTAACTTTAATGTTGACCAGCTTTTGGGGATAGAGCTCAAACGGGCGCAATACCGTGCTTGCCTTCTTTTCAGAAGTAATCAAAAGGGCAAGAATCTGCAATGCACTCACCAATCCGTCACCCGTTTTGGCAAAATCGTGCATTATGATATGACCGCTTTGCTCACCGCCAAAATTAATACCGTGCTCTCGCATAAGTTCCAGTACATATTTATCGCCCACATTTGCACGATACAATACCAAACCATTCGCTGTCATCGCATCTTCCAGTGCTTGATTGCTCATCACGGTAGCGACAATCCCGTCTCCTTTAAGCGCACCATTACGATGTAAAAATAGTCCAAGCGCCCCTAAAATCTGATCGCCGTCCACCTCTTTACCGTTCTCGTCAACCACGATCAGCCTATCAGCATCGCCATCAAGAGCAAATCCTATATCAGCACGGTACTGCTTGACTGCTTCACATAAATCTTTGGTATGCAAGGCGCCGCACCCTTCATTGATATTGAATCCATTGGGTTTATCATGGAGGACAATTACTTCAGCCCCCAATTCTTCAAGGACGGTTGGTCCGACTTTATACCCTGCACCGTTGGCAGTATCAAGAACGATACGCATTCCTTGAAGGGTCAAATCACTATTGAAAGAGTTTTTGAGCTGAACAATATAACGACCGATCACGTCGTCGATCCGTTTTGCCGCACCGATTTGCTTTCCTATTACCTGTCCTTCATGTACCATTATGGTGTTGTTGGCAATAGCTTCGATCTGTTCTTCTATCTCTTCGGAGAGCTTATTGCCATGAGCATCAAAAAATTTAATACCATTATCTTCATACGAATTATGGCTTGCTGAAATCATAATCCCTGCATCACAGCGCATATTCTCCGTCAAAAACGCGATAGCCGGTGTAGGCATTGGACCTATTTGTATCACGTCATACCCCACCGCCGTCAAACCGCTTACTATTGCATTTTCGATCATATAACCACTTTTTCGGGTATCTTTACCCACCAAAATTTTTTTGGTTCTTGCGTGATCTTTAAAATATATTCCCGCCGCCATTGCAACGCGCATCGCTAATCCGGCACTCAAAAAAGATCCTGCTTCCCCTCGTACACCGTCTGTTCCAAATAATTTCATCGAAATTTCCACCTTTTTAATGTTTTATCTATATAGAGCATAAAATTTAACTTAATTTTAATTATCTTTAAGGTAGTATTCTATCCTAAAAAAAATTCGACAAGGATAAATGCCATGGCAAACCATAAGTCAGCATTGAAACGTATCCGTCAAACGGAAAAGCGTACAGAGCGCAACCGTTTTTACCGTACACGTGTAAAAAACATCGTTAAGGCTGTTCGTTCTGCAATCGACGCAGGGAACAAAGAAGAAGCACAAGCAGCACTCGTTGTTGCAAATGCAAACTTACATAAGTATGTTAGCAAGGGTGTCTTAAAAAAAGAGACTGCTTCACGCAAAGTAAGTCGTCTTCACCTCGCTGTCAACGCAATAGCAGCATAAGTTTTCCCCTTCGGGGTAAAATATCCCCCTTTTTACTTTTTTAACGCCTTATTTATAGGAACCACTTATGTTATCCGACAAACTCACCCCTTTTATCAATCGATATAACGAACTCACTACGCTTTTAAGCTCACCCGATATTGGTTCGGATATCAAACGGATGACCGATCTCTCCAAAGAGCAATCCTCTATTTCAGCCATTTTTACCAAAGCAACCGCATATAAAAAAGTATTAGAAGATATCGAAGAGAATAAATCTCTCGCTTTTGATGCAGAGCTTGGGGAACTTGCCAAAGAGGAGCTTAAAATATTAGAGCCTCAAGTAGGTGAACTCGAAGAAGAGATCAAAAAACTTCTTATTCCGACAGACCCTAACGATAAGCGTAATATATTTATTGAATTGCGCGCGGGAACGGGCGGAGATGAAGCGGCTATTTTCGTCGGCGATTTGTTTAACGCTTATGTTCGTTATGCGGATGTACGCGGATGGAAAATCGAACTCATGAGCACGAGCCCCTCAGATGCAGGCGGATTTAAAGAGGTCATTGCCCTTATCAAAGGGGATCAGGTCTATTCACGCCTCAAACACGAAGCGGGCGTCCACCGTGTTCAGCGCGTCCCTGCTACAGAGTCACAGGGACGCGTTCACACCTCGGCGATTACCGTTGCCGTTATGCCAGAAGTCGATGACGTAGAAGTTGTCATTAATGAAAGTGATCTCAAAATCGATGTTATGCGCTCATCTGGCTGCGGCGGACAAAGTGTCAATACGACCGACTCTGCCGTCCGTATCACTCACCTTCCGACAGGTATCGTCGTCAACAACCAAGATCAAAAATCACAGCACAAAAACAAAGACAAAGCGATGCAAATTCTCAAGGCTCGTATTTATGATATGCAGATGCACGAGGCAAAAGAAAAAGAGATGAATGAGCGCAAAGATCAAGTGGGAACAGGTGACCGTAGTGGACGTATCCGCACCTACAACTACCCTCAAAATCGCATTTCCGATCACCGTATCACTTTGACTCTTTATCGACTCGAAGAGATTATGCAAGGGGGATTGATGGACGATATCATCGAACCTTTAATCGCCGATATGCAGTCGAAACTGATGGAGAGAAACGGGTTGTAAACCTACTCTCTCCAAACCGTTTCAAAAACTCCCTGAACTTCCCCTTTGAACGTTATCGTCCCCGCGTCTAATCCAAGATAGAGGGTCTCTCCGCTTTTGGGATAAACGCGAGCGTTATCGGCGACAGAATTTTCAATCGAAGCACGATAAAAACACGCAGCCATTCCCGTTCCGCACGCCAATGTTTCGTCTTCTACACCGCGCTCGTATGTCCGTACATGAATCGCTCCATTGCTTTCGATATGGGCGATGTTGACGTTGGCATTGTATTTATGCCGAAGGGTGCGTGCCATCTCTATATCAAAATTTCCCATGTCCGCATCAAAAGTGACGAGATGGGGGACACCTGTATCAATCAGCCACCATCGCATCTCATACTCAACAATCTCGTCATTAACGACAAAGGGGGGGGTTAAATCGCTTTGAACGCTATCTCCCTCCACCTGCGCTTTTATCACCCCCGCCCCTGTTAAAAATTCCATACAAGATTCCGCCAAACCAAAACGGTGGGCATAGTGTGCGCAGGCGCGACTGCCGTTTCCGCACATGGATGCCGTAGAACCGTCGGCATTGTAAAACTCCCATTCAAAATCGTATTCTGGATGGGGGAGAAGAACGATTAGCCCATCGGCACCGATCCCCTTTTGACGATCACAAAGGGTTTTTGCAAGTCCGGAACGGTCTGCTCCGCTAAAGGTGTGAAAGATGACGAAGTCGTTACCGCTGGCGCAGTATTTAGCGATTTGGAGCATGGGAAAATCCTTTTAATCGACAATACGAGATTTTTAGTCCTAATAGGTAAAATTATACCTTAGGGACGGGGTAAAGAGTTTTAATTTTATTGATGAAATTCTCACATTCGCTTTGAAGATGCTTCAGGTTCGAGGAGTTATCGATCACCCACGTTGCACGTCTTTTCTTCTCTTCTATGTCCATCTGACTCTCGATACGGCGGAGCGACTCTTCACGCGAAAAACCGTTTCGTTTCATAAATCGTTCGATTTGCAACTCTTTTGGGGTATAGACAACGACCGAATGCTCTATCGGGTAGGAGGATGTTTCAAAAAAGAGGGGAATATCGATGAGATAAGGGTATTTAAGCCTGTCTTGCTTTTGGCTCTCCTCTTCGATAGCAGCACGAATTTTTGGGTGTAAAAAAGCTTCCAACTCTTTTTTAGCCTCTGTATTGGCAAAAATCATTTTTCCCAGCTCAGGGCGATTTACTTTACCCCTGCAGACGTATACACTACCAAAATGTTCCTCCACCCAAGAAGCATTTTCATCTAAAATACGGTGAGAAATGGCATCAGCATCAATAATGCGCAAGCCGTTTAATCCCATCAGGGAAGCGACCGTGCTTTTGCCTGTCGCAATCCCTCCCGTTAGGGCGATAGCGTATTTATACGCCATTAGTTGCGGATAATGCCGAGGTAATTTTTTCTCACATATTGCGGCATTGCAAAAGATGCCACGTGAACATCACAGTTATAGTAGCTATGCCCTTCGAGCAAATCGCTCCGCTGCAAAATTATATCCGCTGTCGGATGATACTCTTTGGAGCACAACAATAGCGTCGAACCATCTTCAAGATGGTAGGGCATAATAATTTTGAAATAATTGCCCAAAATCTGCATAAGGGCAGTGTTGTCAGCAATATTATCCAAATGAGGATGCTGCATCACGACCAAGCCGTCCTCTTTTAAAATACGATTGAGATGGGCATGGACAGCCGCATCAGTCGTTGTTGCATCCAGTAAAATAATATCGGCACTGCTGTCGCTCATGTTACGAAACGACTCAAGTAGATTGCTACTGCCGCACGTTACGACGCTCGACTCGCGGTAACGAGAGAGTTCGCCCATTAATGGTTCTGTATTATTGCTTACAAGCAGCACCGAGGTAGGTAATTTATGGGTACACAAGGCCACATGGACCATCATTTCAGGATAAATAAACGTTTTCATGGGGCAAAACTCTTTTATAGATTAATTTTGAGCGATTGTAACACGTAGAGATTAAACCGCATTGAAACCGCCGAGGAAGAGAAAAACCCTTAAGGATAGGATAAAATCTTTTCACTATAATTTTATCAAATTTTTATTATATAAATAGGAAATAAATACAATGTGCGCAGAAAAAATACAACGCTTTTTAATGGCAATCGTTTTAACACTCTCTATGGCTCTCTTTTTACAAGGGTTCTCTCTTTATGGGATGATACTGCAAGGATTTGTCATTCTGATGATTTTGGTCTGGGCAATTGCAGATTTTTGTCCCTCATTGTGGATATTCACTAAACTTTTCGGAAAGTGTTCTGGTAAATAAACTTCTCCTAACATCCACTTTGCTATACTTTCATCACTAAAACAGGTGAGGTAACCCATGAGTCAAATCAGCTACAAAGATGCCGGTGTCGATATTGACGCAGGTAATAGTTTCGTTGAAAACATCAAGCCACTCGTTAAATCGACCAAAATTCCTGGCGTACTCGGCGGAATTGGCTCGTTTGCAGGCGCTTTTGAACTTCCCACGGGATACCGTGAGCCCGTTATGCTCGCTGCAACCGATGGTGTTGGAACGAAGCTCAAGCTTGCTATTGATTCAGGTATTCACAATACGGTTGGTATTGATCTTGTTGCAATGTGCGTAAACGACCTCATCTGTAACTTCGGAACTCCCTCTTTTTTCCTTGATTATTATGCGACAGGCAAGCTTGATGTTCAAGCAGCCACCGCAGTCGTCGGTGGAATCGCGGAAGGCTGTATTCAAGCGGAATGTGCCCTTATCGGCGGTGAAACGGCTGAAATGCCGGGAATGTACCACAGTGAGGACTATGACCTTGCAGGATTCGCCGTAGGTGTCGGAGAAAAATGCGAACTCGATCGTACTGCGCACGTCAAAGCGGGAGATGTTTTGATTGCATTGCCAAGTTCAGGACTGCACTCCAATGGTTTTTCTTTGGCACGCAAAGTGTTATTTGAAAAAATGGGGATGAAATTTTCAGATGACTTTGAGGGAAAACCTCTTATCGATACCCTTCTAACTCCGACACGTATCTATGTTAAAACCTTTAAAGCACACAAAAATAAAATCCAAGCCCTTGCGCACATCACAGGCGGCGGGATCGTTGAAAACCTTCCCCGTGTTCTCCCCGATGGGATGCGTGCGGTTATCACCGAGTCTTCTATCCGCGTATTGCCTATTTTCGAGCTTATCGGTCAGCACGTAGAGCGTTCTGAGATGTTCCGTGCGTTCAATATGGGTGTTGGGATGATTTTAGTGGTTAAAGAAGAGAATGTTGGCGCTGTTTTAGAGGCAACCGACGGGTATGTTATCGGTCATCTTGAAGCAGGTCTACGCGAAGCGGTATTAGTCTAAACTATGTTACAATAATCCTTGCTTCTATCTTGATTGCAAGGATTATCACATGAAACTCTCTCTTAAGACTCTCTCTATCGGTGCATTAGCACTATTTGTCGGCATACAGTTTGTCCCCTACGGAAAAAATCATACCAATCCTCCCATTATCAGTGAACCGCAGTGGGATTCACCCCGTACCAAAGAACTTTTCAATAATGCCTGTGCCAGCTGTCACTCCCATCAAAGCACCTACCCATGGTACAGCAATGTTGCACCCGTCTCATGGCTCCTACAGCGCGATATAGATGAAGGGCGCGAACATTTCAATGTTTCGGCATGGGGAGCACAGAAAAAGAATGAAGGGAAGGAGGCTGCGAAAGAGGTGCGCGAAGGGGAAATGCCCCCATGGTTCTATCTCCCGACACATCCGGAAGCCAAGCTCAGTAACAGCGAGAAACAAGAACTGATACGCGGTTTGGAGAAAACATTCGGAAAAGAGGAAGCGGACGAGAAATAACGTATCGCAAGCCTCTTTATATTGAGAGGCTTACGGAGATTTTGGTGAAAATTACTTCACCAAATCCGCCCGCGGAAATGTAAACGTCGATTCACGAACGACCATTACTTTTTCTTTATCATCTATCGCATACGCTTTAATCATAATCGGGATAACGGTATCTTTACGAGGATCATTAACCAGCATCTCATCGGCATACAATACAACAACTTTTTTCTTGACGATTCCCGGTTTTACATTAAACGGCGCGGTAGGCTCTCCTATTTTAATTTTACCTTCCATCCCTTTTGGGGCGATAACATCAAAATAATATTTATGATCCACATTGAGGGTATTTTGCAATAAGAAAGTGTAGGCATTATCGACGCGCACTTTTCCCTCATCTGTTTTCTTGATCGAATAGAGACGGTTCTCTTTGTTGATGTTGAGAAGCATATACTCTTTTTCACTCCCCATCATTCCGAGAATGATACTCACGACAATCAAAATACCGATATAGCCCAAAATTTTTGGACGTAAATAGTGTGTTTTCCCTTTCCTATAAAGGGTCTCTTTTTCGCTTGACCACTCAACAAGGCTTGGTTTCCCCAGCTTACCCATAACCTCTGTACACGCATCGACACACTCGAGACAGTTGATACACTCCAGCTGAAGCCCTTTGCGTATATCAATGTGGGTAGGACAGACCGTCACGCAGCTTTCGCACGTCGTACATTCCGCATTCGGATTAACGCTCAATAAATCTTTTTGTTTGGTAAATACTTTCTCTTTGTTCTCATTGTAGATCTCTCCGCCGCGATTAGGATTATAAATCGCCATCACCGTATCATCATCATACAGCACCGATTGTATACGTGAATACGGGCACACATAGACACAAAAATTCTCTTTCAAAAAGATAACATCATAGACCAAAAAGGCAACGATACCCAAAATGCTCCCCAACAAAACGGTATGCTCTCCCGGATTTTGGATATACGCCATAAAATCTTCAGGAGGGACAAAATACCACATCAAATCGGCCGCCGCGATAAATGCTAACACTGTCCACAGCAAAATTGCAACAAGACGTTTAATTTTATTCTCTGTTTTAGTGTAATCGGGCTCTTGCTGTTTATTTTTAATCCGGCTACGTAGACCGAGCAGTTTCGTTTCGAGTAAATCACGGTAAACGACTCGGAAAATAGTCTGTGGGCACATCCACCCACAAAAGACCCGTCCGCCCAATACAGTAATACCAAAAATACCAATAAACAAAAGCATCAGCAAAAATGGCATCAAATAAAGTTCTTGCATATCAAACTGTATAAACATCAGATGGAGTTTGAGTTTATCGAAACTCAACAAAAATAGGTGATTGCCATTAATAGTAATCCATGGAATCACGAGCGACAAAATAGTAATCAATCCATAGAACCAATAACGTCTTAGTCGCCATGGCGTCCACCCTTTTAAATACTCTTTTCCCTTAGGACTCATTTCTTCACTCATATTACCTCCTCTTTAATTGCTTTAACGCTCGGGCACTGAATCATATCAATCATCATGGCTCTTGTGTTCTCGCCGCTGTTTGAAAGAACGACCCCATGCACTAACGCCTTGAGCTCTCTCGACTCCACATAATCTTTTAACGAACTTCGACTCACTTTTAAAAGGCGCGCTATTTCACTCACGCTGTTTCCACTCTTAAGAAGGGCTACAATCTCTTCGAGCTGCATATCAAACTTGGAGACAGACTTGGAGCCTTTGGGTCGTCCTATCCCTTTTTTATCCTCATTTTGTACCAGTTGACGAAGCTGATCGATTAAACCTAAAACGACCATTGTATCACTTTGGGGATTGATTACAATCCCTTGCTTAACAAAATGTATTTCGATATTATTTTTTAAAAGACAGCTAAACATCTGCACAACATCTTCAATATTGGTACTAAAAACCCACCCGTCATAAATCAATAAGGTATCGTCTTTCAGTGAACGAAACAACCGAACGACCTCGGTGCGTTCAGTCAGCCGTTTGTTTTGAGACAATTGATCGATCATCTCCCTATCCGTAGGAAGATCCATCTGCTCGCTGTATGCATTGATCAGCTTAAGCTGTTCATAAACGTTTTCAAAATCCTTATCAGGACGGATATAACTTACAACCATAACGATTAAACTCCTTTATAGTCTTAGTTTATTCGTCATAATATCCTATTTAGACGAATAAAGTCAATAAAAAAATCTATTTTTTCGTCACAATAGTATCACAGAGGATGACAACCTCACACTGTAAAGTAATTCCAAAACTCTCCAAAACCTTATCTTGCGCCTCTTTTATAAGAAATAACGCATCTCCAAAAGTACCCCCGCCGTAGTTCACAAGAAAATTGGCGTGTACCTCGCTAAACGCCATAGCCCCCACCCGCTTACCTTTGAGTCCTACCGCTTCGATCAACCGCCCTGCGTAATCTCCCGGCGGATTTTTAAAACAACTTCCCGCGCTGGCTTCATTGGGTTGATTGGAGCGCATTTGGGCAAACATCTCTAATTTTTCAAACGAAAATCCTCGGCTTAGCTCAAATGCTGCTTCAAAAATTACCTCATTAATCGACGTTTTTCGATAGCCGTATTCGATTTCCTTTTTCGAAATCCACCCGCTTGGCGTCCGAACGGCAATTAAATGGTTAAAAATTTCATACTCTTTGAGCCCTGCATTCATCTTGAGCATTCCACCGACGGTTCCAGGAAGTTTAGAGAGATATTCGAAGTGGGCAATATCATTTTTTTTGCAAAACGACACAACCCTCCCCCCAGGAGTTGCTGCGCCGATAATGAGACGATTTTCCTCGATACGGATAAAGTCATACTGTTTTGAAAGGATCATAATCGGTGGCGGGTTAGGAGAGACAAGAAGATTGTTAGCACTACCTACGATAACATAACCCTTTGGGACAATGTCATCTTCAATGAGGGCTATCTCGGTGACGGGTCCGATACGGATCGAGCTAAATTTAGAAAAATCTATAATTTTACTATTCATTGCATAAACGTCGGAATCATATTAAACATCCGTATCGTGAAATCTTGCATCTCATTCATCATCCACGGCATAGTCAAGATAATAACGATAACGATACCGATAATTTTCGGGATAAAACTGAGTGTCATCTCATTGATTTGTGTTGTTGCTTGAAAAATACTTACGGCAAGTCCCAAAAACATCCCCACCAAAAGGGCAGGCAACGATAAAATTAAAGCTATCTTGAAAGTCTCGATTCCCAAACCGACCAGCTCTTCTTGCATCATGACTACGAATTCCTCAATGATGTGTACTCTTGAGGGATACAAAAGTCTCGTGCGTCTATTTGTGCATCAAAAAAGTTATGCTTGTGCCCAAGTTCGAAAAGTTTATTGATCGCTTCAAGCTGCAGATCGTTAAGGGTGATAGAGTCATCATTCGCATACAGTTCCAGATATTTTTCGAGTGTTTGGGCATCAATACGGACTAACGACCGCTCCATCAACATTTTTGAGAGGAGCTCTTTGTGGTCGCGCGCCACTTGCACTGCTTTGGTGAGGCAATTTTCATACTCTATTGCCGAGGTTATAGGAAGTGATCGCCGAATTGCCATCCCCCCTAATGGAAGTGGTAGTTCACCGCCGCTTAGTTCACACCATATATCCCACAACTCACGCTCGACCATTAAAGAGTCATCGTATCCCAAAATAGACTCATGGATTAGAACGCCAGCGTCCACTGCCCCATCCAAAACCGCTTGCTCGATCTCAAGAAAATTCATATAAACGATTTTAGCATCAGGGTAGGCTATTCGAAATAGGAGGGCATTGGTCGTGTATTTTCCACTGAGGGCAACTTTAAAACGACGCTTTAAGACCGTCTCTTTTTTACGGATAAGCTTGGGGCCGTACCCGCTACCAAAACTGACTGCTGTCCGAAGAAGGGCATAATCATCTCGTATATGGGGATAAAGACCGAAACTAATCGCACTGATATCATATGTCCCTTTGAGGGCTTCGGTGTTGAGTGTTTCAATATCGAGGGCAATATTGTCAAAAACGGTATTATGACGTCCTACCCATCCAAATTTGATAGCGTAGTACATAAAAATATCATCCGCGTCGGGAGAGTGTGCTATCACCATTTTTTTCACTATTAAATTCCTCTACCTGTATAAATCAATTAAATTTTAACGAAATAACGCTAAAATATCTCCATATATATTCGAATGAATATATTGTATTGCAATTTGTCATATTTTTAGTAAATACTTTCAATTTGTCATATTATTGTCTAATTTTATATTTTGACCCTTTTAGGAGAGCACGACAATGGTAGATCCAAACAAACTTAAATCACTCGAACTTGCAATGAAACAAATTGACAAAACATTTGGAAAAGGGACGCTAATGCGTTTGGGCGATAAGGTAATAGAGCCTATAGGCTCAATTAGCACCGGTTCGCTTGGGCTTGATTTGGCTTTGGGTATTGGTGGCGTTCCTGAAGGACGTGTAGTTGAAATATATGGGCCTGAGAGCTCAGGAAAAACAACATTGACCCTACACATTATCGCCGAAGCGCAACGAAAAGGGTCTATTTGTGCCTTTATCGATGCGGAACATGCATTGGATGTCGGGTATGCTAAAAATTTAGGCGTGGATGTCGAAAATCTTCTTGTCTCGCAGCCTGATTATGGCGAACAAGCACTCGACATTGTGGAAACCATTGCGCGCAGTGGAGCCGTCGATCTGATCGTTATTGACTCCGTCGCTGCCCTTACGCCGAAAGTGGAAATCGAAGGGGAAATGGGGGACCAGCAAGTGGGCGTTCAAGCACGTCTAATGTCCAAAGCCCTGCGCAAGCTCACCGGTGTTTTACACAAAATGAACTGTACGATTATCTTCATCAATCAAATACGGATGAAAATAGGGACAATGGGATACGGCTCACCTGAGACAACTACGGGGGGAAATGCACTAAAATTCTATGCATCGGTACGTATTGATATACGTAAAATTGCGACTCTTAAACAAGGAGAGAGCCAAATCGGAAATCGTGTTAAAGCCAAAGTCATTAAAAATAAAGTGGCTCCACCGTTTCGCCAAGCAGAATTTGATATTATGTTTGGAGAGGGGATCTCTAAAGAGGGTGAAATCGTTGATTACGGTGTCAAGCTTGATATAATTGACAAAAGCGGAGCATGGTTCAGCTTTGAAGACATAAAACTCGGTCAAGGGCGTGAAAATGTCAAGCAAAAATTCAAAGATGAGCCGGAATTGGCTCGCAAAATAGAAGAAAAAATAAAAGCCGCTATGGGGGTAAACAACCTCATGGTAATGGGTGAATCTGAAATAAATGAGGCGGACGAATGATTTTTATTGATGAAGTAAGTGCAATTGAGGTAATGGATTCTCGCGGGAATCCTACGGTAAAAGCAACAGTAAAGTTGAGTGATGGAACGTGTGAAAGCGCAATCGTCCCAAGCGGTGCCAGTACCGGCAAACGTGAAGCGTTAGAGTTACGTGACGGCGATGCGCGCTACATGGGTAAAGGGGTGCTCAAAGCGGTTGGGCATGTCAATAATGAGATTGCCGATGCGGTTATGGGGCTTAGTCCTTTTAATCAAGCAATGGTCGATGCCGTGATGAAAGAGCTTGACGGAACTGAAAATTACGGGAACTTGGGGGCCAATGCGGTTTTAGGTGTCTCTATGGCAGTAGCACGTGCGGCAGCCAAAAGCCTTAAGATTCCTCTCTATCGTTATCTTGGCGGTGCAAACGCCATGGTCATCCCTGTACCGATGCTCAACATCATCAATGGCGGTTCACACGCCGACAACAGTGTCGATTTCCAAGAGTATATGATTATGCCTGTCGGATTTGAAGAGTTTAGCGAAGGACTTCGTGCATCGGCTGAAGTGTATCATACCCTCAAGAAAATCCTCAAAGACCGCGGTGCCAATACAGCACTGGGTGATGAGGGGGGATTTGCCCCCGATTTGAGCTCCAATGAAGAGCCTATCCAAATTATTATGGAAGCCATTGAAAAAGCGGGCTACAAAGCGGGTGAGCAAATCGCAATCGCACTTGATGTCGCTGCGTCTGAGCTGGTAACGGATGGCGGTTATAAACTTGATTCTGAAAACAGAACCGTTACCTCAGAGCAATTGGTTGATTATTATGTAGATCTTTGCACAAAATATCCTATCGTTTCTATCGAAGACGGTCTCAGTGAGGACGACTGGGACGGTTGGAAAATTTTAACAGAAAAACTTGGCTCAAAAATACAACTCGTAGGGGATGATCTATTTGTTACCAATGCAAATATTTTGGCAGAGGGGATTGCAAAAGGGATTGCCAACTCTATCCTCATCAAGCCCAACCAAATCGGCTCTGTATCCGAAACTATGCTTACCGTTCGTCTCGCACAACGTAACGGCTATAAATGCGTTATGAGCCATCGTTCAGGCGAGAGCGAAGACGCGTTTATCGCTGATTTCGCCGTTGCACTTAACTGTGGTGAGATTAAAACGGGATCAACGGCACGTGGTGAACGTACCGCGAAATACAATCGTCTACTAGAAATTGAAAATGAAGTCATCTACGGCGAATACCTCGGGAGAGATTTGTTTCGCTAATGAACTACGAAGAGCATGATCAAATACTAGACACAAGCACTGAGCATCAAAGCTTTAGTGAGCGTCGTTTTGGTCTCTCTACGCCGAAGTTTTTACTTATATCAGGGCTTGTTTTGGCCATGTGTTTCTATCTGGGCGTCCTCATATTTGGCAATAACTCTATTTTGGTACTCATGCATCTCGAAGAGTATCAAGATTTTCTGATTGATGATATCGAACATCTTAAGAATGAAAATGCAGCGCTACAGAAACAATATTTTGAGCTAAAAGAATTGGATTCGGACTCTGAATCGATTTCACATGGAGCCACTCAATGAGAAAAACACTTCTTATTTCTACCTTATTGATAGCGTCTGCTTTTGCGCGAGAAAATCCATTTTTCTCCACTACAGAGAATCAAACTCTCCCTCTCTCCAACAATCGTAGTGAGCACAAACCGCCACTCACCTCTATGACATACAGCTTTCCAGATAACTCACGTATTCTCAAAGAGGTAAGTTTTACCTTTCAAAACGTCGATGGAAGTTTAGAAACACGCAAACTAGAAATCGATCAAAGCATCGATTGGCGCGCGCCTCTTGTTTTATCACAAGCAGAGGGACATAAAACAGCCTCTGCGACTACCCTAAACACTTCCCATACTATGTATGGCTTTATTCAGCTTAATAGCTCAGGCAACCGTATGTCGCTTTTTACCAAAAATCCAATGATTCGCCATTTTAATCTTACAGATCCAGATAGTATTGTTATTGATTTTAAACACGATGGGAGTTTTGACACCTTCGAAAAAACGCTTAATGCGTCCCCCTACAAAAAAGTAAAAATTACCCATCACGGAAAATTTGCGCGTGTCACTTTAACCCTTGATGGTCATTATGTTTGCAATGTAGCTAAAAGTAAGCAGGGTGCTTCGATCGTTTGTAAATAATAAAAAGTTAATGATTTAAAAAGGGGAGAAGGAAGAAAAAGAGGCCAAACTCCAAGGAGTTTGGCAAGAATAGTTACGCTACAGCAGCCAATGCAGCATCGTAGTTAGGTTCTTCTGTGATTTCTGGTACGATCTCTTTATACGTAACAACACCCTCTTCGTTTACTGCGAAGATTGCGCGACATGTTACACCTGCAAGAACTGAACCGCCAAGCAATACACCATATGCGTTTGCAAATTCTTTGTTACGGAAGTCAGAACATACTGTTAAGTTATCGATACCTTCAGCTTGGCAAAAACGGCCAGCAGCAAATGGAAGGTCAAGAGATACGATTGTTACAGTAACATCTTTAAGACCAGCAGCTTTTGCGTTGAAGTTACGTGTTTCAGTAGCACATACACCTGTGTCCAATGAAGGAACAACAATGATAAGTTGTTTTTTACCTGTTGCGCCACCTACAACGATGTCACCCAAGCCAGCAGAGTTTACGACTGTGATAGATGGTGCTTTGTCGCCCACATTTACAGTATTTCCTAAAAGTTCTACGTCAGTACCTTTGAATTTTGTTGTTGCCATTTTGGGCTCCTGTTGTTATTTATAATGGGAATTGTACAAAAATCAGACAATTTTACTCTGAATTCTAAAATATATATTTTTGTTTAAGCAAAATCACAGTTTACAACGGGGCTGAATGGATATATCACGATAATCAACGAAAAGATCCTGATCATATGCTTCTAGCGCACATCGCCCAATCATCGCTGCGTTGTCCGAACAATACTCCATAGGAGCCAATAGCAACGGTGCTTTATACGGCAAAAGCATTTGCTCAACCTCTCCTCGCAAATAGAGGTTTGCACTTGCACCACCTACGATAGCAAATCGTTTCGGAGGATGAATTTTGAAATATTTTTTGAGTTTTTGGATCAGATGATCGGTGGCAGTTTTTTGAAACGTTGCCGCAATATCGGGATAATCCTCACTTTGTGCCGCAAGGGTAGCAAGGCGGACATTGTTTTTAAGTCCCGAATAGCTAAAGGCGATCAAAGGAGACTGGGAGAGGGGAACGGTAAACGTAAATTTAGTGCTATCCCCGTGTAAGGCCAGTTTCTCAATCAACGGTCCTCCAGGATACCCCAGTCCCATCATTTTAGCTACCTTATCAAAACTCTCTCCATAGCTATCGTCCATTGTTGTCGCAACGGTCTCCATTGTCTCATACGAGGTTGCTTCAATGAGCTGTGTATGCCCCCCTGAAACTAATAACACCGTGAGAGGAAAAACGGCTTCTTTTTCTATAAAAAGTGAATAGATATGCCCTTTGAGGTGATTGATCGGCAAGATGGGAATATTCAGGACAAGGGAGAGTGCTTTTGCCATCACCACCCCTTCCATCAGCGTCACACCAAGCCCCGGAGCATTGGTCACCGCTACTGCTTTTAGCTCACCAAACCACGGCTCACATTCGCTTAAGATAGCAGGAAGGGCAATGGCGTGCAAACGGCTCGCCAATTCAGGGACAACGCCGCCGTATTTCGAATGCTCTATCTCTTGAGATATTTTTTTATGGTAGATCAGCTTACGTGTCGAGATTTCTGTAATAGCTATTGAACTGTCATCGCATGAACTTTCTATACTGAGTATCATTGAACTACCCACTCTTTGACCCATGGCCATTCGCCGTATCCTGACGAGGTATTAATGTGTCCCGCATTTTTCAAAACTTTCATCTCCACTCCTAATGATGATTGAAGCTCTAATCCCTCTTCTTGTGTCATATATGGATCGTTATCGGAAGTTACCAACATCACTTCATCGGCAAACAGATGTTCAGGAACAGTAATGGGGAAAAAACTTTTGAGGGTTTCAAGCTCGCACGTCAAACGGGGCGGTGCCACCAAAAGGAGTCGCTTGACAGTGGCAATTTGCCCCACGAGACACAGATGAAACCATAGGGTGCACCCAAGAGAGTGGCAAATCACGACATCGGGTTGAAAATCTGCCAAGAGTCCCTTTACCTGCTTCATCCATCGGTTTTTACTGGGAAAATGGGGATTGTCTAAAAGGGGAAAAGCCACCATCCCGTAATTTTTGGCTATCTCCCCTGCGAGCCATGCCTGCCAATGGGGATCATCGGACCCTCCCCAACCGTGCAAGATCAATACTTTTAACACGCCAATCCTCGCGTATAGGCTCTCACCTCTTCATCAATAGCAAAGACATCTTCTATACAATGAGGTATCTGCGAAAAATGGCTGTATGTTTTTATAATAAGGGTCGACAGCGTTCCAAACCCAATCTCGCCCGCCACGAACCTCTCGATCGCAATCTCATTCGCGGCATTGAGGATCACTCCGCGACGAGGGTTTTGCAAGAGATCTTCCTTAAGCTCCCATAACGGATAACGATCTTTTTGAATCTCTCGAAACTCCAAAGAGCCGATACGGGTCAAGTCGATACGCGCTAATAATGGTTCTTTGACCTCTCCCATCAAGGCATATGCTATGGGAAGTTTCATATCGGCATGGGCGAAGTGGGCGGTTGTGGAACCGTCGGTATAATCGATAAGGGCATGGATGAGGGAGCGGGTTTCGATAATCGCATCGTATTCCCCCTCCCCGAAAAGCCAACGTGCTTCCAGCAGCTCAAAAAGCTTGTTCATCATCGACGCACTGTCTATCGTAATTTTCTGCCCCATCGACCAGTTTGGGTGCTTTAGTGCATCAGAGAGGGTAGCACTGGCAACATTTTCAAGCGGCCAGTCACGAAACGCTCCGCCGCTCGCGGTAATGACCATACGTGAAACAGGACGCGGCGTCTGGTTCAGATACCACAACCCAAAATGCTCTGAGTCGATGGGGATAATACGGCTTGTATCGACGAATGCCCCCCCTACTACGAGAGACTCTTTGTTGGCAAGGGCGATCCGCTTACCGCATTCCAACGCTTTGAGTGTAGGGCGAAATCCGGCAAAGCCGACGAGAGCATTGACGACAAAATCAGATGCCGATGTCTCAATCGCCTCTAAAATGGCATTCTCCCCTGATGTGACATCAGGATGATTAACACGGGGAACATCATGGCTATTACGGACAACGACACGTTTAGGAGAGAATTTCTGGATTTGTTGATTGAGGAGGTCGATATTGTTCCCTGCGACAAGGGTATCGACATTGAGGTTAAAACGCTCGGCAACAAGAAGCGCGTTGACACCGATAGAACCCGTCGATCCCAGGAGGATCAAGCGAGACCTCGAAGAAGGATCAGCATCACGATGGAGCCAAAAAGATACCCGTCGATACGGTCAAGTATCCCGCCGTGCCCCGGAAGGATATTTCCACTGTCTTTTACCCCGGCAGAACGTTTGAGATAACTTTCGAATAAATCTCCGAACACAGCGGCTATCGCAACCGCCATCGAGATAATAACCGCTTGGCTCATATTCTCGACAATACCGATACCGACAAAAAATCCAGCAACTGTGGCAACGGCAATACCGCCATAGACCCCTTCGCGCGTTTTAGAGGGGCTAGAGATCGAAAATGGGGTACGCCCGATACTTTTACCGACAAAATAGGCTCCAATATCCGCCGATGCCACCACAACCAATAGCCACAAAAGCGCAACAATTCCGTACTCTTGGTAGAGGCTGAGAAGATACAGCATCCCTGCCGTCGGGTACATAAAAGGCAAAAAATTTCGAAACGGGATGTTTTGCGTATACGCTACCGCCCCCACAAAAACAAGCCCAGAAACGATAAGCAAATCTTCACTGTAAGGATACAGCGCCGCGACAATCCACAAAATTGCGGCGTACGCATACAGCGAATTATTGTTAATCCCAAAAAGCCGCGTCGCTTCATGAAATGCGAGCATATAGACCGCTCCGAGAGAAAGCCATATTAACCAAAAGTTATTAATCAGCCCAATCGTCAAAACCCCTAATCCTAAGAAAACAGCGGTAATAATGCGAGTTTGTAAGGCGTTTGCGGATGGTTGCATCACTTTTCCTGATAGGGGCGTTTAAATATTGCGATTATACCATTTTTATTTTGGATATAGAGTGGAAAGAAATTATCATTCCCACACACAGTGAGAAAGAGTGGATTCCATGTGCAAGCACAGAATGATAAGAAGGTCTAGATAACGGCTGTGTTTGTATAGGTAAACGACAATGCATCGTTACCTACTAAATCCTGAATTGCATTGGTTGGACTAGAATTATCCGTATAGGTCACTTTTACCAAATCATTCAACGTAATATTTGTACCCAGTTGCAAAGTCACTTGCGTTCCTGCAATCGTTACACCCGTTGGGTTAGCTACTGCAACCCCATTGATCTCGATTCCAAAATCTCCCAAAGCAGGAAGAAGTGAATTTGAAGCGTTCAATGCCTCATTAAATGTCAATACAATTTGCTCATTTGTACTGTTGGGTGCCATTGCTGTTAAAACAGGAGGTGTATCTATATTTGACATCGATAACGTCGTATTTCCAAATGAGATAACGTCATTCCCTGCCAAATCTTGAATGGCTTGAGCAGCATCACCGCTCGTGTCTGAATAGGCTATAGTAACCGTATCTCCCATACTAATATTGTATTTGCTTGTGTCTAAAACGATATTGATGCTGCTTCCTGATGTAGATAGAGCATACAATGCATCTGAATGATCAACATTGCCGACAGTTAATATAAAATTCCCTATGCTTGAGAAGTCCACTGTATCCAAAATATCATTAAAATTTAAAGTAATCACATCAGAACCTGCATTAGCTGTCCCGTTCAGATACGTCGGTGCGACAGTATCTACCGTTTGAGTATATTGCGTTATCGCAACATTGCTATTCCCTGCCAAATCGGTCATAACTGTAGCATCAATGTCTACCGTAATATTTGCCGTTGAACCAGCAGTCGGTGTCACTTCCAGTGTGTACACTGAACCGCTTCCGCCGAACGCCCCTTTCATACCACCACCGATGGTAATGTCATCCGCACTCAATCCGTAAACGTTTTCACTGAAGGTAAGGGTAAAGGTCACGACTCCGTTTGTCGCGGTCGTCTTGTTATCGGTAATGATCACAGTCGGTGCAGCGGTATCTACGGTAACCGTTTGGGTATTCGATGCAGAATCACTTACGTTCCCCGCATCATCCGTTTGGCGCACCATGATATCTCCCGCCGCATACGTTGCATTAGCTGCAAAATTAAATGCTGTCCCAACGCCTAGTGTCCAATGCGCCCCTTTATCCAAGCTGTACTCCCAGCTCGCCATATCAGTCGCTAATGCAACATCTACCGCTTTATTGAACGTAATGAAATCACTTCCGCTGACTCCTGTGTCGCCATTGAGCGTCATGATAGGGATAGTAGATTGAGTATCTATTGCGTAGTTATTGCTGGTCGCCACAGTTCCAGTGTTCCCAACAACATCAGCGTAGCTTGTGGCAAGCGTGATTGTTTTAGCGGTCACATCGACATTTGCTGTCGGCGTAAATGTTGCCGTCCATGTGATGTTGTCAGTTGTACTTAATGTGCTCAATGTACCGTTTGCCGCCGTAAGATCGGATAGGGTGAAATTTTGCACCGCTTCAGAGAAGGTAATTGTTACTCCTGATGTTTGCCCTACGGTCAGCGTTGTGTCTTCAACTACAATCGTCGCTGTTGGTGCTGTAGAATCTATTACTAAACTTTGAGTAATCGGCAATGTTGTCATTCCTCCAGTTGTTGCCGTCACTGAAACAGAGCTTGCGCCGCTAGCAAGAGTGGCTGTTGTGATACTCCATACTCCTGCTGTCGCTGTTGTCGTATAGGTAGCACCTGCCACTACCGCCGTAATCGTCGCTCCATCCTCAGCGGTTCCGGTAATCGTCGGTGTTGTATCGTTTGTCAAGGCTGATGATGTAATTGCAACAGCTGCTGCAACGGTATCCACGGTATAATTCAAGCTGATCGCCGCTCTACCGCTATTGCCTGCCGCGTCGGTATATGAAGCATCGGCTAATCGGACATTGTTTAAGCTATCGCTGATGGCAGCTGTCGGAGTAAATGTCGCGGTATATATTTTTCCTGTAATATCAAAGCCGCCTCCGCTTAAGGAACCGTTCTCAACTACTAAATCACTCGCCGCATCAAATCCAACAGGAATTTCAGAGAAGGTGACTGTAACCGTAGCTGTCTCACCCACGCTAATAGCTGAATCCGAAAGAACAACTGTTGCGGTCGGTGCGACAGTATCTACCGCTTGAGTATATTGCGTTATCGCAACATTGCTATTCCCTGCCAAATCGGTCATAACTGTAGCATCAATGTCTACCGTAATATTTGCCGTTGAACCAGCAGTCGGTGTCACTTCCAGTGTGTACACTGAACCGCTTCCGCCGAACGCCCCTTTCATACCACCACCGATGGTAATGTCATCCGCACTCAATCCGTAAACGTTTTCACTGAAGGTAAGGGTAAAGGTCACGACTCCGTTTGTCGCGGTCGTCTTGTTATCGGTAATGATCACAGTCGGTGCAGCGGTATCTACGGTAACCGTTTGGGTATTCGATGCAGAATCACTTACGTTCCCCGCATCATCCGTTTGGCGCACCATGATATCTCCCGCCGCATACGTTGCATTAGCTGCAAAATTAAATGCTGTCCCAACGCCTAGTGTCCAATGCGCCCCTTTATCCAAGCTGTACTCCCAGCTCGCCATATCAGTCGCTAATGCAACATCTACCACATTGGTGTGAGTAATACCGTCTGTCGAATTCACTCCATCATCTGTTGTAAGAGAAAAAACAGGCTTCACAGGTGCAATAGTATCGATCGTGATCGCTTGAGTATCAATAGTACTAATATTCCCAGCTATATCCGTTTGTAGCACACGAATATCTTCAGCTCCCTGCCCGAACGATGTTGCCGCGTTCGCAACGGTTATACTCCATTCTCCAAAGTCATTAACAACCGCCGTTTGATTGGTAACTGCTAATTTCACGGTCGCACCGATCTCACCTGTACCTGAAATGAGAAGGTTCAGATTTTCAAGACTGTTTACCTTGTCATCCACAGCAACCGTACTAATAATCGGAGCTGCTGGTACTTTCGTATCGAGCGTGTAATTAGCGCTCACGGCAGCCATTCCCCCGTTCAAAGCTATGTCAGAATAAGTGTCTTTTAAAAATCCGATAACATTTATGCCGTCTTCGATATTAACAGTAGGGGTAAATAGTGCTGTAAACGTGATACTATCATGCGTAGTCAATCCGCTTAACGTTCCGTTATCTGCATAAAGATCGCCAACGACAAATCCGGTAACTTCTTCATTGAATCTTATCGTCACATCGGCTGTTTCACCAACTTTTAACGCCGTTTTTGAAAGAGTTATCGTTGCAGTCGGAGAAGTCGTGTCTCCTGTCGTTACTACAGTGGTTTGAACCGAGTAATTCGCACTTGTCCCTGATACTCCGGCATTGCCCGCAGTGTCGGTGTATGTATTCGCTACCGTAATAATATTCGACGAATCGGCGATATTGTCCGTAGGGGTAAATATAGCAGTCCAAGTCGTCCCACCATCTGCTGTAGTAAATGCTGTATCAAGTGTTCCGTTTTGGACGGCAACATCTTCATTGGTAAACCCGACAACCGCTTCGGAAAAGGTAACGGTTACCGCCGTCTGTTCCCCTTTGGTCAACACACTATCTGCAAGAATAATGCTGACAACCGTCGGAGCGGTCGAATCGCCCGTGACAGTGGCCAAATGGGTATTAGCAGCCGTTTCGGTGACATAATCAGCTACCAGCGCGATAATGCCCGCATCCACCAAAACTTGGGCGACAACCGTATCGGATGCCGTCTGAATGTCGATTACGGTGGTGATTTTTGCCGCATCAGCCGAATTTATGGTGATTCCATTGGTCGGATCACTATCGGAGTCCATGGTTTGCAAAAATTGCGCAATGTTAGTAACGGCAGTAGCGTTGGTTCCTATATCCTGCGGCATTACGATCCCATCAGTACCGATGGCTGAGGCGCTAACAGATCCGATTGTTGCAGCACCTACTTTAAAAGTGATTGTATCGCCCGTTTTGTAACTAAATGAACCATTGGCTCCAGTGTATTTTACGGTTGCATCGCTCGTAGTCGTATACGAGACACCTGAAACGACGCTGTCCACCAAAGTGGCGGTCAAGGTTGTGGAGCCAGGTGCTGCTGTCGTCGTGCTATCACCACCGCCTCCCCCGCCTGCTGCTGCGGCAACTCCGCCGGCAACCGCGAGAATACCAACACCCCACCATGCGCTTGTCGACATTATCGGAGCGGACGCTGCCTCAACCGCAGCAGGTGTAGCTCCAAGCACCATCGAGCCGGCTTCTGCCGTAGCATAATTCACATACGCGCCCGAAGTATTGAGTCCTGAGATTTCAACTGTTTGATCAAATGAAGCATAATCGTTCAAAATGACCGAAGGTTCTGTTGCACCCTCTGCAAAAATATGAAGATCTTTGTTGACCATTTTCGTCGTTACTTTTTTCGGTGGTTGCCCTGTTGTAGCGTCCACTAAAACGATTCGGTCACCGCTCATAATCATTATACGACTCAGTTGTGTTGTCCCATTTGCTGTTTTTCCGATGACCGCTGTTTTTAACATTTAAAAATACCTTTAATTTAGACTGAAAATTATCTTGTGCCTGATTATCACCATTTTCAACTTAAGATTTAATTATTACACAAAAATGGCGTGAAGGATAGATGCGGCGTTACGATAAGGGGAAGTAATAAATTAATGATTTTGGGATGAAGGAAATCCCCAAAAAGGGGAAAGATATTTAAAGAACAGGGGTAATGCTGTTGCTCACATAAAGCTGTGCAGCCATTGTATTGTCCGCATAGACGCTGTAGTCAATGCCCTTGATGGTGACAGTTTGATTTGTATCGATCCATCCGCCGGTAGCGTTAAGTATATCATTGGCTCCGGCGTTGATCCCAACCGCATTGACGAAGATACTATCTGTAAGGTCTTGAGGAGTAAGATCTGTGAAAGCACCCTGGGCCAATACGTCTGCAATGCTGATCGTAATCGTATTGATACCGGTGTCTGTGACCGAGTTAATGCAGAACAGGGTGTCGGTGTAACCCAGATCGGTTGCTACATTTAACGCCATTCCATCATGCAATCCGACACCGACCGTTCCGTTGCCCATATCCATCTCGTACGCGTAACTGATGCTAAACGGATTGGTCTGGGAGAAGGTAAATACGTCTGTCCCTTTTGTAACCACGCTGATCGAGTTATCTGTAAGAACTGAAGTGTCGGTACTTGCCACCGAATAGGTGCCGATTCTGTCACCCTCATTGATCTCCAACGCGTTTGTATTCAGCAATGTCGCTGCAGCGGTGTAATCAACGGTTTGAACAGAATGATCCATAACATTGCTGGTATAGGATGTGAATCCGTCTACGGTTCCGGCGGTTCTAGTCACCATGCCGTAATCGTAGATCGTACCGTTACCGTTGTAGTCCATACCGTTTTCACTCCAGAGAATATCGCCTGTAGAACTCAGGTAGCCACTTATATCAACTGTATTATTGGCTGATCCATTGCCCCAGTTTTGGTTTTCGACGTAATTGTCTTTGAACGTATAGTAGCCAGCAGAGTTTGCCATAAGGGTCACATAACTCTTCATGTTGGCATCACCGAAAATCATCGTATTATTGTATACGCTGAAACTCTCAAGGAACGTAGGTGTGCCGTCGATGGCGTAGTGCTGCGCTGTCTGGTTGTCGAAATCGAACGTGATTTTGACATCGCTGCTGCCGTTTAGATCTCCGTAGTTATCGGTAGTGGTATCATATAGAGTCACAATTCCCGTTGTCGGGATCGCATCGACTGTGGCAGCGCTATTAATGAGGGTCCAGATCGGCGGTGGTCCATCTACGTATCCGTTCATCTCAGCCGTTAAGTCAAGATCAGTTTGGGCAAGGACGAGAGCATCTGTTGAGCTGGTAAGGAGTTTGTAGGCATACGTTTGCTCCAGTGTCGTTGCCGTAGCTGCTATCGTCACAGTTGCTATACCGCCGGAGAGGGAAATAGCGTGTACTGCGCCGTTAGGTTCTGTAATCGTTCCTGCCGTTGTTGACGTAAACACCATCGTCACATAGCCATCGGTAAACGTCGTTCCTGCCGGGAACTCCACGATAGGAGTTTCGGTCGCGGAGAGAGTAGAGCCGAGAATGAGGGCATTGGGTATTTGGTCATCGTTAGCAATCGTCCCTGAAACTGGATAAAAACTGTTGAGATATATATTGGTCGGATTGGAGAGGGTTAGTGAGAAATTTTCGTTCTCTTCCGGTATCCAGTCGCCCACAACAGGAATAGTGATAGTTTGAACAGTTTCATTTGCGGCAAACGCCACCGTTCCGCTTGGAAGGGTTCCGCCCACGAAATCGGCTGCATCGGCAGTTCCGGCACTCACTGCCCACGCTACGCTTGAGGGAGCAGTGAGATCACTGCCACTGCGAAATACTTGAAACGTAATGGCGGAATCTACCCCTGTCCCTTCTACGCCACCATTCATTTGGCTAACATAGATAGTAGGGAGCCCAGTAACATTCGTAACTGCCATGTTTGTCACTGTTGCCAAATCGTTGCCGGAGGTATCTTGGACGACATTGGCATCATTGCTAATGCTTGGATCACTGTAGCTGATTGTAACGCTATCCGCTGCCAACACGGTAGAACCACCAAGATAAATCATCACCGAATTGTTGCCTTGAGGATAGGCACTTGTAATCGTTACCGGCGTACCATTAACCATGACACTCATCAAACTGAACAGTGGTTGAGGATTATTATCCAAGGGTTCGCTAAACGTCAGCTTTAGCTGATTGCCATAAACCTCGGCACTCGTAATCGTCGGAAGGGTAGTATCCCCGTCTACTGTTGACGTATAACTGAACGGATTGGCCGTTGCAAGGGAAAATACATGTGTCCCTGCTTCGACCACTTTGATTTGATTATCGTAGAGATCGGTTGGCGTAGCGTTATCGTCGACCGAATAGGTTTCTGTGTTGCTCCCCCAGTTAACCGTCAGTGCGTTGGTGGCCAATGCCGCACTCGTAATATCGATCATGCCGCTGTATTTCTCTTCAAAAGCGATGACCGTGCCATTAATATCGCGGATCACTTTGCCGTAATCGTCGGTTGTTCCGTTTTTATTGTAATCATATCCATACTCCTGCCATAGGTAGTCGGAATGAGAAGAGAGATAGCCCGTCATGTCACTAGCTCCGGACGCTGAATTCGTCCCCCATGTTCGTGTGTCAACGTACTCTTCACTAAACGCGTAAAAGCCGTTAGCATTTCCGATTTGCGTGATCGTAGCGTTATAGTTGCCGCTAGGCTCATTGATAATGATTTGGTTATTAACCACGGTAAACGTTTCTGGGGTAAACGGTATGCCGTTGAGATCAAATCCCTGTATCGTTTTAGCCGCAAAATCAAACGCCATAGTTGCCCAGTCGTTTCCGTTACGGTCTCCGAAATTATCGGTATCCGTTGTATAGAAAGTGGTTGTTCCCGTAGGAAGGGCATCTGCTGTGGCAGCCGTGTTTTTAAGGGTCCAGACCGGTGGAGGACCTTGCACTTCGCCGTTCATCTCGACGGTGAGATCGGTATCGGTTTGTCCCAACACCATCATGTCACCATCGGAGGCCAGCATTTTATATGTGTAGGTTGTTCCATTGACCGTTGCCGATGCAATACCATTTGCAAGGCTAAGATTGTGGACAGTTCCGTTTGGTTCGGTGATCGTCCCTGCTGTTGTCGACGTAAAGGCTATCGTTACATAGCCATCGGTATATGTTCCTGTCGGGAATGCAGTGATAGCCGTTTCAGGCGCGATAAGAGTCGCGTTACTAATAGTATAGCTATCTCTCACCGTAACAATATCAGTCGAAAGGATACTTGCGTTCCCCGCTGCATCAGTCTGACGTACCGCTACTGCATACTCTCCGTTGATTTCTGGAACGACAAAGGAATTGCCCGTACCTGCCGTCCATGTGCCACCGTTGATTTGGTACTCCCATGTCGCACCGGTTTCAATGCTATACATATCGAGATAAACCTGATTGGTCATCTCGTTGAAGTAAAAATTCAGAGCGGATGGAGGGGTTGTGTCTGCCGGAACCGGAATCGTATAGACCAAATCGGCAAGGGCTGTATTGCCGGCGATATCGACAATATTGGCTTGAGAAATCGTAACAGTAGCTCCCTGCGCCACTACAGCATCAAAAGCTAGCTGTATCGTCACAGAGGTGTTATCAAAACTCTGTATAGTCGATGTCCCCCATGTACCGGTTGAAAGAAGTAAATTAGAGAGAGTCAATGTGCTCGTATTCACCGATTCTGAAAAACGGAGAGTGATCGTGTCGCCTGCAGAATAGGTTCCTGAAACATCGCTATCACTTGTCACTATCGGATTTGTAGAGGCTATTGAAGGGGCGATAGTGTCAACGGTAAAGTTGCTGCTCACGGCTGCAATGTTTCCTGCCGCATCGGTAACCTCTGCACTGCGAATATGAGTTCCATCACTCAAAAAAGGAGCCGTAGCTGCAAACGTAACCGTCCATGCTCCGCCGCTAACAACGCCTGTCCCTTTTGCAACGCCATCTACTTTGTAGGTAACTATTTGACCGTCTTCGGCTGTTGTTGTCCCTGTGATCATTTTAGTTGTATTTGAATTTTCAATGGCATTAAGGATGTTATCCGCCGTTGCAGGATTCATGGTGATAACAGGTGCAACGGTATCAACCGTAAATGTTTTGCTCACGATACCGACGTTTCCAGCGGTATCCGTGATTTCAGCCGAACGGATGTGTTCGCCGTCGGTTAACGATCCGGTCGTGGTATAGGTTAAACTCCACGTTCCGTCAGCATTGACTGTTGTCATCCCTTTCGGATTCCCGTCAATTTTGACGACGACCATCGAACCTACTTCTGCATTGCTAGTTCCAGTAATAGTTTTGGTCCCCGGAACGTTTTCGGCTGCATTGAGAATATTGTTTGCTGTGGCATTACTGATAGTGCCTGTCGGTGCAGTCGTATCGAGGGTAAACGTCAACGAGGCTGTTGAGATATTGCCTGCCGTATCGGTATCAGTGACGAGGACGGTATGTGAGCCGTCAGCCGTTGGAGCAGTATAAGTACTTACCGCCGTTGCACCATCAATGGTGAAAGTACGGGTTACATCGAGTACAGGGGTACTGAGGGTTAGTGATGCATCGCTGGTAACATGATCGGTCGCAATGCCCGTATCATTTGTCAATATAACCGTAGGTATAGCAATCGTTTTATCCAATGTGAACGTCAACGATGCCGTTGAAATGTTACCTGCCGTATCCGTATCAGTGAGAAGAACGGTATGCGAACCATCAGCCGTTGGGGCCGTATAGACATTGGTAGCCGTTGCGCTATCAACGGTGAAGGTACGGGTCATATCGATTGCAGGGGTACTAATGGTTAGTAAGGCATCGTTGGTAATTTGATCGGTCGTAATGCCCGTATCGTTTGCCAATACAACCGTAGGTGTAACAGGGGCAGTAATATCAATCGCAAGAGAATACGCTGAACTCATCTGACTCTGATTACCTCCCAGATTTTCTACGGTTGCGGTAAAGCTATGAGACGCTTCAGAAAGTGCAGCCGTCGTAAAGCTCCATGTCTGACCCGTAACTGTTGCATCACCTAGATAGGTGGTTCCTTCGTACACTTTGACCACTTCGCCCGAAATTAGGGGTGCGGACAGGGCCCCTGTTATCGTTGGAGTAGTATCATTGGTGATTTGAGCTGTCGAAGTGATCGATGCAAGGGCTGTGGGAACCGTCGCATCAACTGTAAATCCGTATGCTGTGCTCGATGTTCCTGCATTTCCTGCGAGATCTTCTACAACGGCGGTGAAACTATGTGTGCCATTCGCAAGGCTGGTAGTTGCAAAACTCCAGTCCGTTCCAATCAGTGTCGCTTCTCCTAGACGTGTTGACCCTTCATATACTGCTAAAACTTCATTGGTTCCAAGGGTACCGATTATGGTCCCTTTAAGTACAGGAGTATTGTCATTGGTCGTTGTGCCATTAGCAATATTGACCGTTGCAGTGGATGGGACATTATCATCTGCTCCCGTGATTGTAGCCGTGACTGTCGGTGCTGTTTTATCGAGGGTAAACGTTGACGAAGCTGTTGAAATGTTTCCTGCCGTATCGGTATCGGTGACGAGTACGGTGTGTGATCCGTCAGCCGTTGGAGCAACATAACTACTTACAGCAGTTCCGCCATCAACGGTGAATGTACGTGTCACATCGATTGCAGGGGTACTGAGGGTTAGTGATGCATCGCTGGTAATTTGATCGGCCGCAATGCCCGTATCATTTGCTAATACAACCGTAGGGGTAGCAACCGTTTGATCGACCGTCATTGTTCGGCTTGCTGAAACAGTAAGGTTGCCAGCAATATCGCTGACTTCTGCTGTAATTACATAGTCACCATCCAATAATTGGCTTCCATCGATACTGCTAAGACTCCATACCCCGTTGGTTACTGCTGTAGTTCCAATTGCCATTCCATTGACTTTGACTGTTACGACTTGCCCGTTTTCTGCTGTCGTCGTTCCGCTGACGACTCCCGATGCCGCTTCAGCTTTATTGATAAGATCGTCTGTTGAGATCGGATCAATTGTGATAGCGGGTGCCAACATATCGACTGCTTGAACCGATTGTGTTGCAACAGTATTACCATTAGCTGCCGCATCCATTGCTACGTTTGAAGCTACATCAACCGTAACGTTTCCTTCGAATCCTGCTGTTGGCGTAACCACCAATGTGTACACGGTAGAAGAAACAGCCGTAAAGGTACCCTTCGTTCCATTAGCCACCGTAATCTCATCAACGGTAAAGCCGCTGACCGGTTCGCTAAAGCTAAATTTATAGGTAATATTTCCGCCTGCTATGTTTCCAGTTGAGCTTTCATCCTCCGTGATCGTTACCGTCGGTACTGTTGTATCAAGCGTATAATTGAGCGTTCTAGCTGTGACATTTCCTGCCGCATCAGTCGCGCGAAGAGTAACTGCATTTGGACCCTCGCTCATAGTCGTCGGTGCGGTAATCGTTTGCGCAGCTCCCGTACCGGTACCAACGCTTACAAAACTTCCGCCACCGATTTGCATCTCTAATGTCGCACCCGTTTCAGCGGTAAATGTGAAGTCCGGAGTCGCGTCATTGGATTTACCATCGCTTGCAGTACCGCTGTCGGTAGCTGTTGTTAATGTAAAGGATGTTAAAAGCGGTGCAGCGGTATCTACGATAATGGCTTTTGATACGGCCGTACTCACATTGCCTGCCGCGTCCGTTGCAGTTGCTGTGATCGTTGTTCCGGTACCAATACTAGTATAATCAGCAGCTGTGAGAGCATAGGTCCATGCCCCTGTTCCATCCGCTATAACCTTATGAATGTTACCAGCGCCTAAGGTGAGCGTAACGACCGCATTGTTTTCAGCAGTACCGCTGACACTCACTCCTACTCCTCCGCCCACTGGTGTTTTTTCAGCAGCGTTGATGGCATCGTTTGTTGCAATCGCATTAATGGTGAGTCCGGTCGGAGCGATGGTGTCGATGGTAATATCACGAGTAGAGGTAGCGGTTGTGCTGTTGGCCGCAGTGACCACTACATCAATAGTTTCAGCACCTTCGCCCATAGCAGTATAATCATCAACAGTAAGAGTATAACTCCATGAAGTTCCAGTTACTGTAGCGTTATTTCCCTCTACGGTCACATTCGTAGAGCCGGATGCGATCGTTCCGCTTAGCGTTACACCCGCTGTTTTTTCTGCGAGATTGATGATGTTATCCGTGGCTACACGGTTAATTGCCGATGGCGTAATGGGAGTAGTATCTACGGTCACACTTACCGATGGGTAAGGGTTACTAATATTACCCGCTTGGTCTACGATAACGGCACTGATAGCATGAGCACCCTCGGAAAGAGTTGGAGAATTTAGAGTGATATATCCCTGTGCGATATTGAGATCCGTGAGCGTTGCAGTAGCAATTTGAACGCCATCTGCTTTTAGAAGAACGGTATCGCCAACGACGGCTGCTGTCCCGTCGGTAGAGGTGATATTTAAGTTAACTTTGATAGCTGGAGTCGTATCTGCTGTAATAGCGGAAGCGGTAATCGTTGAAGCACTCACCGCAATAGTATCAAGTGCAACGGATTGCGCTGTCGTAATTTTACTCAAATCTGTTGCATTTTTGATACTAGTTGATGCATCTGCAATGGCGCTTTCTACCTCTGCGCTCAGGGTGACACCTGCTGTCATATTTGAAATGGTAGTGGAATCGCTTAAATCAAGAACAACTGTCGATGTTTCGGATGCTTGGATTTGTTCAACGATGTTGCTGATGATGGTATTGGTTGAGTCAGTTGCACTTTCAGCGGCGAGGGTGATGATGGTCGCTACCGTAGCGGCCGCTTTTTGAGCGGATAAATCACTTTCAGCAATCGGATCATAGGTTGTCAAATCGGTACCTGCGGTCAATCCTAAAGCAGCTACAACGCTGATAGAAGCCGTTTCTGCACTGGTATTTCCTGTTGTATCCGCTTGAATAATCGCTTGAACTAATGTCGTCAACGGATTGATAACGGTTGACCCTTCCGGTGCACGTAAGGGCATCGTATTGGGAACACCCGTGTCGATATTGACCCCGCCGATGGCGACGATAGAACCGGAGGGTGTTCCCGGAGGGAGGAAAAAGTTACCACTTTCGTCGGTAGTAACTCCAGTATCATAGTCCGCTGTACCGTCTTTGTTAGTATCGATCCAAATAGCTGCTCCACGAACGTATCCATCGGCTACGAGACCGGATGAGACGGTAACGGATGCTCCATCATTTCCGGCGATGTCTTGAATGCCATTGAGGGTATCACCTGAAGCATCGGTATAGGTAAGGGTAACTGCTGACGTTGCGGAAAATGCGTTTGTCATTGTGAGGGTAACAGTCGAGCCTGATACACTTACACTGCTGACGGTATTAACTATTCCTCCTGTGGTGATTGCAAAATCGGTTGCTGCAGGTATATGGGTAGTATCAAGCGGTGAATCATAAGTTAAAACGATCGTTTTATCAGTGCTGTGTGCAGCAGCACTGAGATAAATAGGTGCCGTCGTATCAAGGGTAACGCCAAGAGAGGTGCTGAGGGTGCTGACATTACCCGCCGCATCTGTTTGACGAACAGCATAAGTATGTGCCCCCGCAGAAGCGGTGAAAGTTGTGCCTGTTCCCGTCGTCCACGTGCCCCCGTCGATTTGGTACTGCCATGTCGCACCGCTTTCCAACCCTGTAACATTGACTGTCCCAACATTGGTAATACCATCGGTAGCGCTCGTCCCCGCATCGGTGGCAAGAGCGATTGTCGGAGCTACTGGAGCGGTCGTATCCGCCACTACCACCGGAGCGGAATCTCCCCCTCCCCCGCCGCTTGCCGCAACAGCAATTGCACCCACACCAAGAGCACCAAGTCCGATCACTGCGGCAGTGGACAATCCGGTCCCTGCTGCTGTTGTTGTCGCTGCAGCGGTACCTTCCAACGGACCGCTCATAAGCTCCATCGACCCTGTATCGGCTACCGCATAGTTGACATACCCGCCACTGGCATCGATGCCTGAAACTTGTGCCGGAATCCCTTGCGCATAATAATCTTCTAATACCAATGATGGTTCCTGTGCACCCTCTTCAAAAACATGGAGACTTTTGCCCACTTTTTTCGTAACCATCTTTACCGGTGACTGCCCGGAATGAGCGTCGGTTAGAACAATTTTGTCCCCGTTTTGAACCACAACTTTTGTCCCATTGACTACTTTTCCATTCACTACAACTTTTAACATCAGGAACCACTTTTATTGGAATTTTTTATATATCAAAATTTCATCAAAAAATTTTGGATTTTGCTATTATTACGTTCTATTGCTTAAGAAATACTATTTTTAGTTTTTTTTCAGCTCGCATTGCTTTTTAATCTAGTTATCTGTAAAATTATCAATTATATTATTATAATTCTGGATGTTCATTTGAAGTTGCTTATCTCTTTTTTCTTTACCCTCTCTTCTACCCTTTGGTGTGCCTCCTACGATAGCAATCTCACTGCTGTTGATGCCCTCATAACGCGCATCCTTGAAACTCATCCGAAGCTGGGAGCATCACGTATGCAAATCAAAGCGTCAAAAAGCGGGGTCGATGCGGCGGAGTGGGGGTATTATCCTACCCCCTCACTCGATTTGGGCAGCGGAAAAAACAGCAGTACCCTCGCGCGGCTGGAACAGCCGTTATGGGCCGGAGGGCGGATTGATGCAACCTACGATATCAGCGTCTCCAAGCAGCGTGAATCGGAAGTGGCATTGGATGAAAACGCTTACACCCTCATCGAGTCGCTCCTACAAACCGTTCAAAATCTCACCCAAGCTCGGGGGCGGATACGCGCCCTCACCGAAGGGGGAAAACAGCTGGATGAGTTTAATGCCATGCTCAATCGGCGTATTGAAGCGGGGGTCTCATCGACGGCAGACAGTGAGCTGATCAAATCACGTCTTGCACAGATCACCACCGACCTTACCATCGCCAAAACCGCTGAGCGAACAGCGTGCTCGCAGCTGCGGCTCATCACGTCACAGAGCGATGTTTCGTGTGCTCTTGATGCCGATCGCGCTCCATCTTCTGCTGCCGATGCTTCTTCTGAGACCATGATTGCCCAAATGCTCAACACCCATCCAAGTGTTCTCAAATCAACCATCCAAATCCAAACGGCCGAGTATGAAAAAAACAAGGCAAAAGCGGCATTGTGGCCAACGATCGCCGTAAGGGCGGAGTATCAAAAAGGGTCTGTATATAATGATTTTGGAACAGAAAACTCGATGGTCTACCTCTCCGCACAGATGAATCCAGGGGCGGGGCTTTCCTCTCTCTCGTCCATCGAAGCGTCTGAATCCACTATCCAACAACTCCGATTTAACAAACTCACGTTAGAGCAAGAGCTTACACAATCCTTGCTGCGTGACATCGATGATCACCGTTCTGCGCTGGATCGCGTACAGGGAACCAATCTCTCCATCGACGCATCGCAAAAGGTACTGGAGTCGTATACACGCCTTTTTCTAGCAGGAAAACGGCAATGGCTTGATCTGGTCAACTCCTCCAAAGAGGTAACCCAAAACAGAATCAATTTAGAAGACTTACTCGCAACCGCCTACGTTTCGTCGTATCGCCTCAAACTCAAAACAGGTGAACTCATCGCACCGCTAGGAAAATCCCAATGAGCACCTCTAAAAATCAATGGCTTTTAGAAGAGAGTCTGTTGCTTAAAATTTCGGCTCGCCAGCTCCCCCCTCACGTAAAAATGGCATTAGAGGAACGCTCTGTTACGAAAGGATTTTGTCATGATCTGCTCCATGCGTTTGGTCTGGAAATCACTCCGTGGCAAAAAGCACCCTCAGCCGTGACACTCCCGATGCTATCGTTCTCTCCTGATGGAGAAATTGGGATACTTTTCGCCCATAAATCGGATGGGAAATGGACGACGGAGAGTGCGGGTCTCGTAGAGTCACGTGAAAAATTTCCGCAAGGGACCCTTTTTCGTCCTCTTCGTCCCGCCAAACAAGCGGGGAGATTTGCTACCGCAAAAGAGATGTTTAAAACCGTCGCGCTGGAGCAAAAAAGTTCCCTTATTTATGCGGCTATCGCCTCGTTTACGATCAATCTTCTAGCCCTTGGAACCTCGTTTTACAGTATGCAGGTGTATGACCGCGTTATCCCTACGCAGGGGACCTCTACACTGATCGCACTGAGTGTCGGGGTGTTCGTAGCGATATTTCTAGAAATGCTGGTGAAGGTATCCCGTTCGTTGATTTTGGATCATGCGGCTACAAATATGGATAGGGCGTATTCCCACACGATTTTCCAACGGTTGCTCAAAATACGTCTTGACAGTATGCCACGCAGTATCGGAACACTCTCAGGACAGCTTCAAAGCTACAGCTCCGTACGGACATTTATCTCCTCGGCCGCGATGTATATTCTTATAGATTTTCCGTTTTCACTCCTCTTTTTAGCCGTTATCATCTTGGTAGCCGGTGCTAAAATGGGGATGATTGTTGTGGGCTTTTTGGTTGTTTCAATACTCGTGGGAAGTATGTTTCGTACAAAAATCGATACCCTCTCCGCTTCATCGTCGATGGCATCGCACCAAAAACTGGGGCTTCTTGTCGAAACCGTCAATGGGGCAGAAAACATCAAAGCGGCAGGCTCAGGATGGAGCGCCCTCAACCGTTGGAACGCATTGACCAAAGAGGCGATCGATGATGATATCGCTATTCGCCACTACAGCGAACTCTCCAGCTATCTTTCTGCATTTCTTCAACAGCTTAGCTACATTGCCCTTGTAGCGATGGGGGCGTATATCGTAAGCACTAGCACTGAACTCACCATGGGGGGACTCATCGCCGTCACCATCCTCTCAGGACGTGTTCTCTCTCCGATTGCTATGATACCAAACCTCTTCGTCCAATGGGGTAGAGCCAAGATTTCAGCCAAAGATTTAGAGAATATTTTCGCCCTTCGCAGCGACAATCACGCCATCGAACGCCCTCTCTCCCCTAGTAGTGTCCATCCAGAATACACACTCAAAAACCTCGTATTTGAGTACCAAGAAAATACTCCTACCCTTTCACTCCCCTCGTTACTCATACCAGCTGGAAACAAAGTCGGGATTTTAGGGGTGATTGGTTCGGGAAAATCAACACTACTCAAGCTTCTAGCAGGATTATACGCCCCCAAAGAGGGGAAAGTTTTCCTCGACGGACTCGATTTGCAACACCTCTCGCGTGAGTGGATTTCAAAGACAATAGGGTATTTGCCCCAATCGACCAAGCTCTTCTCGGGAACCCTCAGAGACAACCTTACGCTGGGAATGGTGGGGATCACCGATGAACAAATCACCGATGCGTGTAAAAAAACGGGTCTTATGCAACTGGTCAGCGGATTGCCTCACGGACTTGACAGTGCCGTTCCTGAAAGCGGCGAAAGTGTCTCTGGGGGGCAAAAGCAACTTATTGCCCTTACACGCCTCGTTCTCTCACAACCTGCCGTTTGGCTCCTGGATGAACCGACGGCTAGCATGGATGAGGGGAGTGAAAAACGGCTTATTGATCTGTTAGCGACCTTGATCCGTCCCACCGACACCCTCATTCTCGTCACACACAAACCGGCACTCCTACGGCTGGTCAGCCGTCTTATCGTCATGACACCGCAAGGAATCGCTCTCGATGGTCCTCGTGATGCCGTGCTTCAAAAACTCTCAACACCCCAACAACCAGTACCACAACAAGGGACACCATCGTGACATCCAACAACCTCCCATTTCTCTCTCGTATTCATCCTTTGATCATTATCTTCGGAACCCTTTTGCTTGTCATACTCCCCTTTTTAGCGTGGGCATCCTTTACCTCACTGGATCAAATCTCCCATGCCCCAGGACAAGTGATCGCAGCCGCTAAAACCCAACAAATACAAGCCGCAAATGACGGCGTAATCCAAGAAGTTTACGTCAAAGAGGGGCAGAGTGTCAAAAAGGGGGAAATTCTAGCGACGCTGGAAAAATCCCAAGCACAAGCGGCGCATGATGACAGCATCGCAAAAGTGGCTGCTCTCCAAGCGACCTTGGTACGACTCAAAGCTGAAGTATTCGGGCATCCGCTCGTATTTCCTACACTTGTACACCGATATCCCGATTTTATGGCCAATCAGACCGCGTTGTTTCATCGTCGGCAGCAGGCTATGAATGATGAAGTCTCTGCATTGGGAGAATCGCTCAAACTGGCTCAGGACGAACTCAACCTCAATCTCCCTCTTCTGGCAACAGGGGATATCGGAGCGACTGAAATCATCCGCCTCAAGCGGCAAATCGCCGACCTCAAAGGGCAAATTTCCAACAAAAAGAACAAATATTTCCAAGACTCCCAAGCGGAAATGACCAAAGCGGAAGAGGAGCTCTCCACCAAAGAACAAGAGTTAGCCGATAGAGAAGTAACACTGGAGAGGACAAGCGTCATTGCTCCTATGGATGCAGTCGTCAAAAATATTCTCCTCACAACCCAAGGGGCACGCGTCCGCCCCGGAGATGTGATTATGGAGCTTGTCCCCGCCAATGACACTCTCCTTGTGGAAGCGAAACTTGCCCCCTCTGATTTGTCGTTTGTAAAAAAAGGACAATTGGCTGCCGTCAAGCTTGATGCGTATGACTACTCCATCTATGGAATTTTTCACGGGAGAGTCTCGTATATAAGCCCTGATACACTGATCGAAAAAACACAGCAAGGGGATAAGTTTTATTTTCGGGTATTGATTTCCCTCAACCCCGACGAGATGATCTCGAAATCAGGTAAAAAGATTGTGATGACCCCTGGGATGACGACGCAAGTGGACATTATCACAGGAGAGAGAAGCGTACTGAATTATCTCATCAAACCGATTGCGAAAACCTTTACCGAATCACTGCATGAGCGGTAAAACTATACCTTGATATCCAACAGATGAAGCGATTTTCGAGGAGGTTCTTTCTCTAGCGTATGCTCTTCATCACTTGATCGGCGCTCTTCCTGCTCTGCTTGCTCTTTCGTATGTTCACGATTGGGGTCAATGCTTAGAACCTCTTCAGTAGGGCGAACCTCTTGAACCTCTTTTTTCTGCTCGCTTGCGAGTGCTGCCGCAGCAGCGGCCTGGAGTTCAAAGCGGTTTTGAACGGCACCCACCTCCCCTGCTATCCCCGCCATTTGTTGATTTGCGTAAATGACACCGCCAACGGGAGTAATAGACATAGCAAACTCCTTGTATACCATTTTTTATCGTTTATCGATAACCAGCGTGTTATAGTTGTTATAGAGGACATTCGCCCCCTCCTGCACACGCACTTCACGTCTAGGAGTATAATCGACCAAATACGATCCTTTTTCAAATACCGAAAAATCGACGCACAGTTTGGCGGCCGCTTCGAGGATGTTTTTGGGAAGCTGCTGCTTATCGGTCGTAACGATGACGTGTGCCGAAGGGCGGTCTTTTAGGTGGAACCAAATATCGCGGGCGCGGGCGCGCTGCAACAACTCGATATTTCCCTTTTCACTTTTTCCCAACGACACTTTTATCCCTTCAATCCAGAACTCTTCAATCCCGTCCGATATTTTTGTGTGTGCTTTGGTTTTTGTCCCCGCGATTTTAGCAGGGAAAAGAAGGGCTATCTCCTCAGGGGTTTGGCTCTTGCGCACCGTGTGGGCGAACAATTCCAAATGATGAATTTTTTCGGTGAGATTTTCGCGTTCACGAAAGAGTCCCAATGCTTTTTGCTTGGCTTTTTTGGAACGCCTGAAAAATGTTTCCGCCATCCGTGCACCGTCGTGGCACTGCGGGGGGATAGCAATTTCGAGGCTCTTTCCATCAAAATCGTTGAGCGTCAATGACGTTTCATATCCTTTGATCGTATGAAGATTTGCCAAAATCAAATGACCGATGTGCTGTGCCATACTCGCATCTGCCAAAAGCTCATTCTCATTTGCCAAAGCCTTTAGATGTTTTTGGAGCTGATCGGCCCGTTTGGCAATCAACATCAGCTTCTCTTTTTTGAGTCTCTCTAGCTTGGATAGGGCATACACGTCATACGTGTGACGCAAAAATGCCTCAATATCGTCAATAGGATAAAAAACAGGGGTAAAGGTGGGCCGAGGGGGGTTGGCAAGAACCTGCCCCACTCGGACGCTGCGCACAGAGACCATTTCGTCGATATGGCGCAACGCTTCCAAAACAACTTCATCTTTATCCATCAATATCGCGTTGGTATACTTGCCGGTAAATTCGAGCTGTAAAATTGTCGTTTCACTTTTATAAGAACCGCTGGTCGTCGTCGTGATACGGATGATCTTATCGTTATTATGGAGCGTGATCGATTGGATCGAGGAACGGTTGAGCCGCTTTGCCAGCAAGACATCAAAAGGGGCTTGATAGACTTTTGACCTCTCGGTGCGTGGAGCGATAAAAATCGTCGCATCGTTTCGCCTCATATCAAATGTCCACAGATTGTCTCGATCAAATTCAATCACGATTTGGGTGTCGCTCAAGCGGTATACCCGTTCTATCTGTTTGAAACGGTTCATAAACTCAGTAATTTGGGATAAATGGGAGTGTTTCATAAAATGTTTATTTCCTTATTTCAGAAGTACTTTATCAAAAAAGTATTAGACTATCTAATCAAACTTCGCAATAGGTGGTCATGAGTGCATTTCTTCAGTACAATCAAGTCAAAATTTATTTTTAATGTTATAGCAGCCATTGGTGCGATATTGGTGAGTGTGATTGTAGCATATTTCATCGCTACCTCTTCGATCAAAGCCATTATGGTAAGTGATTTAAATACCTTCGCCGATGCAATGGAAAAAAATGTCAATTACATTGCCAAGATCAAGCCGGATGCCTACAAGGACGATGCCTTCAAAGATGACATAAAAAGTATCAAAATCGGTGAAAGCGGTTACGTCTACCTCATCAATGCAGAGGGGACTATGACCATCCATCCCAAAGATGAAGGGAAAAACAAATCGGGGCACGATTACATCGACCATATCCGCAGCGATAAAGCCGGAGGGATCTATGAATATATATCGGCAACGACCGGTCAAGATAAAATCGCTGCGTACCGCTATATTCCCGCATGGGATATGTGGGTTATCCCAGGGATCAATAAGGGCGATTATTTCGAAGCGCTTCAGTCAAACTTTTTCAAATGGTTCGCCTTTTTGGGGAGCTTTTTAGCTCTTATCTTAATCGCTATCAACTATTTCTCAGGGAGTAGCATCATCCACCCAATCGAAGAGCTCGATAAGGTTTCTTCGGATTTGGCTCATGGAAACGGGGATCTGACCAAGCGTCTCCCGATACTCAATAAAAATGATGAAATCGGTATAGCGAGTTCATACCTCAACACATTTATCGAAAAAATCCAAATAACGGTCAACAATACCAAACAAATCACCCTTTCGGCAGTCAGCTCTACCGCCACGTTAAATAATGTGGCTAGCAATCTTTCAGCCCAGTCGGAAAAAACAAATGTAATCGCACACAATACCAGCACGACAGCCTCCGAGGTACATCACTCAATCCAAAACAACGTAACTATGGCTAGAAATACACTCGAAAGCAACCAAAACAGCGCCCATGAACTAGAAGAAGTACGTCTTATTGCCAATGCCATCACCCAAGAAGTCCACAATGCAACGTCTATGAGCAACGATCTAAGTGAACGTTTTACTCAACTCTCTCAAGAAGCAGCAAGCGTTAACGGTGTTTTAAGTATCATCTCCGATATTGCGGGTCAAACCAATCTCCTCGCACTCAATGCCGCCATCGAAGCAGCGCGCGCAGGTGAACACGGCCGTGGATTTGCCGTCGTCGCCGACGAAGTGCGCAAACTGGCAGAACGTACCCAAAAAAGCCTCACCGAAATAAATTCTATCATTTCTGTGGTGATTCAGTCGATCTCCGATTCTTCGGACATGATGAGTGCTAATAGCAACAATATCGAACGCCTTGCTGAAAAAAGTGTAGAAATTGATGCCAAAATCGACTCTACAACCAATGTATTACGCGCCAATGTTGTAACCAGCATCCAAAGTGTCGAAACGTCAGAGGTCATGGCAAACAACATAAATATGATCATTTCTCATATTTCTGAAATGTCCCATCTTTCTAAAAGCAACCAAGAGGAGATCAAACAAATCTCCAACATTGCAAGTGAACTCTACCATGCCGCAACCGATCTGAATGCACAACTGGGGCAGTTTAAAAGTTAAGTGGCTACAATTCGCCACATTTTTTAAAGGCGAAGTATGCACGCACCTCGTGGGTTTGGTAGAAACTATTTTTCTCTTGCTGCCATCCAAGCCTACGCATCCGAGGTTCGACTTCTCCAAATTATTACGCAAATCGAATGGATTTGCCCTACCCATCCTATTCACACCTATTCTACTGTTTCCCCTCCCGAACCTATCTGATTTGAACGTCAACGAAGCAAAGCTCCGATGACTACGCTTGCAGCACATGGCACTAAAGCTTGCCTCGTTACGAGGCAGAATTTATTAGCAAAAACAAATTAAATATTAGTTCAAGGATATTTTTATGTTCAAAACAACTTTTTCCCTTGTCGCCTGCGCGACCATCGTTGCCTCATTAGGGGCAGATACGCTTACCATTGACCCTATCGTCGTCAGTGCTACAAAAACCGAGCAATCACTCAAAGAGACCACGGCTAACATCCATCTTATCACCGCCCAAGAGATCGAAGAGAAACATATTACCACTGTTACCGAAGCACTTAATCTGCTTCCCGGAATCAGCTTTACCAACAATGGGGGGCTTGGTGCAACACAAAATGTTTTTATACGCGGCATGGACAGCAATAGAGTTTTAGTCCTCATTGACGGTATTCGCTATCAAGATCCTTCCAATACCAGCGGAGCCAATTTTTCCCATCTGATGATCAGCGATATCGAACAAATTGAAGTGATCAAAGGGGCTCAAAGCGGTATTTGGGGAGCCGATGCCAGTGCGGGGGTGATTAACATCATTACAAAATCAGCTAAAGAAGGTACTCATGCGGGAGTCAATCTCGAAAAAGGGAGTTTTGATACAATAAAATGGGGTGGTTTTGTCTCGAATAAAACAGATACATACGATGCAAAGCTCTCGATTGACCGTATTATGAGCGACAGTTTTACGACTCAAGCTCCCAAAGGAATGGACATCGACAACTATGAAAATGATCCCTATTCCAATACAACATTAAAGCTAACCGGGCACTATCGTCCCACATCGAGCGATACAATTGGTGTTCACTACACCGATATTAATGCCCTAAGTAATTACGATGGTTACAATGCACCCAATACTATGCAACGAAGTGCTACGCGTACAAAACTTTACGGTATAGCATATGATAAAACAGTCGATTTCCATACTATTTCATTAAAAGCCAATCTTTCAAAATTTCAACGTGATGAACTTGATACTACCTATGGTGTTAAAATTTTTAACGGTAAAACAGAACAATTTGAGGCAAATGATAAGATTCAATACCGAAAAAATGATTTTTTTATCGCAGGTATTATAAAAGAGTCCTTTGATGCTGACTATATTCAAGCCAATGCAACAATCGGCGAAAAACAAACGACATCTAAAGGTATTTATTTTACGAATTCAAATAAATTTGAAAATTTAATTCTTACCGAAAGTTTAAGACGTGATGATTACAGTAATTTCAACGGAAAAACGACAGGGAAAGTGGGTGCAAAATATAATCTTTCCGACGATCTTGCTATTAGTGGGAATTATGGAACAGCTTATACTTCTCCCAATATTATCCAAATTCTTAATCCATGGGGAACGTCCAACCCCGATCTCAAACCTGAAAACAGCAAAAGCTATGATATCAGCATCATATACCAAACATTTACGGCTACCTATTTTGAAAATCGGGTTGAAGATTTGATTCAATGGGCTAGTAACTCTTACAACAATTTAGATGGAACAAGCACCTTTAAAGGATATGAATTTACCTACCAACAAAACCTGATTAATGCACTTTTATTTAATGCAAACTATACCTATCTTGCTGATTTCAAAGACAAAGACGGCAAAGATTTAGCGCGCCGTGCCAAAGAGAATCTCAAATTCGGGGTCGATTACTACGGTGTTGAGAAACTCCATTTTGGGATATTTGGAGAGTATGTCGGAACACGTTACGATAAGCTGGATCAAAAAGGGGGACAAACAGGACGTTATACTGTCGCAAACGGCGTTGTCAACTATGATCTTACCGATTCGATCCAACTCTATGGTAAAATCAACAATATTACCGATAAATATTACCAAACCGTAGAGGGATACGCAACATCACCGCGCGCATGGTATGCAGGACTGAAGGCATCATTCTAATGAAATTTATTGGCACGCTATTACTTCTATGTGTAACTATGTTTGCAAACGATATCACAGTAACGATCCTTTACGGCAACGGCAAACCCGATAAAGTCATTCAGACAACCTATACGCCGGGAATGAGCGCCCTTGATCTCCTCAAAAAAGTCAGCAGTGTCCAAACCAGCAAAACGGGAAAATTTCTCTTCGTCCGCACGATTGACAGCGTTCAATCCAAAATCGGCAAATTCGGATGGTTTTATCTGATCGATGGAGAATCGGTCGCTACGACAGCGGAGAATTATCTGCTGAAGGATGCCAAGAGTATGTTGTGGATTTATAAGGTGGAAGCGTGCTATTGAAATTTTTGGTGCTCATCCTATTATGGGGCAATCTTTTTGCCGTAGAGCGGATCATCGCCCTCTCACCCTCCATCAATGAAACCCTCTTCGCCCTGGGAGCTGGGGATCAGGTAATCGCCAATACCGAGTATTGCAACTATCCACCAGAGGCAAAAAAGAGGCCAAAAGTGGGGGGATATTTTTCCCCCTCTTTGGAAAAAATACTCTCTCTCAATCCGACAATGGTCATCATGCAGGAGAATAACGCCCTCTTGGGAGATAAGCTTCGTCAGCTTGGGGTTAAAACGATGGTGATCAAAATCGACTCCTACCCCTCGATCCGCCAATCGATTTTCACCATTTCCCGTGCAGTCCACAAAGAGGCACAGGGGAAACAAATCGTGGGCGAACTCGATCAAAAACTTCATACGCTCGCTGGAATCGTAAAGGGGCAAAAAATCTTGATGGTGTTCGGCCACAATACCGATCTTTCCAAACCTCTTTTCGTATCGGGGCAGAATCTCTATTTTGACGATATTATCCGTGCCAGCGGCAACCGCAATGCACTGCAAAGCCGCCGGAAAGGGCAGCCTGTTTTGAATCTTGAAAACATCATTTCCCTCAATCCCGATATCATTATTCTCCTCGCTCCCAATACCAAGCAGCTTGGATTGACCAAAGAAGCATTAATCAAACCGTGGCTCGGTTTGCCCATAAATGCCGTCAAACACAAAAATATCTATGTGGAAGACAAAGAGTATTCCAGCAATCCGAGCCAGCGACTGGGGTTATTTCTAACCGATATGAGAGGATTTTTAAACGATGCTGCACGTCGATAACCTTTCGGTACAGATTTTGAAAAACATCACTTTTACACTAAAAAGCGATGAAAATTTAACGATTTTAGGAAGCAACGGGAGTGGAAAAACGACACTGGCAAAAGCAATCTGCACTCTGATACATAATCAAAGCATCACGTTTGAGGGGGAAAAAATAGGGATGCTTTCACCCGGAAAACGGGCAGAAACCATCAATTTTATCCCTGCTGTATTGGATATTTACGATGAGTATCTCAGTGTATGGGATTATCTCAACCTCAACATCCTGCGAAACACCCCCTCCGACCATCTCGATACGGTTTTAACCCTGCTGGGGATAGAGCATTTAAAACAGAGCCGATGCCAAAAGCTCAGCAGCGGAGAATCGGCGTTGCTTCTCATCGGCGGTGCGATGATCCATAATGCCCACTACACGGTTTTCGATGAACCGACCGCCAATCTTGATCAGGCTAAAAAAGTGAAAGTATTTCAACTCCTCAAAAACAGCCCCTATTTTCACAATAAGATTGTCATTACCCATGATCTGAATCTCGCCTATAAACTGGGGTATAAGATTCTATTTTTAGAAGAGGGGGAAGCGCATTACTACGGAGAATGTGAACAATTCTTTGCCCCGGAACATCTGAAAAACTGTTTCGGTAATTCGGTTAAAAATATCGAGGGAAATTTTGTGGTGAACTATGATGAAACTCTTTAGTCTCCTCATTGGTGTTGCGATTCTTATATCCGCCCCATTTTTCGGGCAGATTTCTCTGAATATTTCTGATATTTTGAACCCAGCTTCCTCTTCGTATATGCTCTTCTGGGAACTACGCGCCCCTAGGGTAGTGATTGCATTTTTTAGCGGCGCGATGTTGAGCCTCGCGGGGCTTGTATTTCAAACTCTCTTTCGAAATCCTCTCACAACCCCCTTTACCCTCGGTGTTGCCAGCGGTGCGACACTGGGAACGGCGATTGCCATTGTTTTTTTAGGAGGAATGGTATTTTGGCAGTATGCCCTCAGTTTTGCCGGAGCGCTATTGACCGTTTTTGTTTTGTTTTTGATCTCACGATCGCTCAAAACAACACAAACCAATTCACTTCTTCTTGCGGGAATCGCTTTGTCCTTTTTCTATTCGGCTGCCCTCATGGTCCTCTTTTTCCTCAGCGATTTTGAGCAAAGCTACTCCATTGTCCGCTTTACGATGGGGAGTTTGAATGTGATCGGATTTAACTCTGTCTATCCGGTAGTCGGAGTATCGCTCCTCCTCTTGGGGGCGATTCGCTATTACCGGTATGAGCTGAAGCTCCTGTTGACCTCGCTTGATTTTGCGTTTCTCAAAGGGATCGATGCCGATAAAACGACCATGACGCTCCTCCTTCTCACCTCTCTGGCCGTCGCGGTATGTGTAAGCGTGGTAGGACCGATCGGTTTTGTAGGGCTTATCGTCCCCCATATTATCAAAACGATATACCGCCAAAGCAGCGATAATCTGATCGTTCCCACGTTCTTTTACGGCGGGGTCTTTTTGGTTTTTTGTGATGTGATCGCCCGAAACCTCGGTGCCTCTTCCGATATTCCGATCGGCGTCATCACGTCGCTTTTAGGCGGACCGTTTTTTATCTATCTGATACTGCATCGGAATAAAGGGAAATAATGGGGGTAAAAACCATAATCACCCTCAGAGAGTTACAAGACCATTTCCCCTGTACGATGATTACCCCTACAATCCATGGCCTAAGTGACACGGTCTATCATAGCGACGCGGGGGTAGTAAAACGGTTTGAGAACGCTTCATCCACCGCCATTCTCGAAGAGCGCAATCTCTTAATTTCCCTCTCTTCTCTCCCCATTGCCAAGCAAAAAGGGGAAATTTTTTACCTCCAAAACAAACCCTCTGTCCTCTACGAAACGCTTGGCGGTGAGAGCTTGCAGTACGCTAAAGAAGAGCATATCATTCAAATAGCCTGTTTTATGCGCGATTTTCACACGCTGAGCAGAGGGAAAATCTCCCACAATATCGAGCTTTTCAAACCTGCGTATCTCCAAATACTGATAGAAAAAAGCAACTCGATTGAACTGATGGAGATTTTTGAAACTATCGATTTGGTGTGGAAAAACGATGGGATAATCCACGGCGATCTGTTTTTGGACAATGCCCTCTTCGAAAACGAAAAGCTCAGCGGTGTTATCGATTTTATCGAAGCGTGCGAAGGGGATTTTTTGTTTGATTTGGCCGTTGTTGCCATCTCATGGTGTTTGGAAGAACAATACGATCACTACAAAATCGATCTCTTACTCACACACTATAACGCTGGCGTGAGCTTTCAAGATTTTATCCCTTATATGAGATATGCACTCCTCTATTATGCAACAACCCGCTATCTTAACCATCGCGACTATCAAAGCCTACTGGCGAAGATTCCCCTTTTAGAGACCCTAGACAAAGGATATGTGTGAATTTTACCCTCCAGGATGCCCAAGCGCTTCAAACGATCCTCTCCGCACGACGCGACGTCAGAGGAAATCGCTACATCAACAAAGCGATTGCCCCCGACGTGTTAGAGGCGATTTTTCATGCGGCCAACTGTGCCCCCTCTGTCGGGTTCTCTCAGCCATGGGAGTTTATGGTTATCGACGATCCAACCCTTCGCGAGAAAGTATACGGAGAGTTTGAAAAAGAGAACGGCAAAGCCAAAAAAATCTTTCGCTCCAACGCCCTCTACCCTTCACTGAAACTCGAAGGGATCAAAGAGTCGGCCTATAACATCGCGGTGTTATACAAAAAGCCTACCAAAGCGATTTTAGGGCAAACTTCCCAAAAGAGAGTGGGAGAATACAGCGTCGTCTGTGCCATCCAAAATTTATGGCTGATGGCTCGCGCCTATAACATCGGTGTGGGATGGGTGAGTATCCTCAAACCGAAAAAAATCAAAAAAATACTGAATATCTCCTCAGAGTACAAATTGGTCGCCTATCTCACGATCGGTTACGTCAATGAATTTTTAGACGAACCCGAACTTCAGACACTCAACTGGGAAACAAAAAAAGAGCTCACGGATGTGATCTCGACAAGGAAAAACAATGACCATTAAAACGATTTTAGGCAGCAGCGATTTCGCAGAATTTTTACGGGGTAAAAAGGGGACGTTTCTCCTCTCTCTCAGCAATACAAAAACAGCCAATATCCCCGATATTACACAAGCGGGGATTCCCGGAATGCTTCACCTAACCCCGACGCTCGATGCAGAGTTTGTTTGCACGGGTGAGGTGCGAAGCTTGGGGACGATTGCCGAAACGCCCAAGGGTGTCCCCACCCCCGCCCTCATTACCCGTGCCGTCCATCTTTTAAATCCTTTTGGGAACATAGAGCTACTGAATTTGGGGCTTGAAGTGACCCCGAACGTCTCTTATTTTACCTGTCATGATTTCGGGATAACTCCCAGCGGTTCGATAGAAGAGGGGGCGAACATTAACGCTCAGGAGCTTTTTGAAAAAGGGGTCCAATTTGGACAAAACTATGCCCCATCGGGCGATTACATCATTCTGGGAGAATCCGTACCCAGCGGGACGACAACGGCGACGGCAACAGCGTTGGCGTTGGGATATGACGCAATGGATAAATTCAGCAGCAGCTTCAAAAATGCCCCAAAAAATATCAAAAGCGACATCGTCAAAAAAGCCCTTGCTCTGCTGGAGACTAGCGATGATTTATATGAAAAAGTGGGCAAAGTGGGCGACAATATGCTCATTTTCAATGCCGGTTTTATCATAGGCTCACAAAATCGGGATACTAAAATCATTCTAGCAGGAGGGACGCAGATGGCCTCTGTTTTGCTCATGGTCAACTCCATTGCGAATCATACGGGTCAATTCATTGACAGTACGAAAATTTCTCTCTGTACGACCAAGTGGGTCTATGAAGATCCAAATTCAGACATTAAAGGGTTGCTGGAGATGCTCGACTTTCCCATTAATGCCTACTACGCCGATTTTGATTTTTCCCTCACCTCCCATCCCGCCCTCAAACTCTACGACGAGGGGGAGGCCAAAGAGGGGGTCGGTGCCGGAGGGGCATTGATGTACGCCTCTCTAAACGGTATCACCAAAGAGGAAATCACCCGTAAAGTGGAGAGCTTTTTGCAATGAAAATACTCTATTTCGGAGGGCAAAAATCGGGCAAAAGTACCTTGGCGGAGTCCAAAACCCTAGAAATTTCGCCCAAAAAACCCTATTACGTCGCGACGTATGATCACTCTTTCGGCGACAGTGAGATGGGAGAACGGATCGAAAAACACCGCCAGACCCGAAGGGATGATTTTATCACGATCGAAGAGACCCATAACCTATCCGACGTTATTCACTCCGGCCATACCTATCTGATCGACTGCATCTCCATGTGGCTTCTCAACCGCCTCGATGAGAGCGAAGAGGCGTTAGTCGCCGAAATCGAATCTCTCCGCTGTATCGATGCTAACATCGTGTTTGTCCTCAACGATGTGGGCACGGGGGTAATCCCCAACGATCCCCTCAGCCGCCGTTATGTCGATCTCAGCGGCATCATCGGACAGACACTCGCCCGTATCTGCGATGAAGTGTATGAAGTGAAATTGGGCTTGGAGATACGGCTAAAATGACAACCTACGGTCACGGAGGAGATGTAAACGGCTTTGCGGAACACTGCGGCTGTAGCGTGTCCGAAGTCGTTGATCTCTCCAGCAATATCAACTTCATCACCCCCTCGGTCGATTTTAGCACCGTCACCCTCAACAGCTACCCGAATTATGAAAAACTAACAAGTGTGTTAGCCGAACATTACAACATACGCCCTGACGAATTGGAGCTTTTCAACGGGGGCTCTTCGGCTATTTTTTCTCTGATGCGCTTTTTCGATCATCCCGCCTGCACGATCTATTCCCCCGCCTATCTGGAATACAAAAAAGCGGCCATTCTCCACGGGAAAAAGGTGAATCTCATCAACCGTTTTGAAAATATAAATACGGAGGTTTCCGAAGGCTCGCTGGTCATTTTCGTCAACCCCTCTACCCCCGACGGACGCTACTATGATATAGATCCCCTGATGAAACAGTGGATGGCGAAAAACTGCACGGTTCTCATCGACGAATCGTTTTTGGAGTTTTGCGGCGGGGAATCGGTCAGCCGATACCTGCAAACCTACGACAAACTCTATGTTTTAAAATCACAGACCAAATTTTACGGATGTGCAGGGGTGAGAGTCGGGATCGTCCTCTCATCGCGTGATAATATTCATGCACTCAAAGAAAAAGAGCCTCTGTGGAAAATTTCGGCACTCGACAGCCATTTTCTGATCACGGCTCTCAAAGATGAGCCGTTTCGTGCGCTATCTAAACAGTTGAACGCGGAGGCGAAAACGTATCTGCAAACCCTCCTCGACAATTCTCCCCTTTTTGAAAAGGTATTTGAAAGCGATGCGAACTTTTTCCTCGTAAGCCTTGCTTCGATGTCTGCGAAAGAGTTTCAGGAGAAACTTCTCCCGCATAAAATCATGGTGAGGGAGTGTTCCAATTTCGATTTTTTGAATGAGACTTATGTGCGGATCGCGGTGAAAAGCATCTCGGATTTGAAACGGTTTGAGGTGGCGTTATGTTCTTTAGCGTAGCTCTTATAGCCTACCTTACCGACCGTATTGTCGGAGAGTTCACATTTATCCGTCACCCCGTTGTCCTGATGGGCAATTTCATCACCGCCTTTGAAAAGCGCTTTTATGCGAACACTATCATGCGCGGGCTTTGGCTCGTGTTTTGGCTGTTAGCGTGTGTGTTAGCCCTCGTCTATCCGATCTCTTTGATCGGCAATCCGTGGATATTGGGGATCATCACCTCCACGGGAATCGCAGGTAAAATGCTCTATGATAGCGTCCGAAACGTCCTGAACGACCCGCAATCGATCCGTTTTCTCGTCAGCCGCGACACCGAAAACCTGAGTTCAAGCGAAATCAACAAAGCGGCCATCGAGACCTACGCCGAAAACCTCAGTGACGGTGTAATCGCACCGCTGTTTTATCTGTTAGTCTTCGGGTTAGTCGGATTGTTTGGCTACAAAGCGGTCAATACCCTCGACTCGATGGTAGGGTATCGCAACGAAAAATACGAAAAGTTCGGGAAAATGAGCGCACGGCTGGACGATGTTTTAAATTACATCCCCTCCCGTATTACCGCGATTATCATCTTGGTTCTCTTCGGCAAGCTTGGTCAACTCAAACAAACATGGCGTTACGGCGCATTGCACGATAGCCCGAACGCCGGATACCCGATTGCGGCGATGGCAGTGTCACTGAACCTCTCTCTTGGGGGGGCGGCCTCCTATTTTGGAAAAATCAAAGCAAAGCCCTATTTCGGAGAGGGGCGTAAAGAGATTACTGCCGAGGATGTGCGTGCCGCATTATCGCTTCGGCAGCGGCTCGATATGCTTCTCATCACCCTTTTGACCCTAGGAGTCCTCTTATGAAATCGATCTCTATTTTCGGCACCTCATCGGATGCGGGGAAATCGACCCTCACCTTTGTGATCGGCAAAATTCTCCAAAACATGGGGTACAGTGTCGCCCCGTTCAAAGCCCAAAACGTTTCCAATAACTCCCGTGTCACCGATGATGGGTCTGAAATCGCCATTGCCCAGTATTTTCAAGCAGAGGTTTTGGGAGTTCCCACGAGCTACCATCTCAATCCGATCCTCCTCAAATCGGGGCGTGGAAACCGTGCCTCCATGATCGTCAAAGGGAAGGTAGTCGAGGACAAAGATGTGCGGGAGTATTATCGTGATCTCGATCTTCTCAAGCCTGCCGTCGATGAGTGTTTTGAATATCTGCAAGATCGTTATGACTGTGTCGTATGTGAGGGGGCGGGAAGTCCCGTAGAACTCAATCTGATGGACAAAGACCTCTCCAATATCTACATCGCCGAGCGTTTTCAAACCAAAATAATCCTCGTCGCCGACATCGAGCGGGGCGGGGTTTTTGCCTCCATATGGGGGGTCTACAATCTGCTCCCCGAAGCGTTGCGCGACAATGTTATCGGCGTCATCGTCAACAAGTTTCGGGGAGATTTGACCCTCTTTGATGAGGGGGTGAAAATCATTGAGGAGCGATTCGGGATACCTGTGCTCGGTGTGCTCCCCTATGGCCACCTCAATCTCGGATTTGAAGACAGCGCGTCGCTTATGAACTATTCCCAAAACAAAATCCACACCAAGATCACCGTGGGGGTCATTTCCTATCCGACGATGAGCAACTACAACGATATCGAACCCCTGATCGCCGATGAGGAGGTCTTGGTCGAGTTCATCACGGGGGATATGTCGCTCGAATCGTATGACCTCATCCTCCTCCCAGGCTCAAAACTTGTCATCCAAGATCTGCGATGGCTCAAAAAAGTCGGCCTCTACGAGCGGCTTCGCAAACGAACCAAACCCATATACGGTATCTGCGGCGGCTATCAGATGATGTTTGAACGCATCGACGATCCTTACGCTATCGAGAGTGAACACCCTGATAGTGAAGTGGCTCTGGGGTGGATCAGCGACACCGTTGTTTTTGAAAAAGAGAAAAAACTCTCCAAAGGCTCTTACCTCCTCTTTCATGAAGAGGTAAAAGGATTTGAGATACGCCACGGAGAGAGCCGAAAACAATCGTTATGGTATGAGAGGGGAGCTATTCGAGGCTCTTTCGTCCATGCTGTTTTGGAGAACGACTCTTTTCGGACCCGCTACTTTCAATCCCTCAATCGTGAATATATCGGGTATGATTTCCAGAGCCGTAAACATCAGATTTTAGACAAATTTATAAACGAATGCCGACAAAAAATTGACATAGAAAGGGTACTGAAACATGTCCTATAACCAATGGTTTCACGAGCATGCGGCCAAACACCGCGCTATTATGGAAAAACTGACCGCTTTGAGCGACCAAGAGGTGATCGACTATTTCCGATTTGAAAATATGGTACAAAATGAGAAAGAGTTTTGCCCCCTCTACGCCGAAAACAAAAAATGCCACGACACCCCTGAGCTCAACTGCTATCTGTGCGCCTGCCCCAATTTTCGGTTCAACGACAAAGGGTTCAAAAAAGAAGAGGAGAAAACCCTTTTTAGCACCTGTTCGATAGAGAGTCCCGACGGTGACCGCTATATCAGCGAGTCCGCCATCCACCAAAACTGTGCGGGGTGCATCGTCCCCCACCGTGAGAGCTATATCCGCAAAGTGTTTGACCGAGACTGGCTGGCCATTATGAAAGAGGTGCCGTGTGAAACAGATATATCTGGGGATTAAATTTGCCCTGAGCTATTTCACGATTTTACCCATCCGATTCAACGAAAACGACAACCTCTCTCACCCGCGGACGCTGGAAGCGATGATTCTAGCCCTCCCCTTTATCGGGGCGTTGCTTGCCATGGCGTCTATCGGTTTGTTCGTCGCACTGGAACCTCTTGGGTGGGTTGGGGCGTTAATCGCCGCTGTTGCGTTTATGGTATTGTACGGATTTATCCATACAGAGGCGATCATCGATGTTGCTGACGCACTCTATGCGGCGCACAGCGGCAAAGATCCCTATGCTATTATCAAAGATCCCACCGTGGGAGCAATGGGGGTGCTGTATGGGGTCTCTTTTCTCATTCTCAAAATTTCTCTTATCGCAACGCTTCTAATGCACCACCATTTTCTCATCCTGACAGTGGTTGCGTTTGTGAGCCGTCTTGGGGTGGCAACGGGAATCAAAACCAAAACCTTTCGCTCCACGTTTGTCACACAGCTGCATGAGAGCATCCGATGGCTCCCTCTTTTGATCCTGATTTTTTCTTTCACCTACGCATCCGTTTGGTTTATGGGGGCTTTTTATGGCGTGCTGATACTTCTTGGGCTCATCCTCTCCTCTCTTCTATTGCTATGGCAGCGTCATGCACTGGGATTTCTAAACGGTGATACGCTGGGAGCCAGCTTGGAGATATGCGAAGGGGTGGTGATGTTGGGGGCATTGGTGTGGCTACACTAACCCTTTTGCGCCATGCCTCCCCCAAGGCAGAGTATCACAAACGGTATATCGGACATACGGACCTATCGATCGATGTACAGTTGTGGGAGGCGAAAAAAGCGGCAGAGATTCTCCGCCTCTCTTTTGATGCGGTCTATTCTTCGGATTTAATGCGATGCACCCAGACACTTGAGCATTTGGGATTTGACCATTTTATCCCCGATATACGCCTGCGAGAAGTACGGTTTAAACAACAGTTCGAGGGGAAAAACTTCCGGCAAATCGAACAGACGGAGGGGTTTGACCCTGCGTTTCTCCATACGAGAGAACGCTGGCATAGCTATATTTGCGATGAGCCATATGAAGATTTTAGAGGCAGAATCGTGAACTTTTTAGAAGAGATCCCACACAACAAACGGATTTTGATCTGCTCCCATGGGGGGACGATAGGTGAAATATGCACTATTTTGCAACCAAATCATAATTATCCTCCTCTACATTATCTCGAGCATACGATTCTTAGGGTAAAATAAACAATCACAATTTTTAAGGGCAACAATGCGCACAATTTTACTGTTTATTGCATTGTCTGCTCTCCTGTTTGCCAAACCGTTGCCGCTCCTTTTTTCTGGCAATGACAAAATTTCTTCGCGTCATCTCTATGATGCGCTTGGTCTTCGTCTCCCCTATTTGTTCGAAGTGTGGGAGAATCAGCCCGCTATCGATCCTCTTATTATCTCTCAGAGCATTACCGCCCTTACCAGCTATTATCGCTCCAGAAGCTATTTTGAAGCCAAAATTACCGCCGTCGATACCAACGACTCCATCATCTTTGAGATCCAAGAAAATGATCCCATACGGGTTGCCGATATACAGCTCAACAGCGCCCTGAATATTGAAAAAGCCGTCGAACTTTCTCCTAACGACCTGTTTGACCAAGAAAAGTTTAGCTCTACCAAAACCAAAATCAAAAAACGGTATCACGAGGCGGGATATTGCAATGCTACGTTTAACTCAAAAGCATGGGTAGACATACAAACCCATGAAGCCCATCTGCTGTTTGAAGCAACCCCCAATGATCCCTGCACGTTTGGTCCTATCGTCGCTACGTCAACACCCAATATTGACGGAAACCTCACCTCCTCCATTCTCCGTTTTAAAGAGGGGGACCCGTACGATCTCGACGCGATACAAAAAAGCTATGAGGCACTCTACGCCCAAGAGGCGATTGCGAGAGTCTCCATCGATGACACCGACAGAATCGGCAGTGTCGTCCCCATCACGCTAGGGATTGAAGAGGTAGAGAAACCTATCCGATTTACGACGGGACTGGGATACAGTACCGACCAGGGAGTGGGGGGGCAAATAGGGATAAAACATCGTAATTTTTTAGGCAATCTTAAAACCCTTTCCCTCGAAGCGAAATACACCCAAATAAAAGAAAATGCCTCAGCCGTCCTCTCCGTCCCACTCCAAAACCGTTTCTCTGCTCATGGTGAAGTGGGGTATTCAGATGAGCAATTTCAGGGATACCGTTCCCAAAGTGTCTTTGAAAAACTCACCCTAAAGCATCAAGACATCCCCTCCTCTGTTCTCGTGGCTCTCCTCTTCGATCAGGCCAAAACGTACCAAAGTGACAACCTTGATGCGTTCCCCGAAAGCAATCTGTTCATCCTCTCCCCTATCGCCGAGATCAACATCGATACCCGGGACAAACTTCTCGAGCCCACCAAAGGAAACTGGATCAACGCCAAAGCTCAAGGCTCAATACTCTCGTCGTATTCCGATGCTACCTATTTTAAAACCATTCTCTCCGGTGCCCACATTCAGAGCTTCGGAGACCATATCTTTGCTGCGAAAGCACACTGGGGAGTGCTGCGAACGTATGAGGGGGAAGTCCCTAGCGCCTACCGATTTTATGCGGGGGGGATGAACAGCAACCGTGCCTATACGTATCGTGATTTGGGTCCCAAAGATCTCAACGGCGACCCGCTGGGATTTAATTCACTTCTTGAGGGGACATTGGAATATCGTTTTCCCCTCTACGATCCGATCCGAGGGGTGCTGTTTACCGATCTCACCTACGGTTCCGATAACTATTTTCCCGACTACAAGATCCCCTACTGGGGCGTCGGTGCAGGGTTGAGATATGCTACCCCTGTAGGTCCCATCGCGATCGATGTGGGCACTAATCCCAACGATTTTGGACAATACACGATCCATTTTCGGATAGGGGAGCTGTTTTGAGATTTAATCGCAAACGTCTCAAAAGAGGGCTAAAACATCTCTTCGTGGCTCTTCATGCCCTTCTCGTTATGGGGATATTGGTTGCAGCTGCCCTTTTTTACCTCGCTTTTCATCCCAGCGGGCTCTCCCTTCTCAATACCTATATCCTCCCCGCTTTGGGGATTCAGACCAGCAGCACAGAGGGCTCACTCACGAACGGAGTGATTCTTCACAATCTCCACACCGAAACCATCGACGCTAAAACCCTGACACTGGATTACAATCTCACGGCCATTTTAAAAGGGAAACACGTCGTTGATTCGATAGAAATTGATGGCTTGCGGATTCATTTGGATGATTTTATCGGTGACAACGATACCCCCTCCCTTTCCCTTCCGACGTTTGCCCTTAAAAGTGTCAAACTTACGAAACTGCAACTGATTAGCACCTATCCCATAGAGCTTAATATTGATGCACAAAATGGTTCCTACGATGGAGAGAACCTCAATTTTAAAACGCTAAAGGCAAGAATTCTAAGCCGCTATGCCAGCGGAGCATTATCGGGAAAAATCCAAAACAACTCTATTACAGGGACAGGGATCGTCTATCCTAACGCATCACAGCTTGACAAATACGTCGCCGATTTCACTACCCTCCCCGCTTCTCAGCGAATAGAGATTACCGAACTCTCCGATACGCGCGTACAGCTGAAAACAACGATTGACCAGCTCGGCGCCAATTTTGATCCCAAACTATCGCTGCAAAACATTACCCTTTTTATGGATTATCATTACAAAAACAAGTACATCGATTTTGATTCTACCCACACCCTCTTACGCGAAGAAGAGCGTATTCAAATAGCCCAAAAACTCCGCTACAACTTCAACAGGACAACAACGACCACGCTGGAGGGGCTTATCGCCTCGTCGCGCCCCCTCCCCACAAAAACCATTACCGCAAATTTCAGAGACGACGCGCAAGGAGTTGCAGGAAAAGTGATTTTAGGGGGAAGCGATTTATCGCTCCAAAGCAGTAACTACAAAGAGTTTGCATGGCATCTCAATAGCCACAATCCAACCCTTGATTTTCTCCCCTTTCTCCCCGAAGAACTTAAAAACTCCTACCTCAATGCGACCGCGCATGGGAGCTATACGTCGAGCACAAAAACCATAGCAGGAACCTTTAGCGCCCATCACAACCATGGCGATATCAACGGGACCCTGTCTATTAAAAACGATGACGTTCGCCTAAACGGCAAGCTTTTGCTCTCCCCCGATGCCCCCGCATGGAAAGAGTGGAAATTCAAACCCCCTTTGCGTATGGATATAGCGATTGCCCACAACACCGCTTCCACCCACATCAACCTCAGCGGGGATGATTTAGCCCTTTCACTGGAACGGACCTCCGAGAGAGTCAAAGGGTCAGGTAACTATCTGGGAACCTATTTTGATCTCAATGGGACAGTAAACGATATGAGATTCACCACATTCACCCCCTCATTGGGCAAAACACTCTCTCTGATCCCCTCTGTTACCCTTCCCGATATGGAGTATTATGATGCTGAAATACGGACCACCACCCATATCAAAATCGACACTGTGATTAGCGCCTCTATGGATATTGAGATCCCGTGGTATGCCATTGTCTTAGATTCCAGTCGCCAATACAGCGGCACCAACAACACACTGACCCTTCACTATAATGACGGCAACATTGTCATCGACAAATACCGTCTTGAGGTTGCCGATCACCCGATTTTTTCCAACCACCCCTCCTATCTTCATATCGATCCCACAGGAAATCTCATCGTCGACGAGATACGGATATTTGACGAACTTCGCTTGAACGGAACCATAGAACCCGCCACCCTTGCCGCGAATCTCAACATGAAATCCGGACGCTTTAGCTACAATGGACCTGAAGGAGAAGCCCACGTCGCTGCAGATTTACGCTTCACACGCGATGCCAATGCCTCTCAAAATCTCGAAGGTTCTCTGACTATTTTGGATGGTGAAATCACCTATCTCCCCTTCCAGCAGTTCAAAGTAATGGACGATGACATTATCATTATCCAAGATATCCGTCCCCCTAGCACCTCTTTGTTGGCAATGAATATTCAGATCACTTCTGCCCGTCCTCTTGAATACAAAACCAAAGAGCTTTATTTCAAGTTCATCCCCGATCTTACCCTATGGAAAGATCCGCTGGGACCTGTCCAAATACTCGGAATGATAACCATCCCCTCAGGAACCGCTACGAGCAATGCTAAAATATTTGAGATTAAACGCAGTGAAATATATTTTGGCGGAAATGTCCCTCTTAACCCCTATTTGAATCTTACAATAGAACATGAGGTTGATTACAAAAAAATTCAAATTTACGTTAACCACACACTCGATTCCCCTATCTTTTTGTTCAACTCCGATCCGATCATGAACCAAAACGATATCATGAGCTATCTCCTCTTTGGGACACCCGCCAGTGCCGCATCCAGCAGCAGCGGAAGCTCACCTACCGTTCGTGCCGATGCCACCAATTTTATGCTGGGAGCGGGGCTCAAAGGGCTTATTGGCGGAGTTACCAAAATCCAGCTAGACACGATGAATATTCTCACCACCAAAGAGGGGGGGATGGGATTTGAGGTGGGAACACGTCTCAATAAAGATTTCCGTATTCTGTATAAAAACGATGCGATTTCAAGCGTTTTAATCCAATACACCGTCAACAGATGGCTCCGCCTCGATGCCGATATACATGAACTGGGTCAGGGGATAAATGCCGTCTACGTCAAAGATTTTCACGATTTTCTCCCCCATAATCCGCCCAGTGGAAAGGTTGAAACAGTAAAACCTTGATGAAAATCAATGTTTTACATTGCCTTACATGCTATACTCTTAAAAAAAATGGAGCCGTTTTATGATTTTAGAATTTATGAGAGACGATCACCGCGCATGCGACCACCTCTATACCGAGGCAGAAAACGCCCTCGCCGATAAAAAAACAGAAAAAGCAAAAGAGCTGTTTAACCAATTTTACCACGCCACCAACCACCACTTCGATATGGAAGAGAAACAACTCTTTACAACCTTTGAGCGCCGTACGGGGATGATGGGCGGACCGACACAGATGATGCGCTATGAGCATCAACAGTTACGGGCGCTCCTTGAATCGATGTTGCATTCACTGAATGAAGGGAAAGTCGATGATTTTTTCGGGCAAGGGGAATCGATGATGATTATGCTCCAGCAGCACAACATGAAAGAGGAGCAAATGCTCTACCCGATGATCGATCAAACCCTCGGAACGGACGGAGAGCTTATGGTACAAACCCTGAGAGAGATGCCCCGATGATTCTTTTGGATGTCCGAGAACTGGATCATCCCCTCCCCCTAGAGATGGCCGTCGATGCCTTTAAAAAACTCTCAAATACAGAGGTTCTTCGGTTGATCCACCGACGTGAACCGATTCCGCTGTTTGAGATACTGACAAAAAACGGCGGCTTCTATCTTTCGCAGGAGATCAGTGATGGAGTATGGCACATCACTATCACCCGTGACCCCCACCTAGATCTGGAACAATACCGTGTTTAACGGTCTCTCCCTCGATCAAGCACCCCCCATTTCGGTGGTGCTCCGTTTTTTTCTCACCCTTCCTATTTTCGGGCTCATCTTGTGTGCTCTTATGATCTTTTTCCCCTCTGAAATCCTTATCCAAAGCCATCCGATCTCCCTCGCGGGTATTCATCTACTCTTTTTAGGGATGATTTCCATGGGGATGATCGGTGCGCTGTTTCAGATGCAAAGCGTTTTAGGGGGAGCTCCGATCCCCTCACCGCTTGGGAATTCGCTGATTATTCACACACTTCTCACGGCAGGAATCCTTGCCTTGGCAAGTGCGTTTATGTTTCAAATGCCGACACTGTTTATCATAGCCGCTGTACTGCTGGGGAGCGGGGTTGTCTATTTTGCCCAAATTCTTCTACCGTTATTGGTGAAAAAAATGGGACATAACACCCTTCAGGGGATGCGCTTCGCCATTGTATCGCTGCTTGCCACCGCTTTGCTTGGAATCCTAATGGCAACCTCCTACGCCAATGAAACGTTCGGTGACTATCACCCCCTCCTGCGAGCCTCCCACTACTCTATCGGACTCATCGGCTGGGTTGCTGCCCTCATCATCTATGTCGCCTTTCAAGTCGTCGAGATGTTTTACGTCACAACCTCCTACAGCGATTGGTGCAAAAACAACGTCAAGCGGATTCTCGCCGCGTCACTTTCCCTCAAAATTCTTTGGCTCTTTGCAGCCTTGCCGTTTGGGTGGGTATTTGATGGTGTTATCATTGTGTTATTGATAGGATTTGCCACAACAACGATGAAACGGTTGCGAAGCCGCAAACGGCGCGTTAGTGACGTGAGTATTTTGTTTTGGATGTTAGGGATGGGTTTGCTGATGATTGCTCTGCTCTCCTATTTGGGGAGTATGCTAAACATATATCCCCCGTTGGAGACGATAAGCTTGATTGCCTTTGCCCTCTTTGCCCTTTCGATCATTTTGGGGATGATGGGGAAAATCGTCCCGTTTTTGGTGTGGTTTCACCTCAACTCTGCCGGCTATATGGAAACCCCGATCATGTCCAATGTTATCCCCCAAAAACGTTTGAAACTAACCTTTTGGCTTTTTTGCAGTATGGCGTTTACCGCCCTTCTTGCCCCGTTTTATCCATTGATTTTGATCGTATCGGGTCTGTGCGGGGTTATGCTGTTCTCCTTACTTCTTTTCAATCTGGCAAACGCCGCAAAGCTCTATAAAAATGTTCTTTTAAACGGGACAAAGTTCACGTTTGAGCCTTAATTTCGGCTCATAATCTTCTCTTTTTCCCTCTCAAATTCCGCTTCGTTGAGAGCACCGCTGTCATAAAGCTGTTTGACCCGTTCTAAATCCGCGTATTTTTGGTTCGAATTGAAGGTCTCTTGTGGAAGCTTCGTCAAGTTTCCGAGAATAACATACAAAATAAACCCGAGAAGCGGAATACAAAACACCAACAAAAACCAAACAATTTTGATAACAATATCTATAAAATCAGAGCGTATAATATCCACCAACGCCCATATCCATAAAGCGAAGATAGAAAGGCCAAGCAATAGCCAAAAAAGTCCAAACATCATTATCGAATATTCCATTTTTTATTCCTTATTATTTTTTTTAATATAAGACGATTGTATCGTTTATTTTGTTTATTAATAGATTTGGATTGAGGAAAATAAAGTGTAGTATGCATCGCTTCCACTCAGGAGAGCGGGAGCGAGAGAAAGACGTTTTTAATCTTATGATTCGTCCAAAATCTCCGCCTCGACTAATTTCATTAGAAGAGCAAGCGACTCTTGCCAGCCCAGATAGCAAGCTTCCTCTGGGATGGCGGCGGGTACCCCCTCTTGTACTATGTTTAATTCTGTTCCAACGGATACCTGCTTCAAGGTGATTGTCGTATTCATTTCGCCGGGCAGGTTTGGATCGTCAAACCTGTCCACGTAACGAATGCGTTCATTTGGCACCAATTCAAGGTACTCACCGCCAAAAGAGTCGCTCTTGCCGGTAGTGAAGTTTGTAAATGACATCTTGTAGATCCCGCCAACCTTTGCCTCCATCTGATGCACCTTACATGTATAGCCGTTTGGCGGAAGCCATTTTACTATCGCATCTGCATCAAGAAAAGCCCGATAGACACGCTCCGGCGCTGCACGCAGCACACGATGAAGTCGGATTGTGTTGGATTTTACTGAAGTTGTTGACATGCGTTCACCTCCCTCTTAAAGTAACAACAATTTTTGCATCATTATGTTTAAAATGAGTAATTAAACTCCGCTTACTGATTTTTAATTACTTTTATTTAATTATGCCTCGCTGTTAAAGTGAAGATAATACAGTGCAACAGAAAAATTGATTATATTTTTTGGGCTTTTTGACATCAAAATAAAAGGTTTTTGGGGGAAAGGTTGAATGTGATGATTTGATGGTGGACCCTAGCTCTACCAACTAAGCCCTATTTTGTGAGCTTTTAAATTGGTAGTTAAAAACAACCTACATTAAAAACTACATTAGGCTAAACGCTGCACGAAAAATATGGACAAATTTGACTCTATTTAACTCTGTATTTTTGTTTACTGCTCGTAGGTTTTTCGGGTATAGTCAACTCAATAACCTTTAAATCTATCGCGGGCACGAGATATTCTTTTCGAAAATGTTCTCGATTATTTAATCCTAAAGCATTCATCATATCCGTCCGTGACATTTCACCGTTCATAATCTCTAAGAGTTTTTGGACTTGCGTGGTGACTTGCGTGGTGACTTGCGTGGTGACTTGCTCTTTATCCTCTACATGAGCGGAATTAAAAGTAACCCAAAGTCCTCCATCATATCGAAATTGTGGTGTTGTCCCATTGTAGCTTTGCGATTCGGTAATAATCTTTTCGATTCCCCGTCCCCATGATTCGATAAAACCTGCTTTAAAAAATACATTTGCTACATCAGGATTAAAAGGATGAGAGGGATGTTTATCTTTTAGTGTATGTACCGTCCAATGTTCAGGTAGTTGCCCTGCGTTCCAAAACATCAGCTTGTCATCATATACGCTGATTTGAATGGGAGCACCGCTAGCATAGTCTTTATGCACCACCGCATTATGCAAAACCTCTCGGAGTGCTGCGGGAGCATAATCGAACTTTTCAACCCTCTGTTGTCCCTCATAGGTGATACGAGCTTTGAGATATTTGGTTTGCAAAAGATCGAGTGCTGTTTCGGCTTGCGTAAATAAATCACCCTCCACTACATCTTGATACATCAAATCAGCATCATTTTTGAAAAATCCTATTTTAATATACGCTCCCGTAAAAAATCTCTGTGGATCAGGATGAAAGAGGAGAATACTTGCACGTTTGAGATAGTCTCCTTCAACGAGATGCAGTTTTTCCAAAAGTTGTTCATTAGTATCACCCATCGCTTCTTGACTTAATCGCTGGGCTTTTAGAGCTTTTTTGCGAAATTTATCAAATAATTTCGGATCAAAATCTCTTAAGCTTACATGGGGAACTGGTACACCATCCCATGTTTTTCCCTGTTTTCGAAGTAAAAATCGATCCAGAGCTGCACCCTTGAGCTCTTGTTTGGTGCTGCCACTACGGTAATGATACTCACCTTTGTAGCTGATAGGATAGGGATAAGACTCAACGACGATCTCTATTGTCTCTAAGCTATCACTCATGACGAGATTGACATCGACGATAATACCTAATATATCTCGAACTTTGTTAGGTATATCTTCGAGAAGCCGTCTGGCATTATCGATCCCGACGATCACACCATCATCATTCTTTCCGATAATGAGCGTGCCACCTTCTGCATTCGCAAAACCACAAATCCATTTAAGATATTCGTCCCTCCACGATTCTTTCCATTCGATAAGTTGTGACTCTTTCGTGTTCATTGTATTTTCCTCTTCATTATTATAACAGTTTTGGTGTTTCAGAATGCGGTTTAATCATTAGTTCTTTTATCTTAATCATAATCGGCATAGGTAGCTCAATACTTACCAATAAAGCTTCTCCGGCTTTGAATATGCCAATGAAGTCTTGTTTCCTTCTGCACATGCTTTTTCAATCACACTTCTATCGAATTCATTGATCAAACGATGAATGATAAATGTTCCCATTAAGATATCATCGAGAATTACAATTTTTTGTTCGTTAGATAAGAGAAAACACTTATTCATTCTTCATCACCTCTTGCATGTTGCTCAATAACACGTTCCATCTGACGCATATAATCTTCAGAAAGCTCCCTAAGACTAGAAGCCAATCTAACAAAACCTTCCTTTTCAACATCATTTGCTTTAGAAAGATATTGTTCAGCCAATTCGCGTTCCTGTGCTCCCGTAGGATCAATCCAATGTACTCCACGATCATTGTGGAACCCCAGAGTAAAGCCTTCACGCATCTCTTTAGCGTCTCTAGCATTCAAGACATCTGCAATAGCTTTATCGATCCATAATCCAGAAGAATCTTCAGGAGCATAAATCAAAACGTAACCTATTTTGGTCATAGCGATATCCAAATGTCCTGACTCCTCAGTAATTCGCTTGACTTCGTTAATCCACTCCAAAAATTTAGAGGGGTTAAAATTTCCATCCTTTTGTACACCTGGAACGTATTTCCATTTAGACAAAAGGTCATAAGCATTTTTTGCAATAAGCTTTTGTTCTTCTGTGCTTTCTGGCAATGCTTCAGAGAGTTTTGCTGATCGATAAATATGTTGAATAACATCACAAAAGAATTCTGGATGATGCGCCAACCTTTGTTGCAATATTTTTGGTGTAGCACCATGGTAACCATCCAATAAAGGTAAAAAATTCCATTCTATATAAAATAGTTCATCCTCAATTCCTTCAGAATTATTCTGTAGCTTTGTAATAACATTTGTAAGATAATAGGTATCAAGTTGAGCAAAATTATCCGATTTCAATAAAGACTTTACAACATTGACTGCTAATTCTTTATCTAAATCAGACTGATGATCTATCATAAAATCTAAGCAAAATAACGCTTCATGAAAACGTGAGTATTTAATCAGATTCTCGATGGCATAAGCTATATTTTGTTCTGTATCCCATGGGTTAACACGTGCTTCTTTCCAATAATAAACTTCACTCTCAGGTAAATATTTTTGTACCAATAACCATGTATGCATTGTGAATGGAAGGCAAGTCATAAATCTTGCTATTGACTCTTGTTGCCATCCTGAAAAATCTAAACTATCAACCTTTTCTTGCCCTTCTTTATAAAACTTTCCAAATACAAAACCGCGTGCAGTATCTATAAGTGCTTTATTGGTTGCATTAAGTAAATTATCTAGATCAATCATTTCCACCGTTGATGATAATGCCCAACCAACATCAAACGGAGATTGTACTGTTTCGGAAAATGCTAAAACCTCTTCAAGTGCACCGGAATTATAAATATTAGCTATCGCTTCGGATCGTTTTTGCATTAATGTTTTTTGTTGAACTTCATAACTTTCATTTGAATACATTTCATGATCTTTACCATTAAAGAGTTCACGATAACCTATTAATGGGTCAGCAGGTGCAAATTTTCTGGAAACACGTTCAATTTTCTCAATTCGATCTGATGAGATAGCCCATTCTGTTTGGGCATAAAAACTGTGTCTTTTTACCAGATCAGATGATTTTTGCCATAAAGAGTATTGTTCATCATGTGTTAATTCATCTAATATTATAGAATTCAAAACTTCTATAAAATCATCAAATGCTTCTACCGGTAGATGATCCATTTGACTTGCCAGCTCTAATTTTCTAGAAAAAGCATCATTAGACATATCAACAAGTAATCTAGAGTAAGTATTAACTTGTTCCCAATATTCCGTATGAGTTACCTTTCCAAATTCTTCAGGAACGACATAACGCCAATGAAGCTTATATGATCCACTTGTAATCTGATGGCGATTTGGCAAAAGAGATAATAATAATTTCCAACCTATTTCAGGTATTTCTTTTACTAAAGCTTTGATTGCGATCGTTTTTTTCTCTATACTAGCAAAAGTTTGTGGACGCCATGGCAAAAAAATCGTCATTAACGAATTCAAGGGTCGGTTTGCCCATTTACCTCCAGGATCAATAGCTGCAAGTTCACCTAACAATAGAACACTTTGCGCTAAATGATTTTCTTCCCACGAGAGTCCCTCCAGTGACCACCACAGACCCGTTAAATAATTTTCTCCTGTAATACCATCCCCTTCTTGAGAAAACAATTGTTTAAAAGGTGAAGGCTCCACCATCCCCTCTTCAACAGCTTCCAAAAAGCTTTCAGGTGAAGCTTCTGCCAACAAAGTCAAATAAGGGTTTAATGTTGCCCATTTTTTCCAATCATGAGCTCCAAGAATTTCTCTTACAGAAAGAACAATCGTTCTTTGAATTTTAAACTGAGAGCATCGATGGAATATTGAATTCTTTGCACCGAGAAAAGCAAGTGTTTCTACAATACCTTTTCGTAACAAATCCGAATGAAGCATTGTTTTTCCATAAATACGTGCGCTAAATCTTTCATCGGATGGTAAATCAAATTTCGGATCTATTTCATTCAAAATTGCCTTAAAACATTGTTGAAAACGGTCAATATGTTCATCATAAATTGATCCATTAAATTGCTCTAGTAATTCAAATCTATTTTGAACACTCCAATGATTGTTTTTTAGTTTCAATGGGCTGTTTGCAATATCAAGAACCTCTCTTATTTTCACGATCCAAGTATTGTAGCTTTCATTCGACATTAATTCGATAATGTGTCGATCATGTTCGTTTACTTCATCCCATTGTCCGATCAATAAAACAGTCAAAAACTCTGCTTGATTAATAGACTTTGGAAGATGCACTTCAGAAGACATTGCAAAGGGATTTCTTATCTCTACTGATTCTTTTAAAAGTGACAAAATTTCATTTGGAAAATCAGTTTTTGTAAGCGTCCCTGCATTTTGATTTGCATATTGTATTTCTTTTGAAACAAGTGACCAAAAGACGTTAGATTGTCCTATTGTTTGTTGGTCGATCAAGGAATGCAATAGGGATCTATGAACACCATATTTTACATCAAGGTCATACCCCAAAAGATGAAAACTTCGTAAAAAGTGCCAAAGTTCTTCATCTGACAAAGAAGAATCATCTTTTGCTTTCTGAAGTTGAGCCTGAAAGGCTTGTAGTTTGTTTCGCTTTTGCTGATTACTAAAATTAGCAGTATTGACGTTATTTATGAACTCTTCCGCTGTCTCCATTTCTCGTGCCCACTCAAGAAGAGTACGTGTATTTTCTATATCCGTGGCACTTAATGGACCAGTAATTAATGCAATTGCATCTACACCTCTGACAAAATCTACTTGATTAAAATCTATCCAAGCGGCATTTATGACATCTTCAAATGTACTATTATCTTCCGAAATAGTAATTGAATGCTTCACTTGAACTAAAAGCTTGGCCTTTTTTTGGCCTATAGTATCATGTGCATAAACAACAAAGTCATCTGTTTCAAAGCCTGCATGCTTTGCTTGAAATTTGATTTTAATAATTGGGCAATTGGGCAAACAAGGAGCAAAACTATCTGTAAGCATCAAAACAGCAAATGAAGTTTGCACATTGTTCTCGAAGAAAGCCCCTCCAGAACCTGTTGAATAAGGGTTGCTTTGCTGTTTTACTTTTGCCATTATTAGCTCTTACTCGCCGACTTTTTCACAGTCATATCAACTACGACAATCTCTGGCATTTTTTTTTCTACAGTTTCAGTACTTCTCTTATAATTTAGAATTTCACGTAACTCTGTTTCAGTCATGATTGTATTTCATTTGGATAGGATGCATAAAAATTGCATCACTGAAAAATCGTTCTTCTTTACTTTTTGGCCAAGCACCATAGACGATATTACTTAACGGATGATCTTGAATATTCCCTTCATTATTTAGCTCCACACCAGGAGTCTTAGTCTGTAATGACTTCAAATGGTAATTAAGACTATTGACTAGTACATCAGCTGCGAGAGTAAGAGAAGAATCTTCACAAGAAATTGAATATGTTATATCTGAAAAATCATCAAAAATATCCTTACTAACTATCTTCGTGGTAATACTGCCTTTTACGATTTGACCTGTGTTTGGGTCAAAACCTGTCATCTCAGTTGTTTTATCTTTACCTACAGCGAGGAAAGTATCAGCTTCTTGCTGAAATCTTTTAAGAATTGGTTTATCAATTCTATCGGTAATAATACAAAGTTTAAATTTACTTCCAACATTATCCAAACAAAATGCTATTGCTTTTGCAAATATTCCTTGAAATAGTTCTGAATGCAGAAGTTCTCTACTCTCACTCCATGAAATTTTTATATCTGATTGCCTTGATGCATGTGCTTTCTTTGATAATTGATTCATAAAATTTGCATGTTCATAATAACCTTGAACATAAATTGCTTCATACGTCCAATAAATATTTTTTTCTATAAAATAATTAAAAATATTTTTTCTCAAACTTTCCTGTTGTTCTGGTTGTAAATCTGTAATATGTACCTTGTCGTTATAAAAAAATTTAGAACGAATTAAATCTAAATCTTTTTTTACACTAATCAGCTGCTTTTCAAGAATAAAATAACCAGCCATTGCACCAAATTCACCTTGAGTATTTTCAGTATTATCTGAGTAACCTTTTGCACCTGATTCATCTAATACAAAAACAATTTCTTCCATTTTATCTCCAATCATGACCGAAACACGATAATTGATTCATTACATAATGCTCGTGGATTACGATGAATTTTATTACCACCAAGTGTACTAAAATTACTTTCTACTTCTTCAACCTTAACCTCTGAAAAACACTGTTTTCCAATCGCGATAAAATCTTCAGAGCCCAAACCATTACTAGATTTGTTTGCCGGAAAAGTTAGCACAACGTTCAATTTTTTCTTTGCACAAAGATCCAAGAATTCTTTTGCAGCATTTAATGATTCTGATTTTCGGCTAAAAGATGATGCTGGTCTATATTGTGGGTCTGGGTATCTTCCCCTTCCACTCACTTCCATTTCCGTCCCATTACAGATGGTTTCCAAAACATGATAAAAGCGGCTGTAATGTACCCCAGAATAAGGTGGATCCGCAAAAACAAGATCTCCCTCAGATAACTCAGCAATTGTTTGTTTAAAATCACCGATGATGGCTTTGCCAATTGCATCACTGTGAATTGCTGAAATCTCTGTAACGGCTTTTGCTACATAGTGGTAAACATCCTTTTTCCAAGCTTCAAATATGTATTTTGCTGCACTTTCAGTCGGTTGAAACGGCTGTGCTGTATGTCCCGGTGCAGCTGCACATTTACTGGCAGCTTCAATCAATGCAGCTAAAGCAATATTCTTTTGATCATTGTCCTCTGGTAGTGTTTGCCGAAGTGCATCCAAAATCATCGCTTGTGCTGGAGAATAATAGTATCCACTATAAGCCTTACTTGTAGGCCAAATACCACCTGTCTTTGCAATAATTCCTGGCAATACTTCAGCTGAAAACATTCTCGAACGATGTACTTCTGCCTGAATATGTTCATACTCTTTTAACTCAGGTTGCAATGATTTAATATGATTTGGAAAATAATCAAAAATTCGATCAGCTACTTTTCTCGCTCGCTCAAACCAAGGCAATATAATAATATCAGGATCAATAGTTTTATCTCGCATGACAACAGCAGCAGCACGCATTGCAGCATAACTTTGAAGGTCTCCAGCTATTACAGGACGCTTGGTATGTTGAGCCATATACCAAGAGACAGCAGCTGAACCACAAAACGGATCTGCAAAGCTAGAAGCGTTACGCCCCTCATGCAATAATATTTCGCCTAATACGGGGAGCATTTTTCCTTTGTGACCCATATATTTCATGTAGACAATCCCCACAACATAGCTCGTTCTCCTTCGGACAACAAAATAGTTGCATAACTTAATTCTCTTTTCATTGTATCTAAATCATCGATAGAACCGTTAATCCAAGGTTCAATATCTGCTAAAGCGATATCTTCAATATCACTCCATAGATCATCCATGATAAATTCATCAGTCTCATTTTCAAGAGGAATATTTTTGATTTTAAATATATTTTTCCACCAAAAATCAAGCTGGCTACAATCTACCGACGCTTCTTGCATCAATAAATTGTTTGCACCCGTTGCAATTCGCAGTAACAGAAAAGCTCTTGAAATTACATCTAAATGATTACAATCATCTGCGATTGCATCATCTACAGTATCATTAACATTTATAGCTTTTATAATTATGTTGTCTACTTCAGATGAAAGTAAATAATTCGATAAACCTTCTTTGCTTTCTTCACTAATATTCATATGCTCTAGTAATGAGTTTATAAATTGATTGTTTTTTTCAATGTTATTTGTTGAATCCAAAAGATCAATAATTTGTTTTAATAACGCTAAATCAAGACTATTAAACCCTGGTTCAAGATGCTTCCAGATGTTAGTTATAAACTTATAATTTGTCTGCCAGTCTACATTCGTATTGACATGTATTGAACTTGGTCTATAACTTAATCGGTCTCTAATATCATGATCTTTCGCTAAATTTTGAAGATCAATACCAATGGATTTAAATATATCTGACGTTAAATGATTCAATGTTATAACACCTCCTGCATTGAGCCATTCTTCCAAGGTTTTATTATATGGTTTTATACAATTAAAAAGTAATTTTTTAGCTTTTTCTTGCTTACTCCAAGTATCTAAAATCGCCCAAACCATAGTATGTGTCCCAGCTTTTTGTGGCATCTTAATACTATTTGAATTGGCATCAATAAAATAATGATATTGACTAAAAATTCCTATTCCTTCTGTTGCTAATATAGACATTGCAGATCGTAATTCAGAATAATATGCCATATGTCGTGCGCTAACCGTATCACCATTTAAAATTGCTATAACAGCTCGTCCAAAAAAGTTCCAAGCATCATGCAGATGTGTAATAGTAGATGCAGCAATATATTCTTTCATTTCATTATTTGAAAAAGATTCCGTTTCAATCACTTTGGCAGTATTATGATTTAATCTGTTAGTATCTTCTAACCATTTTTGAGTAGAAAAATTTGTCTTTAATTTCGAAAACTCATTTGTCAAAGCAGCTCGGCTTGCTAATAAAACTCCATCTTGAGACTCTCTTGACAATGCAAAAGCCATATTATTGGATTCCTAAAAGTTTAGATACTATTGGACGAAGTAATTCTGACTCATCATATAAATGCTTTAAGACATCTTCTCGTAGTTCTTTATAGCCACCACTTCCACGATATGCTTTTTTCATTTTTTGTGTTTCTGAATCAAGATGTGGCTCTGAAGACGCTCTCCAGTCAAAACTTGCCATCACAATACATAGCTCATTAATATATGTAGAAAACCCTTGACTCTCTATATCTCCAAGATTGGAACGGACATCATCAAGAATATTCTCACTTGAAGATTCTCTAGTTTCTATCCATTCTGCCAAATTTAACTCTTCTGCTTGTTCATAAAAAATATCATTAAAAACTTGTAATACAGCTCTAACACCTTGATCCGTATTTAACAGTGAATATGAACCAACAAAGGCATCATCAAATCCAATATTATCGAGCTTTGGATTATTACTACGAATTTCAACTGCCCAATCATAAGTGGAATTTTTAATGGCCTCTTCTAAACTTTTCCAGCAATAAATTAAAAATGCAGCTTGTTGTGCTCTACTCCAATCTAGTACGGCATCTGTGTAATTCATTTGAGAACCAAACAAACCACCAGGTCGTGATGAAGATTTTTTCCATTTTTTAATAAATGTAGCTACCAAAGATCTAACCCATGCACTTTGTGAAACAAACTCTCTTTTCCCGCCTAGCATCTCAATGCGTCTATACCATGGACTTTCGGACAAAGACCAAAGTATCTCAACAAGTTCTTGTGCTCTTGTTTCACGATAAATAATGTGTTCTTCCCCTTTTTCAAGCCAATCCTGATCGCGCAATAAAGGATACATATCAAAAGCTAAACTCGCATCAATTTTTTTAGGCTTTATATTAATTACCCAAAATAAATAAGCCTGCCAACTAACATCTAATTCATGAAAAGCCACAACCGGTACATCGAAATCAAACTTATCATCTTTATCAAATGCCCATAAACGATGCTGTCCATCTATGACTTCAATAGGAGGAAGGTCTAAAGGTTCCCATGTTGATTCTGTATATTCTGTAGGTAAACTAATTTTTGTTAATCCATCCATATCTACAATTGAAATCAGATCTTGTTCTGCAACTTTATGTCCTCGTCGATCATCATTCTTACCTAAAATATTTATTACAATTGCAGTCGGAATCCATCCTGGTTTTTGCATATCTGCAAATTCTGGATCTTTTTTATTAGCTGGCGTCAAGCTTGACCATGGATAACCATATTTTATATATTCTCTAATTTCATCTGAACGTTTTTTATCATGCTTACGTTGAATACCAATCTCATCTTTACGTGTTTTTGGATCAGCTTGCCGATGTTGAATTTTAGACAATGATCTTAATAGAGATGCTTTTACACTAAAAATATAAAAATGGTCTTTTGGCTTCGCTTTATGCTGCCCATTGTCAAAAGAAATCTTATCCCACTCAGCTAACCATTGATTTACTTTTAAAGCTAAAATATCTTGCATTTAAATATCCTTTAGATTCTCAATATCATAGTTTATCATTTTCAAATGCCTCTTTAAGAATAGTCTGCATCAATCGATCAGTTTCAACACGGCTTTTAGCAACTTCCGCTTCCAGACCGTTACAGGTATTCATTAATTTTTCAACTTTGGTAACGATACGGTGTTGTTCGGATAGGGGAGGAAGGGGAACAGGAGTCAATTTCAAATTTCCTTGTGAAATATTTACTTGACTCTCTGCCATACCCGATTTTTTTGTTTCAATAAATTCATTAGAAGCTCCACAATTTAAAGACAGTTCAATAAAAGCTGGATATATCTGGGGATAGAGGTGAAAGCGAATAATTTTATCTGATATCATAAGCTTAGGCGGAGTTTTATTAACTAAACAACAAATACCAACACGATTTTTTGGTCCAGCACGTGTTATTAAAATATCTCCTCTTTGAACTTCATATTGAGGTCGTGCCTGAAGAGTTATAGGCAATGTTTTATTCTCATGCGCTAAATAACACAAGTCTTGAACAGCAGTAGTTTTCAGGACTCCCCACGTATGATCATCACTTGGTTGTTCTAAACAGGCTGGACTCCAACCAGAATCCATATTCGTGATAATATCTCCCAACCTACACCACACCCACCCAACAGGTAATTCATAAGGACTTTCATCAGCAGTAATTGGCAAAAGAGGTTTATCACGTTTGAGTTTTCCCTCTTTAATCAATCGCTCTTTTTCAGCTTTTATCTGTTCCAATAGCATACTTGCAGATTCATCGGTTGGGTCTTGTGGAACGAGGCGACCACTCACTGCATCACTAAGGATCGAACTGCGGAGTTTAATTATTAGGTTAGATTGAGTTTTGAGTTCTGTTAAAACTTTCCCTTGTTTCACCTTTACAGATTCTATTTCCTCAACAATCGCATTTTGAACGCCTATATCAGGCAAAAGAATATCAAGTTGAAGCAAGGTCTTTTCGTGGATACTTTTTTGTGCGGAACCAGCCGCATTTAATGCCTGCAATTGATCTTGAAAATGTTTTGTTTGCAGATAAAACTCAAGATATGCAGGATTCAGTGTTGGTTGTACCGCAAACATAGGCATATTTTCTGTTACAACACAGTTGTGCACATCTTGCGGTACTATGCCATAAGAACCGTCTTGCACCCCTTGTCGCGTAAAAATAAAAGTATTTGGATATTCTTCAAGATCGATTACAAATTGCCGTTTACGTCCTATATCTCGACCAAATTTTGTTCCTCTATAGGAAACACCGGTATGTCTGGAAATAGTAACTTGACGATATTCTGTATTATCATCTACAAAATGATATATTTTGTATTGCTTTAGAACATCGGCAAACTTTACTTTACGCATTCGCTAAACCTCGGATCTCTTCGAGCAACTGTACACTTTTATTCATTGATGCTTCGATACGGTCGATAATCTGACCCGTCGTAAGATACTCTTCCTCTGCACCTTTGTGAGGGTTTTTGACATCAAGATTGTAATTATTTGCCTTGATGGTATCGATACTGACTTTCCACGCCAGTTCATTTTCTGTACGATTATCCCACCACTCGGTTAATCCAGCAAAATCATCGATCCGAACTGGCTTGGTCTTGGTGTATTTTTTGTACCCCTCTGGAAGCGGCTGTTCATAATACCAGATTTCTTTGGTCGGTTCGCCCTTGGTAAAAAAGAGGAGATTGGTATTTATATCGGTATAGGGTGCGAAGATACCGTTTGGCAATCGTACAATCGTGTGAAGATTACACTCTTCTAAGAGCTTTTCTTTTATCCGCGCCGTTACACCATCACCAAAGAGCGTACCATCGGGCAAAACGATCCCTGCACGACCACGAGGTTTGAGCATCTGGATAAAGAGGAGTAAAAAGAGATCCGCCGTCTCACGGGTACGATAGGCAGCGGGGAAGTTGTTCTCGATACCGGGTTCTTCTGTACCACCAAATGGAGGATTCGCAACGATACAATCTACGCGCTCAGCTGGGGTGATATCTTTTAGCGGTCGGATCAAAGAGTTGTCATGACGGATATCTGGACGTTCGATGTCGTGCAAGATTAGGTTCGTCATAGCGAGCATATAAGGGAGCTGTTTTTTCTCGATACCGTGGATAGTTTTCTCCAACGTCACACGATCATCAGCAGTTTTAACACCGTGGCGCATGATGTGGTTGATCGAACTGATTAAAAATCCGCCCGTTCCACATGCAGGGTCAAATACTTTTTCCCCCAGTTTTGGATCGACGGTGCGTACGATGAATTCGGTTACGGCGCGAGGGGTATAGTATTCACCCGCGTTACCCGCACTTTGCAAATCACGCAAGATACGTTCATACATATCGTTAAAGAGGTGACGTTCAGAGAGACTGTCGAAATGGATCGCACTGAGTTTGTTGACCACTTGACGTAAAAGCGTCCCTGATTTCATGTAGTTGTAGGCGTCTGCAAACATCCCTTTGATTAATGGGGCATATGGGTTATCCATCGTTACATCAAGCTCTTTTAGTGTCGGGAAAAGATCGTTGTTGATGAAGTTTATCAGATCATCGCCCGTCATTCCCTCATCGTTTGCCGCCCAGTTGCGCCAACGTAGCGATTCTGGGATTGGGGAACGATAATGAGGCTTTTCGAGTTCGAATTCTTCTTCTTTGGTATCAAAGACTTTTAGAAAGAGCATCCATACAAGCTGACTGATACGCTGTGCGTCGCCGTCAACTCCTGTATCGGTACGCATGATGTTTTGGATCGATTTTACGATGTTTGAAATGTCGGCCATAATGTAGTTAATTCCTTAAGATGCGTATAGGTGATGTTCGATGGTTTTGATGAGGCTTTCATAGCCTTCTCTGCCGTTTCCGAAGAGACGAGCGAGTTCGATAGAAGTCCCAATCTCATTAAATGGACGGACTTTGAGTATCCCGATGTCTTCGATACTCTCGATCCCTTCTTCAGCGTATTTATCCAGCAGTGCGTTGATGACGGTTCTAGCTTTATCGCCATAGGTGTCGAAGTAGTTACCGCCTTTGAGCTTTCCGGCACGCTGAGCACGTGTGAGAGCGGGACGCTCGTAAGCAATATGGCAGATAAGATCAAACGGATCAAGCCCCTCTTTGCCAACTTCTCGTTCTAGCTCATCGAAGAAGATACCCTGAGACTGAAGCTCAGAGATAATTGCCTCTTTTTGCTCGGCTTTATTCCACTCTTGTAAAAACTCATCGAGGCTTGCAAAGCGGTTATGAATATTTTTACGGCTGTAGTCGATGAGTGATTCTGTAATGAGTTTGCCATTGGCTCCGACGAATTGTACCCGCGTTCCTAGAACAGCTACCTGAACATTGCCTACGGTATGACGGGTGGGTTTTGTGGTCTCATCACTGTCGATGGTAATATCAGGAACATCGTGGATAAATAGTGTTTCATCTATCGGTGTAATTTCAGAGTCGTCTTCATCCTCTGGAGGAACAACGGGATCATCCCCTTTTGGCTCATAAATCTGTACCGGATCACCGTCAAAATCAGGATCAGCAAAATGGTGCGTGACATTGCGGAAATCCATAATGGTGAAGAAAAACTTGCCATAAATCTCGTTGATACGCGTACCGCGCCCAATGATCTGTTTAAATTCAGTCATAGAACCGATATTGGAGTCGAGAACAATCAATCCTGTCGTCTGCGCATCCACCCCTGTCGTCATGAGTTTAGACGTAGTAGCGATGACGGGATAGGTAGATTCGGGGTCGATGAAGTTATCCAGCTCTTTTTTACCTTCCTCATTATCACCCGTGATACGCATCACGTATTTTCGGCTTTTTTTAGCCATTTCAGGAGCTGCATTCACTAGAGCCTGACGCATACGCTCTGCATGGTCGATATCGACACAAAAGACGATCGTTTTCATGTAAGGATCGGTTTCACTCAAGAACTCAGTTACCTTGCGGGCGACAAGATCAGTACGCTGGGATAAAATAACATTGCGGTCGAAGTCTTTGGTATTGTATTCACGATCTTCGATTACATTACCATGATCATCTTTTTGCCCTTCATACGGTCTCCATCCCTCAACGTCACGATCAAGAGAAAAACGGATCACCTTGTAAGGGGCGAGGAATCCATCATCGATCCCTTGTTTGAGTGAATAGGTATAAACCGGTTCACCAAAATAAGAGATGTTACTCACGTATTTCGTCTCTTTAGGAGTTGCGGTCAAACCTACCTGTACGGCACTGGTAAAATAATCTAAAATCTCACGCCATTGACTATCTTCAGCAGCACTTCCGCGATGTGCTTCATCGATAACGATAAGATCGAAAAAATCGGGGCTGAACTCTTTAAATATCTTTTTTTCTTCGGTCGTGCCAGTAATCGCTTGATAGAGTGAAAGATAAATTTCAAAAGACTTATCAACGGTACGGTTGGTAATCTTGGTCATTTTGTCACCGAAGTGTTTGAAATCACCGATTTTCGTCTGATCAACGAGGATATTACGGTCGGCAAGAAAAAGGATGCGTTTGGCTCGTCCAGCTTTGTAAAGGCGGTAAATGATTTGAAAAGCCGTGTAGGTTTTCCCTGTCCCAGTCGCCATCACAAGCAAAAGCCGTTTTTGCCCTTTGGCTACCGCTTCTACGGTACGATTGACAGCATTTTTTTGATAGTAACGAGGTTCGCGGCGAGGATCATCTATGTAATATGGAGCAAGAGCAATTTTTTCAGATTCTTCTTCAACGATTCCTTTATGGATTTTATACCGACGCCAAAGCTCATTGGGTGATGGGAAAGCATCCATAGGAATTTCTCGTTCTAATGCACCATTAGACTGCGTAGGGTCATACTCTAAAAAGCCATTACCGTTGCTGCTAAATACAAATGGAATATCAAGGGTTTCTGCATACCCAAGTCCTTGTTGCATGCCAGAACCGACGCTATGGTTGTTATCTTTGGCTTCGATGATAGCAATAGGGATATTGGGTTTGTAATAAAGGACGTAATCGGCTCGTTTTTGTTCACCGCGTCGGATGATTTTTCCCTGAACATGAACTCGTCCAGCGGTAAAGCCAACTTCTTCACGAATTTGAGAATGCAAGTTCCAACCGGCTGATATTAACGCAGGGGTAATATGTTTAGTACAAATATCACGCTCTGAATAAGATTGCTTATCGGCCATAGAGCTTCCTGATGAGTTAGTTCTTTTATTGTATCCCATCTAAGCTTATTCAACACTCGGTAACGTCTCTATACAGAAGTGAACAATACCATATTTCATTATCCCAAATAATGCTCCGTTATGCTTGCTCTAAAATGTTTCATTTCCAGCGATATGCCTTGCGATGCTGACTAATATTGTGAAATTAAATATCCCTGAATAATTTTTAGAAATATTGTAAATTTTATCTTCTATAAAAATCATTTTTTATTTTTTATTTGCCAAAGAATATGTCAATTTTTTCTTGCACCTTCACTTTCAATCAGCTTCTCATCTCTAAGCTTATATATGATTTTACGAACATAGGATTACTCTTGGATATGATTTATCAGGATATGGGCAAGGCGAGGCACGCGTAGTAGTCACCCCAAATAATGTTCCGTGATTGAAGCTCTGTAGTGTTTCATCTCCAGTGATACCCCCTGCAGTGCTTCCTCATACGTATAGCCAAACTTTTGATATTCCCGAACACGGTTTTGAGCAAACGTCCATCGCAAGCCATGGGAACCTTCACTGGGGATTTGAAGTCGTTCACAGGTAGTGCGAATATCATCGGCGTATGCTTTATAGTTGATTCTGAATTTACCGTTTTTAGCGATGACCTCTTCGACTTGCCTGTAAAGAGAAGGTGGCACAAGTATATCTCCAACCTTTCCTCCCTTCTCAGTGGTTTCAATAACAGCAACTTCTTTTTTCGTAATCTCATCAGTTTTATACCCATGGAGTTGATGGAGTTTAATGAGAGTGATCCCCTCTGATCTCGCACCACCATGCAACTGTACCATTGCCCCTAATTTGTGAATTGGATTCGACAGAGACTCAATAAGAGCTTGAGGATCTTTGTAAACGCGGTTATGGTAGCCATTGGCAACTTGCTTTAATGCACGGGCATTATCAAGCGTTTGTTGTCGAATATTGAAATCATAATCTCGTGGTTCACCATACTTATTAGCAGTGTAACGAGTGAGAGCAGTTTCAAGTTTTCCAAAGGCAGAGGATATTTTTTCAAGATATTGCTTGGTAGGGTAATATTCTATCTTGTACGCCATGTAAGCTTGAACGTGTTCGCCATTGATCTTTTCAAAATCTTTAATCCCCCAATGCTCTTTTAGATAATGACCAAAATTATTCCAAACTCCACGATATGTTTCCATGGACTTGAAGCTGGCAACACATTGATAATTTGGATGAGTTGGATCAACTCGTTCCTCTTTTTTTGCTCCCTCAACAAAAATCACTTTCGTTAATTCAGCGGTTTGATAATAGATAGATCCTCTCATTTTTTACTCGTTGTATTGAAATCGTTTATTCCCATTGTATGGGTAAGGGTGTTGAGTCAATCTGCTTTTTTTAGTCCATAAAAGCGGAAACTGGTTTGGCTTGATTTTACAAATCATCACGGTGCTGCTTAGAGCGTCTCGGTGTTAAAAAGTCCGGTAACTTTCTTTGATTTTGGATAGTCCGAAAAGATTCAGATCAAAATAACTGAAGCAAATCGACGCTTGCGTGTATGAAGAGGAAGCTACTCCCATGTCTAATGTAAAAAACAAATAGAAGAAAAGTTTAGCGGTAAATTTGTAAAGTTCAGCGTGTGACAGTGCTGAGAGATACGGTGTATTCTATCAATACCCTCCGTTTCCTTCGGTAATATTTCAGATGTTATAAAGCCCTAAAACAAGGACTTCTATCGAATAAATTTTACAGTTTTAAAAGATGAGGAGTTTACAGAAAAATTTACAAAAGCTTTCCAAAAGAGTTTACACTCTTCTGAAATTTATGCAGGAAGAAATTAGTAATATTAGTCGCGAAAAATTAATTTAGTAGCTTGTAAAATCTGTTTATCAACGATCGTTTTAACCATTGTGTTCGTGATACTTTTATTGAGTGCTTTACGATGTTTATAGATCATGACTAATCGTATCCAAAAAATTGGAAAGCGATAGTAGATCATCCGCGCGATTTCATAATACAGCGGCGTAGCATCACCATCTACAAATTTTTCGATTTCCAAAGCTAGCTCTTTGACAAGATTTTTGTCATGTTCGCTTTCTAAAGCTTCCATGAACATTTTTTGAAAATATACAGGATCTTTTTTTTGATTCTTCATCTTAATATTCCATCAACCATGTAGGATGAACAATGTCACATTTAATGATGATGTGATTTAAAATCTCACTGTTCGCCTGCGCTTCCATTCTATTAAACTCATACCTTTTTGTGGTATTCTCATCATGATGACAAATCAATAACAGGGATGGTCTGGAATTCTCCAAATTTAAAGAAAACTGACATTTACCCATGTTGTATTTAGTTTCTTTTTCTAAATCACCTTTTGAAAATGCGTTAAAAATATTTTTTACCCGAACGACATCGGTCCAAGTATCCACTACAATATGACCTTCTGATTGAATCGAGTTCACGCCTCTGACTACTTGTCTAAAGCTTTCACTATCAGTATATACCTTAACAAGGCATTCCAATCCGTCTTTTAATTCAAATTTTTCCATTTTTCTTTTCCTTACGGCCTAGAATGGCCTTATATTTTTGAAGCTCAAGCTCCAATTCATGTCGCTGATCACTCACAGCACGGATTTCCAAAAGCACTTGTTTTATATAAGCCATTTCAGACTTCATTATTTGAATAAGCTCATCTTGACGATAATGGCATGTTCGTGCGCCTAACTCAAAAGATTCTAAAAGGAATGAATATTTTTTTTCCAAATCCTTCAGCTGATCGTCCATAAATTTAGTTAAACGATTTTCAACTTGAGCCTCAATGGCATTCATGATTGAATAAAATTTTGAAGTCATAAGCGCTGCTGCAATAAATGCTATTAACGAAACTATGGCTATAAGCATCTATTTAAACCTTTTTAATAGTTTGATAAAATTCTCGAATTGCAGTATGGGAAATCTCAAAACGATGATATGTTTTCAGATAATTAGCCACTTCACGAAACGAGTAGTTTTTGTCTTCAATCAAATCTTTGATAACTCCCTGCAAATTCAAAAGCTTTTCACGCTTTGGGTTACAACGGGGTTTCCGAAGTTGCTTGGCTCTGGTTTCGCCAATCTTTCGTAAAAAACCGAAATTTCCAGATCTGTTTTTACGATTCGTTATTTTTGATTGCGCAATCATTTCTTTGATGGCTAGATGGAATGCAATCAGGTCAACCAAAACGAGATCACTGATGCGCTCTTCACTTTTGAGCCTATGGAAATGATTTTTCTTCAGTTTGAAAACATCCTGAACGATTAAATCGTTTTGATGTGCAAACCAACGTACGCTTTTTTGGCGGTCGCTCAGGCTCATGGTGGCTGATTGGTTAATTAGTTGATTTAATTCGTCCAAATCCATAAAGATATCCTCTCTTTTCTTTTATAGGGAGATTTATAATTTGTGAGACAAAAATAATCATCTTTTCGCCCTATCGTGTGCCTGTAAAATCTGAAAGATAACAGAGTTATCCACATCGGTATTACTTCTGTCCTCAAAATATATGCGACTCATTGTCATCCCCTTAACGACATAAGAAATCGTTTTATGAACACCCTGCACATTCACTCCAATTCCAACCAAACAATTTTCATCAAAATCTTTCAAAGTAGGAATTTCAACTTGTTTTGTATTTTGGTCAATCATAAAATCCTCCCAATTTTCCATTGTTTTTTTATCACTATTGAACAATCTGGCAAAGATGGTTTTTCGCCATAGTCGTTCAGATTTTCGAGGCGTTAGCCCATCTTGCTTGAGCCACTCAATGAATTGATCAAACTGTTCAAGCGATACCTCCATTCTTCTTCCTCTTCGGTATAGGTATTATTATTGTGTAAACTATTTTGTCAGCGCAACAAAGCGCTTTTTACACCCAGTCAAGATTCTTTACAGCTTGCGTTTTTCCAATTCAAACATCACAAAATTTTCATACCAAGTCTGTGTCGTTCGCAAATGCTTTGTCTCTTTATGAACTTCGATAAGCTCCTTAATCTCAAGCTTTTTGATGATTGTTTGAGCTGATTGACGCGACAGTCCAAAAAAGCTTCCGATCGTTTCGCGCTTTGCGTAGCACCATCCCATCACTGCTCCCGCTGGATTATGAGAGAGGTGATAGATGCAGTCTGCGATGCAGTAGTCGTTATTTGTTAACTTAAAACGTAGCCTTGGATCATGTAAAATGGTTGTAAACCCAAGCTTTATTTTTCCATTTTTAACCATGCCAAATACCGTTAATTACCGCAATAACTTCACTTTCTTTCCACGCACTCACCCCTGGACTTGGTTTTTGTGGTCTTGGAAAAATCCCCTTTTTAATATTTGCGTAAATCGTTGAGTTTGAGAGCCCTGTACGGGACTTCACTTCATTGATCCTTAAAAGTTTTTCTGAATTCATTTGAACCCTTTCACGTTTTATTCAATACAAATCAATGTATCTACATAAGGTATAGCCGGGTAAAACGTTTTTTTTGACAAAAATGAAAAGAATTTCAAAAATTTATGTGATTTTGTAAAATTATGCATAATTTTGGGATTTTTAGAATATTTGTCAATAAATTGGTATCGGAATAGCTTGGTTAAAAAGTAAAACGAGGAGCCTACAAAGGGAGAAAGCCCTCCCTCTGCTCTGAACAAATCGAAAAGATAAAAGAGATGATTGAGCTGGGTATTCCGAAAATAAAACTAGCCAAAGAGTTCGGGGCGAGTCGGCAGACTTTTAGGTATATGGTGGACTAAAACCCACCAGAAGAAGTGCCGGCATATATTCCGGCAGATTCATTATTATAAGTTGATATTTGAGGGGACAAGCTTTCATTTAAGTCATTTGATGAACCTGTCAATTTAAAAATTCTTTTTTCTTTTGCTTCTATGAGCTCGGTAACTTTATTGTCTCCCATAACTAAATGTAGCACTCCAGAAACAATAATCAGTAATAGAGGAATAACAAGCCATGGCGCAAAATTAGCCATAACCATAGCGGGAAGCCCCAACAAAATAGCAAATACCATTGGTAAAATTACTTTCATATTTACTTCAGAAGTATACGTCGTATCGTTTAGATGTTTATATAAAGCTGTCGTTTTTTTATCAAAAACCTCTATCCCCTCACTCTTTGCCCTAACACTTTGTGCCTGATCAAGTGTTTCAAGTGTCAATCCATAATCTTTTGCGATCTCAATAATTCGTGAATCGTTAATGTCTCTGCTTCTATACCATTTACGAGCAATAGTATAAATATGAACACCACTACTAATAGTACCCTCAGTCAAAGTATCATTTTTATCGAGATCCCTATCTGTGATTGGAAGCTTATCAAGCTTTTTAAAGTTATGGCTATTAAACTGTCGAAAGAACTCACGAGCATTATATCCTTTCGCTCCCTCAGTACCTTTATTCCCATCAATCTCTCTCAAAACAACATCCGTCACAAATACATTTGAATTTCTATCAATTGCAAAAATCTTTTCAATACCCTCTAAAACAATTGAAGTGTCAATTAATACATTCCTTGTTTTCACTTTATTCTCCAAAGTCGATAATTTATTTATCCTAAAATTTCCTGATTTCACGCTTGTATATAGAGAGATTCTAGCGCGTCTATACTTTTTACTCACTTAATAGTGATTGTTTTTAATTCACTAATTTTATTAAAATCAATCATCTAAGAGTGAGTGGCGGTTGTTGTGTCCAAAGAGGAACGTCTTGATATTAAATCGTACTACGATGCCTTAACGCAGCACATCAAACAACTACGCAAAGAGCGTAAAGTCAGTCAATTAAAATTGGCAAATATTTTAGGTCACAACTCCACCTCCTTTATTGCTCGTATCGAACTTCGACAAAATCAAGCCAATTACAATCTCGCCCATTTGGTCATCTTAGCGCAGGAGTGGGATCTTGATATTCGAGAGATGATTCCGCCTATTAAATCGCTAAACTAACAAAAACACTACCCCATTACCACGGAATACTATCAATCTCAATAGGTTCATCGTGGCAAAAAATACACAGACCATCCTCGCTCAATCCGCTGGGTTCCATTAACCCACATTCCTTACACATCCTTTTAGGCAGATAAAAATCATCATGCCCCTCAATCATCTCCCCCATGTCATAGATTTGCTTGTATGCCAACTCTCGTGACCAATGAGAGGAGGTTGATAAAATTGCTGTTCCAACGTATATTTTTTCAAAAAATTTCCTGACTATCTCTTCATCGTCACTCTCAAATGTGGTAATGGCAACATTCACCTTTTCCCCCATACGGTAGAGGGGCATATAAAAAATATTCCAGTACATTGATTTCTCCTTTTTAAAACACCTTGTCCAAAAACTCCATCAGTTTCTTATTGGCTCGGATCTTATCGGCGTAGATCCACAAAGCAAAGACTATTATTGGAGGCAGTGTCATAATCCGTGCGCTGTGATAGTCCCCAAATAAACAAAACTCAAACGGAGGTATCAGCAGACCTATAAAGATATACTGATCAAATTTAGACATTTTCACGGTTGTTTCTCCCTATTGGCTTTAGTCTTTTTTTTCTTCTTAGAAGCCTTAGGGTAAATATTGCAATAGCCCCGTCGCTCGTCACGCTCTGCTAAGAGCTTTCCAATAGCAAGTATCCCTGCTAAAAATACAAATAGTCCAAATATCCATTGGGCAATCTCTTTTGTTTCCATCATCACCACTTAAATCCCCAAAACGTTGTAAGAAGGGACATAACTCCATACACCGCTAGATCAATGATCCCTCCCAGTAATAGCCATTTGAGCTGTGTAAACCAAGCAATCCCTAAAACAGCAAGGGTATAACCCCCGATCCAAGGGAGATGGGTTCTTTTAAATCCAATAATCGCCAACGTCGCAACACCCAGTGCGTAAAAAAACAAACTTAAGAGAATCAATTTAAGCGTAGTGTCACTCAGGGGGTTTCTCCATAGCTTGTTCTTGATCTTCCTTTTTTTCTTTACTCTCAACCGCATAACGGAATAAAAATGCAATGAAGGTCAAGGTAAAAAATGCAAACGAGTACGGTACGATAGAGGGTTGCGGTGCCTCTTCTCCAATAACAGTACACATTCCAGGATCATTGCGAATCTGATCCCCTTTAATGAAGCCAACCGCATGGGTGTACTCCCAACCGTTATGAGAATCAACAACGGTACTCTCCCCTCGCCATCCTCCACATTTGAGGGCTTGACCTTCGTGAAACTGTTTTAGGACAAACGCTTTATCAAGATTACTGGCATGGATGTCGTGCGCCAATACAAAGACTATCGCCATAACGATCAACCCAACTAAAGGCATCCCATCCTCTTCGATTAACGCAATCATTACTATTGCGGCAAAGATTAAAAATCCAATAAGAAGCCATTCCCATCCGTTGATGTATTCAAACATCTCAATCTTCTTGTGTACACGTATGCGATAAGAATTCAAGCCGTTCATGGATTTGATAAGCTTTATGTTTTCCCACATAGCGAGCACGTGCCTCACGCTTCATAACGCCTTTGGCTTTGTACCAGACAAGTCCAAGGAAGCTGTGCTTGGTGATAAGCTCTTGAGGGTGTTTACACAAAAGCGTTTCATAGTGGACACTCGACTCTCTATGCTTTGTATAAAGGGTTTGCTCCCCCTCCACACAATAATTCCCTTCCTCGTTCAGACTAAGGATAGCGTTACGGTAGATGGACGATTGATCTTCGCAATCGACACCGTAAAAACGGATACCCTTGGGGTTAACGGTGATCATCTTGTGCGACTCGTTGATTTGTAGGTCGCAGTTGGTATAGAGTTGCTGTTTCATGGTTTTTTCCTCTTTATTGGTTAGATATCCTACGTTTCACCAAGCTTTTCTCAAAACTTGTTATAATTGACTAAAGCAATTATTTAACTTGTAGTTATTGGTTGTACAACTATATATTATAGGATTAACCCTTAGGATTTATTAAACGATGAAAATATCGATCAATTTTACCCCGCATGAAATAGCTCAGATAGTGGAGGCGACTGGGGAAACATCCGAGAATCTTCCTGTTTATTTACGTCATTTGATTTTAGATCAGTTGAAGATACAAAAGTCCCATGCACTCATTGGTATATCACCTCCTCATCCATTGATTGTTTATTTTTATAAAAAGATGATGCCAAAGTACTCCATTACCCAACAAGAGTTAGCCGCGACACTCAACGTCTCACAACAAGCGGTATCAAAGATATTAAAAGGGCATTCCGGCAAACTCTCCAAAGAGATTATAGGGTTTAAAGACCAAACGAGACTGGAACTGGAATTTGTGATCCCTTTGTTTATCTCTATCTATCGTAAAGCATTTGAAACGTTTTATGAATCAGAGGAGCTTTTAGAGTTTAGAGAGCTTTTTGATGGGTTATTAGCCCAAAGTGAGAAAACGCAAACTCAAGAGATCATAAAGGCGATATTCGGCTACTGCTTGGTATTGGGATATAAAAAAGCGTTTCCTACTACAGAAGATGAGATTCTTGATTTTTTTATGACCATAAAAGAGAGTTTGCCTCTTGAGATGATTGACCGTTTCAATAGCTCCAAGGAGGAGATGGTTCGGTTGGAAGTGTTTCAGGGGGTGTTTGATCAGTTGGGGGTGATGCTTGAGAGGTTGCTGGGGAATTACGCTCTCAAGTAAGAATGGATTGTTCGGTGTTTATGAACTTTAGGATGGGGTAAATCTTGGTTGATTTTTTATCTCATCCAAATAATCTGCCCACCATTGCAAAAGTTCTCGCATTTGTTCAGTATAGTCTGCTTTATGGGTATATGCTCTGACGGCTTGATTCGCCTCTTGATGGTCGAGCACTTTCTCCATTGTCTCAAAACTAGCTCCGTGCTCACGAGCGTGCGTTTCACATAGTGATCGATAAGTACCTCTAAAGCTATGAATCGTTTGTTTGCGACCATTTGGTTCATCGATAAATCCCATTGACCGTAATGCTTTATTTGGGCTTTCTTTGTCCATGTGAACCAATGGCTTGCTTATGCCATGAAACACCCAATCTCCCCAGCCGGTAAGCTCCTTAATTTCTTGCAAGATAACTATTGCTTGATGAGGAAGTGGCAACATAAAATCAGGCAGTTTTTTATCTTTTACCTTCATTTTTGGTCGTGGTATTGTGAGGGTTGCTTTGTCAAAATCGATGTATGACCATTTTAATTCAGATAAGTTTTCGGCACGTAATGGAATGATTGATGTAAATCGTAATGCGTTTCGGACAATAATACCGCTATAACTGTCTATTGCTCGTAATAATTCCCCTAATATTTTTTCATCGGTAATCTTTGCATAATGATTTTTAACTTGCTTTTTTAAGGCATCTTTTTTGCTGATATTGGTGGTGATGTTGAATGATGCGTATCCATGACTGATTGCATAAAGCCATAAGCGGTTACAGTCGGCGAAGAGGCGACGGGCAGTTTCTGCCGCTGTTTTTTCCTTCTCGTTGATAATTCGTAATAGCTCTCCGTGAGTGATTGAGTCGATATGTTTTGAGGAGATAATAACGTGCTGTTTGTCATATTCGCATAGGTAGGGAAAAATGTCACGCTCAAACGCCCTACGACGCTTCACCATGGTTGTCTCATCGTTAGTAAGAGTGTCTAGCCATCCATACGTTACGAGGTGAAATTGACCGCTCTGGAGAGCTTCATTTTCAATTTTTTGCTCTTCAATGAGAGTTTTACTCTCTTTACGTTCTTGCACTGGGTTTATTCCGTTTGCAATTTTCGTTTTGAAGTTGTTTCGTCTTTCTCTTGCCTCAGCTAGCGTTATAAGCGGATAATTTCCTATCGTAGTTGCTTTTGGTTTGCCAGCTAGTGTATAGCGAATTTCCCAAGTCTTTTTACCATCAGGCTTGATAAGCAGTTGTAGTCCATTCCCATCAGATAAGACATACTTCTTTTCTTTGGGCTTAGCATTTTTTATTTCAGTGTCACTTAGCGGTGCTACTTTTTTATTTCCCACAACCAATCCTCTAATGTAGGTTAAAACTACATATAATTTTGTAAATTATATAGACCTACATTAAAAACTACATTAAGCTTGTGGATTTGGTCGGATTTAACTGTACTAGATTGGATAGAAGTTATGCGATAAATTCCTATAAACAGGGGGTTTTATAAGGTTTTTCGGATGATTCTGGATGAGGATGGAAGTGTGCTTGGTGGACCCTAGCGGGATCGAACCGCTGACCTCGTCGCTGCCAGCGACGCGCTCTCCCAGCTGAGCTAAGGGCCCAAAAGAATTCTTTTGGAAGGGAGTCAGAATTATAGACACTACCTCCTTAATGTTTGTTTGGATGGTCGTCTAAAGTTTTTGATAGACAATGTCGATATACTCTCAGCAATTAGTACTAAAAAGGTGTAATAAGAATGAAAAAATTGGCATTTTTGATGATAATGGGGATGATCAGCCTATTGTGGGGCTCAGAAGCGGTCACGGTTCAAGTAATTAGCGCCATCTATGAGAAATCAATTACGCATGAATTTGATGCAAAGTTGAAAAAAACAGGGTTGGAGATTCATAAAAAGATTGAAGCGGGTCGATATGTTGTCACACTGGGAACCTATAAAGATGAAAAAAGTGCCGAAGGTGCTCTTAAAAAAGCCCGCACACTGGTTGCCAAAGATGCGTTTATTCGTCCCGTGAACCGTACATATAGCGCCACTGCTAAACCTGCTGAGCCAGCAACGCACGCAACAGAGAGCAAGAGCGTCGCAACCATAGAAACACCTAAGCATGAAGCGGTAATCAAGTCCGAAGAGATCAAACCTGTATCCACTGCACCGGCGATTGTAGCTATATCCGAATGCGATAAACGAGAGATGCACCGTAGCGAGATTGGTGAGGCGATTCAATACTATAAAACGTCACCATATCATAAGTTCCAACCCGTCGGATTGCACTGATAATACCAACCGAAATTAAATAAAATACTTCGATGCATCCTTACGACTAAGATCACAAAGAGTCGTGATTTTTTCGTCCCCAAAATCAAGCGTCTGTTCCCCGCTAAAATTAGGTTTGCAATACGCCAGTACCAATTTCGCGGCTAAAATTTTATCATTTTCGTTTGCGTCGGCCGAGATAAGAGCATGGGGACCAAACAGTTCGGTGTCAATATGTATATATTTAGCATTTTCTATCGCTTCTAACGCAAGGTTGTCGTTCTCATCACGCCCGATGATGAATTTTGCCCCATCCGAAAGTCGCAAATGGCGACCGTATTTGAGCGTCGGGATATCAGCGACTTCAAAGGTGTCATGGGCGATAAAATCGCGGATCTTTCGGGAAAAATGTTCATCGGTGAGCAAACATCCACCACCCGGACCTTCATAATCTTTGAGCCCAAACATAGCCGCCAATTCTAATTGGCGGTCACGGTTACGTCCCACAATTTTTTCAAGTTTTTCACGATCCACCCATCCCTCGAGCTCAGGAATCGTCGGCGCTAATGCCTTCGCACTTAATGGGCGTAAAAGCAACCCCTCACAATTGCTGAGATCAAGCACTTTTTGGAGCGATTCACTGTTTTGGCTCATCGGACGCTGTCCCAGTACTTCGCCGCTGATGAGGAAACTTGCCCCCCACTCCTCCATCTTACGTTTGGCTACTTCAAACATTTTACCATGACAGTCGATACAGGGATTGAAATTTTTCCCGTAACCGTATTTCGGTGAAAACAACACCTCTTGAATATATTCATCACGGATATCGACGCTTTGAAACTCTGCTCCCACTTGTTCACACATATTTTTCATGTGGCTGAGGCGGTCTTTGGTGGAGCCGAATCCGGTGTTGATGTTGCAGGCGATAACGTCGATCCCTTGGTCGATGATGAGTTTCATCGCCAATGTTGAATCGAGTCCGCCGCTGAAGAGTGCTATTGCTTTCATAAATTTAAAATTCCTTTTACGCTTATATTATTCATTATGCCGCCACAATATACTTTGATACTTTTCTTATTAAAAAGAAAAGTATAGAGAGCTTTACCCCAACGGTACTAATTCGCCCCGTTTTAATCGCGCAATTTTATCGCGAATTTGACGTATGGTATACGACTTTTCATCGAATGATACCGAACTTTGGCTGGCAACTTTTTTGAGCTCGCGACTGTAATAATGGATTAAGAAAGTAATAAGTTCTGCACGGATCCCCTCATCCCCTTCAAAAATCCGTATCCGATCGTCCATCAAAAGGGCACTTAAGCGGGGATCATCTTCACCATTAATCGCCGCATTGAGCTCGGCTCCGTGATATTGCAAGAGGGCGGGATCGATAAAATCTAGTAACGAATCGGTGATTTGCGGACGCTCAAGGATGGTTTTGATGAGGCTTAACTCCCAGATATCATGATGGGAAAAAACAAGGGGGGCGGTTGTTTTTGACGCTGGGCTGGAGATTCTCACAAGAGAGGTAGATATCCCAAGCCGTGACGCAACAAACGCTCGGTACTCCTCTTGCATCAGAGGAGAGAGTGTTTTAAGATACCCGATAACCTCATGCATAGCAGCCTCTTTGGCTCTCGGATCATTAAGATTATACGTGCTGATCGTCTCGGTGATGACAAATTCGATAAAGGGGATCGGATGGTGGAACAGGGCATTGATCTCCTCTATTCGACCGTCCCGCACCATGTCCGCAGGATCCATCCCCCCCTCAAAAAGGACGACTCCCCCATCAAATCCACCGCCGCTTAAGAGCTTAGAGGCTTTGAGCGCAGCGGCACGTCCTGCTTTGTCCCCGTCGTAGGCAACAATAACACGGGGCTCCCCTTTGCGCAATGCGGGGAGATGCTCCGCCGTAAGTGCCGTTCCCAGGGTCGCAACAGCATGGGTAAACCCCGCTTGATGCAGCATGATGACATCCAAATACCCCTCTGTAACGATGATTTCACGCCCTTTGTAAACGCTATCACGGGCGAGGTGATAGGCATACAAAAGACGTGACTTGTTGAAAATGGCGCTTTGGGAGGAGTTGACGTATTTGGCTTGGTGTCCCGTGATCGTACGTCCTCCGAAACCGACGATGGCACCGCTGGGAGAGTGGATGGGGAAGGTAATACGCTCGATAAAGCGCGCATAGAGTTTCCCCTCCTCCCCTCGGCCAATCGCCCCTTGCTCAATCGACTCCTGGGGAGTAAAGCGGTGTTGCTCCAAAAAACGGAGGGTTTGGTGAGATGCGGGAGCATACCCGATACCGAATTTCTCGATACTGGAGGAAAATATTCCGCGCTCTGCGAGATACGAGGAGGAGGGAGGATTGTCACCTAAGAGTTTTTGATACCATTCGCTCAGTGTTTCGAGGAGATTTGAGCGCTCTTTGCGCTCGTTATTGTCCGTATAATGGAGGGTAAAATTGACCGAGGATGCCAGTTTCTCAATCGCCTCGGGGTAGTTAAGTTTTTCATACTCCATCGTAAACTTGATCGCATCCCCGTCTACGCCACACCCAAAACAGTGGTAGCGCTGACGTTGTTCATTGACCATAAAACTGGCCGATTTTTCATCGTGAAAAGGGCATGGGGCTTTGAAGTTCGCCCCTGAGCGTTTGAGCTCGACATAGGAACCTACTACATCAACAATGTCAAGACGAGCTTTGAGAGCTTCGATGGAGTCGGCAGTTATCATAACCATATTTTAGCTTAAACCCTCTAAAGTTATGGTATCATTCCCGTTCGAAAATTTTAAATAGAAAGTAGGTGATGTGAATGCCTGGAATTATCTTACGCCAAGATGATAATTTTGACGCTGCTTACCGACGCTTCAAGAAACAAACAGATCGTAATCTTGTTGTTACTGAAGCTCGTGCGCGCCGTAACCATATAACGGAAACGGAAAAACGCAAACAGTTCAAAATCAGCGCTCGCAAGAAGATGTTAAAACGTCTCTATATGATGCGACGTTACGAATCTCGCCTGTAATCAAAGGTGCTTCGGCACTTTTGTTACACCCTCGTTTTACACTCTAACCCTCCCTTTACAAATCATACGCTAAACTTGTAGTATTAAATTGACACAAGGCTATAACTATGCTCTTCAGTGCTCCCCTTAAAAACAACTCTAAAAAAATTATGCTGTTAGGTTCCGGTGAACTCGGTCGCGAAGTCGCTATCGAAGCGCAACGTCTTGGGATCGAAGTGATCGCCGTCGATCGTTATTCTCACGCACCGGCACAGCTTGTTGCAAACCGCTCTTATGTTGTCAATATGCAAGATCGCCAAGCCGTATTGGAGATTATCCGCGCAGAAAAACCCGATTTTATTTTGCCTGAGATCGAAGCAATCAGCATTGAAGCCCTCTTTGATGCGGAGGCAGAAGGCTTTTGCGTTATCCCTAATGCCGAAGCGGTCAGCAAAACGATGAACCGCAAAAATATTCGCCGTTTCGCGAGTGAAGAGTTAGGACTACAAACAAGCCGTTACCATTTTGTGAGCACCTACGAAGAGATGTGCACGGCTGCTGATGATGTAGGATTTCCGTGTGTTATCAAACCGGTGATGAGCAGTTCGGGGCATGGGCAAAGTATTGCTAAAAGCCCTTTCGATTTGGAACACTCATGGGAGATCGCCAAAGAGGCACGCGGCGATGCGAGTGAGCTGATCGTCGAGGAGTTTGTCCATTTTGATTACGAAATCACCTTGCTTACGGTACGTAACGGGACAGAAACGGTCTTTTGCGAACCGATAGGGCATATCCAAAAAGACGGCGACTACATTTTCAGCTGGCAGCCGATGGAGATGTCCAAAAAAGCACTGAAGCGCTCAAAGGCTATTGCACAAAAAATTACCGACGGGTTGGGGGGTCGCGGATTGTTCGGCGTTGAGCTGTTTGTCAAAGGGGACGAGGTCTATTTTAGTGAAGTGAGCCCCCGTCCCCATGATACGGGGATGGTGACCCTCATTACCCAAAGCCAAAGCGAATTTGCCCTACATGTCCGTGCGGTACTTGGTCTTCCTCTTGGATTTACCTATTATGGCGATGGTGCGAGCGCGGCGTTTAAATCAACCGTTGAGTCAACCGAGCCTCTTATTGATATAGACGACTCCCTCTTTAGTGATAACAGCTTTGTCCGCGTATTCGGCAAACCTGAATCTCATGTTGGACGACGCATGGCCGTTGTATTGGTATTTGATAACGTCAAAAAAGCTCTCAAAAAAGCGGAAAAATTGATCAAGAAGATTAAAGACGCATGAGAATCGTCCTTCTCGATACCCTCACCTTTGGTGATACCTCGCTCCTCCCGTTTGAATCGTTGGGGAATGTAAGAACCTATGCAACGACAACAGCACAACAAACCGTTGAGCGGGTACGCGATGCCGAGGTGATTGTGACTAACAAAGTTGTTATTAGCGATGCGGTGATGGAAGTCTCACCAAATCTAAAGCTGATCTGTGTGGCGGCTACGGGAATGAACAACATTGACCATGATGCGGCAGCACGCCGCGGTATCATCGTCAAAAATGTTGCGGGATACTCGACCGATGCCGTTGTACAGCATACCTTCTCGATCCTTTTTTATCTGATGGGGCATTCGCGCTATTATGATGAATATGTCAAAAGCGGCGGTTGGGAAAAAGAGGAAGTGTTTACCCATATCGGTCCTTCTTTTAGCGAATTGCGCGGGAAAACGTGGGGGATTATCGGACTGGGTGAGATCGGGAGAGGAGTTGCGAGAGTGGCAACAGCGTTCGGTGCAAAGGTCATTTATTACTCTACATCGGGCAAAAATGAAAACAGCGAGTTTGAGAAAACAACGCTAAGCCGTTTGATCGAGAACAGCGATATTCTCTCTATCCATGCGCCGCTCAATACATCGACAGAAAATCTGATTTCCCACTCGGAGCTGCTGCAGCTCAAAGACGGTGCGGTACTGCTGAATTTGGGTCGCGGAGGAATCGTCGATGAGGATGCCCTCTCGGTCATCATCGATGTCAAACCGATCTATGTCGGATTGGATGTATTGGTCAAAGAGCCGATGAAAACATCGCATCCGCTACTAAGTGTTAAGCATCCCCAACGCCTCTATATCACTCCGCATATCGCATGGACATCGGTAGAAGCGCGTGAGCAGTTGATTGCGGGGACGATCGAGAACATCAAAACATTCGTAACAGCGTAGGGAGCAGCAGCGCTATCCCCAAAAACAGTACCGTTGTGACAAAAACCTGCACCGTCATGGTACGGGGGGCACAGTTGTACAGCGATGCCAGATTGACGTTTGCAACGGCCAGCGGAACGATCAGTTCCAAAAATACCATCCCCTTCACCGCAGCTTCCATCTCTGTATTTGCCAAAACAACCCATCCCAGAGCGGGGACTATAACGAACTTCGTCCCGCTGATCCATGCCGTTAGACGTACGTTTACCTCTTTGAGTTTTATACCGTACAGATAAATCCCAAACAGAATCAGCTGCATCGTCATGGAGGCATACGCCCCCATCATCAAGGTTTTGTCCACGGCTTCGCTAGGGCGGTAGCCGGCAAGATTGAGCAAAATAGCAACCATAGCCGCCCACAATACGGGGAGCTTGAGAATATTCATCAAAGATCCCCGTACGGTGAACTCTCCGCGTGAATAATAGAAAACACCGATCGTATAGACGACGAAGAGATTGACGAGGTTGATAAGGGTCAAATAGGGGACGCTCACCTCTCCGAACAAGGCAATCCCCAAGGGTATACCGAGATTCCCCGTATTGCCGATCAATGCGGCGACGGTGGCGATGGAGCGCTCTTTTGGTTCGCTGAACAGGAGTTTTGAGAGCGGTATCATGAGCAATAGTGCCATAAGGGTGATTGCGAGATACAGCGATGGGGCAAGAAGAAGATCGGTATCGATAGGGCGTTTGAGGAGTCCCCAAAACGTGAGAAAAATTTGCAAAAAATAGACGCTGAGAAGGGTAATGGTACGGTCGTCGATTTTTTCTTTGAACGCCCATTTGGCGCCAAAACCGATAGCGATGAAGAGATAGATGCCCAGAAGGGAGAGAATCGTTTGCATACAAAGTATTGTAGCGAAAAATTAGTCTGTATTTTTGAGTCTGTGCTAACGGTGCATAAGGTACAATCGCTGAAATTTTATAGGTACGCAAGCGTACGGCGGCGAAAACGCATGCCGTTAGCGTACCTACTGGGGGGCTTACTCCCATAGTCTATTCATATCATAAAAGGTCGCATCTATGGCTAAAGTATTAATTATCGGTGGTGGCGGCGCAGGCTTGGTGAGTGCATTGTCTGCCCACGCGACGGGTGCCGAGGTGATCGTCGTTTCCAAAACCCTTCCGACCCGCTCTCAAACCTCGATGGCGCAGGGGGGGATAAATGCCGTTTTGGGCGGTGAGGACACGATAGAAAAACATATCGACGATACACTCCGCGCCAGTGCAGGGCTGGGAGATGAAAAACAAATTGCGTTTATGTGTGAAAACGGTCCTGATGCGGTGAGATGGTGCAACACGATGGGACTCCCTTTTAGCCGTGATGGAGAGGGGGAAATTGCCCGCAGACGGCTGGGCGGTGCAAGCGCACCTCGTGCATGTTATGCGCAAGATTATACGGGGCTGAAACTCCTACACACCCTCTATGATCAGTGTTTGAAAGCGGGTATTGCTTTTGTGAATGAGCGGTTCTTGCTCAATTTGATCGTCGATGAAACATCAAACCGTGTATTGGGGGGAACGTTTTTAGACATAGCGAAAGGGGACGTCGAAGAGGTACGAGCCGATGCAGTAATCCTCGCTACGGGCGGATACGGTGCCCTCTATGGCAAACACTCGACGAATAGCGTCGGCAGCAGCGGTGACGGTATTGCTGCCGCGATTCGTGCAGGTGCCAAGCTCGCTGATTTGGAGTTTGTCCAGTTTCACCCTACAGCGTTGAAAAACTCTTCGATTTTGATTTCTGAAAGTGCGCGTGGTGCAGGGGGATATTTGCTAAACGGCAACAAAGAGCGTTTTACCGATGAACTCGCGGCTCGTGATGTTGTGGCACGGGCTATCCATGATGAGATAGCATCAGGCGGCGCGGTATACCTCGATATACGTCATTTGGGAGAAGAGTTTATCACCCATGAGCTTCCCCAAGAGCGCAAATTGGCACAGATTTATGAGGGGATTGATCCCGTACATAATTTGATCCCGATCAAACCTGCCGCCCATTACAGCATGGGAGGGATTGAGGTCAACGAGCAGTGTATGAGCAGCGTGAACGGACTGTTTGCCGTCGGTGAGTGTGCAAACCACAAAACACACGGGGCAAATCGGCTGGGGGGTAATTCGCTGTTAGAACTCGTCGTCTTTGGTCGCCATTGCGGAAAAAATGCCGCTGAATATGGGGTAAACCATACTGCACCGCTGCTAGAAAATCCGCAAGTGGCCAAAGACACCAATTTTATTCGCGGGGTGATGTACTTTACAAACCAAATCGATTTCTACCAAAAACAAGAGATGCTTGCTAACATCTTCTATAACAATGTCGGTTTGGTGCGTGAGGATATGGGGCTTAAAGCGGTGCTTGGGGCGATTCGCCAAATGCAAAAAGAGCTCCCCTTTATGGGACCGCGTGACAAGTCTAAAATTTGCAATACAAACCTTGTCGAGTTTATCGAGTTTGGAAATAAAATAGAATTGGCGGAGATTATCGTCGTCTGTGCTATCAGTCGCGTCGAGAGCAGAGGAGCGCACTATAGGATCGATGCCCCTGCTCGCAATGATCGGATGTTCGGAGCCCACACAATTACATGGAGAGAGGATGGAGTGCTATGCGCGGATTTTTTACAGTAGAAGAAGATATAGATGATGATTTTTACGACGATGATGAAGACGACGAGAAAGAGTGGTGTGACTGATGGAAATTAAAATCAAACGCAGCCATGACGAAGAACTACAAAGTTATAACGTCGAACTGGAAGATATAACACTACTGACCGTTCTCAATCACATAAAAACAAAAATCGACCCGACACTGACCTATTCACACGGATGCCGCAGCGGCGTGTGCGGCAGCTGTGCCGTACGGGTAAACGGCAAAGAGCATCTAATGTGCGAATACAAACCATGCGATGGGGATACGGTAGAGCCGCTCCGGTACGCAACGGTTATACGTGATTTAGTGGTAGATTCGGCACGCGTTGACCGTTTTAATCATGCTGCTAACGCGTGGAGTGAAGGGTCTCGTGAAGGAAATGTAAGCGAAGAGGAGATCCAGCGTATACAGACGCAGAGTGATTGTATTTTGTGCGCCGCCTGTACCAGTGCGTGTCCCGTATACGCGGTAAATCCTGATTTTATCGGTCCGTTTGCCCTCACCCGTGTTTGGCGATATGTGAGTGATTCTCGTGAAAAAAGCAGTGATGTAAAAATGACAGCTATTCAAACGAACGGGATATGGGATTGTACCCTCTGCGGTGAGTGTGTTCCCGTCTGTCCACAAGGAATTGCCCCCGCACAAGATATACGGATGTTGCGAACAAAAAGTGGGATGATGGGGTACCAAGACCCAAATATGGGAGGAATGTTTAGCGGTGGTTTGGATTTTGGAGCACCGATTTTTTAACTCCTGACGAAGTGTGACTTTTAAAACATTGTGTTATACTAATGTTATAAAAACAAACAGGATTTTTTATGGCATCAGAACACTCACTCGACATCTCTGCAAAAATCGATCTTCAAGCGTTTAAAGACGCCATTGCCCAATCGGAAAAAGAGGTTATCGGCCGTTACGATTTCAAAGGGGTTGCTTACGAGATCAACTACCGTGAAAAAGAGAAACAACTTATCCTCGTAGCCTCTAGCGATAACAAGCTCGACGCCCTTAAAGATGTTGTTATCGGCAAGCTCATCAAGCGTGGACTTTCAAGTAAAGCGCTAGAAGAGCTCAAAACCGAGGATGCAAGCGGTGGAAGCCGTAAAGCGACCTACAAGATTGTCGATACTATCGACTCTAAAGAGGCGAAAAAAATCATTGCAGAGATTAAAAATCTCAAAACAAAAGCTTCCGCCATCATTGAAGGTGAATATATCCGCGTAAAATCCAAACAGATCGATGAGCTACAAAAGATTATGGCACATATCAAGGGGATGGAGTGGGAAGCTCCATTGGTATTTGAAAACTTCCGATGAAAAAATTGACAATCGCCGATGCAGCGGAACATTTCAACGTCTCTAAAGAGGCTATACATAACCGTATCCGCAGAGGAAGTCTCAATAGCGTCGTTGAAAACGGAGTTAAATTTATCATTCTCCTCTCCGAAAAGGAGAGTTCTGAAGGCTCAACCTTAGCAGAAAATCGATATACCCAGTACATTGAACAAGAAAACGTTCGACTACGGGAAAAAGTGGATGGTCTCGAAAAAGAGACAACCCGTTTGCGGGATCAGCGAGAACAGATGCTGATCGATGAGCGGATAAAAATCGAGCAAATTTACAAGGAACGGGATGCGCAGCTGCGAAGTGTGCTGCATGTGGTTGCGACAAAATTTTTATCGCACGTGAATGAAGATACGGTGATGCAAGAAGCGATGAGAGAGGATGAAAATGTGATTAATGTCGAATTTGTCGACATCGATCAATGGGTTTCACTGAAATCGTTTTTAAAACTAAAGCGATATGAAGATAAAGTCAAAAAGAAGATCAAGGAGCGATTTAAACGCGCCTCCCTCAAAAAGGATGAGCGCCTCACTGTTCGCGACGAAAAGATTTTTCTTTCCCCCTCCGCGTTTGATTATTCGGATTTGCTCTAACCCCGCTTAGCGTCTTCTTGGAGGAAAACCCCCTCGTAATGCAGGGCGTTTATCACCCTCTCTAATCCCCTGCTTTGCGCGGTTTAAATTGTAGAAACAGCTTTGACAGATACTAAACTCGCTCCCCAGCGCTAGCGGTTTTCCGCATGTTTTGCATCGCGGGACAAAATGGCTCTCTTTGAGAGAATTTTCGATAAAACGGTTGAGTTCTCCGCGGTAGGAGCGGGCTTTCTCGCTATCGACAAAAAAATCCCCCAGACGGTAGGAGAGCCACAGGTAGAGACTAATCTCTTTGATTTGGTCTTCCGCTTCATGGAGTTCCTCGGTCGTTTGGGCATGTGAGCCTAAGTGTCTCGGAGGGATATAGGCGATCGGTTTTGCCTGTGCGAGTGCGCGGACGTATCGCTCAAATGCCGCCATTACCAGAAGCGAGCCCGTAGAGAGGGGGGCGGTAGAGAGGATGTATTTGGTACGCATATCAAGATCATATCGATCGACAATAGTGGAAGCCTCACTCATCGATTCCAAATTTGCCGCTCGGAACGGCCCTTCAAACTTCATATTTTCTACAAAAAATTCGATGATAGCGGAGAGCGATTTTTCTTCTAATATGGTCGAAACGAGTTGAATATGGTCATAGTTCGCCATGACGTTAAAGGGGATTTTTATATCTTCGGCATCTTTGGAAAACAGCGGTGTTATTTTTCTAAGAACATCGGGAGTGAGTGCCCCCACAAAACCCTTTTCATTTAACCCATACCGTCCTGCACGTCCTGAGATTTGCTGTACTTCGCTCGCGGTAAGATCGCGCTGGCTTTGACCGTCGAACTTATCGGCTTTGGAAAAAAGGAGCGTTTTGATCGGGAGATTGAGCCCCATCGCAATCGCATCGGTTGCCACCAAGATCTCTGTTTCCCCTTCTCGGAAACGACGCGCCTCTTCTCGGCGTACTTCGGGGCTGAGGTTTCCGTAAATAACACTCGTTTTGTACGTCTGCGAGAGCTGTTGCTTGAGCCTCAGAGCGTTGGAACGGGTAAAGGCAATAATGGCGCTTTGTGGTTCGATAGCATTGATGGCGGTAACGTGCGTTAAAAGCTCAAGAGGATTTTTCCGCTCAAATTCGATGATCTCAAGAGGTTCTCCCAGATACTCCGCCAGTGCCACTATCGCTTTGCGAGAATTAGGAGAGCCTGTCATAATCACGACCTTGGCAGGGGCTCCGATGATCGCATTCGCCCACGCCCATCCGCGATCACGATCACCGATCATCTGCACCTCATCGATGACAGCACAATCGACCTCCGATTCAAAACTGAGCATCTCGATGGTGGAACTGATATGGGTAGCATCCTCATCGACGATCTGTTCTTCTCCCGTAATGAGAGAAGCATTGATCCCGTGATCTCGTAAATCTTCATACCCTTCAAGCGCCAAAAGGCGTAGGGGGGCGAGGTAATATCCCGTCCCTCCGCGACGCAGCTGCTCCATAGCCGTATAGGTTTTTCCGCTGTTGGTGGGTCCGATATGCAAAATAAGTTTACGGCGCAGTGAACGGGCGAGGGGGAAAAGGTTTTTAAAATCCCGTACCGTTCGTGCCAACAACTCCTGACGCTGTTTTTTGAGCAGTTCCCCCGCAATACGCCGATCAAAGGCAAACAGCACCCGACGCACGACTTTGGTATTGATATGAAGCGATTCTGTAAGCTGGGGAAGTAAAATTTCATACACGATAGTATGCAATACCTCTTCACTGAGATGCAAGAGTTTTGCATGGTCACGGCACCCCTCCATCAAAGCCTCAAGTTCCCGCAAAAACGTCTCTCGTAGCTCTTTGCCTTGAATCTCGAACTGTTCGTCAAAGACCAGATCCTCTTCATTCCATATCAGACGGCTTACCTCAGAATGGCTAAGCTGCAAATGGGTCGTATGAAGCAGCGGCTCCTCGCGGTAAGGGAGTGCAATCGCTTGGGGATACTCGATGAGCAGCTCCTCCCCCACAAACTCGATTCCGATGGCATGTGCCGGCAATACGCGCTTTAGCGTCTCCATCGTGAGGGGAAAAAAGGTGTGCTTATTCGACGGTGGAGCCCCTTTGAGAGCAGCAAGTATCTCTTCGCGCGTCAGATAGCGGTGGTGGTCGAGTTTGAGAGTAGAGAGAAATGCCGTGATTTGCGCTTGCTTGGCAGCGGTAGACTCCTCTTTGAGTGCCAATATCTCCTGGGTTAAACCATCAATAGCCTCTTCCTGGAGACGCTTGTTATCCAGCGGCGAGGTTTTAAGGACGTGAATTTTTGTAAAATGCTCATTCCCTATCTCATAACGAATAGAGGCATAAAATTCGAGTCGGTCATCGTAATCAAATTTCCCCTCCAAGACTTTTTCGAGCATCTCCCGTTTTTGTAGATAGCGGATATGTTCCAGCTTGGAAGCTATTTTTTCAGGGGTGATTTTGCGGGTACGGACATCCCCGAACGAGGCATGCAGCGCAACGTGCTCATCACGGGTAAGGACAAAATTTTCGAGAAGCTCATCAATCTTCTCTTCGCGCTCATGCGGTTTTTCACGCGGTTTCGGATTCGGGTAGACTTTGCCGTTGTGGGTAAAAAAATCGACAATAAGAGAGCGATTCTCTGCCTCACCCTCCGACCACAATCGCCGAAACGATTTGACAAGCACCTCTTTAGAGGTAGTACCGTCAAAAATCCCCAATGTATGCGCCAACGCAACAAGGGTCTCCGTAGGAACCCGCTCAATCCCCTCATCAAACCCCTCATCGCCGAAAAAATGGCGGATGGATTGGTTGAGTTTTATCATTTTTTTCTTTTTCTTAGCCATAGTGTAAGTGTAGCTAAAAATTCTAAGGGGTATCCTTTTGCAATTCTGATAAACTTTTGAAAAAATTACATTTACGGGAAAAAGTATGATCGATTTACATGTCGATGAGTGGACGCAATCTGAGTATTTAGCAAACAAACGTGTGTTGGAATCACACGGTGTTAGTGTCGTGTTAGTCGATACCATTTTAAACTCTATAGAGGGGACACATACCCTTACGTACAATCCGCCGTTGTTACGCGAGTATTCGGAGGGGAGCGTGTTTGTTTTTTACTGCGACAGCGGAAAATCTACCAAAGAGCGTTTGAAAGAATTTCGCGCAAAGTTTCCGAAGCATATATGCATCAGTTTACGAGGAGGGAGAGGGTATTGGCGCAAGAACTTACAACTATAGCGTGTGAAGCCTTTATCCTCTCACTCAAGGAAGAGCGTTATTACGATGCGCACGAGGATTTAGAAGCTCTTTGGTTTCCACGTCGTTTTGAAGAGAATGATGAAATAAAACTCTGGAAAGGGTTTATCAATGCGGCGGTGTGTTTTGAGCTGATCAAAAAAGGGCGTCCTAATCCCTCTGAGACGGCTTGGAAAACGTATCTCAAATATCGTCCGCTGTTAGAGGGGCTTCAAAGCGAACATTGTTCAATTTACGTTAAAATAGTGCAGTTATTAGAAGAGATAAGGAGTACAAAATGTCCCAGTTCCTAGAAGCCATGGCGTTTCGTCATGCGTGCAAGCAGTTTGATGCCGAAAAACAAATTCCTGCTGAGCAGTTTGAGTCAATTTTAGAGGTGGCGCGTACTTCCCCCTCCTCCTTCGGGATGGAGCCGTGGAGACTCATAGTCGTTCGTGATGAGAAGTTACGCAAAGCCCTCAAACCATCGTGTTGGAACCAAAGCCAGATCACCGATGCAAGCGAACTGGTGATTTTTACCACGGATAACGACATTGTCCGTAGTGATTCCCCCTATGTCCGTAAAATGTTTGAGCGTCGAGGGATGTCCTCTGAAGCCGTCGATATGTATATGGGTGTTTATAAAAACTATCTTGAGCCCATCGAGTGTGATGAGGTGTTATTGGAAAATTGGACCGCCAAGCAGTGTTATATCCCCCTTGCCAACATGATGACGTATGCCGCGACGCTGGAAATCGACAGTTGTCCGATCGAGGGATTTGACAAAGAAGAGGTTGAAGCTGTCTTGGATTTGGACTATGGTCGAAGCGTTGCCGTGATCTGTGCGTTTGGCTATCGTGTCAATCCACAAAGCGCGCAAATAAGACTCCCCATAAATACTATTGTAGAATACCGATAAATGGTCCGACAAATGGAAGATAAACTGGAGCACTACAGTACAACAGCAGAACGCTACAGCGATATAGCCCTCAATTTTGCAACAGAATATGGATTAAAACTGTTGGGTGCCCTTGCTATTTTTTTGATAGGAAAGTGGATTGCCAAACAATTGTTAAAGCTGATGCGCCATGGAATGGAGAGGGCACAAGTTGATACCACCCTTATATCATTTTTCAGTAATGTAATCTATGTTGCCCTTATCATTGCCATCGTTGTTGCCGCAGCGAGCAATTTGGGAATCAACACCTCATCGTTTATTGCTATCTTCGGAGCAGCGGGGCTGGCTATCGGTCTAGCGCTAAAAGACACTCTTGCCAACGTCGGGGCGGCGGTACTCATCATCTTTTTTCGCCCTTTTAAAGTCAATGATTCCATCGAAGTCTCTGGGGTGGCGGGAACCGTCAAGGCGATTAACCTTTTTTCCACGACACTGACGACGGCGGACAATCGTTCCATCATCATCCCCAATGGGACACTGGTAGCGGGAAACATCATTAACAACACAGGCAATGTCCATCGTCGTATTGATATGGTATTCGATATCGACTACAAAGATGATCTTAAATTGGCAAAAGATGTGATTTCGCACGTCCTTGAAGGACACCCAAAAGTATTGAAAGATCCGATCTATATCGTTGCTGTAGGTGCTCTGGGTACGAATTCCGTGCAGATATATGCGCAACCTTGGGTGTTTACCGAGGATTACTTGAAAATAAAATTTGAAATCACAGAGCAAGTAAAGCTTGAATTTGACAAAAACAATCTCTCCATCCCCTTCCCGCAAATGAATTTGCATGTACAAAAAGGGGATATTCTTTAAGACATTTATTGCTTACTGATTATTCGTTCCGTTCGCCCTGAGCTTGTCGAAGGGCCGTTCATGGTTCGACTGGCTCACCACGAACGGTAATGCAATCATTTCGTGCGATACACATGAACATAAAAAGCCATACTCGCCCCCAGCGCGGCAAGTGCTCCCCCTGCAAATAAATATTCAGGGGTGTACTGATACAGCATTCCCGCTCCCAATGCCCCCACAAATCCTCCCAAACCGTACGATATACCGAAGAAAAATTGTTGCGAAAGGCGACGTGCGCTGTAGAGTGAGAACAGCACACTGATCGCTGCCGTGTGAAAAAGGGCAAAACTAAACGCGTGGAGGCTTTGCGATAGAAATAAAACAGGCAAAGAGGTGGGGAAAAGATCGACCATCAGCCAGCGAATAGCCGTTATAAATGCCGTAATCCACAAAAGTGTGTAGAGATTACGGCGTAACAATCCCCCTTGGAAATAAAACATCGCTATCTCCGCAATAACCCCAAAACCCCAAAGCCAAACGGTCGATTCCAGCGATATACCATGGTCGGTTGCGTAAATCGTGAAGAAGTTGTAAAACGGTCCGAAGCTCACCTGCATCAAGAAAAATCCTATCCACAGAGAGAGATGTACCAATGGGTTAAAAGAACAGCTCTCTTGTTCGCACTCACTGGAGTGTTTTTGGTGCTGCGCCCCAATGATGCCGCCAAAAATCAATGTCCCAATAGCCATAGCGATCAAAAATCCGATCCCCACCTGAGCCGATGTGAGCCATTTCACCAGCACCAGTGCCACGGCTATGAATCCCATGGAACCGAATAGCCGGATTTTTCCGTACTTCTCTCGCCCTATTTTTTCCAACGCAATCACTTCGATGTAGGGGAGGACAAGGGCAATTCCGATTCCAAAGAGGATATTCACCCCCAGCAACGCCCAAAAATGCTCCAATGCCGGATAAAAGCCGATTGCGCCCACAGTCATAAAAGCCAGTGAGAGATAAAAAGTACGTGAATCGAGATTGAACCCTCGTAAAAACAAAAAGGGGACGGCAAAACGAACCAAGGGGGCACTGGCGAGGATAATGCCTATCTCCATCGCAGACATTCCGCTCATAGAAAGGATTTTTGGGACAAAAATAACATGCACCCCGATAAGGGCGAAATAGAAAAAATAAAAGAAGGCGACGAGAACGATCACGCTATGCTGCTTTGATCACAGCCGTACCGCTGAGAAGGTCGTGAAGGGTCCGTTTATCACGGCGCAGTAACCCGATAAAAAAACCAATCAGGGAAATGAGTGAGAGAAAATAGCCGACAAAACGGAGTATCAGTTTCCAATAGGGGGCATTTTGCAGCGTTGCGGCATCCACGACCCGAATATGCGCCAGTTTCTTCCCCGGTGTTTGACCGCTTTTATGCCACAGAACAACCGTAACCGTCATAAATAAGAGGAGCTGAATGATCGAAACCAATGGATTTGGGGGATTTTTAAGCGCCTCTTTGTTTTGTATGATGACATCAATTCCCCCTGCCGTATGGGTTTGATCGTAGCCGAAAAAGAGAATAATGAGGAGGGAAACAGGTAAGCCGATCATAAAAATGTCTGTGATAAATCCTAATGCACGGGACCAAAAAGGGGCGTAAACAATTTTAACAGAGGCGTGTGTAGATAGTTTTCGATTTTTTTTAAGGGTTCGGTGTCGCATGGAGGAATTATAACCTCTTATTACCGTTTGTTTACCATTTTGTTTCATAATAGTGTTATCCCAATTGGTCGCAGCAGCCAAAAGGGAGTTTTCATTCTTTCGATACTCCTTAAGTTCAAAGCGCTCAGGATTCTCCCCCTGAGCAGCCCTTCCTTTAAAATCTATCTTTTAATGCCCAGTAATGTTTCCAAAAGCGTATCGGATGTCGTAATCGTCTTGCCGTTGGCTTGATAACCGCGTTGTATAATGATGAGGTTGGTCAGCGATTTGGACAAATCGACGTTTGAGGCTTCGAGTGCGGACGATTGCATAAATCCTCGTCCTGCTGTTGCCGCCGTACCGATAATCGGATTACCCGAGTTACCCGATTGTAAAAATACGTTTCCTCCATCGCTCATAAGCCCTTCGCTATTGGTGAATTTTGCCATCCCGATTTGGGCCAGCCCGAACGATCGTCCGTTTGAAAATGACCCTACTAATGTCCCGCTTTGGTCGATACGTATACCGACGAGGTCACCGCCTGGGAAACCGTCTTGGCTGATACCACTGGTAGCCGACGTGTTATCGAAGCTCGTAATCCCATCAAACGTACCAATCGTTCCAAAGTCCAAATTTATCGCTTGGTTGGGCGCTGCACCATTGTTCGGAGAAAAGTCGATACTTGGGATGCTGTATCCGATCAGTTCCCCGTTACTGCCAAACTGGACAACCCCTCCCTCGAGAATATTTTCATACGGAACACTCCCGCCGATCGTTCCTGGGGCATCCACGCTGATCGTATATCCCCACTCTGCTGCCCCATTGAGAGTGTTGATCGATTGCTTACGATAATCAATTGTAACGGTGTGCTTGCTCCCGAGAGAATCGTAAACATCAATGCTTGCCGAGTGGGTTGCGGCATTGAGTGCTTGCGACTGCTTGAGCGCTGTCCCTACCGGCAGTGCACCCGCCATCGCCGTAAAAGCATTGGTAAATTTGGTATTTATGACAGTATTTTGATCATCGATTCCCGACACTGCTACAGTTAATTGAGTTCCGCCAAGTGGATTCTTCAGAATAAACTTTCCTTGTTCATTGATCTCAATCGTCGCTGTGCTTGATCCACCCAACGTTGTATCGGATGCTAACGCCTGCAATCCTTTACGTAAATCTTCAGTGGTTTGAAAATAGTACTGAGCCAGAGTTGCTGGAGGACCTGCTGTAGCAGCAACGAAGGTTTGTCCTGCTGGTGTTCCGCTAGTATAACGAAACTCTTGTTGTGTTGTTCCACCGTCAAAAGAGACGATAATCCCTTGCCCGCCGACTGGGCCTGCCGCAGCAGAGATTAGTTGAAACGCTTCACCGCTCCCATTAAACATAACCCCTATATCTTCAGGAATAGCTGTTCTCCCGTCGGGTGTTGTCGCCACGCCGGCTGAGTTGGTAGTGTAGGTAGGGCTATATTGTGTGACTGTTCCGCTGGAGCTTAAATTGGCTTTGATAACGACTTCGGTACTGGCGTTTGCGGGGGTTGTGAGCCCAGGCGGGACCAGGATATTAGCGATCGGTGCAGTAGCATCCACTTTTCCGGTATCGGGATCTCTCAGCCACCCTTGAACAACAAACCCGTTATTATCGACGAAATTTCCCGCTGCGTCAAATTTAAAATCCCCAGAACGAGAATATTTATAGGTGCCTCCTCCATCGGAACTGACGATAAAAAATCCGTCCCCCTGGATTGCTACGTCTGTATTTTTATCGGTATTTTGGATAGAGCCTTGCGTCATAACCCGTGTAACGGAACTAACGGTAGCTCCCAGTCCGACTTGAACAGCATTTTTACCCCCCAACCCCCCCTGAGGTGCCGTAGCAATTTGGCTTGTTTGTGCCAGCAAATCAGAAAAATTGGCGCGAGAGTACTTATACCCGATAGTATTAACGTTGGCAATATTGTTAGACTCCACGTCCATCGCAATCTGATGCGACTGCAATCCTGTAACACCGGCAAAAAGTGATCGTAACATAAGTACTCCTTTGTATCACATAGTAAAATTTATAAGCAAAAGTTGTACCAAAAATTATCGGCGCATTTGAAGCGCTTTTTGGATCATCTCATCGACTGTGGTGATCGTTTTTGCATTGGCTTGATAGGCCCGTTGCATAATAATCATATCGGTCAGCCCAACCTCCATCCGAACATTAGATGCCTCGAGTGTTCTACTTCGAACGATCGCTCCCGTAGCCGCATTTCCATCGGCATCCGTCCAAAAGAGCGGTTTACCACTGTCGGAACTCTCTTGATAATAAGTTCCCCCCTCGCGCACCAACCCTTGATCGTTTTGAAAATGGTAGACCGCTATACGACCGATGGCGCTTTGACGACCATTGGAAAAATCAGCAACAATCACTCCATCGGAATTGATCCCATAGTTAGTGAGGGCCCCTCCTGAAATACCATTCGATTGCGATGAACCACTGATGCCGACACTGTCGATCGAAATCATACCACTGTAGTTGCTCCCCAAATCGATCGTGACCGGTGTTCCATTATTGTTGACCGAGGCAATTGTAGAACTAATCAATCCTCCAGAATCTCCGAAGAGTGCTTGACCGTTTTGGGTGTCATAAACGACACTACCATCATTGGAGGTGACAGTAGCCACCACATCCCACGCTGTCCCAGCAGCAGGTTGCGTTGCACTTTGCGTAAACGTCAGCTTGAGGCGATTACGTTCATTAGTAGAACTGATCACATCGGCACTAATAGCACGTGTTTCATCGGTAATCCCGAGATTTCCAAAAAATTGCGCCTGTGTAGTCGGCTCCACAGGATATGCAAGACGGGTTGGAAACTCCAATGGTCCTTGGCTATTCATCCCGGAAAGTGCTACATCATTCGTCGGATTACTGATCACATAGGCACCGACAGCGCCGTTGCTCACACTATCCCCATAATCGAAGCTTGCGTTATAGGCAAAATTGCTAAGCATGGTTCCCGTAACGTATTTCCCATCCGACGTTACCAAACGGGCAGTAGAGGAGTTTACATCCCCTGCTGTTTTCTGGTACGCATCAAAGGTAAAATGACCATCACGGGTAAAATAGTCTTGATCCTTAACGGTGGTACCAAACCATCCATTTCCCTCAATCGCCAAATCACTAAATCGGTCGGAAGGCATAAGGGAGCCTTGTTCCATTTGAAAACTGGCCGCTTGCAATTGAACCCCAAAGCCGATGTCGTCTGATGTCGGTGTAGTGGCATTACTGCTCGTGACTGCTTTGCTAAAAAGATCGGAAAACTCCGTAGACGTACTTTTATAAGCAGTAGTAGATGTATTGGCCAAATTATCCGCTATTACATCCAAACCATATTGATTCGTCTGAATCCCCGAGATCCCTGTGTAATATCCTTGTGTCACAATCGTTTCCTTTTATTGACCCGTAATCTCTTTGATGGTGCTAAAATCAACATAGCTTGAGCCGAGCTTGGCATATGTTTTACCGGCATCAAATTTGATCGCCTCAATAGGATAGCGTCCGACACGCGTTGTTTCAGAGGCACCATTGGTTCCCGTATACGCAGATTCAATATAATAAACACCCTCCGCTAGAGTCGCTCCAGTGCTGTCTTTTCCGTCCCATGTATATTGCGCAATACCGGCATCGGTAGCACCAATATTCATTGTGTGAAGGACTTTTCCATTCACATCCATAATATTAATAGCACCCGTCGTGACATCATTAGGAAAATAGAGTTGAAAATCAACATTTTCTCCTTTCGTAAGGCTAACCGCATTACTCCCCGTATCAGCAATTTTACCGATGGCGGCAATGCCTGAGAATTGCATGGATGCCCCTAGCGATGCCGCCAGTGTTTCGAGCGCTTTATTGGTCTTTTCGGTCGATTCGAGGGTAGCAAGCTGTGACGTCTGAGACAAAATTTTCTCACTGTCCATCGGAGCCGTAGGGTCTTGATATTTGAGTTCCAGCAAGAGAAGCTTTAAAAAATCATCTTTGCCCAAAATACTATTAGGATTGGTCGTACTGGACGACGTTGTGGTGGTTGTTGTTGTAGTGTTGAGTGCATTGATTGCCATAATTATGTCCTTTTAAGCGTAATGGGGTAAGATGATTTCAAGAGCGCTTAACTGCTCTTCGTTGGATTCAAGCTCTAAAAGCGATTGGTACGATTGAAAACGGTTGTGCTGCTGTTGTTGGGGATTCGAGTTTTGCTGTTGATTTTCCCCGCCCGACATAAAATTCATCGTCGCATTAGCGATACCCTGACTCGCCAGCTGTGCTTTAAGCTCGGTGGCATTGTGGGCGAGAAACGCGACACTGTTTGCGTTGCTCGACTGGATATTTACGTGAACATTATTGCCGCGCTGCACCAAGGTCACCTCTACCTCTCCCAGTTTTTCGGGATTGAGCTTCATCGTGATACGGGTAAAAGGGGGCTTGTAGTTTTCTGCCGCCTCTTTGAGATCGATGGCGAAATGGCGTAAACCCTGAACGGCCTCTTTGGCTTTTACTTCGAGGGAACCTTCTTTGTGCACCCCCAGAAGTTTTGTGGGCTCTTCCAAAGATTTGCCGCTCTCCTTACTCTCGACTTTGTCTATTTCACTGCTTCCACGCAATAACGCCCCTAAAATATCTGGAGAGACAACCGTAGACGTTTTTTGGTGCTCTTTTGTAGCCTCTGGTGGGGTCAAAGTTGGCGCATCCGCCGATTTAGTCAGTTCTTTTAATAATGATTGGAGAGGTTGAGACGGAGTCTTTTCACCCTCTTTCGCCGTTTTGATCTCTCCTTGAACCCCTTTGGCTTCATTCAAAAGTTGCGTTATTGCTTCAAATGTTTTTGGATTTAGCGGGGTATCTGCTTTTGGAGCCTCTTTTAATCCTATGATGCTTTTAGAAAGCAATGAAGAGGAGAGCTCTTTAGTAAGCGTTTTTTCACTGTCGTCGAGAGATGAGAGGGTGATTTCAGACATATTAATCCCTATTTTATCCGCCAGTTCCACAAGCCCCATAAGAGTTTTTGGAAGAGCTTTTGGATTTGCTTTGTATTCGGGGGATTTTTCTGCAATACTGGTTTTTAGAAACTCTTTTGCTTTTTGGATAAGAGAGCGCACTTGATCGTTACTTAGAGCATCGATCATCTCCTTGGGGAGGATTTTAGCCTCTTCGTTTCCCAGTAGCTCTTCAAGCGTTTTTGTACTTAGCTTCGTCGACTCGTTAATCTTTGAAGCTTTTGGATCTACTACGACACCGAAACTTTTCTCCCCTTTTGTAGGAGCGTTAAGAGAAGATAGCAGTTGCGCGAAAACATCATTTGTTTTCGTACTTTTTGTTTTGGATGTCTGCCCGACCAAATCAACGTGTGATGATGGTGTTTTATTTTCTGTAACGACCATAAACCATCCTTTTGGAAATAATTACTGTTAATAAGCAAAAAATATTCCACATAACTATAAAAGTCACTTAAACCATCCTTAACATTATTTTAGATAGAATTCGCGAAAATATTTGCTTCCCACAAGGACATTCAATGCAAAAAATTCGTAACATCGCCGTCATCGCACACGTTGACCACGGTAAAACCACTTTAGTTGACGGATTGCTCAAGCAATCTGGAACGTATGGCAGCCACGAGCAAGTCAACGAAAGAGCAATGGACTCTAACGTCCTTGAGAAAGAACGCGGAATTACCATTCTTTCTAAAAATACCGCGATTCGCTACGGTGATCATAAAATCAACGTTATCGACACTCCGGGTCACGCCGATTTCGGTGGAGAAGTTGAGCGCGTATTGAAAATGGTGGATGGTGCATTGATTCTTGTCGATGCGTACGAGGGTGTTATGCCTCAAACCAAATTTGTTGTTAAAAAAATGTTAGCGCTTGGACTCAAGCCAATCGTTGTTATTAACAAAATCGACAAACCTTCCGCTGATCCTGAGCGCGTAGTCGATGAAGTATTTGACCTTTTCGTAGCAATGGACGCAACGGAAGATCAACTTGATTTCCCAATCATCTATGCAGCAGCACGTGATGGTATTGCAAAACTCAATATGTCTGACCCTGATGGCGATTTCACGTGTTTGTTTAACACCATTCTTGAAAAAATTCCTGAGCCTACCGGTGATGCTGAAAATGCTACACAGTTACAAGTTTTCACATTGGACTACGATAACTACGTAGGTAAAATCGGTATTGCTCGTATTTTCAACGGACGCATTTCAAAAGGGGATAATATCCTCCTTGCAAAAGCAGACGGCGAAATGGTTAAGGGTAAAATCTCTAAACTAATCGGATTTATGGGTCTTAACCGTACAGAAATCCAAACGGCAGAAGCGGGCGACATCGTTGCCATTGCAGGTATCGAAACCGTAGACGTTGGGGATACCATTTGTGATCCTAACAATCCTATGCCTTTGGATCCTATGCACGTTGAAGAGCCTACGTTGAACGTATTCTTCTCGGTTAATGATTCTCCACTTGCGGGTCAAGAAGGGAAACATATCACGTCAAACAAAATTCGTGAGCGTTTAGAATCGGAAATGAACACCAACGTTGCAATGCGTTGTGAAGTAATCGGTGAGGGTAAATTCCAAGTTTCAGGACGTGGAGAGCTACAAATCACTATTCTTGCAGAAAATATGCGTCGTGAGGGCTTCGAATTTGGTATCGGACGTCCGGAAGTTATCATACGTGAAATCGAAGGGGTCAAATGTGAGCCGTTCGAGCACCTCGTCGTAGATCTTCCACAAGAATTTGCAGGAAGCATCATCGAGCGTCTTGGCCGTCGTAAAGCGGAAATGACAGCGATGGTTCCAATGGGTGAGGGCTTTACACGTGTAGAGTTCGTTATCCCTGCGCGTGGACTTATTGGTTTCCGTGGACAATTCTTGACAGAAACCAAAGGAGAGGGTGTTATGAACCACTCTTTTATGGAGTTCCGCCCATACACGGCAAGTGGCGTTGAGAGCCGTCAGTACGGAGCATTGACCTCTATGGAAGACGGTGTGACCTTGGCATTCTCCCTTGCAAACTTGCAAGAGCGTGGTGTATTGTTTGTTAATCCTCAAACAAAAGTATACAAAGGGATGATCGTTGGTGAGCATAGCCGTACTAACGATCTTGACGTTAACCCGATCAAAGGAAAAGCGCAATCAAACGTCCGTTCATCAGGAGCAGACGAAGCGATCAAGCTTGTTCCGCCACGTGATATGAACCTTGAGCGTGCACTTGAGTGGATCGAAGACGATGAGCTTCTTGAAGTAACTCCTCTTACTATCCGTATCCGTAAAAAATGGTTGGATCCAGCGGATCGTAAACGTTACGCTAAAAAGTAAGTTTTAGCTTCAATCCGTCATCCTCGGGCTTGACCCGGGGATCTATCTTCAAGCATTTATTTTAAATCTAGCTGGATTCCCGCCTTCGCGGGAATGACGAATAAAACTATTTCCCCATCTCTTTTCCCGCAATCAATCCACTAGCCCACGCGAAGTTAAAATTATAACCCCCGCGTCGTCCTACAATATCCAAAACTTCACCCGCAAAATAAAGACCCTTTACCAGTTTTGATTCCATTGTTGTATTATTTATCTGCACCGTACTTACACCGCCGCCGCTTACTTCCGCGTGTTTAAAGCCGTGTGTATCGGTAACCACAAATTTCCAGTTTTGGATGAGATGTATGAGCTTTTGTGTCTCTTTTTCCAAAAGAGCAGAGACAGCTTTTGAGGGGTTAACGGCTGCCTCTTCACAAAGATAGAGAATCGTTTTACCGGGGAGGAGCGTTGAAAGGACCGTTTCTAGCGGTCGGTTAGGTACGTCAGCAAAAAGTTTTTTGATCATATTATACAAATTTTGCGCATCAAAACGGGGGAGAAGATTAATCCCTATCTCAACACGCTGTTTTTTCATGAGGGCAAAAGAGGCACGCTGACTTATATCTAAAATCGCCAAACCCGAGATACCGTAACTCGCAAAAAGAATGTCTCCCTGAACTTTTGTTCGTGGTTTGTTATCGATGGTTAGCGTCACCTCGGCAAATGTTTTGACCCCCGCCATTTTGTGATGAATTTTAGAGTTCAGATGGAGTTGCACCAATGAGGGATATGTAGGGATGATTTCATGGCCAAAAGCCGATGCGAAGAGATACCCATCAGCCGATGCGCCAAGCTGTGGAGCAGCCTCCGAGCCTGTTGCTATAAGAACTTTATCGTACGACTTTTTCTCCTCCCCACAGTAAACCACAAATCGTCCGTTCTCTTTGGTCAGGGCTGTCACCTTTTTTTCGGTAAGGATTTTTACCCCTGCATCTATGACGGCACTTTTAAACGCGATCAATACCGCTTTTGCTTCGTTAGAAAGGGGATAACAGCGCCCATCTTCCTTACTGTCGAGAAGTAAACCAATAGAGTGACAAAACGTCTCAAATGCGGCGTATGGAAGCTGCTCCAACGCATACTGCGCAAACTGTGGATTCGCTCCCGCATAATCATCCGAACAAACGCTTGTATTGATGATGTTGCAACGCCCGTTTCCCGAGGCTAAAATCTTTTTTCCGACACTGCTATTGTGCTCGTAAATCGTTATATCCGCACCCACACGTGCAGCGCTCAGCGCCGCCATAAGTCCAGCCGCACCACCGCCGATAATTGCTATTTTATTCATGAGAGAATTATAGCACCTATCCCTCTCTCCCGTACAGCTCATTATATAGCTTCATCGCATACCGATCCGACAAACTCGCAATATAATCACTGACGACACGATGTTTGTTGCGTAGCTGCAATTGGTTATAGAAATAAAGGGGGAGCATTTTCGGCTCTTCCATCAGAGCATTAAAAAGCCCAATAATTGCCTGCTTTCCTGCAAACATTTTGCGCATAATGTCTTTATCTTGATAGAGATTTTGAAAGAGAATTTTTTTGAGTTTTTTGATCTGTGTTTCGAGCTCCGGTGAAAATCCGACAGGAATTGTCTCTTTGGAATCTATAACAGATGCTAACACCCGTGTGTTATCAATATTCTCCCGTGAATACTCCAGCAGTGAGTAGACCAGATGATTAATCAGATGAGAGCTGAAGCGATAACGAAACATCTCATCCTCATCTTCGTATATCCCCTCATCGTATACCTTTTGCAAAATGGTTTGGATAAGCTCGCTTGATTTAAGAGACTCGAAGGTGATAAGCCCCGACGCAACCCCATCATCGATATCATGGCTGATATAAGCGATTTCATCGGCACGATCGACGATCATCGCTTCGATGCTGGGGTGTGTATCGAGGGCAAACGAATCCCGAACCAAATCGGGTAAAAACGTTTTGTTATAAGGATAGGAGTGTTTGAGTATCCCCTCAAGCGTCGCGTAGGTGAGGTTTAGTCCCAAAAATGCCTTATAACGCTGTTCTAACAGTGTTACAACACGAAAACTTTGAAAATTATGTTCAAATCCATGGCTAAACCCTTCTTTTTTCAAACACTCATCGAGCGTATCCCCGCCGATATGCCCAAAAGGGGTATGTCCCAAATCATGCGCAAGGGCGATCGATTCGGCGAGAGACTCTTGCAAACCCAAATGGGAACAGATGGAGCGGGCAATCTGACTCACTTCAATACTGTGGGTAAGACGGGTGCGGAAAAAATCACCCTGAGAGTTGAGAAACACTTGTGTTTTGTATTCGAGACGGCGAAAACTACCAGAATGGATGATACGATCACGGTCACGGGCGTATGGAGAGCGAAAATCATCACTGACATCAAAAAATCGTTGATCAGAGCGCATAAAAACCTTTACTATTATCCAAAAAGAGGATATTTTGCTAATATCATACCTATTTTAATTTAATTTGGCACAAAAATGGTTACAATAAATAAAATTGTGTAATATACAACCAAGGCAGTGATAATGGATACGAATTTTTCTAAAGACACTCACTCTTTTTTGTCAAACGATTATCAAAAGATAGGGAAGCAGTATTCCAAAGAGAGTATTGCTAGACGCGAGGAACAAGAAGAGGGTTTTCTCGGTCAAGAGATAGATTATCGCAAGTTCATTTTTGCACCCGAGGGGTATGAGGGTTTCATGATCTCCTTGTACCTATTAACCCTTCCTTACCTTGTAGGGCTGAGCTTTTTATTTTTATTTATAGCACGGTCGAGCTACGAATACTTTTTGGAATTTAATCTCACATCCTACTTCGTTATTTGGGCGATCGGATACGAGGTCAGCGCCGTACTGCTGATGGGGATTATCATTTTAGCATGGCTCAACTATCACCGCAATCGACACAACCGTGAACAAGGTCAAAAAAACAATAGACACCGCCAAGGACGTTGAGACGTTTTAAGGTATTATAGATTACAATACCGCTCCTCAAAATGGACAGTTGGCCGAGTGGTCGAAGGCGCACGCCTGGAACGCGTGTATAGGGCAACCTATCTAGGGTTCGAACCCCTAACTGTCCGCCATACAACAATCCTTCAAACTCTTATAATATTTCCATTAATCTCCAACTTTCTCCAGTACCTTCCAGTATTCTCTGTAGATGCACACTTTTGGCTATACTCTCTTTATGAAATCTACATCACCCTACACTCTTTATATTCTGCGGTGCAGCGATAATACACTCTACACCGGTATCGCTTTGGATGTCGAAAAAAGGGTGCTTCAGCACAACACTACCGACAAAGGGGCGAAATATACCCGTTATCGCCGTCCGGTAGTGCTGGTATACCAAGAGGAGTATATGGATAAGAGCAGTGCCCTCAAACGGGAAATTTTCATCAAAAAAATGACGCGTCAAAAAAAAGAAGCGCTCCTATGTGAAAAATAGCTCATTTCTCTCTACTCCCGCACAAACAGTGCACGGATCTCCTCATTTTCCATCGTTGCAATCGCTTTTTCCCCCACGCTCACACTCATCTCTCCCATAGCGGTTTTTGCTTTGATCATTTTATCGATCTTCTCTTCGAAGCTGTTTTTGGTAATAAAACGGTAGACAAAGACATTGTTTTTTTGCCCTATACGAAAGGCTCGGTCGGTTGCTTGGTTCTCCACGGCGGGATTGAACCACAGATCATAGTGGATGACATTGGCGGCTTGAGTGAGGTTGAGCCCTACGCCGCCTGCTTTGAGCGAGAGGATAAGAACCTGTTTTTCAGGGTCGTTTTGAAAGGTGGAGACAACCTCTTCCCGTTGTTTTGAACTGAGAGATCCCTCGAACGTCAGCGGTTCCACAAAGAATTTTTCTTCAATAATGTGGGCTAAGATGTTTAGCATCTCGACGTACTGTGTAAAGATAAGGACTTTTTCCCCTTTGGCGATCATCGGCTCCAGCAGTGTCAGCAGCAGTTCACTTTTTCCGCTGAGTGCCGCATCGTAAGGAGATGTTTTGTCATAGTTGCGGGGGTGATTACAAATCTGTTTTAGCTCGGTAATGAGTTTGAAGATGAGTCCGGAACGGCTTTGCGCCTCTGTCTGTTCTTCGAGACCTTTCATCGCACCATTCACAACACTTTGGTACAGTGCCGCTTGTTCGGGAATCAGGGTCGCGTACTCATCGATCACGATCTTGTCGGGGAGATCATCGATAATGCTTTTATCGGTTTTAAGACGGCGGAGCATAAAAGGGGCGGTAACCGATTTTAGACTGTTCGCCGCCTCTTGATTTTGATCGATCTCGATGGGTCGTACATAGCTCTTGATAAAGGTGTTCAGTTCCCCCAAGTATCCGCTCATCGTAAAATCAAAAATACTCCACAACTCTGTGAGGGAGTTCTCCACAGGGGTACCGCTGAGGGCTATACGGTATTTTGCTTTAAACGATTTCAACGCAACCGCAGCTTGGGTTGTGGGATTTTTGATCCGCTGCGCTTCATCAATCACCAACGCTTCGATTTTGTGCGACGCAAATACCTTCTCATCGCGTCTAAAAATATCGTACGTCGTGACAATGATTTTTGTGTCACTCAGCTGTCGACCCAACCCATAATAAAGCGATACACTCAAAGAGGGGGCAAACTGGAGAAGCTCATTTTCCCAGTTTGCTAAAAGAGAGGTGGGGACGACGATAAGGGTGCGCCCTTTGATATGGTTCTCTTCATAGAGGTGCAGTAAGGTAGCGATTGTCTGAATCGTTTTTCCCAACCCCATATCATCGGCGAGGATCACGCCAAATCCGCTTAGTAGATTCGAAACGCACCACTGCACCCCCCGCTCCTGATACGGCCTTAGCGTTGCGTTTAAGTTGGGAGAGAGTTTCATGTCACGAGGAGAAAAGAGTGTCTCAAAAAATGTTTCCAAATCATCTTCAAACAGTGCGCTCCCGTCAAACCGCGCGCGAAGCATATCAAAGCGGCTCAGTTTGGGCGTTTTTTTCGCCTGCGCAAAGAGGGCTTTGAGCTCTTCGGGGGAGATACTGATGTACGAATCGCGAAACAGCACGAGGTCGCTTTGTTGATTTACGAGGGTTTGAAACTCTTCGAGAGAGATGTGGGTATCGCCGATAGCAATTGTCCAATCGTATTCGAGCACTTTATCGAGGGTCAAAAAGCTTGTCGGTGTTGATTTGGTACGGATACGCATCGAGAGGCGCGGTTTGATAAGATGCTGCAATTCGCGAGGCAAGACGATTTTTACCCCGAACGAGGACAATAAATGGGAGCTTTCCAAAATGAATTGTTCAAACTTCTGGGGATGTAGCTCAACCCTTTTCTCACGGCTCAGAAATTCGATCTCACTCAAAAATCCCCGTATCGGAGAGAGGAGTTTTAAAAGTCCTCCTGAATTCTCTTCAGCAAGGGAATCACACAAAAGTTGTTCTTTGAACGATTGTGCATCCTGAACAGACATCGATAAACTGTAATTTTCCTCTTCATCGCCTCGATCGAGTGTCAATGTTAACGTATAACGGCTCAACGGCAGTGAAAAGATAGAGAAGTAGTTAAATACCGCGCGGTCGAGGTTGTGTTTTCCCCCCTCTTTTTGAACAAACGGTCTCCCCTTGAAAAAACTTTCACTGATTGCCGGGGGATTCATAAAGAGACGCTTGTGCATAAAATTGATCTCATGGACGTATTCGGTCATCGCTTTGGATAAAAAGAGAAGGGTTCCGCTGCGACCGTCGAAAAATGGGTCTGATTTTGAAAAGCGGACAAAAGGGGTGGCGTTGCACGCGAGTCGCTCGATCTGCTCACCCACCGATGAGGGAGTAAGCAACGGCATCCAACCGATAAAGAAACGGGGTCGCTGAGTATCTTTGAGCACCGTCGGAATAAAAGCATTGGCATGAAGGAGGAGATAAAATGCGCGCGCCAATGCGTGATAATAGCGATAGGAAGCCTTCCCCTCTTCACTGCGAAACGAGAGAAAAAGGGTGATAAAGCTTAGCAGCGATACGGAGCATCCCCCCTGATAGTATTTGAGCGCGTAGGGGGCGAAGAGCCCTTGTGTTTTTACCTCTTGTCGAAAAAGAGGGTGTTTGATCGTAATATGTCCCGTTTTCCATAGCTCATCCATATTGCATTCGCATGAGCTGTCTTTAAGGAGCCGCTCGATAATCTCGATGTTTTCATCAAAGATGGGAGAGATAATTTGCGGCAATGCCTTAGCGTGGGCTTTATAGAACTCTCGCATCACCTCTTTGTAGTCTATCGGAGCAAACGATGGGTGGGCGGTCAAAAGCGAGTCGATCAATCCTAGAGCATTCTCATGATGAAGAATTTCAAGCGGTTTTTCACAAACATGATCCTCCCATGGAACAAGGGCAATCGGATACAAATTCGCATCCTCACTAAACGCATCGAGGGCATCGCTTAGATCAAGTCCGCGCAGTGAAAACAGCAGCAGCGGGTTATGATCGATCTCTGCATTCAGCGCTAACAGCGCCGCAAAAGTATGCTTACACAAAACGGCCGTATCGTCACACTCGCAGTGACTTTCACAATTGGCTTGAAATATTTGGTAGGGGCTATTTGTATCGGAAGCACCGCCTAGAAAAAGCTCTATATTCTCAGCGACGCACCATGCCATAAATTCCTCAGGGAGAGTGCCGTTGAGGAGAGCCGATTGTACGAAAGGATCTGAGCCGATTTTCGTCAGTATTTTACTCTTCGTCTCATCACTGAAGGGTTTGAAGGTCAGCACGTTTTTATAGGTGGTTCGACTGGAACCTTTGACGCTGGTGATCACTTCACCCTCTTCTATCGCTAACGACTTGACAGAGCCCTTATTAAAGTAGGTTTTTCCTCGTGCCAGCCGTGGGTCAGCTTCAAACAGTGATTCCAAATCTTCATAAAAATGTCCTCCCCAAGCGGTAAGTCCGTATCGTTTCATTTTTGCCATAAATTTCTTTTTTCTCGTGGATAAATTTTTTGTATCGATTGCATTTGCAGGTATGGCGGAATTTTAGCGAAAACTCCTCTCGTCGCGCCTGAGGAGAGAAGATCCAAAAAGAACAATTCCGTCATTATCTGCCTATTATTTCCTTAGTTAACCTGTTTTTTTGTTACAATGTTGTTTTAAACCAAAGGAATTCTATGCTACGTTACCCTCTCATTTTAGCAACAGTCGCTACATTGGCTTTTTGTGCTCCTACAACTCTTGCGATCGTCAACGGTCAGCCTATCACGTCCGGTGATGCGAGTGCTTTTATGTCCAAAGCGATTCCCGGAATGACATTTGACAAACTTGATCCGAAGATGAAACGCCAAGTCGTCGATCAGCTTATCAATCAGAAACTCATCAAAGGACAAGTGGCCAAAAGCGGTATTCAAAACACCCCGCAGTTTAAACTCGCCTACGCAGCTTTGCGCGATGATCTTGCCGTTGATATGTGGATGAAACAGCAAATGGGAAAAATTACGGTTAGCGATAAAGAGACCAAAACGTTTTACGATGCTAACAAAGAGAAAATGAAACAAAACGGAAAAGTCGTGCCGTACGAAAAAGCAAGATTTGAGATAATGCAGTTTATCAAAATGGAAAAATTCAAAGCACAAATGACCAAAACAACGGAAACTCTTCGTGCTTCTTCTAAAGTAGAAGTGAAATTGTAATCTAGTTCTTAACCTCTGTGCGAAAGTCCGCGCTTCAGTGCTTTTTCGATTTTCTCTTTAAATCGAGGATTCGCAGAGCACAATGCTCGCTCAAAACGCAGAATCATTTTTGAATCGGTATGAGAATGGAGACACAGCCTCTCTAGCAATGCTTCGTAATGCGTATAATCGCGCGTCCCCGTACCAATCTGTAGAAATTTTTCTATCATTACCTCTACCGCACGGGTAAGATCTTTATTGCTTGCCCTGGTATCAGAAATCAGCGCCTGAAGCGATTCAAATGTATCCGCCGCTTGGGTATCAGAAACTCTTTTCGTTCGAGTCACCCATACATAGAGTAAAACCAAAAAAATGAGAGTGAACAACAAGCCCATCATAATAAGCAAAAGGGTAACTTTATCCATAAAAAAATCACTTGGGTTTAAATAAGGGAAGATTGTAGCATATTATCGTCATTGCGGGAATTGTTATCGTCATTCCGTGCCGTGACACGGAATCCAAAAAAGAATGGATCCCGTATCGAGTACGGGATGACGGGAGAGAGGAAAGAAGCGTTAAGAGATTACCACTTCACTTCTGTAGTGAGCATGTAAACATCTTTAGAAACGCCATTATCTGTGCCCGCAGCATTTTTTTCGTCAATCCATTTTCCTGAACCGATAAAGCTCACATTTTTATTATACTTGTAAGCAAGTGCAGCTATCTTTTTGTTACCTTCATACGAAACCGCTTTTACACCTGCAGGTGTTTTGCTCTCTTTTTTATAATCATCGTAACGTCCGATGATAGTCCAATCGGTCATAGGGCGTACTTCAGCATTGATTGAGAACAAATCATATTCAGAATCATTACTGCTTGCATTGATCACATCATCTTTTGCAATCACATATTGTGCCGCGATTAAGAATTCTGGTTGATTGTACACTACGTGCGCACCGTAAAAAGTACGATCGTATTCTGCAGAATCGCCAATTGTAGCATTGTCATCTTTATGGTTCTGTGAAATTAATCCCATAGTTGAAACATTCAAATATGTATCTTTTGTACGGTCGTTTTTACCAATTTTGGTTCCATCACCCAAAATATGACCTGTCAAACGCCACTCAATAGACATATCAGAGCTGTTTTCTTGGTTCCCGGCAACTTTATCCCCATGGTAACCTTCACCGTTGAAGATACCGATTTCAGAACTAAACATGTCTGTTTTGGTTTGGAAATTGATACCAAAATCAGCCGAGTTAACAAGGTCAACACCTGATTCGGTTGCTGTTGCTTTTTCTTCAAGAACAACTTTGTTGAATGAACGGTAATGCCATGAGTTATGCTCCTCATAGTCGATCCATGGACGGTGTACAATACCTGCTTCTACTCCTGTATAAGGAAGAACTTTGTCCAAATAAAGGTAAGCATATTTAATAAATACATCCGCAAAACCACCACCTTGTGACGTTTTCAAATCATTGCCATCTTGTGAGGTACCGACAGAACTTGCCAACTCTTTCGTAGAGTCCATTGTTACACGTAAATAGTCTTTATCGTTGATAAATGCTTTTACTTGGACATAGTTACGACGCATTTCAAAACCAGCTGATCTATCTTTTGTAGTACTTGTTGTTTCCGGAGTAGCCGAAGTGTACCCAAGGTAGTGCGTACCGCTGAACTCAAGCGTTTTTGCTTTTGATTTTACGTTGACGTATTTTTTCTGTGCGTCTTGGTATTCAGAAAGCTTTGATTCTTGATCACGGTCTGCCATATCAACGGTTTTCGCATCAACGAAATCGCCCATCTCTACACGGCCTTCAGCAGGTGTTGTAAATACTTGACCTGTTTTTGGGTCACTAAATAGAGTCATAGTGTCAGCATACACTACGCCAGACATCATTACCGCAGCAAGGGCAGATAAGGTTACTTTTTTCATTGGTTATCACTCCTGATTAATATGGTGACATTGTAGAAAAAGAAGATTACGGCAATGTTACATTACAAAAGAGTTACGATAAGGAAAATGGATGGAAAACATAACCCGAGTGCATACGCTAAAACGGGTTGTCAGGTTTTAAAGAAAGGGAGAAGAAATGAAACGTGGCTCTTCGATGAACAAGACACCTCTAAAAACATCCAAATGACCTTAGAGGTGTCTTCATTCCGTGCCGGAGCACGGAATGACGGGTATTTATTTAGTTTCAGCCCAATACTCACGTACAAGGTTTGTTGTTTCAACAGGAAGAGCGATATAACCCAATTTTTGAGCCGCTTTGTCACCGTTACGGAATGAGTGATCGAAGAATTTAATAACTTGAGCATTTTCTTCCGCTTTATCTTTTGGCAATAAAATAAATGTTGCCGCTACGATCGGATACGATCCGTCTTGCATAACCAATGAGCTGTAAAAGTGATCTTTTTTAGACCATTTTGCTTGCTTAACTGCTTTTTGGAAGTTTGGAAGTGTTGCGGTAACCCATTTGCCCTCTGCTGTTTGAAGCGTTGCAGCGGAAAGGTTGTTTTTCTCTTTATACGCGTTTTCGATGTAGCCGATAGAATACGGAGTTTGTTTGATAAGATTCGTTACCCCTTCGTTCCCTTTTCCGCCGACACCGGTTGCCCAGCCGATTGCTTTACCGATACCGAATTTGCTTTTCCACATTTTAGACGATTCGCTCAAATAGTCTGTAAATACATACGTTGTACCTGATCCGTCTGAACGGTGAGCAACGATAATTTTTTCTGCCGGAAGGTTAACGCCTGCATTGTCTGCTTTGATAGCTGCGTCATTCCACATTGTGATTTTACCGGCAAAGATGTCAGCAACGACGCTGTTTTTCAATTTCAATTTTTCGTCTGCAACACCTGGAAGGTTGTGTGCAACAACGATAGAACCGATAACCGCCGGGAATTGAGTCAAATTTGCTTTTGCAAGTTCTTTTGGTGTCAATGGAGCATCCGTAGCACCAAAATCAACGATACGCTCAGAAACTTGCTTGATACCGCCGCCTGAACCGATTGATTGGTAGTTGACACGGACTTTGGTCGCTTTTTGGTAGTTATAAGCCCAGTCGTAATAACATGGAGCCGGAAACGTTGCGCCTGCGCCGTTGATTTTATCCGCTGCAATCATTGATGTTGCTGCAACTGCCGCGATTACTAAGCCTTTGGTAATGTTTTTAAGCATTGCTCAATCCTTTGGGTGTTTTTTAGATGAGCGTATTTTACACAAGCATAGGTAACGATAAGATTACAAGAAAACTCTGTGTTAACGTAGCCTATTGGGAGTTGTTCCGATGGCGTACAAATTATGTTACACTATCGTAACCGATTTGTTATGGGAGTAAGCTAGACTTCCATGTATTATTATAATAAGGAAACACGATGCTACCACGTTATGCAAATAAACTTACCAATATTCGAGAGATGATCAGTACTATGATTGAACAGATACTCCATGCCAGCGAAGAGACCCTCAAGGGATTTGAAACAAACTCTCAAGATCATTTTGAAACGTCAAAAACGTATCTCAAAAATCTTGAAACAGTTGCCAACAAAATCGACAATGAGATTATCAAAACGTTCGCACTGTTTGGTCCTGAAGCAGAAGAGCTCCGTCTTCTCGTAGCTTTTTTGAAAATGACCAATGAGCTCGACCGTATCGGCGACAGTGTGAAAAAGTATAACCGAAGATTGCAAGAGCACTGTTTGAGCGAATGTGATCTGAGCATGATGGCGAACGGAATTGTACAACTGCACAAAACAACCCTTAATGCTCTGACATATATCAGTAAATGCTTTAATAATTTCGATACGTGTGATGCGGATGAGCTGTACCTCAAGGTAATGGTAGAAGAGTCTAAAAACGATGATCTCTTCTCGATTATGGAAAAAGAGATTTTAAACCTTATTATCCAATCGGAAATTATTGAAGTAGAGTACGTCAAAGTTTTAGGGACCCTTCGCAAACTCGAACGTACCGCCGATCGCTCTGTCAACATTGCGGCTCTTCTTCTGTACGCACAAAAAGGCGGCGAGCTTAAGATTTACAACTAGGAGCTGATTTGAAAGCGCTGATACTGATTGTCGAGGATGAAGAAGATATTCTTGAACTTATCGAGTTTAATCTCTCCCGCGAGGGGTTTGAAACGATGGGATTTCGTAGCACCAAGCGTGTTATGGAAGCACTCGAAGAGGAGAAAGTCGATCTGATTTTGATGGACCGCAATCTTCCAGGTGCCGAGGGGAGCGAATTTGTTTCCAATCTTCGCCGTCACGGAATCAATACCCCCGTCATCTTTATCAGCGCAAAAGACAAAGATCAGGAGATTGAGCAGGGTTTTGAACGCGGAGGAGATGATTACCTCACCAAACCTTTCAGCATGAAAGAGCTGGTGCTGCGGATAAAAGCGATTTTACGCCGTACCAAAAAAACCTCCGATGAGGGGATTTTGAACTACCGTGATATTTCTCTTAATCTAAACGCGCGCACCCTCATTATCGATACAAAACACGTTGAGCTTACTAAACTGGAATTCGATCTGCTCCATGCCCTTATTGCCAATCAAAATGTGGTATTAGAGCGAGATACTCTTCTCGAAAATGTGTGGGGAGGGGAGGATGTCTACCAAGATCGCACGGTCAATGTTGCGATCAACCGCCTCAAAGAAAAAATCGATCCCGACAAAACCAAAGAGTACATCAAAACCGTCCGAGGAGTGGGATATACTCTATGCTGAGAATTCATCAGCTTTTTTTCTTTAATACCTTTGTTCTTTTTGCGGGAACCCTCGTTATTGCTTCCGTTATCAGCTATTTTACCCTCAAAGAGATTCTTATCCAAAGCCATGTTGAGGATTTGAAAAAAATCGTTGAATTGGTCACCGTCCAATCGTATTCGTTTCATAACGCGGACAGCTACGTCAACGCCATTTACAACCAAACCGACTATCGTGCCACTATTTTTGATCTAAACGGTACTGTTTTAGCGGAAAGCAATCTCGATAAGCGCGCATTGGAAAGTAAAAATAACCGTATTGAAGTAATGCATGCCATGACACAACCGTACGGTATCGCAACCCGCTATTCTCAAACCATGAAAGAGGATTATATTTTTATTGCCAAACAAATCGCATACGAAGGGGAGATTGTCGTATTGCGGCTAGGAATCGGTGTCCAAGATGTTATGCATAGTTTTTACACCCTTTTGGTTAAGCTCGCAAGTGTTTTTGCTCTCTTTCTCCTTATTGCTCTTGGCATCTCCTATCGTATTTCGACCAAAGTGCGAGAGGATGTACTCAAAATCACCCACTATCTCGACGAGATTTCCAACAAAAACTACAAAGCGATTTTAAAACCGGAATACATCCAAGAATTTTTGTATATTTCACTCCTGCTCAAAAATCTGGTTAAAAAAATCAACAATCGTGACAAACAAAAACGCAAATACACCGCCAAACTTCGTCTCATTAACAAACAACAAAACGATATCCTCTCTGCCATCAGCCATGAGTTTAAAAATCCTATTGCTGCCATCGCCGGATACGCCGAAACCCTACGGGATGACATGAATCTTAACTTTACCATACGCGAAAAATTTTTGGGTAAAATCCATTCCAATGCCATGAAAATTTCTCACATGCTCGATCGGCTTGCTCTTTCCGTCAAACTCGAAAACAATGATCTCTCCATCAAGCCCACAACGTTCGACCTTGATATACTGTGTCGTGATGTCACCTCCTCATTACAGGGGAAATATCCCGATCGCCGTATTGTGTATGAGGGTAAATCGCGTGAGGTCTATGCGGATAAAACGATGATCGATCTCGTCATTACGAACCTTATCGACAACGCCATTAAATACTCTGAAGAGAGTGTTGTTTTACGTCTAAATGAGCACTCCATTGATGTGATCGACCAAGGAATCGGAATCCCTCCCAATGAACTTAAAAACATTACCAATAAATTTTACCGGGTCCAAAAAAACCGTTGGGACAACTCAATGGGGCTAGGACTGGCAATCGTTAGCTATATTCTCAATCTTCACCAAAGTACACTAAAAATCCAAAGTACGCAGGATGTAGGATCTACCTTCTCCTTTTCGATTGATTCGTTCAAAGCTGCTCCTGCAGCTACTAAAAAATGACCCCTCCTCCCCTTCAAAGCCTTCTTGATCATCTGATACAAGCGGGGATTACCCCCATTTTCGTCGGTGGATACGTACGGGATTCTCTCCTTGACCTCCAAAGCTATGATATCGACATCGAACTCTATGGAATCCACTCTACACAAGAACTTATTCCCCTTTTAAAGCCGTTTGGAAACGTGTGTGAAGTAGGGAAATCGTACGGTGTTGCCAAGCTGTACTATAACGGGTTTAGTATCGATTTTTCCCTCCCCCGTACCGAAACGAAAATTGCTTCGGGTCATCGCGGTTTTGAGGTTCAAACCTATACAGAACTCGATTTTACCACGGCAGCACGCAGACGTGATTTTACGATCAACGCCATCGGCTATAACCCTATAACCGATACCGTGCTCGATCCCTACGGCGGAGAGGCAGATTTAGCCTCCAAAACGTTGCGTTGTGTTGATCCCTGTACATTTATCGAAGATCCGCTTCGGGTGCTTCGCGCCGTACAATTTGCCGCCCGATTCGATCTGGTGTGTGAGCACGAACTCCTTTTGCTGTGCCAGACAATGATTGCTAAGGGAGCGCTAGAAGAACTCCCAAAAGAGCGGATTTTTGTAGAGATAAAAAAATTGCTCCTCCTCCCTCCCAAGCCTTCAAAGGGGTTTGAGCTTCTTAGGAAAATGGGGGGATTAACCTTTTTCAAAGAGCTCTCCCCGCTAGAATCCACTCCTCAAGATCCACTCTCTCATCCGGAGGGGAGCGTATGGACACACACCATGATGGCACTCGATGTGATGGCAACGAACCGTAGCGGGGACGAAAAGCGTGATTTAATCCATAGATTCGCCATATTGTTGCACGACAGCGGTAAACCCTATGCGACGATTGTTTGCGACGGAATTCTCAATGCCCCCAAACATGCCCAAGTCGGAGTAGAAATTGCCAGAACTTTTTTAGAACGGATTACCAACGAAAAAGAGCTTATAGCACGTGTCCTCCCGCTGGTGTATTATCACGGTTTTGTTCGTAAACTTTTTAAAATAAAGGCAGATGATGGTTCCATACGTCATCTCTCTACCCATATTATTATCGACGATTTAATACACATCGCCCGTGCCGATTTTTTCGGACGAGAATTTCATGGGGAAAAACCAAAGCAGTATGAACCGGGAGAGTGGCTGTATGAACGTGCCACCGAACTGGGGGTTTTAACGGCTCCCCCGGTTCAACTTCTTATGGGGCGCGATCTTATTTCTATGGGATTAAAACCTTCCAAACATTTTCATACAATTATAAGCACCGCATATAATGCTCAACTCGACGGTCTGTTTTTTACAAAAAGTGACGCAATTTTATGGGCAAAAAATTATTTAAATATTGAGTAGTAATCCCTTTGTAACGATATTTATACTATAATCCCCCTATATTTTTATGTAAGGTCATAGTATGATTGACACCATTTTTTCGTGGGCAACGAGGCTCAGTGCTTTACTGATCCTATTTATCGTAGCGTGGATATTTGTGGTTCTTTTCAACCAATCTGCTGAAGCAATGCACGTTTTTGGGCTTGATTTCATCACACAGGATGAATGGGCTCCCAATCTCGATAAATTTGGAGCCAAAGCAGCGATTGTCGGTTCTGTAATTTCAACATTTTTGGCCATGCTTCTTGCTATTCCTGTTGCTATCGGTGTCGCTATTTTTCTCAGCGAAATTGCGCACGATAAAATCAAAGGCTTTTTTGGGGTCAGTGTTGAACTTCTTGCCGCTATCCCCTCTGTTATCTACGGTATGTGGGGACTGTTTTATTTTGTCCCTATCTTGCGTGATCTCACAGGAGGGATGGGAATCGGCTTGCTTGCGGCAGGGATCGTCTTGGCAATCATGATTCTCCCCTTTATGGCGGCCGTCACCCGGGATGCGATGAATACAACGCCGGATATTTTAAAAGAGTCGGCATACGCACTGGGCGGTACCCAGTGGGATGTTATCAAAGACGTTATCATCCCTTACGCAAAAGCAGGGATTATCGGTTCTCTTATCTTGGCACTTGGCCGCGCTATTGGCGAAACTATGGCCGTTACCTTTGTTATGGGAAATGTACACAAAGTTCCGGGAAGCATTCTTGATCCCACAACGTCGATTCCCGTTACCTTGGCAAATGAATTTACCGAAGCCGATAGTTCGCTCTATTTCTCAAGTCTTTTTGGCTTGGCACTAACCCTTCTCATTATGAGCTTTGTCGTTATTGCTATTGCTAAATTTTACTTCTTACGCAAAGCAAGGAGAGCATAATGACGGCGGTACAAAAACGGGTTTTTATCAACAGAATAGCGTTAATTTTTTCAGCTGTTAGTGCTGTTATTGCTTTGGCTTTTTTATTCTGGATTTTAGGTGTTTTGGTGATGAAGGGGATCAGTGCTCTGAACTGGAATATCTTCATTTATGAGGGAGCTCCTCCGGGATATGAAGACAGCGGTCTTAAGCACGCGCTTGTGGGTCAACTGATCCTTGTCGGTATGGCAACTGCTGTCGGTGTCCCATTGGGAATTTTAGCGGGTACCTATTTGAGCGAGTATGGTAAAAACTCCAATCTTGCCCATATTATCCGCGATGTCAGTGACATTATGATGTCGGCACCCTCTATTGTTATCGGAGCGTTTGTTTATGCGATTGTTGTTATGCCTATGGGACATTTTAGCGCATGGGCAGGAGCCATTGCATTGGGTATCATAATGATTCCCATCATCCTCCGTACAACAGATGATATGCTACAGCTAGTACCAGGGACATTGCGTGAAGCAGCATTTGCGCTGGGGGCTCCAAAATACAAAGTGATTATGGACGTTGTCTATCGTGGTGCAAAAGCAGGAATTTTAACAGGTGTATTGCTCGGTATTGCTCGTGTTGGCGGAGAAACAGCACCGCTTCTTTTTACGTCATTTAATGACAATTTCTTCACCACCGATTTAAACGAAGCTATGCCATCGCTGACGGTAACCATGTTTAATTACGCCACCAGCCCGTATGAAGATTGGCAACAGCTTGGATGGGCGGCAGCTTTTATCCTCTCCATGTTTATTTTGGGTCTCAATATTATAGGCCGACTGATTTTAATAACGACAAAGAAGGGGAAATAACCAATGGCAAGCATTATTGATATAAAAGAAGAGTGTGCCCTGCAAGTACGGGATTTTAATTTTACCTATAAAGGGGCAACCGAGCCCAGTTTGAAAAAAATTACGATGCCGATTGCCAAACACTCCATTACCGCACTTATCGGACCATCAGGATGCGGCAAAACAACGTTATTGCGTTCATTCAACCGTATGCACGATCTCTATCCCGGGAATAAATACGAAGGTGAAATCGAATTCGATGGGCACAATATTCTTGACCCAAAAGAGGATTTGATTCATCTGCGTACCCGCATAGGGATGATTTTCCAAAAACCGACGGCATTTCCCATGTCCATTTTTGATAACGTCGCTTACGGACTAAGACTGCAAGGGATTAAAAATAAAAGCGAACTAACAGATCGTGTTGAAAAAGCGCTCAAAGATGCCGCCATATGGAAAGAGGTGAGCGATCGCCTCAAACACGATGCAAACGGTCTTTCGGGAGGGCAACAACAACGTTTATGTATCGCTCGCGCCATTGCCGTAGAGCCTGAAGTATTGCTTTTTGATGAACCAACCTCCGCCCTTGACCCAATTTCTACCCAAGGGATTGAAAGGCTCGTTATCGAACTCAAAGAGCGGGTTTCTATCATTATTGTAACCCATAATATGCAACAAGCGGCACGTGTCAGTGATTACACGGGCTTTATGTATTTGGGTGATTTAATTGAACTAGGCCATACGGAAGAGATATTTGTTACCCCTAAAGAGCAACTTACGAAAGAGTATATTACCGGTAAGTTTGGGTGATTTTATCCCCCTCTTTACTACTCTTTCCCCATCTTCTCACTATCAATCTCTATCACCGTATGAACATTCCCTCTAGGATAGTAATCCGCAACGACTTTTAAGCGCTTAGGAGCGATTTTATCTTCAAAGAGCGAGTAGATCTCATTGGCGCCGTTTTCGTGCGAAATATGGCGGTTTCTGAACGAATTAATGTAGAGTTTGATAGCTTTAAGTTCAGCAACCCATTTATCAGGGGTGTATTCAATCGTTATTGTCGCAAAATCAGGGTAACCGCTACGGGGGCAAAGACACGTAAACTCCGGTAACGTCACTTTTATGACATAATCACGCTCATGGAGATTGGGCCAAATCTCAAAATCTTTTTCAATATCAAAACTTTCAACTATCTGCTCGCCGTATTTCATACAATATCCTCTTGTGTTTTATCTAATAGTCTAATTTTACCGTGATAATTGCCCTGCTGGTAGTTGATTTTTAATCGCTTTGCGATTTTATCACTTTCTTCATCTTCTATCATGCTAATCCATGTAGCAGCACCGCACAAATGAGCGCTAATATTTAATCCCTGAAGAATATTTTGATATTTTTCTTCTTTTATATGACGGCTATAGAGGGTATCGAAACGGACAAAATCGACTTGAAATTCTTTTAGATACATCAAGCTGACATGACTACCCCCTAAACGATCCAGCCCTATTTTGTACCCTACCGCACGATATTGTGCTATTTGCTCGCTAAAACGCTTTATTTTCGGGCAATACTCTTTTTCGTCCAACAGAAAAACGACTTTGTTTTTAGCATTGGGGTAGCGCTGTAAGAGTTCCAGAGCGTATTGAAAAAATAATCCATTACGCAATGTCACCGCAGAAACGGTGAAAATATAACAAGAGTCTCCCGTAGAGGCCATTTTAATCACTATCTCTAAAAGATGCTCTTCGTATTCTCTCATTTTTCCAATACGATTTAAAAAGGGGATAAATCTGCTTTGATGTATAAATTTTCCGTTTTCATCAATAAGTTTAAAAGTGACTTCCACGATAGGCATTGTGTCGCAACAAATCGTTTGTATCGCAACGGAGTAGCGGTGATGTACAAGAGCATCCAATACTGAGTTTTCGAGCTCTACAGGTACTGTTTCATCCTGATCATCAACCATTTTTTTATCTTTTTTTGCGTATTGTAGTTCGTAAAGGCGTGTTAATACCTCTTCTTGGTGCTTAGTAAATTTACTGTCCAATACAACCGCCGAAAATTCAACCTCTATCTCATGTATAACGTTTTCTTGATATTTTGCTAAAAAAAGCTCTACCGTTGAAATATAATTCTCTTTTTCCCCCATCAATAAAAGGAGAAAATCTCCCCCCTTATAACGGCAAATAGGAAGTTTTTTGTAATCTTTAGAGGCAAAAAATTCATTAATTTGTATGACGGCTTCTTTTAAAATAAAATCTCCGTTTTGAATACCGTAACGTTCATTGATTAGTGGAAGGTTATCAATGCTGATCATAATAACCGTACATATTTTTGTTTTATTCCAACGATCATAGAGTTTAAAAAAATATTCAGAAGTAAATGTATGCGTTATGGAATCGGTTATTTGTTCATAACTGCTTTGATTGATCAAAAAGAAAATAAAATAGATCGCCATGGATAGTAAAAAAAGAAACAAAAAAATCAAGGAAGAGATTGTAGCCAGCGGCTCTGAAAAGAGGATAAATAGACTAAGAGCACTGAGTAAAAAAATAGGCAATCCCATACGTAATGCCAATATAAAACGATGGGATCGCTCTTTTTCCTCAGTATAAAAAGACATTATATATCCAAATGTTTAACGTCTTTCGCGTGTGTTTCAATGTAGTTGCGGCGTGGTTCGACATCATCTCCCATAAAGAGGCTAAACGCTTCACCTGCTGATTCTGAATCTTCTACCGTAACGCGTAGCAATACACGGTTTTCCGGTGTCATAGTCGTTTCCCAAAGCTGTTCCGGATTCATTTCCCCGAGACCTTTATAACGTTGGATATACGATCCCTTTTTAGCATAATCGGTAACATTGGTGAGCAATTGTAGCAAATCACCCTCAAGCGGTAAATTCCAATCTTGAATTTTTCGGAAAATATAATTGGCTTCAGCAAAATGTGGTGAGGCAAAAAGGTCATCGTTGACGTGAAGCTCTTCCAGTCCCCCTTTTGTTTGAACAAACAGATGCATATCTTCATCGTTCACATTTTTACTCAAAATATTGTATCCTTGAGCGTTTAAGAAACTCTCTACATGGGTATATAGTTCCGTAAGTGAAAGGGCAATAAGATCAGGATTTTCGATGAAATAGCGGATCAAATCAACCAATGCATAGCGGCGTTCTAACGCATCAAGAGTGCTGCGGTAGTGATCGACCATTTTGAAAAAGGAGACTAAATCATTGACACCGATGTTGAGATGATCCGTCTCTAACGCTTCGATCCCATTTTCTATCAAAAAAGCGTTCATAACGCGGTCATCTTTGAAATAGATCTCTTTTTTCCCTTTTTTGTATCGAAACAATGGCGGTTGCGCCAAATAAAGATAGCCGTTTTCGACGATTTTAGGGAGATATCGGAAGAAGAACGTGAGTAATAGCGTTTGAATATGGCTGCCGTCGACGTCGGCATCGGTCATAATGATAATTTTGTGGTAACGAAGCTTTGCTTCGTTAAATTCTTCGCCAATACCACACCCCAGTGCCGTAATCATATTGGTAATCTCTTCAGATTTTAATATTTTATCCAAACGAGATTTTTCAACATTGAGAATCTTACCTTTAAGTGGTAAAATCGCTTGGAAAACACGGTCACGCCCTTGTTTTGCCGAACCGCCCGCAGAATCCCCTTCCACCAGATATAGTTCACTGATAGATGGATCTTTGCTCTGACAGTCTGCGAGTTTTCCAGGGAGAGTTCCCACACTCATGGCATCTTTACGACGTGTTAACTCGCGCGCTTTTTTAGCTGCTTCACGTCCCCGCGCCGCCATCAATGCTTTTTGTATAATTACTTTGGCTTGAAGAGGGTTTTCTTCGAAATATTTTGTTAAACGCTCATATGTCGCTTTTTGTACCAATGGACGAACATAGGTATTTCCGAGTTTTCCTTTCGTTTGCCCTTCAAATTGTGGTTCAGGGACACGAACGGATACAACACAAATAAGCCCCTCGGAAACATCCTCTCCTGAGAGTGGAATATCTTTTTCTTTGGCATTACCGTTTTGTTTATTGTAATTCGAGATAACACGGGTCAGTCCTGCACGAAAACCGGCTTCATGCGTACCGCCGTTAGGGGTGTTAATATTATTGACAAACGTATACATTTTTTCTTCGTAGGTATCATTGTACATGATGGCAATATCCATCTCGATATCTTCGGCTTTTTCATTGAATTCATAGGGAAGGGCAACCACCTCTTTTTTGTTCATATCGGTTACGAACTGGGTGATCCCCCCTTCAAAATGGTATGTATTATCGGCACCGCTACGTTCGTCTTTAAATTTTATCGTGATGCGAGGGTTGAGATAGGCTAACTCTTTGAAACGTTTTGCCAAATAGTCATATTCGAATGTAATGCTTTCGGTAAAGATAGAGGGATCTGGAGAAAACTCTATCGTTGTCCCTTTTTTACGGGTTGTCCCTATCGCAACAAGAGGTTCTTGGGGAATACCACATTTAAAATCTTGCTCAAAAATTTGACCTTCACGATAAATGGTCATTTTAAGATCGGAACTCAGTGCATTGACAACGGATACCCCTACCCCGTGCAAACCACCGGAAACTTTATACGTATCTTTGTCAAATTTACCACCGGCATGCAGTACCGTCAGTACGACTGTTGCAGCTGATATCCCTTCGCCCGGGTGAATATCGGTTGGAATACCACGTCCGTTATCGGAAATGATAGCAGTTCCTCTTTTTGTTAAAGTAACGTTTATGGTATCACAGTGTCCAGCCATTGCCTCATCGATAGAGTTATCGACAACTTCGTAAATGAGATGATGAAGCCCTCTATGACCGGTATCACCGATGTACATCCCTGGACGTTTTCGAACGGCTTCGAGACCTTTGAGGACTTTAATATTGCTGGCACCGTAATTTTCCATAATTGCTCCCACGAATTTGCGTGTTTATTGACTTTATTTTAGCGCAAATAATCTAAAAGGTAGGTTTTATGTAGATTTGTGATGGAAAACAGTGTGAGAGATAAAAAGTGCGGTTTACTGCACGTGGGCTTCCTGCCGAAGGAAACAGAGTGTTAACGTAGATAATAGGGACTCGTTCCTATTATCGTTTAAATAACGATGGGCATTACGATGGTTTTAAAATTATCGCTTTTAAGTACAAAAGGCTGATTCGATTCATTGGCTTCAAGGGTAAAGTCATTGGTATTGATTTGTCCTAAAAAGTCCAAAATGTAACGGCTGTTAATGGCTAAAAGAAAAGGGGAATCAAATCCGTTCTCTATTTCAAGGGTTGTTTTAGCTTCTATGTTATCGTCACTCAAACTTTCAAATAAAATAGAATCATGAGAAAAGGTGAGTTTAAGATCATTGGATATCGTCGTAATTTGCTTAATAGCATTGATAAAAGAGGCTTTTTGTAGGGTAATAGAGCGCAACGCCTCTTTGGGAATGATACGTGTGTAATCGGGAAATTTACCATTGATAAGTTTGGTAAAGAAAAGTGAATTGTCCGATTTGATGATGAGATGGGTGTTGTCATAGTAAATTTCTATGTTCTCGGGAAATAATTTTTGTATTTCAATAATCGCTTTTTTAGGGACGATAATGGAGAGTTCATTATCGTTTTGATTATCGATGTGAACCAATGCCAGACGGCGGGTATCTGTAGAGACAAAATTAATTTGATTGGTTTTAATATCAATCAATGCGCCGTTAAGTTCAAACTTAGGATTATTTGTATCCGCTGCCGGGGTAATTTTTTTGAGGGATTCCATGAGTATTTGAGAGTTGATAGCAATATTCGGTTTTTCATCAATAGTGGGGAAAGTAGGGAATTCACTGCTTTTATAGGTAGGCAATTTAAAGTTGGACCGTTTTTGACGTATATGCAGATTGTCTTTTAGTAGTTCTAGTTCTATCTCTTCGTCTTTTAATATACGAATAATGTCGAGCAGTTTTTTACCATTAGCCGTTACAGATCCAGGTTCTATTACCGTATGTGCATGTGTTTGGAGGGTAAGTCCTATTTCGTAATCGGTAGCTTTTGCACTAAAAATCTTACCATCGGTACTAAGTAAAATATGTGAGGTAATTTGTGATGTATCTTTTTTCTCTAAAAAAGGTTGTAAATGGAGTAATATATTTTCTAAAACGGACTTATCAATGGTTATCTTCATAACGTGTCTCCTTATTATTTATATAGTAGTAATAGCTAATAGTAGTAGTAAGGGGGTGTGAATGTGTGAAAAACCGCATACAACCTCTTATCCAAGGGGTGAATAGACGTGACCAAAAGGAAAGTTTTCATTCACACCTATTCACATCTTGAATTATAGCTTTTTTAAAATCTCTTTACAAATAGAATTTTAGTCGGTTGTCAGGGTAGAAACTTTATTGGAAAGTTCATCTACTTTTATTTTAAAATCTTCATCGTTTTTCATAAGCTCTTGTATTTTTTTCATGGTATGACTGACGGCGGTATGATCTTTCATTCCGAAATATTGAGCCAGCTGAGGCATAGAATTGGGTGTAAGGTTACGCGAAAGATATATAGCGATACGACGAGCATAAACAATATTGCTGTTACGGCTTTTTGAACGAATTTCACTGGATTTAACATTGAGCTCTTTGGAAACAATTTCCATGATGGTATCAATGGTAATATTGTTCCGTTTTTCGGTTAATTGTTCTTTGAGGACATTACGGGCAAATTCGATATTAATATCAACCCCCATAAGTTGTGAATAGGCATTGAGTTTGGAGAGTATCCCCTCAATTTCACGGGTATTATTTTCGATGATCGTTGCGACGTAGTTGATGACCTCTTTATCGAGTTTAACCCGATTTATTTCACATTTTTTCTTGATAATTTCGATTTTTGTTTCCAATTCTGGAGGCTGAATATCAGCAACCAAACCCCACTCAAATCGGCTTTTCAAACGCTCTTCCAACCCACCTATTTTTTTAGGGTGTTTATCGGACGTGATAATAATTTGCTTGTTTTCATTGCGTAATGCTTCAAATGTATGGAAAAATTCCTCTTGTATCTGATTTTTGCCACTTAAAAATTGTATATCGTCGATAAGAAGCAAATCACATTTCCGATATTTATCTTTAAATCTATCCATTGTACGGTTACTGAGATGACGACTGAAATCATTTAAAAATTGTTCTACAGAGGTATAAATAACCACTTTGCCCTGCGCTGCCATCACATTTCCAACCGCTTGCATAAGGTGTGTTTTTCCCAAACCAACTCCGCCGTAAATAAAGAGGGGATTGTAGACAATACCGGGTTTTTCACTGACACTTTTAGAAGCGACATACGCAAAATTATTGGATCCCCCGACGACGAAATTTTGGAAAGTATAGGAAGGATTAAGGAGGGTATGGGGTAATTTTTCTCCTTGAACGGGAACTACAGGGGCTGTCGGCGTGCTCGATGGAATGTTCCCTGTTTTGACACAAATGGTCACAGTGGGCTTTACCCCTGTTTTGATTTCAAAGAGATGAGAAATCTTGTTTGAAAATTTTGTTTGTATCCAATTGGCAACAAGAGGGTTTGGTGCATGAAAAATAGCCAGATTACTTTTGGATTCTTCTTCATTATATTGGAGCTGTTTTATGTAACGCTTATAGTCTACTTCGCTAATTTCATTTTTTAGCATCTGTAATACCATGCCACCGATATTATTCATTTTATTCCTCATCTATGTGAATAGTGTTGACGAATAATAGCGATATTTGCCTATAATTAGGGATAAATTTAATGTGAATATCTTTATTCACGGGTGTGAATAAGTTTTTAAACAAATGTGAATGGAATATTATATGGTTATTTTGGGAATAGATCCGGGGACACGTAATTGCGGGTATGCACTGATAAAAATTGATGGTCAGAAATTTAAACTGGTTGAAGCGGGGCTTATTAAAATAAAAGCGGAAGGGTTGCAATACCAAATCCCGCAAATGATTGAAGCACTTGAACAACTTTTTGCTGCACATACTATCGATGAAGTGGCAATGGAAGATATTTTTTACGCGCATAATCCTAAAACGGTATTAAAATTGGCGCAATTTAGGGGCGCTATTATGCTTAAAATTTTGCAAGAACATGGGCTATTTGCGGAATATACAGCGCTGCAAGTCAAAAAAGCGTTAACAGGAAAAGCAAAAGCAGCCAAAGAACAGGTAGCATTTATGGTAAAACAAATTTTGGGAATAACCAAAGAGATAAAACCGCTCGATATTACCGATGCAATGGCAGTAGCAATCACCCATGGACAAAGAGTAAAATTACAAATAAATCAAAAAATTATGGAAAAAAAATGCGGTATAACAGCATGCGGCCATTCTGCCGAAGAAAACACAGCGTTAACGTAGAAAAAGGAGTCTGTTTCTTTGGCGTATAAAACCAATAGTAAGCGGCTAACACACCAGGAGAGCCGCTAAGATGGAAGTGTATCGTACTCCCCTTAGTATTTCTTCATTTTTGAACTCTAAAAAAGCTTTTAAGTAAGGATGTGTTTTCCTTATTTTTCTTTATCAAACTCTTTTCAAATCCCCTTATATTCACACTGTGAGCGAGATGTGAATAATTATCCGATTTTTTCGATTATTATTTACACATTTTTTCTATTTCAGAAATTTTTTATCTAAATATTTACTGAAATAGAAAAACTTTTAAAACCCTTAAAACCCCTAGAACAGGCACTTTAATAGCTTTTACATAGAATGATAAGCATTTTAGTTAGCATTAATCATATGTTATAAAAAGTTATTCACATTGATACCGTTTTGATGGTTGTAACCTGAATGTAATCCCCGTGTAATGGAATTGAAATTAACATAATTTACCATACTGTTTTAGATTTACAAATAAGGCAATCAAATATGGTTAGTGTTGAATACATACTTAAAAAAGAACATCCTATATTATTCACGTATCCTGATATGATCTCAAAATCTATTGTGGGTTTAACCCGTTTTGTTGTTCACGAAAATTCTATTAACCGCTTTATGCAACAGCATGAAACCAAAAATGGTTTAGAATTTATAGATGCTGTACTGAAACATTTAAATGTTTCTTATAAGGTAATTCACCGCGAAATCGAAAATATTCCCGCAATCGGAAAAGTGATTATTGTTGCCAACCATCCTTTGGGAGCTTTGGATGCATTAACATTGATACAAATGGTGTGCAGCGTTCGTACAGATAAAAAAATTAAAATTGTTGCTAATAAGATGCTCTCTTCGATTCCGCAACTCAAAGAGTTTTTAATCAGTGTTGATAATATCAATGAAAAACTTTCCAAAAATGCATTGCGTCAAATTGATGCTGCGTTGCAGGCCGAAGAAACAGTACTCTTTTTTCCTAGCGGAGAAGTGTCACGGGCAGGGTTTTTTGGACTCAAAGAGGGAAGTTGGAAAGGGGGATTTGTAAAATTTGCCAAACGTAATTCTACCCCTATTTTACCGATCTTTATAAAAGCACGCAACAGCTGGCTTTTTTATGCGTCATCATGGATATACAAACCGCTTGGCGCGCTGTTGCTGAGTCACGAAATGTTTGCGGCTAAAAATCAAGTGTTTGATTTCAAAGTAGGCGAGCTTATTACCCCCAGAGCTTTTAACGATTCGGCTATGTCAGAAAAACACCACGCAAGATTGTTTCGTAAGCACCTCCTGAGACTATCAAAAGGAAAAACCGGTATTTATCCTACAGAGTCTTCCATCGCACATCCTGTATCGCGGCAGGAGATTCGTCAGGAGTTGAAGAGAGGTGAACGCTTAGGGACGACGAGTGATAACAAAGAAATCTATTTGATCGAACATGATAACGCCCCAAATTTGATCAATGAAATTGGACGATTACGCGAATACTCGTTTCGCAAAGTAGGTGAAGGGAGCGGCAAATCGCGCGATATCGATGAGTATGATCGCTATTATAATCATTTGGTATTATGGGATGATGATGATCTTGAAGTAGTTGGAGCATATCGTATAGGGGAGTGCGGATGGATATTATCATGGCTTGGAAAAGAGGGGCTGTATTTGAATGAGCTGTGTGATATGAACAATTCGTTTGATCCTATTCTTGAAGATGCTATTGAACTCGGACGCAGTTTTGTTCAGCCAAAATACTGGGGAAGTCGTGCACTGGATTATCTATGGCAAGGGATAGGGGCGTACTTAAGCCACAATCCACATATAAAATATATGATAGGTCCTGTAAGTATTTCGGGTAATTTCCCCAAAAGTGCTCAGGATGCTTTGGTCTACTTTTATTCTCACTATTTTGGAACCAATCATACAATGCTTCGGGCCAAATCACCTTACAATCTTTCAGAATTTGTTCAGACAGAATTCTCCATATTTTTCAAAGGAGATGATTACGGTGAAGACTTTAGGAGGTTGAAAAACTATCTTAAAACGTTTGATTTAGGTGTTCCAACACTCTACAAACAGTACACAGAGCTTTGCGAAGAAGGGGGTGTTGAATTTATGGATTTTGGTATTGACGTTGATTTTAATAACTGTATTGATGGATATATAGTGGTAGATATCCGGAAGATAAAAGAGGCAAAACGTCAGCGTTATATCCATAACGTTTGATGTTATAGTGTTTGTAATTTCTCGTCATTCCGTGCTACGACACGGAACCCAATATAAAAAATGGATCCCGTATCACGTACGGGATGACGAGTGGTTAAGTACGGAATATCGAAATGTATGGAACCAATAGTGATTATTCTATTCTCATCGCCTTAAAACAGATAGAAATAAAATCCTCCTTCGAGACGATATGATGATGCTCCCCCTCGTGATCAAACTCCAATGAGTGTGCATGCAATAATAACCTTGTTGCCCCTCCCATCTCCAGCCTCTCTTTAGGTGTCAATACTTTGTCTAAAAATCGTCGTATATCCATTTCGTTTTGTCCATAAATGGGATCACCAACGATGGGATGTTTCACGTGAAACAAATGAACACGTATCTGATGCGTTCGACCTGTTAGCGGCGAGGCTTCAATAAGTGTCATATTATACTCTGGATAGTAGTGCAGAGGCTTGATAAATGTACGAGAGGCTTTACCATCAGGATGAACCTTAACCACCATTCTAACCAGTGTATCCGTATCTTCACGACGTAAAAGAGGCTCTTGTATATCTAAATCACTCTCTAAATGACCGTGCACCATTGCCAAATAGCGTTTGGTTATTTGACGGTTTTCGAATAACAATTTTAAAACAGTTTCGGCTTGTTTGTTACGAGACACCAACACCAAGCCGCTTGTTTCTTGGTCAATGCGGTGAGCAACGTTAGCATCTGCACCAAACTCATGTTTGATTTCATCGCTTAGAGAATAAGGGGTTTTGCGACTTTGAGGGTGAACTAATACACCGCTTGGTTTGTCATAAACAGCAAAACTAGGGGCAACAAACGCAGCAGATAAACCCTGTGATAATGGTTCAAACATAAGAAAATCAAACTCCCCTTCGATAAGTCCCGCTTGATTGCTCATCACGATACCATTTTGGGTAAGGCGTCCTTTGGCAATGAGCCGTTGCGCTTCGGCTTGTGAGAGTCCAAGCTCATTGATTAGAAATAGGAATGCTTTTTGACGAGTTGGGGCACAGAGTTTTTTGGTGACGAAGGGCAAAATATATTCCTTTAAAAGCTAAGGTTTGGTAGACTACAAATATAATAAAAGTCTAAATAAGATGCGCATTTTAGCATATCCAAGGAACATAATATGGTAGATCGTTACAGCAGAGAAGAGATGAAATCGAAGTGGAGTATCCAAGCTAAATATCAAGCGTGGTTGGATGTAGAAAAAGCTGTTGTGGTTGCGTGGAATAAGCTGGGATTGATTCCCGATGAAGATGCTGCAAAGATTATTGCTAATGCTGGCTTTAGCGTAGAGCGTATTGATGAGATTGAAGCGATTACACGTCACGATTTAATCGCGTTTACGACATCTGTTTCTGAAACACTAGGAGAAGAGAGCCGTTGGTTTCATTATGGGATGACAAGTTCTGATACCGTCGATACTGCTGTTGCATTACAGATGCGTGATTCGTTAGCCCTTATTATAGATGATGTGAAAATGGTGATGGAGTCTATCAAGCTACGTGCGATGGAGCACAAGATGACATTGATGGTCGGACGCTCTCATGGGATACACGGCGAACCTATCACGTTTGGTTTGGTGTTAGCGGTTTGGTACGATGAAATGGCACGTCATCTCACTAACTTGGAACAAACAATGGAAGTGATTGCCGTCGGTCAAGTATCCGGTGCGATGGGAAATTTTGCTCACGCACCGTTAGAGCTCGAAGAGTATACGTGTGAGGCGTTAGGACTCAAAGCTGCTCCTGCATCAAACCAAGTTATCCAACGGGATCGTTATGCCCGTCTCGCAACTACGTTAGCGTTGTTAGCAAGCTCCATCGAAAAATTTGCGGTACAAGTACGTCATTGGCAACGTACCGAAGTGTATGAGTGTGAAGAATATTTCGCTGTGGGACAAAAGGGGTCATCGGCAATGCCACATAAGCGTAACCCGATTCTGACGGAGAACATTACAGGGTTGGCGCGGATGGTCCGCTCGTACGCCGTCCCTGCAATGGAAAACGTCGCGTTATGGCATGAGCGTGATATCTCTCACAGCTCTACCGAACGTTTCTGGCTCCCAGACAGCTTTGTTACCTCTGATTTTATGTTGCACCGTTTTAACAGTGTTATATCCAAGCTTGTGGTCTATCCCGAGAACATGATGCGTAACCTGAACCTAACAGGGGGTTTGGTTTTCTCTCAGCGAGTATTGCTTGAGCTCCCGCTCAAAGGTGTTAGCCGTGAGGACGCCTACCGTATCGTTCAGCGCAATGCGATGAAAGTATGGGAAGGGTTACAGCACGGGAAAAGTGCTACCAATGAAAAGGGTGAGAGTTTGTATTTGCAATATCTGTTAGACGATGAAGAGTTGCGTCAAAGTTTGAGTGAAGAAGCAATACGTGAGTGTTTCAATTTTGATTATTACACGAAAAACGTTGATCGTATTTTCGACCGTGTTTTTAAATAAAAGAACGAAAATTGGCTCACTATTTGCTTAGATTTTTTGACTAAAAAAGAGGCAATGATTTATAAGAATTTCTAAAATTTAGAGGGTATAATATGCGCTCTAAGAATTATGAGGATGATACACTATGCTAACCATTATCAAACGTAACGGCCGTCGTGAGCCGCTCGATATTACTAAAATTCAAAAATATACTTTTGCCGCTGTTGATGGACTGAGCAATGTCTCTCAGAGCGAACTCGAAGTCGATGCCCAGATCCAATTTCGTGACGGGATTACGAGCAATGAGATTCAACATACCCTTATCAAAACAGCGGTAGATAAAATAGACATAGATTCTCCTAACTGGACGTTTGTGGCATCGCGTCTCTTTTTATACGATTTGTATCATCGTGTAAATGGTTTTACGGGATATGGAAGCCTCTTGAGCTATTTCGAGCGCTGTGAAGCGGAGGGGCGTATTCTATTAGGGCTAAAAGAAAAATACGATTTACCCGATTTAGAAAAATACATTGTTCCTGAGCGGGATTTGGAGTTCAATTATTTGGGCGTTAAAACACTCTACGACCGTTATCTCATCAAAGACCGCAATGGGGATCCAATCGAGCTGCCGCAGCATATGTTTATGGCCGTTGCGATGTTCTTGGCGCAAAATGAGTCTGATGCGCAAGGGTGGGCAAAAAAGTTTTATGACATGATGTCAAAATTTGAAGTGATGATGGCGACCCCTACTCTCTCAAATGCACGTACGACGCGCCACCAGCTTAGCTCATGCTACATCGGGAGTTCACCGGATAACATCGAGGGGATTTTCGATGCCTATAAAGAGATGGCATTGCTCTCTAAATTTGGCGGCGGTATCGGCTGGGATTGGACGCAAGTACGCGCGATGGGCTCGTTCATCGACGGACATAAAAATGCGGCGGGCGGAACCGTACCGTTTTTGAAAATCACCAATGACATCGCGATCGCCGTTGATCAGCTGGGAACCCGCAAAGGGGCGATCGCCGTTTACCTAGAGCCGTGGCACATGGACGTCAAAGATTTCCTCGATATTAAGAAAAACTCTGGTGAAGAGCGACGACGTGCGCATGATTTGTTCCCTGCATTGTGGATCAATGATATGTTTATGAAACGGGTCGTAGAAGACGGTATTTGGACGATGTTCGATCCGTACGATGTCAAAGATCTGAGCGAACTGTACGGTGATGAGTTTGAGAAGCGTTATGTAGAACTTGAACAAGATGCGAGTGTTATCAAAGAGCACACCAAAGCGAAAGACTTATGGAAGAAAATCCTCACGAGTTATTTTGAATCGGGCAGTCCGTTTTTGTGTTTCAAAGACAGCGCTAACCGTGCTAACCCGAATGATCATTATGGAATCATCCGCAGTTCGAATTTGTGTACAGAAATTTTTCAAAACACACAGCCTAACCATTATTTGATCAAAATCAAATTTGAAGACGGTTCGTTTGTAACGTATGAAGAGGATGAGTTGGTCACGGTTGATAGCGGTATTAATAAGCCTGCTAACAAAGTAACAGCGCTCGATTCACTCGGCGGACGCCCTATTTATATCGTGGAAAAAGAGAAAGTTGACGGGGCAACGGCAGTGTGTAATTTAGCTTCCGTCAACCTGTCACGTATTAACACGAAAGAAGAGATTGACCGTATCGTCCCTATTGCGATTCGTGCCCTCGACAATGTTATCGACCTCAATTTCTATCCGTTAGAAAAAGTAAAACGGACTAACATGCGTAGCCGTGCGATCGGTTTGGGTGTTATGGGTGAAGCGCAAATGCTCGCAGAGAATAAGATCATGTGGGGTACGCAAGAACATTTCGACAAGATCGATGAAGTGATGGAATCGGTGAGCTATAACGCGATCAAAGCCTCTTCGGATTTGGCGGTTGAAAAAGGGTCGTATGCCGAGTATCAAGGTTCTAAGTGGAGCCGCGGTATTTTACCGATGGACCATGCAACGGCGGAAGTACGTAATCTTGTTGATCGTGGCGGATTGTTTGCCTCTAGCTACGATTGGGATGTTCTACGTGAAACCATCAAAAAACAAGGGATGCGCAACGGCTATCTGATGGCAATCGCCCCTACCAGTTCGATTTCGATCCTTACGGGGACGACCCAAACAATAGAACCTGTCTATAAGCGCAAGTGGTTTGAAGAGAATCTCTCAGGGCTCATCCCCGTCGTTGCTCCGAAGCTCTCTCCGGAAACATGGGGATATTACACCCCTGCGTACGATCTCGATCAGACGATTTTGATCAAAGCGGCAGCCATTCGCCAAAAATGGATCGATCAGGGACAAAGTCTCAATATCTTTATCACGCTCGATAAAGCAAGCGGTAAATATCTCAACGATATCTATATGCTTGCATGGAAACTGGGTCTCAAATCGACCTACTACCTGCGATCACAATCTCCGGAAGCCAAAGAGGAGACAGCGGATCGCTCTATGGAGTGCGACGGGTGCCAGTAAAGCCCCTCAGCTCCTCCACACTAACGGCATTGTTAGTGAGGATAGATTTTGCCCGTCAGGGGCAAATCCGTTCCATCACTCCCCTCTCCCCTACTACCATTTCTATTCTCTTTAGTGTACAAGACATTGCCCGCGGGTATGACTGGATTGATATAATATTTGTTGTTAGTGGCGTGTGTGATGCAAAACTGGTGAGTGACAATGTTTTGAAATCACTTGATATGTCTGATGGGATAACAGTAGAGATCAGCGCTAACGAGTGTGCGTTAGCAATCGGCAGTTATAACGGGCGTGCGTATGAAGCACCGTTGTACATCATCGGAAGCACGATGGGGTATGAAGAGCTGCCATTTAGCGGTTAAGTAGCTCTTTGACGCAATTTTCAATCATTTCATACACATTCTCAAATCCTTCGAACCCTTGAAAAAAATAGGGATCGGGGACGTCAGCACCTTGATAGCCGTAATCCCCTAATTTGATTAGATTGGTACATCCCATCGTTTTGAGATCCTGATAGTTGCTTTGATCGAGTGCGACAATCAAATCAAAAGTAGAGAAATCGATTTTTTTAACCTGACGGGCACGGAGATGGGAGATATCGACATTATGGTCTCTCGCGACTTGTACGGAATGTGCACACGGTGATTCGCCAACATGCCAATGCCCCGTTCCCGCAGAATCGACCGTGATGGTATGACCACCCTCTTTTATCAGTTTACGGGCTATCCCTTCGGCAATCGGTGAACGGCAGATATTGCCGAGGCAGACAAAGAGGATGGAGTTCACCCTTTTTTCTCCAATAAGCATAAAAAGAATCCGTCGATCGTATCGGTCGGTAAAATCCGCACGCCGTTTTGAATCCGCTCGTCAAAAACTTCTTTTCCCCAACGCTGTAAAGGCTTTTGTATGTTATCGAAGGGCAAAGTGAGGGGCAAAGTGTTTAAATGCTCTCCATGGCGCTCTAAGAGGTGCTGGAGAGGGCTTTCGTTCTCTTCGGGAGAAAATGAGCAGGTACAGTAGAGAAGTTTGCCTCCCGGCTTGAGAGCATCGTATGCGGAGAGGAGCAATCTGCGCTGGAGCTTGGAGGTCTCTTTGACTTTGTGGATGGTCCAAAAGGACATTGATTTTGGCTCATGGGTTTTAAAGCGTGCTTCGGAGGAACAGGGGGCATCGAGAAGTATGCGGTCAAACATCTCGGGGCATTTTTTCCCTACGCTTCGTCCATCGGTCATGTAGGTATGGGCGTTGGTGACCCCTTGGGAGGCTAGATTGTCTCGGAGGCGGAAAAAACGTTCACGTGAGAGCTCTACGGCGGAGAGCCATCCGGTGTTTTCCATCATCCCGGCTAGCATCAGTGTTTTACCGCCAGGGGCAGCAGCCAGATCGAGAACAGTCTCTTCTGGCTGTGGGGCCAAGATCCACGGTGCGATCATGGAAGCTAGATTTTGAATATAGAGCCGTCCGCCGTAAAACGCGTCGGTTTGCGTAAGGCGTAGTTTGTCTTCGGGGGCAATACGATAGACCCCCTCCATAAATTCTGTTTTCCACCCTACTTTTTCGTAGGGAATTTTGGCTTCATCGAGTTCAGACTCAAGTGCTTGCGGTGTTGATTTTAGGGTATTGACCCGAAAGGTCACTTGCTTTGGTGCATCGAAAGTGCTGAGAATCGCCTCCAGCTGTTCACGTGGAACAATTTGCTCTAGCCGTTGGGTAAACGCTTCGGGAAGGGTCATCGGACAACCCCGTCTAAGATAGGGACAAAATCACATACCTCAAGGGCGTCTTCCATGATTTTGCCTCCCCGCTTGGTAAAGCGGGTAATGACCTGCTCCCGTCCACGCTCCATGGGGGCGATTAAAATCCCCCCTTCTCTCAGCTGATCAAAGAGTTTTTGGGGAATTGTCCGTGCGGAGGCCGAAAAGAGGATGCGATCAAACGGGGCGTATTGCTCCCATCCGTTTTGTCCGTCATCGGTGCGGGTGTGAATGTTCCCCAGTTTTAAATGGCGAAACCGCTCTTTGGCTTCGAGAAGAAGGGATTCGATCCGCTCGATGGTAAAAACACGGCGAAAGAGGTGGGAAAGGACGGCCGCTTGATAACCGCTGCCGCATCCGATCTCCAACACGCTGTCGCACCCCTCTGGGCTCAAATACTGGCTCATTTTAGCGACGGTGAGCGGTGAGGAGATGTATTGCTGTGCCCCAATGGGAAGAGCATCGAGACGATAGGCATTGTGGCGCATCGCGAGGGGAACAAACATTTCACGATTGGTTTGGATAATCGCGTTTTTGATAATGGGGCGAAGAGGAAATTTTTTTATAATTTCTTCGCTCATACGGGTGGTTTTAATGAGGATTACTTTATCGGTCACAAGGTATCCCTATGTTTAGGTAGCGGCGCATAGCCATAACGGTGCGCTCTTCATATGTAGAGTTGAGGGCTTCCGCCCCATTGTTTCGCAGTTCACTACCAAAGGGGGTGATAATCCCGCTCATCCCGCTTGTATCTTCGTTAGCGGCATCACTGGCAATGACGTAACACTGATTCATAATGGCAAGGGCCGTGGTGAGGGTGATGAAGTGTTCGCTTCGGATTTTTCCCCATTGTGAAGGTACTGCAATGATATCGCATCCTTCAAGCTGCTGCCAGAGAGATTTAAAGCGAAGCTCAAAACAGATTAAAATGCCGATCTCTATTCCGGCGTGTACAAACCGGATAATACCGTTCTCTTCTCCGGCGCTAAAGTGCTCCGTCTCGCCACCGAGGGAAAAAAGTTTGGCTTTGGATTGAGAGTGGATGATTTTGCCATTACAGAGGGCATACGCGGTATTAAAAAAGTGCTCGCCGATTTTTGTAATGGCAGTGAAAATAAGTAGTCGATTTCCTATCCATTCGGAAAGTTTTTGAAGGGCGATAGGGGTAAATGCGGCGGCTTCCTCGAAACGATCGTAGGCAAAACCGGTGAGACACACTTCGGGGGCAACGAGTATTGCATCCTCATCTGCGTGCGCGAGAAGGAGGATAAGCTTGGTCAGGTTGTTTTCAAAATGGGCATCGGTTGGGATGCAGAGGGAAACAATGGGTTTAGAAATCATCAAAACTGAGGCTTCCCTTGGAATAATTTGTGACGGTTCCCTCGAAGAAGTTGGTTTTTTGGTCATTAAACTTCGAAAAATCATCGACCCATTTAATCGGGTTGGCAACGTTATAGAGAGGCTTTAGACCGACGGCGTGGAGTCTGACGTCGGCGAGATATTGGATATATTGGGCAACGATTTCATTGGTAAGACCCAAAATTTGTCCCTGCGTGATGTATTGACCCCAGGCGATTTCGAGCTCTACCGCCTTACGGAACATATCGTAAACTTCTTCGATCAAACTTTCGGTAAAAAGATCAGAGCGTTCACGACGCAACGTGTTGATGATGTTTTGAAACAGTACGAGGTGGGTCACTTCATCACGCTGGATAAAGCGGATCATCTGAGCACTTCCTAACATTTTGCCCGATCGTGCGAGGGTGTAGATGTAGGTGAATCCGCTGTAAAAATAGATCCCCTCCAAAATTTGGTTCGCAAAACACGCTTTGACAAACGCACTCTCGCTGGGGTCATTTGAGAGCTCATCGTAACGCGCGGCGATGGAGTCATTTTTGGTTTTGAGCATCATATCTCTGCGCCAAAGATCATAGATCTCTTCACTGTTTTGGCTGATCGAGTCCACCATAACGGCATAGCTTTGCGAATGGAGCGCCTCTTCGAAACTTTGGCGCACTAAAATGAGATTGACTTCAGGGGCGGTGACATAGGGGTTGATGTTGTCCATGAGATTGTTCGTCTGCAAGCTGTCCATAAAAATAAGCTGGGAGAGGGCTTTATCGTAGGCTGTTTTCTCCATCTCGGTGAGGTATTTGTAGTCTACCGCATCGCGGGTCATATCGACCTCTTTTGGGAACCATGTGTTGTTGAGCATCATCTCCCAGAGGTTGTATGCCCACTGGTATTTGATGTTGTTCAACTCAAAAATACCGGTAGGGTTTCCACCAAAAATACGACGGTCATTAACATGCTCGGTGGAGGCAGGATTGTATATTTTTTTACGTTGCATGTGAATGACCTAATGGTGAGATAAATGGAGACGATTATCTCACAAAGTCGCTTAAGTATGATAGAATTAAAGTCTATTTACAAAAGGTTAGCGGATGAAAAAACGATTTTTGGCGTATGGAGCTGTAGCGGTAGTGAGTGTCTATGCGATTGCCGGATTTTTTGGTGTCCCCTACATCATCAAAGATATTGTTCCTGAAAAAGTAGCCATCGCAAGCGAGGGTGGAGCGTTTGCTGTTGAATCCGCCTCATTTAACCCCTTTACCTTTCGCTTGACCGTGCAAAAACTCTCCTTTAAGACACCTGAAAATGGGGATTTTGTGGCGGTTGAGCAGTTGATGATCAATGCCAATCCGATGGAATACCTTTGGAAGCAAAGGGTCGTGATCGACGCGTTGGAAATTAAAAATCCACATATTTCTATTGAGAAAGATGCAAACGGAACGATGAATTTCGGTTGGCTCAGTGGCGGTGATGAAAAAAATGTGACAGATACAGCCTCAGAACCCTTGGCACTGCTCCTCCATGATTTTACTCTCAAGGGAGGGGTGATTGATTATTCCGATAGGAGCGAGGGGAGAAAGTACCATCAAAAGATAGACCAAATCGGATTTCATCTCGAAAATATCGACGTAAAAAACAGCTCCAATTCTCAGGGGTTAATGCGACTCTATGCAACGATTAATGAGGGGGGATTTGTTGATATACGGGGAAAAATTGCCGCGATGAAACCTTTTAAGATTGTGGGCGGTGTTGCGTATGATTCGGGAAAACTTTATACCCCATGGAAATATTTTAAAGAAAAACTCCCCATCGAAGTGGCCGATGGAACAATAGCCCTTCGGTTTGATTATCTTCTCCGTACCGACGATATTAACGCTACAAAGCTCTCCAATCTTGCGGTGAGGGTGAATAAACTGCGTCTTATTCCAAAGGGAGAGCAGCGTCATCTTTTGAGTATGAATACCTTGAGGCTGGAAAACGCAACGGTATTTCCATTGCGTAAAGAGCTGAATGCGGATCGTTTTAGTCTCGACGGGTTATCTCTTAGTGCATCGCGTTCACGCAGCGGAGTGATCGATTGGCTGGACTATGTGGAACAGATTAAGACGGCATTTCCGGAAGATGAAAATGAGACCAAAGTCCCGTGGCAGGTGAGTATCGGTGACGTTAGCCTTGAAAATATGGGGGCTAAGTGGAGCGATAGCGCACCAAAAGAGCCCTATTTGGCAACCTTGGAGGGGATAAACCTTACGGCACACCATCTCAGCAGTGACCCGCAAAAATTTCTCAACATGGAGGTTAAAACGGGAAAAATGGACGTTCGTCGTCTCCGTGATTTAAAAACTATTGTTGGATTTGAGAGTTTAAACGTGGGGGGAATTGCTCTGGAGCGTGAAGCCAAAAATGCTCATATCCAAAACGTCATTATGGACGGGACAACTGTTTCATCAAAACGGCTTGAAAATGGGACGATTGATCTTCAGCAGCTGATCACTTCTTCGCCAAAAACGGGTGATAAAGAGAAAGATTCTCCCCAGGCGCCATGGAGCTATTCCCTCGATAATTTTGTGTTGAATAATGCAAAAATAGGTTTTGTCGATGAGGTTCCCAAACGTAATGTAGCAGTGGATGTTGATCCCCTTTTTGTAGTGGTAAAGAATGTTTCGAGTAATCCAAAAACAACGATGACTATTGAGAGCAGGGGTCGGATCAACCAAAAGACAACAATGAAGATCTCATCGTATCTTCGCCGCGAGAGCTTGCAGAGCAAGGGAAAATTTGAGCTAAAAGATTTTTCTCTCCCTCTCATCGATCCCTATATAGATCCTGCAACGTATGCTACGTTACGCCGTGGTGATTTGGGGATCATAGGTGTGTACTCTTTTACCCCTGAAAAAACTTCCGTTGAGGGGAAAATTTCCCTGAATGATTGGGTGGTTGAGGACAGACGCGACCGTAGCGTGTTGCTGGGATGGAATCGTATAGGGGCAACCCCGTTTACGTATACCTATCCCGATAATCGCCTCAAGATCAATCAGCTTTCGGTGGATGGGCTCTATGCGAACGTTCTTTTCGATCAAAACAAAACGCTCAACTTTTCTACCCTCAGTAAAGCCAAAAGGGGGGGTTCCAATGAGAGGGGCAAAGAGGGAAATCCGTTTGGAATAGATATTGTAAAGCTCGCGTTGGTGAACAGCAGTGCTACATTTAGCGATCTCTCTCTCCCCTTGCCTTTTAAAACCTATACGCATGATTTGGGCGGTGAGATACTGGGGATTTCAACGACCAAAGATGTGACGACATTTGTGAAGCTGCGAGGGGGGGTCGATGAGTATGGATTGACCAAAATCAATGGGACGATCAACACCAAAAATCCCAAAGCGCTTACCGATATACATGTGGACTTTGAGAATCTGGAGCTGAAAAATTATACCCCCTACTCTCTCCAGTTTTTGGGATATAAGATCGCCAATGGAAAACTATTTTTAAATCTGGTGTATAAAATAAATAAGGGAAATCTTGACGCACAAAATAAAGTTGTCATTAAAAATATAGAGCTGGGAGACGAAGTTGAAGGGGGGGCAAAATGGCCGCTGAAACTCGTCGTTGCTTTGCTCGAAGACAGCGATGGTGTTATGGATATTGATCTTCCTATCGAGGGAAATGTCACCGATCCCAAGTTTCGGTATGGAAAAATAATATGGCAGGTAATCGGCAATCTTTTAACCAAGGCGGTTACGGCACCTTTTCGGCTTTTGGGATCACTACTGGGGATCGATTCACAGGATGATTCACTCTCAAAAGTATCGTTTGATGCCGGTGAGGATAGTGTATTGCCGCCGGAGCGCGAAAAACTCGATAAGATATCAACCCTCTTGGCAAAGCGTCCGAAACTAACCCTTACGGTGCACGGCGGATGGGCGGCTGCCGAAGATGAACATGCGCTTCAGGTGCAAAAACTCATTGCCTCTATTATCGGTCAGCATAGTAAAAAAGGGATTGATCCGACGGATGCGCTGAGTTTGGAGTATCTCGAAGCAACAGCGAAAAAACAGGTGAACTTTTCCGACGTAAAAATCCTTCGTGCGGCTATGGAGGAGAAATACCCGCAAGAGGCAGAGTTTACACAACACTACACTGCCGCATTGATAGAGAAGCTTATTGTATTTCAAGTGATTGCGCCGGCTGAATTGGAGGTATTGGCATCCAAACGCGCTAAAGCCATTGTTGAGTATCTGCACAAAAATCCGGAATTGGTGAGTCGCGTATTGATCGGCAATAATGAAAAAAGTCCGTTTGATCCCAAAGAGGGTATAGCAACCCGTTTAGAGTTAAGTGTGCAGTAGGAGTTTGGTATAATGTTTTTTTTACTATAGGAGATATTTTATGCCATTTTCACCCAAAAAGCGAGCCGGAACGTTTAACGGTATCCTCTTTGTTGCTATTTTTGCCGCCGCCGCAACTATGATTGCTGAACTGAGTGCAGTAAAAAATCTAGGTATATCACCGCTAGTGGTGGGGATTGTACTGGGTATTTTTTATGCTAATACCCTCCATAATAGGTTTCCCTCAGCATGGGAGAGCGGTATCACCTTCTCAGGTAAAAAGATTTTGCGTTTCGCCATTGTTTTTTACGGTTTTCGGATTACGTTTCAGCAGATTGCTGAAGTGGGGATGCAGGGATTTATGGTCTCACTTCTAGTTCTCTCTTCCACCATGATTATTGGGATATGGTTGGGAACGAAGGTGTTCAAAATGGACAGAGACACCTCTATTCTGACGGCTTCCGGCGCTTCTGTTTGCGGTGCTGCCGCTGTTCTAGCGACCGAACCCGTATTGAAGGCGGAAGAGCATAAAGCGGCGATTGCTGTCTCTATGGTCGTTCTTTTTGGGACAATCTCGATGTTTTTATACCCTGTTTTGTATGCGACACTTATCGAGCCTGCAACAGGATTTTTGCATATGAGCCCCTCTACGTTTGGGATGTATGTAGGAGGTACGATTCATGAGGTAGCGCAAGTGGTGGCCGTACCTGCATCCGTTCCGGGTGCTGGTGCAGATATGGCGAATACGGCGGTTATTGTTAAAATGACGCGGGTTATTATGATTGCGCCGATGCTTATTGTTTTGGGTCTTGTACTTGGGATGATGGCAAAAAAATCGGGGGGAGAGGCGTCGAAAATGCAACTCGTTATCCCATGGTTTGCCGTTTATTTTATCGGTATGGCTGGGGTGAATTCCCTGATTCATACCTATACGCTAACCGCCCCCGAAGATATGGCAACGATCATCAAAGGGGTAATCGATAATATTAACCTCATTGATACGTTTTTGCTGACAATGGCGATGACCGCGTTGGGTATGGGGACACGTTTCGCGAAATTCAAAGGCTTGGGGCTGGCACCGCTGTATACGGCTGGTTCTATGTTTATTTGGCTTGTAGTGGGTGGTTTTGTTATTACCCAGTGGGTTGTGGCAACATTTTAGGTAATGTAAAAACCAAAGAGATAAAATCCCTTTGGCAGGAAGCCCAAGTACGCGCTTACGTGTACTTCTACCGCTTCCGATAACTGAGCGCCTCTAGGAGGTGCTCTTTTGCAATATCCTCAGCTCCTTCTAAATCCGCAATAGTGCGCGCCACTTTTAAAATCCTCCCCACTGCACGAAACGATAAACCAAAACGCCCAATCGCTTGATCCATAATCCCTTGTGCTTCATCGGCTAAAGGACAAAAACGCGGTATTTCTTGATCGGTGAGGGAACCGTTTAGTCTCTCTTGCCCTCGTCTTTTTTGTTGCATAAAAGCGTCACGCACTTTTTGGTGCAGCTGTTGCGAAGTATGGGAGGGTTTGTCCTCAGCGTTGCTTTGGTGCATTTGGATAAAAAGATCAATACGGTCTAAAAAAGGATCGGAGAGGCGGGAACGATAGCGGCTTATCTCCATATCCGAACATCGGCACGGGGTCACATTGCTGAGAAGATTTCCGCATGGACAGGGGTTCATGGCGGCGACAAAGAGAAAATTGGCGGCGTATGTGACTTTTGTGTTTACACGTGAGATGCGTATGTGGCGATCTTCGAGAGGTTCCCGCAATGCTTCGAGGATATTTTTGGAAAAATGGGGGAGTTCATCGAAAAAAAGCATCCCGCCATGCGCCAGCCCCACTTCTCCGATTTGGGCTTTGTGGCTCCCTCCGCCGAAGATGCTCGATTGGGTGCTGGTATGGTGAGGGGCTCTGAAGGGACGCACGGGGGTAAAGGAGGGCTCTTTGCCATCAAGTATTTCGAGTTTGGCACATTCTAGCATCTCATCATTGTGGAGCGGCGGGAGAATATGGTGAAGTCGTTTTGCAATCATCGATTTACCGGAGCCTGGGGAGCCTTCTAGGAGGATATTGTGCATTCCGGCGGCACAGATGAGGGCGGCACGTTTGGCATGCTCCTGCCCTTTTATCTCTTTGAAATCGAGAGGGTACTCTTGGTGGTAAAAATACTCCTTCTCTTGATGTGAGAGTGACGCAAATGCAAAAGTTGTGGTGCTGACATGTGCACTTTGGTTTGTACTTTGCAATATCTCGAGCGTTTCGTTGAGGGTGCTGGCTCCATAAAATTGGATGTTCGGGATACGGGAAAGCTTTTCAATCGCGTTGGCTGGGACAATGGCTTTGGTAATAGAACCTTGGTTGGCAAGCGAGAGGATGATGGGATACAGGAGGGTGTTTTCGGTGACGCTGCCATCCAGTCCCAGTTCACCGAATACATACCATCCCTCAATCTCGGCACTGCTCTCTCCTAATGCAATCAGTGTGGCAACGGCAAGATCAAAATGAGAGCCCTCTTTGCGTATGTCGCTGGGGGCTAGGTTGATGGTAAGGCGTTTTGGTGGGAAGGTGAACTGATTGCTGAGCAACGCGGATTTTACACGCTCTTTAGACTCTGCGATGGCGGTATTTACCATTCCGACGATCGTAAAGGCGGGAAGCCCTTTGGTAGCGGTAAATTGGACTTCGACGGTTTTGGCATCAATCCCCTCGAATGTTGCGCAGAGTAACTGTTTCATATAATACCACCATACTATTTAACAGCTATTGTATCAGATTGGATTTATGAAGGATAAAATATTGCAATTTGCAATATTATTTTTTCTCTTTGAGGGCGCGCTTGTACTCTTTTTCGAATTTTTTACGGCGATTGTAGGTGAGCTTTTCAATGAAAAGCTTCCCCTCCAAATGATCGATTTCGTGCTGTATCGCAATGGCTAAAAGCTCATTAGCTTCAAGAACACACGCTTCGCCATGACGGTTTTGATAGTGCAGGATGAGGGATTCAAACCGTTCGATATCTTCATAAAATCCTGGGACACTCAGGCACCCCTCTTGGTAAGTGGTGAGCCCTTGAGGGGCATGGATGACAGGATTAATAATCTCAAGAACATTTTCTTTTTTTTGTTCCCCCTCATCATCGGGAATGCAAAGGATAAGTGCACGGAGTGGACGTGCTACTTGAATAGCAGCTAATCCGATGCCGTTACTGCCCATCATGGTTTCAAACATATTATCCAAAAAGGTATGCAGTTCCTGATCGAAATGTTCGACCGCTTTGGAAGGTAATTTTAGTAATTTATCCGGATAGGTAACTATTTTTAACATCATAACCAGAAATTTTTAACCGTTGCAGACAACATAGTGGTATTTTTTTTCATTATTAGCCTCTTCCATGGCATCCAGTGTGCATGCCAGCAGGTTTTCAATAGAGAGAACCGGATTGATCTCGGCAATCCCTATGGCAATGCGTAGTTGAATCTCTTGCTCACCGAGAAAGAAATTGGTCGTTGAGACCAACTCGTAGAGTCTGTCTGCCGCACGTTTGGCACTTTCGATGTCGGTGTGCTTGAGCATCATCGCAAATACCCCTTCGCCATAATGGGCAACGGTATCGCTTCGGCGTGATGTTTTAAGGAGGAGGCGCGAAACGGTACGCATCATAAGCCCTTTGGCTTTTTCGCTGGTGATTTGTGAAAGGGTTGCGCTTGAGAGCTGAACCATAATAAGAGAACTTTTATGGTGAAACTCTTCAACCAAATGAGATTCCTGCGTTAATTTTACGATGAGATAACGCTTATTATAGACACCGTAGTGATCATCAAAAATTGTTTCATTTTCTACTTGTCGGACGGTATTCGCCGTTTCTGTGTAAAGCTCTTTCATGTGAGAGACTTGCTTTTTCAAAATATTTCCGAGCTTTCCGACATCTCCGCTAAGAGACGTTAAGAGATCGTTTGCCACCGCTAAAGAGGGGGTGTTTTTCATCTCTTCTCTACGCTTATCGAGGATTTTTTCCATTAAAGTCATATTTTTATAAAGAGTTGCACTCAGTTGCAGGATGCTTTTAATGGAAGAAAAACCTTGCTTGAGTGTTTTTTCGAGTCCAATATTTTTTTCATCTTCGCTCCCCTCTTCTAGCTCTAAAATAGAGCCGATTTGACGACGGAGACTCTCGCTTTTATCATCGAGAATGCGATCGAAATAGAGAGAAAAATTGTTAGGGGTGGGGGGAAGGTTGTCCATAATGAGGGCGTTGAGCACCTCTTTAGCAAAAATTTCCAAATCACTGGTGGGATCACTTAAGTGCCCCGCCCGGATGGACTCGCTGCTATCAGTGTGAGAGTGATAAGAATATTTTTGCTCTTCTGCCATCAATTACTCTTTCGTCTCAGCTTTTTCTTTTTGTACAAGCACTTCATCAATAATACCATACTCTACACCCTCAGCGGCTGACATAAAGTTGTCACGATCGGTGTCTTTTTCAAGTTTTTCGATGCTTTGTCCACAATTTTTTGCCAAAATATCATTAAGCTCCGCTTTCATCCGCAAAATCTCTTTGGCTTGGATTTGGATGTCCGTTGCTTGACCTTGGGCGCCGCCTAGAGGCTGGTGGATCATGATACGTGCATGGGGGAGAGCATAACGCTTCCCCTTAGTCCCGGAACTGAGTAAAAACGCTCCCATCGATGCCGCTTGACCAATACAGATCGTACAAATATCAGAACGGATGTAGTTCATTGTGTCGTATATTGCCATTCCAGAGGTGATAACGCCACCCGGAGAATTTATGTAAAAATAGATGTCTTTTTGTGGATCTTCTGCTTCCAAAAAAAGCATTTGCGCCACGATAGAAGAGGCGACAGAATCGTTTACTTCACCGCTTAGCATAATGATACGGTCTTTGAGAAGACGTGAATAGATGTCGTACGACCGCTCTCCTCGCCCTGTTTTTTCGATAACGTAAGGGATATAGCTCATCGGGCTTACTTGATTTTATCGTTAAGCAATTTGCTCAACACGCGATCTTCGATCATCGCCATTTGGATTGCCGGCAAATAACCTGATTCTTGGTAGTTTTTATACACAGCAGCAGGATCTTGACCCATTTGCATCGCTTCGAAATAGATAGTTTGCATCAACTCTTGCTCGTTAACAACGATGTTTTCAGCGCGAGCGAGAGCATCGACGATAAAGGTTGCTTTTACTGCACGACACGCATCATCACGGAATGTTTCACGAATTTCTTTCACTTTCTCTGCGTCATCACGAAGCTCTTGAATTTCTGCTTCCGTCATGTCGCGCGCTTTTTTGTTCAACGCCATATCCATCTCTTGTTCAACGATGAACTCCGGAAGATCAATAGTGAATGCACTTACGAATGTTTCCATCAAGCTTGGCTTGAGCTCGTTGTTATAAAGTTCGCTCATCGCTTCGGTTTCAAGCTGTTCTTTTATTTTTTCTTTGAGCATATCGACCGTTGCGTCTTCAAATCCAGGAAGCATTTTTTTCGCCAACTCATCATCAATTACTACAGGCTCTTTAGCCTGAATAGCGTTGATTTTTACTTTGAAACTTGCAGGTTTTCCTGCCAATTTTGCTCCGCCGTAATTTTCAGGGAAGGTAACATCGATGGTTTTTTCATCCCCTTTTTTCATCCCGACTACTTGATCTTCAAATCCTGGGATAAATTGACCGCTTCCCAAACGCAATGAGAAGTTTTCCGCTTTACCGCCATCAAACGGTTCGCCATCGACAAATCCTTCAAAATCGAGAAGCGCTGAATCACCGATAATAAGGGGGCGATCTTCATCAATGTTTACAAGAGGGGCTTGTGCGCCGGCTAGTTCTTCGATACGTATCGTAATTGCCATATCATCAATAGCAGGCTTAGCCACTTCTGGAACCATAGCAGCGTAATCACCAAGCTCGATTGCCGGACGCATTGCAATGCTTACTTCAACATCGATACCGTTGTCGTTTTTCTCAAATTTTGTGATGTTTGGCTCACCGATAAGGGTCTCATTTGCGATCTCCATTAATTTGAGCCCTTCGTTTAGTAAATCACGTAGTGCTTGCGCTTCTGCGTCTTGAACAAGGCGCTCACCGTACTGTTTTTTAACGGCGCTCAAAGGGACTTTACCTTTACGGAAACCGGCGATTTTCGCATCTTTAGAAAGCTGGTTGGCAATTTTTTCGACGTTTGTGTCGATTGTGCTGCGTGTGATAGCCGCATTGATTTTCGCGTTTGCAGAGTCGATTTTTTTGGTTGTGATTTGCATTAATATCCTTATAGGGTTATCTCATGATGAGTAAATGGTGGCAATAATACCCTAAAATGGTTAATAAATGGCTGAATAAAAGCTAGAACGTGTTAGAGTAATAAGAATATTTTTTAAGTGAGCAACTATGGGATTAGACAATAACGAACAGTTTTTGAATGCAGTAAAAACAATGATTACACACATGGGGGAAGATGTCGCGCGCGAGGGATTGCTTAAAACGCCCGAACGTGTTTTGAAATCGTACGAATTTATCTATGGAGGGTACAAGGAAGACCCGCAAGCTATTTTGAATTCAGCGATGTTTGAGAGCAGTAACGATGAGATGGTTCTGATCAAAGACATCGAGTTTTATTCCACGTGTGAACACCATTTGCTTCCCATTATCGGACGTGCGCATGTTGCCTATATTCCTGATGGAAAAGTGGTTGGACTCTCGAAAATCCCTCGTGTGGTCGATGTATTCGCCCGTCGTATGCAGATACAAGAGCAGCTCACCGAGCAAATTGCGGATGCGCTGATGGAGTCTATTTCTCCAAAAGGGGTGGCTGTTGTTATTCAAGCACGCCATATGTGTATGGAGATGCGAGGGGTGCAGAAGATCAGTTCGACGACAACATCGAGTGCGTTGCGCGGACTCTTCAAGCGCGATGAAAAAACCCGCATAGAATTTTTTAGCCTTATTAACTCCTCTAGCGGCAACCGCTATTAATCAATGCCACTAAAATCTCTTCGCGACCGCTTAGGTTCACAAAAACTGCACACCGTGTTTGGAACAATTATAAAAATCTCTCCGACGGTCATCGTCGCGGAGGGGCTTCATGTGAGCATTGGGGATACGGTTACGATCGTTTCTGATGTGAATGGGGCTGAGACTCTGGGAATGGTGAGTGAAGTGGAGCGTAACCGCTTTTTTATTACTCCATTTCGGTTTGTCGAGGGATTTCGTGCAGGGGACAAGGTATTCCCCAACCAAACGGGGATGGTTATCGACGTAGGAGAGGGGCTTCTAGGACGAGTAGTCGATCCGTTTATGAATCCGATCGATGGAAAAGGGGCGATATTCGGTAGCCATATTGAGCCGATTATCAAAGCCCCTATCGCCGCGATGAAGCGGGGGATGATCGATGAGGTGTTTAGCGTAGGGGTAAAAACTATCGACGGATTGCTGACGTGCGGAAAAGGGCAGAAACTCGGTATTTTTGCCGGAAGCGGCGTGGGAAAATCGACCCTAATGGGGATGATTGTACGCGGTGCGCAAGCGCCTATCAAGGTTGTCGCCCTCATCGGAGAGAGAGGGCGCGAAGTCCCTGAATTTATCGAAAAAAGCCTCGGCGGAAATCTAGAAAATACCGTCGTCGTCGTGGCAACGAGCGATGACTCGCCTCTGATGCGAAAATACGGAGCGTTTAGTGCCATGAGCGTGGCGGAGTATTTTAAATCTCAGGGGCACGATGTCCTCTTTATGATGGATTCGGTGACACGTTTTGCCATGGCACAGCGTGAAATCGGTCTGGCCCTGGGTGAACCTCCTACTTCCAAAGGATACCCCCCTTCGTCGTTGACACTGTTGCCGCAGCTGATGGAGCGGGCGGGAAAAGAGGAGGGGCATGGTTCGATCACCGCCTTTTTCACCGTCCTTGTAGAGGGGGATGACATGAGCGATCCCATCGCCGATCAGTCTCGATCTATTCTCGATGGGCACATCGTCCTCTCGCGGGAACTTACCGATTTTGGAATTTATCCCCCAATCCATATCCTCAACTCCGCGTCACGGGTCATGAATGACATTATTACCCCCGAACATCTCGCCGCCGTTCGCCGTTTTCGCCGCCTTTATACCCTTTTAAAAGAGAATGAGATGCTCATCCGTATCGGTGCATACATCAAGGGGTCAGATAAAGAGCTGGATGAAGCGATTGCGAAAAAAGGGGAGATGGAAGCGTTTTTGTCTCAAGAGTCGATGAGCGTGAGTGGCTATCAGGAGAGCGTTAATCAGATGATAGGGTTGATGGGGTAATAAAAGCTTTTCCCATCATTTTATTTTATAGAAGAACTTATTTAACTGTAACAAGTTGAAACAAAAATATGTTTATAAGAAAGTTTTATCCAATAAGAGACTAAAATTTGTAATGTTTAAAGTTTTCCTTACAATATTTATTTTGCCTTGCCTCCTTTGGGCCAGCGTATCAACAATGTACGATGAGTACTTTGACAAAGCGGGAGCCCATTACAATATCCCTCCTATACTCCTCAAAAATATTGCTGCCATTGAAAGTGCCGGCAACCCAAATGCTATTCGGCTCAATGACAATGGAAGCAAAGATTACGGGCTGATGCAGATCAACTCTATCCATTTTCGGAAACTCTCTCAATGGGGAATCAACGAGCGCAATATTCTCAATCCTAAAATTAATATTTTTGTCGGGAGCTGGCTACTCTCTGAACATATCAAAGAGCGGGGATTTAATCTCCAAGCGATCGGCAACTACCATTCCAAAACGCAGGTTTATAAAGAGCGGTGGCTTCGTCGCCTCGTGGTAGCGTTGAAAAAATCAGCCTAAATTGAGTGAAAAAATCGGCAACAGCATCGCCGTAACCATCACTCCGATAATACCTCCGATGATAAGCATTAGCGAGGGTTCGAGCACCGAGAGGAAAAGGGTGATCTTGTCTTTGTTTGTCTCTATGTAAAGGGCGGACAAGTGGTCCAACATCGAGGCGACTTCGCTTGTCTCTTCTCCGATGGCTATTGCTTCGATGAAGGATTCGTCGATTTGGTACCCCTCTGTTTGGCTCAATGCTTTAGAGAGTGACGACCCCTCTACGACTTTGGTAGAGGCATTTTCAAAAAGCTCTTTGATTACCTCCGAGGAGAGGGTGATGCAGGAGAGCTTGATTGTGTTGACCATCGGTATCCCTGAGCGCATCAAGAGCGACGCAATGGTACAAAAGCGTGCCAAATCACCCGTTTCGACCATTTTACCGACGATAGGGAGTTTGAGGATAAAAAAGTGGACCCCTTTTTTAAACGGGATACTTGTTGCCATTTTGAACGAAAAAAATCCGACTGCCATCAACAAAACCAGCGCCATCACGAGCCAATAGGTGGCGAAAAAGTGGGCGAGGGAGATAATAAACTGTGTGAGGGGTGGGAGCGCTTGTCCTGTCGTCTCAAAAATAGCGGTGATTTTTGGGACAACGACGGTGAGCATAAACGAGATCATCAGCAATGAAACCACGATGATAAACGAGGGATAGACCAATGCTTGGGAGAGCTGCTTTTTGATTTTATCTTGTAAAATGAGATAGCTGGAGAGCTCATTTAAAACCTCTGCGAGGATACCGCGATCTTCGGAAATTTTCAGCGTTCCTATATAGAAAACGGGAAGGACGTAGTGCTCTTGAGACTCTAGGGCTTGGGCAAAGCTTTTCCCCTCGTGGATGTGGGAAATGAGGGTTTCAAAAAAACGCTCCATCCGAGGATGTTTGCGGTTTTGGTGCTTGAGGAGAGCAAGGGAACGAACTAGTGGAATTCCTGCATTGAGATAGACGGCGAGATCACGGCTCATCGTTGATAGGTATTGTGTGGGGAAGTTTTTCTGTTGAAAGGCAGCAAGGACACCGAAAAAAGTTTCCTCATGCTGCGAAAGGGTTGAGAACAAAATTCCCTGCCCTTTGAGCTTTTTTTTCGCCTCATCTAGGCTAGACGCTTCGATCGTTGCGCTCACGGAGGCGCCGGTGCTGTCCAGTCCTTTGTAATAAAATTCCATTATGCCTCTTTGACACCGACACGGATGATCTCATCAAGACCAGTCGTCTGATCTTCCAGCAGTCCAATCAGCTGATCGGAGAGGAACTTCATCCCTTTGGTTTTCATAAGGGCCCGAATTTCGCTGTCCCCCTCACTCTCTTTGAGGATACGCCGTACCGAGTCATCCACCATTAAAAACTCTCCGATCGCGACACGTCCGCGGTAACCGGTATTATGGCAGCTACTGCACCCTTTTGGCTGTGCGATGAGGTGTCCGTGCGCCAATCCGAGCTCATCGGCATCTTTATTTGAAAGCTTCACCGTCTCTTTGCATTGGGGGCATAAGCGTCGAACGAGCCGTTGTGCCAAAACACCTAACAGCGTCGAGGTGATGAGAAACTTATCGATCCCCATATCCTCAAGCCGTGTGAGAGCGGCGGTGGCGTTGTTGGTGTGGAGCGTCGAGAGGACGAGATGTCCCGTCATCGCTGCTTGGATGGCGATATGGGCTGTCTCGGTATCCCGGATCTCTCCGATCATGATAACGTCGGGATCTTGTCGCAAAATGGAGCGCAGTCCGCTGGCAAAGGTGAGCCCCGCTTTGGTATTGACGGCGATTTGACTGACATGAGGGGCATCGTACTCTACGGGGTCTTCGATCGAGATGATGTTTTTTTCAGGACTTGCTAACTGTTGCAAAAACGAGTGGAGTGTCGTCGATTTACCGCTCCCGGTAGGCCCCGTTACCAAGATGATACCGTGTGAAAATTCGAGGAGCTCTTCAAACGCGGCGGTGGTTGTCTCATCAAATCCCAACTCCCGTAAGGTCGGGATCGTAGAGGCTTGCATCAAGAGTCGCAAAACAACCCGCTCGCCGTGGTAGGTGGGGAGGACTGAAACACGGACATCGAGACTTTTCCCCGCTACTTTTACCTGCGTCCGTCCATCTTGGGGAAGCCGTTTTTCGGAGATGTCGAGGGCTGAGATGACTTTGATACGACTGATGATGAGATCGATGATGTTTTTATCGAGATCGATATGTTTGATGAGGGCTCCGTCGATCCGAAAACGGACCTCCCCCTTTTTCTCGTGCGTTTCGATGTGAATATCACTCGCTTTGCGTTTGATCGCCTGATAAAAGATCGTATTGACGAATTTGATGATGGGGGCGGACTCTTCGCTGGTGAGGAGATCGGCGGAGTTTTTGATAAAATCGACCAAAGAGAGCTCTTCGTCGATAAACTCACTCTTTTCGGCAGAGGTTTTTGTGATTTCAAGATCGGTTTTGAACTCGAGAAATTTTAGATAAAGATTCTCAAATCCTGCCGCACTCAAGTGTGCTATCGGATAGGTGAGGGAGAGTTTGTTGTAAAGCTGTAGCGCTGTTACCCGCTCTGTTTCGGGGATGATCGCATACAGTTCTCCTTTGTAGTTACAAAACAACAGCGAGTGGCGAATGCACAGAGGGATGTCGATATTTTCAGGATATGCGAATTGGACAAACGTTTCATCCAAAAACGGGAGCATAATCATGGCTTTGCATCTTTTTTGGTTTCAATGTTTTTTGTGATATTGGCGATATACCGCTCTTGCAGGGCATCGAGTTCGCTTAACTGTGTGCGCAGCGTGTTCAAATCACCGCTTTTTTCGATGATATAGGGGGTGAGCAGTATGACGAGATTGATTTTGTCGCGATTGGTTGCTTTGTTTTTAAAGAGATTGCCCAAAATGGGAATGTCTCCTAAAAAAGGGACTTTTGTATTGGTTTCATCGACTTTTTCCCGAATCAACCCCCCGATGATAACGGTTTCACCGTTGTTGACGATAGCAGAGGTGAGAACTTCGCGTTTCGTTGTGCTGGGACGATCGGCGATCGAATTGGGTTCAATGTCTTCGAGTTTGGCACCTACCCCTAAAAGTACCTTATTGTCATTGGAGAGTCGCGGTTTGATTTTAAGGGTCAGACCGATATCTTGACGGGTGAAGTTTTGTGTTATCCCTGTTCCTACCCCTTGTGTTACTCCTGAGCTAATTGACTCTGTTTTACCGACATAGATGCTGGACTCTTGGTTGTCGATACATAAAATAGAAGGTTCGGAGAGGATGTTTGCGGCACCGTTGGAGCTCAAAAGAGAGATGTTCGCCCCCAGTGCAATAGCGCTCGTCAGCGTCGGAATGCTAATGGCTGTGGCAAGCGCTGAATCAAGAGAGACAGCCGATATGGAGCCGTCACCGAGAGAGGAGTCAAAAGTAAAAAGACCGTTGGAGCCCACCGTCCCACCCGATAAGCCGTATTTTATCCCTAGCTCTTTGGATTTGTTCTCACTAATTTCGATGATTTTAGCCCGCACGTATACCTGCTGACGATCATGATCGAGCTCTTTTATCGTTGCCTCCAAGCTCTTAAAAAGCTCCTCGCTCGTAATGACGATGAGTGAGTTAGTTGAGTCGTCATTGGTGATGCTGGGGGGCTGCTGCCCGGGCATCAAGGTCATTTTTCCGAGAATCGTATTGAGGGTCGTAACGAGCGACTTGGCGTCGGCGTTTTTGAGAGGGATGACGTACGTGGTATTGGCGAGCGTTTCATCCCGTGTGTCCAAGATTTTCATCGCTTTTTTTATGGTGGCAATATTTTCGGGAAAGTCGGTAACGATGACCGAATTGGACTCTTTTGAGGCGGTGATTTTTGCGTTTTTGGTGGTGAAATGTTTGATCTTTATTGCCATTGTTTCGGCGGAGGCAAAACGGAAGGTAAAGATATAATTTTGCATTTGAGGAATATCACTCTTTTGCATCAACGGAAGATTCATCTGCGTTGCATCCACCGTTTTGACCACGCTCAAATACCCTCCGCCTGTATCAATTAGGGTATATCCTTTGGCATCGAGAGTCGTTTGCAAGATACCGTACAAATCTTTTTTATTGATCGGCTTGTTGCCGGCATAGCTGATCGATCCTGAGATCTCTTCCCCGATAAAAATATTCTTTTTGCTCGTAGCAGCGACGAGCTTGATTAAATCGCTGATCCCCATTCCATCGATATTCAGGGAGACTTTATCGCTTGCAGGGGCAGCCGCTAAAAGTGTGGCGAGTGAGATTGATATGAGAAAAAAATTAACGGGTGATTTCATAGACGAGTTCCTTTTGGAGGTTGTTTCGCAATACGATGATGCGGATGCTTCTAAGGCGAGGCAGTTGGCTGATTACCGCTAGCGCGTCGGGATACGATTCGAGCTTTTTATTATTGACCGATTGGATGACGTCTCCTCCAACGATTCCCAGTTGGGCGAAAACAGAATCGGGAGCTATTGTGTTGACTCTGAATCCGGTGATTTTATCGGCGCTCATCGAAGGAGTTACGTCGATCGTTTTTTCGAGATTTTGGAGGTTGTTCAGTTGATCGGCTATCGTTTGATAGGCAATACTTCTCCATTCATTTTCTATGGATTGGGTTTTTGTCGGATCAGGTATTGAACGTGTAACAATCTCTTGACGACTCAGATTGTCATCGAATCCCAATCGCAAGCGATAGGTTTTTCCATAGCCGCGAAAGAGTGCTGTCGTATTACTAAGGGCAGTCAGGCGAAACGTATTTTTGTAGATTCCCTGCAATGCAACTATGGTCGTTTTATTAGCGTCGCTTATACTCACAAAAGAACCATCATCGGAACGGTAAATCGCTTTTATCCGATGTGCTTCGGGAACCAACATCATACTTGTTACCGTTTTGGTATTGATGGCTCCGGCAAAATGTTCCGCAATCCCGAATTTGTTCCCAAGATGAAAAATTTCGAAAAAAGAGTCAAACGATGTAGAAAACCGTTCCATCGTCGCCGTGGCCAAAAACGTTCCGCCAAGTGTTGAGAGACTCCATGCTACTACCAATGGCCACGCCAATAGATTGAACCGACGAAGGAGCGATTCGTTAAAAAGTCTCTTCATAGACTAGCCCCTCCTTTTCGGAATGTAATTTTGTGACAAGGAGTGGATAGTGTCGCAGTTGAGGGGTCGTATCAAACACGATTCGTACTTTTTTATCGATGAGATCGTATGTGCCGTTGCACTGACCGAAATCACCCTCTCCGTGGATCTGGACGCTCAGCGGATGCCACAATGAATAAGTGAGGCTAATGTCATCGATCTTACCGGGAAAAAAAGGGCTATAAAGAGGCGAAAAGGTGACCGAGGAGATACTTAGGCGGTTGACCAAAATCCAAGGGGAAAGGCGGATGTTTTCTACCGTGGCAACGCTGAGATTATCGACCATCAGAGAGCCGCTTTGCACATCAAGATAGAGAAAACAGTTATCGAGGCTCTCCCCGTTGATAAAAATATTTTTCTCCGAGAGGATCTGCTCAAAGGTAAAATAGAGTTTTTCTTTCGGTATGACAATAATGACTATGACAAGAATGTAAAAGAGATAGAGGAGACGCTTCATGATTCTACCTCCACTGTTATGATCCCTTTTGCGTCATCTTTACGCTGTAAGGTCAATTTTTTAATGACCAGCATGGAGTTGAGAAGTTTATTAGAAAGGGTGTCAAATTCATTCGAGGAGAGATTGTTAAATTCCAAATAGACACTTCCTCCCCGTTTCTCTTCTTTGTTCAAGCTGGGATGGTTTTTCAAATAGACCAAATCGTTTTGAGATGCTTCGTGCGACCAGCGCGTTTTTAGTGTTTCGATCTCTTTGGCTTGCTGGGATAGAGTGCCAAATTCGTCCACCGATTCCTTATAGCTGCTTGAGCCGCTTATGGTGAAAATTCCTACGATAAGAATCAAAAGAAACGTCGTAAGAATTGCTATTGGGAGTGTTTTTTCGGGAGTGTATTTCATGGGAGCCGAACCTCTAGTTGATTGCCACTCTCGCTAAATTTTGCTTTTTTGAACTGTTTTTTAATGGCTTTTTTAAGCTTTTCTTTGGCTTCACCCTCTTTTATAGTAACAATCATTTTGATGCTGTTGCCATCATAGACAACTTCTTTTATTCCATTTCCCCCATCGTCTTGAAGCGTTATTTCGGGGGAAGCGGCATTCGAAGTTCCTCCTACTAAAAGACGGTTGGGTTCGCCCGGCGCGGAACCGGGAATCAAGACGACACCCTCTGAGGACGCAGCGGGAACAGGGGGTGTTTGTTGGAAGAGGGTGGCTGTATCGGCAGATTTAGGAGTAGGGCTGGCTTTGATAGGAAGGAGGCTTATGTGGAAAAATTGATCACGTACTTTGAGCTGTCCCGATTCTTTTTTCCGTAGGGAAGCTAAAATCGCCTCACGCTCGATCGAGGTTTCGGGTAGGCTTGCTTTGGTCAGTAATTCTTGTTTGCGTTCTTCTAAATGCGCTGATTCGCGACTATTAAAAACAGCACTTGCGATCAAATTCCCCAAAACGACAACTAAAATAGTAAGGGTCATTTTGAGTGTTTTGGAGGTAATATTGGGGGTTAACAAACGCTCAACCGGAATAGTTTTGATAAAAAAACGAGGTTCACTCAAGACTTCGCGCATGGAAATGGAGTCAGATGTTCCCAGATAATCTGGATCGATTTCGATCACAACACCCTCAATCGACGTTAAAACTTTCCCATTGCCGAGACGAATAGGGTGCAATTCATCGGCAAACACCCATTGCGCAAAAGTGATCCTCTCAATCTTCTCAGGATCAGGAAAGGATTGCAATATAAGGGAGATCTCTGTAGGGTTATAGGCGATCAGGCTGTAGCTGTTTTTTTCGATTTTTTTGGCTTCATATTGGTATTCATGACCCAGATCAAACAGTGCGGGGCCGAACGCTGCTGCCTCTTTTTGAGTTTTGACGTTCAGGATTGCCTGAATCGCCCAGTAATTTCTCGGAGGGAGAATCAGAACGGCGTTTTTGGGAAATTGTGCGGGGGCATCATCGGCATAGACCAACGAAGCGGGGCGGCAGAAAAAATGGCGTAAAAAGGGGTGCTTTTGACAGAGGGAGCGAAGAATTTGTGTGCTATCAGAGAAGCTCAACACGCTGTACCTTCTTATCTAAAAGATTGTAGTGAAATTTGAGATGTTCCTCGCGGGAGTTTTCTGTTATGCGTACATCGCACAAAAGGTTGTACGAGGTATTGGGTTGGTAAATGAAAAAATAGGAGTCGAACACAGCTCCCAATGCGGGTTCGGCTGCAATTGCCTCTTCTTTGGAGGCAAAGGCTTTGGTACGATAGAGAGTGAGCGAACGGATTTTCTCAGGCGAAACAGTGGGGAGAATCAATGATAATGTTTCGGCATTCACGGCATTAAAATCCATTTTCTCTTCCTCAAATCCGATGTACTTGTTCCACGGTATCGACAAAATCACCGTATCTCTTGTGAGCTCGATGTAGCGCTCCAAGATAAGGTTGAACTGAGCCTCATTTGCTATCACACCATTTTTACAATCGGGCTGTGACCACCGGATCTCAGTGTCTTTTCCCCGCTCTATGCTATCTTCATCAATTGTATCGAAAACGAGCTTAAAAAAAATGTCGGGATCGGCAATTGGATGAATCGCAAACAGCCTCAGCATGAGGGAGAGATTGGATAGATTAATAATCCCTTTATTGCTTATAAGAGAATTGATATTTATGTGGCTATAGGGGGAGGAGAGAGAGGCTTTGAGGATAAAATCTCTTTTTTTGCTCTCCAGCCGCAACGGTAGACGCATCGCTAAATCCAGCGCCTCTGCTCCTGTAATCGCACTCAATAATGAGGGGAGCCGCCGTTCCAAATCGTTGATGATACTCAAAGAAGCACTTTGCGAAAACCCGCTGTTTCCCAATTTCGACAAGTGGGTACTTTGGGTTAGCACGACAGCCACAATCCCCATCATTACGGTTATCAGTATCAACGTCATCATCAAAACTATTCCGCGTCTTTTTACCACATTAAGCCATTTTTAGAATTTATTAAACTAATAATAACACAATGTGCATTATTTTAATATAATACAGCATTAATATTTTTTAATGTTGGATATTCTAGCTATCTCTGTAATATCAGTTATATTTTACGAGTGTTTAAATGCAACCATAGCGATACATAGTATTATTCTCGATTGGTCGTATGATTTCACGTTGGTTATTCATTAAATAATCTTTTTTTCGTGTTAGAATACAATATCAAACAGTGCAAATAGCAGAAAATAGGAGTTATGAAATGAAAACGATACGGATGAGAAAAGCATTTACCCTGATCGAGATTATGGTAGTTATCATTATCCTCGGGCTTTTGGCGGCGTTTGTTATCCCGAATATCACGGGAAAAAGTGAAGAGGCGAAACAAAAACTGGTCTGTATACAGATGAAAAGTTTGAATGAGAGCCTTAAAATGTTTAAAATAGATAACGGTTCCTATCCAACCACGGAAGAGGGGTTGAAGGCGCTTATTGAAAACCCTAATCCGAGTGAATACACGTCGTATTCGTCAAACAGCTACATAGAGGGTAAAAAGCTTCCTCATGACCCATGGAACAAACCGTACATTTATCTCAATATTGATGATGCGGTGGATCTCATTTCTCTAGGCGCTGATGGGAAAGAGGGCGGAAAAGATGAAGATAAGGATCAAAAACTCTCAGAGTGCAAATAAGTGAAAACGTTTCGCGGCGGAATGACTCTTTTTGAACTGCTGATCGTTATGATCGTGGTTGGTATCGTCTATTCGATGGGGATGTTTACGTTGAAAAAAGAGAAGATCACCACCTCTACCCTCACTCTTTCCGCAATACAGAGCAGTATGCGGGCATTGGAACATCCAGGGAAGATACGGATGGTATGCGATATGCCGTGCCAAGAGTGCCTCGTCTACTCTGCCGATGATAAGCCCTTGGCCACCTTTGATTTACCGGCGAATGGGAAAATCGTACGTTATGGCTTTGACCAGTACGGGGAGCTTAGAGAACTGCCTCCTATCGTCACACGTGTTGGCGAAAAGTTGCAGCAGGGATGTTTTGAAGTTTCTCTCCTTAGCGATGGAACGTTCACCCCCCTGACTCTCAAAAGCAACCAAACTTTTTATGCGTATACTCCGCTGGGGGGAGATAAACCCTTTGTGACCCAAAGCGAGGATGAGCTTCGAGCTTTTCTCTTTAATGAAACGCACACCCCCCTCAAGCTGGATGATTATTATGGCGCACAGTAAAGGGTTCTCTCTGATCGAAACGCTGGTTGCGGTAATGATTGCCTCTGTGGCTGTTTTGGCATTATTGGAAGTGGTTTCTAACGCTTCTCGAACCTCTGAAAACATTCTGAGCCGTTTTGAATCGTCACTGATGATGGGGTTGGTAGCGGGAGTGGTCACGGATGATATGCATGGACAAACCAAGAGTGCGGCCGAAGTACTTAAAACACGCTATACGATTGATCATTCGGCCATCCTAGAATCCCTCGATGCAACGGCGTATGAGATTCGTTTGTCGCCCAAAGAGACGATCGATCCGTTTATGGGGATGGGTGGTCCAACATCCAATGCAAGGTCTATCGCGGTTCAAAAAGCTCTCCTAAAAAGTCCCCGTGACAGTCGAACTTTTTTCCGTATCACGGAGGGTGAGTCATGAAAAGAGGAGGCTTCACGCTCATAGAGCTGTTGGTATCGATAGCCCTTTTCGGACTGATAGCCGTTTTTTTGTTTGGGACGATTGATGAGTTGCGCAAACAGCAAGAGTTTTATAAACAAAAAGAGGGTGTTGTTGCACGAAAAAATCGAATTGTGTCGTTGCTGCGAACCGATTTTGACCGACCGAAATCGCTCGTGGTATCGGATAGCACTACGAAAGAGTTCACTGTTGTGACGGCGAGTGGTGCAAATCGCTCGTTGTATGGGGTAGACCGCCCCAATGTTGTGTGGCTCGTTTTAAAAAATGACAATAGTTTGGTACGATTGGAATCCCCCTATCCGATCACTCTGCCTCTTTCCCCTGGAGCTTTTTATCTGACCCACAGCGATGTGATTGGAAAACAGTGCGAACTCTTTCGTGTATATGATTCTCCAAAGCATCGGTTAATCTATTTGAAATTTGAAAATGAATCACCTCTGATGGTGGAGGTAGTGAAGTAGATTTTTTACCCTATTATTATTGAAAGGTATCAGGGATATTCGTATCGAGTTCCCCTGTTTCGAGTCGTATGCGTGCTGAACGTGCAAGGGTTTCATACTGCTCTCTGAATTTATCGATCTGATCTTCTTCGAGCTCTTCTAAATCCAAGAGGGCATTATGCGCCCCTTGTGTTACACGTATCAACTCATCAAGCTTGACCTGCATCGCTTCAGTATCGCGGTTTTGTGTGTTTTGAATGAGAAAAACCATAACAAATGTGATAATGGTTGTTGTCGTGTTGATAACGAGTTGCCATGTATTGCTAAAATCAAAAAATGGTCCGCTGATTAACCAGAGGAGTATCATGGCTATTGCCAGCGTAAACGTGATTGATTTGCCGGTTAATTTGGCAAAATTTTTGGTAAAATGGGCATACCATGTTTGAGAATGCATAGTTTTCTCCTGTGAATGATGTGTCATTCTATCAACCTTAAAGTATATTAAATATAAAAAACCCTTAAGGTATCTATAACGTCGGTTGTATTATTATCCCGAAAGTTAAATAAGATAAAAATTGTCTGATATTAAATTCTATTCACAGGAGAGTCCTAAATGAAAGTCTATTTAGACAACAACGCTACGACCATGGTTGACCCTGAAGTCACCCAAGCGATGATTCCGTATTTTAGTGAAATTTACGGTAATCCCAATTCGCTGCACAAGTTTGGTACGGCGTCACACCCTGCGATTACCAAAGCGATCAATCAGATGTACAAAGCCATCGGTGCAAATGATAAAGATGATATCGTCTTTACGTCATGTGCGACGGAATCCAACAATTGGGTTTTACAGTCGGTATGGATTGATAAAATTTTGAACGGTGATAAAAACCATATCGTTACGACAGAAATCGAACATCCATCGGTTTTGTCTACCTGTAAATTTCTTGAGGAGCAGGGGGTTAAAGTAACCTATTTGCCTGTCAATGATCAAGGAGTTGTGGAAGCGCACACAGTAAAAGCATTTATTACCGAAAAAACGGCATTGGTTTCGATCATGTGGGCGAACAACGAAACGGGGATGATTTTCCCCATTCAGGAGATCGGTGAAATCTGTCGTGACAAAGGGGTTCTTTTCCATACGGATGGCGTTCAAGCGGTAGGAAAAATTCCTGTCAATATGGAAGAGGTACACGTCGATTTTATGTCGATGTCAGCGCATAAGTTTCACGGACCCAAAGGGATCGGTGCCCTTTATATCAAAAATTCTCAGGCATTGACTCCGTTATTGCACGGTGGAGATCAAATGGGCGGTCGCCGTTCAGGGACCCTCAATGTCCCTTACATCGTTGGAATGGGGCAGGCATTAGAAATTGCTACAACCAATATCGAAGAAAAAATGACAGCTATCCGTGCTAAGCGCGACCGTTTGGAAGATGCCCTTTTAGGAAGCTTGAGTGATGTATTCACCGTAGGGGATCGCAATAACCGTACTCCTAATACCATTTTGATTTCCATTCGCGGGGTTGAAGGCGAGGGGATGCTGTGGGATTTGAATAACGCTCTTATCGGCGCTTCTACTGGATCGGCGTGTGCAAGCGAAGATTTGGAAGCCAACAGTGTTATGCTCGCTATCGGTGCAGACAATGAACTGGCACACACGGGGATTCGTTTGAGCTTGAGCCGTTTTACGACCGATGAGGAGATCGACTATGTTATTGAGCAATTTCAATCAGCAGTGAAGCGTTTACGCGCGATTTCTAGTTCGTACGCAATCGTACAACCCACTGCCGGCGGAGCTGCCGGTGAGTGTCACATACACCATTAAAGGATTTTATTATGGCAAAAAATGATTTATTGGGAGGGTCTCTTTGGGATCAGTATTCCAACAAAGTAACAACATTGATGAACAATCCCCACAATCAAGGGGAGATTACACAAGAGGAGTGCGACGCGGCAGGACACAAGCTGATCGTTGCCGATTTTGGTGCGGAGAGCTGCGGGGATGCGGTGCGTTTGTATTGGGAGGTTGATCCTGCCAGTGACACAATCGTCAACTCAAAATTCAAAAGTTTCGGCTGCGGAACGGCAATCGCATCTTCGGATATGATGGCGGAACTATGTATCGGTAAAACGGTTCAAGAAGCGGTTAAAATCACCAATATCGATGTGGAAATGTCGCTTCGTGATGATCCGGAAACGCCAGCCGTACCGCCACAAAAAATGCACTGCTCAGTTATGGCGTATGACGTTATCAAAAAAGCGGCAGGATTGTATCTTGGGGTCGATGAGGCGAGTTTCGAAGATGAGATTATCGTGTGTGAATGTGCCCGTGTAAGTCTCGGAACCCTTCGCGAAGTAATCAAGCTCAATGACCTCAAAAGCATCGAGCAAATCACCGACTATACCAAAGCGGGCGGTTTTTGTAAGTCGTGTATCAAGCCGGGCGGTCATGAAGCGCGCGAGTATTATCTCGTCGATATTTTGGCGGATGTTCGTCGTGAGATGGACGTAGAGAAAATGCAAGCCGCTGCGGATGCAGGAAGCCACGGTGATTTTGCCGACATGACACTGGTACAAAAAATCAAAGCAATCGATGCCGTTATCGATGAGAGTGTTCGTCAATTTTTGATTATGGACGGCGGAAATATGGAGGTTATCGATATTAAAGATTCACCCGACTATATCGATGTCTATATCCGTTATCTCGGATCATGTTCAGGCTGTGCGAGTTCGACGACGGGAACGCTTTACGCGATCGAGTCAACACTTAAAGAGAAACTCTCTTCTAAAATCCGCGTTTTACCTATCTAATGCTTCCTATACTTTTCTTTTTAAAAAAGAAAAGTACCAAAAGAAAAGCGTTCCAAAAACAGAACGCCTTCAACCACTTTGGCACTACTGCCAGCGGTTAAGCTCTAGGTGTGTTTTTGGGACATGACTTATAAATAATCAGAAATTCTTATCAAACCAATCGGCAACATTGCTCCGGATTGTATGGCGTAATTGTATCCCTGCGATAAAATCACTGTGCTGTGCTTTATTTAAAAGGGTTACGAGAGCATTGCGACGTTTGGAGAGAAACGGATGGTCAATCTGCCCCGGATCACCCATGACGACGAGACGGGTTTCATCCCCCATTCTCGTACCGATAAGTTTGAGGGTCGCATTGGTCATGTTTTGCGCTTCATCGATGATGACAAATTTACGTGAAATCGTAGTTCCGCGCATATGGGCGATGTCCATCGCCTCAATGTTGTATTTTTTCATAAACGTTTCAGTTGCATTCTCCAGTTTCATCGAATTGATTGTTCCTGTATATTCAACCCGCGCATCGATGGAGTATTTGCTTTGATGTTCGATGGTAAAGTTCACCGCCGAGTAGAGCGGATACATGAAGTATCCCAACTTTTGCTCCTCATCCCCTTTTCGGAATCCAAGTTCTGCTTGCGGCTCGTTTGAGGTGATCGTGTTACGTGCATAGACGATACCATCGACGATCCCCTCGCTCACGAGCTCCAGTCCTGCCTGGAGAGCAACGAGAGTTTTACCCGATCCCGTGGAGCCCGCGACAACGGTGACATAATTCTGAGGATGGGTCATCATCGCAAAATAGAATTTTTGTTCCAGATTGATCGGACGGACCAACCGCTCATCGAAATGCTCTCCGAAACGGCGATCAAAATCACACCATTCCAGACCGTGATTAACACTAAAGGCGTGACGCTGAATTCCTGTCTCGTACAGCTCATTGGCGGTACTTAGGGCGTTTTGTACAAAGGTGAGCTGGTTGAAGTTGTGGTGTTCTATATCGGTCGGAAACTCCGGTGTTTCGGTGTAGGTGTAGGTATAATTGAAATCAATTGCTTCAGGAGACTCTACACTGCTGTTGCGTATATTCTGTGTCGGAATTCCTTGTATCTCTGCAGCGATACGAAACGACATATCGTTGGTGAGGAGGATGAAGTCATAATCATCGGCTATTTCAGCGATTTTGGCATCATTGATCCCCTTGGGTTCAGAAAATGTGTTGGCGATTCGATAATGTTCTCGGTGGATGATATGAAGTTTGATAAGAACCTCCTCTCCGCCGTGCAAGGAGCGATCAAATTTCAAATCAAGACGATAGTAGCGATCATTTTGACATTGAGAGGGTTCGATGGCGTTTAAAATACACTGAGGGAGCTCAATAGCGGCGATGGGTTCCCCAAAAGCAATATCAGCAAGGCGGAAAAACTCTCTGGCCATGAAACCGGCTTCCGAGCGAATGTCATCTTTTTTACTGTTGAGCTCGGCTAAAACGATATTAGTGATAACAACCGCATTGGTGTTCTCTTGACTAATTCGTAAAATATTGATGGGATCATCGAGAATAACGGAGGTATCGAGAAGATAGCATTTTTGTGTATCGTTCACAAGAAAATCCTTGGGTAAAGATTTCCTATAGTAGCAAAAGAATTCTTAAGCGTAGTAGTTGGTGATCCCATTCATAGTACATCCCATATTGAGCAATACCATATCGGCAATCACGAGTGCCGCCATGGACTCGGCGACGACGGAGCCGCGTACAGCTACGCACGGGTCATGCCGTCCTTTGAGCGAAACACTAACGCTTTCGTTAGAGGTGTTAGTGCTCTCTTGATCGATAAAAATAGAGGGGGTAGGTTTAAAATGGATACGAAGGATCACGTCGTCACCGTTACTCATCCCCCCTAAAATTCCCCCTGAGTGGTTGCTTTTGAAGCCATCTGGGGAGATAGCGTCATTGTTTTGGGAAGCGAGAAGTTCACTGCTGTGAATCCCCTCACCGATTTCGACCGCTTTGACGGCGTTGATCCCCATCATCGCTTCGGCGAGTACCGCATCGAGTTTGTAATACAGCCCCTCACCCAAGCCGATAGGAAGACCGGAAATTTTCACGGTAGCGACCCCTCCTACGGAGTCATGAGCGTTTTTAGCGGTTAAAATTGCCGTTTTTTGGGCCTCTTCGACCTCTTTATCGAGAGCATAGATAGGACTGTTTTTTGGATGGTTAAAATCAAGCTCTTTAGCTTCAATCCCATGTATAGCACTGATACCGCTGGAAAAATGTATCCCCAATGGTGCCAGCATCAGTTTTGCCACGGCACCCCCTGCGACACGCGCCGCCGTTTCACGGGCGCTTGAGCGACCTCCGCCGCGATAATCACGCAAGCCGTATTTGTGAAAATAGGTAAAATCGGCATGTCCCGGACGAAAAATATCTTTGACATTGGTGTAATCACCGCTTTTTTGATCGGTATTATAAATCACCATCATAATCGGGGTTCCCGTACTAATTCCCTCAAATACACCGCTGAGAATTTCGACTTTATCGGCCTCTTTGCGTGCGGTAGCAAACTCGTTTTGTCCCGGTTTGCGACGGTCGAGTTCGCTTTGGATGTACGCTTCATCGATGGACAATCCTGCAGGAACACCATCGAGAAGACATCCGATCGCTTTCCCGTGCGATTCGCCAAAAGTGCTAATGCAAAATCGTTCTCCGAAACGGTTCATTTAAATTCCTAACGCCATCGAAGTTATACCCCGATTAGCTACGCTAACGCTATGTTTGCTCACGCAGTGAGCCCAATTTTTCATTTGAGTTCCTTAGAGAGAATATCCAGGGCTATTTTGGCGGCTTCTTGTTGGGCGTGCTTTTTGCTTTTCCCCACTGCCGACGAATAGCGTTTCCCGTCAACGAAGGCAGCTATTTCAAACTCTTTTTTATGATCAGGTCCATGAGAGGCTATGAGCTGATAATCAGGGGTGATTCCATAATGGGCTTGTGTGAGCTCTTGAAGGGACGTTTTATAGTCTTTAAAGAGGGAATCAAGGGAAATATCTTCATGTGCGAGCTCGAGAAGTTCTATGGTGATATTTTGGACGGTTGAAAGACCCGATTCGAGGTAAATCGCCCCCATAACAGCTTCGAACGCGTTGGCCAAAAGAGAGCTTTTTGTACGTCCTTGGTTATTCTCTTCGGCATTGGAGAGGTAAATGTGCTCACCTAGTCGAAGATGATTGGCGAGAAGGGTAAACCCCTCTTCGTTGACGAGGGATGCACGCATTTTGGAGAGATTCCCCTCATCAAAGTGGGGAAATTTTTTATAAAGATATTCACCGACGATCAGGTCAAGTACCGCATCTCCCAAAAATTCGAGTCGCTCATTATTGTAGGGCTGTTTGTGGCTTTTATGCGTCAGCGCTTCAATAAGGAGCTTCGTATTATGGAATTGGTACCCTAGTCGTTGTTGCAGGGTTTGTAAGTTATTCATTGAATTAAAATTCCTTTGTAATTTTATACGTCATCGAAACACGTCCCGACGGCTATGTTAACACTGGGTTCTCTTCGACAAGAAGCCCGCGCACGCTTGCGTGCTTTTTATACTAATCCGTTTTTATATTTTTCCGCTTCTTCTTTGGCGATAACATCGCACCGCTCGTTTTCAATATGTCCGTTATGTCCTCGTACCCAAACCCCTTTGATCCGATGGCTTTTAGAGACTTCGAGGTAGGCGAGCCATAGATCAGAATTTTTGACTTTGGCAAAATCGCGCTTCACCCAATTAACAAGCCATTCGTTGATTCCACGGATAACGTAGCTCGAATCGGAGATGATAACGACGTTACACGGCTCTTTGAGCGCACGTAACCCCTCGATCACTCCCAACAGCTCCATCCGGTTGTTGGTGGTGTGTTTCTCACCGCCTCGTACGATTTTTTCGACATCGCCGAAACGTAAAATCGCACCAAATCCCCCCGGTCCTGGATTGCCCAGCGCGGAGCCGTCACTGAAAAGAGTTATTGTCTTCAAATCGCTCCTTTTCCAGGCTCATAATGCTTTCAATCGAATCGATCGCATGGCACGAAGGACAGCGATGAAAAGCAAAGAAAGAGAGCTGATGACACTCTTTGCATACATACTCAAACTGCAGCGTTGCTTTTGCATTACCGCATCCTCTTAGCGTAATAAGGGTATCGAGTTCAAAAATATTACTGGACTGCGCAAGATCACAATGCCCCTTGGCACTGAAAAGCTCTCGTAAAAATCCGTTACGTGCAATTATATCGAAATCGAGATTATTGCTGGGTAGGCGCCATAAAATATCGGCAACTCTTTGGGACAGCGAGTGGTCGAAATGGCTCCATGCCAGAGAGGGACGGTGAGTAAAAAGGTACTCAAATACCAAATAGCCAAGACGGGCATGTTGGGTGTAGAGATCGATCAGAAAGGAGGCCTTTTCATCGACGGAGACTTTTGGATCGGCTATTATTCGGCGCGCTTCTAAATAGAGCTTTTCGCACCCTACCGAGCCTTGAATTTCTGTGAGTGAATCCATCGCCTCAATGGCATCTCCAAACTGCTGAAGGTGTTCGTAGATGAGAATCAAGTGGTGAAGTGCTTGGGGAGTACGGGGATGATTTTGGAGCACTTGTAAAAAGCTTTGCCGTGCCCGCTCTAGAAATCCCGCTTTAAAATAGCCGCGTCCGAGTTTGAGCAACACCTCTTTTTGGACAATTTTATCGTTTTGTTTACCCAAAAGCGCGAGATAAATTTCAATACTTTTTTCAAAATTCCCCTGATGTTCAAATCCTGACGCAAGAAGAAACCATGTTTCGTTGGTGATAGCATCTCCATGAATTTGAGAAGAAATATTGGTTTCGTCGGGTGTTGTATTGAATTTTCCTAAAAAATCCTCTAGCTCTTTATTCTCGTTGGCGCTTTTTCGCCGTCCCCACCAGTAGCTGATGAATGAGAGGATAAACAAGAGTAAAAAAAAGACAATGATTCCGAAAAGGGGATCGCGAAATTCGATAAAAAAAGTATCCACTAAAATAACCTCTCTACCATGAGCTGCATCGAGATTTTACCATTAAATTCATTTTTATTGACAGTATAGCTGCAGCTCATCAACCGATTATCGGGGCACTCCAGCACACGTCGAAAAGCGATAAGCTCGACACTCTGTGCACGTGTGGCAGTGGGGCGAAGTTCCAGACGGCTGTGGGATTTATCGCTTCCGAAAAGTTTGATTTGGACAACATGGGCATTGCGCATCAAAAATCGCGGACGCGGGTTTCCCTCGCCGTAGGGCTCGTATTTTTCCAACAATCCCAGCAATTCGTAGCTAATGGCGTCAGGTTCGAGTTCACCGACTACCTCATTTTGCGGAATAAAATCATCGGGATGAAGGGATGTGCTCACATGGTTGATCCCTGCTTTGAATGATGTGACATTTTCAATGCTCATCGCCATCCCCGCTGCCATTTTGTGTCCTCCGAATTTCCCGAGCAAATGTTCTTGGGATTTGATGAGAGCGTAGAGATCGACATTGCCGATACTGCGGCCGGAGCCTTTGGCAATACCGTTATGGATGCTGAGTACAATGGCCGGTTTTTGAAAATGGTTCACGAGCCGCGATGCGACGATCCCTACAACCCCCTCATTCCATCCCTCCCCTGCAACGACGATGATGGGGTCGTGCGTATTGACTTCGACCATTGCTTGCGCTGTTGTTTGCGCTTCGATCTCTTTTCGAAGGGCGTTGAGGGAGGTGAGAAGTTCAAACTGATGATATGCGCTTTGCGTCGTCTCGGCATTTAAAAAATCGAGAGCAATGGAGGCATCTTCAAGGCGTCCTGCGGAGTTGATGCGCGGGGCGATTTGAAATCCGATATCCTCGGAGGAGATACGCGATTTGTTGAGGGTATCGCGGATGATGACAAAAGCAGGGATGTTCGATGTTCCCATCATCTCTAGCCCTGCTTTGACTATGGCGCGGTTAGCTCCCGTCAGTGGCATTACATCGGCGATGATGGCGAGGGCCAGAAAAGGGAAAAACTGACGCATATCAATCGTAAGTTCCAATTCGCTTTTAATCAATCCCATCAAAAGCCATGCGACTTGTGCTCCGCAAATCTCTTTGAGGGGATAGGGGCAATCGAGCTGTTTTGGGTTAATGATAGCGTAGGCATCGGGAAGAATTTCGCCAGGGGTGTGGTGATCGGTGATGATGAGATCGATTCCCCTCTCTTTACACACCTGCGCCGCTTCGATGGCATTGATGCCGTTGTCGACGGTAAAAACGACATTTGCATCAATCCGTTCCAAAACACCTTTTGATACCCCATATCCATCGGTAAAACGGTTGGGGATGGTCGCTTGAAGCGGATAGTTGATCAGAGCGAAAAATCGTTTGACGAGAGCCGTAGAGGTGACACCATCTACATCGTAATCGCCGACGAGGGCAATCTTTTCACCGTTACGGATGGCATCGGCAATGCGCTTGGCCCCTTTGGCTGAATCTTTGAGGAGAGAGGGGTGTGGAATATCGGAGAGTTTTTCACTGGTATAGCGAAAACGCTCCTGCAAAAAGGCTTCTAACCCCTGATGGGTTAAAAGGGGGGCGCTAGGCAGGATTGGTTTGCTCAAACGTCGCTCTCACAAATGCGAGGATAGAAGGGTTCGGACTTTGGAGATGGGAGGTAAATTCAGGATGAAACTGTACCCCTAAAAACCACGGATGCGCCGGAATCTCAACGGCTTCGATAAGACCATGGGATTCACCGGTAATTATCATACCGGCACTCTCAAGTACATCACGGTAAGTCGGATTGGCCTCATAACGGTGGCGATGACGCTCATAGATAAGGGCTTCGCCGTTGTAGGCAGCGCGCAAGTGTGACCCCTCTTTGGTCTCACACGGGTATTCGCCAAGGCGGAGTGTTCCACCCATAGGGGAGCGGTGGGTACGGATCTGCTCTTGTCCTGATTGGTCGATAAAATTGTCGATAAGATAGATCATCGGGTGGGTAGTGTTGGGATTAAACTCGATGGAGTTGGCATCTTCATAACCCAAAACATTACGTGCGTATTCAACAAGAGAGAGCTGCATCCCCAGACAAATCCCGAGGTAAGGAAGCTTGTTTTCCCGCGCATAACGGATCGCTTGAATTTTCCCCTCAACACCGCGATTCCCGAATCCCCCTGCAACAAGGATGGAGTCACAATCGGCCAGCAATGCTGCAGCACCTACCGTTTCTATTTTTTCACTGTCGATCCAGTTGATATGAACACGGGTATCGAGGTGTGCCCCTGAGTGGATGAGCGCTTCGATGAGCGATTTGTAGGACTCCTTGAGCTCCAAATATTTGCCGACAAAACCCAGGGTAATGCGGTGTTTTGGAGAGACGATTTTTTTCACCAATATGTCCCATTGTTCCATATCGGGTTTTAAATCGCCGAGACCCAACTCTTTGGCAATCGGAGCAAGGATGTTTTGCTGTAAAAAACTCAAAGGAACCGCATAAATCGTCTGTTCATCCATCGCTTCTATAATACTGTCACCGCTAACGTCGCACGCGAGGGCAAGCTTTTTCTTAAACGTTTTCGGGAGTTTCTCTTCGCTGCGCGCGATAATCATTTGAGGTGTGATACCGATACGGCGAAGCTCTTGAACGGAGTGCTGGGTCGGTTTGCTTTTGTGCTCTCCTGCTGCTTTGATAAACGGAATAAGGGTAACATGGATAAAAAATGTCCCCTCTACTTCGTCGTCGTGCTTCATCGTGCGAATCGCTTCCATAAACGGCAACCCTTCGATGTCTCCCACAGTACCGCCGAGTTCGACTACGAGAATGTCGTGCCCCTCGCCTGCTTTTTTGATACGATCGACGATTTCACCGACGATGTGCGGGACAACTTGAATCGTTTGACCCAAATATCCGCCGCTGCGTTCACGCTCGATAACGCTGCTGTAGACTTGACCTGTGGTGAAGTTGCTCGTACGTAAAAAAGAGTCGTTGAGAAACCGCTCGTAGTTCCCGATGTCCAAATCGGTCTCTGCCCCGTCTTTGGTGACAAACACTTCCCCATGTTCTAAGGGGCTCATTGTTCCTGGGTCAACGTTGATATAGGGATCGATTTTGAGCATCCCGACATTTATACCGGAGTGTTTGAGAAGTGCGCCGACGCTAGCGGCTGTAATCCCTTTTCCGAGAGAGCTTAGGACACCGCCGGTTACAAAAATATACTTGGTCATTGAACTAATCCTTAATCATTGTTGGTTGAATAATGGGCCAAAAGGGCACTTCTATCGACGCTTTGGAGTCGTAATTTAAGTCTGCCATTATATACTGTTAAGACTTATAAAATACCACAAAAAGCACGTGCTTAGGTGGTATAAAGGAAATTAATGGAATCGGCTCTTTATTATCTTACGATTGCTCTGGGGATTTCGATTGTTGTTAATCTCATCCTTAAACGTTTAGGGGTTTCGCAAATCATCGGCTATATTATGACGGGTACGGTCGTTGCCTATATGTTTGATTTGCGTCATTTGGCCGATTCGCATACCCTCGAAGCAATTGCCGAATTTGGGGTTGTCTTTTTGATGTTCACGATCGGATTAGAAGTCTCATTGCGCCGTCTTGCCACGATGAAAACCGATGTTTTTTTCAACGGTTTTTTGCAAACGACCCTCACGGCAATCCTTTTTTTCGGTGTTACGTACGGCTTTTTTCATCTCGATTTGTCGACATCCTTGATTGTATCGATGTCCTTGTCCCTCTCTTCAACTGCAGTGGTATTGAGCCATCTCAAATCAACCAAAGAGATCACGCGCCCCTACGGACAACGCTCTATGGGGATTTTGATCTACCAAGATATTGCCGTTATCCCTATTTTGCTTTTGATTGGATTTTTGAGTTCCGGAGCTGAGGATATTGGCGAAGTTTTGCTTCAAACTGCGTTGAGTGCGATTGTCATCGTCGGGTTGCTTTTTGTTGTCGGAAAGCGGGTGATGACATGGCTGCTTCATTTTTCGTCGAACAGTAATGTCGACGAATTGTTTATGGGCTCGGTTCTCCTTATCGTCGTTGGAGCATCGCTTGCCGTCCATGCGTTTGGATTTACCTATTCGCTAGGGGCGTTTATTGCGGGGATGATTATCGCCGAAACCCATTATCATCATAAAGTAGAATCGGACATTGCCCCGTTCAAAGATTTGCTTTTGGGGACCTTTTTTGTCACCGTGGGGATGAAAATCGATCTCCACTTTTTTGCAACCCATATTCTTGAAATCATTCTCTTGCTGGTCGCTATTTTACTCATCAAATCGGTCATAATTTTTGGTGTCGTCCGGATCTATTCCAAAGCCAAAATTGCCTTTAAAACAGCGATAGCATTGGCTCAAGTAGGGGAATTTTCATTTGCTATTTTTGCATTAGCCGGAAATAAAAACCTCCTCGATGGAGAGTTGGCGCAGCTTCTGGTGCTTGCCGTTGTCCTCTCTATCATCCTGACACCGTTTATCCTCTCTCGCATCAATGCGATTGCGGGGCTATTTTTTAAAGAGGCGAGTCTCACTGAAGATTTTAGTGCTCTCTCGGCGCACAGCAATCATGTGATCGTATGCGGATACGGTATAGTAGGAAAATTTGTTGTCAAAGCGCTGCGTGAAGAAGGGGTAAAATACATTATTGTCGATAACAGCTATAAGCACGTCTTGGAAGCACTTGCCGACAAAGAAAAGGCGTACTATGGCGATATGTCGAAAACAGCCATTTTGGAAAAACTGTATACCAAAGAGTCTATCAGTGTAATTGTAACGTTGGACAATACGGAGAAAAAACGGCTTGTGTGTGAGGCTATTTTGAGTTTTGCACCGAACGTAAAAGTTGTTGTAAAAGTGATAAGCCTGGAAGAAAAACTCTCCCTTCGAGGACTCCCCATCAGCGTAACGGTGGATGGTAAAAAAGAGGTTGCATCACGACTGGTTTCTGAAGCGCTTAGCTGTGATTTGAAAAATCCTAGTCTTTCTTCGGCTGCTCTTTAACAAGCCACTGCAAATAATGTATCGACCAATCCAAATCCAAATAGGCCTCTTCTATATCTTTGTGAGGTGCATCCATATGTGTGCGCAACTCTTTAATACGCTGCTTCAAATACTGCGCCATGGAGTAGTAGGTGTTTAATGATGTATCGTCTTGCGCTTTAATGATGAGATCTTCCAGCGTAGCGACAAGCGGTTTTTCGTTGGGGAAAATATTTCCCGCTTTGCGAAGGGTGCGCTGCACCTTTTGCAGATGGGTCATATCGAGTTTGAATTTTTGAGCTGTTTCCATGGTTAATTCCCTCGTGATCCGGGTTTAATTGCTTCAGAACCATTTATGCATAATGGACAAGCGTCCGGTGCATACATTTCGAAATCGAAATCAGCAAGAGCAAAGAGTGGTTTGTCTGTAGGGAGCGCACAGTTGATTTTACGTGACACATCACTACCGTCACGTTTGCAAAACCCACGGTTCGCCAATGCGGCAAAACCGACGACGATACCACCCAATGCTTCGATAGCCTTAGCCGCTTCCATTGCTGAGCCGCCGGTGGTGATGATGTCTTCACAGACGATCACTTTTTCACCCTCACGGATTTCAAATCCACGACGTATTTGCATCTCTCCATTGACACGCTCCGCGAAAATAGAGCGTTTGTCCAATGCGGTTGCAAGGGCAAATCCAGCGATAAGACCGCCCAAAGCAGGAGCACATACTGTATCGATTTCGATTCCATTGTCGTTGATTTGTTGTGCGAGTGCATCCGCTAACAGTTTTGCTGTTTTCGGATCTTCGAGCACTTTTGCCGATTGGAGATAGTATTGTGAGTGATTGCCAGAACTGAGCTTAAAATGCCCCTCGAGAAGAGCATCAGCATTCATATAAATAGATTTTACGTCCATTGTTATACCGTCAGAATATCTTGCTCTTTGTTTTTGAGCAGATCTTCAATTTTTGAGATAAATTTATCGGTTATTTTTTGAACTTTGTCTTGAGCCGCTTTAGATTCATCTGCAGTGACAAGTTTGTCTTTCTCGAGCACTTTGATCTTGTCATTGGCTTTTTTACGGTCATTTCGTACCGCTACTTTGGCATCATCCGCCATCCCTTTGGCTTTTTTCGCCGTCTCTTGACGCTGATCGACTGTCATAGGAGGGAAAAAGAGTTTGATTTCTACACCGTTATTGTTCGGATTAACACCGATATCGGCTTTCATAATCGCTTTTTCGATGGCGTTCAGCATCGATTTATCCCATGGGGAGATAGTGATCGTTGTCGCATCGGTAGCCAATACGCTTGCTGCTTGATCGATAGGAGTCATTGAGCCGTAGTTATCGACACGTACGTTGTCCAAGATTTTCGTAGTGACACGACCGGTGCGCAGTGTACGAAAGTTGCTAAGCAAATGGTCACAACTCCCCTGCATTTTCTCTTCACAAAATGTATAAACTTCTTCTAGCACGACTTCTCCTTACTTGGTGATATTAGTGTCGCTGACCACATTGATGGTAGGTGCGGCAACAGTGTTTTTATCGATCATTTCATCGACAACCGAAGCGTTTTTTTGTTGAGCGTAAAAATAGCCCAAGGTAATCGTGTTCACCACGAATAAAAATCCGAGGAAAAACGTTGCCTTAGTCAAAAATCCTGCAGGCCCTTTGGCACCAAAAACGGAATCATTGGAACCGCTGTAAGCACCCAAACCGATGCTAGAACTTTTTTGTAAGAGTACCGCGATGGTGATCATTACCACGAGTACGATTTGTACGATGAGCAAAATGCCTGTCATAATTATCCTTGATTAGTGTAAAAAGTTCGCGATTATAGCACAGTGTGAGTAAAAGGCTACTTTGCCTTTTTAAATCTAATTCAATCAAAACGGCATAACATCAGTGAAATTAGATTAAAATAGTACATTAAAAAAAGGAAATTTATTAATGTGTACGACCTGCCCAAAACAAAAAAAATTAGTTGCGTATTTTTTCGCGATTGTTATCTCATTTACGGCGTTTTATTGGGCTTTTATCCCTAAAGAGGCAGCTCCTTCGTCACAAATTAAACCCGTCGTCTCGGTGAGCACCTTTTCACTCTTTGAAGTTGCAAATGCCGTTGCTGGAGAGAGCGTGGAGATTCATTCTATTATTCCGCTGGGAAGTGATGCCCACATGTTTTCTCCTAATCCAAAACACGTTGCCGATATTTCAGAGGGAGCCTTGTTCGTCTACAACGGAGCAGGATTTGAGACGTGGGCGGAAAGTCTGAAAAATACCCTTCCTAAAACCACACACGTAATCGATATGAGTCAGTATGTCGCTTTGCAAAAAAGTGATGGGCATGAGGTAAAAAATCATGATGAGGACAAAGATCACGAAGAGCATCGCGAGCATGGGGCGTATGATCCCCACTATTGGCTCGATATCGACAACATGATACAGATGACACAGACATTGGATAGAGAATTTTCCAAACTCTTTCCGACAAAAGCTTCATCATTTCATGCCAATGCAGCCGTTTATATTGCAGAGCTTCAAAAGCTAAAAGCAGAATACAGTGGAGGATTAGCGGAGTGTAAAAATCGGACCCTTGTCACCAACCATGACGCATTCGGATATCTTGTCCGTGCGAATAAACTAGAAAATATCTCCGTAATCGGTCTCTCCAGTGATGAGCAGCCGAGTGCGAAAAATATTGCCGATATTATTATTCTTGTAAAAGAGCATGGGGTAAAAACCATATTTTTTGAAGAGTTTATTAACGATAATGTCTCTCAAACGATTGCGAAAGAGACGGGGGCAAAGGTGCAAAGCCTCCAACCGCTGGAAAATATCAGTGAAGATGAGTTAAAATCCCATCAAACATATCTCACGATCATGCGTGAGAATCTGAAAAAACTACGTGAAGCGATGGAGTGCCGTTGAAATTTTCCCCGAGTCTTTTCGACGTGAACAGTCTCAACTTTGAGCGAGAAGGGAACCTTGTCCTCAAAGGGGCAACGTTTCGTATTTTACCGGGAGAGTATTGTGCCATTATCGGTCCCAATGGCGGAGGAAAAACAACCCTTATCCGCCTTTTGTTGGGACTTGAAAAGCTGACATCGGGGGAAATTAAACTTTTTGGCGTTCCCCAGAACCGTTTTAAAGATTGGAACCGTATCGGCTATGTACCGCAACGCTCCGCTCTCGTGGACAGCACGTTTCCCGCTACTGTACAAGAAGTGGTAGGGATGGGACGATATGCAAGGAGGGGGATTATAGGATTTGAATCCACGGAGGATAAAGCGGCTATTGTCGAGGCGATGGAGCTGATGGGAGTAGCGGATCTCTCTGACCGCCTCATCGGAAATCTCTCCGGCGGTCAACGCCAGCGTGTGATGATTGCCCGCGCTCTAGCTTCGAATCCCGATGTGTTAATTGTTGATGAGCCAAATACCGGAGTCGATGTGGAATCTCAGCACCGTTTTTACGAACTTCTCCGAACCCTTAATCGTACAAAAAAAATGTCTATCCTTTTTATCACCCATGATATCGGTGTGATTGCAGAGGATATTACCCGTGTTTTGTTTGTGAATCAAACGTTGCTTGTCTCCAAAAACCCTGCCGAAATGACCCGATGTGATGAGATGAGCCGACTGTACGGTACTCCGGCACACGTCGTGTGTCACAGCCATTAGGATTACATTATGATGGAGATGTTAAATTACCCCTTTATGCAGCGTGCTTTTGTCGCAGGGCTGATGATCGCCGTTTTAGCTTCACTGAGCGGTTCGTTTATTGTCCTACGTCGCTACTCGCTGCTGAGTGAAACTTTAGCACACGTTTCGCTCGTAGGGGTCTCCGTAGGACTTCTTTTTGGAATGAGTCCACTGTGGATGGCGGTATTGGCGTCATTAATCGCCTCATGGATGATAGAGTATTTGCGCAGCGTTCACGGGATGTATTCGGATTCAGTATTGGCGATTTTTTTATCGGGTTCATTAGCCCTCGCGATTGTCATCGTCTCTATGGCAGGATCGTTTAACGCGTCGCTCTTTAGCTATCTTTTCGGCTCTATCCTCTCGGTGAGCAATGAGGATTTATGGGTGATGGGGATTTTCGGAACAGTGGCGATGGCTTTGCTGTTGGCATTTTTTAAAGAGCTATATTTTATTGCTTTTGATGAGGATGTCGCACGAGCTGGTGGGATTCGGGTAACACTGCTCAACTTTATGCTAGTGAGCGTTATTGCGGTGATTATTGCCCTCTCTATTCGGGTAGTCGGAACCCTGCTCATTGGTGCATTGATGGTGATTCCTCCCGTCGCCGCGATCCGTTTTGGGATGGGCTTTTATCCGACCGCCTTGCTATCAATAGGAATTGCCATTATCTCAGTCATCATCGGATTGAGTGCTTCGTATCTCTTCTCCCTTCCCAGCGGTGCGGCGATCGTCTTGTGTCTCCTTTTTATTTTTATTATTGCATTGGTTGTTAATCGCCGATGAGTGTTCATCAGGAGTTTTCGCGTTATGCGTCACAATACGGAATGCATAACGTCATTCAGGCCAAAGTGGCTGAAAAACTGATAGCAGATACCGCAGATTCTCCTAAAAGAATTTTGGATCTTGGATGCGGCAGCGGAACTCTTTATACGCTGATCGATTGGAAGCTGGAGCGTTTTGTCGGAGTCGATTTTTCGCAAGAGATGTTAAACCATCATCCCCAAAGTTCGCAGATCGAGTTGCTACTGGGTGATTTTAATACTCCGGCACTTTTTGAAATGTTTCATCGTGCGTCGTATGACCGTATCTATTCGGCTTCGGCGTTACAGTGGGCGGATGATTTGGAAACCGTATTCACATCGATTGCCGAGCTAAACGCCTCTGTATCTCTTGCCATCTTTACCTCAGGTACTTTTAAAACTCTCTACGAGACGGCAGGGCTAGCTCCGATTCTAAAATCCTCCGATGAGGTGATCGAGATCGCTGGCCGCCATTTCACCGCCGAATATGAAATTGTCCATTATGTACTGGAGTTTGAGTCGGTACGGGAGATGTTTCGCTATATCAAGCGCAGCGGCGTGAGCGCAGGTCGCCGTGTCCTCGATTTTGCACAGACGAAACGGCTGATGGAAACATATCCGCTCGGTTATCTGGAGTTTGAGGTAGTATTTATAACCTCTTAAAACAACATCTCGCTAAAGAGGGGTCGTTCATCCCTATTTTCACCCATACACGTAATTTTCAGTTTTTCAAGTGACGCATAGGCTTCCCCTTCTTTGACAGGACACAGAGAGAGCATATCTTCCAGCAGACATCCGAATGCACGCACCTCGATCTTCTGATACTCTTTACGATGAGGTTCGTAAAAGGTAGCTGCACCGAAGTCGCCGAGATAGCAGTGATCTTCGTCATTGATCAGGATATTATGGGCATAGAGGTCACCGTGCATTAATCCCCGGGAGTGGAGGTGGGCTGCAGCGGAGGCGATGGCTTTGGCCACTTCGCCGATCGTCTGAATGGTAAATATCTTTCCGTTTTCAAATGTATCGCGCGTGCAGGTCTCAAAATCGGGTGGAAGCCCTAGATTTCGGTAGACGGCGGGGATATACTCCAGCAGCAGACCTAACTTCTCATCCCCCTCAACCTTCGCCAAAACCTTGATAAGGTTCGGATGTTCCCCTGCGCTCATGCAGGCATTCATTTCATCGTGTGCATAGCCGTCACTCGTAATGGCCCCCTTAAAGAGCTTGAGCGCCACCTCTTCCTCATGCACACTCGAGTAGGCCTTGAAGATCTCACCCGAAGCACCGGAACCCAAAAGCTCCTTTACCTCCAACGCTTCATACGCAACCTCTTGTAGTTCAACTTTCTCTCTCCCGCTGCACGGATTGCCTGAAAAGGCGAGCCAGGAGAGTCTCGGAAGTGTCAGTAGCCATGAGGGGATCTCTACAAGTTGGTTTGCTGATAGACGGAGCAGTTCCAAATTTTGACACGCAGCCATCTCGTCAGGGAGATTCTTTAGCTGATTCCCGGCAAGGGGAAATTTTTGTAGTTTGCGCAGTTTGCCGATGGAGCGGGGAAGTTTTGTGAGTTTGTTATCGGTAAGGATTAGCCAGCTAATACTCAGCGGGAGGATATCTTCGTCAAACACTTCGATGTGGTTCCCCTTGAAGCCTAGCATAGTGAGATTCTCACACCCTATGAATGAGGGGAGTGTGATAAAGCGGTTGTAGGAAAAAAAAGCGATTTTCAGTTTCGTAAGCCTGCTGATATCTTTGGGGAGAGAGGCAAGGAGGTTATTGCTCATGTCCAAAACCTCAAGAGTGTCGGCCAATTCGAATATCTCTTCAGGAAAAGAGGCCAGATTTTCGCAAAGGGTCAACCGTTTTATCCCTTTGAGTTCGCCTGAACGCAGTTGTGCCAACGTTTGCATAATGCCCTTTTCTAATCTTAGGTTAGGGATTCTAGCAAATATACGCTTTACAATTTTTGGATAGGATAAAAAATCTAATAGAAACGTATCCGTTAAACCATCTGACGTTTGAAATCTTAGTTATCTGCACTAATTAATTCTTTTTTATTCAAACACGTTATACTATTAGTTACCAACTACGCAAGGATATACCATGCACGGAATAGAAAAATATGATAATTTAAAAGAAGTGATGCCGAAACTACAAGAGGTTCTAGCCGAAGCGATACAATCCGAATTTTTAGAGATCAAGAAAATCAACAAAGAGTGCGAAAAATTTATCGCAACCTGTGAGCAATTTCCTGAACTTAAACAAGCGGAATACGTTATCTTCTCTCAATATATCAAAAAAAATGAGCATAAAAATGAAATATTTGTGTTTATCGATGCCGAGGGAGGAATTGTTCGGTACGTCACGGGACGCGATATGGAACTATATGGATTGTTAGATTCTTGTTCGAATCTTCACCTATCCGAGGAGTTTGTTGAAACGAAAAATTATAGCGACACAGATGAGAGCCGTCACTAGGAGGAAGATTCTTGTTCTCAACTCTTATGTGAACATTGTCAAAACACCATTTGCCGCAAATCGTCCGCTGGCAAAAGATGCGGTTAATAAATAACCACCTGTTGGTGCATCCCAATCAAGCATTTCACCTGCGCAAAACACATTCGGTACGGCGTGTAGCATAAGATGTTCGTCGAATGCTTTTCGCATCACTCCTCCTGCTGTGCTAATGGCTTCTTCTATGGGTTGCATCCCTGTGACGGTGACGGGATATTTTTTAACACAAGCCGCAACGCTAGACGGGTCAGACCATTTGTTTTTGGGCAATACTTCACGAATAAGTGCCGCTTTAACACCATCTAATCCTGCTTTGCGCCACGTATTATCGGCCGTTTGTTTGCCAGATGGAGTAAGACGTGATACTAATTGCTCTTCGTTCACATGCGGTAAAAGATCCAAATATAGTGTAGCCGAGCCATAGGTGATAACTTTCTCACGAAGTGGTCGCGACAGGGCATACACCAACCCCCCCTCAATCCCGTAGGTTGTCAAAACGGCTTCGGAGGAGCTGACGCTCTTTTCGCCATCATCAACCCACCCCAAAATATTTTTTAATGGCTTGCCAAAATGTTCTTGCATATAGTGGGACCATGTCGCCTTGAACCCGCAGTTGGATGGCAACAAAGGGCTAATTGTTACCCCTTTATTTGCTAAAATGGAGACCCATGTTCCATCGGAACCTAAACTGGTCCAGCTTGCACCTCCCAAAGCCAAAATCGTCGCATCGGAGGTAACACTTTTTTCACCATCAGTACACATAAAACGCAAACTGCCGTCATTCGTAAATCCCTGCCAATAATGTTGGCAATGGACGTGAACACCACGTTTTTTCAAGGAAGAGAGCCAACGGCGCAACAAAGGCGCAGCTTTCATCTCCGTGGGAAAAACTCTTCCCGACGTTCCGACAAACGATGGTACACCCAACCTTTCCATCCACACCCTGATTGCATTGGGATCAAAGTCGCGTATCATAGGTTCTAGCCAATCGCTTTGATCATAGCGACGAATAAAATCAGAGATCGGCTCGCTGTGGGTAATGTTTAATCCCCCTTTGCCTGCCATGAGAAATTTTCTCCCGACAGAGGGCTTTGCCTCAAAAATATCCACATCCATCCCTGACGCCGATAAAACATCCGCTGCCATTAATCCGGCAGGTCCCGCTCCAATGATGACGATGTGTTTAGGTTTCAACGATTTCCGTTACTTAAACCCAGCAGGTTCTCTTTCTCTAACGTATACAGCTCATAGCGTATCTGTTTGAATATCTCGCTCATCTCAGGCTCTATTATCTTATAGAGCTCTTCCAAAACACGCGACGACTCTTGCCCTCGCTTGTAGTTAGCAATCAAAATACTTTTTATATCAGTACGATTCATTTCACTTTGCATCGTTGGACGGAGTACATCATTTACGCTGTCGCGGGAAACAAGCAATGCTTCTAGCGGTTCGATACGGCATTGATGACGGAGTTTTTTGAGAGAGGTAGAAAGATTCTTGTCATTGTGAACATAGCGCGCTATATCCTCAATCACACGAATACCCTCTTTGAGACGGTTTAGATTGGCATCCACCACTCGGAGAAGCTCCGAGGGGAGGGAGTTATTCGTCTTTTCCACCGAAAATTCCGAAGAGCTGTAGCAATGCCGTAAAGATATTGAGGAAATCGAGATACAACGCAAGCGCACCATCGATAGCGGTTTCGTAGTTACCGTTGATGATGTTTTGGGTATCGTAGATAACCATAATACTAAAAAGAACAACTACCACGCCAGAGATTGCAACATGCAACAGTGGATTACCGAGGAAGATGTTCAAAATCGAAAAGCCTATGATGACAAATACGGCAATCATCAGCGGTTTTCCATAACTCGTGAAGTCTTTGGTCGTTTTGATGGCATAAAAGCTCATTGCACCAAAGACAACAGAGGTCATAGCAAAGGCATTCCCGATGATAGTACCGCCGCCGCTCATCCCCAAGGTTTTAGCCAATAGTGGTGCAAGCATAAGTCCTGTCATAAAGACAAAACCAAACATTACCGCGAGATTGATGCCGGGTTTATGTTTAACAAAATGCAATCCGATCAATAACCCAATTTCTAAGGCAAATAAAAGCCAGAAATTACTGGCGATAGTAGCCGCCATCCCAACACCGACGTATGCGCCTACAGCGCCCGCCATCATCGATGCAGCAAACAATTTGTATGTGTCTTTGACGAATGAAACGATGTGCGCCTCATCCCGTGATGCGCTCTCGTAACCAAATGCACGTTGTTGTGCATAATCACGATCATATAAAGCCATAGCTTTTTCCTTAATAGGGTAGATTTAAACAGCAGGATTATACAACAGATTGATTAACTATTTATTGGAATAGAAAGATAACACGATTTTATCATATTTTTTAAAACAGGCTTTTCTATATATAATGTATATAGGATATTAAAATGAGTATTTTTGTTACATATTATTACAAGAATGAAGGTATTTTATATTTGTTTGTAATATTCTGCAAATTCTTTCTCCAAACCCTTGACATTCGGTAGTAATTCGCCTATAATTCCCGTCCACAAACGATGAGAC
>DAISIO010000003.1:0-185362 GCA_036821965.1 Sulfuricurvum sp.
TTGCGGTACCGGCGGTCAGGGATTCGAATTCCTTCGGGCGCACCATATATTATTTCTATATTACCTACTTCCCCAGAAATCCCCATTTATCATCTCCATTTGTTTGCTTCTCCAACAATCATCTATTATCTCAACTGATTAATTTTCAAAACAAATTCCACTTCTGCTTTAGAAAGTCGTAGCTCTTTGGCGATTGCATCTACTTCCAACCCTTGATTGTATCTGCCTATCACTTTTTCATCATCCAAACCACTGATCGAACTTGGGAGTGAAAGATTACGGATCCGCTCTTCAAGATAGCGTAAACGGTTCTCTGTTTTATCTTTATAGGCACTAAACGCCCCTTCGATGTGTCCCAATGATTCCATGATGGGAACCGACATCCGGTTCATATCATGATCTGCTTGCTCATGCATCGCCCGCGAAACGATGGGGGCGGATTCTTGTAGTGAGACTATAATTTCCATCTCTGCACTAAGCCGCTTGTCAATTTTGTAGAGTTCACGATGGAGCTCTTCGACCGCATGTGCGATGGAGCGGAGTTTCCCATTCGTCTCATTCTCTTTGGTGATCGTATAATAGATGAGCCCGAATACCAATACGGCCAGAGCAATCAATACCGCTGCAATCTCAAAACTCATTCAAGCCCTTTTAAATGCCGTATCATCATACGCTCTCGGGATCGCATATACGCACCCCACTCATTCTCATCTCTTGGATGTATACGGATGATTTTTGCTAATGTCGGAGTCAGTGCTTCAAAATAGAGGGGGGTTTCGCGTCTGGGATGGACAGGCAACTCAAGTCGTCCGTAATAGTGTTTCGAAATCTCCAATAAAGGCTCAGAGAGTTCAAAATGGTCAAATCCTATCCGTTCGATTTCACCATGGTGAGAAAGAGGGATCCGTATGGGGGTATTACCCGTTATCAAATGCTCCAGTCTGTCCATTTTGCGGTACAGCTCAACCATTAAATGCAATACTACAGGATCGCTATCGCTCGTATCCCCTTTTGCCTTTGCTGTGCGTAGCCATTGACCTATCGCATCATCATCGGTTTCACTGATTTTTGCAAACTCTCTTTCAAACTCATGCTCGTGTGCTCCTGCATCCTCATAATCAATCGTCAAGGGAGCTTCTATTAACCGTACGTCATTCATCTCATCACCTCATCTAAAATTACGCATCCAAAAAATACAAAGCCCAAATAACCGTTAATGGTAAAAAAAGCCCGATCGATCTTGGTGAAATCACGTCTGACCAAATAATGTTCATATCCTAACATAAGAATTGATAATAGTATACCAAACTGGGCCATCGATCCCAAAGAAGCCTCTACTACAAACAATTCCCAAAAAATAATCGTGAGAATGTGAAAGAGCAATGAAATCCGTAGCGTCACATCACTCCCATACTTCGATGGGATAGAATGAAGCCCAATGCTCTTGTCAAACTCCATATCCTGCAACGAGTAGAGCAAATCAAATCCTGCTACCCAAAACATTACCCCAAGCGAGAGAAAAACCGACCACAGCGGTACTGTCTCGCTGACGGCAATGGAGCCCGCCATCGGGGCAAGCCCCAGCGATATTCCCAAAACAATGTGCGCCATCGAGCTAAAACGCTTAAAATACGAATAACTAAGGAGGACAATCAAGACAGGGACACTCACATAAAATGCCAGATCGTTTACCATATAGGCTGCCGCTACAAACACCAATGCATTGACAAAGGTAAAAAGGGCAATAGCAGTACCACCGACCCGTCCATCCACGCTCGGACGATTTGCGGTGCGGGGGTTATGGATGTCATACGCTCTATCCACATAACGGTTAAACCCCATTGCCGTATTACGTGCACTGATCGCAGCTATTGCCCCTAATATCAGAAGTTTATATCCAAACCAACCCTCTGCTGCCACCACCATCGCAATAAAAATAAAGGGGAGTGAAAAAATGGAGTGTTGAAACATCACCAGTTCATTAAAATCTTGTAAACGTTTGGCGATTCTCTTCACTCGTACCCTTTTTGATCTATAGTATTTTATTTTATCGTAATTTCTCTTTGAGATATAATGTCATCCATGAAACAACTAGCAATCATCGGCCCAACCGCATCAGGCAAAAGCGATTTAGCCTTGGCGCTTGCACTGCAGCATAATGCACTTATCCTCTCCATTGATTCACTCAGTATATATCGCGAGATTGATATTGCCTCAGCGAAACCATCGCGCGAAGAGCTTTCACACGTAGATCATTTCGGTATCAATGTTTTAGCCCCCAGTGAAACGGCCAGTGTTTTTACCTTTATCAACGAATACCATCGGGCATTCTCAACGGCAACGCAACAGGGCAAAAACCTTATCATCGTCGGAGGAAGCAGTTTTTACCTCAAAAGCATGATTGAGGGGCTCTCTACTATTCCTGAAATTTCCGATGATGTGCGATCCGAAACGATAATCAGGTTGCAAAATCTTGTAGAGGCACACCGCTTTTTATCCAATATTGATCCACAAACGATGGCAAAAATCACCCCTAACGATTCCTATCGGATCGAAAAAATGCTCCATCTTACACTCCAAACGTCAACGCCGCCATCATTATGGTTTAAAGAACATCCACCCAAACCGGTCATACAAAACTGCCCTATTCTCAATATCGATGTTGATCGTCCCCTCTTGAGGGAACGGATAAGATTACGCACAGAGAGAATGGTGGCTCAGGGAATTATCGACGAAGTAGCCGAGCTAGAGCGTCTTTATGGAAGAGCTACTAATAGTATGAAAGCGATTGGAATAGTCGAAACATTGGAATTTTTGGATGGCAAAATAGAGAAACAAAAACTTTTAGAAGAGATCTCAACCCACACGGCACAACTTTCCAAACGGCAGCAAACGTTTAATGCCCATCAGTTTACACTGACGGCAAGCGGGAGTGTGGAGGATTTGAGTGAGGTGGCTACAGCAATCCTAACGCATCTTTAGCCAGTTTCCCCCACGCCGAATTTTTATCGGCTTTGATACTGGCATTGAACGCTCTTTTGGCTTCACCGTTACGCCCCATTTTCATTGCCAATGATCCTATAAAATAGTGCTGGCGCGATCTTTTTTCGCTGCTGAGTTTATTGTCATTCAAACTTTTGAGGATGTTTAGTGCCTCTTTGTTCTTATCGCGGTTCATCAACGATTGGGAAAGGGTAAACTCGATAAAAGGGGATTGTGTCGACGTTTTTGTCCGCTCTTGCAGTGCTATCACTTTTTGGGCATAACTTTGTATGAGGACATCATCTTTACGTTTTAATCCCAAACTGACCATTTGGGTATAGCGTTCAATGTCTTTGAAATCAACACCAAATACACTTTCACACCCTTTTATCGTTCGGATCATCCCCTCAGCGTCTGAGCTTCTTTGCGCTGTGTCAAACATAACACGATACATATCATTGAGAAGAGGATTTTTTTGCATCTCCAATAGGGCTATTAGCTCTTTACCGCCCCGGGTTGCCTCTTTGTATTCACCCAGTGCAAAGTGGGTCTTCACGGCGCGTGAAAGCCATAATTGTCGTTCGGCAATATCTTTGGATTTTAGATGCTTGGCTGTCATGATTTTGGCAACGGGAAAATTGCCCATTTTCAATGCGCAATCAAATGTCAATCCGTCCCATTGAGGCATCAGTTTGATTTTATACATTTTTTGCATCGAGAGTGCTTCAGAACATTTTTGTTCTTTGAGTTTTTGTTTGGTTATTTCAGCGGCACTTTGAGAAATAATAGTGTTGACTTCAGGATAGGCTGTGGTATCAAGCTGATACAAATCGTTCTCTATTTTTAAAATGGCTTCATATTTTTTCTCTTTGAAAAGGAGCTGTGCTTTTTTATAGAGAGCTTTATGGGCAATCGAATCGTTTCCGTAACGCTCGATCAGCTCATCATATTTTTTTACCCCCTTCTCCCCTTTTGGCTCCTCTTTTTCAAAAAAGAGTTCATCTTTGGCACGACGCACTTTCGTTATCGACTCACCATAGGGAAACAGTTTTATATATCTATTAAATACCTCAAGAGCTTTTTGTTTCTCTCCCCCCTGCGCATAAAGGAGTCCTAAGTTTTTCAAGTACACTTGGTGCTCTTCTGATTTATCTGGGACGCTGGATATCAAACTTTTGGTAATTTTTGCTGCAGTTAAGGGATCGTTTTGACCTTTCAATATCTCTATCAGCTCCAATGAAGCATCGCGTACTTCACCAAAATAGCGGGGATTGACACGTACTATTTTTTCAAGATACTCTTTCGACTTTTTGAGGTTTCCTGCTCCGATTTCCATCCGTGCCAATTCAAAAGCACACGCCGATGCCAAATCAACATCTTTCGTTCGCAACAATGCCTCACGATAATATTTAGCCGCTTTTTTAGGGGCACCGAGCACCTCTAAATGTTGTGCTTTATAAAACATCCCTTTGGCGGCAAAAGGATCCTCTGCGTGTTCGGTAAAAAGCCGGTCGTAAAAATAATCAGAATCGATATTTTGTCCCAGTTGGCTGTATGCATTAGCAGTATATGCCAAAACCTCGGCAATACTCGGATCGCTTGAATACTTACGGATAAACTGTTTTGAAAGAGCTAAAATCTGCTCAAATTCTCCTAGATGATGAAGAGCGCGAATTTGATACAACATAAGCTCATTATTAAAAATAGTATTGGGGTGTTTTTTTAACGTATCGCCCGCAAGAAACAGTGCCTTTTCATAATCTTTCGCGTTATACGCTTTTTTAAGCGCCATATACTCGTTGACGTCTTGCGTACTCTTCATCTTTATCGGATTCCCCTTAAGATCAATCCCTCCAACAAAGGGATAACTCTCTTTGGCTATTTTAATCGGCAGATTAATCCCATTTGGATTGGTGCTTGTCTGCTGCAGCATTGGTAATTTTTTGGTGTAACCAATAATCATCCAGTGATCTATCGGTTTTTCGTCAGATGAATAGAGTTGTGCATCATTGCGCAAATCAAATCCAATAGGGAAAAGGGCTATTTTCTTTTTCGCTGTGATAATGAGCGAAGAAGAGGTATGCTGTAGTGAAAAGTAGGGATTAACGATGGGAGGCAATGGATGGTGATTGGGTACTTGGCATTCAATGCGGACAATCTCATCAAAATTATTCTGAACAGAGGTACATTTAAATGGTTTTGACTCTCGCAGATGCAAGATGCTATACCCGTTAGACTCTTCTCTCCCGCTTTGTATGGAGAGATCTAAGGCAAAAAGAGGGAGCCAAATGAATAGCAAGAGAGAGCGTATCATTTAGCCTCCACGACTTGATTTAATAACCGCTATTATACACGAATAATGTAATGACTTTCAAAAGTGGATTCACAGCGAAAACGGCAAATATCGTACCGACCGCTGCTATACCAATAATGGTCTTAAGTGAAAGAGAGGCGTTCAGCAAATAACCTTGCTGATATCCATGGATCGGCTCTTTCATAAACATAAACACTATGAGCTTGAGATAATAATACGCCGCAATCGCTGAGTTCAATGCCATAATGAGGGCAAGTACCGTGTAACCGCCCGCAACTGCTGATCCGATCATATACATTTTACCCCAAAAGAGACCGAACGGGGGGATACCTGCAAGGGAGAGCATAAACAATGCCATCACAACGGCTGCCAACGGCATCGTCTTCACCATACCCGCAAATTTTTCGTACGGGTGATCTGAACTTTGTCCCGGAAGAAGATTTTTCTGACGATTAACCCACAACATTGTAAAGGCTCCGAGGTTCGTAAAGCTAAAGAGTGCCCAGTACAAAAACAATCCCGTATTGGATTGTGTCGACCCGATCAAAATCGCCGCCATGACAAAACCGGCATGCGAAATCGAACTGTACGCCAGCATACGCTTCACGTCGCTTTGTACTAATGCCCAGATATTGGATGCCGTCATCGTCACCACAACGGCCACATATAAGATAACTTGCAGCCATACAAGACCGCTATGCACCAAAAATTCAAATAAGCGCATCGCAACGACGAAACCTGCGATCTTCGGTACGATAGACATATAACCGGCAAGTGCTGCGGATGACCCCTCATAAACGTCTGGTGTCCATGTATGAAACGGAACCATCGATATTTTAAATCCGATAGCTGCTAACAAAAAGACGACTGCAATAAGGACAAAGCCGATATTTACATATTCATCTTTTGCAAGAGCCAGAGCAATCTGATTAATCTCTACTGAACCTGTGATGGCGTAAAAAATCATCGAACCAAAAGCAAAAAAGCCTGCTGCCAATGCACCCATAGTAAAGTATTTGACCGCAGCTTCAAATGATTTAGACCGATTATGCAGTGCGATGAGCGTATACAATGCCAACGAAGCTGTTTCTAGTCCGATAAAAATCATAATCAAGTTATCGCTGGCAACCATAAACTGGAAGCCCGCAATCATAAACAAGAAAAGGGCGAAATATTCCGGGTAGTTGTACTCATGGAACCGTTTAGAGGTCAATGCCAGTGGGATAAAGAGCATTGAGGCAACGACAATAAGGATTTGAGCCATAATCGCCAAACCATCAATGAGCATCACATCAAACATTCCCAAAACGGTACCATTTTTAAGGAAACCGCTTCCAAATTCTAGAATAGCGCCTAAATCGAGTAACAAAAAGAGCAAACTCACCATGACATAAAGAGACTTATGTAGCCCCTCTTTGAATAAATCAATACACAGTATCACCAATGCACCGACGATTGCGATAAGCATAGGCGCCAGTGTCATGATATTAAGTGACGCTAAGGAAATATTAATAGGTTCTAACATCAGCGTGCCTCCACAGTGGAATTCATCGTGCCGATGTTGGCAAGATTAGGGATACGTTTTTGGGCTTCTGGTGTTTGCGCTTTGTCGTGCATTAATTGGACAATCGCTTCAACACTGTTGTTAATCGGCTCTAGGACAGGTTTTGGGTAGACACCCAGCCAAATAGCGACGATAACCAAAGGGATAAGAGCAAGCAACTCTGTTTTATTAACGTCTTCTAAATGGTTATTCTCTTCTTTGGTAACGGTTCCAAAAAACATTTTTTTATACGCGCTCAGCATATAAATAGCCCCTACGATAATCGCCGTACCCGCTATGAGCGTGTACGAATGGGATTGCTTATAGAAACCAAGCAAGCTCAAGAACTCACCGACGAAGTTAATCGTCAAAGGCAATCCGACAGAAGCCATCATCATAATCCCAAAAATCGTTGCATAACGGGGCATCACCGATGCAAGACCGCCGAATTCCGACATCAGTTTCGTATGCCGTCTGTCATAAATCACCCCAACGAGCAAGAAGAGTGCCCCTGAGACAACCCCATGTCCGATCATCAAAAAGACGGAACCGCTAATACCCTCCACGTTGAGAGCAAAGATACCAAGGATAATAACCCCCATGTGCGAAATCGAGCTGTAGGCTACCACTTGTTTAATGTCCTCTTGTGCATAGGCCACCATCGCCGCATAGACAATCATTATAATAGCGATAATGGCGATCGGGAACATGAATACTACCGCCGCATCCGGGAAAAGAGGAAGAGAGAAACGGACAAACGCGTAGGTTCCCATTTTGAGCAAAATCGCTGCCAAAATAACCGAACCGATTGTCGGTGCTTGACCATGGGCGTAAGGGAGCCATGTATGAAACGGAAACATAGGCACCTTGATAGCAAAACCTATAAAGAAGGCAGCAAACAACCACATTTGAAAATTCACCGGCAAAATCAAACGATACCACTCTAGAAGTGAGAAACTCCATTGACCCGTTGCTTGATAATAAAAATACGCCATAAAGAGGATACCAACCAACATGACCAATGAACCGGTAAATGTGTAAAGGAAAAATTTAACGGACGCATAAATACGTAGCGGTCCGCCCCATGCGCCAATGATGTACAGCATCGGGACAAGCGAAAGCTCCCAAAAAACGTAAAATACGATAGCATCAAGGGCGGCAAAGACACCCACCATCGTCATCTCTAAAAAAAGGAGGGTGATGATCAAATCTTTAACCCGACGCGTTTCTGTAAGGGAAGCGATACCGATTAACGTAAAGAACGTCGATAAAATAATAATAAAGAGGGAAATTCCGTCAATCCCTACCAAATAGTTAATACCAAACGCTGAAATGAGCGGTGCTATCTCCATAAATTGCATTCCAGATGTCATTGGGTCATATAAATGCCATAACCACAACGAAAGGAAAAACTCTATAGCGGCTACGGTGATACCGTACGCTTTTGCGCTATCCTTGTGCACTACAAATCCGAGCATTGCCGCCAATGCCGGAAAGAAAATCAAAATCGATAAAATATGTTCTTGCATCAACATCTCCTTACATTGCCCGTAGGTTGACTACGTTATAACCCGCAGTAAACGCCACAGCAAGTACCAATAAAACTACTAAACCAATAACCATCCAGCGTAACATACTCGAAAGATTACCGTTTTGCATCGTATGTGTTTTTTCACCTGTACGGTAAATCATATTCGCAATACCATCCACCGTTGCATCGACGATTTTGAGATCAATCTCTTTCCATGCCAGTTTAGAGAGTTGCAAATACGGTTTTGAGAATACTTCATCGTAGATTTTAGGGATGAAGTATTGGTTATAAAGCAATTGATAGAAGAAACCTGATTCAACTTTTTTATCAACTTTAACCGCTTTGGCATACTTCTTATAGGCATACACAATCGCCAGAATAACAAACAACTGTGTACCGATCGTCATAACCCAAAAAACCGTGTGGTTATGTATATGGTATTGGATCGCCGGTAAAAGCTGCGTTACCATCTCATAATATGGTGTTTTAAAGGCCATACCAGCGATGACCGCAAGAATTGCTAACGGTGCCATAGCGTACAACATAAAGCTATATGCTTCATGTGGGTGGATACCGTGCTCTAAATGCCTCTCATCGCCATGGAAGATCAATGCCACAAGACGGAATGAATAAAATGCTGTCATACCCGCTGTTAACAATAAAACGGTGTAGAGAATATAGTGCTGCTCCACAAATGCCACTTCTAAAATAAGATCTTTAGAGAAAAAACCTGCCAATGGATAGATACCTGCCAGGGCAACTGATGCCAACGTCATCATTATCCATGTCCATTTCATCGATTTCTTCAAACCACCCATTTTGAAAGGGTCAAGCTCATTATGCATCGCGTGCATAACATTCCCAGCACCCAAAAACAACAATGCTTTGAAAAAGGCATGCGCCATCAAATGAAACAGTGCTACCCAGTATGCGCCCAAACCTGCTGCAACAAACATATACCCAAGTTGTGAAAGGGTTGAATAGGCAACAATCCGTTTCATATCACGGTTAACCAGCGCCATTGTCGCGGCGAACATTGCGACAAATGCACCAAGAGAAGCAATAGCATTGCCCACATCAGGGATTTCACTATAGATCGGATTAGCACGGACAACGAGATAGACACCCGCTGTAACCATCGTCGCAGCATGAATCAGTGCAGAAACAGGAGTCGGGCCTTCCATCGCATCGGCAAGCCATGTGTGTAGCGGAAACTGTGCCGATTTACCCATCGCACCGATAAAGAGGAAAATACCGATCCATGTAATGATAGAGATAGGCAGCGCAGAGACAGTGGCAAATACTACGTCGTATTGCAGCGAGCCGAGATTCCAGTACATCATAAAGATACCGATCAGCATCGCCAAGTCAGCAATACGGTTCATAATAAACGCTTCATTGGCAGCCCATGTAGCCGATTCTTTGTGATACCAAAAACCGATAAGGAGCCATGAACATAAACCAACCCCTTCCCATCCGATAAAGAGACCCAAAAAGTTGTCACTCATAACAAGGACCATCATCGAGAATACGAAAGCAGAGAGATACGAGAAAAAGCGGTTAAACCCTTTGTCATGATCCATATACCCGATCGAGTAAACGTGAACGACGGTAGAAACAATGGTAACAACCATCATCATCGTGACACTCACCTGATCGACAACAAAACCAAAGGGGATGTATAAATCTCCTGTAGCGATCCATGTCATCATCTCAACGTGAACGGTATGTCCGCTCATCACATATGAGAGCAAAATCGCACTGCTCACAAAGGAGGTGAAAAGAAGCCCTGAGGTGACAACACCTGTCACATATGTTTTAGGGAATGCACCAAAAAGTGCTGCAAACAGTGACCCAACCAGCGGAGCAAACAGTGCAATGTATAAATAAACTTCCATGTTCTATCCTCTCATCGATGTCATTTGATCAAGATCGATCTTGCCGGTACGTTTGTACCACACGATAAGCAGACCCAATCCTACCGCAACTTCCGATGCAGCAATCGCAATAATAAAGAAAGCAAAAATTTGCCCCGTATAATCACCGCGATAATGTGAAATTGCTGCCATACCGATATTGACGGCATTGAGCAAAATTTCTGTTGCAAAAAAGAGCATCAAGAGATTTTTACGTCGCATAACCCCGATCAAACCGATAGCAAACAATACCGTAGAGAGTACCAAATAATGTGTTAGTGTCAATTCCATCAGTGAACCCCCTCTTCTGTTGTGTTTTGTATGGAAGAAGCATGCATCAATGCAATCTCTTCATCTGCCATCAAAGTCAATGATTTATCCATTTTCTTACCTGCCAAAACAATTCCTGCAACCATCGCAACGAGCAACATAACCGCCGCCAGTTCAAAAGGGACTAAATATTTCGTAAACAAGACCATCCCGATTGCTTGCGAATTTCCTACTGATGGATCAATAGGATAAAGTGCATTTATATTGGTGGTGACAATAGGGGCAAGGACGATAAGAACGACCAATACGGCAGCCAATCCACCAAGAATAACCACAAAACGGGGATTGGTTCGTTTCTCTATAACAGCGCGTGTAGTATCAAAAAACATCATACCAAACGCATACAACGCCATAACGGCACCGGTATAAACAATGATCTGTATCGCACCCAAAAAGTCCGCACCCAAAATAAAGAAAAACGCCGAAATGAAAATCATCCCCGCCGCCATTGCGCTCAATGCATACAGTGCCTGAGACGTCATCACTGTAATCGTAAACATTACGATCGTGAGTGCCGCGAACAGATAAAAAGCGACTACTTCAAACATATCTTCTCCTTCTTAATACGCGAGAGGCGTTTTAGTAACGCTCTCATTTGGGGTAATTGCACCAAAGCCCGGGTACTCTGCTTGCTGACCTGACGTTAGAAAATCAAGCGGGGTCAACATATCGTCTTTGATAACGAAATGGGCACGCTGTTCGGATCCGTTTTCATACCGTTGTCCATGAACAATCGCCAGTTCCGGACACACTTCGGCACAGTATCCGCAAAAAATACAACGACCAAGATTGATACTGTATTCTGTAACCTCTTTACGGCTGTTCTCGTCGATTTTAGTGTCCATACGGATACAATCGGAGATACAGATTTTTTCACACAATCCGCACCCGATGCAACGCTCATATCCTGATTCCCACAAACGTAACAGTTTATGAACGGCACGGTAACGCGGCCCGATGGGGAGTTTCTCTTTTGGGTATTGAACGGTATGTATGTCAAATTTTATCATCTCACGCAATACAACCCACAAACCGACAAACAGCTCCCCTCTAAAACTACGCTTGACGACTTGTTTAAACTTATCCCAACCTGTGGTCGGATACTCTTCGATATCAACGTAGTAATAAGCACTTTGCTCACTTACGTTACGATCGTTCAATGGTTCACTATGCATCCATCCCTCCTTAGAACATCATCACAAGACCGGTGATCACGATATTGACCACGGCTATAGGCATCAACACTTTCCAACACAACCACATCAATTGGTCAGGTCTGACATCTGGCCATGCAGCACGTGTCCAGAGGAAAAAGAAGAAAAAGAATGAAACTTTCAGTAGCAATTGAAATGCTCCTGCAATTGATCCATCACCAAAACCGCCCAAGAAAATGATAGCGATTACAAACGAAATAAAGAACATATTGGCGTACTCACCGATGGCAAAGAGACCCCATCGTATACCCGAATATTCTGTCCCGAATCCATCAATAATCTCGTGATCGTTTGCAATAAGGTGAAACGGCGTACGACCCGTTTCGGCAAATGCAGCAATCCAAAAGAGGATAAACGCAACCGGCTGCGACCAAACGATCCAGTCTCCAATCCCGCCTGCTTGGTAGTTGTTAATGTCAATCAGCGACAATGACCCTACCATCATAAGCGGTGCAAGCAATGAAAGACCGCTGATGACCTCGTAGGAGATAAATACCGCCGCACTGCGCGCCGCAGAGATCAACGAAAATTTATTCGCTGATGCCATTCCTCCTAGCAATGGACCGTAAAGCCCTATCGCCATCATCCCCAGAACATACAAAATACCGATGTTAACATCGGCAACTATCGGATGAACCGTATAGCCAAAAAGGGTAAACTGAGGCCAAAACGGTATAGCTGCTGCTGCCATAAACGCCGTTGCTGCCGTAATAACGGGGGCAATTTTAAAAATAGGCTTCACAACATTTTGAGGGATAATATCCTCTTTCGTGAACAGTTTGATCCCATCCGCCGCTACTTGAAGCAGTCCAAAAGGTCCTACGTGCATCGGCCCAAGACGGCGCTGCATAAACGCCAATACTTTACGCTCAAAATAGGTACCTACCCCCGCAAGGGCAGAGAACACCAATAAAATAACGACGATTTTGACAATCGTTTCGATGATAAATGCCATATCCATGCTTTACACCTTTTGAATAGATACATTTATAAAGCGATAACCGCCAAACAATGCACTAGAGTTAATTTTTGTATCAAACGTTGGAAGATAGGTTATATCTCCATTTATTTTTGTGTCGTTAATGAGTGGAAGCACCATCTCACCGTGAGACGTTTGTACACGGACACGGTCCCCTGCACTCAACTCATTGGCACTCATAAAGGCCGTTGATGCGTATAATCCACCCTCTTCACTTAGCTGATGCGAATGTGCGGTAAACGATGAAAACTGTAAAACAGGATTGGCGAGATACACCACGTTCCCCTGTAAAGCAGACGTTTCATCGAAAGCTTGCACACTCTCATTACCGCTCACATCAACACGTTGTGATACGAGTACATATCCACGTACCTCTTCGCCCGCATTGGTGTAATAATTTGGCAGAGTATCAAACTCTACTGCTTTAAATCCAGCATTTACAGGAAGCTGTGACGTATAATCGATCGTTAACGCAGACTCAAGCCCAAGAGAAGAGGCAATGTCATTAAGGACATATCCACCAAAGGCAAGCGCAACATTGGTCGGATTGACGCGCTTATCAATGCTCGTCAATGTCCCCTCTTGCTGGTTAAGTGCCGGCATATCCAAATCACCGCCACCGAGCGCGCTGAGGGTAAAATTTCCTGTCGTATTATAACCTATACTCTTACGTCCCGCACTCTCATCCAAATCACAAATAAGGGCAACACCCAACGTATTGGCAAGATCAGGAATCATTGTAACATCAAACGCGGTATATTTTTCGATAAGTCCTACTAAACGGGCGCAGTTTACCGCATGGGGATGGGTGTATAAATCAGGGCCCACCATCAATGCAAATTTCTCTTTTTTCGCCAAATATTTTGTCAATATCTCACTAAAATTTGCCGGCGCATTCAAAAGCTCTAAAAGACGATTCGTATCGACCTCTACCTCTTTGGAGACTTTTTTCTTCACTGTTTTTGTAACCTGTTCACTCACCTCTTCTTCAAGACCTGTCTCTTCATTGAGGACATTTTTTACGACAGTTTCAGTCACTTTCTCATCAACTGTCTCTTCGATCGTGACGGTTTTCATTGTGTGAAACGTTGAAAGATAGTCGGTAATCGACGATGGCATCATTGCTTTATCGCCAAAAAGATCGAGCATCAAATACAATGCTGCCTCTTCCATCAAGGGTGCATGGTTGATCTGCGTGAGATTTTTCGACATATCCTCTATAACGGGATCATTGATCGGATGAAAATACAATCCCGCCCCTTTATTCATAGAGAGGGCATTGTTCATCGCAAAACGGGCATTCGGGTTGTCGGTTTTAAGTGCTGTTCCAATGGAAACCACGAAATCAGATCCATGCACCTCTTTTAGATTACCGCGATAGAGAGACTCTCCCGTAATGGCGCCGTAATGCCCAAGAAAGTTTTTCAATACGCGTGCTTCATCGTTGATCAAACGGTATCCAAATTTCTCTTTGAGACGTTGTAAAATCATCGCCTCTTCATTTGTAATCGTCGAGGTAAAACGAATCGTATCGGCATCTTTAAACGCTGCAATAGCTGCATCAAACGCTGCTGCGTCTTTGGTGCCATTGCGATTTTCAAAATCGTATCCATAACGTCCTGCACCGCACAACGAGACATAATTCCACTCATTTTTAACACGGTAGATTTTAGCGTCCGGATTGGCAATGTCGGTGTGTTTGATGTCATAGCTGAGCTGACACCCTGCACTGCAGTGGGCGCATGTTGCCGGGATTTGGGTATGTTCCCACGCATTGGAGGTGTACTGATAATCACTGCTCACCAATGCACCGACGGGGCAGACGGCCGTACACTCACCACAATCGGTACAATCAAGAGTTGTCCCTGCATTGGGGGCAATAAGGGATTTATTGAGCTTGTTCCACATCGCGTACGCATCTTTGGGCATAGACTCTTTGAATGCCGCTTCAATGTTTTCACCACCGCGAGCAACCGTAGAGAGGGCAGAATCGCCTATCATATCTTTACACACGGTAATACAACGCTCACACATAATACACAATGCCGGATCGTAATGGATAAGACCCCAATCTTGCGCCGGCTTGTGGGTATCGGCAATCGAATAGGTTTGTTTATCTACACCGATCTCGAGTGTATAGTTTTGTAGCTCACACTCTCCCGATTGATCGCACACACCGCACTCGAGCGGATGGTTGACATCATACACTTCCATGATGGCCCGTTTTTCTTGCTCAATCGTTGGGGTTTTGGTATTAATATCCATCCCCTGCTTTGCTTTTGCATTACACGCATAGACTTGCTTTCCATCGGCTTCTACGAGACAAATACGGCATGCCAAAGTTGGCGAGCAGCGTGTCAGATAACAGATGGCAGGGATAAATATCCCATTGGCACGCGCCGCATTGAGAATGTATTCACCCTCTTGCGTTTGTACTTGTTTACCGTCTATGGTTATCGTTATTTCATTCATGATTTAACTCCCCACCTTTGTAAGTTTAATTTTTTCAAAACGATAGCCATCGTATCCACCGCCAAACGCCACATCGTATGTAGGCAACAGGGCAATGGTTCCTTTGAGGGTTTCATCGAGTACAAACGTTCGTACCCTCTCGCTCCCCTCGATCACAACTCTCTCCCCATTCGAAATTCGTGCCGCTGTTGCAAACTGTGCTGATCCGCGAAGAGAGGTATCGCCCTCTAACTGCGTTGTCCGTGCCGTATAGCCGTTGAATTGATTGACAGGATTAGAGTAATAAACAACCGTACCGTTAAACTCCGGTAAATCATCGATCTCTTCTAGGAGACCATCTATTGCAACATCCATTGTCGCTAATCTATAGCCACGATTATCCTCGCCCAATGCTCCGTAAAAATTTTCCAAAGCATCAAATTCTATTGCCTTGAACCCTTTTTCTTCTGGTAGTTGTACCGTATAATCGATCGTATTTTTCGCCGTTATTCCAAGAGAAGCCGCAATATCATTGAGGCAATATCCCTCAAAAGCCACTGCTACATTGGTGGTTAAAAGCTGATAATTAAGGCTGACGAATGTCCCCTCTTGCTGGTTCAGTGCAGGGAGTGGCATATCACACTCACCGAATGAGCCAACGACAAAATCTCCGTGCGAATTCATTCCGACAACGGAAGAAATTGTTTCATCTTTATCCAAATCGCATAGCAAAGAAACCCCTACAGTATTGACGTTTTGAGGAATAACAACGAGCGAAAAATCGCTGTGTTTTTCAATCAATGCACATAAACGGGCAATATTGGCTGACCGTTTATGACTCAACACATCCGAGCCTATAACGAGTGTTTTACGTTTCGCACGACGCAAAGATTTTGTAATACGTTCAAACTCTTCATTTCCTACATTGGATTCAGCGCACAAATACCCCTCGTCCAAACTCTCTAAAAAGGCTTTGTTCTCATCGCTGAGATCACACCCCTCTAATAGAGTTTTTGCGAGCATCGCCACAACACCCTCTTCCGAACCCGCTTCGTATTTCACCATCTGAGTGACAACGCTTTGGAGCAACGTATCTTCTAAGGGGTGCATATACACCACACGTGCTCCGTTATGACGTGCTGCGGTTGTCATTGCGTAGCGAACCGCCGGATTATCGGTACTTACACGTCCGCCTAAAACAATGATCCCGTCGCTTTGGACAATGGCATCCAAAGAGCCGCTGAAGGCACTTTTACCGCTGATCGAACTGTATGCACTCATAAACGCTTGATAGGCACGTGCCTCTTCGTTGAAAAGTTTAACACCGAGTTTCTCTTTTATACGCTGTAGAATCATCGCCTCTTCATTGGTGATAAGGGAGCCAAAACGGATCGCCTGAGCATTTTTAAAAGCAGATACCGCTTTCTCAAAAAGTATTTGATCTTTAGCTGCTTGATGGTTAAAATCAAACCCAAAACGTCCCGCACCACAGAGTGTGGCTACTTCAAAATTATTCGTTACGCGATATATGCGCTGTTCATTCCCCGTTGCAATCGAGGTGTGTTTCACTTCGTAAGTGAGGGAACATCCCGCAGAACAATGGACACACGTAGCAGGAATTTGGGTAAGTTCCCACGCATTTGCGCTGTATTGAAACTGTGAACTCACCAATGCCCCTACCGGACACACGGCAATACACTCACCGCAGAAAGTACAATCAAGTTGTTCACTGTTTTTAGGGATAACGGCCGATTTATATCCCCCGAATTGGAGGGTAATCGCATCGTCGCCGATGATCTCATTGCAGACGTGAACACATTTTTCACACAAAATACACAAAGACGGATCGTAGTTAACCAATCCCCAATGCTCAATTTGTCGAGGTTGTTCTTTTGCACTGAAATGTTGCGTCGTAACACCGAATTCCAATGTTTTGTTTTGGAGATCGCACGCCCCAGATTTGTCACATACACCGCATTCTAAAGGATGATTTACGTCATACAAACGCATGATATTGGTCCGCTCTTTTTCCAATCGCTCCGAGTTGATAGTGACAGCCAACCCTTGCGTCGGAGGGGTTTGACAGCTCAAAATCAATCCATCCGTTACATTGGTCTCTACGACGCACAACCGGCACGATGCACACGGTGTTGTTTTTTCTAGGTAACACATCGTCGGGATATAAAATCCCGCTTTACGTGCCGCTTGGAGAATCGTCTCACCCTTGAGCGCCGTAACGGGTTGATTATTTATCGTAAATTCTATCATCCGACCCTCCATTAATGTGCGACCATCGCAATGTAATAACAACGCATACAGCGTTCCGCCTCAGACATCGCCTCTTCTTGTGTAAAGCCGTATTTTACCTCACGGTTGTTATCGCGTCGTTCCTCTACGGTAAGCACTTCGCTGTGTTGACGCGGTAAACCCGGAAGCCACCCTGTAATTTTCTCTTTTTTATCGTAGACTTTGAGTTTGCGCAAGTGATCTTCCATAATCTCATCGTCGGCTAAAGTAATCTCACCGTTGACCACATAACGTGCCATGACGGAGGCAGCCCTCTTCGCTTGCCCTACCGCATTGACGATTGTCATCGGACCGTATTCACAGTCTCCTGCCGCAAAAATACCTTTGCGTGAGGTCATATAATCTTTACCGTTGGTTTTGATCGTCGCCCACGAGGTACGCTCGATTTCCCACTCTTCAGGGATCAGCTTCAAATCGGCACTTTGCGATACCGCAGGGATCAGATAATCACACTCGATGTCGAAGGATGCCCCTTCAATTTTTTCCAAATTCGGTCGTCCGCCGTTGGGATCGGGTACGAGTTCGTACCGATCAACGGTGAGAGATTTGAGAACATCGTTCTCATCATTCATACGGGCAACAGCAGAGTGGAAAATGAATTCGACACCCTCTTCAACCGCTTCGTGGTACTCTTCATAGGTCGTATTTTTGATAATCGTTTTCTCGTCACGGCGATACAGCATCACTACTTTTTTGGCATTCGCACGGATCGAACAACGGACAACGTCCATCGAGGTAAATCCGCCACCGACGCACACGACGGTTTTACCCGTTAGGTCCGTATGTTCACCAATACCGTATTTGACAAAAAGGTTCACTTGGTCGAGCATATCGATCGCTCCCCAATACCCTTCTATCTCTTTGCGCTCATTATCACAATAAACTTTTTTAGAGATACGTGTTCCCGTAGCGACCAAAACAGCGTCATAATCGTTTTCAAACTGGCGCATCATATCGGCCGTAACTTTTGTATTCGGTATAAAGTTCACCCCAAGATCACGTACCGCTTCGATATCTTGATTGTATTTATCAATCGGCATACGGTATTCAGGAACACCCACGGCAACTTCACCGCCTAGAACCGGAAGCTCTTCGTAGACATCCACATCGATACCGTCGAGGGCGAGGTAGTATGCCCCCGTAAGTCCGGCAGGACCTGAACCGATAACGGCTACTTTTTTACCGATTGAAGGCTTCTGTTCGCTCGGATGAAAAAATCCAAACCCATGATCGGTCTCATAATCGGCACCCAAACGTTTGAGCTCCATAATCGAAATCGGCTCATCGAGGTTGGTACGGCGGCACTCCGTCTCACACGGATGGGGACAAACACGGCCGCACGTATGTGCTAAAGGCATCGTCTGACGGGTCGCCATAAGAGAATCATCAAAACGCAAATCGCGTACACCCTCGATGTATGCCGGAATATCGACGTGCGCAGGACACGCATCCATACACGGCGCCGTGATTTTCGCAATATAATTCGTATCAACCATGTGATAATGTTTAGAGGCTTTTTGCTCTACGATACATGCCATAAATTCATGCTCAAAATGGTGCATCAAATCCAAAAGGGGTGTCGGAACGGTTTTTCCAATCTCACATTTTGAGGTTTCCTGCATCGTTTTCGAAACCTCTTTGAGGTGATCCATATCCGATACAGCACCCTCGCCGCGTGCGATTTTATCGAGCAAATCGTACAAAATACGTCCGCCCCAGCGCCCTGGTGCACAACGGCCGCACGCTTCAGAATAGACTTGATACTGCGCCGCGTACTCTGTAGCCAACCGTACGACATCCACATCGGGATTGAAAAGCGCCAAACCATCCCATCCGATAAACGCTTTGGAAGAGCTGTGTTCATTGTACTCTTCGGGAAGATTGTACGCCGATACTTCCCACTCTTCTTCAGGTTTACCAATGTTGTTGATCTGCTCTCCGCGCCATGTGGAGAAATAGACTTTGCTCACTTTTAATCCTTACGCTTGACCACAATGGTCCAGTCGGCTTCATTAAATTTCAATGAATTCGTCAGCTCATATCCGCTTGCTTTTACCAAGTCGGCAGAGCCTTGAATAGGGGTAAAATCGCCGATCTCAAACAAGAAAATCACTACCTCTTTAGGGTCGTGTTCCTCTTTCAGTATCTCAGCCATACGGTCATAAAAAGCACCTTTTAGGTGACGAAGGTCGTAACGTTTCATAAGTGCTCCTCTTAGCGGTCAACTTCACCGAAGACGATATTGGTCGTCCCGATGATAGATACTACGTCGGGGATATAATGCCCCGGTAATAAGTCGGTCAAAATACCCGTGTGCCAAAACGATGGGGCACGAAGTTTGAGACGGTACGGATAGGCTCCACCTTGGCTATTGATGAAATATCCAAGCTCCCCTTTTGGTGATTCGGTCGGGATATAAACCTCACCCACCGGCGGACGCATCCCTTGTGTCACGAGGACGAAATGCTGCATCAGTGAGTAATTTTGGGTCATGATGTCAAGTTTCGGTGCTGAAATGTATTGCGGTGCATGTGCCATCAAAGCAGGCTCGGTTCCCGCATACATATCGATCACTTGATACAAAATTTTTGCCGACTCGCGCATCTCTGCCATATAAAGTTTATAACGGGCATAGTTGTCCCCTTTATCAGAAACAGGAACGTTAAATTCCACTTCGTCGTACAGCTCGTATGGCTCTTCTTTACGAATATCCCACTCAACGCCGGATGCCCGGAGCATTACCCCTGAACATCCCCAGCTAAGTGCCATCTCTTTGGAGATAACACCGACATTTTCCATACGCATCAACCAAATACGGTTGGTATCAAGGAGATCTTCGTAATCTTTGATGTTTTCCGGCAATTTATCCAAAAATTTACGCAAATCGTCGATAAAATTGTCCGGAAGATCCAATGGAACACCGCCGATACGAACCGCTGAGTGTGTCAGACGCGCACCGCAGTAATCTTCGATCAAATCCATCAAGTATTCACGCTCACGAAACGCGAACAAGAATACCGTCATAGCACCGATATCCAAAGCCGTCGTTGCCAACCAAAAAAGGTGCGACATCAAACGGTTGGTTTCAAGGAGCATCATACGAATCACTTTCGCACGGCGTGGAACATCAAGACCGATAAGACGCTCTACTGCAAGGGCAAAACCGTAGTTATTAGAGCTTGACGCGATGTAGTCCATACGATCGGTTGTCGGCATAAACTCATTGTAGATCATATTCTCAGCCATCTTCTCCATACCGCGGTGAAGGTATCCGATGTCCGGATGGGCCTTGGTGATCTGCTCTTGCTGCATGTGCAGCATAAGTCGTAGCTGTCCATGTGCTGATGGGTGCTGAGGCCCGAAGTTGAGAATCAGTTCATTATCGGCACGATCAAACGTAATATTTTCAAAAAAGGGTCTAAGACGATTGGCTTGTTGCATTCATAGCTCCTTAACGGTGGCGATCAGAGATCACAACACTCTTCTGCGCATCAAATTTGTCGATCATAAATACACCCTCTGGCTCTTGATAGACAAGAGGTGTATCTGGCTCACCATTGCTGATATCGGTTCCACGCGGTACTTCGTGACCAAGACGTGAAAAACGTTCCGTATCATAACGGTCAATGCGTGCAGGATCACGGTTTTCAGGTCCGATAATCTCACGCGCCTCTTTTCCGAAGATTTTATCCACTTCGTACCATGCTGCAAACTCGTCCCCTTGGAGAGGATAGGTTTTGCGTAACGGGAATCCTTCCCAATCGTCCGGCATCAGAATACGTTTCATAAACGGATGGTTGTTGACGACCACACCAAACATATCGTACATTTCTCGCTCAGACCAATCGGCACTACGGAACAGTTTTTCGACACTTTGTATCGACTCTTTTTCGTCTATCTTGCACTTGATACGGAGACGTTTGCGCTTGCTCATACTCAACATTTGGTAAAAAATCTCAAATTTACCCTCGGTTGCGAGCCAATCGATAGCAGACATTTCAGAGAGCTGATTGTATTCACGCACGTTTTTGAGCATTTCGATCACCGCGAAATTATCTGCCGCATTAATGATGACCACCATTTGATCAACCTGTATGTACGCATCCAAAACCTCAAACTGCGATTTGATCGCTTCGAGATCTTCAGCGAACACCGCATCGCTACTTACATCATGTTTTGCTACTTGCGGAGCCACCCAATAGCGGTCGGTGTAATAGGGCTTTTTTTGTACGTCGTCTTTTGGTGTATAAGCTCTCATTACATCAACCTTTTTGGTTTTTGAGCACGAGATGCACTCTCTTTACGAATTTTTTGCTGAAGCATCATAACCCCATATTGCAATGTCTCAGGTCGCGGTGCACATCCCGGAAGATACAAATCGACGGGAATAACACGGTCCACACCCTGAACCGTTGAGTAGGTGTTGAACATCCCGCCCGTATTCGCGCATGAACCCATAGAGATTACCCATTTTGGTTCCGTCATTTGGTCATACAAACGGCGGATAAACTCCGCATGCTTTTTCGTCAACGTTCCCGCAACAACCATGAGTTCTGCTTGACGCGGAGAAGCACGAAAAATCGTACCAAAACGGTCGAAGTCATAGCGTGATGCCCCTGAAGCCATCATTTCGATACCGCAACACGCTAACCCGTATGTCAATGCCCAAAGGGAGTTGGATCGACCCCAGTTTACGACTTTATCAATCGTTGTCAATGCAACGGGAAGACCGCCGTCTTTTAAATAATTTACTTGATGTTGTGCCATTCGAGGGCTCCTTTCTTCCACGCATAAACAAATCCGATAGCCAAGAGAAGAATAAACATCATCATCTCGACAAATCCAAACCATCCCAGCAATTTAAAATCAATCGCCCACGGAAACATAAAGACGATCTCGACATCAAACAGTAAAAACAGCAGTGCAAACAGATAAAACTGTGTAGAGATACGGTTTGGCTGCTTACTCACCTCAGGCCCGCACTCGTACGGGGAGAGTTTTATTTTTTCCGTGTCTTTAGCCGCTAACGCGCGACTGGCTAATCGTGCAAGTACCGTTGTCGCATAAAATGCCCCAAACGTAAGTACAAACAGCACAAATACCCCAAAATAAGGATTTGCTACGTTGTAGTGTTCCATGAGTCCGACCTTTATCGTATTAATGGTATATCCGCATTGTATGCAGGAAATAAACAATTATTGCACTATAACAAAAAGAGAATTAAACAACCCCTTATCTAAAGAACTTATTTTGGCTTTGTTACTTTTGTAAACACTCTGGCTTTATTGTCTTACAGTAATTGTTAAATTATGTAACAAAACTGTGCTTTTACTGGTTAAAAATACTACTTTTAAAGGATAAGTAAGGGGTCAGAAGAAGAAGGAAGGTGTAGTATCGGAAAAATTTGAAATTATGTTACGAAAAGAAACAGATTTGTTATTATGGTGCGCCTTACAGGACTCGAACCTGTGACCCTCAGCTTAGGAAGCCGATGCTCTATCCATCTGAGCTAAAAGCGCAAAAAATATATAAGAAAGGAACAATTCCTCTCTTTTAGCGATTCAAAAATCCTACCGATTTTTCACTGTCGAAGCTTCCTTGCTTCTCTTTGCGTATCTCATCTTCAAAATCACTCAACATAAAAATGGCATTATCCCGTGCGGCGACATTATAGGCGGTATTTTTTACAATCAGATTAATCTGTCCTCCCGTTAATGGGTGATGGATAAGTTTTTCGATGGCAAAACCTTCCTCGAATGGTGCATGTTTGGGAAGCATCATTTTCCAAAGATCTAACCGCTGTGCTTGATCCGGTTTTTTGAACTCGATTTTATAGTTAAATCGGCGAGAAAAGGCTTTATCAATATTTTCGAGCAAATTGGTCGTCGCGATCAAAATCCCTTGAAATTTCTCTATCTGCTCTAGAAAAATATTTTGCATCTGATTGTGCATCTGATCGGCGGATGAACCGACACCGCTTGAACGTGATGCCAAAAACTGATCGGCTTCGTTGAGGAGTAAAATGGGCTCCGTTTTCGTCTGCTTGGTCAAATCTGCATAAGTATCGAAAATTTTACGGACATTTTTTTCCGACTCCCCGATGTACATTGAGAGGATTTTAGAACAATCAAAACTCAGCACTTGACGCTTTAGCGAGCGTGAAAGAGAATGCGCCGTAAGGGTTTTACCCGTCCCCGGAGGTCCGTAGAAAATAATCCGTGCATCAATCCCCGCTTTTTTATCTTTGACTCCCCACTGATGTAGGCGCGTAATCACCTCTTTATCCAACTGACGCATCAAGCTTTGCAGTGTTTTCTCGGTCGATCGGTTGAGAACGACATTTTCAAGCGATGTGACCGGTTCAATCAGCTCGAAAATTTCCTGTTCTTTGATGAGCATATCAAGCTTGAGCTTACTTGCTTTTTTCTTTTTTTGCGGGTGCATAATACTTTGTAGCACCTCATCGACGATGTAAAAAGCACGGCTGATACCGCCGAAAGGGTTCAGCATCTCCTCATAATCGATCACGTCATCGTTAATAAGACGCGCGCCGTCTTCGAGAAGAGCACGATTTTTGATCCGTTCATAATCATCGAAACTGATAAGATCAATAAGGGTATTCATCTCACGTAAATTTCCCTCGGTAGCACTGTACTCCTCTTTGAGCAACGCTAAAAATATCACCTGCTCTTTGGGTTCCAGTTTCTTTTGTTTGAAAAAACGATCCAATACGACATCTTGAGACGTTTGGGCGATTCTCTCATCAATCCGTTTTTCCAATAAGTCCAGTTTACTTTGAAATCGGTTTACCCCCATCGAATGATCGTTTCCGCTGTGACGGACGACGGACATTTTTTGGTAAAGTTCGATGCGAAAAAACTGATCTTGGAGATATTCCAAATGATCGGCGTAGGGTTTAATCTCAGGCAACGTCATCTCCAACGAACCCTCTTCGAGAAGCTTCATAAAAAGTGGCGTAAGGGCTATAGGGGTATTGAAAAGTTCCAGCTGTGAAAGTTCACTGATTTTGATGGGGGTAAAGGAGTGGTGGGTCATCCAACCCAACTCAAGAAGGGTTTTAATCTCCCCAAAATGGCTCAGATACTCATAACTTTCTGCTCCATAAATCTCTTGCAACAGTTCGGATACGGCAACATCCTCTTGAGACTGTAAAAATTTACGGGTCAAAAGCTGTAAAATTTTTGCCTCATCCACAGTGCATTTGAGTTGGGCGAAAATATGACTATTTTCTATGGTTTCATTTTCTAAAAAATCAATCAGATATTTCAATACAATCCTTCTTTAAGTACTCGTTTTAATACTTTGCCTGTAGCGGTTTTAGGTAGAGATTCTACCACAGTAATGGTTTTAGGGATTTTAAATGGGGGAAGCAGCATCACACAATCCCAATGCGATCAGTGTCTCCGACACTGAAATCAAAACGATTCTCATCCTCTACTCCTGCATTGAATATAAAAGCTCTATCTCTTGTGCCCAGATTGTCTCATCGATTGTCTCAAGAACAAGGGGAATATCATCCATACGAGGATCATTCATTAAAAATCCAAATGCATCGAGACCGATTTTCCCCTTTCCCAGCGAATCGTGCCGATCGACGCGGCTCCCAAGATCAGGTTTGGAATCGTTGATGTGCATCCCCTTGAGATACTTGAATCCGACTATTTTATCAAATTCTTTCCATGTTGCCTCATACGCTTCACGGGTTCGGATATCGTATCCGGCCGTAAACATATGGCACGTATCGATACACACACCGACCCGTGACTTATCCTCGATACGATCGATAATAGAAGTGATTTGTTCGAATCTCCATCCAAGATTGCTCCCCTGCCCGGCCGTATTTTCGATGGTGAGATTAACCCCCTCCACCGTATTAATCGCCTCATTCATGCTCATGGCAATACGGTCGATACACTCCTCTTCGGTGATCTGCTTGAGGTGGCTCCCGGGGTGAAAGTTCAATTTATCGAGTCCCAATTGTGAACAGCGTTGCAGCTCATCAATAAACGCCTCAAGCGATTTTTGCCGCTTCTCCTCTTCGGGATGTCCGAGATTGATAAGATACGAATCGTGGGGCAAAATATGACAAGGCTGTATACCGCTTTTTGCAAGATTGTCTTTGAAAAGGGCTATCGTTTCATCATCGAGGGGTTTGGCTGCCCACTGTTTTTGATTTTTCGTAAAAAGGGCAAACGCTTTCGCCCCTATTTTCATCGCATTCAATGGCGCATTAAACACTCCACCCGAAGCAGAGACATGTGCACCGACGTATTTAGACATAATTATTTTCCTAGTTTCAAGTGTGCTATTTTAACACAACCCACCAATGCCCTTCATTCACTGAGTCTCATTAGTATCGTGAACATCACTGATTTTAATCATCAATCCATTCAGCCTATCTTTAAAATAGGTCTCTTTTGCTGAGCGTCGATAGACAATGTCCATATCATCATTGCGTATGTACTGAAACTTCACCCCTCCACACGACTCGCTGACACCAGCTCCGCTAAAAATCGGTTCACTCTGTAATACCCTGCGCATCGTATCGCTTGGATAATCTTTATAGAGATATTCATGTACAAACGCCTCTTCACTCATGCATCCGGCACTCACGCATACTTGTTTATCGATGGATATTTTTTCAACCGCGACCCCTGCGGTAAAAAGTTCCATCTCTACTGCATCACCCTCATAACGGAGGTATCCCATATCCGCGTATTTCAGCTTGGGGCTTTTGATGACAATCATTTTTGGGGTACTGATAGAGTAGTGTTTCGTTGCGCATCCTCCCATCAGGAGCGCGAACACACTAACCCATAGGATAAAGTATTTTTGCATGTACCGCATCCAAAGCATTATTGATTTCAGGTGAAAGGGTGACGTTCATCGCGCCCAAACTCGCATCGAGCTGTTGAGGTGTTGTCGCCCCGATAATCGTGGAGGCGACGAAATCAAACTGTTTGCTCCACGCAATCGCCATCGTAACAATGTCCATTTCTGCTTCATGGGCAATACGTAAATACTCTTGCGTTGAAGCCAAGGTTTTATCGTTAAGAAAACGGGCTGCCATAAGACGTTGACGTTTGTTTGTGGAATTTACATAATCGCTAAAACGTCCTGACGCAACGCTGGATTGATTGTATTTTCCGCTCAACACTCCACCGCCTAACGGTGAATAAGGAAGCAATGAAATAGTTTCACTTTTACACACGGCACTGACTCCATCGAGATCACGACGATTGAGGAGTGAAAAGTTATTTTGTACCGACTCGAAACGGGCTAATTTCTCGTATTTAGAGGTCATAGTGGCTTTCATAATTCCGTGAGCCGTGTCATTGGACGTACCGATGTAACGCACTTTTCCGCTTTGCACCAAGGCATCAAACGCTCGTAAGCTCTCTTCGATGGGAACAATAGGATCGGGCCAGTGCATCTGATACAGATCGATATAATCCGTTCCAAGACGCTTTAGTGATCCCTCGATAGCCCGTTCGATATGGAATCGATCGACTGCCGTAAATCCATGACGTATCGGCGGGACAAACCATCCTGATGCCGCACCGGCTACTTTTGTTGCCAAAATCAGGCTATCACGCGGTTTTGTTTTGAGCCATCTCCCCACCATTTCCTCAGTGAGTCCTGAGAGTTCAAAGCTTGGAGGAACGGGATAGAGTTCGGCAGTGTCGAAAAAATTTACCCCCGCATCGTACGCTTTGTCCATAATAGCAAACGCATTTTTCTCATCACACTGACTACCAAATGTCATCGTCCCTAGACAAATGGGGGAAACGCGTAAACCACTGCGCCCGATATAGCGATATTCCATATGGTTCTCCTAAGCACTTTTTGATATTGTAGCGAATTGCTCCATTCTCTATGACGGTTTTTAAAATATTTGTTATAATAAGCTAATTTTATTTAAGAAACAGGAGAAAACGATGTTCAATATCATTAGTGATACACACTCGAAGTTCCAAGAAGTTCAATCGCTTTTAAGCGATATCACATCAACAGATACTGCTTATTTTACGAAACTCAGCGATGCGACTCAAGCCGCATACATTTCGATGAACGAAGGGATGTGTGTTAATACAACAGTATGTCATCAGTGTGCCGAACATCGTGATTTTTTACAAAATATAATAAGCGTTTTGGAAGAACTGGCAAATGGAGCGCCACTGATGCCAGAATATCGCGACACATTAACGAGCTATGCGATAATGGTTAACGAAACGCTCAAAAAAATATCAGCAGCACTCACTTCTCTAAAAAGAAGTTAACTCGCTGCTTTTAATGCGTTATATGCTTCTTGTAGAAGTTTAAACTTTTCAGTATATTTGTTGATTACTTCCGGACTTTTTGTGTGAACTCGGTCAGGGTGATACCGTTTTGCAAGTTGATGATATCTTTTTTTCAGATCATCGGCTTTATATCCCTCTGGGAGTTCAAATAGCGCATGATACCGAATCATTTTATCGATTGCATCACTCCCTTCTCCCCAGCCACGATAGTGCCCATAGAGCTTAGTCATAAACTCATCATCATAACGATAATTTATTTGATAATGGAGCACTTCACGTCTGTTTAACGCTTTTTCCAAACGCGTTTTAGCTGCCATTGTGCTCACGTCAATGTAGATTTGGCTAGAAGTGCTACTGATCACCAGCGCGGAGAGTTGTTGCTTGAGATAGCGCATTACCCATCGGTTTTGTATCAAAAAGGTTATTTTTACCCGATTGCGATCAAACGCATATAGTTCAACATCGATTTTTTCCGATGTTTTATACGGAACTTCAATCCGTACCGCTGCACTTCTGCACTTACGTAGTGATCGGCGATAAAAAGGGCTGGATAAATCGTTTGCTTTTGTATAGAAATCACTTAGAGTGTCGAGAAATTCATCTTTTTGTTCCGCAGAGCCCTCATTGTTCAACACCAATACACCATTGTCCAAAAAGAGGGTATTGTGGATGTGATGATCAAAAAAATCTTCCATCCACGGCTCTTCGAGAGTGTTCATACCTCCCAGAACAAAGATAGCGTTATTGCGCAAAACGACTCTCACGGATACCCCCGTTACTGATTCTTTGCACAATTAAAGCAAAAGCTATTCCACTAACTTCCCATAACATTCAGGTCGGCGATCACGAATCAGTCCCCAGTAGTGACGGTGTTCACGAATCGAAATCGGATCAAATTCACTATAGAGGATCTCTTCTTTGTCACGTGATGCTTCGGCCACTTTTTCTCCCGTATGATCCGTAATAAAAGAACTTCCATAAAAAGTGAGGGTACAGCTCTCTCCCACCTCTTCACCGATACGATTCGCCGCAATAACAGGGATAATATTAGCCGCAGAGTGCCCCATTTGTACTCTCTGCCAATGGGATGCCGAATCGACACCGATTTCTGGTTCGCTACCGATCGCCGTGGGGTAAAAAATCATATCCGCACCCATCAGCGTAAGACATCGTGCCGTTTCGGGAAACCACTGATCCCAGCAAATCCCAACACCTACATTCCCATAAGCTGTTTCCCATACCTTAAATCCCGTGTCACCCGGTTCAAAATAAAATTTCTCTTCGTATCCAGGGCCATCGGGAATGTGCGTTTTGCGATAATTTTCCATTACCGTACCATCCGCATCAATCATCACGAGAGAGTTAAAATATCGATCACCGTCACGCTCAAAATAACTGATTGGCAATACAACATTGAGCTCTTTTGCTAGGCTGCTGAAATGCTTGATCATAGGATGATTTTCACGCGGTTGTGCCCATTCGAAATATTTTTGATCCATATCTTTGCAAAAATAAAGCCCTTCAAAAAGCTCTGGGACTAAAATAATATTCGCTCCGCCAGCTGCCGCTTCACGAACCATTTTTTCTGCTTTTAGCACATTAGAAGCTTTATCTACGCCCATTTGCATTTGTATTGCAGCGACTTTGACCATGATTAGCCTTTTAAAAAAGTAATTTATATGATTATAACAAAAGAGGATTACAACCGGATTTACATCCGGTCTTTGGCTTCGATTCCTAGAAGAGAGAGTCCTGTTCTAATCGAAAGGGCAACAACAAGAAGAAGTTTGAGCAATTTTGCTTCGTCTTCCGTGCCAATCACGCGGGTATCGTAATAAAATTTATGCAATTTAGCTGCAAGAGCTTTAAGATAATCGGGCAGTTTTTGCACTTGACGTGATTCGAATGCATCCTCAATTATCTCAGGCAATAATAACGCTTCAAACAACAATCCGTCCGCGTCAGCGCTCAAGCCGTGTAAGCGAGAACTCATAATCTCTTCCATACTCATCTCGCTTTTAGAAACGAGAGTTTGGATACGGGCATGCGCATATTGGACATAGTAAACGGGGTTCGAACTGTCTTGACGTTTAAGCTCTTCGATATCGAATTCCAATGCTGTATCGCATTTTTTAGACGCAAACATAAAGCGCAATGCATCCGCCCCAATCTCTTCGACCACATCATTCATTTGTATAACGGTTCCCGCACGCTTGGACATCTTGAACGGCTCACCGTCTTTGAGGAGGCTTACCATTTGAGAGAGCTGCACTTCCAGTTTTTCAGGATCATAACCTAAGAAGCTCACCGCCGCTTTGACGCGCGCGATATAGCCGTGGTGATCGGCTCCCCAGATATTGATATAGTCCTCATAACCACGCTCAAATTTTTGATTGTGGTAGATAATATCCCCTGCCAAATAGGTAGGGCGACCATCGTCGCGTACGACAACACGGTCATGATCATCCCCAAAATCGGAAGAGTGGATAAAGGTTTTACCCTCATTTTGGTAAACACCCTCACCCATTTTTGCCATGACACGATCCCACTCACCATACAGCGATGCTTCACCGACAAAGGTATCAAAATGGACGTTAATCGCCTTTAAATCATTGACAATAAGTGCCAATATTTTATCTTTTGCCCATAATGCGAGCTCTTTTTGACGACTCTCATCCCGCAAAGCTTCTGAACCGAACTGTTCCAGTACTTCGCGAGCAAGATCGCTGAGATAGTCGCCGCGATAATATTTTTCAGGCCATTCGACCTCTTCACCGAGCAACGCGCTGCGCCCTTCGAGCTGGAGAGATACCCCTAGCAAATCGATCTGATTTCCGGCATCGTTAACGTAGTACTCCGCAGTCATATCATAGCCTAAATGACGTCCGAGACGAAGGAGGGTATCACCATACACTGCGCCGCGCGCATGTCCGATATGAAGCGGTCCTGTCGGATTTGCACTGACGAATTCGAGAAGAATCGTCCCTTTTTTCTCATCACTACCGAACTGATCGCCGTGTGTAAGGGCCCAAGAAGCATACTCATCTAAAAAACTCTCAGAAAGACGAAAATTGATGTATCCCTTAACGGACTCAACCGCCCCAAACGTTGATTCATCTCCAAAAGAATTCGCAATCTCTTCAGCAATAATCATCGGCGATTTACGGAGTTCTTTGGAAAGTGAAAAAGCGATAGGGGTGGAAAAATGTCCGAAAGAACGATCTTTCGGCTTTTCTAAGATAACGTCGCAGTTGAATTTATCGCGCAACAGCGCAGCTACTCGTTGTTTCAAAATTACGCTTGCGTTGTTGTTTTTGGAGTTTCAACGCTTGTAGTCGTTTTCTCCACTTCTTTTGGAGCTTCTACAGTCGTTGTTTCAGCTTCTTCAACTTTGTCATCTTTCATCTCTTTTTTGAAATTACGGATACCTTGACCAATACCTTTTGCAAGATCAGGGATTTTTTTCGCCCCAAACAATAAAATAATAATCCCGAAGATCAATAATAATTCAGTTCCGCTTGGCATACTCATTTGTCGAGTTCCTTATTTTAGAAAATTAATGGATGTAGTATAACGGCTCATTGCTGTAATCGTCCTTATACTTTTTTAGGCTTGTTCTTCCCATCTTTGAACAAATTCATTGATCTTGTGGGTCGGAATTTTCATCCGTGCCGCTTTCGCAATAGAAATCAGCACCTCCGCTGCCTGTTCAAGATCGTCATTAACGATCAAATAATCATACTCGCTGATCCGCTGGACTTCGCGTGTCGCCATCTCAAGGCGCTTGTTAATGATCTCTTCACTGTCCGTGGAACGTTTATGAAGACGCTGTTTGAGTTCATGCAGTGTCGGTGTGGTGATAAAAACCGAAGTTGTAATGTCACTTAGACGGTTTTGTACTGCATCGTTTCCTTGGACATCGATATCAAAAATAACGAGCTTACCCTCTTTAAGAGCTTGCTTGACAGGGCCCAATGAGGTGCCGTAATAATTGCCGTGCACAAACGCATATTCGAGAAACAGTTCCTCTTCTATCTCGCGCTTAAATTCTTCCTGGGAAACAAAATGGTAATGGACACCGTTCTCTTCCCCTTCTCTCATCATTCGTGTTGTTGTCGAAATTGAAAAATATGTCGATCCGATATGATCGATAATTTTAGAAATCAATGAGCTTTTTCCTGCTCCACTGGGACCGGATAAAACTAAAATTGCTCCACTTTCTTCGTTCACTTGCTATCCCCAAAATTAATATTGATGTTGATATTAAGCCCTTTTAGCGACTTCGTAACCTCATCGCTTGAAAGTGCTTTTAAAAGCGCGTGCAACGCTTCCATCCCCTCGTGCTGAGAACTTTTTTCTTCCATAGATGCGCCGAGAGGTTTACTCTCAACTGTTGATTCCACACTCACTTCGCTGGTAGACAAATTTTTTATCGCTTCATTCAGAGCCTCTGTATCAAGAGAGAAATCTTCCCCTTCGCCCGCTCGAGCCTCCGGTTCCACTGCCTCTCCGACAGCAAGCTTCATCTCCCGCTCATCAATACCATCCAAACCGCCGAACGTATCGATCTCCTCGAGCTTATTTAAATCGCCAATATCCAGTTCTTCTTGTTGTTCATCCTCAAACTCTTGTTCCAGATCTTCTTGTTGTTCATCCTCAAACTCTTGTTCCAGATCTTCGAGCCCGAGTTCTCCGACTGCTTCTTGGATTTGCAATTCAAGATCACCAAACTCCTCATCGCTCAATACCGTGGATTGAGGTTCAGGAACATCCTCTTCTAGGATTAAATCGTCAAACTCATTCAACCCCTCTTCATCATCCTCTACCTCAAAATCACCGATCTCGCTCAAAAAGTCATCTTCGCTCTCTTTATCCGCCGCATCAACAGTTTCATTGATCTCTTGATCCTCAAATTCCAAATCTTCTGCGCTAAACGTATCCTTACTCTCTAACTCATCCGTATCATCCAAAAGATCTTGCAATTCCTGCACCTCTTCGTGATCGAGAACATTGGTTTTGCGTGCATCTAGAAGCTCATCGCTTGACTCTTCAAAATCGAACATCTCATCTAGATCCAACGTATCAACATTTTCCTCATCCTCAAGCCCTTCTAGCATTGACTCAATCTCAATAGCTTGAGTATCTGCACCGTTCTCTTTTTCTTCTTCTACTTCTTCCTCTTTTACTGCTACTACGACTTTTGAGAGGCTGTTTTCGATCCCCGCAAACAATTCGACCAAGTCGGTCGGCAAAAACGGTTTATTGATCACATGATCAAATCCTGCTGGAACAGCATTCCCGCGTGTCGCCATCAACAAACTTTTTTTAAAGATTATTTTTTCTTTGAGTGTCGCCATAACCTCGTCGCTGTAATGGGCATCATCCACGATAAGCAAATCATACATATCATGCTCGATCTCATCTGCTGACCAAACGACATTCAAATCATCTTTTGTTTTTTGTGCGCTTAGCGCAACCAATTTGCGCACAACCGGATTATCGTTTAACAACAAAATTCTCATGGCGTACTCGACCCCTTATCTCTGGCTATTGTTTATTCAGCTCTTAATGGTATCATTGTAACTAAAAAAAAATAAAATGATAAAACTTATAGCTTTACTTTTCACATTCAATGTTGCAAACGCACAAAGCAACCTCTATGTTCTTCCAAAAGACACAAGTCATTTTGAACATTCCCTCAACTCGCACCTAAAAAATACACGTGAAGAGATCATCATCCTGACTCCCTCACTAAATTATTCCTCCTTAAAAGCCAAACTCATCCATTCGGTATCAAAAGGAATTAAACTCACCATCATTACACACACTCCGGCACATGACCCTCTTTCCCTTATTGCGTACGAGAATGTAGAGCTGTTATTGCACTCTGAAAAATCTCTTAATGACACCTATATTATTATGGATACTGCCTTTATGTGTCATCATAAAGGGGCACTGGATGCAGAGCAACTCTCGGATACTAAAGAAAAAATAGTATGTCATGATGATACTCTTGCGATCGGCAAAACACGAGAAGCGATCATATTACTGAGTCACCATTCCAAGCGTTACTTAGAATAACTTCTCCAAAAAGTAAAAAGCATTTTCCATCTGCGAGTTGACAATCAACATCGTTGCACTAAGGGTTGCAATGAGAACCACAAACGCTACTCCGATTTTAATCGGCATCCCGATAACCAATAGATTGAATTGCGGCATCGTTTTCATCAACATCCCAAAAATAACATCGGCGAGCATCGAAAGTGCCGTTATCGGAAAAGCAATCATAAACCCTACGACAAACATATTGAGTGTTGCGTGCATGATGTATTTGAAAAGCTCGGGGGTGAGCATAAATCCGCCCAGGGGGACGGAGGCAATCGATTCAGAGGCATAGAGTAAAATCCAGTGGTGCAAATCGAGAGCCAGTAGCACCATCAAAGAGACCAATGCTAAAAACTGACCGATAATCGGCATAGAAACCCCAGATTGAGGATCGATAGCGGATGCCAGCGAAAATCCCATCATAAACGAAATCTGCCCCCCTGCAAACGTGATAACATGGTAGGCGAGCTGTAAAATAATTCCTACCGTAAGCCCAAAGAGCATTTCACCCAAAATCGCTACCGTTAAACTGGCGGCATCCAAAGGAATTTGTAGGGGTGGAAGAGAACTAAAAAATACAACTGTGAAAAAAAATGACATAGCTGCTTTGACAGACATTGGAATATTTGCATGGGAAAAAATCGGAACGGCAGCAAAAAGTGCTGTAAATCGTGTAAAGAGGAGAATAAATGCTACAGAACGCCCCTCACTAAAGATCTCCGCCCATTCCATTTCTTATTTACCTTTCACCAGCACACCATCTGCCATCCGATAGATATGATCACACCGTTGCGCCAAGCCTTCATCATGCGTTACAAGAACTAACCCTGCATCATGCTCATTTATATAGGTCATAAAAAGGTTCATGACTTCCGTAGCTGTTGCGTGATCCAAATTTCCTGTTGGTTCATCGGCAAAAATTAGGCGCGGTTTTTTGGAAAGTATCCGTGCGATAGAGACACGCTGTTGCTGACCGCCTGAGAGTTCCGTCACTTTTTGCTCGATAACGTACTCGATCCCTAGGTTGGCCAATAGCGTAGGTTCAATTTTTTCTCCCGCTAAAATCGCCGCTACTTCAAGATTTTCATACGCACTAAATCCTTTGAAAAGATAGTGGCTTTGATAAATGAGTCCCAAATCGTGACGACGAAGAGTAACGAGTGATTTTTCATCCAACGTATAAATGTCTTTCCCAAAAAGTTCAACATTCCCGCTCTTAGGTTTTAGCAAAGAGGAGAGAATATGCAAAAGAGTTGATTTGCCGCTGCCGCTTACCCCAACAATAGCAATAGACTCACGCGCATGGAGCTCCAACGATAGATTCTCAAAAAGGGGATAATCAAAATGATGCGATAAAGAAGTTGCTTTTAAAAGTGTCATAAGGGAATTATAGAGGAAATTATGTTAAAAAAGAGCAGATTTAGGAAGTAATTTTTGGTCGCTGTATGCATTCCCAAGCTGGAGCTTGGGGACGAGGGAAAAAGGTTACCCCTTACGCCATTTGTGCAGCGACTTCTTCTGCGAAGTTGTCTACTTTTTTCTCTAAGCCTTCGCCTACTTCGTATTTCACGAATTCAACGATGCTTGCTGTTCCACCGTGAGCGGCAGCTTCTTTTGTAAGCGCCTGCGCTACGGTCATAGAATCGTCCATAACGTAGTTTTGATCCAACAATGCAAGTTCTTTATCCAAAGTTGTGTTATCCGCTACAAAACGTGCCAATTGTCCAGGGATGATGTTTGCCCAGATTTTTTCAGGTTTGCCATCCGCTAGCAACTTCGCTTTGATCGCTTCTTCTGCCGCAGCCATAACCTCAGGAGTCAACTGAGACATAGAGATATACTGAGGAACGTTTTTGAGAGGTTTTTTCAAACGTGCAAGTTCTTCGTTCTCTGTTTTGATCGCTTCGATACGGCCGATTGTCTCTTCTTCAACGAACTTAGGATCGAAATCTTTGTAGCTCAATGTTGTTGGTTTCATCGCCGATGCGTGCATAGCGATGTTACGTACCATTGGGGCGAGTGCGTCTGCTGTTTTTTGAGAATCACACGTGATTGCTACCAAAACACCGACACGGCCGTTTGTGTGAACGTAACCGTTAACGCATCCGTGCTCAGCCGCATTGAGGGTTACAAAACGACGTGTTACGATTTTTTCACCGATACGAGCAACTTGTGAGGTAAAATACTCAGAGAATGTACCTGTTTCGTACGATGTTTCATTCAAGTCTTCTACCGTACTGACACCTGTCGTAAAGACGTGTGCAGCCGTGTTACCGACAAGAGCGATAAAGCCGTCATTTTTTGCAACGAAATCGGTCTCAGAGTTGATTTCTACCAATGAAGCCGACGTAAAGGTTTCGGAGACTTTGAGTCCCAAAAGCCCTTCAGAAGCAACACGATCCGCTTTTTTAGCGGTTTGTGCCATACCACGATCGCGTAAAAACTCTTTCGCTTTTTCCATATCGCCATCACACTCTGTGAGTGCTTTTTTACAATCCATCATAGGCGCATCAGTCGCCGTACGAAGGTCTTTGACCATTGCTGCTGTTACGTCTGCCATGATTACGCTTCTTCTGCTACTGCTGCAACAGGTGCTTCAACAGCCGCTGCTTCAGGTGCCATTTCTTCTTCTGTTACTTCTTCGTCGTTTCCGCCGCTACGAAGTGCTTTACCTTCATTGATTGCTTCTGCCATCTCTTTACAGAAAAGTTGGATAGAACGGATAGCATCGTCATTTCCAGGAATGGGAATGTCGATAACGTCCGGATCACAGTTGGTATCAAGAGGTGCAACAACACGAATACCGAGATTACGCGCTTCTTGAACCGCGATGTGCTCTTTTACTGCATCGATAACAAACATCATATCCGGCAATGTTTTCATGTTACGGATACCACCAAGGTACGCGATCAATTTGTCTTTTTGACGACCCATCATCAACGCTTCTTTTTTAGTTAAAAGACCGATTTGACCGTTTGCTTGCATCTCTTCGATGATTTCAAGTTTACGAATAGATTTTTGGATTGTTGGGAAGTTTGTCAACATTCCACCCAACCAACGGTTATCAACGTATGGCATACCACAAGAAATTGCAGAATCACGGATAGCTACACGTGCTTGCTTTTTTGTACCTACGAAAAGAACAGTTTGTCCTTCAGCCGCAGCGTCAAGAACTTGCTGATACGCAGCACGGAAAAAACGCAATGTTTTTTGTAGATCAATGATATAAATGTTTTTACGAACACCGAAAATGTATTTTTTCATTTTCGGATTCCAACGACGTGTTTGGTGACCGAAGTGTACACCGCATTCTAAAAGGTCTTTCATAGTTACCATAAGTGGCTCCTGTATTAATATGTTTGTTCTTCGTTTACTTGGGCGGCTGGAAACAGAGCCGATGAGACATCGGATGCACGAGAACATCAGCACAGCTTGCGATTTTTTTCACGCGACTTTTCACTAAAAGTGGAGAGAAAATCGGCGAAATTATACTAAAATGGCTCTTAAATTTAGCTTTGTTTAATAATGGCTCATGTGTCACACTTTTATCACTCTTTTTAGTTGCTTTCAAATTGCTTTTATATAATTTTTGCTAATATCAATACCAGCAATGTAAACAAATTGCATTTATTAAATAAAACAAAAGACTTAAGGAGTCAGGATGAATCAACGGTTTTTAGGATCCATTGTAGCCGCAGCTCTCATCGCCAGCACTGCTGTGGCCGATGATACGCTTATGCAACGATTCGACAAAATGGAAAAAGAGCTGGCAGCTCTCAAAACTGAACTTAACACTCTCAAGGCAGAAAAAGAGACTGCTTCGAAAAAAACGGCAGTCGTTGCTGCTCCCTCTGAAGAGAAAACCGTTATAACCAATAACGAAGATGTCTCCAAAGAGATCGATGATATCAAAGATCAGTTAAGTAATCTCAACAAAAAAACCAACGGTAACAATCTAAAATTTGGTGTTGACTTCCGTACCAGCTATGATAACATTCAATACGAAATGGCTGATGGAAGCAAACAAAAGAATGATGCCCTTTTGAGTAATCGCTTGTGGCTTAACATGAACTATGCCGCGACCAAGAATCTTAGCTTTACAGGACAGCTTGCTTATAATAAAATCTTTGGACAACGTTCAATGCAAAATCCTGCTACTGCTGGTATGGACGGTTTTGACTGGGTCAGCGGCGAATCGGCGTACGATGATACCCTTCGTGTCCGTTCTGCCTATTTCTTTTACCAAGACGATGAATTTTTAGGTACCGATGTTCCGTGGACCGTCAGTGTCGGTCGCCGCCCATCGACAGAGGGGCACCTCATCAATCTTCGTGATGATGACAAAGCTTCTTCACCGCTTGCCCATACCGTTAACGTTGAATTTGACGGTGCAAGTGCAAAATTTGGAACAGAAGAACTTATCGGTCTCGATGGCTCCTATTTCAAGCTCTGTGCCGGCCGTGGTATGAGCAATGCGGAATCACGCTTTTCATCTACACCCTATGCTGACAAAAACAACGTTACTAGCAATGTCGATATGATAGGAATTATTGTCGTCCCTTACGATGACAAACAGTACAGTACCGGTTTTCAATATACGTATGCTAACAATTTAATTGACACTGCTGAATCACCATTCTTACCAAACGGTAATTTTAATCTTTTATATACAGGTAATATGGAAAAAGTTGGCGGTCTTCATACAGCCACCGCTTTTGCAATGGTCAATGGTATCGGCGATGGATGGAGTGAGTTTTTAGATGATTCTACTCTCTTTATAAGCGGTGCGATGTCCAAAACTGATCCTTACGCAGGTGGACAAGGGATGCTCGGTTCACCAGATAGCCAAACGGGTTACAGCTACTGGATTGGAACGCAGTTTCCATCCCTGCTAACCGATGATGGACGATGGGGAGCTGAGTTCAACCACGGTTCACAATACTGGCGTCCGATCACCTATGGTGAAGACACTCTGATCGGTTCTAAAATCGCGGCACGCGGTAACGCATACGAGCTCTATTTCACCGAACCACTTGTTGATGATATCCTGACATTCCAACTTCGTTATACATATATTGATTATGATTATACAGGTAGCAATGGATTTTTTGGCAGCTATACAGGTACACCAATGGCAATAAGTAATGTTCCGAGTGGAACCGATATGGGAGCTAATGCTGTTAGTAACGCACAAGATATTCGCGCCTATATCCGTTATAAATTTTAAACCTTTCGTCATTCCCGCCTTCGCAGGGATGACAAAAATTACCCTTGCAATCTCACCAACTCTTCTTTTACCTTTGCCACATGATCATTAACCTTTACATTGCTCCACACTGCACGAACAACCCCTTTTGGATCGATAATGTAGGTTGAACGGACAACTCCCATATACTCTTTGCCGTAGTTTTTCTTCATCGCCCATACACCATATTCTTGCATCATCTGCGTCGTCGGATCGCTGAGCAGCGTTATCTCTAGTGATTGTTTTTCGATAAAGTTGCGGTGTGATTTGGTACTGTCCGCGCTCACGCCTAGGACAATCGCTCCCATATCGTCATACTCGTCCACAGCCGCCGTAAACTCGCACGCTTCGGTCGTACAACCCGGAGTTGAATCTTTCGGATAAAAGTACAATACAATCCATTTACCGCGTAAATCGCGCAGACAAATCTCTACGTCGTCTTGGTTACTCAAACAAAAATCGGGGGCTATGGTTCCTAGTTCTAACATCATTGATACCTTTGTTATAAAATTACTATCGATTTAATTTCCGTCATTTCCTCTATCGCAAAACGAGGCCCTTCACGCCCTACTCCACTCATTTTTACTCCGCCGTAGGGTTGAATATCAAAACGTAATGTCGGCATATCGTTGATGACAACACCCCCCGCTTCACACTCCTCTATCACCTTCGTCGCATGGGCAAGGTTGTTCGTAAAAATCGAAAACTGCAATCCATACGGTGAATTATTCATTTTCTCTATCGCCTCATCAACGCACTCCACGCGCACCAAACTCACGATTGGGGCAAACACCTCTTCACACACGATCTTCATCGACTCAGTGACATCTGCCATTACGCAGGGATAAAAAATTAGTCCCTCACGTTTTGGTGGCGTTAATGCGCGAGCTCCCTCAGCAATCGCGCTCTCCACCCAGCTCATTGCACGCAAGGCGGCTTCATCGTTGATAAGCGGGCCTAAAAAAGTTTCCTCATTATACGGAGAACCGACACACAGTTTGGATGTTGCCTCTGCCATCTTAAGAGAAAATTCATCGTAAACAGAACTATTCACATAAATACGCTGAAGCGAAATACACACCTGTCCTGAGTTGACAAACGCACCGATGGCACAACGAGACGCGGCGAACTCTAAATCAGCACTCTCATCGATGTAGGTGGCTGCATTACCGCCGAGTTCCAAAGAGACTTTTTTAATCCCTGCGTTTTTCGTGATGATGTTTCCCACCCCCACCGATCCGGTAAAACTGATGACACGAGGGATATCGCTCCCTACCAATGCGCCCCCAACGTCCGCATCGCCATATACGACACTCAGAGTATCTTTAATGGCGTACGGACTCTCGATAAAAAGTTTTGCGAGCTTATAGGCACAAAGCGGCGCTTCAGGGGTCGGTTTAAGGACAACGGCATTTCCTGCCACCAATGCAGGGGCGAGTTTATGGGCGACGAGATTGAGGGGGAAATTAAACGGGGTAATCGCTACCACGACTCCCGCCGGCTCACGACGCCAATATGCTTGGGCACGACGACCGCTGGGCATCGCATCGGTGTTGATCGTTTCACCGTGCATGGTACGCATTGTCTCGGCGCTCAACGTGATTGTCTCTATACAACGATCAACCTCGATCAAGGCATACGTAATCGGCTTACCTACCTCATCACACAGAACACGTGCAAACTCTTCACGCTGCTCTCGTAGTGTTTTTGCCACATCCAATAACCACGAACACCGCTGATGTAGCGGCGTTTTTTTAGCACTTTTCGCTGCTCTCTGAGCAATTTTTAAAGCTTTTTGAGCATCCTCAACACTGCATACAGCAGCACTCGAAACGACGCGCCCATCATAAGGGCTCAATCGTTGTGAATACGTTTCCCCTTGGATCTCATCGGACCCCATCCAAATATGTGCTTTCATACAGTGACTCCAATGGTATTATGTTTCAATTATACAAACCCTCACCTAAAAAGAGAAAGATGATAGCACTTTAAGGAGTTTCTTTTTGTTATCGCTTTAGAATAGCCCTCAAGATTATACAAAGATAGGATTTACAATGAATTTAACGATTACTGAGGGTATTTTAGGGGTACGCCCTCCTGTCACCAAACCCCATCCGGGATTTTTTTTCCAAGTAGGCGAAGAACGTTTTCGTAAACTCGTCGATGATCATTATGAAATGATTCGCAACAGTGATATTGCTTTTTTATTCCCTATCTATGATGAAGATGATTTCAGTGCCGCCAAAAAACATGCTGCCGATTTTTTGATCCAAATTTGTGGCGGACCAGCTTATTTTGCCGAATCCAGAGGTGAGCCTCGTATGGTTGGGCGTCACGCTCCGTTTCGCATCGATGAGGGCGCACGTCGTCGCTGGCTCGAGTTTTATAGTGTTTTGCTTCCGGCACTCGAAACTGAGGGGATCAATCCTGAATACATTCAGTCGTTCTGGGATTATCTGAATGTGTTTTCGATTTGGATGGTCAACACCCCAACACACTAAAGTTACAAATTAAGCAAAAGCGCCCCTGCCCCCATGGAAGCAGTTCCGAAGGGGACTTGAATCCCCTCTTTCATGTGGTCTGCAAAAATACGGTTCAGCCAAAGTCGATTGGTTTGAACATTTTGAAGAATCAGCCTCTCTTCTTTGTCAATAACTTTTATACAATAGTGTCCAATCGAAACAGAGAGTTTTTGTGTCTCCCCTTCCGGAAGCAATACGAAACTAAGTGTTTTTTTAGTCGTATCAACCGTTACATTTTCAACTTTTCCATATCCTTGAGCATTAAAATAAAACGATACGGCAGAGGTTAAAAGTTTTGATCGAAAAATATCCATCTGCGAAAGCTCAGCAGCACCCGCTAGACTCATACACAATAACATTAAAATTATCTTGTCCAGCATCTTATATACCTCTCTTTTTATCGAATTATATCGCTTAATACACATTAAACACGTTTCACGCTAAAATCACCACAATTTTTTATCTTCAAACGGAGAACTTTCACTATGAACGAAGCCAAAAACATTTGGATGAACGGTAATTTAGTTCCTTGGAATGACGCGAAAATCCACGTCCTTTCCCACACATTACATTACGGTAACGGCGCTATCGAAGGGACAAAAGTCTATAAAACCCCTAAAGGGTATGCTATTTTTCGTCTAAATGACCACACAAAACGTTTGATCGAATCGGCAAAAATGACGCTCATTACCGTCCCTTATACCGTTGAAGAACTTAATCAAGCACAAATTGATCTCATTAAATCCAACGATTTTACGGGTGAAAACGTCTATCTTCGCCCTATCGTTTATCTGGGCTACGGGGTTATGGGGATTTATCATAAAGAAGCCCCTGTTGAAGTTTCCATTGCTGCATGGGAATGGGGTGCCTATTTGGGGGAAGAAGGGATGAAGAAAGGGATTCGTCTAAAAATCTCCTCATTCAGTCGTCCTAACAATAAATCCAATATGGGAAAAGCCAAAGCAGTAGGGAACTATCTCAACTCCCAAATGGCAAAATTTGAGGCAGTTGAAGCGGGCTACGATGAGGCATTGCTCCTCGATGATGAGGGATACGTTGCGGAAGCCAGCGGTGCGTCTTTTTTTATGATCAAAGACGGCGAGCTCATCACCCCTCCCAATGATAACTCGTTGGCATCAATTACCCAAAAAACGGTTATTGAAATGGCAGAAAAAATGGGGATAAAAGTCACTCGTCGTCGCATTACCCGTGAAGAAATTTACACGGCTGACGAAGCATTTCTCACAGGAACGGCAGCAGAACTCACCCCTGTTCGCGAAGTAGATGCCCGCATTGTAGGAGCAGGCGGACGCGGTCCATTGACAGAAAAGTTACAAAGCAACTATTTTGATATCGTATACGGACGAAATCCTGATTACGATCACTATCTCACATACATCAATTAAAGGCTCATTTTATGGCAACCGACATGAACGACTATTTTAACAAGAAAAAAAATGAAGAAAAAAAAAGTGAGGGGGGATTCAATGCCCCAAAACCGCCTAAATTTGATTTTAATATGAACCCTCAAAAAGCGGGAATGTTTTGGCTCATTGGAGGGTTTATTCTCCTCCTCGTTTTGGCAAAACCGTTTATTATCATCAATGAAGGGGAACGCGGTATCCTCTCAACAAACGGTAAATACAGCGATCATGCCCTTATGCCGGGTCTCCATTTCCTGATGCCTGTAATCCAACAAGTATATGTTGTCGATACTAAAGTACGTATCATCAACTATGCCGATAAAATTGAGCGTGCCTCCACAGCGGGCGATGGGATAGTGCTCAAACCTGCTATCACCGTTTTAGACAAACGGGGACTTCCGGTCACGATCGAGCTTACCGTACAATATCGTCTTAATGCACAGCTCGCGGCTCAAACAATCTCCAATTGGGGCTTTAGCTGGGAAGATAAAATCATCGACCCTGTTGCTCGTGATGTCGTTCGTAATGTCATCGGTCAATACGATGCAGAAACATTACCGATTATGCGCAATGCTATTGCCCTAAAAATCGAGGCGGGTATCCGAGCCAGCGTTGATCGCCAAAAAAATGGTCCTGCCGATCTCGAATCAATCCAGTTACGTGAAATTGGTCTTCCCCAAAAAGTAAAAGATCAAATCGAGCGGGTTCAAGTCGCTAAACAAGAGGTTGAAAAAGCGCAGCAAGATGTAGAGCGTGCCAAACAAGAGGCGTTCAAAAAAGAGACGGAAGCGCAGGGTACCGCAAATGCACTCACCATCGAAGCGGGTGCTCAAGCCAAAGCCAACCACCTCATTGCCCAATCGCTCTCTCCAGGATTGTTAAAATTGGAACAGATCAAAGTTCAGGGTAAATTTAATGACGCTCTCAGAGAGAATAAAGATGCGAAGATTTTCTTAACACCAGGAGGATCAACACCTAACATATGGCTCGATACCAAATCAGGTGACAGTCAAAAAATTACCTCAACAGGGAATTAACCAATGAATCTCGATCAAATCGATTGGCAAAAATCCGTACTCCTCCCCGTCATTGTCCAAGACTCCACAACATTGGAAGTCTTGATGATGGCGTACATGAACCGTGAATCATTAGAGCTCTCACTCTCCACAAAAGTGGCACACTATTTTTCCCGTTCCAAACAGCGTTTATGGAAAAAAGGGGAGTCCAGCGGACATCTCCAGCATATCGAACGTTTCTTGCTGGACTGCGATAACGATACACTCCTCATCATGGTACGTCAAGAGGGTGTTGCATGCCATACAGGGCGTAAGTCGTGCTTCTTTACCGATATGGAGAGTAATGAAATCATTAGTGAGCCTCAAATCGATACGGTCGCTACCTATGGAATTATCGATGAGCTTTATCACACCATTTTAGAGCGCCGCAACAGCGATCCTGAAACCTCATGGACAGCCAAACTCCTCTCAAAAGGGGACAATGCTATCCTTAAAAAAGTGGTTGAAGAAGCTGGTGAGTTCGCGTTTGCTGTCAAAGATGACAATGAAGATGAAATTATTTACGAATGTGCCGATTTAGTCTATCATGTCTTGGTCGCACTGGGACATAAAAATATCTCTCCTGATCGTATCAAACAAGAGCTTGTCCGTAGAGCGGGTGTAAGTGGGATTTCGGAGAAAAATTCTAGGACCAAATGAAACCACAAATACTACATTTTATTGATACCCTTGCTCTTTACGATTACCTCCTTTTTGGGGGAATCCTTTTTTTCTTTTTCTTTTTTCTGATTTTGGCTATTGTACTCCATCAAAAACTTGCTCTCGCCATTACACTGATCACAACAGCGTTTATTCTTCTCATTAGTGCCCCTTTATCGTACATGGGATTGCACACGACTATTTACAAACATACTGTTACCCTCACTACCGTCCAAGATCTCGAATTTACCAAGGCACTACTCATTAGGGGTGACATCAAGAATACATCAAAACAGACCTTTAAAGAGTGTACTATTACCTTTGGGGTATCAAAAGTCTCATCGATCGGTGCTCTCAATAAAGCTTATCATTATCTCCCTTTTTATCGTCAGACCCTTATTATACAAAAGACTATCAAGCCGTACAAAGGGGAGAATTTTAAGATTTTAATCGAACCTTTTAACTATTCTAAAAATTTCAACGTAACCGCATGGGGGCAATGCAGATGAATACATATTTTACCTTTTGGCATTATGGTGCTTCTATCATTATTTCATTACTGTTAATAATCGCGATCATTGCTACTCTTCGACAGAGAAATATTACTGCTAAAACATCTATCATCATTACGTACACTATTGTGGCGTTTGGATTACTCTTTTTGAGTATTCTCGTCATTGACACCTACACCAAAAAAGTCACCTTGTCCAATCTTGAAAACCATCGATTTTACGCCGCAGAAGAGATAATTTTTACAGGAATGGTACGCAATACTGGTAATTACCCGATTGGCGAAGTGAACGTTGAGATTAAAATTGTCAACAAAGATACGGCCGCGAAAAAGGGGGAACCCTCCTATCAATCCAACGCATTTGCAGAGTTGATTGGGGATAAGGGATTAAAAGAAAAGACCTCATTCGTAGTTGTAACAGAAGTTGTAGCGACCAATCTCAAACCAGGGCAAAGCAAAACATTTCGGATTGCCATGCCTCATCCAACCCATTTTAAAGGGTATAGCGATTACGTCAGAGTATTTGGGAACTAATACTTTAATCCAACCGACTTAAGGGCATTGTTGATAGCGCGGAGTTGATTATTTTTATCACGGCACCATTGGGGGGCAATCAGTGAATCATCATCGATTCCTGCAGTAAGACGCTGAACACTGATATGACGCGGTTTCATTTGTAATGCTTCGGCAAGAACCTCTAAGTAAAGCTCCTCATTGATCGGTACAAATTCACCTCGAGCGTATTCGTTTGCCAAAGCCGTCCGCTTGACTACATAGAGTGGATGATACTTAAGGGAATCAATCCCTAAGCTGTAGGCAACTTGTGCCGTTTGTAGCATCATTGCTTTATCTTCTCCCGGAAGCCCAAAGATCAGATGTCCGCATACGTTTAAGCCATACTGTTTGGCTTTTAAAATCGCGTCTTTGACACTTTGTACGTCATGTCCACGATTGATTTTTTCCAGCGTCTCATCAAAAATTGACTGAATTCCAAACTCAATCCACAGTTCCGTTTTCTTGGAAAGTTCCGCAAGGTATTCAAACGCTTCATCACTAATACTATCCGAACGTGTACCGATACTCAAACCCACAACATTATCAAAACTAAGGGCCTTTTCATACAACGCTTTTAATGTATCAAGAGGAGCATAGGTATTGGTAAAACTTTGAAAATAGACCATATACTTTTCGGTACCGTTGTGTTCAGACAATTTTTTGGAAAGTGCCGTAAACTGCCACTCAAGCTGTTCGAGTTGTTTCGTCAAATAAGGGTTTTCAATGGAATCGAGATTTAGAAAAAAGCCCTTGAGCGGCTTTGCTTTATCTAAACTTGGGCTAAAAGAGTCATTTTCACAAAAGGTACATCCCCCTTTTGCAACGCTTCCATCAATATTAGGACAGGTAAAACCAGAAATAGAGACAGGGACTTTAGAAACTTTGCACCCAAATTTTTCATTCAAATATTGTCCAAATGTAAAAATCTGTTCGCGCATAAGTGTTGTTTTAAATAATGTACTTGCCGGTAAAACAGGCGGTACAATAAGTCTCTTCTTTACCATTTACGCTCAGCAAGAGTCCATCATTACTCAAATAGCCAAGAGAATCGGCTTCAATAAACGCACAAACCTCTGCATTGGTCATGTTCGCAGCAATCAGTTTCTCTTTATCAGGTGTATCGACCCCATAAAAACAAGGATCGGTTGTCGGAGGGCTCGAAATACGCATATGTACTTCTAGGGCACCCGCTTCTTTGAGCATACGTACGATCCGACGGCTTGTTGTTCCACGTACGATGGAGTCATCCACCACGATTAGCCGTTTTCCCTTGATAAGATGCGCTATCGGAGAGAGTTTCATTTTGACTTTCAAATCCCGCATCTCTTGCGTTGGCTCGATAAATGTACGCCCGATGTAGTGATTACGCATAATCGCCATCTCGAAAGGTATTCCGCTCTCCTGTGAATACCCTATCGCAGCAGGGACGCCGCCATCCGGAACAGGGACAATCATGTCGGCTACTATAGGTTGTTCTTGAGCGAGCTTTTTACCCATTGCTTTGCGCATCTCATAGACGTTTTGTCCATAAACATTTGAATCAGGACGGGCAAAATAGACGTATTCAAAAATACAGTGTTTTGGTGTTGGCTCGAATACTTTGATCGATTGAGGAGCTTTCCCTTTTTCGAAGATCAAAAGTTCACCCGGCTCTACGTCACGAATGTATTCCGCACCGATAAGATCAAAGGCACATGTCTCCGAAGCTACCACATACCCATCACCCACACGCCCAAGGCTTAAGGGACGGAATCCAAAACGGTCACGCATAGCAAACATCTTAGAACGGCTCAAAAAGACGAGTGAATACGCCCCTTCAATTTTTTTGACCGCATCAATAATACGGTCAGTTAGATGATGCTGATCGCTTTTGGCGATCAAGTGTATAAGGTTTTCCGTGTCCATAAAAGTTTGAAAAATTGCCCCTTTTTTAATGAGGGCATCCCGCACCTCTTTGGCATTGGTGAGATTACCGTTGTGCACAATCGCCATCTCTCCCAAGTCATAGCGGGCAAAAACCGGTTGGGCATCGAGAATTGAATCATCCCCTGCCGTAGAATAGCGGGTGTGTCCTATCGCCATCTCCCCTTTTAGGGTTGCGAGCTTTTGATTGTCAAATACCTGCGTTACTAATCCTCTATCTTTGATCGTGTAAAGTTTTTCACCATCACTCGTACTGATCCCTGCAGCTTCTTGGCCCCGATGCTGTTGCGCATGAAGCGAAAAATAGGCTAATTTTGAAGCCTCAGGATGATCAAAGATACCAACAACCGCACATTTTTCATTCATACTACGCATTTATTCTCCTAGTTCCAAACAATCGCTGATATTATACAATCCATTCTCTTGACCAACCAACCATTTAGCCGCGCGTATTGCACCCTTGGAAAACGTATTGCGACTCGTAGCAGTATGGTGAAGCTCAACAAACTCCCCTTCATTGTAAAAACCAACCGTGTGTCGCCCTACAATATCACCGCCACGCAATGCCATCACGGCAATCTCGTCACGGGTTCGCTCGCCGATCGTGCCATCACGACCACTGATACGAACCTTATCCAAATCCAAATTACGCGCACGCGCAGCTGTATGCGCCAGAGTCAATGCTGTACCGCTTGGGGCATCTTTTTTATGGCGATGATGCTGCTCTACAATTTCGATATCAAAATCCTTGAGTGTTTTGGCAGCAGCATACACAAGTTTATTTAACAAGGCAACCCCCAACGACATATTCGTCGCGTACAGAATCGGCATCGATTCGCTTGCGGATTTGAGGAGGTTAAGTTGATGGGCATCCATCCCTGTTGTTCCGATGACAAGAGGGCGAGGATTTTCCATAGCACATTCCAGTAGCGTTTGCGTCGCTTCAGGAAGCGAAAAATCGATGATAACATTAGAGCTTTTGAGAAGTACATTCATATCATTGGTGATAAGAACAGAGGGATCAATCGAAAAATTCAGCTCATTGCGCACATACACAGCGCCAAGCGATACGTCACTCTCCTGACGCAAATCTTCAATAATCAGTTTTCCAACACGTCCACCTGCGCCAAATACACCTACTCTAATCATGGTCATCTCCCGTTCACAATGGTAAAAACGAATTGTATCGTTTTAGACTTTAAAAGGACGAAAATCTACTCAAGCTTACGGCTGAAGTAAACTAAGTGTTAACGTAGTCAATCGGGATGTATTCCGATGTCGTATAAATTAATGAAAGTGCTCATCCACATACGAAATCGCTTGCAATGCCGCTACCGCACCATCTCCCGCTGCACATACTACTTGTTTTGGTGCCGCTTCACGCATATCACCCGCCGCATAGAGCCCAGCAACAGAGGTTCTCATGCTCAAATCGACTTTGACTTCGCCAGAAGGTGTCATATCACATAAAAAGCTTCCGTCTTCTTGAATGAGCACTTGATTGTTGACGTTGTTCCCGATAAAAACGAATACCCCTGGAACATCGATTTGACGGCTAGGTGCATCTTTAAAAGCGACACGAATTCCATTGACTCCCATCTTGTCCCCTAATACCTCTTCGGGAGAGGCATTTAAAACAAGCTCAATATTCGCCGTATTTTTGATCCGCTCAATCGTACTAGGAGCGGAACGAAACGTATCGCGACGGTGGATAAGATAGACTTTTGAACAAATTTTTGCTAGATACAGAGCCTCTTCAAGAGCCGTATCACCACCACCGATAACGGCGACCTCTTTCCCTTTATAAAAAAAGCCGTCACATGTCGCGCACGTACTCACACCACGGCCAAAATAGGTATCTTCGCCGATAAATCCTGCACGTTTAGGGGTCGAACCCGTACCCACAATTACGCTTTTAGCGGTGTCGGTTTTTCCGTCCGATTTGTGGATTGTAAACGTCCCGTCTTCATTACGGGAAACGCGCGTCACTTCAGACATCTCGTGCTTAAGCCCAAAACGCTGACACTGCTCCGGCCATGGGGTCATAAAATCCATCCCGCTGAGATTATGAGCCGTTGCCCCCGGATAGTTTTCGATTTCAGAGCTCATCGTGATTTGACCACCAGGCATCCCCTTCTCAAACATCACAACATCATCCAGCCCACCACGAGTCGCATACAAACCTGCCGTTAAACCCGCAGGTCCTCCTCCAATAATCGCGCAATCCAACATAGTTAACACCTCATAAATTTGACTGATTCTAAATTGGACGTATGATACTCTTTTGGGGTTAAATGATTCTACAAGAGGAATAAAAAGAAAATGATTTTAGAAAACTTTTAGGCTATAGAAGATGTTAAGAGAGGTAACTACAAAGGAGAGGTATTCTGACCCAAAAGGGTCAAAAATTAAAGGAGTGAGTTAATTTTATCTGTAAATGCTTGCTTAGAAGCAGCACCTACCATTTGATCAACCATTTCACCATTTTTGAAGAAAAGGATTGTAGGGATAGAACGGATACCGTATTTTACTGCGATATCTTGCTCTTCGTCTGTGTTTACTTTACAGATTTTAGCAATTCCGTCAAAATCATTCGCCAATTCTTCGATAACTGGAGCGATCATACGACAAGGTCCACACCATGGAGCCCAAAAATCTACAAGACAAACGCCCTCTTTTGTTGTATCAGCGAAATTTGATGCTGTTAATTCGATGTATTTACCCATTTGGATTCCTTGAATTTTAATGTAATATTGAGTAATTATAGCTCCCCTTTCTTTAAAACCTCTTATTGTAAAATTTTTCATTTAATGTATCAGATTTCTGTCTCAAAGTGTGATATTCTCTATCCACTCTATTTCATTTTCTACCACAATTAATGCATCAATACAATAATCCAATGAGAACTTTTTTTTCTGGAGGTACGCTTGGATGGCACGGTTTAGTTTTTGGAGTTTTGAACGGGTAATATTGTTCACCGCTTGCTCATAGCTTTGGGCACTTTTCACTTCGACGAAATGCAAAACGTTGTCTCGGATGGCGATTATATCGATTTCACCGAAACGGTTATAGACATTACGATCGAGAATCCTGTACCCATGAGCGCGCAAATATTCACATCCGCGCTCTTCGGCAATATTACCTCGGGCGCGCGTATGCATCTTTAATCCAAATAGTCGGGTTTGACTATATCCACTTTGATCGATTTAAATCGTGCTGTTTTGATCAGCTCATCGTGCTCATCTCCGAACAAAAAGTTAATACGGCTTTTGGCATGGTGAAACGTCGTAAAGAGGGTTCCTTTTTTCACGGTCGTGCTCACTTTTACCCGTAAAGGGGCGCTCTGACCGTATTCGCTTTTGAGGACGACGAAATCTTTGTATTCGAAAAATTCCTCATCTTCTACACTTACAAGCAACGTATCCTCGCTATGACTGCGGCTCAATTTTTCACACGCATTCGTTTGGGCGGCATTATTATAGTGGACCAATACCCGCCCTGTTGTGAGATAATATCCCTCATGCGTGGGCGCTTTTAAAAGTTCCGCTACCTGACCGCGCGGCTCGTATTGCTTGTAACGGAATGAGCCGATGCCGTCTTTGGTACGAAAATCGTGAAGATGCAATACAGGGGTATCCTCTTCTTGCACCGGCCACTGCAATCCGCGCAAACGATTGGCTTCAAGTTTTTCATAGCTCGCCCCGCCGAAGCGTACAGGGGCATCAACTCGGACTCTCTCCCACACATCACGGGAATTTTTAAAACCAAAATCGGTACCGTAACGTTTGGAAATCTCGGCAATCACTTCCCAGTCATCGGGCATCGTCACATTGATAAGCGGTTGAGAGAGATGAAGGCGTCTCTCCGCATTGACGTAGACACCCGTCTTTTCATAAGCGCTTTTAACCCCGAAAATAATGTCGGCAAATTTCGTTATCTCGTTATCAAAAAGTTCATTGACGATGAGTAGATCAAGATTTTTTAATGCTGCATGAATTTTATTTTGATTCGGGTGGATATGGGCGATGTCCTCACCGATGTTAAAAAGTGCTTTAATTTTCCCCTCGATCATCGCATTGATCAAATCGGGAGTCATCATCCCTATCTCTTTGGGCGGTTGATAATCGGGGGCATAATAGGGGAGCATCCCCACATCACACGTCCCCTGAACATTGTTTTGACCCCGAAGCGGCATCAATCCCGCACCCCGCTTGCCGATATTCCCTGTAATGAGAGCCAAATGGGTAATCGCCATCACGGCGTACGAACCGTCAAGATGTTCCGTTATACCAAGTCCCCAGAAAAAGAGACTTTTACGGGTCGCGTATTTGCGTGCCACGATACGAATCTCTTCGACAAGTGACTCATATCCCGGTATTTGAAGAAGATACTCCGGATTTGCGTAAGGGTCATTTAGTATGGCATCTTTAAATGCTTCATACCCCTTGGTACGGCTTGCGATAAAATCAACATTGACCAAATCCTCAGTGATAATGACGTAGGTCATCATGTTGAGCATCATTAGATTGGCTTCGTAGGGGATGCTGAGATGATGTGTGGCGGATTTCGAGAGCTGGATACGTCGCACATCGAGGACGGCGAGTTCTACCCCTTTTTTAACCACATCAAGCATACGGTTGGCAACGATGGGGTGCCCCTCCGTCGTGTTTGAACCCATAACGATCATAAATTCCGTCTCATAAATATCATCGAACGGATTGGTCGCCGCCCCCTCGCCGATTGTCGTACGCATCCCTTTGAGCGAAGGGGAGTGGCAGACCCGCGCACAGTTGTCAACGTGGGGAGAACCTACGACATTGCGCGTGAAATGTTGGAACAAGTAGGAACTCTCACAGCTCGTACGTGCCCCCCCGATAGCGGCAAACGTGTGCGAAGTGTACTCATCCGTAATTGCTTTGAGCTTTCTCGCGGCAAGCTCGTAAGCGCTCTCATAGCTGATCTCATAAAAATCGTTATCGATGGGTTCGAGATAATCCATATCCAAATCAGCGAATAAGGCAACATTGGCACTGAGGAACGATTTACGAACACGTGCGTTTCGTAGACGCTTAGGGTGCGTTACAAAATCCCACCCTTGCTTTCCCTTGATACAGAGTTTTCCCTGTGAAACGACACCCTCTTCTTTGGCAAATATCTTAAGTATTTTGTTATCTTCGACTTCGGCAGAAATATCACATCCTACACCACAATAAGTACAAACGCTGTCGATGACCATAAAAACTTCCTTGGGGTTAAGCACCCTTTTTAAAATTAGTGAAGTATATTATTTTGTCTCTTAAGGGGTGTGGAAGAAGGAGAGCTAGTCGAATCATTAAGTAAAATCGGAGCGGAAACGGGTAGAAGTGTTTTTTCTTTGCAATCGCGCTGGTGATTTTCTTGACTCCTGCTTGCGTGGAGAGGAAAAAAGGCATCGTGAAATTGTTTTTCTGGGTCATCTCCGAATCGATAAATCCCGGCAATATTGTCATTACATCCACACCGTAAGGTTTCAGCTGATAGCGCAACCCTTCAGCGTAGGCATTTAGTGCCCGCTTGGAACTGCTGTAGGCGATAGATGTCGGCATGGAGAGAAGTGAAGCGAGAGAGGAGATAAAAATAACCTCTCCCGATTTTTGCTCTATGAGTTTTGGGATAATCGGTTCCAAAAGGGCGTGAAGACTCAAAAAATTGGTTTGAAACAATCGGTAAAAATCGTCAAAAGGGGTAACCCCGCCCGAATGCCCGACAGAAATCCCTGCATTGAGGATAATGCGGTCGATTTTCTCACCCGCGAGCCGCTCCCCAATGGTTTGGATATGGGTAAAATCATTCACATCGGCAACGATGGTTTCGACGGTCGCACCCAATGCCAAACATTTATCTGCCACTTTTTGCAACTTCTCTTCACGACGTGCGATAAGAACAAGATCATTTTTTTCGTGTGCATAATGGAGTGCTAACGCTTCGCCCAATCCGCTACTGGCACCTGTGATGATTATCCGCATTTAAACCGTCTTGGGATTAATAAACGTTTCCCCTTTTTTGACTTTTTCCCAAAGGTGGGGATCGTTCCATCCGTTGCGCACCTCATCGCTGAAAACTATCTGCTCCAACTCAATAAGTCCCATTAAATCCGAATACGCATCTTCACGAAAACATTGCGCGTATCCCGTCTCTGTCTCATGGACGATAATACTGCTGAGTCGTACCATCTTTTCACCATTGACCGTTTTAGTAAACCACATCAGTTTATCGAGCATCACAAAAATGACACGGCTAAACTGCTCTGCCGAGGGAGAGACGGGGAGTTGCACCCAACGCTGGGAATGTTTTTTCATATCGAAAATGTACTCCTCATCATCTCCATCCCAAAGGGCAATGGCATGATCGAAACTGTCGATGAGTTCTTTCATCCCCTGCTTCATCAATCCAAAATCGTACACCATCTGACCGTGATCGAGATACGACGATTCGAACAATACTTCGACTTTGTACGAATGGCCGTGAAGGGATGCACGACACCGCTGGGTAGAACAACCACGGACGATGTGGGCGTTTTCGAATTTAAAAAGTTTACGAATAATCATTAATATACCTCTTTACGGTGTGCCACGCGAATGATTGTGATAAGCACTAGCTCGTTTTCACGAAGATATATCACTCGATAATCTCCGGCACGTTTACGAAATTTGCCTTTGTGCTTTCCCTTTAGGGCTTTGTCTCCGATGAAATTGCCCGATTGAAGATCTAAAATTTTTTTAGCAATTAAATTTTTAGCCACATCATCGAGTTTCAAAAACTCTTTTTGCGCCTCTTTCTCAAATGCAACTTTAAACATGGATTCCAGCAGATTTAAATACCTCTTCGAGAGAGACGACGTGAGACTTTCCACTCTTGAGGTTATCAATCCGCTTATCTGCCACCATTTCATCAAGAGTATCAAAATAAAGCTCTATTGCTTTTTCAATAAGACCTGTACGTGTCTTATTCAGTTCCGATGCATACTCATCCAATGTCTCGATTACTTCTTTTTCGAGACGAATATTGATCGCTTGCTTCATCATCGACCTCTTTCGATTATTTTGTAGATACAATTGTAGTGTTTTAGCGGATAGGTGTCAAGGTTTTATTACGAAGTACAGATTTCTTTCGTTTGTGGTGAGCTTGTGCGTCCTATGGGGTATGTCGAAGCGGTGCAGGCATTCCCAAGCTGGAGTTTGGGAACGAGGGAGAGTATATTTAGTTAAAATGGTTTGGTATTACTTGCTGCAAGCTCCTCTCTTTGCCATTTCCAGTTCAGAAACAGCTTTTTTCCCTTCCTCTTCTTCCATTAGCTCCAAATTAGCACCGCCAACGAAGGCACCCATCTTAATGTATTGTCTAATAAAGTAATTTTTTCCGCTCTCAGCTTTGACGAGAAGATCGTTGGGCGAAAACTCAGATTCAGTTGAAATTTTATGCTCCTGATTTCCTTTCACATCTTCATAAAAGAAAACATGCGGCGCAGATTCACCAATGCATTTATCATCGACCCATATATCTTTCTTTAAAGCGGCTCCTAGCATTGAATCCCTATAAATATATATCCCTGCAGTTCCTTCAGACGGTAGATTAAAGGATTTAGCTCTTGTAGAAACTTCTTTGGGCTCCATTGGTACAGTAGCGCATCCACTAAGAAATAATATTGCACCTAATGATAAACCTATGGCGATAACTTTTACTGAGTTCATTTTTTCTCCTGATTATATGTTGATATTGATCCTCGCAAAAGCGAGAATGATTTTAGAATTGATAGTTAACACCAACGTATGGCTTGACCGCAGAATCTTTTGTGCTAACAGTAGTTGTTCCATAATAATATGAATAGTACTCAATATCTTGCCATTTTCTAGCAACATAATCAACCCCTGCAAGAAGATAAAGATGATCAACCACTTTATAGGAAACTCCAGCTCCCACATTAACAGAAACGCCTAGCATACTATCTTCTGTATACCCTACAACATCCATAGTTCCAGCACCTATTCCAATTTTTAGAAATGGGTAAAAAGACGGAGTCACTTCAAATTCTTTGATAATGTCAAAGCCAAATTCTATTAAATCTTTGTTTGTGTCATCAAAAACAGTTTCATCATAAGAGATTAAAGACAGTGTACCTTGAAACTTTACTTCTCCGTTTGTTCCACCACCTAATTTAAATTTCACATCCTTATAATTATTATCACCTTCAAATGAGCCATTGTAAGCTCCTGTCAAATCCTGAGTGGTGGTATTATTAGCAGCTCCATACTCAACACCCATATACATATCTGCCATTGCAGCACCAGTAATCGCACTGCTCGCTAACAAACTAAGTAAAATTTTGTTTTTCATAAAACACCTTTTGTTCAATATGACAAAAGTGTATTCGTTATGATCTTCACATCCGCTTATTATTGACTAAATTATCTCATTTTGACCAAAGGTTTAAATTTTATGGAAGTTTGGGAAAAAGTCAATTATCTATTAGATGAAAAGAAAATTACGAAACAAGAATTTGCACAGAAGCTTGTAGCTCTTGAGCCAAAACTAAAACGAACGGGAGAATCACCATCTTCACAAACTATTTTGGGGTATTTGTACGGCAAGCGAGAACTAAAAGTAGAACTCATCCCCTATATTGCAGAAGTTTTGGGTGTAGATGAGCAGGAGCTTTTTCGTTTTGATATCGAGTATGCAACGGAGTACAACTTACGCTATTCCAAAGATGCACGCGAAATTTTAGATTTGCTTCAATACACCCCAAAGCCGATGATTGAGCAGATCAAAACGGTTATGAGACGATTTAAGAAGAGTTATGAAGAGGGGGCAAAAGAGCTGATGCCCTAAAGTATGACGGAGCAACTGATTTTTATACCCCGTGGTTTTGATCCCATATACGTATATGCAAACGGTCGCTGTAAATAAATCCCCGTCGTTTGCAAAACTCGATGACGGCTTCGCAGTTCGCTTCGATATGTGCTTTGTCCCCGCCCAATGGCATACAATAGACGCTAGTATAGGGATGGGAGGCAATAATATCATCAATTTCCGACTCGATATGACTGACCAACGAGGGTTCATCTACGGTGAATTTAAAAAAACTTTTTTTTGTATTGGCAATAATCGATGCAATTGCCTCGCTTTTGTAACGTCGCTCTAACGGTTCACCGCTATTGGAGAGTTTGACCGACAATGCATAAACGGCTTCTTTGTAAAAAGGATATTTTTTAAAATCAGGAGCAATCGTTCCGTTTGTCTCAAAGGTTACCCTATGCCCTTGACCTATCAGATACTCAATAAACTCGACGAAAATCGGCTCATTCGCATAGATGAGCGGTTCGCCTCCTGTCAGTACAACATCAACGTGAGGGGGGAGACGGTAGCCGTTCATAATCCAGATGAGGGTTTGAAGCTCTTCGATCTCCTGCCACAGTTCGCCGAAACCTTTGCGATCTACGGCATAGACGGTATCGCACCCGACAACCACATCACCATTGGGTGTTTTTTCAGAGCACCCGAAACCCTCACATTTGAGGTTACATCCGCCAAAACGGAAAAAGAGAGAGGGGACACCCGTGTATTTCCCCTCACCTTGGATTGAGTAGAAATGTTCAACTAGATAAAGCAATCTTTATCCTCCTGTTTCATAAAACGCCCGCTTGGAAAGTTCGCCATCGGGATCGCTCCAGCGATTTTTCTCTGGTTTGGTACGGATGACCTCTTTTAGCACCAATGCCGCCTCTTTGATATCTCCACGCCGTACTGCGTCGCGAATAGACATCGCCTCATCAAAATAGAGACACGGGATCAGATTTCCCTCGGCGGTGAGACGAATACGGTTGCATTTGGCGCAAAAATCGTCTTTGTGCGGCTCGATGATCCCAAATTCATACCCCTCTTCAAGACGGTAATAGTGTGAGGGGGAATGACCGTCAAATCCTTCGTCGTTATACGCATAGCGGCTACCGATAATTTCTAAAAGCTCATGACTTTGCATCCCTTTGATATCTACCTCAGCGTGGACGTTTTCCATATACTCGATAAAACGCACTGTCATTTGTCGCTCTTTGCAAAATTCCAAAACGTCCAAAATCTCGTTGTCGTTCATCCCTTTCATCGGAACCATGTTCACTTTGACTCTGAAACCTACCCGCAACGCCTCTTCAATTCCTGCCAAAACGTGGCTCAAAACATCTTTTTTAGCAATTTTTTCGGCTACATCAGGGATGAGGGAATCGATAGAGACATTAATACGGCGCAATCCTGCATCGTAGAGTTTTTGAGCGGCACCTTTGAGCAAATACGCATTGGTCGTCATCGCTAAATCAATGTCGTTTCTATAATCATGAATCATTTTCACAAATTTATCAAGATCTTCGCGCAAAAGAGGTTCGCCTCCCGTTATCCGGATTTTTTTGACCCCTTCATCGATGGAAACCTTGATAAATTCAAACAACTCTTCGAAACTGAGAAGATTCTCTTTTGGTACCCATGAAAACGGTTTTTCGGGCATACAATACTGACATCTAAAATTGCACCGTTCCGTCACCGAGACACGCAAATAATCGACGGTTCTGCCATAACTATCTATTAACACATTAATCCTTTTTATTCCGTACAAAGAGTACCATGTCGCTCACCAAAAACGTATTATAAATAAAAGATAATTTTAAATAGTTGATTATAGAATGGTTACAGAAGAATTGAGTTGATTCAAATCAACTCTTAAACTCGTCGATCCGTTTTGAAAGCGATTGCGCAACATCAAGAAGCTGCTTGGAATCGGTTTCAATTTTTCCGACACTTACGTGGTTTGCTTCAGAAATTGTGTTAATTTCCGAGATTTTTCCTATAATCCACTCGATGTGCCCTACCACTTCAACGGAATCGCTATACGACCTTTGTGCAACCAAGACAGAGCGTTCCATTTCGGCTGACGTTTCGGTAATCTTCTTCTCAACTTCATTGGATATGACCGTTAGATTGTTCATACTTTTGGCATTATTGACCATTTTATCGCTCACGTCATTAATCGCTTGAACGATGCTGCTTACGCTAATCTCAATTTCCGTTAAACTTTTTTGTGTTCGTTCTGCAAGTTTTCGTACCTCGTCGGCAACGACGGCAAAACCTCTTCCGTGTTCTCCGGCACGAGCTGCTTCAATCGCTGCATTTAAAGCAAGAAGATTTGTTTGCTCTGCAATATCTTTAATCACTCCCAAAACACTTTTAACCTGATCTCCATCTTGTCTAAGAGAGGTTAACTGGGATACCATTTCATTTTCATTTTCGATGTATCCGTCTACTTCCCCAACCCAGCGGTAAAGTGCATCTTTTGCCGTTATAAGCTCCGCATTGGCATTGGCAACATTTTTTTGTGTCTGTTCAGAAATGGCTATTGCCTCTGAAAGAATCTCTTTAATCGAATGGCTTTTTTGGGTAGTCGCCTCAACAATATAACGTTCCTGCACTACTCCATTTGAAATCGTCCGTGTTGCATCCGTAATGGTCATAGCAATGGTCGAATTTTGTTTGCCAAGATCTTTAACCTCGTTAATCGTTTCCTGCACCATAGCGACAAATCGGTTCACTTCCAATGCTGCTTCGGCAAACTCATCTTTTTTGGTTATTTCAAGCCGCTTGGTCAAATCCTTATCCCCGCTAACCAACGCACCGATACGGTATCGTAATTCATTCAAAGGGGTCAAAACCTCTTTTCCAAAAAAAAGATTTAAGGCTATGATGAGTGCAAAAACAGCTACTATTAACGCAATCAATAAAATAGTCTCCGTCTTGCTAATCTCTTCATCATTTTTTTCAAGCGAAATAACCAAATCCATAACCCCAAGGACATCCCCATTTTGAATATTGGTATGGCATGCCAAACATTTTTTCTCTGCAATCAAAGGTTGCAATAAACGGATAGTATGCGGTCTGTCATTGCTTTCGATGACCTTGGATTCTTTCGTTTTAAAAATCTCTTTAATCATAGGATCTTCACTGAATTTCGCTTCTATTCCAAATAGATCAATAATAGCTTGTGATTTTTCAACGTTCAGCTTTTCAATTCCCTCAATTGTTTGTGCTTTAGAAATTGCTTCAGCAACAACTTTTGGATCGCCCGCGAGCATGCTTCCCGAAAGCGTCTGAAAAATAGATTGGCTAAGCATTGTTAGTGACCGTTTTGCCGTATCATTCGAAAAATTATGAAAGGTTGCCGTTAAATACCAATAAATAGCCCCAAGACCTATAAAACTGAATGCAAATAATGTAAAAAGAATTTTGGAGCGAACGGTATTAAGCATTATAAACCTTTTTTTGAATGAAATATTATGGAGATTCGTTTTAATAAGCAATCTTATTTAACATAATTAAAAAAAAATTAATCATATAATTTACTTTAATACTTTTAATAGAATTATCCTAAAAAAGTATAGCGCCTCTAACAAAAATATGGCTTAAATGTGCTGTTTTTAGAATATTTAGGAGAAAAATGTCAAAAAGATTTTCCCCGTTAGGGGAAAAGAAGATTAAAAATTAGTTTTAGTGTACTTCCGACCAGATTTTGCGTTTCCACAAATAGGCCAAGATTGCGAATACAAAGGTATAAAGCATGACCCAAAGGCCAAGGCTTTCACGTTCTGCTTTTTTCGAATCTCCTATCTCTTCCATATAAGCGATCACATCTTCTTGCGCTTTCTCATTCAAACCAACACGTGGCATAGACGTTCCCGCCAACAACACTTGTGGATCATTGATAAAGCCATGCAAATAGTGCTCTTTACGACTTTTGATATACTGAGACAAATCAGGAGGCGTTGCCCCCATATATGCTTTAATCGCGTCTTTCGGTGTTGTCGCTTCAGACTTTGCATAGCTCATCGAGTGACAGCGTCCACATGCAGCGTCATACGTCGCTTTATGCGCTTCTTTTCCCTCGGCTACTTTTGGAGAAACCGACTGAAGATATGCCACAATGTCCATAATCTCTTGCGGAGTCATCCAGTTGTAAGCAGGCATAGGAAATGATTTCGCGCCCCCTACAGGGTATTTATGACCAAGCTTCATAGCACTGACCGGATCGAAAATAAAGTTTGCCAAATAGTTTTTGTCGTAAATACGCCCTGCATGGCTCAAGTCCGGTGGAACAACGCCATACGCAGCAGCAGCATCGGCATTTGGCATCATGGCAGGATGACCTGCTGATTCGATAGCGTGACACGCAATACAGTTAGCCTCAACCAATACTTTTCCGTTTACGACATTTCCAACGAGAGAAGTATCGACGTTTTTAAGATCGGCAAAGGTAAAATCGGCCGCTTTTACCTCAGGATGCATAACATGATGCGCATACGGCTCGATTCCATAATAGGTAATACCGACGAGAGCCGCAATAATTGCTAATATTTTAAATTCTTTCATTATTTGCCTCCCACTTTTTTAGCTTCTGCTTTCGTAATAAACGGCAATGCAATAAACAACGCCAAGAACGTCATAGATGAAGCAAATCCAACCCATGCGTTTGCACCGGTCGGAGGTAATTTACCGTACACCGTAAGGACAATTAAATCGACTATCAAGAACCAGAACCAGTATTTAAAATAGGGGCGCTGATTGGCAGGTTTTACCATTGGTGAGCGATCCAGCCATGGCATAACAAAGAAAATAGCATTCGCAATGGCAAACGCGATAAGACCTAACGATTTTCCTGAAATACCGGCGATTTCAAAGAAGAATCCGCGTAATACTTCATAACTCCACAAGAAATACCACTCAGGGTAGATATGTGCCGGTGTTTTAAGACCGTCGGCTTTATCAAAGTTGACTGGGTCCATTGCAAAATCGTAATGGAAGAAAACCAAATAGAAGAAAAATAACAAGAAAAAGCCTAAAACAAAAAAGTCTTTAGACAAAAATACAGGCCAAAATGGAACGACTTTAGAGTTCTTTTTATCTCCTGCAAGATATTTTTCCGCTTCTTCGTCAAAATCAAAAAATTCACCCTCTTCGTTGTTAACGTGTGGAAAACGGAGTGCATAGAAATGCAGTACAATCGCACCGATGATCACAAGAGGGATCAACAATACATGCAGCATAAAGAAACGGGTTAACGTTGAATCGGATACATAGAAGTTACCGCGAATCCACACGACCAAATCACCGCCGATAAGAGGGATCCCACCAAAAATCTCTGTGATAACGTACGCTGCCCAGTAGCTCATTTGACCCCATGGAAGCATATAGCCGCTAAATCCTTCTGCTGAGAAAAGGACAAATAACAACATCCCCGAGATCCAGATCATCTCACGCCCTTTTTTATAAGAGCCATAATAGATACCGGTAAACATATGGATGTAAATAATCAAAAATACAACGGATGCACCTACTGCATGAATATGTCGAAACAGCCATCCGTAGGCAACTTCTTGCATAATGGTGTAGTTAACACTGTCAAATGCCATGTTTACATCAGGCTTGTAATACATTAGAAGGAAAATTCCTGAAACGACCAACAAGGTGAACATAACGGTTAATAAAACACCCATTGCCCACAAAAAGTTAATGTTTTTAGGGATCCAGTACTCTGTCATCATCACTTTAACAAATTTATCTATTCCCAAACGCTGATCAAACCATTCGTACAACGAGTCTGCTTGTTTAAATTCTGCCATCTTATGCTCCTCCTGCTTTTGCCATCATAGCTTTATACTCAGGACCCTCTTCGCCGAGGACAAGTGTTGTACCATCGATTTTAAAGGGAGGAATATCAAGTGGACGTGGAGGCGGTCCAAATTTATTAATACCGGCAGATGTAAATTCACCACCATGACAAGCACATTTAAAATCTTTTTGATCATTGCGATATGCAGGAATACAGCCCAAATGGGTACATAATCCGATCATAACCGAAAAATAATAATCGCCGATTTTAACACTGCGACCATCCGTTGGCTTCATATCTTCGGTATATTTCAAAATAAATATCGGTTTACCGCGCCACACAGCGATTTCTAGCTTATTGGCTTCAAGAGGGGACACGTCTACGGTTGTAAAACCGGCTGTCATAACACTTGGAAGCGGATCCCATGTTTTCTTCATCGCGATAAGTGAGGCAACACCACCCATAGCAGCGACGGCACCAAAGGCTTTACCTATAAAGCCTCTTCTGCTTTCATCTTTCATCATTTCTCACTTAATTTAGAAATTTAACCCCCTATCATAAGTTAGAAATGTTTAATTTCCTATAAAGTGAATGCTTTTCTTATAAATTCGATTACTTCTTTGTTACTTCTTTGATAATTTTGATAACTTTTTGATATTTGTTTGCTTATAACTTCCATAAGCTGCTCTTTACCATAACCATCAATAACAGGTATATCCATTTTCTCAAATAATGGGAGAAAATCCCTTGTATAATCAGGTCGTTGTAGATAGATAGGGCGTCCTCCCCCTGATAAATTTTGCAATACGGCCATCGGAGAGGCACTGATAAGTACGTCGGTGTGGCGAATTACCGTATCGTACTCTTCACTCTCATGGATAGTACAAAAGCTTTCTTTAAGACTATTTTCATACCCTAGAAAGTGGTAAAACCCCATCAACAGATCCATTTTGTAGGGAACAAATATGGCTTGATGAAGCTCTAAATCTTTTTCATAATCATCATCACCGAAAAAAAGGGCCATCGGGATGGTTTTAGGAAGTTTCTCGCTGTAGCGTTCATCCACAATCACTCCTGTCCCAATCTTCTCTCCCGATAAATAGGGGGAAATCAAAAATTCTTTTGGATGTTTTGTCTCCTCTGGATTATCACTGATACGGATAAACGTCGAAAAAAACAGTGTCATATCGTCCATCAACGTAGGATTAATCTCATCCGAATCAAAAATGATCTTATCTCCGTGTTGTGCGATTTGGGGGATATTACGGACAAGATCAACTCCTACCGCACGCTTAATTCCATGATTACGTGCTTCTCCTGCGATACGAAAATCAGAACACAACAACGTAATATCCAAATCATTCAGTTCATTTAAAATCGCTGCTGCACGATGAAAACGATCCAGTCCGATACGGTGCCCTGTATGGACATAATAGAATAAACGCATTATTTCTTCCCCGCCATTTTGATGTATATTTGCAAAATATCCAACGCCGCAGGAGTCATACCGCTGATTTGTGATGCAGCTTGCAGTGTTGGGGGATTGAATCGTCCGAGCTTATCAACAATCTCATTTGAAAGACCAGAAACGGATTTAAAATCAAAGTTTTCAGGGATAGCAATGTGCAACATTCGCGACATTTTCTCGACATCTTCGCTTTGTTTTTCGACATAACGGGCGTATTTCGCTTCGATTAGAATCTGTTCTTGGATATACGGATCGAGTGTCGAAAAGCTCGGAATAAGGGCTAAGAGCTTCACCAAATCAAAACTTTTACGCGAGACAAGTTGTGTGCCGGCAATCCTATCGTTAATACGCTCTTCATCTATCGACTCTAAAAATGCCAAAAACTCTTTCGTTGGGGTAAAAATCGTCTCTTCCAGCAGAGCCATCCCCTCGTTGATTTGTGATCGCTTTGTCTCGATACGCTCCATTTGCTCATCACTTATCAGCCCCAATGAATGACCATACTGTCCTAAACGCAAATCGGCCGTCTCTTCACGGAGCAGTAGTCGATATTCGGCGCGTGACGTAAACATACGGTAGGGCTCTTTCGTCCCTTTGGTTACCAAATCATCGATCAATACGCCGATATAGGCTTCGTCTCGACGTAAAATCAATGGTTCTTTACCGCTCAAAGATAATGCGGCATTAATACCCGCCATCATCCCCTGCGCCGCCGCCTCTTCGTATCCTGTCGTCCCGTTAATCTGACCAGCACAATAGAGATGCTTCACTTTTTTGGTTTCCAGCGTATGTTTTAGCTCTGTCGGATCGACGTAATCGTACTCGATTGCATAGCCGTAGCGGACGATCTTTGCATTTTCCATCCCTATCACCGAGTGGATCATCTGACGTTGGACATCGGGTGGGAGTGACGTAGACATACCGTTGATGTAACACTCTGTATGCTCGGCGGTTTGAGGTTCGATAAAGAGGTGGTGACGCTCTTTATCCCGAAAGCGGTTCACCTTATCTTCGATGCTCGGGCAATAGCGTGGACCTACCCCTTCAATCTGACCGGTAAAAAGAGGGGCGCGGTGAAAATTCCCCTCGATCAGACTGTGCGTATCTACGTTGGTATAGGCAATGTAACACGGAAGTTGTTTCTTTTCTTTTGCAAATTTTACGCGGTCGGTCCGAAAACTAAACGGATTGGGAAGTTCGTCACCGTCTTGGATCTCCATCACACTAAAATCGATCGAAGAGCTGTCGACGCGGGGGCATGTTCCTGTTTTAAGCCGTCCGACATTAAGCCCCGCCTCACGTAATGAGTCTGTCAGCCCTTTGGCAGCAAATTCGCCAAAACGACCCGCTTCTTGGCGTATCTCACCAATATGGATCATCCCATTTAAAAATGTTCCTGTCGTCAGAATCACCCGATGTGCGCGGTATTCATTCAACAAATCGGTTCGTACACCGACAACCGTATTATCCTCAATAATCAATGAGGTAACCGTCTCTTGAATCAAACTCACATTGGGTGTAGTGAGGATTGTGTTGCGGGCGATAATACGATAGCGATCCATATCGATCTGCGCACGGCTTCCTCGGACGGCGGGTCCTTTGGTGATATTAAGAATCCGAAACTGTATGCCTGCTTCATCGGTGAGCAATCCCATCTCACCCCCAAGAGCATCGAGTTCACGAACCAAATGCCCTTTTGCCAATCCGCCCACAGCCGGATTACAGCTCGTTGCCCCAACTTGCTCGGCTAACATTGAGATCATCAGTGTGTTGTGTCCCATACGGCCAGATGCGAGTGCTGCTTCGATACCTGCGTGCCCGCCGCCGACTACGATTACATCATAATTCATCATTATTTACTTCTTTATTACTTTCTTAAATGTAATTATAACGAGGGTTGTTGAAACTTATAAAAAGACAAAGCAAAAGTGTTTTACAATTAAGCAAAACTTTTGATGCAGAGGCTATTTATGTGTAATACCAAAACCCTAGAAGAGCTTTTACAAGAGTATGATCCGACTCCTCTTGAATTCGACCCCGCTGTCGATGGAGACGAAGAACATCTCATTCGTGATGATCTTTTAAAAGAAAAAGAACGGATGAAAGATGTTATCACCAAACTTAAAGAAAAAAACCGTGGGGAGCGGAAAGTTCGTCGCTAAAGTTCAAACTGCTATAATTTTCAAAAAATGGATTCTCTAATGCTTCAATCTGCTTACAACGCTTTTAATACACATGATTATTTGAAAGCGTATGAACTTTTTTCCCTTTTAGCACAGCAAAATCATCCTATCGCCCTCACCTCCCTCGGGTTCATGCACCAGTCAGGATTAGGGATTGAAAAATCACTCGAAAGAGCCTATGAATTATACGTACAAGCAGCGGATATGAATGAGCCAACCGCCCTCTTTAACCTCGGCTTACTCTATGCCGATGGGGTTGTCGTTGCTCACGATCAGTTTAAATCGCACGAGTTTCTGATGCGCTCAGCTGTTTTAGAGTTTCCTCAAGCGCAATATGAAGTGGCAATAAGTCTGGAAAAAGGGCTTGGATGTGTTCAAAGTTTCAGCGAAGCGGCGTTTTGGTACGAAGAGGCCGCCAAACGTGGACATGCCGGAGCCTTTAATAATCTAGGCGTTCTTCTCAAAGAGGGGCATGGGGTGCAACAGGATTATCCGAAAGCATTTATCTGTTTTTCACGCGGTGCAAGTCTCAATCTTCCCGAAGCGCAATACAATCTTGGTCTTCTCTATGATCAAGGTTTAGGATGCGATGCCGATCATGATAAAGCACTCGAATGGTGTCGAAAAGCTGCCTATAACGGCCATGAAAAAGCCAAAGCCATCATTCAAAGTCTGCAAGAAGAGGGTAAAATTGTATTTTAATAAAGGGGCGTTATGTTTACAGGACTGATTCGTGAAATGGCACACGTGAAAAGCTTTGGCGGAAACCGCCTCTCTCTTAAAGCGGAGCATAAACCGAAGCTCGGTGATTCGATTGCGATCAATGGGACGTGTCTCTCCGTCGTAAGCATTGAGAGTGACGGATTCAGCGTCGAACTCTCCCCCGAAACTCTTTCCCATATCGCCACTGAAAAACTCAGCGAAAAAGTCCACATCGAACCTGCCATGCAAATGGGTGAGCGGTTTGAGGGGCACATCGTCCAAGGGCACATCGATACGATCGGTACCGTAGCCTCCATCACCGATAACGGTAACAGCTATGATGTCATCATCAGCGTCGATCCCAAATTCATCACCCTTATCCCGCCCAAAGGGTCTATCGCTATCGATGGGGTGAGTCTCACCGTGAACGAAGTGATGAAAGAGTCCTTCCGCCTCACGATTATTCCCATTACGATGCGGGAAACACTCTTTGGTAGCTACAAAAAAGGGACGAGAGTGAATATCGAAACCGATGTATTCGCCCGCTACATGCATCACATCTTGAGCACATCGGGGAAACGAGATCTGAGCTGGAGTGACGTGGAGCATATACAATCACTTTACTAAAAACCTCACGTATCGTGAGGAATTATAGACGACGTTTTAGTCGTTTTTGTGTTTACATCCAGAATCGATTCCCAAGAGCGCATAAAGCGGACAAAAGCCAACAAGCCCCGTAATAACCAATATAATACCGGCATAGCCAAATATATTTCCGCTCATAACCGCCCAAGCGATAAGAGCACCTCCTGCTATGATTCGCAGAGCGCGATCAATTTTTCCTTGGTTGCACAACATCTATGACTCCTTCTAAAAGATAAAACTATTTATTATAGTCTTTTAGAGGTGCGGTGTCTATACCCTTACAATCAGACATATTTTGGCATATTGCAGTCGGTTTCTTTTCCAACAATTCAGTGCTTTGCCAATCCGTGCACCGTAATCCCCTCTCCTATCGTGCTGCTAACTACCGTTTTGTCATTGTAGATTAAAATATATCCTATCCCAAGAGAGTCTAGAAGTTTACGTCCTTTTTTCTCTTCCATCACCGAAACAGCGGTTGCCAGCGCATCTATACGGGTATTGTCTCCACTGTCGATGAGGGTGATAGAAGCATATCGTCGCTCGGAGAGCCCTGTTTTTGGATCGATTAAATGGTTGTGAGTTTTATTTTTAATGTACCGTTCATAATTGCCGCTCGTACTGATGGCGAAACGGGGTAACGTCGAAACGACAGCAGCGATATGCCCCTGCGGATGAAACGGATCTCGGATTTGAACCTCACATGGTCCCAAACAGCCGATATCACCCGATGCCGCCACAACGCCTTTTTCAACCCCCCTTTTTTTCAGCATATCGATTGCCAAATCGACCGCATACCCTTTCCCGATTCCACCCAGATCGACAACCGTTCCGGGGAGAAGTCGAACCCTATTACCCTCCAAAACCATCCGGTTCGATCCCACAAGTTTTCCTAATCTCCGAACTTCTGAGGGACGGGGAAGGTGCTCGTCTTCGTATCCGAAACGGTACGCTCCATGCGTCAGTGAACCGATCGTCACATCAAATGCCCCATCGCTTAGACGGTACATCTCCAAGGAACGTTCCAAAATATCATGCGTCTCTTTTGATGCGTTAATCTCATAATCACGGTTGAGGGATGAAATTTCGGAATTTTCCTTGTAGGTTGAGAGACGTTGATCCAAATTTTCAAAAAGGGAAAATACTCCATCGCTGAGATTCTCATCAGCGACGTTCACACTGATGAGGGTCCCCATATGTACTTGTGTTCGCTCAGCTCCAAATAGCAAAACGGCAAATAGGTAAAAAATAAAAATAGTTTTCATACAAGAAGTTTACCATCTCAACATAGGAATTTACTAAATGATAGTTATTTTCATTATTAATTTTGAATTCAGCTTGCTGCTCTATACTTTCGCAATCAATAATCATAATCAAAAAGGTAATTCAATGAAATTTCTTCTTTTAAGTGCCGCTGCCGCAATGGCCATCACCACTAGCCTAAGTGCCGATGAACTCAGCGACCTGAAAACTCAGCTGAAAATTCTCAGTGAACGTCTCTCTACGTTAGAAGCAAATGATAAAAAACAAGTTGAGCAGACACAATCATTAACCGATGAGCTGATCAATGTCCAAAACGCAACCTCTTTTGCCGTCATCGATACCACCAAAGATATCCAAGGATTGAGCCCTGCCGCTTCTAAAGTATACTATTCCAAAAATCCCCTCTCTATCGGCGGTTACGGGGAATTGTACTATTCCAAATACAATGACAACGTAGGAACGGGCGATACTAAAGACGCATACGGTGACACCTACCGTTTTATCCCTTACATCGGTTATAAATTCAGTGATAACATTATCCTGAATTCCGAAATAGAGTTTGAGCATGGAGATCAGGTAGCCATTGAACAGTTGTATGTCGACTTTATCCTCGATCCGCTCGCCACGATCCGCGTTGGTCATCAGCTCGTACCGATGGGATACGTAAATCTTTATCATGAGCCTACGTTGTTTAACACCGTGCAACGCCCCGATGTCGAAAAACAGCTTATTCCCTCCACATGGCATGAGTTGGGTCTTAGTGTGTACGGTAAAACGGATAGTTTTGAGTACCAAGTGGGGGCATTCAGCGCTTTGGATATGAATAATGCCACACTCACAACGCCAAAAACGGATAAAGATTGGATACGTAAAGCGCGTGTCGGAAATGAGAGCGACAAGGGGATGGACAACATGGCGGTTGTTGCACGTTTCGATTACAATGGCATTAACGGCTTACAAGTGGGAGTTAGCGGCTATACCGGAAAAGCAGGAAATGCAGTTATTCCAAGCAAAGAAGAGGGGCAAATGACCATGTTTGATCTTCATGCCATTTTTCAATACGAAGGGTTCAAGAGTAGAGCTCTCTACACCGAAAGCCGACTATCGGGCGCAGATGCTTACAATCCAGCAATGCCCGAAAAAGCCCGTGGAGGTTATGTGAATTTAGAGTATAATGTTTTACCATTTTTTACATCATCAAGTAATCGGATGCCGCTCTTTTTTCAATATGAAAACTACAATCTGGCTACCGAAAGAGCCGATGGAACCTCATTTGGAACAACAGAGAGCTATACGTACGGCCTAAACTTCTTCCCTCATGATCAAGTGGTTCTGAAGGGAGAGTACCTGTTGCGTCATAACAAAAATGGCGTCAACACGGCCGATAATGAAGGTATCTACTCACTTGGATTAGGATTTATTTTTTAATGAAAATTATTTTACTATCACTTCTTGCTTCCATCTCTGTGTTCGCCCAGGTTTTGGGCGATCCGGTTGCTCTAACCCAGCGTACGTTTAGTGCTAAAAATGTTGATACACAAAACATCATACTTACCAATGCCCAGCTACAACAGCTTATCAAAACTTCGCAGCAACCCATCGAGTCTAAACTCTATCGGATCTATGTGGCTAAAAATGATGCTAAAATTTTGGGGTATGGCGTACTGATGAGCAAGAAAGTGCGTACCAAAACCGCTATTTCCCTCTATCTCATTGGCATCGATGGTAAAATAAAATCGATCGAAATCGTCGCGTTTAATGAGCCGATGGAATATCTCCCGACTAAAACATGGCTCAATGTATTTGATCAAAAAAGCAGTGCCAATACCTTGAAACTGAATCAAGACATCCCTACCACAACAGGGGCCACACTCTCTGCTCGTGCTATCACCGACGGTGCGCGCGCCGCATTGGCATTACTAGAGATTGCGAAACCCTAAATCATGAAATTTATCGCTTCCAAAAAACTTTCCGACAATTCAACGCTACGCTTGGTGATTTTATGGATGCTTATCGCATTTATCCTCGCCATGGTTCTTAGTATCACAGCCAAAGCCATCGAATACGGCGCTACTCCCAGCGAGTGGAGCAACACGGTACTCGGAAACACCGATGAGTTTATCGATCCGCTGACGTTTAACGACTTGCTCTTGAGTGTCCACACCGATCTTTTCGGTCTCATTCTGACGTTTATCATGATCGCCTCGATCACTGTTCGGACCTCACGCTCGACAACCGTAAAAATGGGCTTTTTTGCCCTTTCATTGGTGAGCTTATTGCTTTACCCTCTTTCCCTGCTTACCTCATCGTTAACGGGAACCGTCGGGGTTACCATTGCGGTCGGATCGTTTTTCCTCTTTCACCTCCTGATGATTGTAGGCTCCATCGATCTGCTCATTGCATTAATACGTAGAAAATTCTAATGCCCCTGAGACTGCTCACTGCCCTAGCCCTGGCCTTTGTCGCTTTGGTGATTTTGCAATCCTTTTTGGGTGGATTGCTCCTGTTCCAAACCATCGGCTATAGTATCCCCCAGATCATAACCCACTATCATGACAAATCACTGCACGGTCTGCTCGAAGTGATTCTCCCGCACACTCTGTTCATCGCCATTGCGCTGATGGCGGTCATCCATTTTTTAGCCTTCATCCAAACGATTTCCGAAACAGTGAAGAAAATGGCAACCCACATCCTCTTTGTCCTCTTTTTTTGTGATCAAATGAGTCCGATCCTCATTAGTTACGGAATCGGGTTCTTTGCCTATGTGAAAATAATTGCATTTGTTGGATTTGAGGGGGCCTTGGCGGCTGTATGGTTTATCATTTTTTATCAGACGCTCAAAGAGATTTAATTCCCTCCCAGATCGTGATCCCGTAGCGGTACTGCGCTGGGATTGCACTTGATTTTGTGCTCCATATCGATTTTCTCGAATTCTGGGAGGGGACGACGTGAAGCGACAGTGGCACTGCGATACCCCTCCCCTGCATTGAGATACACATCAAGACCGTTTTCGTAAAGGGCCAGTCGTGTTGCGAGAGCGATTGAGTAGGTCGTCACAACCCCCTCGTTCCCCATAAGTCGTGCTACATCGGCGAAATACTCTTTTGTCCATAAAAGTGGATTGGAGGAGGGGCTAAACGCGTCTTGATAGCACACATCCCATATCCCAGATAATCCTCTCATCGCCACTCTCGCATCGGTAATCTCAACCGTTATTTGCGTCCGTTCATCCTCGTAGCCACCGAGTGTCGCAATATCGGTGATGATGTTTCGGTACGGTTCAAAGATTTCAGGATACGGAAAAACAACCAAAGAAGCAACCAGTTCCCCGTCGAGTTCGGGAGAGTAGATTTCAAGCGTCGTATTAGGAAAATACCTATCACGATAATAGAGACTCAAGAGGGTATTAAACCCAAGCCCAAAACAGATATCGATAATGCGCAGATGATCTTTCTCTCTGTGTAGGGCAAAAGCAGGTTCGATGTGTTTTTTCAGCGATTCATTCAGGGCACCGTCTTTGGTCGAGTGGTAGTGCTCATCGTACTGTGCACTGTACGCGGTATAGCTTCCGTCTTCGCTTTGTACCCACTCCATTATAACCCATTGCCCCACATATGCATTTTTTTGGCCACAATAACCTCATATCCGTCGATCAAATCCATAATGGTATTCGTAGCGCGAAACTCCGATTTTTCTAACAGCTCTTCAATCTCGCTTATACTCATCGATCCATTTTTTTGGACGATGATAATCTCTGTCGCATTGAGCAATGTACGATAAATCAGCTGTAAAAATTTCAGTGGTGATTCATGCAGATGCAGTACATCTTGCACAATCACCGCGGCATAATCGCGAGGAATTCCAAAGGCAGGAGATTTGTAATCTTTGATTGCGTGTATTTTATGTATGCAAGAGCTGGAAAATTCTAGATGCTCACCGGGAAAAAGGGAGAGATCGATCAGACCCTCATAGGGAGATAAAAAAGAAGATAGCTCCTCCACCATCCCATCCAAATGTGAGGTTGCCACCATAATTTTGGTATTAGGCGTAGGATGAAGAAGCTGGGTAATCATAATGTCAAATCGTGTAACTCTCGAAACAAATACGCTTCGACAATATCATCAATCGTCCGTTGCGTATGAGCTACCAATACCATCATCTGATTATCAATAAACTCCATAACAGGCTCATAATTACCCGTTACGATAATCGCATCGAGCCATCCTTCTATATCGGCTCGATCTTTATAGAAATTAATCTCGATCACCTTCCCCTCATCGACTTCAACCGTTGTCCAAATAACAACGTCGTTAATCGATACGAGTTCAGACTCTTGGGTATCGTCCCCATTCATTGGTAACAAAAGCAACATTAGTGATCTACCTTGGAGAGATCAAGCTTCAACGCTTCATTGTCCATAATGTCAATATCTTTACGCAAAACTTCTGCTGCAATCGCTTTGGCATCACTCAGCGAGTGCATCGAGCACGTTCCGCATTGGTAAAGATTGAGTTCGGGGATGTCGTTTTGGCTCTCGACCGCTAATACATCTTTCATCGATGCTTCCCATGCTTTAACGACTTCCTCTTCACTGGGATTGCCGATAACGCTCATGTAAAATCCGGTACGGCATCCCATCGGAGAGAGATCAATAATCTCCGTTTTATCCGTGTTGAGATGGTCGCGCATAAATCCTGCAAACAGATGCTCTAATGTATGGATCCCCTCTTGCGACAAAATTTCCTCATTGGGACGGCAAAAACGGAGATCAAATACCGTAATATCATCCCCTTTTGGAGTTTTCATCCCCTTTGCGCGTCGTACTGCAGGTGCTGGCATAATAGTGTGGTCTACAGTAAAACTGTCTAGTAATGGCATGGTAATCCTTAAAAATCATTCTTTAGTTCGGGCAATGGTAACATATTTCATCCTAGCATCGCTATAATTTGCCCATTAAACCAAGGAACTCAAATAATGAAAAGCCTCTTCGATGACGCCATCGCCTCACAGTATCGAAACGATCCCCTTGCAATGCGGGTCTATACCTCTCAGCTTCTGGGTCAGAATCACGATTTAGTTCTCCATGGTGGCGGAAACACGTCGGTAAAAATCGAGAGGATTCTGTATGTCAAAGGATCCGGCTGGAATCTCGATACGATTGAAAAAGGGGGCTTTTCTCCTGTTGATTTGAACACCCTCATAGAGATGGCGGGACGTGAGAGCTTAAGCGATACGCAGATGGTCAAAGAGCAACGAGAAGCGATGGCGGATCAAAGTTTCCCCAACCCCTCCATCGAAGCGATACTGCATGCCATTATCCCCTTCACCTACGTCGATCACACCCACGCTGATGCCGTTGTCACTCTAAGCAATACACCGCACGGCAAAGAGCTCCTGCAAACGCTGTATGGTGACAATATGCTCTTTATCGACTATGTGATGCCCGGCTTTGAACTCGCCAAATATATCCATACGTTAACAAGAGATATTGAGTGGGAAACATTGGATGGGATTATTCTGCTGAATCACGGCGTTTTTACCTTTGACAATAATGCCAAAAAAGCATATGAAAAAATGATTGCCATCGTCACCGTTGCTGAAAACTATCTGGAAAAGCATGTCACCCTCCCCTGCAACGACTGCAAAGGGAACACCGACCCTGGCATGATCGAACGGTTGGCTCATGAAGTTGGGGAGCTGCGCGGATGCGATATTTTCCCTATCGTTATGGATTCGGCTCGTGCCAAATTGCTCAGTATCTACCCGAATCTGGATACGCTCATCAAACGCGGCGAACTCACCCCCGAACACGTTATCCGGATCAAACCGTTTCCTGCCATCATTGATGGAGACATTACCGCTGGCATTGCGCAATTTGCACATGAATACCAAAACTATTTCGACACCTATTCCCATGAAAATCATATCTGCCTTGATCTGGCTCCGCGCTACGCCATACTTCGCGGAATCGGAGCCGTTGCACTTGGAAAAGATGAAAAAGAGTCCCGCATTATCGCCGACATCGTATGCCATACCATCACCGCTATTTTATCGGCAGAACAGTTGGGAGGTTGGAAATCGCTCACCCCTGCGCAAATGTTTGAGATGGAGTATTGGGAATTAGAGCAGGCCAAATTAAAAAAATAAGGAAATATTCATGAAAATCACGAAAAAAGTAACCTTTATCGCCAAAGAAGAGCATATCCAAACCGTTAAAAAACTTCTCGAGGATATGGTAGCCCCATCGCTCAAAGAGCCTGGATGCCTCTTTTATTACATCTTCCAGTCTCAAAGCAACCCGAAGAAATTCTTTGCCGTTGAGTCATGGGAAAATAACGAATCTCTTGAGGGACATAAACATACGGAGCATTATGCGTATTACAAATCGCACTATGAGCCGTTTGTGGAAGATAAATATACGGAAGATTTAGTGTTGCTGGACGAGAAGGCGTATGGGTTTTAAACTCCTGGCGCCTTCCACATAGCTTCAAGCGTCCCCTCGCGAACAAGTTCCATTTGTTTACTATATACTTTAATCCATCTCTCTTTAACCTCTTGATAGGAACTAAAGTTTGCTAAATCCGGCTGATACATCCGCTCCATTTTTACGATGTTTTTACCCGCTTCTTCAAAGCTTTTATAGACACCTGAACCTATCCCTGCCGCCATTGCAACGCCCAGTGCCGTTGCCTCTTTTACCACAGGTACGTTGACCTCCAAACCTGTCACATCCGCTAAAATTTGTCCCCAAAGAGTCCCCTGCGAAGCACCGCTCGCAAAAATCAACGATTTAGGCGTCACACCGCTAAAGCTCTTGATATTTTCAAGATTAATAGCACTCACGATGCACGCATTTTCTTCCAATGCACGAAACATAGATCCAATGTTGTATTTACTCTCATCAATCCCTAGTCCAACAAACGATGGCGATGCATGTATCCATTCACCATACTTCATACTGTCACTAAAGATAGGAAGTATCCCATGCGATCCTACAGGAATTTTAGACGCCATGGATTCAAGCTCGCCATAACTCCTCCCTCCGCCAAGAGTATTTCGAAACCACCGCATTACAAGACCCGTAAAGAAGGTAATCCCCTCTGCTTGGCTCACTCCTCGCACTACATGCGGATTTACCCGTAGCAGCATGGTATCAGAGAGTGTCGTATTAGAGGGGATATTGACCACTTGCTGCCAAAAACTCCCCCCTAAAACAACGGCATCGCCCAAAGCATTAGCCCCCAATCCGGCTGTACCGATTTGAACATCGCCGCCACCCATCACCACGAGGGTATTACTGCTTAAGCCTGTCTCGTTTGAGGCTTTTGCGGATACTTTCCCGAGGAGATCACCGCTTTCCAATATCGGGACAAACAAATCTTTTAAGCCGCATTGACTAAATTGACTTTTCTCCCAATCGCGCGTAACCAGGCTGAATGATCCAGCTGTCCCCGCGTTCGAAGGCTCAGATGCCAATTCGCCACTGAGCTTGAAGAGTATCCAATCGCTTATCATCGTAAAATAAGTCGCTTTATCATACAACGATGGATGATTGTTTTTCAGCCATAAAAGCCTCGGAACAGCGGAGAGGGCGAAGGTTTGCCCGCTTGATTTGTAAAATTCACGCTCCATACTTGGATATTCATCCTTCAGATAGGCTACTTCCGTACCTGCCCGGGAATCGACGTTTGCCACGCCCCAGAGGACGTTTTTATCCTTATCATAAACGACTATCCCCTCTCGCATGCTCGAAGCCGATACGGCTATGATCTCATTTGGATGAACATGCGCTTTCGCAATCGACTCTTGTATGCACTTAACAGCAAGCTCCCAACCGCGATCGTAGTCAAACCCCATCGATCCGGCAACACCATTTTCTGCTATGTGATGCCATTCAACCTGTACAATAGAAATCTGATTACCCAATGTATCAAAAATGACAGCCCGAATGCTTCCGGTACCGGCATCAATCGCTAAAAAATAGCGATTCATTGATCGCTTTTCATGTTCAGCTCTATTTTCATCGGCATATTTTTTTCGTCAATCGAGAGCATCGGCTTAATTTCGATATTGCAAATAGTGTCTTTGAGTGTTTCGGCAAGTTTGATCAGCTCATCCACCGTATCCCGTTTTGCGATACCCCGTGCGGAGCAGCCGCTTACCCCTTTGTTATTATAGGTCATACGATACATGTTTAATCCAGTTGGTTATTTAGCGTATTAAAGCAAATAAAGTTCCAGAAAAAGAGAGGAGCGGGGGAAAAGCGGCACTAGCAACGCCGACTTTCACCTACTATTATTCTAATGCGGCAATAGCTTTATTAAAGGCATCCAAATGCTTATAAGAGCCCGCTCGAAGATTTTCAAACACCTTAACTACATCAGCTGGCATCCCCGCTTCTGCAGCAACGATATCAACGATATCCTTTTCTTCAATCGCGACACCGACTTTCAATCCATCAAGCAATGAGACGGACCCCTGAGGTATAAGTATGTTATACAATTCTTGTAGTTCCGGCAAAACGAATACACCAACTTTAGATTCATCAACGTTAGAAATATCTACATCATATTTTTCGCACAAGCTCTCTACCGCATCCATATGCTCCTGCTCAGAAAGCTGAATCTTTGCAAATGTCTTAGCACTCGGATATTTAGTACCCAGTGTAATGTAGACGTCACGTGCTACTTTCTCCTCTTGATACATGAAAAGAAGCGACACTTTTTGTTCCTTCGTTAATACTGCCATGGTCTCCTTTGCCAAAAGCGACCCAGAATATTTCAATCCTACTACCACTAATCCAATCACGATCGCCAATACAACGATACCAAATTTTTTATTCATGCATACCCCTTTTTATCTCTATAAAAAATCTTAGCAACAATAAATAAAAAAATAATGAGAAATAGAAAAAAAAGTGGAAGAATCATCCCATGAGGGGACGATAGAATGTGGCGTGGCCAAATAGTCCTTTTATTGTAATGCGACAACAGCTTTGTTAAATGCATCCAAATGGCTGTAAGAGCCTGCTCGAAGATTTTCGAACACCTTGACTACATCAGCTGGCATCCCCGCTTCTGCAGCAACGATATCAACGATATCTTTTTCTTCAATAGCGACACCGACTTTTAATCCCTCAAGCAATGAGACAGAGCCTTGTGCTACTAGTATAGTATACAAACTTTGCAATTCTGGAAGGACAAACACCCCGACTACAGATTCTTGTACATTTGAAATATCAACATTGTATTTTTTGCATAATCCCTCTACCGCATCGATATGCTGCTGTTCAGAGAGCTGAATATCGGCAAACGTAGTCGCTGATGGATATTTTTTACCCAGTGTGATATATACATCACGTGCCACCTTTTCTTCTTGATACATAAACAAAAGGGATGCTTTTTGTGTGTCGGATAATGTAGTTGCTGTTACATTTGCGAAAAGGGAACTACCAACCGCCATTACTACTAACATTCCTAAGAGTACTTTCTTAAACATTTTAACTCCTTTTATATTTACACTCCACAGTACTACTACGGAGTCTAAATGAACGAACTATGAAACCGATTCAAAATTCATTTCATGACAGTAGAATAACAACAATATGTTAGCGGAGTATTAGCGGTATCTATTCGAGGAGTCTTGACTAAAAAATAGAGAAAGAAATAAGAGGTAACCCCCTGAGGGGTTGGGAGAAATATTAAACGCGAGCTTCTTCACGACGTTGAAGCTGTTCCCATTTTGCATCGACACGTGTTTGCCACTCATCGATAAGGTATTCATATTGTTTAGTGAAAAGGTGTTTAAAACGCCCTTGTGCACCCAAATAATCACGAACAGGGACAATATTTTTCGGACGATAGGTAATGTTCAACTCTGACCCGTTAATGATCTCATACAATGGGAAAACCAATGAGTCAGTAGCAAGATCCGTAATCGCAATCGTATCTTCCGGTGCAAATTTCCACTCAGTCGTACAAGCAGAAATTGCATTGATAAATACAGGGCCCTCAGCAGCAAACCCTTTTTGGATTTTCGCCACCATATCTTTCCATTTGCTTGGAGAAACTTGGGCCACGTATGGAGCACCGTGTGCTGCCATAATTGCCATCATGTCTTTTTTGTTTTTCTTTTCACCGTAACTTGTACTTCCCGCAGGAGAGGTAGTCGCTGATGACCCAATAGGAGTAGAAGAAGAACGCTGGCCACCCGTGTTAGCATAGACTTCATTGTCCAAACAAACGTACATCATGTTGTGTCCGCGCTCAAAACATCCTGAAATCCATTGGAATCCGATGTCGTATGTCGCACCGTCTCCACCGAAAGCTACAAACTTAGGAACACGATCCGGCTGTTTTAGGCGCCCTTTTTTCTTCAATGCTTTGTACATCGCTTCAGCCCCTGCAACCGCAGTCGAACCGTTTTCAAAACCGATGTGAATCCAAGAGGCATCCCATGACGTATACGGATAAACCGCTGTACACACTTCCAAACAACCCGTAGAAGCTGACAGAATCAGATCATCATTGGTAGCATTAAGCACTTCACGAACAATGATAGAGTGAGCACATCCCGGACACAAAAGGTTAGCACCCTCAAAGCGATCCGCCGAAGTGGAAAACTCTTTAAGGTTTTTGATTTTTTTAATTTCTGACATCATTCACCCCTTAGAAAAATGAAAGTTTCGGTCCGCGAAGACCGATGTACTGCTGCAATGGCGTTGTAGGTTTTCCTGCATCCATATTTGCTTTTAGATCATTGAAAATACCCACCAAATGTGCTTTTGTCAAATCACGTCCGCCCAAACCATAAATATAGTTGGTCAATACCGCTTTAGTATCTGTGTTAAACAGTGTTCCTGCGATTTCATTGTAAAGCATACCCACTGTACCGTGAGGACTTGAACGATCTAATGCCCCAATCGCTTTTACGTTTTTCAAAACTTCCGCAAGCTGCTCTAACGGCCACGGACGGAAAACACGAATTCCGACAACACCGGCTTTGATCCCTTGCGCACGTAACTCATTGACAACTTCCATCGCTGTTTCAACCGATGTCCCCATACAGATAACAGCCATTTCAGCATCGTCCATCTGATGTGTTTCAACGAGGTTATAACGACGACCGGTCAATGTTTCAAACGCATCAAATGCCTCTTGAATTTTTGGAAGGGCGACCGTCATAAGCGCGTGCTGTTGACGTGCTTTGTGCTCGAAATGCCAATCTTCTTCCGTTTGAACCCCATGGGTTACCGGATGGTCAAGATCGAGCATATCGTTCATCGGTTGAAATTCACCGACGAAATTAAAACCTTGCTCGTCGGTCATAGTGTGAACACCTTGTGCCGTATGCGATGTCATAAACCCATCTTGGTGAACCATTGCAGGGAGACGTACATCGTGATCCTCCGCTACTTTGAACGCAATAAAGTTCAAATCGTAGGCGTGTTGAGGGTTATAGGCATCAAGCTGAATCCATCCGCTATCGCGTCCCAAATACATATCAGAGTGGTCACCATTAACATTCAATGGCGCACCAAGTGCACGGTTAACAACATTGAGGATAATCGGCAAACGCATACCTGATGCTGAGTAAAGAGTCTCTACCATCAATGCAAAACCTTGAGAAGATGTAGCCGTAGCTACACGCCCGCCCGCCGCCGATGCACCGATACAGCCTGACATTGCAGCATGCTCAGATTCGACCATAACAAATTCGCCGTCTACGTAGCCATTGGCTTCAAAGTTTGCATAATTTTCAACAATCGGTGTTGACGGTGTAATCGGATACGCCGCTACAACATCTACTTGTACTTGGCGAAGCGCGTGGCTTGCCGCCATATTCCCATCCCAGACTTCAATGTCTCGTAGTTCCATAGTATCAGCCATTAGTCTTCCTCTACTTCTGTGTCTTTTTCTTTTTTCTCTTTTTTAGGCCACTGCGCTAACGCTATATCTTCATCTTGCTGTTCTGCAAACATCAAAAGCGATTTTGGATTTGTCGGACATACTTCCACACAAATTCCGCACCCTTTACAGTGATCAAAATCGATTCCGACCATTTTCTTATCGCGTGCGATAATCGACATATCGGGACAATAAATCCAACAAAACTGACAATCAATACAATAATCTTTGTTGAATAACGGTTTTTCTATGCGCCAATCCGCTACACTTGCGGTAAACGAACTTGATTGCGAATAGGCTCTGTCTTCAGGCAATGTTGTCGCAATATTTTGTATTGCACCATCAAACGTACGAAGCATTGCGCCGATTTCAAATCCATCCCATCCTGCTTTTTCCATACGAGACTCCTTACTTTACTTCATCATAAGCGCGTTGAATCGCGATCATGTTGGCATCAATGATTTTTTGAGGCAGTTTTTTCAATACACGAATCATGTTTTCTTTGAAAAAATCCATCTCATACATACCCGAAACCTTCATCAATGCGCCTAGCATTGGTGTATTGGGGATCGCTTTTCCGATTGTCTCTTGCGAAATTTTAATACAATCAACGGTGTATACTTTTCTGCCTTCCAGTTTTGGCTGACTGGCAATAAGTTCTTCAGTACTTAAATGGGTTGTAATAATATAAACAGTGTCAGGCTTTTCAAACGCCGTAAAATCGGCTACATAAACCAATGCAGGATCGATTACGAGAACATAATCCGGTGCCATAAATTTTTCGTGATTCATAATTACTTGATCATCAACACGATTATACGCTGTCATTGCAGCACCCCGTTTTGCTGAGCCGTAGAACGCAAACGCCTGAACATGTTTTCCAGTAGTAGACACAACGTCCGCTAAACCTTTTGCACCCGTTACAGCACCTTGACCGGCGCGACTATGCCATCGAATTTCGAGCATGGCTTCTCCCTCTATGACTTAAGTTTATCAATTGCTGTATTTTAGGTAACTTGCTCTTAAATGTAGCTTTTCACTTTTTAACAGCTTTAAATCTATGGGTCTAATGTTACTTTAACTGCTCTTTTGCGATAGTACGTACTGCTTCAAGGACGTTATTTTGTATAATAAAGTTAAATATTGATAATTGCTCTGCATTATCATAACCGCTTAAAACTCCTATTGCTTTCACCCCCGCACGAGTCGATGCTTCTAAATCCAGACGTGTATCGCCGATCATCCATACATTGTCCGTACCCAAATCCATCTGTTTTAGTGCTGTTAAAATAGGTTCCGGATGAGGCTTTGGATTGGTGACATTCTCAAAACCTATAAGAACCTCAAAATGGTGCATAAGACCGAAATGCTCCATTAATTCTCGTGAATAATGCCCTGTTTTGGTAGTAACGATCCCCAATCGTGCAAACTGTGCAGCTTCTTGTATCGCTTCTATTGCACCAGGGAGCATAAACGTCTTAAGTCGTGAAATTTCACGATAATGATGTTTATAGGTAGCTACGTGCGCTTCGATATTTGCATCCACTATCCCAACACCTGCAAACATTGTTTGCAATGGGTGTCCAATCTGTGACGTTATCATCTCATCGGTTACGTCGCTAATCTCTCCATGAACATTCAGAGAATGGTAGAAACTCTCCAAAATCGCCTCTGTCGAGTCAATCAATGTCCCGTCTAAATCAAATAATATTACTTTTTTCACTTTTTCTCCCACTTTATATAATCTTCCCATATACCGTTTATGGTTGGTTTTATCCCTTTTATTTGGCGATTATAGACATGTATATCATTCGGCACCACCAAAAATAGATAGGGATTATCCTGCACGATAGAGGCAAAAATTTCTCGCTGCAACGAAGCTGTTTTCTCAGGTTCTGTCGTGTTTTCCATCTTTTCAATCAATCTGTCCGTACGTGCCGAATGATACCCGATCATATTAAATCCCCCCGGTACATCCCCATCGCTATGCCAAATCATATAGGGGTCGGGAGTAAGGGAGAGTCCCCATCCAAGCAATACGGTTTCAAATTTTTTAGGCATCACAACAGTGTTTAAGAAGGCTTGCCACTCCATCACCTTAAGTGTCACTTTGACCCCTACTCCTAAAAGCTGCCGCTGTAAAATCTCCGCCGCATAGGGGCGAATGGCGTTGGAATTGGAAGTAGCAATTTCAAAACGCAAGGGGTGCTTTTCGTCATAACCGGCAGATTTTAGAAGTGCGCGAGCCCTTACAATGTTTTGGGTGGGAGCTTTTATCCTCTCATTAAATCCCTTGCTCCCTGACAAAAAAGGACCTGTACAGACACGACCGTGATTAAGAAACAGTATATCGACCAACTCTTGACGATCGATCGCGAGGGATAACGCTTCACGAACACGCGGATCTTGAAACTTTTTCAACCGCAAATTAAATCCCAAATAGGTATAGCTATGGGATGGTAATTCTACGTGTTTAAATATTTGATGAAACTTTTTGTCTAATTGGCGTTCAACCTGCATCGGCTCTAAACCGCTCACATCGATCTCACCATTTTTCAGCATCAAAAATCGGGTCATTGGATCGCTGATAATGTGAAAAATAATCGTATCTATTTTAGGGCGATGTACAAAATAATGGGGATTGGCACTAAGCACTATTTGTTTTGAAAATTCGAGTTTTTTAAGGATATAGGGACCCGTTCCGATTGGATGGGTGTTAAAGGAGCTCCCCATAATATCTTTCTCATTTTCAAGAATATGGCGAGGAACAATCCCCATCATCCAAATTTCTAACGCTTTAAAATAGGGTTTCGTATAGGTAACGCGAACCGTATGCGCATCAAGCGCCCTCACCTCTTTCACCACCCGAAAATCGGTAGCGTAAGGGCTCATCACTTTGGGCGAGGTAATCAAGCTGTACGTAAAAACAACATCGGCTGCACTAAAAGGGTTACCATCGTGCCATTTCACCCCACGGCGAAGCTTAAACTCGATGATTGTTGGTGAAATGCGGGTGTAGGACTCTGCCAAATCGCCGATAACATTCTGTCCGCTCGGATCGTATTTTACCAGTGCATTAAAAATAAAATTGGATATTTCACCGCTGGCTGAATCGGTAGCGATAAGAGGATTGAGGCGCGCAGGATTGGATGACGTGCTTAAATGGAGGGTTGAGGCAATCAACGAAAGGGTACAGAGGTAAAAAAAGAATATTTGTTTCAATCTCGCCCTACTTTTTAGGGGAGATTATACCATTTATTTTACCTCAACCTCACGAGCATTAAGTGGTTGTACAGGACGGAAATTTTTATCATAATAACTTCTCATCGTCAAAATCTGATCTTTAGAAGCTGTTATCGGTTTTGATAAAACATACCATTGAACCCCCTCGCTGCACGGAGGAGTTGTTAATGAACCTACATAATGATAATAATGACCATTATTTTGAGGCAATAAATCTTGCGGATCAATACGGATTTCTCTACCGATTCCTCCTAAAACATTATCCAATACGGGATTGTTCTCTCCTTCAATAAACATCACACCGATAACAGCCAGTTTACCATCGGCGCTTTTATGAACCAAATGTCCTTCCAATGGGTATTGTTTTGAATCAATCGTATGTTCGCTGTGTCCATGAAAATGGAACTGTAGAAGAGCGTAATCATCTCCGTCAATCGTTAGCTTTCCGCCATTTTTAACATTGACTTGTATGGCATGTCCGTTGTCAACAACATCGGCAGTCGTATGGACATCTTCATTCATTTTTAATGCAAAAGCTCCTTTTAAAGGAATCTTTTTATGGCTATCAATATTAATCGGAGATTGCAGGTGTCCTTTTTGACACTCTTCGGCAAATTCGCCCCAACATGCAGGACCGTGCTCATCATAATTCCAGTGAACTTCGTGAGATGCTTCATGTTTTGGTTCGTTCGCATACGCACCGGTAACCAAAAATGACGCAACGCTCAATGCTAAAAATAGTGTTTTCACTCTAACCCTTTTTTTTTGAGCTATTTTATAGCAACAATCTTAATATTACGTTTGAGTACCCAGTCAACACCTCTGGCAATGAGCAATATAATCAGCCACGCCAAAACCATCGTAATGACAGAGTGGCTCAAAAAATGGTCTCCAATCAGCATCTTATAGGTTCCCATACTCCATCCGATCGTTAATGCGAGAGTGAGTGCTGCTATTTTTGCTTTTCGGGTTCGAAATAAAAAAACCAATGCCATAAGGGCAAATCCGCCGCTGGCATGTCCTGCCGGCCAACATTTTTGCTTTGCTTTCTGGCAGTCATCGCTTCCGTATTTTTCCCAAACACACGTATGCGGATACTCTCCTCCGAATATCTCAATATTTTTTGGACAAGGCATGTTGCTGGCGGCTTTAAGAGAGCCTACAACAAGGGGAACCGCTATCGACGAAAGGAGAAGAATAATAAGCCCCCGTCGGTACTTCAGACGATGCGGACGCTTCCACCACAGAAACAATACCAACAAAAAAAGGACGCCGATCCCTATCAACAGCCGTTTAATTCCATCATAAAAAATAAATTTGAGAACACCATTATTGCTATCCACAATCCACTGATGGGTTTGGACGTTATAAAAATGGCGCTGTACCCAAATATCCGCTCCGCTCAATCCAAAAAAAAGGATCACCCCTCCAAGAATCAATGCGGTAATGTAGATATTTTTAGTGGAGGCCATGCAAAATATCCAAATCTGGCTCGTAAGCAGTCGTCTTGACTTCACTCATCCCCAGCATCGTATGAAAAATAAAATCATGCGTATACGGTTGAGAAGCATTGCGTTTTAGCTGCTCTTTATTGACCGAAAAGTTTTTTCCGAACCACATCACGGCAGGGACGTGTTTTTGCGCTTCTGGGGCGATAGCGTAGGGAAAACCATGAAGGTAGAGCCCTTTTTCTCCCAACGATTCTCCATGGTCGCTCACATAAAACATCGCCGTCGCAAACGAAGAATCGTTTTCCTGTAGAACGTCGATCACCTTGGTTAAGAAATAATCGGTATAAAGGAGCACATTATCGTACGCGTTGGTGATCTCTTGCTGGCTGCACTGCTCCAGCTGATTTGTTTTGCATACGGGGGTAAATTTTTCGAATTGTTTAGGATAGCGTTTGTAATACGCCGGGCCATGATTGCCCATTTGATGCAAGACGATAACGATGTCCCCTTTGGGATGGGCGTCAATATACTCCTGAAGTCCCACCAACATCCCCTCATCACGACACTGATCATTATCGCAGATCGTGTTTTTATCCGCCGTTTTGTAATCTTCATACGTCACACGAAGGGCTACCCCTTTGGAATCAGAGTTATTATCTCTCCACAAAATATTGGCTCCGGAGCGCTTCAGAACATCCAAAATATTTTCTGTATGCTTTGCCTTCTCTCCTTCGTAAGATTCCCGACCAAATGAAGAGAACATGCACGGCACCGATATCGCCGTTTCGGTTCCGCATGAAGTAAACTGTGTAAAGTTGACAATATCCTCTTTTTTGAGAAGTGAATTGGTTTCACGTCCATATCCATTGAGCGAGAAATGATCCCATCGAACCGCTTCGCCGACAACAAGGATCATAAGTTTCCGATGGTCGCTCGTCGAGACCGTTTGCGCATCGGCTCCGATCACCTGCAATCCCGTATATGGGTGCGAGAATGCTTTTTGGACATAATAACCAACCGAATAGAGATAATACGCCGGATTAGCGTAATAACGCAATGGCTTGTGTTCTCTAAAAAATGACGTGTAGCTTTTACTAAATGAAAATAACAGTATCGCAATAACGCCAAGGGCAATTCCGATTACTTTCCCTTTTTCGAGAAGGGCCGATTTAAAATTTACAGTAGGAATATTGGCACGGTAAACGATATAAGAGGGAATCACCCCCATAAAAAGGATATACAAAACAAGGGTAAAACTAAACAAATCCGCCGATTCATTAAAATTTGTCTCAAGGGTATTTTGTATCATATGGGTGTCAATCACCGCATTGTAGGTGTCCATAAAATAAGCCACAAACGAGGAGAGGATCAATATTAGAATCAATACAGGCTTGAGTGTACGACGAAAACTAAGCAATGAAAGAAGAATGGTCGTAACACTGATCAGGACAATCGCCAACGAAGCAATAAAAGGGACGGTATTCCATGAGAGAGGATATACCTCTGTGACATGTTTGAAAAATGCCCCATTTGCTACAAGAGTTAAAAAGAGTGCCACAGCAACAATCAATATCCACTGTCGTACTTTAAAAGATTTTGATAAAAAAGAAAACATATAAGCTCCGCTAAAAAAGTACCGTAATCATAATGATTTTAAGCTAACAATAGAGAAAAAATGAGAAAGTACTCTCGGAGAACCCGAGAGAGGGAAGAAAGTGTAACGATTAACGCTTAGAGAATTGTGGTGAACGACGTGCTTTACGAAGACCTGGCTTCTTACGCTCAACGATACGTGAGTCACGAGTCAACATACCATACGGTTTAAGAACCGGACGGAACTCTGGATTAAACGTACAAAGTGCACGAGAAATACCGTGACGAAGTGCATCCGATTGACCAGAAAACCCGCCGCCTGTTGTCGTTGCGTTGATATCGACTGATGTATCTTGTTTGGTAAGTGAAAGAGGTTGCGTTACACGCAATTTTTTCGCTTCAAGACCACCAAGCCATGCGTCAAGTGAAAGACCGTTAACGGTAATTTTACCGCTACCAGGAGTTAACCATACTTTAGCGATAGACGTTTTTCTTCTGCCAGTTGCATAAGTTTTTGTCATTATTATTCCTTACTTAGCGATCTGTGCAGAGTGAGGATGCTCAGCATCTGCATAGATTTTTAGTTTTTTCAACATCGCGCGACCTAATTTTGTTTTAGGAAGCATTCCGCGTGCTGCAAGTCTAAAGAGTTTTTCTGGATTTGTTGCCAAAAGCTCTGTCATTTTTACACTTTTAACGCTACCGAAGTAACCGCTATGCGTGTGGTACTCTTTGTTCGCCAATTTACCGTTACCGTTGATAACGATTTTAGACGCATTAACGATAACTACGAAGTCACCACAGTCAATATTTGGAGTAAAATAAGGCTTATCTTTTCCGCGAAGGCGAGTAGCAACATCCGTCATTAAACGACCAAATGTCATACCCTCTGCATCGATCAAAACCCATTTACGGTCGATTTGCTCAGGTGTTGCAATTTTAGTAAATTTCATCGTGAGCCTCCTTTTCAAGTCTTTAATAAATAGTGGCGAAATTGTACCCATTTAACCTTTATATATGCTTAAATTAAGTTTACTGTAAGCACTCTATTTATTCCACTTTTTGCCATTGTACGCTCTCTTCATTGAGATAACACAGATATCCTTGCACTTCAGCACCCACAAACGTACGGGTCGCCTCCATGTATCCACGTACCTGATCGTGATGCTCATAGCTCATCTGCTCGCTGGTTTTATAATCGATAACAACCCAATATCCCTCTTCATGCTCCACCAGTAGATCAATAATACGCATCTGATTTTTATAGAAAAAACGCTGCTCCTTGTAGAGATTTCCACGCGTCAGCTTTGCAAACATCTCATCACGAACAAGCTGTTCCAGCGATGAGCGGACAATTTCTATCTTAGCCTCCGGTATACTCATTCCGTACCGCTTTCGTGTCGATTCTAGTGCATTATGAATCGACTCTTCTCTCAAATCTCCCATCATTTCCAGTGCATAATGGGTTGCCAATCCAAACTGAACCGCGTCATAATCATGCGTCACCTCCTCGCTTAAAACAATGACATCCTCTTGGGAACCATACAATATCGATTTGTATTCAAAAGGTTGTAAAAGTTCAGGTGTTGAACGATAGGCTATCTCAAATTCTCGCGTCCCCCAATGTTCCACCGTAAGCTCCAGCGGCTCCAGCCATGATCCCTTTGGTTTGGCGATGATAGTAAGAGACTGAACAGCGCGCGTCAGTGCCACATACAAAGCATTGAGCTGATCTTCTTTTTCTAGGGCTTTCTCTTTTAGTAAAGCCCTTTTGTAGACCTCATCGAGCTCTTCTCTCCCTTTGATACGATAAAACATACGAGACAGTGCCATTCCATCATACTCATACACTATGCTCTCACTGCGCGACCGTGCTTGTCCCAAACGATCCAGTATAAGAACATGCTCAAACTCCAGCCCTTTGGATTTATGCACCGTCATAATACGAATTCCGTGCAAATCACTTTGGGGCGAGGAGGCCTCGAGCCGCTGGATCTCATACACCACTTCTTCAATATCTCTAAAATTGCTCAATTTTTCGACAAACATCATCGCGCTTTTATCCCCGATGGTGTGTTTAGAAATAAAATCAACCGATTGTTTTTGTACATCAACGATGATGTCACGCTCAATACTGCCCGGTTCGATCCCCAGCAACGCCGCACAGTTATACCCATAAATATCGGCACCGAAATAGCAATAGCGCAAGTAGTCAATCACCGCACGAACACTGCGCTGATGGATGAGTTTCGATGTTGCCTCACTGACGACACTGAGACCCCGCTCTTCCAAATACTCTTGTGCTTTTGCCGCATCTGCATTGGTTACACACAAAATTGCCATATCATCCGAAGAGACACCTTCGCTGTGCAGCAACACAATCTGTTCAAACAGTGTTTTTAGCGGCTCGTCGCTTTGGTGGACTTCGACAAATCCCCCCTCTTTCTCCTTGGGCGAGCGTTGCGGAATATAACGGTTCATTTTCTCGCCAAAGACACGGTTTACAAACTCCACCACTCGTGAGCGTGAACGATAATTCACCTCAAGCGGCTGTACTTTCACGTCAAAATGATTTGCTACTTCATAAAAAAGTGCACTCACCCCGCCTCGAAAACGGTAAATCGATTGCTTAACATCCCCTACGAAGAAAAAGCTTCCCCCCTCATTCACCCCTTTGCCGGAACGTATCTCCTCGATAAGCGGGCGAAGAATGTCAAACTGTATCGTGCTCGTATCTTGAAACTCATCAAGAAGGAGATGTTTCATCGTCGCATCAAGACGGAAATAGAGAAATTCGCTCTCCAAATTTCCCCGAAGCAGCTCGTGTACCATCAGGGTAATATCATCAAAGGTAAGCTCATTGTTTTGAGAAATCAACGCTTTACGGCTCTTGATGTAACTTCTCAAAATACGGTGCAGTGCGTTTAAAAACTCCGCCTCTTTAAGCGCCATTTGTTTTTGTATGACCTCTTGTATCTCATGCAGCAGCACATCCATTTTTGGCTCATACACTTTTTTAAAATCCCAATACTCCAAACTGGGTTTAAAAATCCATGATTTGTTCAAAAGATCGTCATAGTCCTCTATGCGCATTGTTTTACGGGCACGTTCGCTGATCGGTTTGCTAAGCACCAATTCTGATAACTCATGCGCTCTCTCCATTGCAAGGGTATAGGGATTGAAGCTAAGCGCTATTTGAGGAATTACCAGTGCGTCAAACTCTTTGTGCTTGGCATACAATGCCGATAAAAGGTCAAAAATATCGTCCAAACGTTTTGTGCTGAGCAAAGAGAGGCGGGTAAGCTCACCCATCTCTCCGGCAACTTCTATTTCATTTAAAAACCGTTTTAGAAATTTTTGTTCATGATGCATGGTTGCCGATTGAAACGTCGGCATTATCCCCGCATTGAGGGCAAATTTACGCAAAATCGTTCCGAAAAAGGTATCAATCGTCGAGATTTTCACATCCGAGCGTAACAGTTTCCACAAAATAGTGTCGCGCATCGAAACGATCTCTTCGGATACTAAGCCCGTCATTTTGACAATCTCGTCCAGCTCTCCCCGCGTTTCGAGAGAGCGCAGTGTCTCGATTACCCGCTCTTTCATTTCGTTTGCCGCTTTGTTGGTAAAGGTAAGCGCCGTTATCTGTGAGGGCTCTTCCCCCATAAAAAGAAGTCCGAGATAACGAACCACGAGATTAAATGTCTTACCGCTCCCCGCACTCGCCTCAAAGGCTAAAAAAGGTTCAAACAAAGACATCAAAGCTCCCTGTCGCATAAAACCGCATAAGGGCAAAGACGGCATGCTTTGAGCTCATCGCACATCTCCCATTCCCACTCTTTTTGTGTAGCAAGCTCCCTCAAAATCGTTTTGAGAGTGTCGATTTTCGCGTCCAAAAACTGTTCATACACAACCTTCCCTACTTTCAAATCATAATACCCGCAACGGCTTACATTTCCAAACTCTTCGGCAAGAAGGGCATAAATCGGTAGCTGATAATCGACATCGCTCTCTTTTGGCTCATGTTGCGTATCGGAGAGTGTCCCCGTTTTATAATCCAGTACTTCTAGCCCTTCCAGTGTAAAATCAATCCGATCGATACGCCCCCCAAGAGGTATTCCCTCGACAACCCGCTCCCCTGTTTTTTCATGGTAGGCAACGCGTATCCCTTCCTTGAATCGCGTGATCTCATTCTCATAAAAAGGAGTTAGTTTTTCTACCCACAGATTCTGAACGTACCTCTCCATAACATCATCATCCTCTTTTTCGCTCAAAACCCCTATCAATGCCTTTTTGATCTCTTCTGCGGTGAGATAATGATCCCGCCCCATATAAATCTTCTCCATCGCATTATGTAGACGATTGCCGATGTCCCGTTCACGGCTTAAATCTTCAATCAGTTCATGCTCTTTGATTTTTGCAATCATTTTATAATAGAACTGTCGCTTACATGTCAGAAAACTTTTCAACCCGCTAGCAGAGAGGGTGTGCGCCGTAAAATCATACTCACTCATATACGTCAGGGATACACGATCTTCAATGGCAACTTTTGGAAAAAGGATACCGGCATAATCATAGCGTGCCTCTTGCATTGGGATTCCCAATTGTAATAAAAAGCGTGAGGGGATTGTTTCACTGTTTTGTACACACGAAATGGCTACTTTTTGTGCTCGCTTAAACAGCATCCAATAATAGTGTTTCTGGAGAAATTCACGATCCATACTCGTCGGCAAATCGGCAAATTGGCGTGTTTTGGTATTTAAAAAAAGATCTTTTTGACTCCGATGCGGGACAAACCCTTCATTAAAGTCGACGACAATTACCCCGTCATAGTCGATACCACGCGTTTCTAAGAGCCCCATGACGGTAATTTTCCCACCCCCTATATCATCGATCGAGCGACTTTTGAGGCGATTTAGAAAAATCTTTAAAGCCGATTTAAATTCGACCTCGCCAAGGGCATCTGAGAGTGGTTTAAATTTTTCTAATTCTTCTTGCAGAATTTTTTTGGCCTCAAGACGTTGACTGTTTTCACTCATGATTTTGCATAGATCCATAAGATTCTGAAAACAAAAGGGGAGATAATAATGTTCTTTGATCCATTCTTGCAGTTGTGTCCCCACTTTGGCCATACGTCCTTTATTTTCGGCACTTTGCTCGCTCATATACAGCTCTATCGCTTCAATATCACGGACAAAGCGCTCCTCGCTCATAGACGTTCCCATAGCAAAGTTGAAATTATTCTCTTTATCAAAAAGTCGACAATAGCGTATAAAATCCTCATCCGGAACCACCACAACGAGTCGCTCAGGCTCTATACCGCCCTCGATCATCATCTGGACTTGTGCCTTCACAAATCCCACTTGCGTCAATCGGTTATGAAATACCTCGCAGGTAACGTTTTGCAAAGGGGCTATCTTTGAACTCTCCAAAAGTGTCCCATCATTCAGTAAAAAACGATAGTGATATCCGGCCGTCACCTCTACGGAACACTCACGAAGACGCTCTGACATTTTTTCATTGTACGCCGTAGCGTGATAGATACACTCCAGCGGCACAATAACGGCGCAGGATTTCAGCACTTCGAGCTCATAGCGGCTCAAATACCCCTCGATGTGGAGGGTAATTGATTCAAATTCACGTAAATACTGTTCATTGATCACCACTGAGGACTTGGCAAAAATCGGATCACTCCATCCGCGCGATTCCACAATTTTCTTATAGTTATTCCATAAATGCTTCAGTATCGTAATATGCTCTTCGTATTCCCCATACACATCCGCATTTTCCAATGCCGCGATATTGACCATTTCACCGCTAAGCTCTTCAAAAAAACGAAACAGATAGGTTGAATTTTGGATAAACGTAAAAAAGTTACGTTCAATATGTAGTTGCTCAAAAGCAGAAAAATTAGAGGCTTCATGGAGAGCAAGAAGGCGTAAATCATCATCAGGAGAAATAACATTTTCGCTTTTTATCGCCCGATCTAAAAAATCACCCATCCCCATGTAGGTAGGTAAAAATCCTTCATTGCACCCTTGAAGTGTTTCGCGTATGGCACGTGATGTGGGGAAAATAATCAGTTGTTTTTTCATAAGTTTCCCATTTTTAGTTCTAAAATGATTATACAGAAACTCAATGGATAGAAAAGAATGGTGGCGAAGTCGAAATCCTAAAACTCGAAAGTATTAGAATTGCGGGTGTCGGCTTTGAGGTTATAATAACGCTGTTTGTCACCGATGGAAACTTTTGCCAAAATATCCCAACGACCCACTTTTGGAAGATCAACCGCATTAAAGGTATATTTCCCCTCACTGACAGTTGGGTGAGAAAGGTTCAGATCAAAATCAGTCGTATCGGGACGTGTTAAAACGACTTCTACTTTTGCATCATCGATTGCTTTTCCCGATTTATCCCGTACTTGATATACAAGAACAGATTTTTTCTCTTGAATTTGCGGTGTCAAAAATGCGATCGTATAATTTTGGTCAAATGCAATTTGTGCAGTGATAATATCATTAACATTGTCATCATAATCATGATAACTCTGCATACCATATTTTGACATTTCTACAGGATTATTTATTGCAACCTTAACGGTCGCAACAGATAAACAAATGACGCCAACTATCGATAATCCAATAATCCAGGGCCATTTTTTTCCTGCATTAATATTTGTCTTATTCACTTTTTGTCTCTCTTTTTCTAAAAAAGCGCCCACGTACAAATACATAAAGAGCATACAAAATGATACTGTAAAATATTAAACGCAAAACATCAATAAAGGTTTGGCTCCCAGTACCTGCAGATGAACTAAGAGTTTGCCCTTTTGAGGCTGCTATTTGTTCTGCTACATCGGCATAGCCATTGTACATTGCTACAGAATATTTAGAAACAATCTCTTTCCCTTTGGCCCGTTCTGCCAAAATAGGGAGTATCGTCCCCCCGCTATTAGAGAGAAGCTCTTTTGCGTCGTCGAAACTACGGGCAAACATAATGGAACTCACCACGGCACCAATAAAGGTTGCATTGGGACTTAATATTTGTCCTTTATCAAAACTATTATATAAAGATGTTGGACGCGCTAAAATATCGACCTCTTTTTTGAGCTCAACAAATGTCATTATAACAACAGAGTCATTCATCTCAGAACTCATGCGCTTTTCAAAATCTGTAATTGATTCATTCTTATCCAAATCACGAAGCATCACTAAATAAAGGGAAATGCCCGTTTTTGCTTTTAACTCAGATCCTATTGATTCAATCTGCTGAGTAAATTTTGGATTTTTGACAACATCATCTTTATATAAGAATTCAGCATGCAAAGAGAGGGCAGAAATAAATATGAGGATGAGGGCCGCAAGCCCTCGTGAAAATTTCAACGCACTCAACCGACGTAGAGGTGGTTAGAAGTAACTACCGCCCACAACGTAACAGCTGCTGCGATAATCAAAGCAACCGTGATAAGTTTATCCATGATACTTGCCATCTAAAACCCCTTATTTGACATCAACAACATGTTTAGCATTTTCGGTGCTAAACATCTTGATGTCTTTTTCATTTTCAATTTGATAAAAATTGCTCGCATTAGCTTGCTGAACACCTAACGCATTGAACGTTAGGAATCCCAAGATAGAGAGCAACAAAACAGTCGCGATCAACATACCGGTGATACCGTGTAATGAAAATATACTACGATTTTCCATAATTTGCCCCTTATTTCTTGCTCAAGCTTGCAACATACGCAGCGAGTGCTTTATATTGAACTTCTGTTAGGTTAGTAAATGCTGGCATACCGCCGATTGCACCTTTTTTACCATGTTTTAGAACCATGTCCACCATAGCTGGAGACATTTCAGCAACGTTTGGAGCAACCATCTCCATCCCTTTGCCATCTGCACCATGACACGCAGCACACGTGCCAGCGAAAACATCAGCACCTTCAGTGCCTTTTAATCCACCCGCAACATATTTAGATACTGCATCAATCTCAGCATCCGTAATCAACGCATTGGTATTAGCGTTCATTAATCCGTTACGATCAGGCATTGGCATGCTTGTTCCCAAAAGATTGTTATTGCTACCATTCATAACGACATGTTTCACTGATTTCTCAGCAATACGCTGATGTAAATCAGCTGCTTTTCCATCCATACCGTCTGCTTGCAAACCATGACATGGTGCACATTGAACGATAAAAATAGATTCACCCATTGCATTAAGCGTGGCATCATCCATGTTTGCGTATTGCGCTTCGAATTTTGCATCGTGCGCCGCAACCGCTTCATTGTATTCACCGATTTGTGAATACGCATTGACTGGATATCCTGCAAGAAAATACCAAATCGCCCATACGATTGAACCAAGAAAGATAACCGCCCATCCAAAAGGAAGTTCGTTGTTATACTCTCTGATTCCGCCCCAGTTTTCATCCGCAAGCTTACCGCTTGCCTTATCATTTTGCATCTGTCGAACATATTTTGTAACTACGAATGCCGTAATAATGACGAGAACGCCTGCGCCTACTACAGCTAGTAGATTAACCCAGTCGCCACTAGCTAATAATTTACTTACGTCACCGCCAGCCAAGCCGACAGCTATGTATGTGAAGCCAAGCATTGCAATTACAACTATGATAGCAGCTAATACTGTCTTATTCATCTATGCCTCCTACTTTTTTATCTCATCTTTTTTTGAGATCTCCTCGATCGGTTGATCGGTGATATCATCGTGGAGCGCGATATTGCCATACTTCTCGTAATCGCGTGTCCCTTTTTTCTGTGAGCTGTACAGATGGTAAATATACATATACAACACTACCACCAAAAAGGCGGTAAAGAAAAAATACCCATACGCTTGAAATGTAGCAATGTCCACGCTAATCCTTATTTCAAGCTGTTAAGGTATGCGATAAGCGCAACGATTTCAGGAATCTGACCTGCCGCAACCGCATCTTTAACATCTTGATCTTTCATATCCGCTGCGATTACTTTTGCTTCTTCAAGAGCGGAAGCGCGAGCACCCTCAACAGTGTCAGCCAAAGCAACGGTAGCTTTTGAACCATCTGCCATTGGAATTTCTGCATTGTAAGGAACAGCAAACGCTTTCATTACTGTCAATTGTTCAGCATACGCTGTATCAATATCTGCCGTATTTTTAAACATCCAACGATATGCCGGCATGATAGAACCTGGAACAACCCCAGCAGGATCTTTCATATGGTTTTCGTGCCAGTCTGTTGTACGGTAGTTACCTACACGCATCAAGTCAGGACCTGTACGTTTTGAACCCCAAAGGAACGGACGATCGTATGCATATTCACCGCTCAAAGAGTAGTGACCGTAACGATCGGTTTCCGATTTAAATGGACGGATCAACTGCGAGTGACATGCATTACAACTGTTTTTGATGTAAACATGACGACCTGCTAGTTCAAGCGTCGTATAAGGCTTCGTGCCGATAACCGGACGTGAAGCCTGTGCAAAGTTTGGCACGATCTCAATAAGACCTGCAAACGCAATAACAACAAAGACAGCAACCGCAAAAAAGAACGGGCGTTTTTCTAACCAGTGAAACATTTTCCCCTCCTTAATTATGCGCCCATTGGCGATGCGTTTTGAAGTTCACTCTCTTCAACACGGCGAGAGCTTGTCATTGTTTTGTACATATTGTACGCGAACAAGAACATACCCAATAGATATAATGTACCACCAACCGCACGGATTGTAAAATATGGATGCAATACAGCAACCGTATCAATGAATGAGTAAGCAAGGTTACCGAACTCATCGTGTGCACGCCACATCATCCCTTGTGTAATACCAGCAATCCACATAGAAGTGAAATACAGGACAACGCCAAGAGTTTGTATCCAGAATTGTGTACCCATCAACGATTTAGAATAAATCTCACGCTTGAATACACGTGGAGCCATGTGGAACAATGCTGCCATAATCATGAATCCAACCCAACCAAGAGTACCATCATGTACGTGACCAACGATCCAGTCTGTAAAGTGAGCCAAAGCATTAACCGATTTGATCGCTTGGATTGGACCTTCAAGAGTAGAGAACATGTAGAATGTTGATGCAAGAACCATAAATTTAATCAATGGACTTGCCGCTACTTGTTGCCATTCACCCTTCATTGTAAGAAGCATGTTGATCGCAGAACCCCATGATGGGAGGATCAAAACGATAGAGAATACAGAACCCATCGTTTGCATCCAGTCAGGAACAGTAGAGAACAACAAGTGGTGTCCGCCAGCCCATAGGTATACAAACATCAAGCCCCAGAATGCAAGAAGAGACAATTTATACGAATAAACTGCTTGCCCTGATTCTTTTGGAAGGAAGTAATAGATCATCGCTACGATAGGTACTGTGAAACCAAACGCAACCGCGTTATGTCCATACCACCATTGTACAAGCGCATCATTTGTGCCTGAATACATTGAAACTGAATGGTACCATGCACCGATTCCGCCTGTAGCAAAATACGTTGGAATAGCCATATTATTGAAAACATACAACATAGCAATACCAAGGAAGGTAGCAATGTAATACCAGATAGAGATATACAATGATTGTTCACGGCGAATACCGATCAAACCAAAAATAGACATACCCCATGTTACCCATACCACAACAACGGCGATATCAATAGGCCATTCAAATTCAGCATACTCTTTAGACGTAGTGATTCCCAATAAAAGTGAACCAACAACCGCCACAACAACCAATAGGTATAGTGCAAAGTGTAATTTTCCGAGGAACATCAAAAATTTTGACTCCGCCATAGAAACTTTCAATACACGCTGACCTATATAGTACCACGTAGCAAAAATACCGCTAAGGGTAAATCCGAAAATAACTGCATCGGTGTGCAATGGACGAAGACGACTAAAGTTGGTGTACTCCGCCAACCCTTCACCCGCCAAGGTATTAACAGCAGGGAAAGCCATTTCCCACGCCAAAATTACACCGACAAGCATCCCGACAATACCGAGTACAACAGTTGTAAGCATAAACCACTTCGCAACCGTGTAATCATACTCCAATGGACGATTCTCCATTTACGACCTCCTTAAAAGATTCAAAGCATAAAAGCCTATTTCGAACATCTGCAAAAACTCTTATATTGTTAGAGATAGCAGCTTTTCTTAACACAAATGTAACATTCATAGGCTATTAGACACTCTAATGATAGCCACGGGTTCTTTTAATAAATCTTAAAAAATTAAATATTTTGCTTGATTACATAACTTAGTGATATTTTTAAGCTTTTATAAAGAATATGGGGAAGAAAAGTAACACCCCTCCCTGGAAGGGTGGTTGAAACGAAGAAATTTAACGCTGAATTAAGTTTAAAAACTCTGAAAAGATGTATCGACTCTCTTTGGGTCCCGGACTTGCTTCAGGATGATGCTGCACAGAAAAAACCGGTGCGTCTTTATACCGGAGACCTTCAATCGTATTGTCAAATAAATTGATGTGGGTCACATCGGCAATCTCGCGTACCGATTCGGGAACATTGTAGTTATGATTTTGCGCCGTAATCTCTACCATCCCTGTCATGACATTTTTAACAGGATGATTTCCTCCATGATGCCCAAACTTGAGCTTATGGGTATCATATCCGTGGGCAATACTGAGAAGCTGATGCCCTAAACAAATCCCAAACAAAGGGATTTTGCGCGCTATCAGCTTTTTGATCTCTTCTTGCTCCCCTTTTAAAACCAAGGGATCTCCCGGACCATTGGAAAGAAATACACCATCGATTTCTTTCGCGTCATAGCGCGCAATCAAATCATCCCCGCTAAAGGTATTTGGCAATACTTCAACTTCAAGTCCTGCTTGCGTAAGCTCATTAAGGATGTTACGCTTCACTCCAAAATCAATCGCAGCAATACGTGCTTTTGCGACAGGAGCATCGTTGTAACGGAAGCTAAACGGATCATAGACACCATTCGTGTGGGTATACGCTACTTTCGTGCTCACCTCTTCGATATAATTGATCTCTTCGATACGGGGCGCCGCCTCTAGGAGTGCTTTGAGCTTTCCCTTGTCACTTACTGCTGTCGATGCTATCATCATCATAGCGCCCTCTGTACGGAGCATTTTGGTCAAGTATCGTGTATCAATATCACAAATACCGAGTACACCATGTTTTTCTAAAAACGTATGCAACGCTTCTTGGGCTCTAAAAGAGGAATATTGACTTTGGTACTGACGTACGATCACCCCTTTACAATGAGCCTTAAAGCTCTCCATATCCTCATCATTTACACCGACGTTTCCGATTTCCGGCATAGTAAACGTGATAAATTGTCCCGCATAGGAAGGATCAGAAATGATCTCTTGGTAGCCTGTCAAGGATGTATTAAAAACGATTTCACCAACTTGTGTACCCTCTGCACCAAAACTTTTTGCCGACAAATAAATACCATTTTCAAGATATATCCATACGTCACGCATCATGCCATTCCTCTTCGTGTTAATTCATCTTTATAAAGCTTTTCATACAAAATATCATATTCATCCGTCCCCGGAATCATTCGTCTTTTATAACTTTTGATTTTTTCATAGACCGCATTTTCAATCTCATTTGTGTCAGCAATAAAGGTGGTAATCGCATCATAAATGATATTTTTAATCCTATTTTCGCTTACGTCGTAGTGGATCAGATCCTCTTCGTACAGTTCATCCAAAATTTTGTGGGCAATGTCTGAATAACGGTCTTCGTACGACAATATTACCCCGAACTGGGGTGCTAATTTCTTTTTGATCATAAAAAAGAGTTGTCGCTCATCGGCGAGATAATAATCAATCTGCTCTTCATTCGCGTTGACAATCTCTTTAACTTTTTCTTCTAACGCCATTTCTTGTTTTACACTCTCTACGAGTATTTTTTCAGCTTCACGCGCGGTAGCTTCCAATCCATGCGTCATCGTAACCAATCCGCTACGGTTAAGATCAACAGCGATACGACTCGAAATATGGGGGATATGTGAGAGTGAAACTTTCATGAGCTGCCCTATGATACTTTTTTATTATTATACATAAGATGAGCTCTAAAATCGCTTAGAAACTATTTCGTTTATTTTTTCTTGGGTGCTTCAGAGGGGATTTTTTGTAACTCGGCGGTTATTTCAGACCCTTTTTTTGGATCCATTTTTGCCAATATTTGCCCAACAACTTTTGGATTCAAAGTGCTCATAATCTCAGAAGCTTCTTTTACCCCCATTTGTGCCAAAATATTCGCCGATGATGCGGGTTTCATTTTTGTAAACGCCTGAGAAACCTTATCGCTTTTGAGCTGCTTGATCTCCTCTAAAATCTTTTTATTTTTATCGATCATTTTTGCAATAGAGGCTTCACGTGTTTTTATCTCAGATAGCTTCTGATCCACTTGGCTTCCCTTGCCCTGAACCATTGCCTCTTTTTTCTTTAATAAATCTTCCGTAGCACGCTTAAGCGCATCGAGAGATTGCTTTTGTTCATCAATCTTGTCAAGCTCAAGTAAAAGTTCATTTTTTCGCGATTCAAAAATTTTGGTACACTCATATGATTTGGTTTGCGCACCATAAGAAACGGCTATTATCATAAAAGATAAAAGTAGAATTTTTTTCATAAAGGCTCTCTTTTGTAGGTCATAACACCAATCTCATCCAGCATTTTAGCTTCTTCTTTTTTCATTCTTGCTAAGTGCTCGTCCGCTTCTTGGACTTCAAGGTAATTAAATTTTTCATACTCTATCATGCTTGCTTTAAACTGACGTTGAGTTTGAAGCTGTTGTGCTTTTGCAAGTGCCAATCTATCAACACAGTGTTGAATTTCAGTATGTTGGGCTTGTATCAAAGCTTGAGCCTGAAGAAGCTCAATTATTGAGCCGTTAGCTGGGAGAGAGAGCGTCGAAAGAAGAGTATATGCATCATCAAGAGCAATGGATGCCGCCGAAAAAGCGTTGTTGGCGCGAATCAAATCATGCTCAACGAGGTCAAGCTCTTTTTTTTTAAGCTTCACTAGCGGAGTGTATTTTGATTTCACTTACATAACTCCTTCGGAGTTGAACACAAAAAGAATAAAATTCCTTTTGTTACGCTAGCCGCTATGGCACTAAAGCTTGCCTTATGCGAAGCAGATTTATCAATCTGTATTACAATAAAATAGTATCGTTTCGATCAGGTGAGGTAGAAATCATCCCGATTTTCGTTTTTGTCAACTCTTCGAGTGCTTTGAGATACTCTTGCGCCGTTACCGGAAGGTCTTCAAAACGACGGACACCCTCGGTTTTATCCCACCCTGCAAACGTTTTATAGATCGGCTTTACCGCTTCGAGATCCAATGGCATATAATCGATCACTTCACCGTTTAGCTCGTAGGCTACACACACAAGAATCTCTTCAAATCCATCAAGAACATCAAGTTTCATGATAGAGAGATCATCGCATCCATTGATACGGCTTGCAAAGCGACACGCTACCGCGTCAAACCAACCGCAACGTCGCGGACGACCTGTTGTTGTCCCAAATTCGCGACCGGCCTTACGTAGACGCTCCCCTTGTTCACCATGATCTTCCGTCGGGAAAGGACCGTTTCCGACACGGGTACAATATGCTTTAACGATTCCCGTTACTTTTCCGATGTCTTTTGGATTCACTCCAAGACCCGTACAAGCGCCTGCTGAAATCGTCGATGAACTCGTTACATACGGATACGTACCGTGGTCGATATCGAGCATTGTCCCCTGCGCCCCTTCGAGAAGGATTTTTTGTCCTTCATCCATCATTTTCCACGCCATTTGAGTCGTGTTTGCTAAAAATGGAACCAATGCGCCCGCAAAAGTTGTAAGCTCTTGTGTCAACTCCTCACGATTTGGCAATGAAATTTCTAACGCTTCAAAAATCGCTTTATTTTGGACAAAATATTCCAATATGCGATCGGTTAGCGTTGCAACATTACGTAATTCGCCCAAACGAAATCCGGCACGAGCAATTTTTTCACTGTAGGCAGGTCCGATTCCACGACCTGTTGTACCGATTGCTTTTTCACCACGAAGTATCTCTTTTGCCTGATCAATGAGGGTATGAAACGTCAAAATCATGTGCGCCGATTCGCTCACAAACAATCGTCCAAGAAGATTATCAAACTGTTTCATCTCTTTGATGAGCGCTTCGGGAGAAACGACGACACCGTTACCGATAATATTGATCGCTTTTGGGTTTAAAATTCCTGATGGAATCAAATGCAATGCATGAGTTTTGCCGTCAACCACGATCGTATGACCGGCATTGTGACCTCCTTGATAACGGGCAACAACATCGTATTTTTGCGCGAGCAAATCGACAATCTTACCTTTTCCCTCATCACCCCATTGTATTCCTACGATTAAATCCGCTTTCATGCTTGTAACCCTTGTTGATATAATTTCTCTATTAATACGTCCGTATAGATGGCAAAGCCTACCGATATCGTCTCTTCGTCGCGATAGCGTCCGCCCATGGCGTACACATCATTTTCTTCAATTACACGGAAAAAAAGCTCATCGTAATAAAGCATTTTAGCATAATACAACGGTGCAATAACCACATTCGGATACTCCAGCCCTGCGCATAATGCTTTGATTTTACGCAATTCAATACAAATCTCTTCGGGAGCACTTAACAAAAGGGGCTCAATATCCTCGAATTTTTCCAAATAGACCAACTGTGTTAGCCATTCGATATTCAACGACAAAAATTTCTCTATATTAACGTGTCTGAAATCGTCCAATTCGAGATCCAACATTTCTGACAGAAGTCTTGGAATATTGATGTTCGAAATCTGCAAAAGAGGCTGAATTTCCAGACTTTTAAAAAGAGTAGTCGCTTGCTTGAGGGCAATAGTAAGATTAGGTTCCCCTAAAATTTCAACCCCTATTTGATACTGCTCGATGGATGGGTAACGGTAGACGGGCTGGATATAAAACCATTTTTTGTGTTCTGTATTTCCCCCCAAGCGTTTGCCCAATATTCTGACAACATCTATGGTTGAGTCTGCACGCAAACTCATCGAATGGTTTTCACTGTCACTCAGACGGATAAGCTCACGCTCATCACAAATGCTTTGGTGCTGATGGTAGGAAAAAAGAGGGGTAATAATCTCTTCAAATCCTGCGTTGCTCAACAATTCACTCGCTCTATTTTCTATAAAACGTTTTATCGCAGCCGTACCTGCAAAATAAAGCTTGGAACCCTCAGGGATTTCGTGTTCAAAAATCATTTTTAGAGTCCGAAATAGACGGTATTAAAAAGTCGATTCGCCGTCCCATCGAATTTTCGTCGTCCCATTTTTTCCAATGCCAATTCGACACTGTTTACAACCCACGCCGCTTCGTATGGCGCGATAAGACCCATGTGGTTGATGCGAAAAATCAAATCTTTGATATGATCTTGACCACCCGCTACATTGATACCGTACTCTTTTTTGAGGAGTGAACGAATTTTTGGAGCCTCTTCGTCATCGATTGTTGTCATGGAATCGGCAGGAGTTGTTGGATAGATATGAAGCCCGAGTGCCACAAGCGCTTCACGGGTGGCACGGGAACGGCGCGCGGTTTCATCATAAAGCTTATCCAACCCGCCCTCTGCTTTGATACGGTTAAGAACACTTTCCAAGCCGATAATCAGCGTCGTTGCTGCCGTCCAAGCCGTTGTATTTTTTTTCTGATTTTTGATCTCTGTGGCAAGATTGAAATAATATCCCTTACCTTTGCCGATTTTTTCTATCGCCGCGTTTGACAGACCCATAATCGCCAATCCCGGAGGGAGCATTAGTGCTTTTTGGCTTCCTGAGATGAGGCAGTCGATATTCGTCACATCGATTTTCTCAACACCTACCGCTGTGATCCCATCGGCAATGACCATAATGGCACGATTGTGTCCTTTTACTGCTGCAGCGATAGCTTCAACATTGTGACGCAAACCCCCGGCACTTTCACAGATTTGTATAGCAATGGCATCGATGTCAGGATTCGCTATCAGTGCGCTCATCACCTCTTCTACCGTAGCAGGAGTATCCCATTCGTGTTTGATCTCAACATTGGCAATCCCGTGAGCCTGCGCAATTTTACCGAAACGCTCACCGAATTTTCCCGAATTGATCGAAAGGAGCTTGGATGATGTGAGATTCGTCACCGCACCCTCCATCGCGCCCGTGCCCGAAGAGGCGAGCATCAACACCTCATCCATCCCTAAAAGCTCAAACAACAATGCGCGTGTGCGCTCAAAAATTGCCTCAAATTCAGGGGTACGGTGGTGAAGGGTTTCACCTGCCATCGCAACACGGACAGATTCGGGTACAGGGGTCGGCCCTGGGGTAAAAAGTAGCATAATTTTCCTTGATTTAGGAGTGTCAAAATTTATTACAAGTGTGCAAATTATAGCGAAGAGGAAGTTAGGGGAGCTTTAAGCTATAATAACACTTAAAAAACGAGGTCATTATGACGCTATTTGACGCATTAATATTAGGGGCTCTTGAAGGGATGACGGAGTTTTTACCCATATCCTCAACGGGTCACCTTATTTTAGCCTCTCATCTATTAGATCTTCAACAAACTGCCGCGCACAAAGCGTTCGAAGTCTCAATCCAGCTGGGAAGTATTTTGGCGGTACTGTTTTTGTATGCACAAAGGCTCCTTCAAGACAAAACACTCTGGCTTAAAATTGCTGTCGCTTTTCTTCCTGCCGGTGTACTTGGATTTTTATTTTACAAACAGATTAAAGGATTGTTCGGTGTTGAAACGGTGAGTATTATGCTCATTGCGGGGGGGATAATTTTTTTAATTTTTGAGTATCTGCGTCGCGGTAGACCGCTTGATGAGGGGAAAGATATTAGCGAGCTCAACTTTAAAGAGGCATTTTTAATCGGTGTATTCCAAAGTCTCTCGATGATTCCCGGAACGAGTCGCTCAGGGGCAACACTCATCGGAGGATTGCTGCTGGGCTTGAGCCGTAAAAGTGCCGCCGAGTTTTCATTTTTGCTTGCTATCCCCACTATGATGATCGCCACCGCTTACGATTTGGTTAAGCACCGCAATGAAATGGTCGTCGATGATTACACAATGCTTGCTGTGGCATTTGTCACCGCATTTGTTTTTGCCTTTGCAACAGTGAAACTTTTTGTCACGTTCGTAAGCCGACACACCTTTGTACCGTTTGCTATTTATCGCATCATTGTCGGAATACTTTTCTTTTATTTTGTGGCGATGTTACCCGCTTAACCCCTCTGCGCTTTAATCTGATCGATAAAAATCTTCGCCAAATGAAGCGCTTTTGAGCGGTGGGACAATCCTCTCTTAACGTCACTACCCAGTTCTCCCAAGGTTTGTTCAAATCCATCGGGGGTAAACATCGGATCGTATCCAAAGCCGTTTTCCCCTTTAAGATTTACAGAGACGCTCCCATCCATCCACCCGTGAACACAACTTTCTCCCTCGCGAGAAACAATGGCAATGGCAGCCGTATAATATGCCGGTGAAGAGTCGACCTTTCGGCTTTTGAGCTCATTTACAAGCTTATATAGATTGTCTTTGTCGGTTGCATTTTCGCCGCCATAACGGGCACTGTAAATTCCAGGAGCGCCGTCAAGCACATCGACACTGATTCCACTGTCATCAGCGATTACAACGGCATCTTTATCCTCTAAAGCTTTATAAACCGCGCGTGCTTTTATCAACGCATTTTCTTTGAACGTTTCGCCGTCTTCAACAATCTCAAACCCTTCGATCAGGTCCGTATACGGGAACACTTCTCTATCATGGAGAAGGTCAATAATCTCACGCACTTTCCCCTTATTCGATGTTGCCAATACCACTTTCATTGTAACTTCCTTAGATTTGACTTAGCAATACCGATTCAATCGTTCGTCTCATGAGAAGATATACTATAATAATGAAAATTTTAGCTCACTTAAGGTCACAACGTGTTTAAAACAGTCATGCCTCTCTCGGCGATTTTATCGCTCCGTTTTTTCGGTCTTTTTTTAGTTTTACCGGTTCTGTCAGTCTATGGACTCAGCCTTCAAGGGGCTACACCCCTTCTTATCGGTGTCATCGTCGGAGGATATGCTCTTACTCAGGCAATTTTTCAACTCCCTTTTGGGATCATGAGTGACAAAATAGGTCGTAAACCAACCCTTCTTATCGGTTTGGTGATTTTTCTCGTAGGGTCGATCATTTGTGCCGTGAGCACTGACATTTATACTCTTATGTTTGGACGTTTCTTGCAGGGTGCCGGAGCCATCGGTGCCGTTATCCCTGCAATGATCAGCGATTTAGTCAACGAAGAGTCTCGCGGTAAAGCTATGGCACTTATGGGCGGAACAATTGCGATTAGTTTTGCATTGGCCATGGGGCTTGGACCTGTCATTGCGGCACAGTATGGACTCTCTTCTTTGTTTTGGATTACTGCTGTACTCTCTATTCTCTCTATGATTATTCTCTTTACCAAAGTCCCAACCCCGCCACGTATCCGTCATATCTATCACTCTTCCACCAATACACGTGATATTTTAAAAGATCCTAATCTACTCAATATGGTGATCATTAATGGAATGCAAAAAGGGCTTATGACCGTAGCGTTTGTCCTTATCCCTGTATTGCTAATTGGTACAGATACCATAAAAGGATTTGATTGGGTAGCCGCTGATTTGTGGAAAGTATATGTTCCGGCACTCACTGCAGGACTGATCGCAATGGGGCCTGCCGCTGTCTTTGGTGAAAAATACAACAAGCCAAAACAAATATTTCTCATCTCCATCGTGCTGTTTATCACAGCCTTTACCTTAATGGGATTTGCAACGCAAAGCTGGCAATTTGTTATGGGCGTTGTAAGCTTCTTTATTGCCTTTAACATGATGGAACCTTTGGTGCAATCGATGATCAGCAAGTTTGCAAAGGTACACCAAAAGGGGGCTGCATTAGGACTGGCCAATGGATTTGCCTACTTCATGACCTTTATCGGAGGTATCGTGGCCGGCCTTGCCTTGCAGTATTCTAACAAAGAGACGTTAGCGATAGCCTTGATTATCGTATCCACATTGTGGCTTTTGTGGACAATGAAACTTAGTAATCCACTCCGTTTTTCCCATTTGTATCTCCCGATGGAACATGTCGATGAAGCTAAATTAAACGATCTCGAACATGAGCATATCGCGGAATGGTATATCAATGAGACAGAAAATCTTGTTGTCGTAAAATACCGTAAAGATCTGATGGAGGAAGAGACGATTAAAGCGAAAATAGTGAAGTAATCAATGTCATACCGTATCAAGTACGGTATGTCGAGTAAAAGCTATAGTTTTATAACTCTAACCAATGTCCCAGCATCCAAATCCCCATCGTCTTCTCCGCAGATCATCAATGCCGCATTTCCGAGCAAGTTTGTCAAAATAGCAGAGCTTCCCGTTTTTTTACCTTCAAAATCGACCCAATAGCGGCCGTCTTCAAAAGAGAGATTGCAGGCGGTAAATTCACTCTTGTTCGAGCGCTTGCCAAAGGGGACTTTGAGCGTTGCTTCGATTGGCTCGTAGGGATTAGTGCATCCCATCATCCGTGCCATCAACGGTGCTACATAGAGGATAAAGGTAACCGTGGAGGAGTAGGCAAACCCCGGTAACGAGACAATAAATTTCGAGCCTCGCTGTGCTACCATCACATGCTGTCCCGGCTTGATATTGACCCCTTTGAAAATTACCTCGGCGCCCAGCGCGGGGACGATGTGTTTGACAAAGTCATAATCCCCCACACTCACCCCGCCGGTACTGACAACAATATCAGCTGAGAGTAACGCCTCCTCAAAACGTTCCATAATGGCGGTTTTATCATCCCCGACGATTCCCATCTGGATTGGTTCACCGCCAAGCTTGGAGACTAATGCCTCCAGCGTATAGCTGTTGGAACTGCGTATCTGTCCTGCGTGGCGTGCCGCTTCGCCCAAGTCTAAAATCTCACTTCCCGTGGCGATAACGCTGACGCGCGGCCGCTGAGACACGCTCACCATCACCCGATTAATCCCCGCAAGGACACCAATCTCCGCAAAGCCGATCGTCCTTCCGCGTGCAATGAGGGTTTCACCTTTACGGTAGCTCTCCGCGATCGGGCGAACCGCAAATCCATGGGGAACCGATTTTTCGATGAGAATTTGCCCGTCCCGTACCGATACATTTTCGATCGGAATAAGGGTATCTGCCCCTAAAGGCATCAATGACCCCGTAAACGTTTTGATACAAATACCGCTTTCAACCACCTCTACTTCGTCTGCGCCCGCAGGGTTATCACCCAAAATACTCAAAGCTTTGTACTCTGCAAAGTCTGCATGAATCACGGCATACCCGTCCATCGCCGACATCGGATGGGTCGGATAGTCTTCTTCGGCAATGATATCTTCTGCCAAAACGCGTCCCAGCGCACTGCTGATAAAAAGACGCTCACTACGAAGTGCTCCGATAGGCAAAAGACTCAACATGTTTTGAGACGTTTGGTAGGTAATCATTGAGCACTCCCGAGCAATCCGGCCCCTGCTATCGCTGTAGAGCGATCCCGTGCATAAATGCGTTGACCGTCTCTGAGATCGTATTTCCAAATAGGGGCGGAAGCTTTGAAATCTTCTACAAACGCATCGATGGTCTCTAGCGCCACACGACGTTTCGGCGAGAATACCGCCGCAATATAGGAAGACTCATGGAGGAGTACGTCTCCGCGAGAGTGCGCCATCTTAAGCTTTGCCCCCAAAGGGGCTACTTTTTCCACCCACGCATCAAACCACGAGGTCAAAATCGGCTCATACACATCGAAACTCAGCCCCTCAATCTCATCTTCCGCACGCACTGTCCCTATAAACGGGATATACGCACCGTAGTTACTCGTTGCTTCATCTGCATACCAACGGGTCAAAATTTCAGGGACATTCAACGCCCCGTTATACAACTCCAACATCTTTAGCCTCCACACACAGGAGGGAGAAGGGATACTTTATCACCCTCTTTTAGCACAGTATCCAAAGAGGAAACCAGAGTATCATTTACCGCCACCGCACAACTGTCAATCCATTGTGCCATCTCATCGTCTTGTCTCAAAGCTTCGGCAACATCACGTAAAGTGGAAGCTTCCATGCTCAAAATAGGCTTTTGTATCGGCCCTAAAAACTCTACAGTTATCATAAAAATACCTCTAAATCCACTTATTATTTTAGTATAATAGCACCTCTTGTATGAAAAGGTCTTGATTGTGATTTTTGGAAAAATTGATTTTTTAAACCTCTTGCCCTTCCATGTTTTCATGAAACGGTATACCCGAACCGCGCAAGCGCATCAAAGCCTAAACTACCACAAACGGGTTCCCTCTGCCCTTAACCGCTCCTTTGCCGCACGACGTATCGATGCCGCCTTTATCTCCAGCATTACCGCCCGACATTGTCGCCATTTTAACGTCGGTATCGTCGCAAAACGTGAAGTGCTCAGCGTCTTATCTCTCCCGTGCGATGAGAATAAAAAAGATACCGATTCGGCAACCTCCAATCTCCTCGCACAACTGTTAGATATACAAGGAGAGGTTCTCATCGGAGATAAAGCCTTGCGTTATTATTACAGCGGCGGTGAACATATTGATTTGGGAAAAGTATGGAATGAGAAAACAGGGTTGCCGTTTGTCTTTGCCTTGCTGTGTACCCACCATCACACCGACAAGCTCAAACGTCTTAGCCACGCTTTTGTCCGTAAACATATTAAAATACCCTACTATATTTTGATGGAAAATGCCCGAAAGTCTGATTTGACGGCAGCACAAATCACCCATTATTTGAAATTTATCAGTTATAAAATCGGAGAAAAAGAGAAACGGGGATATAAAAAGTTTTTAAAAGAGGCAAAAGAAAGAGGGCTAAGCCCCTCGATGAGGGAGATCCGTTATCGTTGAATAAGGGCTTCGATTCGCGCTAATGTCTCATCCAGACCGATAATCGCCATAACGCTGTCCAGACCCGGTCCGGAGAGTTTACCGAGCAACGCGATACGAAGAGGCTGACCGATTTTACCGAAGCCGATTTCGAGCTCGGCTACGACGGTTTCCATAACATGATGATAATCACTCGGTAGATGAAGTTCAGAACTGTTTTTCAACGCCTCTGCAAACGCTTCTAATATTGCTTTACTCTCCTCTTTGTACCCTTTTTTTAGTACCGCTTCATCGAACTGTGCGGGAGCTACCAAAATTTCGCCTATGAGAGCAGCCATCTCTACCAATGTCTTTGCCCGCTCTTTGACCGCATCGAGGAGGATTTCTCTCTTATCATGGCTAATCAGCATCACACCGTGAAACTCAAGAAGTTCGCACAGCTTCTCATTTGGGGTATTTTTGAGATAATGGCTGTTAAGCCAATCAAGTTTATCGGTATTATAGACCGAGGCCGAACGGTTGATGTCGCTTGGATCGAACAGTTCGAGCATCTCTTCCATCGAAAAAATCTCCTGATCCCCATGACTCCATCCCAAACGGACCAAAAAGTTGAGCAACGCTTCGGGGGTATACCCCATCGTTTTATACATCATCACATCGGTTGCCCCGTCACGCTTGGAGAGTTTTTTCCCCTCGCTGTTGTGGATCATCGGAACATGGAAAAATTTTGGCAAAGCAAATCCAAGTGCTTCATAAACGACGATTTGTTTAGGGGTGTTACTAAGATGATCGTCCCCACGTATAACATCCGTCACTCCCATAAGCGCATCATCGACTGCTACGACGAAATTGTACGTCGGAGTCCCATCGGCACGAGCAATGATAAAATCATCAAGAATATCGGCAACATTGAAAACAACATCCCCTTTGACTCCGTCATGTACCGTAATCGAACCTTCCAACGGTGCTTTAATACGGATAACCGCTTCACACCCTTGCGGAGGGGTCCCTGTAAAATCGCGGTAACGGTTGTCATATTTCGCCCGTTCTTTACGTGCTGTTTGTTCTTCGCGCAAGCTATCGAGTTCTTCTTTGGACATATAGCATTTATACGCTTTCCCCTCATCGAGGAGCTTTTGGGCATACTCTTGGTAAATAGCCAAACGACTTGATTGGTACTCGATCACTCCGTCATGCTCCAATCCGACCCATTTAAATGCTTCCACAATCGCCAATGCCGCTGCTTCATCGTTACGGCTAAAATCGGTATCTTCAATGCGGAGTATAAATTTTCCACCGTTACGACGCGCCCAAAGGTAACTAAGAAGTGCGGTACGTAATCCGCCGATATGAAGATAGCCTGTCGGGCTTGGAGCAAATCTGGTGACGACCATGGTAAAAATCCTTTTTGGATGCAATTGCGTAATTTTAGTTAAGACTAGGTTAAAAGCGGGTAAAATAGATGATTATTACAAGGAGTCTTAATGCGTTCACTGCTACTCTCATCGCTATTACTCACGTCACTTTGGAGTGCAACCGTCGGCGGTGTCGCCGTATTGGTAAAAGATAGCCCCATTACTCTCTATGAAGTGCAACAAGAGATGAAACAAAGCGGTACCTCTTCGCAACAAAGTGCGGATACTCTCATCCGTAAAAAGCTAGAACAGCTTGAAGCAACGGAGAAAAAAATTACCGTTAGCTCCGCTGAAGTTCAAGAAGAGATGGAGCGAATGGCAAAACAGAACAATCTCTCTACGGAGAAATTTTTGGATGCTATGCAGAGTTCACGAGGCCTTAGCCAAAGCGATCTAAAGAGCAAAATCGAAGAGTCTCTTAGAGGTCAAAAGCTCTACAACACCATCGCTTTTTCCAAGATGGCTCAACCCACAGCACAAGAAGAGGCTGAGTATTATCAACTTCACTTTGATGAGTTTTCACGACCGGAGAGCTATTATGTAACCACGTACATCGCGACTTCTTCCGAAGCGCTGCAAACAAAAATCGAGGATCCGATGCGTAACATCGCAGGTGTCAATGAAAAAGAGGAGAAAATCCCGAGCGCCTCCATCAATCCTCAGCTGGCACAAATTTTAAATAAAATCGAAATAGGAAAGTTCGGCCCCATACTCCCTAATGGACAAAATAGTTTTATGAGTTTTTACATGAAAGACAAGCCCAATCTCATCACCGAAAGTCTCGATTCGGTTCGTCCGCAAATTTCCAATGCAATTATGGGTGAAAAACGGAATCAAGTGTTAAACGATTATTTTACGCGGTTGCGTTTGAGTGCAGATATTAAAGTGGTGCGGCTGCCGTAAAGGCAGACTTTACCCTTTATAATTTTCTAGATATTTGGTATCGAAGTTATTATTGATAAAATCAGGATTTTTCATCATTTTTTGATGGAAAGGGATTGTTGTTTTAATTCCTGTAACGGTAAATTCACTTAACGCACGGTGCATACGGGCAATAGCGTCGTTGCGATCTTTTCCATAAACAATCAATTTTCCAATCATAGAATCGTACGTCGGCGGAACCATATACCCCGCATGAACATGGGTATCAATACGAACATTCCGCCCACCCGGTGCAATCCATTGGGTAATTTTACCTGGGCACGGCAAAAACTTGATCGGATCTTCTGCAGTAATACGGCACTCGATGGAGTGACCGGTTAAAATAACACTCTCTTGGCTTGGCAGCGCTTCACCCTCAGCCACACGGATCATCATTTCGATCAAATCCAAGCCGCTTACCATTTCAGAGACGGTATGCTCTACTTGAAGACGTGTGTTCATCTCCATAAAATAGAAGTTTTTATCGGCATCGAGGAGATATTCAAATGTCCCTGCCCCTTCGTATTTGATATATTTAGTCGCGCGTACTGCCGATGCGTGGAGTTCTGCACGGATCTCAGGGGTCAATGCAACCGCAGGAGACTCTTCGATCAGCTTTTGGTGACGACGCTGCATCGAACAGTCGCGCTCGCCAATATGCAAGACATTGCCATGACTGTCGGCAATGATTTGCACTTCGATATGACGCGGATTTTTGATAAATTTTTCCATATAAATGGTTCCGTCGCCAAACGCCGTAATCGCTTCCGCTTCCGCCGCTAGAAAAGCGTTTTCTATACCGCCCTCTTCTTCAACAACACGCATTCCGCGTCCGCCGCCGCCTGCTGCCGCTTTGAGAATGATAGGAAATCCAACTTCTTTGGCGCGCACACGAGCTTCGGCGATATCTTTGATCGCACCGTCAGATCCTGGGACAACAGGGACCCCTGCGGCGATCATCACATCTTTGGCTTTGGATTTATCCGACATCATCACCATAACTTCAGGCGTTGGTCCGATAAATTTAATCCCGTGATGGGTGCAAATCTCTACGAAATGTTGATTTTCACTCAAGAAACCATACCCCGGAAAAATCGCATCACATTTACTAATTTCTGCCGCAGCGATGATCGCCGGAATATTCAAATAACTTTTAGAACTAGGGGCCGCTCCGATACAAATCGCCGCATCGGCAAGCTTGAGATACGACGCATCTTTATCTGCTGTCGAGTAAACAGCTACCGCCTCTTTTCCCATCTCTTGAATCGTACGAATAGCGCGAAGCGCAATTTCACCGCGGTTCGCAACGAGAATACGTTTTATTTCCGCCATGATTAGAGCTTCTTAACAATATACAATGGCATATCGTATTCAACCGCTTGGCCATCGGATTTCAATACTTCGAGAATTTCACAGTCAAACTCTGCTTCAAGTTCATTCATAATTTTCATCGCTTCAAGAATAGCAACGACTTGACCTTTTTTAACACGGTCTCCCACTTTGACAAAAGGGGCAGAATCGGGGGAAGGGGCTGAGTAAAATGTCCCTACCATTGGTGATAAAATCGCATCACCGACAATAGGTGTATTTAAGGGTGAAACCTCTGACGCAACAGCAACACCGGCAACCGACATAGGAGCCGCTGCCATCATAACAGGGGCAGCAACAGTACCAACATTTTTTTCCAATTCAATCGAAAAAGCATCCAAAGTAATTTTTAATTTTGAAAGCGTACTTGCATCGAACTCTTGCATAAGAGTTTTAATTTGTTTCATATCCATAAAGGGAATCGCTCCTAAAAAGTAGGGTAATAGATGTGTTATACTACCACAAATAAAATTAACAATGGATATGACATGGGTCTCAAAAGTGATGGATGGATTCGAAAAATGGCACTTGAAGAGGGGATGATTTCCCCATTTTGCGAGGATCAAGTAGGGGTTGGGGTAGTGAGTTACGGTCTTAGTTCGTACGGGTATGATATACGCGTGACGGATGAATTTAAGATTTTCACCAACCTTAACTCAACGGTCGTTGATCCCAAACTCTTCGATGATGCGAATGTTGTCGATTTTAGAGGGGACGTGTGTATTGTCCCCCCCAACTCGTTCGCCCTAGCCCGCACGGTCGAGTATTTTAAAATTCCTCGTGATGTTTTAGCGATTTGTTTGGGAAAATCGACCTATGCACGCTGTGGGATTATTGTCAACGTCACCCCGTTTGAACCCGAATTCGAAGGGCATATCACAATCGAAATCTCCAATACGACCCCTTTGCCTGCCAAAATCTACGCCAACGAGGGGATCGCGCAAGTGCTCTTTTTGCAAGGAGATGAGCCGTGTGAAACCAGCTATAAAGATAAAAGCGGAAAATATCAAGGACAAGAGGGGATCACCCTTCCACGGATTTTAAAATAAAAAGTGGTAATATTCTACTAAATCTATAAAAACAGCCTTTGAGGAGCCCCCATGTTACATGAATACCGTGACGTTATTACCCATATGAAAGAAAACGATGCAGCGAATGCCCATTTTTTGAAAATTTTCGACCGTCACAATAGTTTGGACGATCAAATTACGGATGCCGAAAAAGGAAATCTCCCTTTAACGGATTTGGAGCTTGAAAAACTCAAGAAAGAGAAACTCCTTCTTAAAGATGAAGCATATGCCATGATCATCGACTACAAAAAAGAGCACAACCTTTAAAAAAATGAAGAACGCCAAAGGAATAAAACCCCTTTGACTGCGCTCGCAGCACATGGCACGAAAGCTTGCCTCTCTCGAGGCAGATGAATATCACTGTCTTCTTCCCTCTTCAAATTGAGTCAACTTTTAGGTTTCCAATGCTAGCATTGTCACAATTTTAGTCAATATTCTACTTTAGGAAAAACACTATGGATTCCCATCTGACCTTTAAAAAATTAGCCGATTTCGGACGCGCTCTTTTAACAAAACCTACCTTGAGCGAAGGGCTTCCGATCATTTCTGAATACGCAAAAGGGGTCAGCGGTGCCCAAAGATGCTCAATTTTTATCCGTAATAGTGCGAACAAAACCCTCTGGACAACACTTGCCGATGAAACCGACCCGATTACCCTTCATGAAAATGACGGCATTGCCGGCCATACCATCAAAGAGGGGAAGCCTCTGCTGATCAATGATCCGTATCATGATGAGCATTTTTTACCCTCCATTGATGATAAAACAGGCTTTATAACGGAAAACATCGCCTCCATCCCCATATTTGATTCAGGACGCCGTATTATCGGGGTATTTCAACTGCTCAATAAACCAGATGGTTTCAGTGTAGAAGATTCAAAATCGATGATCTTTTTTGCCCACTATATCAGCACCTATCTTGAATTGGCCATTTCATTCGATAATCAAGGCTCATTACTAAAAAAGGAACCTCATGGGCATTGAAACCTATCGACGCATCGCAGAATTTGGAAAAAAACTAATGCTTTACGATAATATTGAGTCTACTTTACCCGCTATTTCCGAAGAGGCCAAAGCAATTATTAATGTGGAAAGATGCTCTATTTTTATGGTCGATCGTACCGCTAATATGGTGTGGACAAAGCTGAGCGATGGGATAGGACGCATTGCTCTGGGGCTAGATGCTGGAATTGTAGGATTGTGCGCAACGAGTGCAAAACCGCAAATTTCAAATAATCCCTATGAAGATGGCCGATTCTTAGCGAAAATTGATGAAAAAAGCGGTTTTGTGACCCGTAATATTTTGACAGTTCCCATTTTTAACTCCAAACAGGCCGTTATCGGTGTGATACAACTGCTCAATAAATACAACGGCGATTTTACAGAGAGCGATGAAGGGATTATGGCATTTTTTGCCAACTATATTAGTGGAACGCTGGAGTTGGCGTTGTTGATGGAAAAGAATAAGCCGTAAACTTCTTTCATAACAACTCCCTCTTTATCCAATGACTCAATACATACAGCCCCCACGTGTGCTGTTTAAACTTTCCACGATGCGCCATACCAATGTACTTATCCACCTCGCTGTGATGGAACAATCCTGTTTGACCGTTGACTTCCTTGATCAATTTCACTCTATCCGACGCAATGAGCCACTCCATATAGGGATTGGCAAACCCTTTTTTCTTTCTATTTAGAATCTCATCGTTCAAATACTTTTTTCCGATCTGCTTGAGCAAAACTTTCGTCCCCCCCTCTCCCAATCGTATTTCGTGAGGCAACGAAAAAATATTTTCTGCCAAGGTATGATCTAGAAAGGGGGCTCTGGCTTCCAGTGTGTGTGCCATCGACACGCGATCCAGCTTGGTCAGAAAATGTTCCCCGACAAACAGCTTTAGATCGATAGCACTGTACCAATGGGAGGGATGGGAATAGCCGCTTCTCTCAAATTTTTCTCTATACGGGCGCAGGAAACGGAGTGACTCGTTATCGCGTACATTACGGCGCAAGAGGAGGTTTTGCTGTAAATCGGTAAATTTTTCCCCAGATGTCCGAAAAAGCAGCGTCTCATCAAAAATCCGTTTGTACCATTCCCACTCACGGTTCATCGAAAAATTTGAATGAAAATATTTTTTGAGCCAGTTTTTATGGTGAAGCGTTGACGCTTTTTCGATATCCAAATACTCAAAATACTGCCGATATCCCAAGAAAAGCTCATCCGACCCCTCGCCACTCAGCACCACTTTGTACCCTTCGCTGGCAATACGCTGCATCAGCAAATACAATGGCAGAGCAGCAGGGTCATTGAGCGGTTCGTCCATCTGATCCAAAACGGTATCCAAATGCTCGTCAAAATCCGTGCGTGATATGACCACTTCGGTGTTTTCCAAACCCAAATACTTTGCGGTAGCGCGGGCGTTTTCACGTTCATCGTATCCTGCATATTCATCGTATCCCAGAGTAAACGTAGGTAATTTCACCCCTTGCGATGCAGCAAGTGCGCAAATCATCGCACTGTCAATCCCCCCCGAGAGGAGTGCTGCTATGGGAACATCCGTATCAAGCCTTTTTTGAATACTTTGGCAGAGGAGCTCTTCGATATTGTGCAGGGAGTTTTGCGGGGCATCTAAAATGCTGTAATAGCTGTGCTTGGTGATTTTCCCCCGTTCAAAACACAGATATTCCCCCGATTCGAGTTTCTTGATCCCTTCATAGAACGTATGTGGTGGCGCAGGGGCCAAAAACGAGAGATACGAGAGCATCGCCTCTTCGTTCATTTTTACCGATGGCAAAAACGGTTTGATGGCTTTGATCTCTGACGCAAACACAAATGTACTTTTATCATAATGGTAAAACATCGGTTTTTTTCCAAACCGGTCCCGCACGAGATAGAGTTTTTTCCCATCCAAAAGGGCAAACGCAAACATCCCCTCCAGACGATTCAGAGATTCAATCCCCCACTTTTGGTACGCTGCCAAAACCACTTCAGCATCGCTTGCGGTTTGCCACTCGAACCCCTCCAGCTCACTCCGCAAAACTTTATGGTTATATATCTCTCCGTTAAAACTAAGGATGAGTTTTTCGTGTCGCAACGGCTGATGAGAGCGTGCATGATTGTCGGTAATCGAAAGACGCTGATGGGCTATAAAAAGGCTATCCTCTTCAACAATACCGCAATGATCCTTCCCGCGATGCGACAATGTCGCCAAAGCCGCCCGAGCCTTAGAGGGTGTATACTCGCCAATGATTCCAAATACACCGCACACGCATCGGCTCCTTTATGTTAAAGTTTTCGATATTATACGCTATCATAAGAAAATCACATTTTTTGATAAAGAATATATTCATGATATCTATCTCGATCTCCCAAAAACAAATTGTCCTCGATTTCTTTGCTGAAGATATTAAACTTGTAAAAAAATATTTCAATGCCATCGGATTTGATTTCGATGAACGATTCAAATTTAATGTTTTTAAAGAGTTTATCTACGCTGCCGCAGGAATGTTTAAAGATCTCGATCCCACCATTTACAATCAGGAGCTGGTGCAACAGTTCAATACTATTCGCTTTTTAAATGAACGCTACGGCGAATTTGAACAACGTGGTCAATATGCTCTTAAAATATACGGTAAAGACTTTTTGAATGCTCAAGAGTCTTATGTAGCCGAAAAAAAAGAGTTTGAAAACCTTAAAGCTGAGCTTCAAATGTTGATTGCCAAAGCACAAACCCTCACCGTAAAACGCGAAACTATGGAGGGACAAGCCAAAGATGCTCTCAATCCCATTCCCCCTGACGAAATCAACAACTTCATTCATGAACTCAAACGTATTCGCCGAGAACAAGTCGATACGATCCATTTTATTGGGACACACCGCCAGGAGCTCGAAAAGCATCAAGCGAATCTCAAAGCATTTGAAGAGCTTCATCGTGAAGAGTTTTTACGCTATTTCAATGAAATAAAAGAGAAATTGACCCACCAATACGCCGAGTCTCTCAACTATTTCGGATTTGAGTTTAACGAAGCTCTGTTTCGTAACTCCGAACGCTCTTCGACCATTCAACGCTTTAAAAAAGAGGCAGGGATACAGGGAGATATCAACTTATGCAAATACGTCGAATATTATCTACGCAGTGTTATTCCCGAAGCCCTTGCGGACAAGGGGCACAAAGAGCGGCTGCTGTGCGCCAGAAAATATTGCAATGAAACCAAATCCGGTTTTTAACACTAATCATGCACTTTTTTACCAAACTTTTCTCTATACTTACACACCATGACAAAAAGTTTCTCCTTTTTTTGGTCTTTATTTCGATTCTAATCTCATTAATCGAAATGATCGGTGTCACTGCGATACTCCCTTTTATCACCATAGCCAGTAATTTTTCTACTATCCACACCAATTTCTACAGTCAATACACCTATCAACTTTTTGATTTTCATAGCGATATAGATTTTATCATTGCGGTAGGATCCTCTTTGTTGCTCTTTTATTTTCTCCGGAGTCTTCTCAACCTCGGGTATTTTTATTTGCTCGCGAAGTTTTCAAAAGGGCGATACCACCTCATTGCCTACCGTCTTTTCGAAAATTATCTCGGGATGAGCTACCGCGCCTTTACCCGCAAAAATAGTGCCCAGCTGAGCAAAGCGATCATAAACGAAGCCCAGAACATGACGATTTTAATTTCGGGGCTTCTGCTGATGCTGAGTGAAATATTTATCGTGATTCTTATCTATACCGTGATGCTTGCTATCAACTGGAAAATCACCCTCCTCATCAGTGTTATCCTCATTGTTAACGCCTTGCTTTTGGTCACAACCGTCTCTCAAGCCATCAAAAAATCAGGGGTCCGGAGAGAAGAGCACCAAAAAAAGTTTTATGAGATCATCCAAAGCTCTCTGGGGAATTTTAAACTGATGAAACTCTCTTCCAACACGGAACCGATCCTAGCACAGTTCGCAAATGCCAGTTCAGGCTATGCTGAGGCCAATATCCGTAATGAGACGCTCGTGCATGTCCCCCGTCTTTTTTTGGAAGCACTTGGATTTGGTATCGTTATTTTTATGGTCATCTACCTCGTTTATAAATACCAAAGCGACATCTCCGGAGCCATGGCCATTATTTCGATGTTTGTACTGGGGCTCTATCGCCTGATGCCCTCGGCCAACCGCATCCTGTCGAGCTATAACCAAATCCTCTTTTACAAAAGCTCTCTCGATATTATTCACAACGATCTGATGTATGACCCTGAAAATTTCGGCAACGAACCTATTTCGTTTAAACACGTACTCCAACTGAATCATATCAATTTTGAATACGACGAAGCCAAACCTATTTTACGCGATATTACCCTCACGATTCATCATGGAGAAAAAATTGCCTTTATCGGCGAAAGCGGGAGCGGTAAATCGACCCTCATCGATCTTATCATCGGACTGTATCGTCCCAAAACCGGTACCATTACTGTCGATGGGGTAATGCTCAATGAGGATAATATCAAAGCATGGCGTACGAAAATCGGCTATATCCCCCAAACTATCTATCTCTTTGACGGTACCGTCGTCCAAAACGTCGCTTTCGGTAAACCTATCAATGAAATTAAAATTAAACACGTTCTCCGGCAAGCCAATATTTTGGAATTTTTAGAATCACAACATGAGGGTATCCATACGATGGTAGGAGACGGCGGGATCAAACTCAGCGGAGGGCAACGCCAGCGGATTGCTATCGCCAGAGCACTCTACGGTGACCCTGAAATTTTAGTCCTCGATGAAGCGACAAGCGCACTGGATACCGATACCGAAGCGAAAATTATGGAAGAAATCTATACAATATGTGAAAATAAAACACTAATTATTATTGCTCATCGGCTCAGCACGATAGAGGGGTGTGAACGAGTGTATACACTTCAAAACGATCGCCTAAAAATACAATAATACTCTTTTTCCGTAAATTTATAAATAAAGTGATCAAACCCAATGTATCAAGACAAGGATAATGCTTATTTTTCCAATGCTAGAACTGATCTTATTAATCTCATACCTTCGGCATTTGAAAAATGCAATGTTCTTGAAATTGGTTGCGGAAACGGGGCAACACTCTATAAACTTAAACAAAATAACCTTTGGATTTTTTCACGATTTTTTTGTTTATCAACATTTAATCGTAGCGGCAAAAAGTTAAACATGGAGAACAAGCTTGTCTCTATCGCAATGGCAATCTATAATGGCGAAAAATTTATTGCCGAACAGCTGGACTCTATACTTTCGCAATCTTATAGTAATCTTGAAATTATCATCTGTGACGATCATTCAACAGATTCTACGCCTGCTATACTTAAAAAATATTCCCAAAAAGATGACCTCATCAAGCTTTTTTTGAATGAAAATAATTTAGGGCTTATTAAAAATTTTGAAAAAGTAATCGCTCTGTGCTCCGGAGAATATATTGCGTTGGCAGATCAGGACGATCTATGGGAAAAAGAAAAAATCAAGCTACTCTCCTTAGCATTAAATTCAATGCAAGATGTAACATATGTATTCTCTGACGCTTATATTGTTAATGAAACGTTACAACAAAAAGGCTACACGCTCTGGGAATCCAAAAAGTTTTCCGTTCATGCAAGCACGTTTAACAAATATCCGAACTCACAGGCAGAAATTTTACTCAAATATTCTATTGTCTTTGGGATGAGCATGATGTTCAAAAGTATGCTTAAAGCATTTATTCTTCCATTCTCTACTAATTTTTCTCATGACAATTGGATCAGTCTTATCAGCAGTTCAATCGGTTTTAGGGGATACGCGATAAAACAGCCGCTTATCCACTACAGACAACATGAAAAACAAATCTGCGGAACCAAGAAATTTAACATTACAGATAGCATAGCAACTGTTTTTTCGATACAAGCAGAGAGCTATTCTAAAGAATATGGATCGTTAAAATTCAAACTTATCACCAAAGAAATTTTTACCCTGCGGTATTTTTTATTTTCAAATGGAATAAAAAGTATTGTTCGAGATATTTTTTTGGGTAAGTGCAGCACATGATTATTCTTTTTCCTTCATCAACCGAAAGAGTCGGCGTAGCCACACATGTATTAAATCTCTCAAGACTCCTTCACGAACAAAAATTGCTTTCCTATGTTCTTTGTCCTAAAGAAGGATGGCTGACGGACCAATGTAAGTTTGAAAATATTCCATATAAGATTATTCAACTTTCTTACAAACCGTCTAAACTCTTGATTTCTTCCTGGAGACTATTTCGTGAACTCTTGACTGCCAAGAGCGGAACAATTTTACACCTTCACGGAAGGTTCCCCCTCTTTGTCAGTATCTTGTCAATGTTGTTAAACAAAAGAATTGCTTACTTTGCAACCATACATCAATTCTCAGACGTCGGAAAAAATGGATTGTTCGATTGGAAAGAACGACTGGAAACCTTCTTGCTTAACTACTTGACACGTATCGGCTGTGTATCGAAAGGATTATTATTGGAAGTTCAAAAAAAAATTACATCACAAGCTATCCAAAATCTCTTTATCGTGCCAAACTTCATAAATCACTATGATTATTCAACAATCCCTTACGACTCCGTAGACAAAAAAATCAAAATTGTCGCTATAGGTCGCCTTTCGATCGAAAAAGGATTTGATATTTTAATTCAGGCAGTAGACTATTTAATTCAAACCGGCACAACCGATATAACATGTGTTATCTATGGGGAAGGACCCGAAAAGAACTCCCTTTCAGAACTTATCGATAAAAAAAATCTAAAAGAGTATGTTTTACTGAAAGAGGTTATAAATAACGATGAATTACGCTATAGTTTGCCGAACTACTCAATGATGGTTATCCCCTCACGATCGGAATCATTTGGGCTCGTGGCACTTGAAGCGTTCAACGCGGAACTTCCCGTTATAGCCAGCGATATATCAGGGTTGAATGAAGTCGTCAGGAATAACGAAACAGGATTATTATTTGATGCCGAACAACCGATTTTATTAGCCGAAAAAATACGCTTGATGATGGGTAAAGACACCCCTAAATCACAGTTAACACGTAATGCATTCGAGTGGTTTAGCAAATATACTGACAGAAAAAAAATACTTTCAGAATATGAAAAATTCTATGCAATCGGAGCGAAAAAAGATGACTAATCTCTCCTTTTTCACAAAATACCCAACACAAGGGGCAACAAGCCGATATCGCAGCTTTTCATTTGCCTCCCGTTTAGCTGAGCTAAATTACAACATTGAAATCCACTCTTTCATGGATATTCATTATCTCTCAAATCTATTTGCTAAAAAACCAAAAAACAAGTGGCAGATCTTCCTGTCTTATTGTCAGCGGCTTTTCGCCGTGTTACGATCCTCAAACAATATGATTATTGAACGAGAGCTTTTCCCGTATCTCCCGTATAGATTCGAAAAATTGTTTCTACGCAACAAGCGATATATTCTGGATTTCGACGATAATGTCTGGGAAGATTACCGTGGAAAACTATTGCTGGACGGAAAATATGATCATCTTGTTAAAAATGCCGCCGGAGTTATTGTCGGTAATAATTATCTAGAACACTCTGTAAAAAAACTTAACGCTAACGTCATTAAAATTCCGACGGTAATAAATCGCGAACACTATCAAGCTGTCAACTCTGTTCAAAAGTTTGAACGCTTTTCACTCGTATGGATCGGCAGCAGTGTGACCTATCGCTACATCAAATCGTTTGCCCCTATGTTTCAACAACTTTCAAAATTAATCGATTTTGACCTCGTCATTATCGCCTCAACACAACTTGAAACAGAAAAAACAGAGGGGGTTTCGATGAAATTTTATGACTGGTCCAGTGAAACAGAAACCCTTCTTCTCCAACAATGTCATGTAGGGATTATGCCATTGGACAACGACGACTTTAGTCGGGGAAAATCAGGATTTAAACTCATCCAGTACCAAGCCGCAGGACTACCTATGGTCGCTTCACCAGTCGGCGAAAACACCCATATTATTGCAGACACAATAAATGGATATTTAGCATCTAACGTCTCCGAATGGCTCACTGCTGTGCAAAGCCTCGCTTCCGATACAGAACTCTATAGCCGTATGTCTACTGCATCAAAAGAGAAGAGCTATAATTATTCTATTCAGTATTACTTTCCGATTTATAAACAATTCCTAGATACTGTATTTGCTGAAAAAAGCGTGCAATAATGACCTTCGGCTTCCTCTCCCACCTCGATCTCAATCTCTGGCTCTTTCGCCTCCCCATCATGCAAGAACTGGTACGCCTTGGGCACACTGTCTATGCGATTTCTCCTCCGGGTGAAAAAAGTGATGATTTTGAACGTCACGGGATTACTCACGTCTCGTATGACATAAGCCGCTCCAGTCTTAATCCGATCAAAGAGCTCCAAGCAATTCGTAATATCTACAATGCCATCAAACCTCTCAATCTCGATATTCTCCACACGTTTACCGCCAAACCCAACATCTACGGGACGATTGCGGGAAAATTGGCCCACGTTCCCCGCATTATCAACCTCGTAGAGGGATTGGGGAGTTTTTACCTCGAAAATGATCTCAAAAGCCGCGCAGTGCGTACTATGATTGAATTTCTTTACACCCAAATTTTTAAACTTTCCGATACGGTGATGTTCGTCAATCACGATGATCCCGCCTACCTGATTGCCAAAAAAATTGTTCCCCCTGCAAAAGTTTTCATCCTCAGAGGGGTGGGGATCGATACTAATGAATGGAAACCCTTACCAAAAGAAGATGAGTGGATTCGCGTCACGATGATCGGCCGTGCTCTGAAACATAAAGGGGTACAAGAATTTATTGATGCAGCCGCAATACTCGGTAAAAGGTATCCTGACGTTTCGTTTCAATTTGTAGGCTCTCCCGATGAGGGGAACCCTTTTAACCTCACCGAAGCATTTATGAAAACGCGCTCCTCTCTCCATTATCTCGGACAGCAAAATAATATTCGCCATATCCTCTCCCAAAGCACTGTTTTTGTCCTTCCCAGCTATCGGGAAGGGCTCCCTCGCACCTCTATGGAAGCAGCCAGTATGGGATTGCCCATCGTCACCACCGATGTCGTCGGATGTCGGGAAACCGTCGATGATGGGATAACCGGTTTTTTGGTTCCGCCCAAAAATTCTCAAGCCTTGGCGGATGTAATCGAAAAACTGATCCTCCATCCCTCTTTGCGCGAGAAAATGGGGAAAGCGGGGAGAGAAAAAGCGATTTTGGAGTTCGATATCGGTACAATCATCGCCAAACATCTCGACGTGTATGGACTGTGCAATGTACGTTAAATTTTTCAAGCCGTTATTGGATCGTATCGGGGCATTGGTGCTGCTTGTTCTTTTCGCTCCCCTTATCCTTCTAACCGCACTTATCGTCGCGATAAAACTCGGACGCCCCGTTTTTTTCATCCAACAACGCCCAGGATTTCAGGGGAAGATTTTTACTATTTATAAATTTCGAACGATGACACACGAAAAAGACCCTCATGGGAATTTCCTTCCTGACGCGAAACGCTTGCACGGTGTGGGAAAAGGTATTCGTAGTCTCAGCCTCGATGAGCTTCCGCAACTGTGGAATGTTTTGAAAGGTGAGATGAGTTTTATCGGCCCTCGCCCTTTACTCATCGAATATCTTAGCCTCTATTCGCCCGAACAATCCAAGCGTCACAATGTCAAACCAGGCATCAGCGGATGGGCGCAAATAAACGGACGCAATGCAATTAGTTGGGAAGAAAAATTTCGCTATGATGTCGAATACGTCGAAAATATTTCGTTTCTTTTGGATTGTAAAATTCTTTTTTTGACCCTTTTAAAGGTAGTAAAAAAAGAGGGGATAGCGCAAGAGGGGAATGTCACCATGGAGAAATTTAATGGTACCAACTGATATTTTCATTTACGGTGCGAGCGGACATGGCAAAGTGGTTGCCGATATTATCCGTTGTTGTGGTCACACCCTTGCCGGATGGATTGATGATAAGCCAAGCGCGGACACTCTGTCATGGGATCAGTTTTGTTCCCTCCATCCCGACGGAACGATTGCTCTTGGAATCGGTGAAAACACTGCACGAGAATCTATCGCCAAAAAAGTGGGTGAAGCCGGCTATTCGCTAACCATACTCATCCATCCAAGCGCGATCATTTCAGATTCGGCGGTCATCAAAGAGGGGAGCGTCATTATGCCCCTCGCCGTTGTCAATGCCGATGCCCTCATCGGCGAGGGGTGTATTGTGAACAGTGGAGCGATTGTGGAGCACGATTGTGTTCTCGAAAATTACGTCCACATCTCTCCCAATGCAACGCTGGCAGGAGGGGTACAGATCAAAAACAGTACTCACGTCGGTATGGGAGCACTGATCCTCCAAAACATAACGGTAGGTTCGGGCTCCGTCGTTGCTGCAGGAAGCGTGGTGACAAAAGACGTCTCGGATAACGTGCTCGTAGCAGGAGTTCCTGCCCGCATTAAAAAAACATTTTGCAAGGATAGTTAAATTATGAAACTACAACTCCCCAATGAGTCTCTCAACACCAAAACGGTTATCCTCTTGATCCTTATCGCCTATCTTTTTTCCCTCTCTATGCGCTATCTTTGGGTTATGGACGTACAGGGGATCGAAGCCTTTCATTGGAATAATGCCCTGATGATCAACACCAATGACGGTTATTTTTTCGCCGAAGGGGCGCGTGACATCCTAAGCGGAAGCCATCAAGCGTACGATCTCTCTCCGGTTGACAATCCGGCCTCTCTCTTGACCGCATGGCTCTCTAAAATCATCCCCGTGAGCTTTGAAACATTGATTCTCACTATGCCGGCTTTCATCGGCTCACTGATCGTTATCCCCCTCATTTTAGTCGGACGGGCGTTCAATCAGACCACGATGGGGTTTATCGCCGCACTCATCGCCAGTATCGCCCACAGCTATTACAACCGCACCATGACCGGCTATTACGACACCGATATGCTCACTATCGTATTACCGCTGTTTTCACTCTATTTCATTGTCCTAGCCCTCCTCCATCAGCGCAACCGATATCTTCTCCCCGTCACGATCACTTTTGCCCTCTATCAGTGGTGGTATCCACAAGGCTATGCCCTCAATACGGCTCTTTTAGTTACTGTATTGCTGTACGCACTCGTTTTTGAGCGAAAAAACCACTACGTCTATAAAATTTCTCTCTTTATTATCCTCGGGATTTTAACGTTACCGATCTGGATGAAGCTTTCGATTGCATTGGCGGTATACGCTTTTTTCCATTTTCTACCGAAACTGGATCAAAAATGGTTTTGGTTCCTTTTTGCAGGGATGGCGGTCCTCTATTTTGGGACAGGGGGGATCGATCCGATTTGGGGATTCCTAAAAAGCTACGTCCTTCGAGAGAGTGTGTCAACGGATACGGCAGCCCTTCATTTTTACAATGTCGCGCAAACCGTCCGTGAAGCGGGGAATATCCCTTTTACCGTTTTTGCCGAACGGATCAGCGGTCATACGATCACCTTTTTACTCGCGTGTATCGGTTATGCCCTCGCTGTTTTTGCGTATCGACCGCTGCTTATCTCCCTCCCCTTTGTTGCCCTCGGGTTTATCGCGATGTCGTCCGGGTTACGATTCACCATCTATGCCGTCCCTGCTATGGCGCTTGGATTTGCCTATTTTTTACTCTTTATCACCCAACCCATCGAAAAAAGATGGCTTCGTTCCATTGTTTTGTTTACCCTTACAAGTGCGGCTTTGTATCCCAACTACCTCCACATCAGAGAGTATATGACCCCTACCGTTTTCACGGCGCAAGAAGTTTCCACCCTTGATAAACTAGGGAAAATAGCATCCCGCGAGGACTACGTAATCGCATGGTGGGATTACGGCTATCCGATCCGCTACTACAGCGACGTCAAAACGCTCGTCGATGGGGGGAAACATACGGGTGATGTCAACTATCCGGCCAGCTATGTCCTCACACAGCCCCAGAAAAATGCCGCTGTCATGGCACGCCTCAGTATCGAATACACAGAGAAAGGGTTTGAGAATAACAAAAGTGCCATTATTTCTGAAATGCTCAAAGATTATAAAGCCGATACCGTCGATGATATGATGGTTGCTCTTGCGCTCAAGCCCACACTTCCCAAACCAACACGCGATATTTACCTCTACCTCCCTCTTCGGATGATGGAGATCCTCCCCACCGTCACCCTTTTTAGCTATCTTGATCTCCAAAATCCCGATAATAAACCGGAACAACCTTTCTTTTATGCCACACAGCAGATACAAGATACGGGAAAAACGATAGAGCTGGGCAACGGAATATCGATACACAAAGAAAAAAGCATCCTACAAATCGGGAACCAAGAGACTCCTATCAAAGGCTTTTATCAAGTCGGTTATAACAAAAGCAACACCCTTCAAGTAAACGAACAACATTTTGCCTCCGAGGGGCTAAATGTCATCTATATGGCAAGCTACGGACGGTTTTTAATAGTGGATGATTTCTATTTTAATTCTGCATATATCCAAATGTTTGTCTTTGAACACTACGATAAAAATCTTTTTGAGCCGGTACTCCTTGACCCGATGAGTAAGATTTATAAACTCAAAGTGTAATGATGAAGCCCCCTCGCCTCTTCCTCTCTCCGCCCCACATGAGCGGCCGAGAGCAGGAGTACATCGCGTCAGCGTTTGAGAGCAACTACATCGCCCCCGTGGGACCTATGGTGGATGAATTTGAGCAAACCATTCGTTCTGCCACACATGCCCCCAACGCCCTTGCCCTTAGCAGTGCTACCGCAGCCCTCCATCTCGCCCTTCGGGTACTGGGTATCACAGAGGGGGATATAGTCCTCGCCTCCTCGTTTACGTTTATCGGCTCTATTTCTCCGATCCTCTACCAAAACGCAACCCCGTTTTTTATCGACAGCGATACGGCAAGCTGGAATCTCGATCCCCAGCTCCTCGAAGAGGCGATTCGTAACGCTCCCAAAAAACCCAAAGCCCTTATCGTCACCCATCTCTACGGTCAATGCGCCGATCTGGAAAAAATCATCCAAATTTGTGATGTGCACGGTATCCATCTGATCGAAGATGCGGCAGAGAGCCTGGGGGCTACTTATGGGGGGAGACAAAGCGGGACCTTCGGAATTTTCGGCGTCTACAGTTTTAATGGCAATAAAATCCTCACCACGTCAGGGGGAGGGATGCTCGTATCGCCTCACCGTGACCTCATCGACAAAGCCCGTTTTTACTCAACCCAAGCACGTGACGATGCGCCCCATTACGAACATACCGAGTTTGGCTACAACTACCGGTTGAGCAATATTCTAGCCGCCATCGGGGTCGCTCAGATGGAAGTGTTGAATGAGAGGATTGCATCGCGACGAAAAATTTTTGAGTGGTACCGCGAAGAGTTGAAAAGTATCGATGAAATCACTTTTATGCCGGAATTACCCAATGCAAGCGGAAACCGCTGGCTCACCACCCTCACCTTTGAACATACAGATCCCAATACCCTGCGACTATTGCTCGAAGAGGAGAACATCGAGAGTCGCCCTTTGTGGAAACCGATGCACCTCCAGCCTCTTTTTAAGAAGGCCCTTTGTATTCAAAACGGTACCTCTCAAACCCTTTTTGAAAAAGGGCTCTGCCTCCCCAGCGGAACGCAAATGTCTCGTGAAGAGGTCCAAAGAGTCACTACCCTCATCAAAAAGGGTCTAAAATGAGATCATGGCTGGTTCCCAGCAGTGCCAAACGGATCTCTTTTTTTATCCTTGCGGATACATTTTTGTCCCTTCTCACCCTCTATACCGCCTATCTTCTCCGCTTCAATTTTGAGATACCGGATAATTTTTTAGCCCCTTTTTGGTCCGTTTTTCTCACCCTTTTTGGATTAAAACTTCTTGCTATTGCTCTTTTTAAAAACTATACGATTATTTGGCGTTTTTTTGCGCTGGGAGATGCAAGAGCCCTTTTTCAAGCCCACCTGGCAGCGTATGGGCTCTTTGCCCTTATCTATATTCTTTTCCCCGACCCCTTCTCTCCTTTTCCCCGTAGTGTCATTATCATCGATTTTCTCCTCTCCTTTACTCTGCTGGGGCTTCTTCGATTTTCAAAACGGCTCATTCTCGAATCACGCTTCCCCACCGGGATCCATAAACCGACGTTGATTATCGGTATTTCATCCAATACCTCACGCCTCATCCAGAGTACCCTTGATGGTTCCTCGAACTACTATCCCATAGGAATCGTGGCGGTTCAGGAAAAAAATCAGAGCATGATCGGCTCAACCATCCACACGATAAAGATTTCAAGCCTAAACGACATCCCCTCCCTCATAAAGAGCAAAAAAATCACCGCAGCCATCATTGACGGCTCCCTACCCAATGAGCAATTGCGCCAACTGTATCAACATCTAAGCGACATGGGAGTAGACGACATTAAGCGCTCCTTTGTCCTCTCAGAAGGAAAAAGTGTCCTCAAAGAGCTCTCCGTCGAAGAGCTTCTCGCCCGTCATCCCAAAGACCTCGATACGGAAACCATCGGAAAGTTCATCCAAAACAAAATCGTCCTTATCACGGGGGCGGGGGGAAGTATCGGGAGCGAAATCGCCCTTCAATGCCACCGGTTTGGTGCCAAAACACTCATTTTAATCGACAACAGCGAATACAATCTTTACCAAATAGGAGAAAAGCTTCCAAGTGCCTCCCTGCATCTAACCAATATTCTCGATCGTGAAGCCCTAGAGACACTTATTTGTTCCTCCAAGCCCGATATCCTACTCCATGCTGCCGCCTACAAACATGTCCCTCTCTGCGAAGCCAACATCCACGCCGCAATCACGAACAACATACAAGGCAGCCGCAACGTCATCGACAGCGCCATTGCCAACTGTGTCAGTAAAATCGTTATTATCTCGACCGACAAAGCGGTACGCCCCACCAACGTCATGGGGGCCACCAAGCGGGTCGTCGAGCTCTACGCACAAAACGTCAATCCCCACAACAGCGAAATCGTCTCGGTACGATTTGGGAATGTTTTAGGCTCCAGCGGCAGCGTCATCCCGAAATTCAAATCGCAAATCGAAGCCGGGGGGCCCATCACCCTCACCCATCCCGACATCACCCGCTATTTTATGCTCATCGACGAAGCCTGCCAGCTTGTCCTCCAAGCCGCCGCTATCGCCCGTGGAGGGGAACTCTTTATCCTCGATATGGGGGAACCGATCAAAATACTCGATTTGGCCCGTACGATGATTCGCCTCTATACGACGGAACCGATAGAGATTGTTATTACGGGATTACGTCCTGGGGAAAAACTGTATGAAGAACTTCTGATCGATGAGAGTGAGCGAAAAACAGTATTTGAATCGATACTAATAGCGCATTCAACACCCTATCCGATTGCAAAATTAAAAGAAGATATTGAGAATTTATTGGTCAGCGACAGTCCGATCAGAGCGTTGCAAAAAATTGTGCCGGAGTTTCACCCCTCCGACACGTAGTATTACAACTCTGTTTTTAACGCTGCCCCGTTAGAGGCGTTGGAAACAAGGAGGCTGTAACGCTTGAGCCATTTGGAGGTGATCTCTTTTTTGAACGGTTTGAAGTGCAAGCGTCGTTGTTCGAGCACTTCATAACTCACATTGAGCTGCAAAAGGTGGGAATCGACATCAAGCTCAATCTCATCTCCGTCTTCAATCAACCCGATCATCCCCCCCTCAGCCGCTTCAGGGCTCACGTGACCGATGCTTGCACCGCGCGTTGCGCCCGAAAAACGTCCATCGGTGATAAGAGCCACGCTCTCGCCAAGCCCCATCCCCATAATAAGTGCCGTAGGAGCTAACATCTCTTGCATCCCCGGTCCCCCTTTGGGTCCTTCGTAACGGATAACGACGACATCTCCCGCTTTGACTTTATGAGACATAATCCCCGTAATCGCTTCGTTTTGAGAGTTGAAACAGATCGCTTTCCCCGTAAATTGACGCATATTGGGGGTAATTCCCGCTGTTTTGACGACCGCACCCTCTTCTGCAAGATTACCGAAAAGTATCGACAATCCGCCGACAGGAGAGAAAGCGTTTTCGTTGGTATGGATGATATTGGTATCTTTAATCACCGCATCTTTAATCCGTTCACCCAACGTCTCGCCCGTCACCATCATCGCATCAAGGTGCAGCACGCCACCGCGACGGCTCACCTCTTTCATCACCGCATTGACGCCACCGGCACGGTTAATATCTTCCATGTGCACGGTCGAAAGAGAGGGAGAAATCTTGGCGATATGGGCAACATCTTGGCTGATTTTATTGATCTGGGTAATATCGAAATCGACCTCTGCCTCTTTGGCTATGCTCAACAAATGCAATACCGTATTCGAAGAGCCTCCCATCGCCATATCGATAACGAATGCGTTGTGGATCGCTTTGTCATTGAGGATATTGCGCATATTCCATTTTTCACTGTTTTCATCGAGCACCATCTCAACGATACGTTTCGCGGCAACTTTGACCATCTCAATCCGCTCCGGCGTCATTGCCAAGACGGTACCGTTCCCGGGTAACGCTACACCCATCGCTTCGCAGAGGGTATTCATCGAGTTGGCCGTAAACATCCCCGAACAGCTTCCGCCGCTCGGACACGCTTCACACTCGATCTCATACAGCTCTTCATCGGACATATTTCCATTGGCGTGTTGTCCTACCGCCTCAAATGCTGTCGCCAAATCAATAGGGGTACCGTCTTTTTTATGCCCTGCCTTCATTGGTCCCCCTGAGACAAAAATCGTCGGTACGTTGACGCGTAACGCCCCCATCAACATCCCCGGAACGATCTTGTCACAGTTTGGGATACATATCAACCCATCAAGCTTATGCGCATTCATCACCGTCTCGATACTGTCGGCGATCAATTCACGGCTGGGAAGACTGTACAACATCCCGTCATGCCCCATAGCAATCCCGTCATCCACACCGATCGTATTAAACTCAAAGGGGACGCCGCCCGCCTCACGTATTGCCTCTTTGACGATACGGCCGTACTCTTGGAGAAAAAAGTGCCCTGGAATAATATCAATGTGGGAGTTGGCTACCCCGATAAATGGTTTATCAAAATCTTCATCTTTTAACCCTGTTGCCCGTAGTAAACTTCGGTGGGGAGTTCTGTCAAACCCTTTTTTAATCGTATCGCTTCGCATAAAAATTCCTCGCTTATTTTCAATGTCTCTCATTATAGCAAATTTCTTTACATCACCTCTTTACATCGGATTTTTTTTTTGCTATACTTTCAGTCCACAAAAAATGCGGGAATAGCTCAGTGGTAGAGCACGACCTTGCCAAGGTCGGGGTCGCGAGTTCGAACCTCGTTTCCCGCTCCATATACCTCAGTTGAAATATCAACTAATGATATTTTAGCTGAGGTATTTTTTGTTATCGTTGCCCGGATGGCGAAATCGGTAGACGCAAGGGACTTAAAATCCCTCGGTGGTAACACTGTGCCGGTTCAAGTCCGGCTCCGGGCACCACAAATGGATGGTGGTATGGCCAAGCGGTAAGGCGCTGGTTTGCAAAACCTTGACCCCCAGTTCGAATCTGGGTACCACCTCCAAATTGTAAGATAGTCTCATTTTTATACGGGTCACTGGCAGAGTGGTCGATTGCACCGGTCTTGAAAACCGGCGAGGGTTAAACCTCCTAAGGTTCAAATCCTTAGTGGCCCGCCATCAAACTTACACAACTCCTTTATTTACGATACTTTCAGAGATTATACCATCAATAAAACTTATACTATTAACCAAATTACTCTCCGGTTGTTTTTTTCAACAATGTGCATTTTTGTGGATATTTTTGAGAAAAAAAGACACGAATTTGACGCGATCCTATTTATGTTTATTTCAAGTCAATTTTTTGAGTAGTCTCACCATGAAGTATTTTATATTTAAACAACTGCTCTCTTATGTACACCACAATACTGCTCGGAGCATATTGCAAGAGTTCAATTATTTCTCGGATCTCTTTCGATTGGCGATAGTTATAATTGCAGGCGTATTCTATATTAAAGGTGAAAAGTTCCTGCTCACTCACTTCAAGCACTTCTGCAATAAAAGGTATCAATTCTACTTTTAATTCACGTGATTCATTGAGATAGCGGTAAATTGTTTGCTCACTGGGGATTTCACCGGTTCCTTTGAGTTTCGGCTCCAACTTACGAAGCTTATCTGCGAATTCTTTTTTTGACAACCCCTTTTCTTCTATCAAGAAGCTAATCTTTTCAATTATATCCACCGATAAATCTCTCAATCTATTTTGTATTATTCTGTACATATTGTAAGCATCAGTTAAGTCTAAAACAGATAGTATTATCTAAATTAGACAAACAAAAACAGGGCTTAGCATATGCAAGAGATTTATAGGAACAAAGCACCAAAAATTAGAAGTGGGGAAATAGAATATTGCTTGAAAGTTGATATGAATAGTAAATTATACATTGAGATGGTTAGTAATTCTGAAGACAGCAAGAAAACACTTAAAAGTGGCCCAATGCTATTCCAAGAATGCATAGATATAGCTAATAAAGAGCCAGATACTGGAGATAACAACAATAGCGGATTTTATCGAGCAATTCTGAGTCAGCTTGGCATTCATGCAGCAGAGGATAAAAAATAATGAAAAATGTAGCATGTTTATTACTAATAATCTCAGTCTTAGGAGGCGAAAATGTCTTGGTATAATATCCAACAATCTGAATCTAGAAATTCAATCAGGGTGTATGTAAATACATCTTTGCAAATAACATGTAGACATTGCGGCGCAAAGAAAGAAGTGGGATACCCATGCCCTAAATGTGGCAAGCTTGATTTTGGACGTAATAAAAATTAAAAATTTCTTAATTAGAATTCCAATAAATAATTAAGATTAATAATCTTTAATATAATACAAAAGGATAAAAATGGCAACATGTGTTAATTGTGGAAGAGAAAATGTTGACGTTTTATTAAAAGCAGATAATGCTTTTAAAGAACAACATCTAGGATGGTGTAAGAATTGCTATCAAAAAGATGAAAGACAAGTAACGAATGACGGCATAAATCAGATCAAAAACATATTCAAAGATTTATTCGGCAAAAAATCATAAGCTTTAATAAGGTTTTTAAATCTACCCTGAGAATAGCTCAAGAGTAAAAAACAATCCTTTAAAAGGTACTCGCCGAATATATTAACCGGCGAGGATGTTATGGCAAATGCCATGAAATAGGTCATCACAAGAGATTGAGAAAAAAGAGCAAGTCTAAATCAGGGCTATTTTTTCGATTTTTCGAGATTTTTCATGACAAAATGGTAAAAAAATCATCGATCCGAAAATCGATGACTGAAATCACTCAAGCAGCAAACTTCTCCAATTCATCACGCGAAATATCCTCATTGAGTTTCCCAATACGAATATAAAAACGTTGCGTAGTTGAAAGATCACCATGCCCAAGGCATTTTGATATAACAAGCATACTCACACCGCTCTCAGCCGCCAAACTGGCAAAAGTGCTGCGAGTGCTGTAGAGAATCTTATAGGGGATACCCAACTGTTCAAGTAAAGGCTTATACATGTGATCGGCAATTACACGCGATTCACGATACGGAGTACCTTTATTCGGAACAGAGAATACATATTCCCCTTTCACATTTCCCTCTAGCCATTTCAATAGCACATCTTCCACCCGTTTCACCATTGGCACTGTCCGAGATTTACCAGTTTTGGTGGTAGAAAGAACACCCTTTCGCATACTCGTACGATATGTAATAGTTTTATTCTCGAAATCAATATCCGACCTTCTTAACGCCATTATTTCCCCCGTTCGTCCACCTGTAAAAAATGCGATGTATAGAAATGCAATAATGAAATTGTGTCGAAGTCGTTCCCAGTCAGTAGTACCTTTAAAAGGGGCATTAAGGATCGTCTCAACCTCATCTTTCGTAAAATACTGTGTATCCTTGGACTCAGCTTTCGCAAACATTGGAGAAGATCGTTTCACATGCAGCATAGGATTAGAAATGATATATCCATTCTCAGCAGCATACGCCATAACACGATTGAGCACATAATAATATTTATAAAACCTACGTTGTGATATCTTCAATTTGCTCATTTCTAACATCCACGCTCGTACATCTTTGACCTGAATATCCTTTACCAACATAGGACCAAAGAAAAGTAATACAAATTTATCTAAAATACTCAGATAATCGTTTGTCCCATCGTGTTTACGACGATTAATTTCAGCCTCTTTAAGAGCTTGATATGCGATATCTTTAAAAAAGATGTCCTCTTTGTTTTCCACATTATCAAATTGTGACTCATAATGCTGTAGAGCCAGTTCGAATTTATGCTTCTCAACGTACTTTAGTGCGAGTTTGCTATCTTCTTTGTTGGTCGAAAAACGAAAACGATTGCCTGTTTTCCCCTTGGGTAGTTTTGCACTGGCATGAACACGATAATCTGCCTTGATAGCGCCATTTTCAGAGTATATTCGTACTGATTTTATAATATCTATTAATTCCATAATTTTTCTCCTATCGCAAGTGTTCTTGCATACATGTATACATAAAACCCATCAAGGGGCTTGAATGATTTCATGGCCATTACTTACCCCCTTAAATACTAATATTTGTAATATTTCTCCATAAAGAGCGCCCAAACCAAAAGCTTCCAGCAAAAATTTGATCAATTTTCTATTCGCGCTCGTATTATCAATAACATTAAAAACGAATGGATACCGCTTGGCATCCTTAACCTTGTTAACCGTCACACCACAGTGTTCTAGCGAATTTGCCACATCACCGTAGCTCAATCCTATCACATCTGGAAATGGTTTAATCCCTTGGATCAATCCTCTGAGAAAATGTCGGGTAGTAAAATCTTTGCTACTGCCCCGTTTTTTCACTTTATTTTTCGCCAAATGAACGGCATATTCAACTCGATAGCAACGGGCTTTGATCCCATTAGCTCTGAGATTTTTGGAGCAACCTCGATAGAGATTGGCTTCTTCAATATTTTTAAATGGTACCGTCTGGATCAACATTGACAGGTCTCCTTTTAAAGTCATAATCTGTATTCACTTTCACACGCGTTTTAACCGATACAAGGTCATTTACTGACTTCTTTGGGTCAAGAATATCCCGTATAGAGGCTAACGTGGTTACATCGTTATACGCTATTTCATCGTCATAAAACATCTTCAAAAGCTCCGTAGCTTGCTCCAGTTTAGAACCATCTATTTTGTTACCAGCCTTAGCCAGAACTGTGGGATATTTCACCCCTTCATACTCATAAAATCCGACCTGTCCACGTGTTTTTAGATTCGTAACTTCGGTCGCGATATGTTTGATTTCAATAAATTCATCAAATCCCCATACCGCACGTGAGGCTTGCAGTAACCGTATAGATGGATACTTCAATAGTTCTTGATACAGTACATTATCCACGGATTCAAATGACTTGATATAATCATCCGAACCACCCTCAAATGCCTGAACAATGGAACCGGCGTATTTCTTCTCAATCACATCAGTATCAAATAATAAATCGATTACAGACGTACACTCTCCTGACAAAGGGGCTTTATACAACACGCCATCCGTCGTGGCACTTATGACCATATACCCATCAAGAGTGGATACAGCATGGACAATTGAACTCAGAGCCGCTCGAACCACGCCCGTGACCGCACTTGCGATATAAGGATTGGTGACAGCAGATGGGGGTAAAGGACGTGATACACCCTTCCCAACAACGTAAGTTGATCGGCGATTAATCCCCTGTGCCACCTTCCCATACATACCGTTTACAAAGTCTTTCAAAATGAGTTGCAACATACCATTGCCCTCTTTTTTCGCGTCATTACGAGCTTTAATCAATTCAGAGAGAAACTCCAGAAAGGTAAATCCCTCATCGCATTCCATAACAACAGCTTCATGCCACTTGGTGATCACACACCCTTGTTGCAATGCCAAATGTATTTCAGGCAAAGTGCATGTCGTTCGACCTTTCAAGACATAAAACAATCCAGCATCCCCATTTTTAATGGGTAGCGATGGATACGGGCAATCAGGAGGAAATTCAAACTCAAGATCCGCCATAGAAATAGGCAAATACGTCCCATCGTATTTTTCAAGCTCGATTTTAAATTCTTCAATACCTCCGCTTGCGTCGTACGTCATGTTTTGTATCATATTTAAAGCACTGGGGTAACAGCTAGAAAAATCGATATCGATGATATCACCCTTAACTTTCCCAATGACGTATGAGGAATTCAATCCTCCCATATAACTTCGAGAAGCAAGATCATAGTGCTTCTCAAATGCAAGCTGCTCGGGTGATTTTTCATCTGATTTACGGGGCTTTTCACCGCCCACCCAAGCATCACATTTTTCGTCGAAATAAGAACTCAAAAGCTTCACCTCCAAATTCTTGTACATACATCGATCTGAATCGTGATAACGCCGCACTACTGAGAGTTGAAAATATTCTATCTCCAGTACCATTTATCTCATTTAACATGCACTGTAGCGTTATCCAAAGTTTTAGAGTCACTTGCGTGTCTCTAATCGCGTATGCTTCAAACTTTGCAGGTTCCTCCTGCAAAAGTTTGAGCATATTCGATAATTCTTCCTTTGTTAAATCCAATTTAGCAAACTCAGGGTCCACTAAAACGGAAGCTTTTTTCAATGATCTGTACGCTTCAGGAACCAAAAGCATGGTGTCCTTGAGCATAAACTTCACAATCTTTTTATTTCGATTTCCATCATAAATTTTCAATTCTATAGGTGAAATCCCCGGAGTAATCACCGTTTTTCTAATCATCTGCAAATATTTATTTAGCTTACTTCGATTTTTAATAGTGCTCCACTCCGCGATAGCGTTATGTGCTACAAATACAATGGTATAGCCATTAAGGTCGCTTAATGACAAACCAACAATATTCCCAACCTGCTCAAGTATCTGAGTAATTGTCAGTCGCTCTTTCTCTACCCAATTGGTGTAATAGATATCATCACCCCGCAGGCCTGTTTTCAGGTCAACGACACTAAATTGATAACTCAATATCAAGTTTTCATTTTTCGTGTAATTGCTCCACCATTCAGCATCCATAGAGACTACAATAACAGCAGTTTCACCTGGGATAACGGCACTATCATCCCCATTTGGGAATGAATGTGCAAAATCAATCATGTCAAATCAATCGTTTTTTTACCATGTTTTTTGGCAGCCATCGATTCAGCTACTTCAAGATCGTTTTTGACGACATAACTGTAAACAAAGAACATCTCAGAATCAACAAAAAGCGTATATCGTTTAAAAATCTCTTCTTTGTCAAATTCCGTCCCGGGAAGACTCTCCATAACATCCAAACAAACGATCTCATCCTCTTCATTATTAGTAAATTTGACCACTATCGCAGGCGTAGCTGTGGTGTTAAAAGCAGGATTACTTTGTCGATGGTCCTGTATTCTAAATGCAACTCCACCATCGGCTTCAATTTTAGTAGCAATTTCGGCGTAGTCAGCCTGTTTTATGATAACGCTATTGCTATCGCTTGAAATTGCAAGTGATTTGTTAACAGTCCAATCACCTTTAGAGCTAGTTACCCGATTATAGATAAGGGCATTTGGAACTGCCTTACACTTATTGCTTGCGCTCTTTGCGCTTTTTCCGGTTGCTTTTTCTGCATCCATAATAAAATTCTCCTAGATTGTTGTATCGAATAAATATGTCGTAAGAGGAGTGCCATCTTGCAATTTTTTTGGTGCATTTCGCCCTTTAACAGGTGTATGTACCTATAATTATTTGATCAATGTAATTATAAAACAGTGAGCATTAACGCTTTGTATAAAAGTATTATTAATAAATAATTATAATGAAAATAAATCAAAATACCATCAGAATAGGGGGTAAATCCTTATTTCTACTTTCACTTCAGATAATAAGGCGATAAACGCGTAGAAAGTATGATTTACGCGCTAAAAAGGGCTATTATTTTTGGAACATTTTCACTGCTTTAAGAAAACTTTTTCTGTCCAATGAGGATAGTTTGCTGTCAAAATTGAATGAAATATGTCCGTGCTCCCCAACGCGGTACTTCCCACCACTCAGCAAAAGCCCTTGTGTAGGTGATTGTAGGCTATCATTAATTTCAAGGCCAACTCATTTTTCGTAATATATTTATTCCGCATTATCAAATCATCCAATGATCTCGGATAAACTCAATATCAAGAATGCTCTTCAAAAAGATCAAACTAATCATACAGTCCGTATCAATTCTCACTAATACTTCAGCAACCATCCTCGCATCGAACCTTTTCTCCTCAATCAGTTCAACCCTCTCCCAAAACGCTTCCTCTTTCATGGAAGGTAACGTCCAATGAGACAACACGAGTCCCTCGCCCAGCAAATCTTCAAAGCTCGTCGCAACGCAAAAATATCCATACTCATGCGTATGCTGATAATAATCGAACCCCTGCGGCAAACGAGCGAAGGAATAATCAAGATAACCTCTTAAGGCTTCATCATCGATTCTGTCACGGTCACTCTCATGTAATATTTCAATAATCACAGCCGTTTCACCTCACTCAACCGCATAGGAGAAAAACTCCTATCCCGCTCAATACTCAACCCTAAGCCACCTCGAACACTTTCAAGCTCCTCAATGGAAAAGTATCCAAGCTCTCCCTCGAACCCATCCACATACCCAAAACAAAGCCTCTCTTCACTGTCATACTCTAAAACATACCAGCTCCAAGAACCATCCGGTGTGAAAAACTTCACATACGCCACCGGATCGGTTTCCTTTTCCGTTGCGTACAGGGATGGAATTTTTTTAATATCTGCTTCCGTTAATAAGCCCATAACGATACCTCCTATTACTTACGTGAAATAGTGCTGATTAGGCACTTTATTATCATCAATACGATAATTGGGTTCATATAAACCTCCTCCTTCTAGTTAGATCCAAAGTATTAATATGTGTTTGAATAGTGGGACGTTACGGGTATAGAAGAGGGATCCAATAGCACTTTTATAGCACCATTTTTTTCGAACATTAGATTAAATCGAGTCGCAAAAACTCGATTTAATCTCAAAAATAGGAACAAAACATGAAGTATTTATACTTTAGTCTCAAAGGAGGTGTAGGGAAAAGCTCAATAGCCTTGAACCATGCTTTAGAAAACAACTACAGTTACGTCACCAACGATATCACGACCAATATGGATCGAACACTGATCAAAAGTTTTCATCAGATACCGCACAATATAAAGAGGATACCAAAGGATCTACTTGGTTTAGAAGACGTTGTTTTTGACTTTGGAGCGATGAGCAGTGTGATCGATTCTAAGGTGACTCATGCAGTCAAACATTGTGATTGTGTGATTATTCCCACTTTAACCGATGCAAGGAGCCTCAAAGCTACTATAGAGACCTATCTGCTCATAAAAGACGAAGCCAAATCGATCATCATCATTATCAACAACTATCAGCAAACCGCCAAATACGAATACGCCTATAACAAACTAACAAACGCGTTAGGCAAGCTGACCCTACTGGATATACGAAGCAGTACCCTATTCGAGCGTGTCGCAAGAGATGGGATTAAGTGGTTCAATAGTATAGGGAATGCTAGAGGAGAACATCAGTTACTAACCACCAAAAATATCCATAAAGAAGTTTACGAAACCATCAATAAAATCGCAAAAAAAGGAATCAAATGGAGCAAGTAGTGCCCACGTTCAATGAAATCGAAAACGCTATCGGTGGAAGGCCACCTAAAGAGAAAAAAATCAGATTGAGTTTTTACATGACGAGTCAAGAAGCTCAAATACTCAAAGCCGTTGCAGAAATGAGAGATACCCCTCTCAGTGCCATTGTACGGGGCTTACTAAAAAATATGATACATGAATGAAGATTGTCTTAAGGATTACTGCCTCGCTAGACCAAGTAGTTTCTCCGCCATACTTTCGTTGCATGAGGCACGAAAAAGACCCATTTTAGACTTTGCAAAATATCTATAGAACTCCCCTATGTAGGAGTTCTATACCTTCTTGGCACTTTGTTTAAACGTCCTTGAAAACCGGCGAGGGTTAAACCTCCCAAGGTTCAAATCCTTGGTGGCCCGCCACATTATTTTTACATCATCCCCATCTACTACTTCCATATTTAAAACTTCATTTAACTGTATCAACATTATCCCATGAAAACCCATTTTCAAAACAGATCCTTTAACCCCTCCCTCTGTATCCCCTTTTTGCGACGGGTCTCATCAGCACCCATGCTAAAACAGCCGTTCCATGAGATAGGCAATCAACGGCAACGTCACCAATGAGACAAGAATTCCGTAACCGACCAGTGCTGCGCTCAAAGCGGGGGCAAATCCCGCAGCGATTGCCAGTGCTCCGGCGGTAATCATCGATGGCATTCCCGATTCCAAGACCGCCGTTTTAAGCGCAAGAGGCTCTACTCCCATTGCATACAAAAAACCGAAGGCAAAAAACGGCATTACGATCAATTTGACCATTAGCGCTTTTGAGAGCAGCGGATAATCGATCTCCCCCCTGAACTGTAACGAATACCCTACCGAAATCAGCGCAAGCGGAACAAGCGTCGACGAGAGCTGTTGGATGTACGGCTGTGCCGAATGCGGCATTTTTCCAAAAATCAAAGCAAAAATAAGAAAAACAAACGGCGGAAAAAGAAGAAGCTTTTTAGCAATATGCTGTTTGTGTATTCTCCCCGTTTCATAACGGGCGATAATGGCGCTCCCGTACAGGGAGAGAATCAAAAATGATCCGAATTGATCGTACATCAGAACATACGGTATCGCCTCTTCACCCAAAAGGGTGTGGACAATCGGTATCCCCACAAACGACGTATTCCCAAGCGGCATAACGAGAAGAAGTGCTGCCCGGACGTGCGGAGGATGATTTTTCGTCATCGCGATAACGATAGCGACGACTATCGGAACCAATATCCACGGTATCAGTATCACTCCCAGCGCGGAGATATCGAGATGGATTTTCGGCACTTGTATTAAAACCGTGGCGGGGAGGGAGACATAAATAACAAAAAAGTTGAGACTTTTCGCAAAATCAACAGGGGCATCCATCTTTTGAAGAGCAATACCAATCAGCAACAATACGAGAATAAAGACGAATTGCTCCAAAGCCGCTCCTTTATATAAGTATGCTAATGGTAATCTTATCACCCTTTTAATCCTCTAAAGGTACAATTCTTCATCGCCACAAAAAGGTCAAAAATGGCTCATCGCTATACGTCACCGAAGCTCTCATTCTTGACGATTCTTAAATGGCAGATTTCCAAACGTTTCTCTATCCAGACCAATCCTCACACTCCGATGCCAATCGTGTATCACGATGCGCTGCCTGAGGAGGAGTGTGCGCTCTGGCTAGGACATGCAAGCGTTTGGCTTAGAATGGGTGGCACATCTATTATGATTGACCCTGTTTTTGGAAATATCCCGATGTACCGCCGCTATACACCATTGCCAATACCAAAAAAGGAGTTGCAAGCCGATGTGATTTTTATCACCCATTCCCATTATGACCATTTTGACAAGCCCTCTGTTTTGGCACTGTTGAAAAATAATCCCGATTGCATCATCGTAGCCCCTGTCGGATTTTGGCGTTATCTCAAAGGAGATATTGCCCGTGAAAAATGTTTTGAGCTACACTGGTGGGAATCGGTCATGATAGGAGGATTGTTTATAACATTGGTCCCCTCCAAACACTGGAGCAAACGGACCCCTTTTGATACCAACAAAGTACTGTGGGGAGGATATATAGTTCAAAACAAGGAGCATTGTCTCTATCATAGCGGAGACACGGCGATGGGGGAACATTTTCAAGAGATAGCGGAGAAATTCGAGATTGACGAAGCGTTTTTACCCATCGGAGCCTACCGCCCGGAAGCTATTATGCACGCAAATCACATCAATCCTCCCGAAGCGTTGGAGGCGTGCACGCTTTTGGGAGCCAAAACACTTATCCCTATCCATTATGGAACTTTCAGCCTCTCCGATGAGCCGTTGGATGAACCGTTGAAATGGTTTAGCCACTTGGCAAAGAACAACCCTCACCCTTTTGCGGTAAAAGCCCTCAAAATCGGAGAGATCTATCGTTTCAACAAAACATCCACATACAAATCGACCTGATCCCGTACGCTCAAAAATACTAATCTAGGCGGCTTGATCCCAAAATCGCTCATCTTGAGGGCACTGGTAGCTTTAATACGCACTTTTGAACTCTCTTCGGTAATTTTCCCCTCAAACGTGATCGGTTTTGTCACTCCGTGCAGATTCATCATCCCTTTGAGAAGATAATGATCTTCCCCTTTTGCCACAATCTCTTTGACATCGAATACCGCTTTAGGAAATATAGAAGACTCCAATGCCTCTTGCATATCGGCATCTCGTTTTTTGTTATCGCTAATCAGATCGACCATCGACACCTCTATCGTCCCTTTCAAGGTCAGGGGATTACTCTCCATACTCAAATGGGACATTGCCCTCTTGGCAACAGGATCAATCTTCTTATCCAAAGCCATTTCCGTATGGGCTTTGATAGCTCCCGATTCAAAGCTCAAATTTCCGCCAAACACGGATGCTGCCAATACCATGGCTAAAAAACTTACTTTTTTCATACTGCTCTCCTCTGATATATATTTTAATAAAACATGCAAACATGCATGCGCGGGCTTCGCGCCGAGCGAAACCTAGTGTTAGCGTAGTCTATCGGGACGTGTTCCGATGACGTATAAAAAGGAAAAAGCTCCTAACGCAAGGACGGCAAGCCAAAGCTGATGCTCCAGTGCGACCAAACTTGCGACCGAAGCCGCACCCCAGCCCACACCAACCATGACGATACCAATACTACGAATGTCTCGCAACTGGATTAATTCGCGAAACAATAGAACATTATAATATGAAATGACAATAGGATAGGTAATAGCAAGCAATATCGGTTGCTGCAGGTAATAAAACCCATAACTTAGAGCAAAAAGCCCCACAATAATGACACTGTTTTCCATCAATGTTTTTCCATAGCGATACGCCAGATAGACCCCCAGAAGATGGGAGATGATAATCAGCGCCGTATAGTGGCTCCAGATATCCATCCCTCCAGAACGGCTCAATGTTTCAAAGAGTGCCGAATCGGCAAAAATCCATACCATCATCGCCCCAACCATTTTCCAGTTTAAAGCACTGTTTTTAGTATACTGCTCATCCGAAAGGGTTGAAAAAAACAATGCAATCAGCGAAATAGTCGGTAACACCATCGCAATTGTCCCTCTTTGGTCATACGGATAGCTGTAGAACACTGTCCCAACCGCGTATGAGATTGCCAGCCCAAGGACGAGGTTCAGCTTGCTCTGAGCTTTAAAAGTATAGAGCATAAGCGGCGTCGCATATCCTACAATAAATCCAAAAACCAACAGCATCCCAAGTGAATAATTGGGATAAAACCACGAAATCATAATCTGCATGCCGAATACAAATGAGAGCTCCTGCTTGATCCCATAATGTTTCCAGTAGGCACTCATCAAGCTCCCCAATACTCCTCCGATGGGCAGCGTGTAAAGCTCATGGATATCTGAACCAAACGCCCCTACGACGCCCGTTTGAGCGATAAGAAGATAATAAAGAAGCTGAGAGCTTAAAACAATGACCAGCATATTCATTTGCGCAGCCAAAGAAAATAAATCATCGCATATACGCCATCATACAAAGCGATCAGGAGCGCCAGTTCGTCCAAAATTCCCGCCATATAGAGGGCTGCAAAGGTGGAGGAGACGAGTAGACGGATGGTTGCGCTAAGAGACGCCAATCGCTCTTCATCCGCGTGCAGTCCGAACCAGTGAATCATCCCCGTCCCTATTACAAACGCAAATACGACATACTCATACATCCCGCCAAAATGAAACCCGAGCAACGAAAAGAGCCATCCCCCTGCAAGCAAGAGGACTACCCCTCCCCCAGCATCCCCTAAAAATCCGATCAAATGATAGATTTTTAACGGTGAATCGAGAGATAGTCGGAGTCGATCATAGGCGATTTTTAACACTATCGCGATCAACCCTCCCCCAAGCACTGCGCGGAGGAGTAAGAATAGATCGATCTCTCCGCCGATAATCCCCCCTTCTATCAACCCCGCAAAACTAAGGAAAATAGCCATCAGAAGAATAACCCCTCCCCATATAACCGCGTAAGAACGGCGAAAAAGCTGTGGAAGGAGATGGTGCGCAATCGCCAATGCCATAAATGCCACCCCTAGCCCCATAGCGATATGGGCGTGTCCTACTACCAAATCGTTACGGTGAATCAATGCCCGTATTTCTGGGATAAAGAGGATATTTCCCTCCACATCTACGAATACGAACGCCAATATCGAGAGGATCAAATAGGGGTTAGTACGAAAGTGTACCCCTCCATCGCGGAGCCACACCCATAGCAATGGCAAATAGAGCAATGTAAGATACTGGAAAAACCACTCTTCGTTATAGCTGAGAGTATGGAAAAAATTGCGAATAATGAGAGAAACAACGTACCCCAAAAGCGGAACGATCCACAGCCAATGAGCACGCGGGTCGAATTTCCCTTCGGCGGAGAGTTTAATCAGCAGATAATAGATGGGAATAAGGGCAAAACTCATCCCCAGAGTATTGTCCCCGTGCGGCCCCACCAGCGTCTGCTCGACCTGACCGTATTGCGGATTCATCAGCACGACCAGCGCGATGGGGGCAGAAATCACGACGATAAGAGAGACATTGACCCAAAGAGGGCGTTTATCATACGTACGCAATGCATCAACAAGGGCTAGCAGATAAAAAACACCGCTAAACGCGAGGAGAAAGTTCAGCTGATAGGGAAAATCATAAAACGGCAACCCCCGAATATTACCGAACAAAATCGAAAGACTCATAAAAAGTAAAAAAACGTTCCAAAGGACGAAGTAACGGCGTAAATGTGCTATCGCGTTTTGGGTCAATACCCCCTCTTTTTCAAACAATGCAAACGGCAACAGAGAGAGGATCAGCGGGAAAAAACCGTACAGCATATGGGAGATATGGAGGGATCGAGCACGCTCGGGGGAGAGGAGTGTCATCGAGCCGTCCAGCCCCACCATCTCAACCGCATAGACCAATCCGGCAAACAGTCCGAGAATGAGCCAAAACAGGAGAAGAGGAAGCTCATTGTTGATGAATATTTTTAACAACGCCGTCCTCCATTTCAATAATTGTATCGGCATACTCAATGATTTTTTTATCGTGTGAGGCGACGACAATGCCCGTCCCGTTCTGCGAAAAGCGCTTAAACAGCTCATACACCCCGAGGGCATTTCTACTGTCCAAATTCCCCGTCGGCTCATCCGCAAACACGATTTTTGGGTTGTTGATCAACGCACGGGCGATTGCAGCCCGTTGACGCTCTCCGCCGGAGACCTCATCATTGTAACGCCCCCCCAAACGCCCGATCCCAAGATCACAAAGGAGTGGTTCAATCAATGTCTCATCCAATGCCGCCAGAGCAACATTTTCACGGAGGGTAAGGTATGAAATCAGATAATGAAACTGAAATACAAACCCGATATTGTGCCGTCGAAACAAATCGATATTACCGAGTTCTGAGAGAGATTTTCCGTCAAAACGGACTTCTCCTGATGTAGGCTGCAACAATGTAGAGAGGAGCGACAAGAGGGTTGTTTTTCCGCTCCCGCTCTCTCCGATGATGGCCGTAAAACCCGCCCGTTCGATCACTACATCGATACCGCGCAAAACGTGTTCATGTCCGTAATAGTGCTCCAACCCTTTGGCTTCGATTTTCATGCACCACCTCGCTGAATCAGTGTTATCGGATCGATGCGCGCAGCATAAATCGCCGGCAACAGCGTCCCGATCAGCGCCATAATAACCGAAACAACAAAGACATTGCACAACAACGCAAGGGTGATCTCTCCGTTGATATAGCCCTGAAATTTATCGGCATGTTTGATCAGATCCAGCACCCCTTCTGAAATACCCCATGCGACCGCAAACGACAACACAGCAATGATCAGCGTTTCACTCAAGAGTTTGAAAATGATGACGGTCGAGGAGAGGCCGATGGAGCGCATAATACCGAACTCTGCTTTGCGATCGTTCACCACCATACTCATCATGCTCACAATCCCCAGTATCCCCATCAAAAACGCCATCGCTCCGATCACGTCGGAGCTCGTTTTGATGATTTTAAACTGATTGTAGGAGTCGATAAAACTGTCGGTCGTTTTGGCTTCGATATCGGGATTCATCCCGTTGATCCGTTGAATAAGAGAATCGCTTTCTCCTAAATCACTCAAACGTATCAAAAAAATCGAGGCACTTTTGTGGAACAATCTCCCCGCATCCTCCAGTCCTATGACGACACCCCCCTCTTCAAACCCGATTTTGCTTTTAAACACGCCGCTTACCGCAAACACTTTTTTCGAGAGGGTGATCGTTTTGGGATGTTTCAGTGTCTCATAGATTTTAGACCCCAACATCACCTCCCCCGCGTTGGGAACCATCCCCTGGGTCAAGGGGTAGCTCTTAAAACGGTTCTCGCTCACTCCATATATCCCCACGATCGGAAGAGGATCGACCGGTGCCGCGCCCAAGATCAACGCACCAACCTCTTTGACACCGTTCATGGACGAAATACTCTGCGTCAAGGAGCGGTTAATATCACTAAAAAAGGTATCGGCAATCCCCTTTTGAGTGACAATGATGTCTCCGTCGGTTTTGAGCATCGAGCTGTACATACTCACCACCCCGCCCGAAATCGCACTGATCAAAAAGATCGCCGAAATGGAGACGGTCATACTGATAAAAATAAGTGCCGTTTTAAAACGATTTTTACGAAGCGCCTTGAGCGGTGTGATCACTTCTCTATCGCTTGTTTGAGCTGCGCTGCAGTTGAGACAAATTCAATAGCACTCACACGATTACCTTGAAATTTCATTACGGTAATTTTCTCTTCTTGGGCTGGAAATCGCAACCCCTGCTCTTCATCCCGTATCAACAACACCGTATAAGGAAATTTTCGCATTTTTGGCAAGGCAAATGCTTCGGTAATAAAATTGGGCATTTGGCTGATATCGGCAATAAAAGCAGAATTATGCAATCCTAGATACTCTTTGTTTTGCGTCGCTAAATACTCATTGACCGTCCCGCTTGTCCCTTTTTCAAATGCCATAATGACGGTTTTAGGCATTATTTTAAGGGCAATATGTTTACCGAACTGATCTTGCAGCTCCAATGGAGCAACCGATTGCCCAACTTGATACGCCGCACCGTAAAGGCTCATCGCCAACAATGCAAACAACACCATTTTTTTCATAAAAATCCTTTAGATACTGTATACAGAAGTATAACTCATAGAGGTAAATGGTTATTTTTACGCATAGTACAGACAGATTATGAATTTTTGATGAAAGGGGAAGCCACCGCATATTAACGGCGATGTAAAGGTTAAGAAGATAGAATACTTCTCCTTTACAATATTTAAACTCAACAATCAGGTACAGATGAAACTCAAATCGAATACACTCTTTCTTGTCGCTGCTTTTATTCTTTTCACCCTTGCCGTTACTCTTTTTAGCTACTATGAATACCGACAAAATAGAATCGATCTCTATCATAAAATCGACGAGAAGCTTCTTGCTTCGGCTGAGGGGGCTTCTCTTGTTTTATCCCCTGATTTTCATAGCCGTGCGATTGCCCCTTCGTCAATTACCCAAGGAGAAGATGACTTCAATATTGACCGCCTAAGCCGTTTTGCCAAAGGACAGAATGTAGTCTATATCTACACAATGATCCAAAAAAATGGAAAGATTTATTTTACCGCTTCAAGCGGTACGGATGAAGAACGCAAAAGCGGTATCAATCTAACCCGTTATTTTGACCCCTATGATGATGCGAGCGATGAGCTGAAAAATGTTTTTCGTACCCAGAAAAAACAGTTTGCTGAATATACCGATAAATGGGGAACCTTTCGTAGTGTTTTTATCCCCATGAAAAGCCAAGAGGGGAGAATGTATGTCGTAGGGGCAGATGTTAAAATCGATACGATCAAGCAAACCCTCAATGAGAAAGCCCTCAATCTCTTGCTACGGCTTGTTGCTGTGCTCGCCCTTACCCTCCCGTTTCTCACATGGCGTTTACGGCAACTCAACAGCCGTTTATTGGAAAAAAACGGTGTTCTCGGGCAAGAGATTGAAGAGGGAGAAAAAAATCTCAAGCAGCGCCATATTGAGCTACAAACTATCCTTAATGCGACAGAAGAGAGTATCTGCTTGATTGATAAACAGGGAACCGTCTTGACGATCAACAGTACGGCTGCCCATAGACTGGGAAAAACTCCCTCAGAAATGATTGGAAAGTGCATCTATGATTTTTTCCCTTCGGATGTAGCGCAACGCCGGCGTATCAATATAGAACAGACATTTACTACCGGTATTGGAATAAACGTTGAAGATAGCAGGGAGGAGATGTTTTTTTCCGTCAACTATTATCCCGTCTTCAAAAACAATCGCGTAGAATCCGTTGTTGTTTTTGCACGGGACATCACCGAGCAAAAACGTTCCAACGAGCGTATCCAGCATCTCGCAACTTTTGATTCTCTCACCGGATTGCCCAACCGCCAAAAGCTTCTACAGGATTTAGAACAGCATCAGCCCAACGGATGCGCAATATTTAATATCGACAATTTCAAAGAGATCAATGATTTTTTCGGGATTGCTTCAGGTGATATGCTGCTATACAAAGCGGCTGAATGGTTTAAAACGATGGGCTTTTCCCCCTACAGAATCGGAGGGGACGAGTTCGCCATTTTATTTTATGAGACGATGACACAAGATAACCTATACAGCCGTATAGCCGCGCTCATCTCCGCGCTGGATGAAGAGCGCTTTCTTGTCGAAAACGAACCACTCGATGTACATATGAGCGCCGGGGTAGCAATAGGGGTAGATAAACTTCTTACCCATGCCGATATCGCATTGCACAGGGCAAAAGAGCAAAAAATTCCGATCGCTTTTTACGAAGAATCTGAAAATGTCGAAAAACAGTATCATAGTAATATCGCCATGGCAAGCACTATCCGCAAAGCATTAGTCGGGGGACGCATCGTCTGCCATTACCAGCCTATCGTCACTATCTCAACAGGGAAAATTGACAAATACGAGACCTTGGTTCGAATGATCGACGAAGATGGAACAATAATTATGCCCATGCAATTTTTACCGATTGCCAAAAAAACAAAGCTCTACTCCCGTATCACCAAAGAGGTCATCCATCAAGCGTGCCATCTCTTCAGTACGCGCAGTGAAGAGTTTTCCGTGAATATATCGATCTATGACATGAACGACTCTTCTACGGTGCAAGAGATTATGACAACAATTATACAAACAGGGACTGCATCCCGCATTGTTTTTGAAATTCTGGAATCGGATGGGATTGAAAACTATCAAGAGGTGGCACAGTTTATCAGTAAAGTCAAAGCACTTGGAGCCAAAATCGCCATCGATGATTTTGGGACAGGGTATTCCAACTTTGAACATATACTTAAGCTCGATGTGGATTACATTAAAGTCGATGGTTCACTGATACGGGAAATCACAGACAATCAACGGCACCGCATCATCGTTGAAACGATTGTCGATTTTACACAAAAGATTGGAGCGAAAACCATTGCCGAGTTTGTTAGCGATGAGGCGATATACAACACCATCAAAGAGATAGGGGTCGATTATTCCCAAGGATATTATACAGGGAAGCCAGCACCGCTTATCCCCTTTATTTATGAGTAATCGTCTTCAACATCTTTTCTATTTCGCCGTGTTGTTCAAGCGTTAAGCCGAAACTCTCATCCATCATTTTATCCAGATGGTTCATCTCGGTGAGGGTGATCCCCAGCGGATCTTTTTTTGCCACTTTCGCCACCCCATCCGTGACGGTAACATTATCGAGCTTTTTACCCGCATGGCGGAGGAAATAGGTGAGAGAATATCCTCCTGAGTGATCTTTTTCGATGGCTACTACCGCACGCTTCGCTTGAGATTTTTCAAAAGAGAGCCCCGGAACGATGAGAGAAAAATCCTCCATACTCAAATGCCCAATGTAAACCTTGGTATATATATCGTGATAGCGTTGTGTTGCCGCTTTACGGAAAAAGTCCCAGTCGATCAGAGGGGCGTTACGGAGCGAACGCAACATCCACGATAGGGTCGCATAATATTTAAACGATGATGTTTTGATCTCTTCGGCGTGGGCAATTTTATCGCTTTCGACGCGTATCATCGGCGCACGGGGTGAATCGGTACTCAGCCGCTCCAGCAGATGCGCGGCACTGTAAGGCTTGGTGAACCAAACGCTCGCAAATGACGGAAGCTCTGTCGTCCCTGTCGCCCCCTCATTGAGGACCAAAATCGATTTGACGTTGTAGCGAGGAAATAACACCTCCAGCAATGCCCGTTTTTTACGAAGCCGTTTTTTCAGGCTACTCACCGATTTGACCAAGGTCATCTCGATGAAATAGAGCTCTTTGTCGGTAAAAAGGAGTCCGTCGAACTCTCCAATCTCTTTGTGGCGGGCGCGGTAAATAATCTGCCCTTTCCAGCTCACCGAGAGGGCATCACTTTGGGCATGGGTACGGCTTTTATGGGGCCCTTTGATAATAAACTGTTTGATTTTTGGTTCATTCGCAGCAAATCGGAGAAGTTTTTCATAGATATAGTTTTCATACACTTCCCCCTCAAACGAACGAAAAGCACTGACGTAACTCTCATCTTCCATCGTGAGTCCTTTCGCCTGTAGCGAGAGGAGATGATCGATATTATAGTCGTAGTAGAGAAGATTATCCCCGAGATCTTCGTCTCCGTGGGGGATTACTGTAGCGTTAATGGTTAAAATGGGAGCCTCTTTGTATATGTCTAGGCACTGCGTAAATGCCCACCGTATTTTAGCGAAAATATCGGGAAGATGTTATACTTCTCTTATGCAAACATATATTCCTACCGATGATCAAATCCGCACACAGTTTGTCACGTCGCTGATGAACTATTTTAAAATTGATGAGGACGTTTTTTTACGTAGCCATATCGATGAACTGGTTCGTCCTATCAGCACGAGTCGCTACAGCGAATTTCTCCGTCGCCTCTCGAGCCGTGATTTTGCCTACAAGACGGGAATAGAAAAAATTTCGGTGATTGCCCATGAGCTCCTGAACGAGCAGCGCTCCCCTCTGGAACTCGAAGCACATGCACGAGCCCAAAAACTGTATGCGCTTATGTACGATCTGCGTCGGACGGTCACCGATGAGAAAAACAGTGAAAAAAGTGCGCTAGAACGGTTTGAAAATGTCCGTTTCACCACCATTAAAGAGGCTGGCTCCGCCGAAGCCTTGCTCGATACGCTCGATATAGAGGTGGTAAGAACCCTGACCAAGCGATGGATTTACGATTACGTCTCACTCGATCGGGGTCTTTTTGAGGGGCGCGTTGCACACATCTATCGAGAGTTATTGCTCGAACGTGAAAGAGCGCTCCATCAGGGAATCATCGCACCTGCGACCAAACGCGCCCTCGCGAGAAAAAGCAAATGATCTCCATCCCCGTTTCTCTCATCGACCGTGACGATCTGAGCCTGCTAGAGCGATCCCTGCTCCCCCTTATCATCCGTTATGGCTTTATCTGGGGAGCTCAACCAAAAGCGCTTAGCGCCTCGTTTCTCGCTGAACTTTTACGGCACAGTTCGCGGGAAGTTGTTGAAGCTTTGGATGCTTTGGTGGCCAAAAAAATTCTGAAAACAACCCGTGAAAAAACCGCCAACGGTGTGATGATTCTCTACCGCCTAGAACCCATAGCCCCTCATCAAAACATTCCTGAAACAGCTCTGGCGGCTACACAATATACCGACAGCAACTATTATCTCAACCTTTCCAATGAGACCTTCGAAGAGTTGCACGCTTACGCGCTGGAGGTATGTGATCGAGAGGGGTTGCGCCGAGAGATTTTTGATGATTTCAACTTCCATCAACGCTCCCAAAACCGCCGCTCGTTTGATTGGTGTGCGGAGTTTGAAAAATGGATACGGCGTGAAGTGAGTTCCAATGCCCCCGCTGTTACCAAATCTGCCGATTTAGCAGAAAACAAACCCTCAACAGCAGAATTTGAGATGGCACAGTATTTTATCCGTCGCCTCTCCCTTATCGACCCGCAGTTCGAAGAACCTTTTGATGTGATGAGCTGGGCAAAACAGATTCAGCTTTTGATTGATACGGGAGGATATTCGCTGCTCGATATAAAATCGGGTATCGACTGGCTCTTCAGCGCCAAAGGAGACTGGTTCCGCCCAAATGTCCCCGACGCCTATCATCTGCGCAAACATTTCAAACGGCTTATTGCCCATACGCGAAGTTTTCGAGATGGGACGACGCGTCTTCCCGACGGGGTTAATATTTTCGATATTATCGGGAGAGAATAGAGCATTGCGTTGCGATAATTCGAATAGGTTATAATAGTAAAATCTCTTCATTAAGGTGTTTTTATGAACCTCCTTGCCCTTGACCTCTCTAAACCACTTAGACGATCCGCTCTCGAATACGCTCTCGATATTACCCTCGAAAAAGGGATTGAAAACGGTTATTATGGAAAAAATGACCTCTTGCATGTTGTTCTAGCCCCTTTCGACGTTCTCACCCTCATTGCGAATGAAAAAGAGACCATTCTTCAAGCTCTCACAAAACTGGGGCTTGCCCTCTCAAGCGAAGAGGATACCTACATCTATCAAGACTATCCTATTGAGATCAACCCCAATCAGACAGACCCTTTTGTCGTCACCAACGAAGCCATTTTTCTCAAAAATCCCACCACTCTCAATCTCAAAATAATTTCCCTAGCCATCAGCCAAAGCGTAGGACTGGAGCGCTACGAAAAACAGCTCAACTCTTTATTCTCCCAAAACCGCAAAGTCGTCGAATCCATCCATACTTTTTCCATAGCACGCCGTCCATCGTTGATGAAATTTATCAAGCGTCTCGCTTTGATGCGGCACGATATGGTTGGAAACTTGCTATTGCTGGATAAACCCAATATTTTGTGGGATAACGCGGAAGCCGAAGCACTCTATAACCGTATGGCGCTCATTCTCGAACTTTACAACCGTCACGAAATCGCCCTATCCAAGCTCTCTCAGATCAAAGAGGATGTCATGCTCGTGATGGATCTTCTCAACCACAAACAAAGCGAATTTTTAGAGTGGATCATCATCGTCCTCATCGGTGTCGAGATCGTGATGGGGCTTATCGAGTTTGTTCGCTAAAAAGGAGCCTCTCAAACTCTGCCGCCGGAACAGGGGGACTTTTAAAATACCCCTGATACATCGTGCATCCTCTCTCTTTTAAAAATTCTATCTGCTCGATACGCTCCGTCCCCTCGGCTAAAATTTGAAATCCTAAAGCATGCCCCATCGCGATAATCGCAGTGACGATTGCCATATCATCGGAGTCAAACGGAAGATCATCGACAAAACTTTTATCGATTTTGAGGACATCTATCGGAAAACGCTTCAGATAGGAGAGCGATGAATATCCCGTACCAAAATCATCGATCGCGAGGCGTATCCCCATTGCACGAAGCACATGAAGCATCGCCACACTCTCCTCTTCACGCTGCATAAGGGCACTTTCCGTGAGCTCAAGTTCGAGTTTGTCTGCCGGATACCCTGTTTTTTTGAGGGCAGATTCGACCATTTCGGGAATATTTTGGTGACGTAGTTGATGGGGGGAGAGATTCACCGCCAAAGTCAGCCGATGTCCGCTCTCAAGCCAAATTTTTCCCTGTCGGCAGGTTTCATTCAGCACCCATTCGCCGATCAATCCGATCAGTCCCGTCTCCTCGGCTACAGGGATAAACACACTGGGGAAAATCATCCCTCTCTCGGGATCATTCCACCGTACCAGCGCTTCGGCACCGACAATCCGTCCCGTAGGAATATGAACCTGCGGCTGATAATAGACTTCAAATTCATTATTGGCAACCGCGCGGTGCAAATAGGTTTCACATGCGATCCGTTTGCGCGCCGAATCGGTCAGCTCATCGGTATAGTAGCGATAGGTCCCTCTCCCCTCCGATTTTGCCTTATAAAGTGCCGCATCAGCGTTCTGGAGCAGTTGAGAAGCATCATCCCCATGATCCGGAAATAGAACGATCCCGGCACTCATTCCGATATGTACCTCCGCCCCTCCAATGAGCTTATAGGGGGTATCCTGTGCATCAATCATCTCTGTCGCAATCCGACCCGCATCTTCCGGATGAGCCAGATGCTCCAACACAATCGCAAACTCATCTCCTCCCAACCGGCTAATAATATCTCCATCCCGCAATCGTGACTCAAACCGCTGTGCTACTTGCTGCAGCAGCTCATCCCCTGCGCTGTGTCCGAAACTATCATTGACATCTTTGAACCGGTCTAGATCAAGCATCAACAAAGCAATATACGTTTTATGCCTCTTGGCTCTTTCAATCGAGCTTTTCAGATGGGACAAGAGCAATGTACGGTTTGCCAATCCCGTCAGCGGATCGTAATTTGCCAATGTTTCGAGCTTCTCTTCGTAGAGCTTACGCTCGGTAATCACTTGTACAGACCCTACCCCGCGCATTAATTTACCTGATTCATCGGTCTCGAGTTTCGCATATTCTTTGACCCATTTTATATCATCTCCGACGATAATCCGATGTTCGACCTCATAATTCACCCCCTCCAGCAATGCTCTCATCCATGCTTGATCGACTATAGCTCGTTCATCGGGGTGGATGCAGGATAAAAACGATTCATACGAGAGAGGAGATCCGATCTCTATCCCGAAAATCCGATACGTCTCATCCGACCACTCCAAAATATTTAGACGCACATCGAGCCTCCAGCTTCCGATATGGGCAAGCGCCTGGGCGGCACTGAGATCGGCATCTTTTTGTTGTAGCTCAAATTGCTGCTCTAGTAACTTTTTCGCCATTTTTTCGGCAGTCTCTTTTTCATACTTAAGCTCTCTTTTATACTCATTTATCTTGTTAATTTCCACACTTTTTTGATCAATCACCCGAATCAAGTATTCAAAATAGGCACCATGCATGGCATGCAGCACATTATGCCGATTCAGCAATCCGACAAGATGCCCCTTCGTATCCACAACGAGAAGCTGATGGGTTCCGTGCTCTTCCATTAAGGCCGCCGCTTCATGAAGCGGAATGTTTTTATCGATAAGGTGAATATCATGATGTAGCAGATCGCCCACCACGGTATCGCTCGTTATTTCCTGCGCATATCTTCGTGCAATATCGCGCTCAGTAATGAGACCTATCGGATGTGCCCCCTCCAGCACTACAGCATAATCGCATTGTCGCTCATTCATCAATGCCGCCGCGTCCATAATCGATATTTCACTATTCATGATCAGCGGAGAATTGCTCATGGCTTCAGCAACAATTTTAAATTTGCCCAAATGTTCAAACCCGATATGGCGTAAAAAATCCCCCTCCGTAACGACTCCCGAAAATCTTCCCGACTCATCGACGACGATCAGATGGCGAAACCCTTTTTCTTCCATCAAGCCATAAGCATCGTGCAACTGCATCCCTTGCGAGACACAAAACGGCGTATGTGTCATCACCTCATCCAATGCTATTGTTGTATCGATCGCTTCTGCTGCTACACGTAGGGCATCATGCTCGGTAAATATTCCGACCGGACGGCTCTTATCGTCTACAATAATGACCGAACTTACAGCATCACGAGCCATAATCCCCAACGCTTTGTGTACGCTATCGGTAGAATAAAGAGAAGAGACTCTATCCGACATGATCGATTCCAACGTTACTAATTTCATAATTTCACCTCTATATATTAATAAATTATACCCTCCAATCAATAAAAAGGAAAAAGAGCTAAAAAAATATTTTAATATTGAAATAATAATTAACATTATATAATTTATTAGATTATTTAAGGATAAGGTATATTGCTATGAGCTTTTGTTTGTTCTATTGTTCCTTGGTCGGCACTGTGATCGTTTCATCCGATTTTCATTTTTGCTCCTTCTGTACGGCATAATGGAATTTTTAGCCATCCCCTCCCTTCTCGTCATTATGACAGCATGGATTATTTATACTATTGTCCTCAACCGCCGCCTTATCCAAAGCCAAAACCGCTACTCGCAATTTTTTAACGATTCCCCTGTCGCCCTCATTGTCATCGATAAAAAGCATCGAATCCTCAAGTGGAATCATGCAGCGGAAATTATTTTCGGTTGGAAGATAGACGAAGTATTTAATAAAGATATTTTTGATTTCCTCGTCTCCTCTTTTGACAAAGAGCATGTCCTCTCGGTATTGCAAACAGCTTTGTCAGCAGGGGTAAGTCAGTCGAAAAATTATAACGTCACTAGCTACCGTAAGGAAATTTTTTGCGAATGGCGCAACCGGCTGCTGCTAGGGACCAAAGGAGAGATTTTATGTATGGTGCAGGATATTACCGCCTCTAAAAAAGCACTTGATGAGCTCAATAACCGCTCCACTGCGTTGGAGAGTGCCGGAGATGCCATTCTTTATACCGACGCTAAAGGGTTAATCAAATTTGCCAATCGGAGCTTTTTCCTTCTCAACTTGGGTGATCCGGATGATGTATACGGCACCCATATAGGCACCTATCTTTTTAAAGATCAGCTGACGTTCAATGCCCTTCAATTGCAATTTTCTACCGAGCGAACATGGAAAGGGATCATCACCAAATCCTCAGAGAGCGGCAACAAAGTTCTCAGCGTCACCATTACCGCCATTTACAATTATCACAAACGTCTCATCAGCTATATCGCCAACCTCCATGATATCACTCAGCTAAGTAGCCGCGTCGATGCTCTAACCCACCGCGCGTACCACGATCCCCTTACCGGAGCAACAAACCGTGCCGCAATGAATGATCGCTTGCTTCATGCAATCGAACGGGCAGATCGGAGCGCTCAGCAAATCGCCCTCTTTTTTATCGATCTCAATGATTTTAAAATCGTAAACGACCACTATGGACATGAAGCGGGTGATCGACTTTTGTTTGAAGTGGCAAAAAATTTACGTGAGTGTCTACGCAGCAGTGATACACTAAGCAGGTATGGAGGGGATGAATTTGTTGTTATTATCGAGGATATACAGGGTCAAGAGCATATCGAAACCATACGCAACACGATTGAAGCGGCGATCCAGAAACCGATATTCATCGACTCACTCACTACTTTGAAGATAAAAGCGAGTGTCGGGATGGCAATCTATCCAAAGGATGCTACCAATGCTAAAATGCTAATCAAGGCAGCAGACGCTTCAATGTACGACATTAAACGAAAGAAGAATGCCTCCCTCGCAACTAAAGAAAAAACCCTTAACGAACCTTCACCAATACCTTACGCTGACAATCACAATCGCTAAAATAAACCCACTCCTCCTGATACACAGGCTGCGGCGCATACACAACAGGAGATCGCACATACGTCACGGACTCACGTCGCGGCTCAGAGAGTGCATACCCTAGCACGCCCCCCACTACCAAAGGGATAACCCAATTATTACGAGAATGATTATCGTACGACATTCTTGAATGATGAGACCCGCGATCCCATCCGCGTCCATGTCCATCCCGATCAGCATAAAGTGACGAGGAGAAAATAAGAGATACCCCGATAACAGAGGTTAAAAGATGTAATGGTTGCATTTGAAACTCCTACTTTTAAGATGGGGTATTGTGACCGATAACTGTGAAGGAATTGTGTAGTGGTATACTTTCATAAATAAACGGGGGTAGCACAATGAAATGTCGATGGTTAATGATAGGAGCGGTTGCGATTTCACTACATGCAAATCCGCAATGTTACGTGCAAGGGTATGGCGACCTCATCACCTCCGCCAATGAAACAACATTGATTTTAAAAAACGGGAGATCGTTTCCCTACAGAACACCCGCGCCCAAAACAACATGGGACGACAAAATCAACAATGCCGATTTAGAGATGCAGCTCTCCCAAGCGTATGATGCAGGGGGGATCGGAACCCCTCCTCCCTATCTCTTTGATCCGGGACGCCTACGTTATCAGCCCTTTTTCCAAGCTCTTTACGGGAAAGACAAAAAAGCAATCGAAAAAAACCTCGTGACGATTAACTGGCCTACCCTCAAAGGTTCCGTGAAACTCCCTGTCAACCGTGTCGCAGGGGTGGATAAAAAACTTTACCTCATCGGCCAAGAGATAGCCAAACTTCCCAAAAGTGACCGTATCTGGGCAGAAGGGGCAACGACCTATGCCTACCGCGTTATCAAAGATACCGACCGCCTCTCCATGCACAGCTTCGGCATCGCCATCGACTTGGCCCCTACGACAACCCAATACTGGAAAGATGAAGCCGCTTCAGAGACCGCCCATATCGGCTATAAAAACACAATGCCCCTCTCCATCGTCCGTATCTTCGAAAAGCATGGATTTATTTGGGGAGGACGCTGGTATCACTACGATACGATGCATTTTGAATACCGTCCGGAACTTTTGGCACCGTCATGTGTTCTCAATTTAAAAACGCAATCACTTTTTCCACAGGCCGACCGATAATAGCATGATCTCCTCGGATCAGGATCGGACGCTCGATAAGCTTCGGGTGTTCGACCAAAACATCGATGAGCCTATTTTCATCCTCTATATTTGCCACTTCAAGCTCTTTATACAGATCCTCTTTCGTTCGCATCAGTTCCCGTGCTGATACACCCAGTTTATCTAAAAGGGCTACGATCTCTGCACGAGAGGGAGCCATTTCGAGATATTTCACCACATTAACCTCACCGTTTTTTTCGTTCAATAGCGCTAACGCTTCCCGCGATTTGGAACATTTTGGATTGTGCCAGATGGTTGTCATCTCCTAGCCCCTTTTTTACCGACATTATAACTTTTCACTTTGAGATTTTAGATTATTAATAAATTCTTATTTTTATTACTTAACACTAATGTAACACTTTTTTTTCATAATGGCACACTTTATTCTCACTCATAAGGAAGTGCTATGTCCAAACCCCGCCGATTCACCCACAGTATCCTCTTGTCCGCCCTTATCGCAGGCTCATGTTTTGCCACTGAAAATCTCGGGATTGTCGGTATCGATTCCACGACGATTGATGACAGGTTTCACCCGACCCGCACCGAGGCATCGACAACGGCTACGATTGACGGCAAAAAAATCGATGAAGCCCATATCGAAAATCTTCAACAGGTGCTCCAGAGCATTCCCGGTATCACCACCGAAATCAAATCGGGAGACAGCCTCAAAATCCATATTCGCGGCGTTGAAAATCAACGCTACATGGGAGAAAAACCGGGAGTCGCCGTCGTTATTGACGGCGTACCCGTATTTGAGCGGACAGGATCGGTCAACATCGATTTGGATAACATCGCCTCGATCAAAGTAATCAAAGGGGGCGCCTCGTATCTCTTCGGTGATGATGCCCTTGCCGGAGCCGTTATTATCACTACCAAAAAAGGGGCTGCGAACAAATCCATGGTTGCTTCTGAATTTGGCAGTTTCGGCTACCAAAAACTGTTGGCCGAAACCTCCTTTGCCAAAGAGTCGTTTAACGGGCGGCTGCAAGTGAGCGAGCGCAAAAGCGACGGATATTGGGAGGATTCAGAGTATCTTTCCCGTTATGCCAACGGAAAGCTCCAGTACTACCTCGACGATACCAGCGATATTACCTTCGGAGTTGAAGCGTCTCACCGCGAAAAAGATTCCCACGGAACGGTAGAGGGGATGACCCAGGCGCTTACCGATCCAACCAGCATAGAGGGGCGAGACTACTCACGTATGTACGATGTCGATTTGCTCAAACTCTTCCTCACATACGGTAAAGATTTCGGAAATAATTCCAACCTCCTTGTTAACATCTACCAATACGGAGACGATACAAAGTTTGTCAGTGCACCTCAAAAATACAGCGCGACCGGAGCAGTCGTAACCGACCCCGATGCGTATACGACTCTCAACGATTATCATCAAGTTCAGCGGGGGCTCAAAAGCGAATACCGTAGTTCGGGGGATAAAATCGCCTATCTCCTCGGAGCCGATATCCGTAACAATGTATATGAGAACAAAACCTCTTATCTCGTCGATTTTCGAACCCGTCCCACCCCTCCTACCTATCTTGCCACAACGGTAACGGGAAACAATGAAACGATCGAAGAGGTCTACGCCCCCTACGCAGAAGTTAAAATTCCATTCAATGACGCTACAACTCTCACCCTAAATGGTCGGTATGACAATATCCGTCTCGATTATGATGACACCCTTCATACCCTCTCTCTTCAAAAAGATTTTAATGTTTACTCACATCGTATAGGACTCACGCACACCCTACACGATTCGGCAACGCTGTTTGTGAGCCGCTCTACCGGTTTTCGTGCCCCCTCTATCGATCAGCTGTTTAACGGGTCGATCACACTCGATTCCAAAGTACTCAATAACCCCGATCTCAAACCGGAACAAGCGGTCAACTATGATCTGGGTATTCGCGGAACTATTCCAACTCTGGAGAATGCTCTAACCTACGAAGCCAACCTCTTTTGGCTCGATCGTAAAGACTATATTATGTCTTCCGTCGGACAATACACTGCCGCTACGACAACCAATCCTCAGAAATATGAAAATATCGGCGGAATGCGCAGCCGTGGGTTGGAGCTCTCCCTCCAAAGCAATTCGAAACAAACACTCTCCTTTAATTTAGCCTATACCTATCTCGATGCCTATTTCACTCAGTACGACAACTTCTATTTAGGGCTGGGAAGTCCCTATCTCCCCACCTATACCCAAGTTCATTATGATCTGACCGGGAACACCGTCCCCCGAACCTCACGCCATACCCTCAACCTCATCGGAAACTATAACGTCACCCCTTCGACTTTATTTTCTGCCGAACTGACGGCAAAATCAAGCTACTACGCCGATGAACTAAATCAGCTCAAAATGCCGGGATATGAAGTAATAAATCTCCTCGCCAAACACACTGAAAAATGGGGAAGCTACACCTTTGATCTCTTCGCCCGCATCGATAATGTATTTGATAAATTCTATTTCAATACCGCCCGAAGCAGCGGAGACCGTGACTATAATCAGATATATAACCAAGAAGATCTCTCCCTTACCGTCAATCCCGGCCGTGTCTATACGGCAGGCTTGTCCGTTAAGTTTTAAGGGGAAATGATGGTTGATTTTAAACAAAACAGAGATAAAAACGATATTTTTCAGATGCCGATACTTGGATTTATATTTAAGAATCAAACCTTTATCCTGGCCGTTAGAATTATTGTTCTTTCCGTGTTCGCGTATGGTATTTACCTCGGATTTGCGATTCCTGAAAAAGAGAATACCTTTACCACAGAACTCTTTTGGGGGCTTTTTTGGTCCCTTTTCATGGTGGTAACCCTCTCCACTTTTGGAAGGATATTTTGTGGAATCTGCCCCCATGGGTTTATCGGTAAATATCTCACAAAATACGGCTTGCAAAAAGAGATGCCCAAATGGCTTAAAAATCCTTGGTGGGGGCTTGGTCTCATTATCATTGGATGGTGGGCTGTTACCTATTCATTTCCGGGGTTTTACCGCCTTCCTCTTGTAACCGCACTCCTTTTTTTATCCATCACCGTAGTGGCATTTGTCCTTTATTATGTGTACAAAGATATGAGCTATTGTAAATACGTATGCCCTATCGGGAGTGTTACAAAAGCGTATCAGAGAGTCTCGTTTACATGGCTTGGAAGCTACAAAGAAGAGTGCAGTAGTTGCAAAACATTTGATTGCGCAACCGCATGTCCCTATAACTTAAAACCGTTTACCTTTAACCATAAAAACTCTATGGAAGATTGCAGTTTGTGCATGGAGTGCAGCAGTGCGTGTGATGCCATTCGTTTCAGCATCGTAAAACCCTCCCAATCCCTCACCCAAAAGTTTAAATTTGACAAAATAGAAGTTTGGACGTACATACTTATAACGGCTGCCATTAGCATCACGATGAGTTTTCATCATGGACTTGGACGAAGCGCTGTCGCCGAGGCTATGCCATGGAGCCAAACCGCTGAGTATTTTAAAAGTTTTGTTAATTTCGGAGGGCTGGATACGGTGGGATTGTTCGCCTTTATCTATGCCATGGTGACAACGCTAGCTTTAGTATACGGAGGAATGTTTGTCGCTTCAAAAGCACTAAAAGCCGAATTTGGCAAAACATTTTATACACTGGGGTATGCGTTTGCACCCCTTTTTATTATAGGGGGATTATCCCATCTATTGCATGGCTTTTTTACCCACGAATATGCAGAGATAGCCAATGGCTTTATCTATGGGTTTGGTTTGGATGCTCAAGATGTTGAAAATCTTGCGTCAAGAAAAGAGGGTTGGCTAAAAGTTTTTGAAGCATTCAAATACATTGCGGTTATGTGGGCATTTAGTATTATGACGAAAAGAATCAATCTCTTTGAAGCGGGCAAAAAAGCAAAAACCGTCGCTTTCTTCTTTGCATCATCCCTCATAATTTTTTATCTGTTTCTAAATCTTTACAGAGTTTACGTCGTAAAAACGTATGGACAAGGATCTCATACAAGCCATCTGCATCCTGTTGAAAATCATAAGCATGACTGCCATCAGAAGCAATCTTGAGTACCCCTATGAGCGCCACACGAAAATCATTTATTCTCTCCCTCATTTTCCATTCTATGATGGGGGTTTTGGCCTTTGTCATCCTTACACAGATGAGCACCCCGCCGCCGATATTAAAAATTTCGATGGAGAAAATGACGCTGGTGTCACTCACTAAATTTCCAGATTCGGTAAAACCGCACCTACTGCAAACCTCATCGCCTCTAACCCTAAAACAACCCCCGCCTCAACCGCAACAAAAACAGATACTCTCCACGCCAATAACACCTATAACAACTCCCTCTTCCACACAAGCTGTTATTGCCGCAACCCCTGCCATTATTACCACAGAGACGCCATCCCGTTCTTCTGCGATCGTCGTCGCGCACGGTACGCCGGCTCCGCCACCGATCCATCCACAGCCAAAATCTGATTTCACTGCTGAAAAAAAATCATTCTTTACCTCGTTGCGTACCACCATCCAAAACCATCTTCGCTACCCAACAGCCGCAAGGCGTAGAGGAATGGAGGGGGATATAGCGGTAAGATTCTCACTGGCAAATGATGGAACAATCCATTCCATATCCGTTCAACACGGAGAGGCTATTTTTCATAATGCAGCTAAAACAGCCGTTGCTGCGGCTTCCGGTATTGCTGTCCCCACAAATCTTGCAGACTCTTTGCCGATGGAGATTGAATTGACGTTGGAATTTAAGCTAAATGGCTAATAAATCCACGAATCACTAAGACGCACTGTGGTATAATTTTAGCATTACAAAGTCATTTTATTTAAGGTAACTCTTATGCACCAAACCATTACAGAAAAAATATTCTCGCAGCATGTCGGTCGTCCCGTCTATGCGGGAGAAATCATCCGTTGCCCTATTGATATGGTTATCGGAAACGACATTACAACCCCCATTTCGATCAAAGCATTCGAAGATTCAGGCGCAACAGCCCTTGCCAACCCCGATGGTTTTTCCCTTGTCTTGGATCATTTCATCCCTGCCAAAGACATAGCCTCTGCCAACCAAGCCCGCATCAGCCGCGATTTCGCGAAAAAATATCAGCTGAACCACTTTTTTGATGAAAAAGATATGGGGATCGAACACGCACTCCTCCCTGAAAAAGGGCTCGTAGTACCCGGGGATGTCATCATCGGTGCCGATTCACACACCTGTACGCACGGCGCATTGGGTGCTTTTTCTACAGGGATGGGTTCCACTGACTTGGCATTCGCGATGATTACAGGGGGGAACTGGTTCAAAGTTCCTGAAAGTATCAAAGTTGTCCTCAGCGGAAAACCGGTCAAATACACGACGGGTAAAGATATTATTTTGGAAATCATCCGTCTTATCGGCGTTGACGGAGCGTTATACCGTACTCTTGAATTTACAGGCAGCACCATCCAGTACCTCAACATGGATGACCGATTCAGTATGTGCAACATGGCGATTGAAGCGGGTGCGAAAAGCGGTATCGTTGCCTATGATGAGATCACGGCAGAATTTTTGAGTGACAAACCTCTTGCACGGGAGCCAAAAATCTTTTACTCTGACGAGGATGCGACCTACGTTCAAGTACTTGAAATCGATGTCGCTAATCTCGAACCCGTCATTGCCTATCCATTTTTACCCTCCAACGGTCACAGCCTAAGCCAAGCGGTGCGCGACGGTATCAAAATCGACCAAGCCTTTATCGGCAGCTGCACCAACGGTCGATTAGGTGATCTTAAAATCGCCGCTGAAATACTCAAAGGGAAGCGGGTCCACCCCGACGTTCGCCTCATCGTCACCCCTGCCACGCAACGCATCGCACGCGAAGCGACCAAAGCGGGATATATGGACATCATCATCGATGCGGGAGGGGTTGTTTCCAACCCAACCTGCGGTGCGTGTTTAGGTGGATACATGGGGATTTTGGGGGACAACGAAGTGGCAATCGCTACCACCAACCGTAACTTCGTCGGACGCATGGGTTCACGCTCATCCAAAGTCTATCTTGCCAACTCGGCCGTTGCAGCTGCTTCAGCCATCACAGGATATATCACTGATCCTGCAACGATTATTTAAAGGATTCTCCATGAAACGTTCTTTTTTAGCTTTTTCTTTTTTCCTCTCTCTTGTTACCCCAAATGCTTTTGCCTTTGATTTTGGCTCGTTGCTCCAACAAGCGGCTCCCGTCACTGATGCCGTTGTAGCGAATACTTCCGTCGGATCAAATCCATTGGTAAAAAATCTTACCACATCACTGGGCGTTACTCCAACGCAAGCCATCGGTGGTTCAGCCGCTTTATTTGGAGAAGCTAAAAAAGATATGAAACCGGCCGATTTCCAATCCCTTACCTCAAGCATGCCGGCAATCGGTTCTTTAATGTCCGCTGCCCCTACAAGCTCAAGCCCTCTCACCGATCAATTTTCTAAACTGGGAATGAAACCTGAAATGGTCAATAAATTCACCCCGTTTCTCCTCGAGTATGTCAAAAGCGGTACTACCCCTGGAATGGCACAACTCGTTCAAGCGGCACTGCAATAATGTTCGACCTCCCTTGCGTTCTTTTCGCCGGGGGCAAAAGCTCCCGAATGGGGCGAGATAAATCCCTTCTCCCCTTCGGTGGCTATAGCTCGCTTGCCGAGTTTCAATACAACCGCCTTTCCAAACTTTTTGCACACGTCTCACTCTCGACCAAAACCGATGACAAATTTGATTTTGATGCAAACTTTATCCTTGATCCCGCAGAGGTTGATTTTGCTCCCACCGCAGGATTTGTGAGCGCCTTTGAGACACTACAATGTGAACGTTTTTTTGTCCTCAGTGTCGATTCTCCCTTTGTGGATGCGGAAATTATCGAGACGTTATTGAAAGCCGATAAACCCGATTTGGACGCCGTAATCGCAAAAACCCCCTCAGGTTCCCATCCGTTGAGCGGGATCTATCACGTATCCCTTTTGAGTGAATTTCAACGTATGCTCCGAGAGAGCGACCACCGGTTAGGAAAACTTCTCTCAATAAGCCAGACACGTTTTGTAGAATTTGAACACGAAGAACCCTTTATGAATCTCAATCATCCTCACGAATACGAAGAAGCACTTTCACGCTATAATAATAAAAACAGACCAAAGTGATATAACAATGAATTTAACCCATTTAGATGAACGTGATCGGCCAAAAATGGTCGATGTGTCGGACAAAAACGCCACCACACGCGTAGCCGTTGCGAGCGGACTCATTACGATGAGCCAAAATGCCTTTGATGCCGTTGTCAATCAAACCGCCAAAAAAGGGCCCGTTCTCCAAACGGCTGTTATTGCAGCGATCATGGGGACAAAAAAAACCTCCGATCTTATCCCGATGTGTCATCCATTGAACCTCAGCGGTGTTAACTGTGATATAGATGAACTTCCCGAACTTCCAGGTTTCAAACTCACCGTCACCGCAAAACTTAGCGGTCAAACAGGCGTCGAGATGGAAGCGCTTACCGGAACAAGTATTGGACTCCTTACGATTTACGATATGCTCAAAGCGATTGACAAAGGGATGGTTCTCGGACCCATCCAACTCGAAACCAAATCAGGAGGCAAAAGTGGCGATTACATGCGAAATTAATGGACAACAACTACAACTTGAGTATCCATGTTCATGGGTCTACAAAGTGGTGGCTTTTGAACGGGCAGGCATTGAAATAGCAGCAATGGAAGTTTTTTCTGAACGCATTTATTCACTGAAGCCCTCCAACCTCAGCCGTAATGGAAAATACATCAGCATGAACTTAGAACTGTTGGTGCATAATGAGGATGAGCGCACTTATTTTTATGAGACACTCAAAGCACATCCTCACATTAAAATGGTATTATAAAGGGACGTAATGAACACAGACACATTTAAAAATAATCTTCAAGAAAAATACCAAACGTCGACGCTTCTCACCCCTCAAGAACTTAGAGATTTAACAACATCATTATTGAGAGAAGAGACCCTCTCCCTGCATGATGAACTTCAAGATTTAATAGCACAAAAAGAGCGTATAGAGCGTCAAATAACACGAAAAAGTGAGGAACTTCAGCATTTAAAATATCGCTTTTTTGATGTTTTAGAAAAACTTTTCAGTGAAGATGAAATTATGCTTGAAAAGCTTCACCACATAAAAATTCAATCCGTTGATTTGCTTGACATACTCGAAGAGATGGTGGAATCTGCCATCATTACCACGCTTGAACAAAATTCGGACACCGAAGAGACGCTTCATGAAATCATAAAAGAGATCACCTTCCAAACGCTTAATGCGAACGTTCTAAACGCGGTACGCATCCGTCGAATCTTCTCGAGCATACTCCAAAGCGCCATCAACATAGCCGAGGCCACCCCAAACCAAGCCGAACCAATTTTACGCGGAACGCTACTTGGGATGCGCTCAGCACTCCATAAATCAATAGAGAAGTTCCGTCAATATCTTCTCTATGTCCCCGAAGAGATCAAAGCCCTTTATCAAGAAGAGTACCAACACATCGAAGATGAACTGAGTCAGATTCATACCCTCTTTGGACAAATTGTCCACGGACTCTCAAAACATAACTCTCCGGCAATGATAAGCAAACTCTCCTCTATCGGCGAAGAGATCAGATTGGATACTGACGAACTCTCACTCCTCTCTCAAGAGACAGCCAAGCTTCTGCAAAACAAATTATCCAAGTTCAAAAGAGAGGTGAGCGAACGCGGTGCCAAACTTCTAAACTCTGTATCTGCCCAGGAGGCGAAAGCGATGGGCGCCAGAGCATGGAGTGTCGCTAAATCGGCAATGGACGGTGCACTCAAAGGTGCCAAAGAGGCGATTGAGAAGAAATAGCCAATGCGTCATTCCGTGTTGTCACACGGAATGAGAGTCGTATATCCTACTTTATAAATCTCTCGCCAGCGTAAACATACCGCTAAACTGTTTCTTATATCCCTCGCATCGGTCACAAATCGGGTCTCCCCCTTTGTAGGGGAACGGACAGCGGCATTCATTGCACATGACCATGTCATAATGCACTAGCTGCTCTGAGCGCTCATACGCGATGCTCACCAAATCAAATCCCTCTTTTTTGGTAATCGCATTGGGCTTACAAATATCTTCACAAATACCGCAACCGATACATTTTCCTTGGCTAAAATAGATCCCCTGCTTATCAGAGGTAGGAAACAGCGCATCGGTAGGGCAAAACTGGGTACAATCCCCGCAATTGGTACATGCATTAAAATCAATCACTTTATTAAAAAAGAGAGGGGTTGATTCTGAGAATTCGGTCACTGCCAGCGTCCCAACAGTCTCTTTAAGACTATTACGCAAAAGAACACGCTTGAGAGGCATCGTCATATTGGGAAGCGCATGATGGGTAGTTGTCATGCTTTTGATAGGCTGTTGCGGCGCATCACTCACCGCCTCTTTTGCTTTTTCAAACCCTTTTCGAAAGAGGGCACGACGGCTCGTCTGCTCCTCTTGAACCTCAAGTGTTCCTATCCTCTTTTCTACTCCGATCTGTTGCAAAAATCCATTGGCTTGCTCAATATGGGCACGAATCGTTGTTTCCATTGTTCCCGATTCATTCAAGACACATGTCGCACAATGGCTCATGTCGCACACAACTCCCATCTCGCCGCGTAATGCCATAACGAGAAGATGCTCGGCATCAAATACACCCAAGCACGGTGTTGAAACCTTGCACGAAACCAGAGGGTTCTCTTGATTTTGATACGCCACGGCAAATTCATTTGGATCGAAGTTTTCGATTTGAAACGCTTCGGTCGGACAGCTACCGATACACCCGGCACACTCAATACACTCATTATTAAAGAGTGTCAATTTATTGCGAACCAGCGAAATCGCCTCTTTTGGACACAAATCGATACAAATATGGCAATCATTATGAAAATACTCATTTCGCAAACAGCGTGTCGCCGTAAAGCTAAAGAGATTCTTTTTCTGAATAAAATTATGATTGCTCATTATTGCTCGCTTGATGTAAAAATTCATAATCTGAAACTAAAAACTCCACCATGAAATCGCAGATATCTCGATAAAACGGCGTATCTGCCATACTTTTCATCCCGAGCATATAAGGGATAACCCACATAAAGAGATGCTCATCCAAGAATTGTATCTGAGCGTTCATCTCGTTGCGATGGACGAGCGTTTGCATAAATGCCAGCTCGATAGAGAGGTGATCCGGTGCCATAAGTTCGGTTTGGTCCATGTTGAGTTCAAACCCATGGGTAAAATAAAAGGCCATTACAGGATTTTGGAGCCCCACAAGGGTCTCATTCTTAGCGTCCAATACAAACGATTCGACAGGTTGCGCATTGAGCAAGAACATTGATGTATAGTCCGTATTGAGAGCTTCATGCAAATCTTCATTGCTGAGCGCATTAAACCATTCCTGCGTCTCTTCACCAATAACCTCAAGCAATTGCTGATTATTTTTAAGGTCAGTGATAAAACGACGATCAGGAATGTCACTCATAACACGGGATAAAAAAGCATACAGTGTACGTCGATATTGATTATTCATAATAGTTCCTAAAAGAAAAAGGGATAGGGTAGTATGTCATTCCGTGTCGTGACACGGAATCCATAAACATTAAAAGAGTGGATACCGTATCATGTACGGTATGACGTAGGCGTACTGTATAGGCTTATAAACAGCCCTTAAAAAACGACTTTTTAGGGGGTGGTGGAGCTTTAAACTCTGTTGCTGCTATCGTATTCGTTTTTTCATCGAGAACACCCATGATAACAACACCATTCTTATTCATCCCCTCACCCAATTCCGATACTTTCAATTTTGAGATATCGATATTGTACACTTTCCCTGTATTGTGCTGGAAAAGGGCAAGCATCGGATGAGTGCTTTCACCCGGAGCGATTTTTTTAAAACAATTGTCCGAACCGCACGCATAGTTTTCCAAATAACAATCGGCAAATGCCCCTTGAGCAGCACATGCGGGAGTCGTTAACAACCCCTCAAACTCTTGACTTTCATTCGCGAATGCACCGATAACCAGTGCCGCACAAAGTAGTGCAACTTTTTTCATTATTCTACCTCCGCTTTAAGAGATTTAAGGTACGACACAATATCTTCTACGGTATTTTTATCCAGATGGCTGTAATCTGTCATCGTAGAAACGCGTTTCCCTTTTTCGATATTGTACCAAGGGGTATTGGCATGCGCATTACGGTTATAACCTGGTACGACAACCGCAGACGGTTTTAAGATTGATTCACGCAGATAGGCAACCGAAGAATACCCTCCTACGTATTTCAATGACGGTGCCATGAACGAAACGGGATCGGTAGTCTCGATTTGGTGACATCCGTTACATCCGTTTGCAGCAGATGCTTCTTTACCTTTTACCGCATTACCTTTTGGATCGGTTGTCAGTTCGGCGTGCATTGCGGCATTCGTTTTTTGCCCCTCAAGATTGATCGCGATCCACGGGCTTAGGTTTTTAATTCCGTTACGGCCCATTTTTGAACCGTCCCATACCGCGATAGAAACCGGCACCGTTCCGTTCAGGTTGACATATTCGTCTTTGAGAGAACGGCTAAGTGTTCCCGTCCAACCGTTTGTCCCGTACGTCATGGCTGCATTTGATTTGACAGATCCGTCTTTAATTTCGGTCAAAGAGCGGTACCCTTCACCTACAAAGACACGCTCATAATCGTGATTTGCCAAAGATGCCACTTTTGCATCGAAATCGGCTAATTCTTTTTGGAATACCCCTGCTTGTTGACGATTAATTTGCATCCCTACATCATTATTCCCATTGGGCTCATACACTTTTTCCATCGCTTTTTGAAGGTGTACGACTACCGGACGTCCTTCAGAACCCATCCCAATATATGGAAGGACTTGTGGTACTTTCGATATCCCTGCAAATTGAACGGCAAAACCGTCGCTGTAAGAGGTTGTCGTAGCATTCGATTGAACATCTTTCGTTCCGTCGGCCCATTTGACCAACAAGGCGATATTTTGGCCGTCATACAACGCCCCGACCTGCACTTTTTTGGCTTTCGGATTTAGATTTTCAGGAAGCGCATTGGCTTTTTTATCGTTCATGTAGATCGCTGTTTGCGGATACAGTGTTACGGTTTCAAATTTTGCTTTTGACCATACTGCCGAATCGGCTTTAACCGCATCCAGTTTATCGGAAACTTTAATGGCGGTAATCGCATGCTCAGACGCAAGTGCCGCAGAAGCGGCAACACCCAATGAAAGAATAGTCGTTAGTAGCTTTTTCATTAGTGGTGTCCTCCAGCTTTTGTAAACTTACCGGCGATGTAACGGGTATCTACCGGTGCTAATGGGGTACGTTTTTGTTCTTTTGCCACTTCTTGATAGTAGTGGTTATCCAAACGGAACATATCCGAGTGTTGATACGCGATCAAAATGTCCATAAGCTCACTTACGCCCGTCTCTTTACGTTTTTTCATCTCATCTTTGAGAACTTTAATCGCATGGTGCACCTCTGGTCCAAACAATTTTTCTAGCTCTCCAATCGGTAGACGCGTTGAACCTTCGATGATACGACCCTCTGCATCAAATTTCGCAGGAGATTCGGTCGGTGGTACATAATAAACGTTTGGCTGTGTACCGTAATCTGGACGCAAGCCGATTGCTACTTTGTATTTGTGTACCAATTTATAAACTTGTGACTCTTCATCATCCAAGAATCCTACGAAACGGATACGTCCGACACATTGTTGCGCACATGCCGGCGGTAAACCTTGCTCAATACGTGGGAAACACAAGATACATTTCTCTGATTTAGAGATTTTTGGATTAAAATAGATTTTTTTGTAAGGACATCCCGCGATACAATAGCGGTACCCTTGACAACGATCCAAGTCAACCAAAACAACCCCGTCTTGCTCACGTTTGAAGATAGCATCACGAGGACACGCACTCAAACAACCAGGATTGGTACAGTGGTTACAAATCCGTGGAAGATAAAAGAAGTAGTTATCGGCAGGAAATACACCCGCCCCTTCATCTTCATCCCAGTTTGGTCCCCATGTAGGTGATACATGCGGTTTAAATTGGCTATGGTCGGCACTTTCTGTCATGATAGACTCATAGTTATAATCCCAAGGAACCCCATAATCGGCTTCAAGATTCGGGATAACGCCCGGTTGAAGATCGCCCGCAGCGTCAAATCCGCCGCCAAGCTCCATCCAGTTTTTCGGATAACCCGTACCCGGATAGGTTTCAACGTTATTCCAATACATATACTCACGACCGTTACGGTTCGTCCACTGTGTTTTACATGCCACAGTACATGTTTGGCACCCGATACATTTGTTCAGGTCCATGACCATTGCTAATTGTCTTTTAGACATCTAAACCCCTTAATATTTTACGCCAACGGCTTTTTCATAGTTCACAGCGCCATCGTATGCATACTGATTACCGTCCCACAGTCCACCGAATTTCAAGTGACCCCAGCCATCTGCCATTTCAAGAAGGTTCATTGCGACAGGAACGACCTCGTTGTGCCCTTTGTTTTTCAAATACATGTACGGTTCCCATCCATGCTCCAAGACCAAGCCATCCGCAGGTGCGGATGAAGAGAGTTTTGCCATAGCGAAGAACTCACCTTGGTGATTGAAAACACGAATTGTTTCGCCGTCGTTAATCCCTTTAGCTTCTGCAACCACACGATTGATTTGAATCGCTGGAACACCACGCTGAAGACGTAGCAACGTACGTGACGTTTTATAGTTTGAGTGAATAGACCAACGTGCATGCGGTGTCATGAACACATATGGATGATCGGCAGTTTTAGGACGGATCCCTTCCATACCGGTATTGGTTGCCGCACCCATTTTGATGTACATATCATGGTCAACATAGAATGTTTGACGACCAGAGAGTGTTTCAAGACGCTCAAATTTGTACAAATGGTATTCCATAGAGCTGTACGGACGGTCTGAATACAATGGTGAGCTTTTCGCCGCTTTTTCATTGATGAGCAAGAATCCGCCCACTTTGTACATTTTTTCCATCGTCCATGGCTCGTATTGCTCACATTTTTCCAATGCTGCTTCAACGGCCATTTTATCGGTACCGAGATAGTTTTCACCCGCACCCTCAGACTCTGGATCGGTATTCGTGTACTCTTTGTGGAAAATCGTCAAATCATGAAAACCAGGTTTCGCGTATTTCGGATGATCTTTAACTTTTGCTTTGCTAACGTTTTGTGGACGGTTTGCAATCTCTTCCATTTTTTTGGCAAGAAGGGTAAACATTGACCACTCATCCATCGCTTCACCGACGTTTTTAATGTTCGCTACCGGTTGCGCAAGGTTGGTAAAACGGTGGTAACCCGGAGAGGTACGTAAATCATAAACTTCGTAGTGCGATTTTGCAGGAAGCAAAATATCAGCAAATTGCGCCGCTTCCGACATATGATAATCGACATACGCATAGAATTTCGTTTTAGCAAGGAATGCTTTACGGTATTCTGTCCCTTTGTTGCGGCGGAATTTTGAATCCGCTACAATGAGGGCACAATCAGGCTGCCACCACGGCTTGTTGACATTACCGTGCTTAGAGGCTTTATTGACCGTGTCATTTTTGCCTTGCTCAAGCATTTCTGACAATACCGCCATATACTCTTTTTTAGACATACCGTTTTGAGCACGCTTAACATCTTCATCACTGAAGAATTTATCAAACGATTTCATCCCCTCGCCGAATACGAATTCTCCTACGAAACCTGAACCGAAACGTGCATTGTATTTACCGCTAAATCCAGCCAATACGCCAAGCCCTGAGAGTTGGAACTCATTTTCTGTATTCAATCCGCCGTATGGACCCATACGTCCGGTCAACCCACAAATAGAAGAAATATTCCAGATAGACATAACACCATTAAAATATTTATTGAGTGAGAAACCGGTAGTGATCTCAACAACTTTTGGTAATGCTATATCGCGTGCTAGGACACGAACGGTATCAGGATGTACCCCTGTAACATCTTTAGTTACTTCAGGAGCAAACTTCGCTGCCGATTTTTTCAACATTTCAAATACCGTTGTAACCGTACGATCATCACCGTGAACATCTTTAATCGTCCATGAACCCTCAAGCTCAGGAACGATCCCCTGCTCGTCAAGACGAAGTGATTTAATCGCAGAACCTTCAGTAGCAGGCATCAATGCAGGTTTACCCGTTGCTTTATTCATCGAGTAGAATTGCTCTTCATATTTATGATGATCTTCTTCATTCGCCGCATGTTCCATGTCTGAACGACGAATCATTTTTTGCGTTTTTACATCTACCAAGAAAGGAAGATCGGTAAACGTTTTCATAAATTCTGGTTTATAGAGTTTTTCTTCCAAGATAACTTGGATAACGCTCATCGCCAAAATATTATCAGAACCCGCTTTGATCGGAATCCAAAGGTCAGCTGATTTTGCTGTTGCATTGAACTCAGGGGTAATAACGATGATTTTTGCACCGTTATACTTCCCTTCCCATACGAAGTGAGCATCAGGGATACGGGAAACCGATGGATTTCCGCCCCACATAACAGCGGTATCAACGGTATACATGAAATCCCATGTACAACCGACGTTACCCTCGCCATAGGCAATAGCTGCCCCTGAGAACATATCCCCTAAGTAAGACGAAGGATAAATACGGATAGCGCCCAGCTGTGTAGAGAAACGCAATGGAGCACCGCGACGTCCTTCTGTGAGCAAACCTGTACCTGCATGAACCATCAATTTATCCGGTCCGCGTTCAGGATCTGTCATACAATCAAAAATTTGTTGACATACGACCTCAGCAGCCTCATCCCAGCTTACACGTTTCCATTTACCCTCACCGCGCTCACCAACACGTTGCATTGGATACAACAAACGGTCTTTTTGGTACATAACTTGTGAGTGCTGAACCCCTTTATTACATCCGCGCGGGTTGAAGTCAGGGATTTTTGCATTGATAACAGGATAGCGAGCCGATTGATTTTCGCGGGTTATGACACCGTTGTTTGACCAAACTTCCCACGCACAGTTACCTTGACAGTTTACGCAGTGATACGCAAACCCGTGTTCCTCTTTTTTGCCATACGTAAACGCAAACTCATTGCGGTACATGGTTTCGGTATAGTTGGTATTAGGGTAATTTTCTTTACCGTTTTCAACCGACATTACATTTGTTTTTGCGAAAAGCGACCCTTGTGAAGCCACCAGTGCCGCCGTCATCCCTGATACTTTCAGGAAGTCACGACGATTATTGTTCATTACTTTTGTCATATTTGAGCCTTATCGTTTAATCGGAAGATTCATGTCGTTACCCCAAACATCCCAGCTTCCTGTGAAGACTTTGACGTTTTTGTAACCAAGCAATTGGAGCGCTGTAATGTGCTCAGAACCACGACCTGCACCTACTTGACAATACGCATAAATCGTTTTATCTTTCGTAACACCGTAGTTATTGTATACTTTTTGTATCTCATCGGCTGATTTAAACGAAAGTTTTTTATCCGCATCGGAGATTTGTGCCCATTCAATAAATGTTGCACCTGGAATGTGCCCGCCGCGCGCAACATTATCCATTTTACGCTCACCGATAATCTCAGCAATACCGCGAGAGTCGATAATCACATATTTAGATTTTTTGCCGTTTTTGAGGATGTCGTCCATCGCGTGTTTTACTTCAACTTTGTCCGCAATAACATTCCATTTGATTTTTTTAGGATCGATTTTATAGGTTTTTGGTGTTACAACCTCATCCCCTTTAACGACAAGGAGACGCTTTTCGACTTCTGTCATTTTTTCTTTTAATGCCACAGAATCTGTTTGTGCTTTTGCAATTGACGCTTCGAGTGCTGCTTTATCAGCACCCTCTTTTTTCATAGCTTCTTTCGCATCTTTTTGCACTTTCGTAGCTGCTTTAAACTCTTTGTTCAATGCATCATACTCTTTTTGTGCCGGATCAGCCGCCATCATTGCAGCACGTCCGCCATTTAGTACTTTTACCTTTTTATGACCATAACTGTCAAAAAACGAATAGACACCTGTTGCATTGGGACCTTTGAAGTCATCGTATGCGATAACCATCATATCATTGCTGATCCCTTTTTTCCCTATCGTTTGTTCGGCATCATCAATACAGCGGTACAAAGGTGCACAGTGCATCTCACCATCGATATCGGAATGATGCAAGTGGTGAGCATACATCTCAACCGAGCCTTTAATGTGGCCAAGTTTATAAATGTCTTCATTATCACCCGATACAAACATTACTTTCGGATTACCGATTAACTTGACCGCATCTTCGGCTGAAATAAGGATGTCCTTATTCACGTAATCAGCTGCCAATACATTCGCCGTATACAACGACGTTGCTAAACAGAGTGTCGTAAACAATCTATTCATCCATGCTCCTTTTTCTCTAAAATTAAATATTCTAAATCATGCTACATCGATAGTGATGTAGTCATTTCTACGGAATAACCGCGCCCATTATAGATTTGTGTCTCTTAATAACTCTTAAATTGTCCTTTTAATTTTTTTTTTTTTATTAAATTGTTACATAATCATCACGATAAAAACAATCTTAAAGAAAAAAAAGTGTTTTTATGTTTCTTTATTCATCTATTAATTTTTATCAACCCTGTAGTGTAAAAGTATTTGTTTAATGAGTTTTTGCTAGTATCACACCATTATTAAAATATTTCACACACTTAAGGAGTTCATCTGTGAGCACCACTACTACTGCATACGCCATAGAACATACAGACATGCTAGCCCTTATTGAGCTGCTCGAAGACAAATCTCTCCCTATCGAAGAGGTACAGCAGATTTACACTGCATTTCGAAACGATAAACAGCTTGTCGGTCAAGTTGCCATGAATCTCTCACTACGCACCTCTGTGTATGAGCGCGATCAAGAGTACAGCCCTATTATGGTCGATCTCCTTATTGATATTGCCAGCAATCCCATCGATATGGGTGCCCGTTGGGCCGTAGCCAAAAATCCTCATACCCCTGTAGAAGTATTGCGCCATTTAGCCAATGATACCATTAACCTCGTTCGTGCTCTCGTAGCGACGAATCCCTCAACCCCGAGCGATGTCTTGGAAAAATTCTTTAGTGACGAAAAAATTGTCCGTGATGGCTTATCGGGCAACCCAAACACTCCCGTCAAGCTACTCAAAATTTTGGTCGATGACAATGACAAAATGGTGCGTATGCGTTTGGCCGAAAACCGTTCAGCTCCGCGCGATATTATTGAAATGTTGTTAAAAGACAGCGACATCGATGTCACCAAAGCAGCACAGGCGAACTTGGACGCGCGCGTATGAAAAAAAACCATCACGAAGTGCGCAGTAAATTTCTAGCACTCGAAAATCAGTTTCTCAACACTTTTTATTCAGGACTCTATCTCAGTGCCGCTGATTTTATTTCCATTGCAGCACATAATGGGCTTGAGCTTAAAATGCACTCACGTGAAATGCTCATCAAAGAGCTTCTCAACGAAACCGATAAGCTAGGGACACTAGAGGGAGTTGTCGTAGCACTCAACCGCCTGATCGATGATCGCATCAGCACTTACCACAGACTAAGTCTTTCGTATCCTGCCGCGCGTGCACCGCTCTCCAAGCTGGCACAAAAAGCAACGGGTACAAAATCCCTTATGGCACGAGAAAGCAGAGGAAATCCTTATGAACGCTAAAAACTTTGAGCATGCACTTCAAACACTCAAATATCCAAATCTTGATCGAACCCTCGGAGAACTCAAACTCCTCTCTACGGTAAAAGTAACCGACGGTCATGCTGCTGTTGAGCTTCTTACCGTGAGTGACGAATCGTATCTCACCGTAAAAACGGTCATTGAAACTGCTTTTGCCAATGAATTCAAATCATTGAATATCACCAAAAAAGGGCAAGTGCAAAAAGACACAAACTATGGCACTACAGCAGCACCCAATAATCGTGCACCCTACGCTAAAAACGTGATTGCCGTAACAAGCGGAAAAGGGGGTGTGGGGAAAAGCACCGTGAGCGTCAATCTCGCCATTGCTCTTGCGCAGTTGGGTTACAAAGTTGGATTGCTCGATGCAGACGTCTACGGTCCAAATGTTCCCCGCCTAACCAATACCGATTTGGAAAAAATTAGCTGGAACGATGATAATAAAATCGTTCCGTGTGAAAACTATGGAATTAAAATCATGAGCGTCGCATTGACGACTCCAACATCGGACACTCCCCTTGTATGGCGCTCCTCCGTTGCCGTCTCCGCACTGATCCAATTTCTCGAAGACGTGGAGTGGGGAGAACTCGATTTTATGGTTATCGACATGCCTCCTGGAACAGGCGATATCCAGCTCACTATGGCGCAAGAGCTTCCGATCACAGCAGGAGTCATTGTTACGACACCGCAACTCGTCGCATCCGATGATGTGAGCCGTGCAATCCGTATGTTTCAGGACATCCATGTGCCCATGGCAGGATTGGTAGAAAATATGAGTTATTTTATCGCTCCGGATACGGGAAACCGTTACGATATTTTTGGGACAGGAGGGGGAGCGCGTCTTAGCGAGCGATACAACCTTCCCCTATTGGGACAAATACCTCTCGACATGGAAATCCGCGAAGGTTCAGACAATGGAGAACCGCCCGTAGCTCTTGGCAGTGACGTACAAAAAAAGTATTATCAAGATATTGTGAAGAAGATGCTAGAGGGTATAGATTTTAAGATTTAAAGAGAGTTGTATTCCCGTGAAAACGGGAATAATGAAGGGTTATTTAAATGTTTTCTCTAGACTTTTAATGACAGCAGCTGGAACGGTCATAATGTTCGCAAATCCGCCTAGGTCTAGCAATGGATAACTGATAGCAATAAAATATTCTGCTTTCAATGCTTTTGCTTCTCCATTCTCAATCAGAACAGCCCATGGGAGTAATTCACTCTTATCTGTTCCAATTTTTTTCACAAAACTGCTTGTACGGCTGTCTAGTTCAATGAAAGCAAGATAACTGTCTGCGCCTAATTGAACAACACCTGCTGTCCCTTTTGCCGCTTTTGCTTTAGCAACCAAATCAGCAGTTGCACCTTTGCCTACGGTACCCATATCTTCATAATACGGCATACCCATCATGAAATGATATTTTGGCAATTTATCGAACTCCCAAGCATCTTCTGAATCTTTAGACGCTCCAAATGCTGCTTCCAGTGAAGCAAGTGTTGCCGTCGCTGTTGCTTCATTGTAATCGTCTTGCAAAAACGCTTTACTAAAGTAAACAGGATTTGCAATGTGAACTTGCTGACGCTCTTCATCAACCAATAAACGGCCAACTGCCGCAAATCCGCGTGTAGGTTTTGCCGCTGCTGCTTTCATAGCTGCATTCGTATAAAGGATAGTTGTACCTTTGTCAAAAGGAGCGTATGTTCCCACTACTTCAAATCCTGCTCCAGCAAGTTTTGATTTAGCGGTTTCTACATCGACATACGTTGCGATTTTATACGCAGGTGCCAACTCAGCAGCCACGCTGCTAGCTACTAATCCCAGTGCTATTAAGACTATTGTTAAAAGTTTTTTCATAATTCTTTCGCTCCTAGTTCTGTCATGATTGCTACGATCTCTTTATCCAATGCCATGATTGAATCAACCATTTTCTTATCTTTGATCCCCATTACTGACTTCCATGTTTCAAGACGTGGCATACCGACCATTAGTTTATTAGACCCTTTGTCGATATACATGTACATAGAACACGGCGCGAATACACCCGCATCTGGACGACCATTGTTAAAAATTCCCTCTGAAAAACGGAAATGGCACAGTGAATAAACCCAGTACGCATCGAAACGGTCAAATTTGACATTCGCATCCGTCATTGAACCTTTAACATCTTTGTAACCGGCGATAATATATTTTTTCGCCTCAAATGCTTCTTCAAATTTACCTTGGAAATCAGTTACAAATCCGTCAACTCCGCCAGCGCGGTCAAACGGAACTTCAAACGTCATCATCGGTGTTTTAGGAAGGGATTTATAATTCACGTATTTTACTTTTGAACTAATCTCTTTTGCCGTCAGTTTATCCAACTCCGTAAAAGAAGCCTCAAATGTTTTACGAACTGCTTTGTCTTTCACCCCTACGATATCCAACATTGTTTTAGGCATGACGTGACCAACATAGGTTTTCTCTTCCCCTTTTGCTTTGTATATGTGGAGATTAAACGGAGAAAACCCGCCCAATGATGGTTCTTTCATCAACAACGGACCCATTACTTTGTCATTCATAACAGAGAAAAATCCAAGATTATCAAGATTTTCTTTAAATGCCGGATCAAAATCAGGATGTTTAGTCGTTACCCCTTTGATCGTCTGGAACTCTGTTCCCCATTTGGTTTTATACGCATGGTCAATATGCTCATGCGGATCCGAAAGGACAAAGCCAATAGGTGCAATCTTCTCATTCACCATCGTATTAAAGGCTTTTTCTTTATCACCATCACCTACGTAAAATTTGACCCCTTGGGCACCAAAAGCAACAGCCGCCGCAAGCGATAACGCCGCCGCACCCATCAAAAATTTGTTGAACATCAATTCTCCTTATGTTTGTTAAAGCACTCTTATTTATGCGAACTATTGTATCACAAAATCATCAATAAACAATAATTGCACATAAACAATTTGATCTTTTATCATGGCATAAAAATGTGAAGGGATTGTGAAAGAAGCTGCCTGCGTGAAGAGCAGGCATAAAATATTAGAAGTCGTACGTAAGCTGAACGCTGAGCGCTTGCTGGCTGTGTTTTGTGGTTGTTGTACCCAGAGTATCGGTAGCTTCGGGAGCATATACATACGCTAAATCAACCGAAGTTTGTTTTGTCAATCCATAGCTTCCGCCCACGGTATAGTGTGACTCTACGGTTGCTGGGAATGCTAATAAATTCAGCATATTCACCATTGGTTGTATATTTTCAACGATAGGACTTTTAGCATAGTTGTAACCCGCACGGACAGCCCAATTGTCTTTCGTGTGCTGATATCCGAGTGCATAGACATTCTGATCTTCCCATCCGAAATCTTTGTACCCTGCGGCACTTGCCCAGTTGATACGCTTGTAATCAAACGCGATCACGCTTCTCCCCATTTCATAGGCGATTCCGGCACCCATTTCAGCAGGCTGTTCAAGATCATTCCCAAAACCGCTCAAACCAAAATCAACTGCCGCAACAGCAATTTGTCCGCTGTAGTGCATTTTGATCGGTGATTTGTAGATCAAACCGACCGTCACATCAGACATCTTATAGGCAGCACCGATATCATACGCAAATACTAAATCTTGTGCTACCCCTTTGGTTGAGCTAGAACTGCCATTTTGCTTTATATAGCTCATATCTAACGAGCCATACTGTAAAATCGGGGTAATACCGATGCTCCAGCCATCAACAGCATACGCGAGCGGTAAACCAAACTGCATCAGCTGTAAGTTTGTCACCATATCAGAATTCGTATTTGTACCGCGATAATCGACACCCATACCGGCAGTTCCCCACATCCCCATACCCCAGTAGAAGTTGTCTGTTTCTTTTACTGCGATAGAAATAGCAGGGATGACACTCAAATCGGCGTCACTTTTTATACCATTGGTCTCAACATCGGGCATAAAAACCGTTCCGCCAAAGGAAACCTCTTTGTTTTGTACCCCTGTGATAAGGGCAGGATTGGCAAGTGCCGACTCGGCACCGTGACTGATGGCGATACCAACCCCACCCATACCGAGTGATTTCGCACCGATACCGATCAGATGATCGCCGTTTGTAGCGAACAATGCCGTAGATAATAGTAGGGAGAGAGTTGAATATTTTAACGTGCTTTTCATGGGCATCCTTCATATAATATGCCGCCAAGGCACAGATTACGAATAGTATCCAATATAAGTTTTAAAAAAGTTGAGAATAAAAATATGTCTGCGATAAAAGAAGGAGTTAGAAGAAGAAATATCTAAAATGAGCGGACAAAAATCGTCCGGCTCACTTAGAAAAATGATTAGAATTTGAAGTTAACTTGTACAGATGCAGCATCTTGAGAGTGTTTTGTTGTAATATTACTTGACATAATAGCTCCATTACTCATTGCTTGGCTCATAGCTGAAGTATCAAAAGTTTCTGTTGCTTCTGGTACATAAACATATGCAAGGTCTATAGATGTCGTTTTGTCAAATGCATAGCTGGCACCAACAGTGTAGTGTTGCTCAACCATTGCAGGGAATCCAAGAAGATTTAAAGTGTTCAGTACCGCACCATCATAATCACCAAGCATTGCATTTGCAGCTTTTTGCTCTTTAATTGGGCTTTTTGCATAGTTGTAACCTGCACGTAGTGCCCAACTGTCTTGCGCATATTGATAACCGATCATATAGACATTCTGATCTTCCCAGCCAAAATCCTTGTACCCTTTAGCATCAGACCATTGAATACGCTTGTAATCGACTGCCAATGTATGCCCATCCATAGTATATGATGCACCGACGCCTATTTCAGCAGGTTGCTCCAAGTGATCTGTTAATCCTACGTTATTTGCTGTCATAGGATTTCCATCAATATCACCAAGATTAAACTGGTCTGCAGCATTTGACAATTGACCTTTATAATTCATATCAATAGCAGATTTGTATGATGCACCTAGAGTCAAACTTTCATCAGAAAATGCTGCACCGACGTTATATCCAATACCAAAGTCTTGTGCTACCCCTTGGGTAGTGCTCTCACCACCTGCAGCAGGACCATTTGTGTCATAATTAATGTCTAATGAACCGTACTGAAGAACAGGGGCAATACCAACACTAAATGCACCCATTTTATACGCAACAGGTACTGCGAACTGCATCAACTGCAAGTTTGTTACCATATTCATGTTACTAGCAGATCCTGTAGCGTCACGATAATCTGTACCCATACCGGCTGTACCATACATCCCAATACCCCAAGACAAACCATTACCAATATTTTGTGCAATAGCTACTTCAGGGATAACAGAAAGATCAGCAGCACTCTTTGAATAACCGCCACCCATATCTGTTTGAACATCTGGCATAAACACTGTACCACCGAATGAGATTTCAGTCCCTTGTACGGTAGTGATCAATGCTGGGTTAGAAAGTCCTGATTCAGCCCCATGAGACATACCGATACCAACACCACCCATACCGCGTGCTTTTGCACCCATACCGATAAGGTGATCTCCGTTTGTTGCGAATGCCGATGTAGCTGATAGTGCGATCGCTGCCGCTACTGCTAATTTGATAGTACGTTTCATTAATTCTCCTGAATAATATATAGTTCAAATCGGTAAACGATTCGTTAACAGTGTCATTATATGCACGTTAAAATTAATTGAAACTTAACATATAAATATCACATAATAAGATTTATTAATAATTACTATTACAGCTATTATATGACGGAGTTATTAAACTAGTAATATGTATATTAAACGTCAAAACAAGATGAAATCACCTATATTAGGGTAAATAACAAAAAATATGAGAAGAAGATAGGTTAAGAAAAATGTGAGATTTTTTTGAGAAAATTAAAAAAATGTTTCATATAGTAACAGAATAGAGGGGACAAGGGGGAAATCTCCTTAGCTATCCTTTCTCGCTTCCATGCCGGAGTTGATGCGCCATAGCAGAGTATGCTTGATTATAAGAAATAATAAGAGGAGTTTGCGATTAATTTTACGCTTATGATTGTGTTGTAAAAGAAGAAAGCATAATTTTGGATTGTAATAGATAAGAAGTTGATTGTTGATTGTAAAAGAAGAAGGATTGTTGATAGAAATTCCGAGGCCAGGC
>DAISIO010000004.1:0-133061 GCA_036821965.1 Sulfuricurvum sp.
TTAGGTACACATAAGCCGGGTTCTGGATAAAGTGATAATTAATCTACTGTACTGATTACTCAGTACCTCTAGCGAAACAATAGCGATGTAGGACGCTAACCATCTGTTTCTTGCTGCGCGGTTGGGTTTACATAGCTCTCATAGTTGCCTATGAGACTGGTGGGCTCTTACCCCGCCGTTTCACCCTCACCTAAACCGAAATCTAGGCGGTCTACTCTCTGTTGCACTGTCCCTCGCGTTACCGCGGCCATCCGTTAGATGGAACCGTGTCCTACAGCAGCCCGGACTTTCCTCTTGAACATCAACGTCCAAGCTATCACCTGTGTACCTTTGTTATTATATAAAATGTTAGTTTATAAACACCCTAAATATATCCGAATCGGCATATTAACAGTAAAACTAATCAGTCGGCAAGTCGATATATAAGCTTTCCTGCCAGTTCCATATACATACTCTTTTTTAGCACTTCAATCTCATCGAGATTTTCATAGTAATAATTTTTAATAATTTTATCGAGCATCTCTTCGTCGTGGATTTTCATAAGCATTTTTTCCATAACAGCGAGACGCATAATAACATCATCAAATTCAGCTTGCATCAAATCTTTACTGATTTGGTTTGAAATATCCCAATATTTCGACTTTGGAGAGCCTCCAAAAATATCATCTTCGTCTTCAAATAATGCATCAAATTTATTCATATCTACTCCCTACTATTATTTATGAAAGAGTATCCAATTGTACATTAATAATCAGATTGACACTATGACTAAAATAATTTTATAAAAAAGAAAATTGAAGGAATAAGTGAAGGATAATTTTCCGCAAAAGCGGAAAAGAGTTATACCGCTTTAGCCATAGCTTCTTTAGCGTATTTTTCACCTAAGTCATAAGCTTTTAAGTTAGCAGCGTGAACTTTTGCAGGTACTTTTGAAAGCATTGTATCAACAAGAATTTTCTTATCAACAGCATTCATCATAGTGTTTGCAATAGCAAGTGCAACAACTGATTGAGTAATTACGTTTCCTACTTCTTCTTTAGCAATAGTAATAATAGGAATCTCAAAAATCTTCCACATTTTACGATCTTCATCTGTCGGGTGAACAAGGTTAGGATCAACAACAATGATTCCACCAGGTTGAACACCATCTTTGAATGAGTTATAAGAAACGTTTGCAACAGAAAGCATGAAACCAATTTCACCATCATTTGCATAAGGGTAATAAATTTCTTGATCATCTAGCTGAATATCAACAACTGTTGGTCCACCACGAACTTGTGATGTATATGTTGCTGTCTTTAGGCCTTCACCACCAGATGCAATTTTTGCAGCAGCAAAAATCTCACCAGCAAGAAGAACACCTTGACCACCAACACCCGTAAATCTCATTAATGTCTTACTCATCAGCTCTCCTTATATTTTTTTCTCAAAGTCATTTTGCGTAATATTAGCACGTTTACCTTGGTGTGCATCGATAATATCTTGATACATATCGCAATATTCTCTAACGTTTGTATCTTCTTTTAAGATACCCGTTGGCAAGATGTTAAGTTTTTCTTCTTCTGGAAGCTCATTGTATTTCTTAACAGGCATAGTGATGCTGTCAATCCAGTTAAGGTTATCCATGGCAGAAACCATCTTGTTCTTACGACCAAGGTTAATATGACAGTTAGAAAGGATATCAAGAAAAGAGAAACCTCTATGCTCCATAGCCTTAACAAAAATTTTCTCAAGCTTCTTAGGGTCAAGCATCGTCTCACGTGCAACAAAAGAAGCGCCTGAAGCGATACCAAGAGCACAAGCATCAAAAGTAGGATCAATATTACCTACTTTTTGCGTAACGGTCCACATACCTTGAGGAGTCGTTGGAGACGTTTGTGAATTTGTCAAACCGTAGATAAAGTTATTAATAATGATTAAAGTTATATCAATATTTCTACGTGCACCATGGATAGTATGGTTACCACCAATAGCGAGTGCATCTCCATCACCGGCAACACATACAACAATTTTATCTGGATGCATCATTTTAATACCTGTTGCGAATGCAACAGTACGTCCGTGAGTTGTGTGCACTGTATTGAAGTCAACATACGATGAAAAGCGTCCTGAACAACCAATACCAGAAACAACACAAACATCATCTTGCTTAACACCCATTTTTTCTATAGCACGTATAAATGCCTTAAGAATAACACCATCACCACAACCCCAACACCAAAGTGTTGGCATTTTTTCAAGTCTTAAATATTGGTCATAATTGAATGCCATTAGAATACCTCTTTTACTTTGCTAACAATTTCATAAGGAGAAATTGGACGACCATTAACTTTATATAGACCTTCGATATCAAGTCTAGATGAAACACGTTCTACTTCCTCTGTATATTGTCTGATATTTAACTCAACACAAAGTACATTTTTAATCATATCAGTATATTTTCTGATAGATTTCTCTGGAGAAGGCCATAGTGTAAGTGGACGGAAAAGACCTGCTTTAATACCTGCAGCGCGTAAGTGACGAATCGCTTCTTTAGCTGAAAGCGAAACAGAACCATAAGCAATGATGAGTACTTCTCCTTCTTCACCTGTCATATCATCAAGCATAAACTCTTCATTTAATTCAAGTTCATCTGTATGCAACATAACCTTGTCTTCAAGACGTTGGATAAGTTTACGACACGTCTCAATTTCCTCTGTTGGGAAACCATTTTTATCATGGTGAAGACCTGTAAAATGGTAACGGTAGCCTTCAAACATCTTGTTAAGGACTGCTGGTTGATCTGACTCACACTCATAAGGATGGTAATCTTCAGGTGCACCAGTAAATTGTTTACGTGGAACAATGCCAGCTGTAACGGCTTCAGGTGTAGGAATAATTGCCTTACCATGCATGTGACCGATTGTTTCATCTAGTAACACAAATACAGGCTGCATGAAACGATCCGCTAAGTTGAAGGCTCGTACTGTTTCAGTATAACACTCAGCTAAATTACCAGCACATAAAGTGATTGAACGGTAATCACCATGAGATGGATTTTTCGCTTGACGAACATCACCTTGAGATACACGCGTTGGAAGACCTGTTGATGGACCACCACGCATAACGTTTACAACAACCAAAGGAACTTCACACATTTGTGCAAGACCAAGGTTTTCTGCTTTTAGTGAAATACCAGGACCCGAAGTCGCGGTCAATGTTCTATGACCCGCCATACCAGCGCCGATTGCAGCAGCAACAGCAGCAATCTCGTCTTCCATCTGAATACAAGAACCGCCACGCTTTGGCAATAAGTCAGACATTTGTTCGATTACTTCTGATGAAGGGGTAATTGGATAACCACCCATAAATCTACATCCAGCGTCTGCAGCTGCTAGTGCTGCTAAGTGGTTACCACTTGATATTACTTCTCTTGTATCAGCCATTATTTAACTCCTTGAAGGTCTAAAGACATATAATTGTTTACAACAATTTTTGCTTGTCGTTCTTTTGAATCATCTGTAAGTTTTGCAAACTTTTTGCCGACGGATGCTAGATCTTCTTTACTTGCTACGTAAATAGCGAAGTCAGGACAGTTTAGTTCACAGTCATTACAACCGATACATGCATCTGGATTATCAACAGAGATCATTGCTCCCAAAGTTGATGTAGAGTCATATCTCATTCCTAAAACACCTGATGGACATACAGATACACAGATATCACATGCCTTACAGTTGTCTCTGTTGATCCAAACAGGTGCTCCTGCGAATTCAATCATTCCACTTGACATCATATATTCTCCTTAAAATTAATTTTCACTACCAAATTTTCCTACCGCACATGAAACAAAGCTTTTTGCTTTGAGAACCGTATCTTCAATTAATCCATTATCTATATCAGCCAAAGGATAACCCAATTTTCTTAATATAGTACTAAATTGTGCTAATTGCGCCTCGTCAGCAGCTTCTACTGTTACTTTCCGTGGCTCGCACGATAGGTCAACACTGACCCCTGTAAATCCTGCTTCTTGAAGCACTTTTGTAATCGTATTGGCGCATCCGCTACAACGTACATTGGCAACTTCAAAAGTTTGAATCATAACGCCGCCATAACCTTGGCAATCGCTTTTCCAATATCTGCCGGAGAAACAACAACCGTAACACCAGCTGCTTCAAGTGCTGCCATTTTTTCTTGCGCTGTACCTGCACTTCCTGAAATAATAGCACCCGCATGACCCATACGTTTACCAGCTGGAGCCGTTTGACCCGCAATAAAAGCAACAACAGGTTTAGTGATGTGCTCTTTGATATAGGCTGCTGCTTGGATTTCCAAATCACCGCCAATTTCACCAATCATAACGATTGCATGCGTTTCAGGATCCGCTTCGAAGAGTGGTAACAGATCTTTATAGCTCAGACCAATAATCGGGTCGCCACCAATACCGACTGCTGTCGTAATACCAAAACCCTCTTTGACCACTTGGTTCGCCGACTCATAGGTCAACGTCCCTGATTTAGAGATCAAGCCAACATTTCCTTTTTTGAAAATGAACCCAGGCATAATACCGATTTTACACTCATCAGCAGTAATAATTCCCGGACAATTTGGCCCGATCGTCATCATATCTTTTTTAACGGCGTATGCTTTTGCAAACATCATATCTTTTACCGGGGCACCCTCGGTAATAATAACGGCAAGGCTGATTCCAGCATCCGCTGCTTCCATTACCGCATCCGAAACAAAAGCAGGTGGTACAAAGATCATAGAAACTGTAGCACCGGTTGCTGCAACCGCTTCAGTAACCGTGTTAAATACAGGCTGACCAAGATGCACCTGTCCACCTTTGCCCGGTGTTACACCACCTACGATTTTAGTACCGTACGCTGCACATTGCTCGGCGTGAAATGTACCCTCTTTCCCTGTAAAACCTTGAACGATAACTTTTGTATCTTTGTTGACCAAAATTGACATTAATTATTCTCCTTTCGCTGCTGCTACGGCTTTGCGTGCACCGTCTGCAAGATCAGTTGCTGCTATGATGTTTGCAATACCAGCATTATTCAAAATTTCTGCCGCTTCGATAGCGTTTGTACCATCAAGACGAACAATAACCGGTACGTTTACATTAGTGATTTTAGTCGCTTCGATAATACCGTTTGCAACGCGGTCACAACGGACAATACCACCGAAAATGTTGACGAAAATAGCTTTAACATTCGGATCTTTTAAAATAATATCAAAACCTTTTGCAACCGTTTCTGCACTCGCTGAACCGCCTACATCAAGGAAGTTTGCCGGTTTTCCACCCTCATAGTTGATGGTATCCATAGTCCCCATTGCAAGACCTGCACCATTAACCATACAACCGACGTTACCGTCGAGCTTGATGTAACTAAGTCCATATTTGTCCGCTTCAATTTCTGTAGGCTCTTCTTCACTCAAATCACGCATTTCACGTACTTGATCTTGACGATAGAGAGCATTGTTGTCAAAGCCCATTTTTGCATCAAGTGCCAAGAATTTACCATCACCCGTTTTAACCAAAGGATTGATCTCAATCATCTCTGCATCATGATCCATATATACTTTATAGAGTGCTGATGCAAATTTGATAAAGGCATTAATCTCTTCCGTTGGAAGACCCAAACCAAACGCCAATTTACGACCATGGAATGATTGAAAACCCGTTAATGGATCGATAGCAACCTTGATGATTTTTTCAGGTGTATTGTGGGCAACATCTTCGATTGCCATACCGCCCTCAGTCGATGCCATCATAATAGGCATTTCTAGCGCACGATCAAGGAGAAGTCCAAGATAATACTCTTTTTTGATGTCTGCACCCTCTTCTATGTAAACCTTTTGTACCAGTTTACCTTCAGGGCCTGTTTGGTGTGTAACAAGAGTCATTCCCAAAATCTCTGCTGCCAAATCACGTACTTCAGCCGTTGAGCGTGCGAGTTTTACACCACCGCCCAAGCCACGTCCACCTGCATGGATTTGTGCTTTTACTACCCACACACTTCCGCCCAGCTCTTGAGCAGCTTTTACTGCTTCATCGGGTGTAAACGCGATGTGACCACGTGGTGTGGGTACATTGTATTTCTTGAATAACTCTTTTGATTGATATTCATGAATATTCATTCGATTCCTCCTGTTTAAGTTTACGCTATTGGTCTTGTCATCTCTTCAGGGATGACATATTTATCAAAATCCTCCGCACTGAGAAGTCCAAGCTTAATGGCCGTTGCTTTCAGCGTAGAGTTTTCTTTATGGGCTGTTTTCGCAATTTTTGCTGCATTTTCATAACCGATATATGGATTAAGAGCGGTAACCAGCATGAGCGAATTATTAAGATAATGATCGATTTGTTCGCGTACCGGCTCAATTCCAACGGCACAGTTATCGTTAAACGATACAATTGAATCGGCTAATAAACGAACTGACTGCAAAAAATTATAGGCGATAACAGGCTTGAAAACATTCAGTTCAAAGTTGCCTTGACTCGCTGCAAAACCGATACATGCATCATTCCCCATTACTTGACAGGCAACCATGGTTACCGCCTCGCTTTGTGTTGGATTGACTTTACCTGGCATGATAGATGAGCCAGGTTCATTTTCTGGAATCGTAATTTCACCGATACCGCAACGAGGCCCTGAAGCCAACCAGCGAACATCGTTGGCAATTTTCATCATATCTGCAGCGAGTGCCTTGAGGGCACCGTGCGCGAAAACCAACGCATCATGGCTTGTTAAAGCGTGAAATTTATTCGGAGCGGTAATAAACTGATGCCCCGTAAGCTCAGTCAGTTTCGCGGCTACACGAACACCGAGTTCTGGATGAGCATTAAGACCCGTTCCGACTGCTGTACCGCCAAGGGCGAGTTCGCGTACGGAGTCAAGAGAATCTTTTGCCATTTTTTCACATTTATTGAGCATCTCTACCCAACCGCTGATCTCTTGACCCAGCGTCAATGGAGTAGCGTCTTGCAAATGGGTACGTCCAATTTTTACGATGTCATTAAATGCTTCAGCTTTTGCTGCTAAAGTTTTGCGCAAGTGATCAATAGCAGGAAGAAGACGTCCTTCAACGGCAATAATCGCTGCAACATGCAATGCTGTCGGATAGGTATCGTTTGAACTTTGTGATTTATTCACGTCATCGTTAGGGTGAACCAATTTTTGTGTTCTGAAATCGCCGCCAAGAATTTCCGTTGCACGGGAAGCCAATACTTCATTATTATTCATATTGGATTGCGTACCAGAACCTGTTTGCCATACCACAAGAGGGTAATGGGCATCGAGTTTCCCCGCCAACATCTCATCTGCTGCTTGCGCTATTGCATCCGCTTTTTCTTTTGGAAGCATTCCTAAATCACAGTTTACGAGAGCCACCGCTTTTTTCAAAAGAGAAAATGCACGTGTGATTTCGTACGGCATTTTCTCTTCACCGATTTGAAAGTTTTCCAACGAACGCTGTGTTTGCGCTCCCCAGTAGGTATCATTCGGAACACGAACTTCCCCCATTGTGTCTTTTTCTACGCGAAAGTCCATACTTATGCTCCTTGAAAAAAATTATTGGTATTAAGAGTGTCGATGAGCGTTTGAACCGAATTACAAGATGCGGCAAACATCTCTTTTTCGGATTCATTCAATGTGATTTCAATAATTTTTTCAACACCGTTCGCCCCCAACATTACGGGAACGCCACTGACAACATCGCTGTAGCCATATTCACCATCCAAATAAACGGCGCACGCATGAATTTGTTTCGTATCTTTCAAAATCGCATCAATCATGATAGCCGTTGATTTAGCCGGAGCATAATAGGCTGATCCTGTTTGCAACAATGCTACAATTTCCGCACCTCCTCTTCGTGTACGTTGCACTATTTCATCAATTTCATTTTGTGTTAATACATCTGAAAGAGGGACCCCTGCAACGGTAGAATAACGAGGAAGGGGGACCATATCATCACCATGCCCTCCCATTACAGATGCACGAATTTGTCCACCACCGTAACCCAGTTTTTCTTGGATAAAGGCTGCCATTCGAGCACTGTCCAAAATCCCTGCCATACCGATAACACGACTTCGGTCAAAACCACTTTCACGAAGAGCAACATACGTCATTGCATCAAGCGGATTCGAAACCATAATGATAATAGCATTAGGGGAATATTTAGCAATACCTTCAACCACTTCACGAGTAATGTTGGCATTAATCATAAGTAAATCATCACGGCTCATTCCCGGAAGACGTGGACTTCCTGCCGTAATGACAACGATATCACAATCGGTCAAATCTGACATTTTTTCCGCTACACTTACAACAGAGTGAGAACGTACCGCAGCCGCTGCTTGAGACATATCAAGAGCTTTACCTTTTGCGATTTCCATTTTGTTGTCACGTAAAATAATTTCATGACAAGTACCAAGCATTGCAAGTGAATATGCGATTGTTGAGCCGACATTTCCGGCTCCTACGATTCCGACACGCTTACCTTTTACCATTTTAACTCCTAGTGTCAAAGTAGGTCTCACTCTCTTTCATTATACTCAATACTATTTTCATAACGAAAACACTTAGAAGCATACCCTCAGAGAGCTAAACTATGAGACGAAAACCTATCGTCTTTTATCTATAGAGAAACTCTACAGATAAAAAAGATATATTAAATGGACTAAAATTCTGCCTTAAAGAGACAAGCTTCAATGCTGTAGTAGCCTAATAGAGCCAAAGGAATGAATTTCCTTTGGCGTTTAAAATTAAATGGATGCAATAATGGCGTTAAGTGTAGCACTTGGACGCATTGCTTTTTCAGTTTTAGCGTTATCCGGGTGGAAATAACCACCGATATCTTGAGCTTTACCTTCTACCGAAAGAAGCTCTTCCATGATTTTTTCTTCATTCTCAGACAATGCTTTAGCAACCGGAGCAAAACGAGCTGTAAGTTCTGCATCTATCGTTTGCTCAGCAAGCGCTTTTGCCCAGTATTGAGCAAGAAAGAAATGGCTTGCTTTGTTATCCGGCTCACCTGCTTTACGTGATGGCTCTTTATTGTTATCCAAATACGCAGCGTTTGCTTCGTCAAGGGCAGCTGTAAGAGCTGATAACTTGTTATCTTTTTTCGTTTTGTTGATGTGACGGAGTGACTCAGCCAATGCCAAAAACTCACCCAATGAATCCCAACGAAGGTGACCCTCATTGATAAATTGCTCAACGTGTTTAGGAGCAGATCCGCCTGCACCCGTTTCAAACAAACCGCCACCAGCAAGAAGAGGAACGATTGAGAGCATTTTAGCTGACGTACCAAGCTCAAGGATCGGGAACAAGTCTGTCAAATAGTCACGGAGAACGTTACCGGTTGCAGAAATAGTATTCGCTCCTGTTCGTACACGTTTCAATGAGAATGCCATAGCAACTTCAGGAGCCATGATATGGTACTCAATATTTCCTTTGTTGAATTCCGGAAGGTATTCATTCACTTTTTTGATGATTTGAGCATCATGCGCACGTTTTTCATCCAACCAAAATACAACCGGAACATTTTCGATCTCTGCACGCTCTACTGCAAGACGTACCCAGTCTTTGATCGGAATATCCTTTGCACGAGACATACGCCAGATATCACCTTTTTCTACGTTAAACGTCATCAATGTACCTGTAGAATCGCTAACGGTTACGACACCGTCTTCTGCAAGTTCAAATGTTGTTGGGTGCGAACCGTACTCTTCCGCTTTTTGTGCCATAAGACCAACGTTAGAGACAGAACCCATCGTCGTTACGTCGAACTGACCATTTTTCTTACAATCTTCGATGATTTCAGAGTACATTGTTGCATAACAACGATCAGGAATCGTTACAATACACTGCTCTACTTTTCCAGCAGGATTCCACATTTTACCGCCGTCCCGTACAACAACCGGTAGTGATGCATCAATAATGACATCGTTTGACGCGTGAAGGTTTGTGATCCCTTTGTCAGAATCAACCATAGCCATAGATGGTTGTGTTGGGTAAACCGCCATAATAGCCGCTTCGATTTCCGCTTTTTTATCCGCTGGCAATTTAGCGAGTTTTTTGTAAAGATCGCCAAGGCCAAGATTTGGATTAACACCGATATCTTTGAAGTCAGCACCGTATTTTTCAAAAACATCTTTAAAAAATACTGTTACAGCATGACCGAACATGATTGGGTCAGAAACTTTCATCATCGTTGCTTTAAGATGAATTGACCAGAGAATGTTTTTTTCTTTCGCTTCCGCAATAGATTCGGCCAAGAATGCACGAAGTGCTTTTGCACTTAAGAAAGTACCGTCAAGTACTTCTTTGTCTTTTGCGTCAATTTCTTTAAGAGTTTTGCCGTTAAGAGCAATTATTACCTTGCCATCACCGTTTTTGATGATTGATTGCTCGTTCGCATAAAAATCGCCACTGTTCATGTGCGCAACACGTGTTTTTGAACCTTCATCCCATGCACGTAGTTTATGCGGGTTTTTCTTAGCGAAGTTTTTAACCGCAACGGCAGCACGACGGTCTGAGTTACCTTCACGAAGAACCGGGTTAACCGCAGAACCTAAACACGTTGCATAACGTGCAAAAATCTCTTTTTCTTCATCTGTTTTTGGCTCTTCTGGGTAATTTGGAAGATCATATCCCTGACTTTGGAGCTCTTCTATACACGCTTTTAACTGTGGAACAGAGGCAGAAATATTAGGGAGTTTAATGATATTACCATCTGGTTGTGTTGCAATAACGCCTAGTTCCGCAAGATTATCGGGGATGCGTTGTGCATCTGTCATTCGCTCAGGAAAGGTAGCAATAACACGTCCTGCAAGTGAAATGTCACTTGTTACAACTTCAACTCCTGCTGCTTGCGTAAACGCATTTACGATTGGAAGTAGCGAGTATGTCGCTAGTGCCGGAGCTTCATCAATTACTGACCAAATGATTTTTGACATCAGGTTCTCCTGTGATTATTTTTTATTTAAGCATAATAACACTTAGTTTGACGTTTTTGTTAGCTCACTCTCTAAAGGTGGAGGGAAAGTGCTTGATGTGTTTCATTTAGTAGCATTTACTATGTTTTTATGGTGTGTAGAAAAGTAACTACTATACACATGCTCACCATTTTTTCCTCGAACAAAATAGAGATAATCGGTACGTTTCGGATGAAGTGCCGCGACCAGAGCCTCTCTGCTGACATTGCAAACAGGAAAGTCAGGCAAACCTCGGTGTTTGTAGGTATTGTAGGATGTTTTATCGCTTCGTATTCTAGACGCTGTCACTTTTTGATGAGAGTATTCACCGTAATTTAGAGTTCCGTCCATCTGGAGTCTCATATTTTTTGCCAGTCGATTCTGTATCACCGAGCTTACCATCGGCATATCCTCTACGGAAGCGGCTTCTTTTTGTATAACAGAGGCAAGTGTTACTATATGTAACCATTTTTTCTTCTCATAACTTCCGGTAAGCTCTAGGGAGAGTTTTTTATGTTTTTGTTCAGATCGCATCAACAAAAAATCAATAATCTTTTTTTCATTTATATCTTTAGGAATACTGTACGTATCGGGAACAAACATCCCCTCGGGAGAGTGAGTTGATTGCGCGTAAGCATTTTGAAGTTTTTTAGGATCCAATGAAAGTTGCTGTGCAATCTGCTTTAAAAAAACAGCTGTCGTTTCTCCCGGAATAAGGGTAATTTCATGCGTTACCGCTTTTGCGGTTGTAAGGCGATAAAGATATTGGTAACGTGACAATTTCTCCTCTTTTAAATCAATCCACCCTTGTTGTGGATGCCCAATAAGACGAAGAATTATTGCATCGATTTTGTAAAGACCAACACCTTTGTCTTGTAGATGCGCTACCGTTTTAAAAACTGAACCTTGCGGTATGTAAACGATCTTAGATGATGTTACAGGAGTAAATAAGTAGCCTATAAATAGTAAAATAATTACTAAAATAGTTACAAAAATCCATTTAAAACTCTTATTTTTTTTTGATTTTCTTTTTTTTATTGCCTTTTTCGGCTTTACTGTTTTACTTGCAGGTTTTAACATTTCTCATCTCAAATTAGGGGATATTAAAGTAAAATAATTATACCTAAAATGAGATTAATAGACTTCCTATTCGTTTCGTAAAACAGTCAACACATCAACATCTGCCGCTTTTTTAGCCGGATACCATGCAGATAATAGAACAATCACAAATGCACCGATGATGATAGAAAAGAAATCAAATACGGTTAAATCCAGAGGTAGTGTTGATGTAGGATACACATCTGCCGGAAGGGAGATAATATCAAATGATCCCAAAATCCATATCCCTAAAAATCCGAGTAGTGAACCCGTAATAATCCCTACTGAGCCGATAATCATCCCAAGGAATAAAAAAACTTTTTTGATCTCGTACTTGGATGCCCCCAACGATAAGAGTAAGGCAATTTCGCTACGGCGGTTCATTACCGTCATAAGAAGCGACGAAATAATATTGATCGCTGCAATGAGGATGATGAGCATCAAGACAATAAAGAGGGACATTTTTTCCATTTTAAGTGCAGCAAAAAAGTTTCCATTATCTTCCCACCAACCCCGTATCGATACGCTATCGGGCAAAATGGCTGCCAAACGGTGAATATCCGCCTCCGGATCGATCGAATGGATATGAATGCCGTCGTAAAGATTTTCTGGGATCGCTAATATTTTTTGCATTGACTCGATGGAGGTGTACGAATACCCCTTGTCGTAAGCACTTAGCCCTGAATCAAACGTACTAACCGCTTTAAAACGTTTCATCTTCGGTGTCATTGCAATGCCGCCCGGTTCGAGCTGGGTAAAAATATAGGTAAGTTTTTCACCCCTGGCAATGGCATACTCTTCCAGCAACCCTTTGCCCACCATTACTTCAAAACCTTTTGGGATCTGATGTTTTAACCCTAGTGCTACAATATCGTTTACGGCAGCCTCTCGCTTGAAATCCACCCCGAAAAGATAGCCACCCTCTAGCATCGTATCATGGCGGCATAAAACAGAAGAGTTTATATAAGGGCTAAAGAAAAGTTCTGGAAATTTTGCTTCGAGTTGATGCAAAAGTGCAGTATCTACGGAACCGTAAAATTTTGGCTGAATGGTTAGTGGATAGTTCATGACGGTGAGTTTTTTCTTGAACTCATTGTCAAACCCGTTCATCAGTGCCATCGCAATAATGAGCACCATCACCCCAAGTGCAATCCCTGAAAACGCAAGGAGTGCTGAGAGAAAAATAAAAGGCTGTTCTTTGTCAAAACGTAAAAAACGTTTGACAAGATAACTAACGATACTCAAGAGGCAAATGCCCCTTTTTTAGGTCCCGATTTACCGCAACAATTTTTGTATTTCAATCCACTGCCGCATGGACAATCGTCATTACGTGCAATTTTAGAGCTTTCCAGCTCTGATGGTCCGCCCATGAGTGACATTTTAAGTTCTTCTTGACGTTTTTCGAGCTCCATTTGATGCGCTAGCGCTTCCGCCTCTTCTTCCACATTATCCACTCTAAATTGAATAATATGAAGCGTTTTGATGCTATCAAATTTGATCGCAACAATCAGTTCGGTGAAAAGATTATAACTCTCTTTTTTATACTCCACCAAAGGATCTTTCTGATTATAGGCACGCAGTCTGATACCTGTCTTCATGCTGTCCATTTGGTAGAGATGCTCTCTCCATGCACCATCAAGAGTTTTAAGAATAATTTCACGTTCAATCGCCGAACGGGTCTGCCCATCAATAGAAGACATTTTTCTCTCATAATGCTCTTTGATTTCCATACGCACACGTTCCAAAAGTATTTCATATGTAATTTCATTCGAAAATACCATATTTACGTCAATATTGACCTCTTCAAGAATCCGTTTTTTGAGATGCTCTGTATCAATCTCTTCGCTTGAAATTCCTGTATAGATTCCAGATTCGTTCAAAAGATGTTCGGTATACTCCTCACGAAACGAATCAATTTTATGAGAAATATCATAATTAGGGTCGAGAAGCTCATAACGGAATTTGTAAATTATTTTGCGCTGCTCATTGGCAACGTCATCGTATTCAACAATATGTTTACGCCCTTCAAAATGCATATTTTCAACTTTTTTCTGTGCTTTTTCTACCGCGCGTGTCACCATGGCCGATTCGATGTATTCGCCATCTTCTACACCCAGTCTCTCCATAATCGCTTTGATCTTATCGGAACCAAAAATACGGAGTAACCCATCTTCTAAGCTCAAATAAAACTGGCTCGTCCCCGGATCACCCTGACGGCCTGAACGTCCACGGAGCTGATTGTCGATACGACGGTTTTCATGACGCTCTGTTCCAATGATATAAAGACCCCCAAGAGCTTTTATCTCTTCGCTAACCTTGATATCAACACCCCGTCCTGCCATGTTTGTTGCGATAGTAACCGCCCCTTTTTCACCCGCATTTTTGATAATTTCAGACTCTTGTGTATGATTTTTCGCATTTAATACCGTGTGGGGGATTTTTTCGGCTTTGATTAGCTGATGAAGTTTTTCTGATTTTTCGATAGAGGCGGTACCGATCAAAATCGGTTGTCCTTTGGCGCTTAGTTCTTTTACTTTGGCAATAACAGCCGAAAATTTTTCCGCTTCGGTTTTGTAAATCAAGTCATTAAGGTCTTGGCGTATAGCCGGTACATTGGTCGGAATAGAAACAACATCCAGGTTATAAATTTGTGCAAACTCCGTCGCTTCTGTTTGTGCTGTACCCGTCATCCCTCCGATTTTAGTGTACATACGAAAGTAGTTTTGGAAGGTGATATCTGCAAGAGTTTGTGTCTCTTCTTTGATAATGACACCTTCTTTTGCTTCAAGTGCTTGATGCAGCCCTTCCGAATAACGACGACCTTCAGAGAGACGGCCGGTAAATTCATCCACAATAACTACTTGATCCTCTTTGAGGACATAATCAACATCCACTACAAAGATATAGTTCGCTTTGAGCGCTTGATCAAGATGATGCGAAAGAGAAGAATTTTCAAGACTGTAAAGGTTATCCACACCAAATAGTTCTTCGGCTTTGATAATTCCTTCTTCGGTAATGAGAATAAGCCGATCCTTTTCATCGATCGTAAAATGTTTTTCAGGCACCAATGCTTTGGCAACCGCATCGGCACGTGTATAATTTTCCAATGTTCTATTGGTGGGTCCTGAGATAATCAACGGTGTTCGCGCTTCATCGATCAAAATCGAATCGACTTCATCGACGATAACAAAGGAGTGACCGCGCTGAACCATATGTTCTTTTGTATAGGTCATGTTGTCACGAAGGTAGTCAAAACCAAATTCATTATTGGTACCGTAGGTGATATCTGCTGCGTATTGGAGACGTTTGTTGGCTGGATTATATTCCCCCTCTAAAATAATGCCTGTCTCATATCCCAAGAATGAATAAAGTGGAGACAATTGCATTCCGTCACGGGAGGCTAGATAATCGTTGACCGTAACGACATGAACACCTTTGCCGTCCATTGCATTGAGAATTACCGCAAGTGTTGCAACAAGGGTTTTACCCTCCCCTGTTTTCATTTCGGCTATTCGCCCCTCATGCAGTACCATACCGCCGATGAGCTGTACATCGAAATGACGCATTCCCAATACCCGCTTGCTCGCCTCACGCGTAATTGCAAACGAATCTACCAAAACATTATCCAATGTTGCAGTGTGATTGCGAACAGACTCTTTAAGAGTATTAAACATGTTTTGGAGATCCGCATCGCTGAGTGCTGCGAAATGTCCTTCACGTGCGTTGATCTGCTCTACACGTTTTAGATATTTTTTAACTTCACGATCATTTTGTGTTCCGAAAATTTTGCCGACGAACGATTGGAGCATTGAAAGCCTTCAGTTATGAGCTATATTTTAAAAGTTATCGATTTTATCATAGCTAAACTATTGTTTTGGTTAATGAGGATTGGATACAATTCATAATCTATATTTCACAAGGCTAAGCGTGCGTTTTTACCCCTTCTTTTTTTTACTCTCGGCCATTTTGCTGGCTTCACCCAATGAGATAAGCTCTTTTAATTCCAAATTTGAGCAGCGTATCGTGGATGAACATGGCAAAACAATCCTCTATCGTGGTGAACTCTGGGCTGCAAAGCCGCAAAATGCCCTCTGGCTCTATCAATCTCCGATACAAAAAAGTGTCTATATTAACTCCAAAGTCCTCACAATTATTGAACCCACGATCGAACAAGCTACTGTTAAAACACTCGGAGGGGAAATCGATTTTCTCGAAATTATAAAAAAAGCGAAAAAAGTAGATAACGAACACTACAGTGCTACGGTTAATGGACTCACCTACGCCATTACCTTCAAAAACGATACTCTTAGTGCAATAGGATACACCGATAGCTACGATAACCGCGTTGCCATCAAGTTTTTAAACCCTTCTACCAACAAACTCATCGAAGCAAGACGTTTTAAACCTACTATTCCGTCTGATTTTGATCTTATTTCGGATCGGTAACGCAGAGATGATAGAATTGGATAACCGAACCGAAAAAAATTATAATTTTGCTTTGCTGGAGCAAATAGCAGAAGTTTTGAGTGACCGAGAGATCGAACTCATCCTCACAGATAACGATGAAATTTCCCAAATCAACCGTGAATTTCGTGGGATCAATAAACCAACCGACGTTCTCAGTTTTCCCAGTGACCCTTTTCCGAACGCTCCATTGGGTAGTATCATCATAAGTACCGATAAAGTAGATGAAATAGCACATCTTTTAGGACATAGCAGCGATGATGAACTTTCGTTGCTCTTCATTCACGGAATGCTTCATCTTCTGGGAATGGATCATGAGGTAGATAACGGTCAGATGCGTCTTCGCGAAAAAGAGATAGTAGAGCAGTTTAATTTGCCTAAAAGTCTGATTGTACGGACAGAGGGAGAATAGTATCCCGTTTCATTATTTCCGCGCAGGCGGGAATTTATCCTTAGCGTTTAATATACCCCAGCTCATCAAGCTTATTGTAAATCCCCGATACAATTCCTCCAGCAGCCTCTCCCCCATGACCTCCATGCTCTATCAATACCGTTACGATAAACTGAGGCTTATCTGCGGGACCATACGTGGTAAACCATGCGTGAGAACGCTTTAAGTACTCCATGCTGCGCTCGTCAAGACGGTTTTTAACACTTTGAGAAATTCCCGACGTTTGGGCTGTCCCCGTTTTCCCGGCAATAGGAAAATGGGTAGAGATGTGAGCTTTTGCGGTTCCTCCCTTGTCGTTACAGACCGACCTCATAGCATTTTGGATGAATGGAAGCTTTCTTTTTTCCATGACTGTGAGAACATCTTTAGGTTTAGGTTGCACCATCCTGGAGCCTACTGTGTACGCGATATGAGGAGTGGGCAGTTTCCCCGTTGCCATTAATGCAGTGTATTGCGCAATCTGTATAGGGGTGGTCAAAAAATCCCCCTGCCCGATAGCAGTATTAAGTGTTTCACCTCGATACCATGGCTGTTTAAATTTCTCTTTTTTCCACTCACGACTGGGAACAGTACCGATAAATTCATTGGGGAGATCGATATTGGTTTTTTGTCCCAATCCCATACGGACCATTCCACGACTCATTTGCTCAATGCCGACATCCAAACTCCCCTTGTAAAAATAATCATCACAACTTTCGGTTATCGCTTTATGGATACTCACCTCTCCATGTCCGTGACTGTTCCAACATCTAAAAGAGCGATTCCCTAGCCGAAATGAACCTGTACACTTGACAGTTGAGTTTTCATTAAGGACACCGGAAGTAATATACAATAAACCCATCCCTGTTTTGATTGTTGAGCCCGGAGGGTAAAGTCCATTGACAATCTTATTTGTAAACGGAGCATCAACACTGTTGATCAAATAATTCCACTGCTGGGTTGTCACCCCATCAACAAATGCGTTCAAATTGTATTCAGGAAAACTACCAGCGGCATAAATCGCTCCATTGGTATCCATCACCACGATTGCACCTACGTTTCCTTTGAAAACCGTTCCGATATATTCTTGAAGATGTATATCAATATTAAGCATAAGGTTACGATTTTCTTTCGTTGCGGTGCGTCCAAGTTCCTCGATTTCGACATTATGAGCATTAACTTTGATGTGACGCTCACCTGCTTCTCCTTGGAGATAGGTGTTGTACTGTTTTTCGATCCCACTCTTTCCAACGTGCCCTAAAAGTTGTAAAAGTGAATTTCCTTCTACCTCTTTTTGGTTTGCTTTTGCCACATAACCGATAAGATGGGATGCCACATTGCCATAGGGATACAGTCGTTTTGGTGATGGGGATATTTGTATATTTTCGCGTAAATTCATAAGGGCATACAGGGGTATCATCGTCTCATGGGGGATAAAATCAACAACATCAATAAAAGTATGATTGTAATACGAATCTTGTTGTTTGTATGTTTTAGCTATTTTTTTGCCATCAAGGGTAGGAATCATCGTCGTGAGATACGCAATTTCAGCCTCAAGCAAGTGGGTATCTTTCCCTTTTGTCAAATGAGGAGCAATAGCTATCTTGAAGCCCAGCTCATTAATAGCAATAGGTTCTTGATTACGATCGAGTATTTCACCACGAACAGGAGGAGAGAGTTCCGTTTTAAGACTGTTTCTCTGTGAGAGAATCTCATAATGCTCGTTGGACTGAACGGAGAGATGAAACACTCGGACGATCAGAGATATCCAAATAAGGATAAAAAAAGTCAATAATATTTTAAGCTTCATCCAAAAATCGCTATCAGGGCAAATTCAATCGCCATATAAAAGAGGATATGCCAATCCAACGCCGGCATTTGAAATAATAATACACTATTAATCATCCAAACAAAACCCCAATACCCTACATAGGCTGAAACAACAAATATCACTTTAATGCATGCATCGCATCGCATGATTTTCTCTAGCTTTGGCATACCATAATGACATAAAAGGGTAAAAAACAAGATGGAGCTTCCAAACCAATACCCTTTTTCCGCCTCTACCATTAGAAGCATAACAGAAAAAACGATTAACGTGCCGAGTTCATGACGTCCCAGAGCCCGGTAAAACAAAAACCCGAGAAGGGCAAACATCGGAGGTAAAAAAAGGTAAATACTGCTTAACGCGCTGTAAATTCCAAAAGCAATGACCCAAAAAAGATGGCTCAGAGCGTTTTGATAAGTGAGACTTCGTTGCATATCGGAAAATGTTTGCATTTAATGCAGTCGGCCCAAATTTTATGTTCGGGAATAGACTCTTTTGGGATTTCAATAAAGCCCAAATTCTCAAAAAACCGTTGCTGATACGTCAGCACTAAAATCTCACGCAGTCCTAATCGCGCTCCCTCTTCGCACGCTTTTTCAACCAATGTACTTCCGATATGACGCCCACGATACTCTGTATCTATAATCATCGATCGTATTTCTGCAAGGTTAGGGGAATGGATATGTAATGCACAAAAACCGACCAATTTTTCTCCATCCATGGCCAAAAAATAGGAGCGTATATTGGTTGCAATTTCATCATCACTGCGCGGTAAAATTACGCCGCTCTCTATTTCGGGAGCTACAAGCTGCTGCATAGAAGCGATGTCCAATAATGTCGGTTTTTTATACGTTATTCCACTCACACATTTTCTCCACGAAGCATTCCATAGATCGTTGAAACAATTTTATCGACACCCCGCCGTTTGCTGTTCGAAATCATCAGAGCATCCGGAAACCGTTTTTTGAGCACAGAAAGCTCTTTTTGATTGAGCTTGTCGATTTTTGTATACACCTGTACAATATGCTGCTCAGGAGTGCAAATCTCACGCAGATAGTCACCTACGGAAACATCAATATCCAAATCGGGGTGACGGCAATCGATCAAATGGACAAAAACACGAATTTGCTTACGCTCGAAAATAAAATTGGTTAGATTACTCTCCCAGTCGCTTTTAAGAGATTTCGCTACTTTTGCATACCCAAAGCCCGGCAAATCGACCAATATGGCACTCAACTTCTCTCCTGATTCCCTATCCATAAATATCACGTCAAAATAATTAATTAAACGCGTTTTTCCCGGCGTAGAAGAAACTTTAGCCAACGATTTTCGCTGGGTCAGGGTATTAAGAAGAGAACTTTTCCCCGTATTGGAACGTGCCATAAAAGCGACTTCATTTTGAAATTCATTCTCCGGAGCAAGCCGGATCGTTGGGGCAGAAGTTAGAAATTTTGAGTCGATAATTTCGATCATTTTTTAGAACCTTTCTTCGTCTCATTTTTATCGTCTAAGGTAAAAATCATCACAACGGGCTCATCGCCGGCACTGTCTGCGCTCGAATACCCATACTTCGTATTTACAATCACTTTATCGCCCTTGACGCGACGATAATCATCCAAACGGATAAGATCGACTTTTTTATAAAATTGATACTCTTTTTCATTTGGGATAAAAATAGCTGTTTGCGATTTACCACGGTACTTCTCCCCCATCTCTGTTACGAGATAAAAAGAGACAGCCCCCTCAGCAAGATACTTGATAGGCTTTCGAGAAGCATCGGTATAAATCGTTACTTTTGAGGCATTTAACTCATCTTTCCCTTTTCTAATCTTAACATTTCCCGTAAAAATAGAGAGACCTTTTGCTTGATCTCCTTTAAAATTATCAGAGATAATTTTAAGCTCTTCACCATGGAGTGATAGCATTAAAAAAGTTATAAAAAATAGTAATCGTTTCATCGTGTCATAATTCCTAGTGTAGTTGATAGCTTCCGCGTACCTGATCGGCGGAAGTTATGTCGTAAAGAAGATCATAATAGAGGCGGGTACCCTCTATTTTATGTTGATCTTTTGTGAGAACAAATGGACCCTTCGTCTGAATAAGAGAATGATTTTGATCATACGTCCCCTCGGATGAACGAAATTCTAGACCATCCGCGCGTAGATAATGAACATTTCCAGCCAACGTAATCACATCTCCTTTATAGAGAGCGTCATCGGCTCGTATCGACTCAAGCAATGATTTTGTATTATTGGTAAATTTTGCTCCGCTAATTTCGTAGCGATCCTCAAAATGTTTGCCGTATTCCCCTTCAAAAAATCGATCGATTTTAGAAGGGGTAATTTCATAGATGACAAAGTGCTCCAGCTCAAACTGCGGAACCTCTACCCTCTCATAATGTTGCTTCTCATGGGGCTTAAAATAACTAAACATTCCCACCAGCAGCCCCAAAATAAGCAAAAAAAACCAATTAATCGACATCTAAATCCAAAGGTTCAAAAAACGTTCTTCGTCGCCATTGGCTTTGAGGATTTTTTCGATCATCTCTCGCACGCATGCGTCACCGCCTGAGCGTTCCAGCACATGTGAAATCGGCTTGAGATATTCCGAAGCATCGTTAGGGACAAACGCATTTCCTACCCATTTTAAAAGACGGTAATCGTTCAAATCATCTCCGATTGCCGCTACCTCTTCCGGAGATATTCCAAGCTGTGCAGAAAGCTGCTGTGCAACAGCCTGTTTATCTTTGACCCCTTGAAAAAGATATGGGATATCGAGCTCTTTGGCTCTAAGTTCTACAATTGGCGAATCGCGTCCCGTAATAATAGCAATCTTATACCCCATTTTTACCAATGTTTTTATGGCAAAACCGTCTCTGACATGAAAACTTTTCACTTCAACACCATCATGAGTATAGGTAATTTTTCCATCGCTAAGACATCCATCGACATCCAGCAACAAAAGTTTAATCATAAAACACCTTTTGTGCTTGGTATCCCTGCACGCTCATTTTTTACCAATGCTCGACGCAATGCAACGGCAAACGCTTTAAATGCTGCTTCGATAATATGGTGCTTATTAGATCCGCGCTGCATGATAATATGGGCACTGATTCCAGCTCCAAATACAACTGCACGGAAAAACTCTTCCACCAGCTCTGTATCAAACTGCCCTACTTTTCCCTCGACATCCAATTCACACATCAAAAAGGGACGATTGCTCAAATCTAAATCACAACCCACAGCAGCTTCGTCCATGACAACGACGGCATTCCCAAATCGTTCTACCGATTGGATGGGGAAAATAGCGTCACGCAGTGCCTGACCTAGTACGATACCAACATCTTCAACGCTGTGATGATCATCGATATGGGTATCACCGACACACGTTATTTCCAAATCCATCCATGCGTGTTTCGCAAAACTTTCCAACATATGATCCAAAAATCCGACACCCGTGGAAATAATGCTTTTCCCCTCTCCATAGATGCTGAGAGAGAGGGTAATATCGGTTTCTTTGGTTTTACGGCTTTTTTGAATCATCTCATTCCCTTGTGATAAACTGTCCGCTAAAATAGCCTTGTGCCAAAAAATCACGCGCCTCGGCTTCGCTACGGAACCCACGCATCCAAACGCGGTATAATCGATCGTTATTATACTGTGAATCTTTGATGATTGAGGAGTATCCATGAAAACTCATATATTTTTTTTGTGTCTCTATCGCCCCGCTTATGTTTGAAAATGCTCCTATTTGAACGGCAAAAGAGGTCAATACTTCATGACGAGGTCCTGCAGCCATTGCCGTATAATCAATTGTTTTTACCCCCGTAGGCTCAAATCCCAACACTTCCAGCTTAACGGCAGCGCTCCCTTTTCCCATCAAACCGATCTCTTTAGCGCTTGCAAAGGATAAATCGATGATACGGCTCTCCACAAACGGTCCGCGGTCGTTAATTCGGACAACAGTTTTTTGACCGTTATCCATATTGGTAACCCGTACTACCGTATTCATCGGCAACGTTTTATGCGCTGCTGTCATGGCATACATATCATATCCCTCTCCGTTTGAGGTTGATTTCCCGTGGAAATCGCTCCCATACCAGCTTGCACGCCCAGAAAAAACATCACCGACACTGACTACGGTCGGATAATATTCTTTGCCCATCACGGTGTAAGGCCGCATACAAGCTACCGGCTCACCATTTTTTTTCGTAAGATTCGATGGTACACCATCTAAAACCTCCGAGGGATATTTTTTAGAAGGTTTTGTCGACTGGTAGGGATATGACCCTTTAAACGTCGTACATCCGCTCATCATAAGAATAAGCAGCATCAAAATAATTCTAATTTTCAAATTCTATCCTCTATTTTAATATATCAATTATACAATTTTGCAACTGAAGAGCGAGACTATTTTTTAATAAAGGAACCGCTCATAGGAATTTTAACATTACGATTTTTACGCATATCATCGCGTTCTCCCATCATATTTTCATCCATTATTGCCCCTTGTGTCACATTATAACGCCGAGAAAGGGTAGAGAGAGTCTCTCCCGATTTAATTTTGTGCATCACAAAATATTTTTGCAATCCGCGAGGTCGATATTTTTCTTGAAAGAGCGCCAACTTGGCTTCAGGAATATAAACGGGATAGGCATTTTGGCTGGGTGGTGTCACACCACGTTTTAGATGGGTATTTAAAAGCTTTAATTTTTGTTTTGGCATCTCCAAAACCGCCGCGATTCGGTCAATATCTTCCCCCTCAGGGAGGTACACTGTAGCAATAGGATTTTCAGAAGCTACCCCGATCAAATGGTCGTATTGTATTTGTTCTAAAAATACACGATCACTTGCCAACAGCGCCAGCGCGATTATTTTACGGATATAACGGCGGCTTTCAGCTGGGATATACCCTTTATGAGGATTGGCTAACACATCCAAATTATCACTCCCCGCTTTACGTATTGCACGGGAGAGCTTCCCATCCCCACAGTTATAAGCAATGATGGCGAGATACCATTTGCCAAACTGTCGATGCAACTGGGAGAGATAGGAAATTGCCGCGCGTGTCGATTTGATATGATCGCGCCTCTCATCAACGTACGGTGTAATCCTCAAACCATGCATTTTCCCCGTTTCAGGCATAAACTGCCATATTCCACTCGCCCCACGCGTTGAGGTCGAAAGGGTATCGAGCCCCGATTCAGCCAAAACAATAAATAAAAATTCAGCAGGTAAATCCGATTGAGAAATCAAAGAGGAAATCATAGGAATAAAGGTATCCGCATTTTCGATAGAGTTGGCAAAACCGTTGAGTGTACACTCCCGTTTTCTCTCTACATACATATCGTTCAACAAGGGATCTTTTAAAAAAGTGGAAGGAATATCAAAATGTTTTAAAACATCGATTTTTTTGGCATCACTAGAATTGAATCCTGCTGAATAAGCGTCAAATACGAATAAAAAAACAACAAAAATCCAACGCATCCCACTCCTTAAAAATTATGAAAAGGAGAAGATTATAACACTGTGTTATTAATATAGAGTTAATCTCCCAAAGAGATGATGAGCATTCTCTGTGGTCAATGTCTCAATTTCTTCGAATGGCAACTCTAAAATCTGAGACATTTTTTCGGCAACCAACACTGTATAAGAGGGTTCATTACGTGTCCCTCTGTGCGGATGGGGTGTCAGATAAGGGCCATCTGTTTCGATGATCAATTTTTCACGTGGAATACGCGGGAGGATATTGACCAGTTTTTTGGCATTTTGAAACGTCAATACACCCCCTATCCCAAAATAAAAATTCTCTTTGGCTAATGAGAGAAGTTCATCATCGGCGTTGTAACAATGGAGCACACCTCCCACTTCACCGGCATCTTCACTGAGTAAAATCATTTTAGCGTCGTGACTCGCATCCCGGATATGGACAATCAACGGTTTTTTAACCTTTTTAGCAAGGCGTATTTGAGCACGAAAAGCATCTTCTTGACGTTTTTTTTCGTAAGATTTCTCTTCCTCTCCCCCTTCAAGACGAAAATAATCCATCCCACACTCACCAATTGCCACACATTTTGGATGAGAAGTATAGTGCTCAAAATCGAGCCCTACCATTCCCTCTAAATCATACGGATGAACCCCTACGGCAAAATAAACATTAGGATACTGTTCACTTAGCTCTACGGCACGAAGAAGCGTAGATGGATGCGCCCCTGGAATGATAAAAGCTTCTACCCCACTTTCATGCGCACGTTGCATCATCTCTTCAAAATCTTCTCTGTATCGCTCGTCATCGAGATGAACATGCGTATCGATAATCATAAATAACTCCTTGATCCATGTATCGTATCAAAAAGAGTACGCTTTGTCAATCCATTAAAAATAGATCTACGCACACAAGGATACAGAGTCTCTCGCTCACAAGCCCCTTCTTTGTGAGGAGAAATTTTGTATGAGATAAAAAGATTTTATCTTTTATCTCTATTTTTGTTCTCATTTCCTTGTTTATTATTCTGATTTTCCCGACTCTTAGTTTTATGCTGCATTTGTTGTTTCTGATTTTCCCGACTCTTAACTTGCCGCTGCATTTGTTGCTTCTCATTTTCCCGACTCTTAACTTGCCGCTGCATTTGTTGCTTCTCATTTTCCCGACTCTTAACTTGCCGCTGCATTTGGTTAGACTTTTTCATACGATAATCATCATCAATATGCATATAACGTTGTCCTCGGACACGACGATCAATTACGTCATCTACACCCACACCATGGTAGGAGGAAAGAAATTTCACATTGACTAGCTCAACAATCTCAGCGTCATTGAGCCGATGGCTTTTCCCTTCTTTATAGTACCCGTAGGCTTTACCATACGGAGGGCCTGAATGTCTACGGCTATCGACGATATAAAGAGTATGAGGGTCTAGCCCGAGATGAATACTAATATTCCACCAGCTCATACCGTCCAATCTTAGCTGGGAGATGTATTGAGGACTTCTATGTGAGTGACGTGCTAAATAATATATAACACTGATATCCTCTTCAGGAAGATAACGCTCTATCATAATAATTTCTCGTGTCGGAACACGATAATAATCTCCTATCGAAAGAGAAAATCCGCTTATCCCTCGATCCGAACCTGAAATCCCGACATCAAAATTCTCTGCATTAAGCGAACCACACATGCAACCCGCTAACAACACTATAATCATTGCTTTTTTCATGCTAACCTCCAGAATATTTACATCAGTATAATACTTTTTATTATAAAACAACTTATACAGTTGCTGCACGCGGCGTTAATATAGATTCAAGCTTTCCAAAACACTATTAAAAATAATTTTTATGCATTAAATAATAACTAATTATTTAGTTTATATTTTTAATAATAATTTTATAATAATAGTGCGATACTATTTTTTATTATAAATTGTTTAAAGGGGATAAAAACTATGAAAAAATTAGTTTTCTCAGGCTTTCTGGCTACAACATTGCTAAGTGGTAGTGAATACAATTATGAAATCACACCAATGGCGGGGTATGCATTCCCAAATAGTGCTCAGGAGCTTAAAAATCATGGTGTTTATGGTGCTGAAATGCAATACAATAATCTTGAATCAGCGATCAAGCCTGAGCTTTCCGTTTTTTATAGTAATCCTGATTATAAAAATACTCCGGATAAGAGTAAAATTTTACGCTCAGCGCTTAGTGGTGTTTATGATTATGAAAAAATCGATGATATCATTCCGTTTATAAAACTTGGTCTTGGATATGAAACAATGTCTGATCACCGGTACGATAATCATGACAGTCTCTTCGCAAATGGCAGTACTGGGATCAAAGTTGACGTTGCCGACCAAATCGCTTTTAAATTTGAAATAATTGATATGGTTAAATTCAATGGAAATGAATTGAGCAATAACCTCCTTTTGATGGCAGGATTTAATTTTGCGTTCGGTGAAAAAGAACAGCCTGATGCACCGGCCGCTATAGCAGAAACTCCGGTAGTTGCTGCTTTATTAGACAGCGATAACGACGGTATAGTCGATTCTAAAGATAAGTGCCCGAATACTCCGGCCGGATTCAAAGTAGGTGCAGACGGATGCCCGCTAAAAACGACACTTCCTGTGCACTTTGCATTCGATTCAGTTGAAGTGAATGAAATAGGGATGGTAAAAGTAAACGAATTTTCTATATTCATGAAAGAGAGCCCTGCTTATGATGCAATTATCATCGGTCATGCCGACAGCACCGGTCCAACCGCGTATAATCAAAAACTCTCCGAAAGACGTGCAAAGAAGGTCAAATTATTATTAATAGACAAGGGGATTGCTGAAGATCGTTTGCGTACACAGGGGGAAGGGGAAAAGATGCCTATCGCAACCAATAAAACGAGAGAAGGACGTGCAGAAAACCGCCGTATCGAAGTGGAACTATGTCAGTAAGTTTCCGCTTTACCCCTGTTTCTCTTTTTTCTCTTCTATCCGTTTTCGTATATTTCGAATCATTAACCCTGCGAAAAACAGTCCCACTCCGCCACTAATCGATGCCAATAAAATATTCCCGTGCATTAAAAAATTAACGGCAAAGGCAAGCGAGAAAATGGCGATAATTAAACACATCTTGCACGCTCGAATAAATCCCGAGCAAATCCTCTCGCCTCGTCACTGACACTGTCACCACTGATAATCCGCGCAATCTCTTCGATTCGTTGGGTATCGTCAAGCTCGCGCACACGACTTTCATTGTCTTTATAAATCAAAAAGTGTTGATGCCCCATTGACGTGAGTTGTGGCTGATGAGAAATGACAAAAATTTGATATTTACTCGAAAGATGGCGTAACACTTTGGCAACACTCATCGACTCTTCACCACTCAAGTTCGCATCGATTTCATCAAGCATCAACACCCCACCCTCATTTTCCATACTCTCAACGCGCAATGCCAATAACGCAAGACGAAGACGATTGAACTCGCCTGAGCTAAGTTTATCCAGCTTTGTCCCCTCAAGAGCCAGTATGACACGATCAACGCCCAACGCATGATGAGTAACCACTTCAAGTTCAAAGGTAGCAGGCCGTAAATACAACATAGAGAGATAAGCATTAAGCTTGTCAAGAGTCGACGATATTTCATTTGCTCGTGCGAAAGAGAGCTTGGACGAGAGTGCCGCAAGCTGCGTTTCATGGTATTGAATTTGTTTGATCACCTCTATTTTAGAGTGCTCAATTTGTTCATATCCTTCCAATTCTTTCATTTTTTGGTCACGATAGGCTAATGCTTCCGCAATACCACCATAACGTCGTTTGAGTTCACTTAAGCTTTCGATACGGTTAAGAATATCTTCTACCGATACCTCTTCGAGCAACTCCAACTTCTCGAGAGAGTTTTCAAAAATACTACGCAATTCATTCATTGCATCATCAAAAAAACCACTTTCCATATCCAAAAGAACAAGAGCATTATTGACCTGCCTTTCGTAAGCAAATATTTCCTCAGCACTCTGTATGGCTTCGGTAATTTTCTCTTTTTTTGAGAGTTGTTTTTTAATGCTGTTAAGTTCTACATCCTCCCCTATAATAGGTTTGATAGTATCGATTTTAGCTATTTCGTAGGCTGCAAATTCTTTGAGTTCTGTGAGCTTTTTCTCTTGCTCTTCGATGATTTTGAGCTGATTTGTGAGAATTTTATACGCAGCAAATTCAGCCTTATGGTCGTTTAGCATCAAAAGATGTTCTGGATTGTCTAAACCAATCCGTTCATCCAATAAATGCAACAATGCATCTGAATCAAAATCACTGTAATCTTTGAGACTTAAGTGACGTAAATGTCCTGAACTAATCGCCTCCATCGACGATTTTGAAGTGCGTTGGTTGTTGATAAAATAGGAGGCTTTTTCTTTTTTAATATGGCGAAAAATATTTGGTAATTCATTATCGATACCATACCGTTCTTCATCTATTTTCCACAATACGGACGACTCGCATACGGATGCATCGACACTATCAAGCCCTACTGAGGCCAAGAGAGAACGCATCAAAATCGATTTACCGCTGCCGCTTGGACCCGTAAAAACGATTAAACCCGGTTTAAAATCGAGTTCGGCTTCTTTAAATGATAAAAATTCTTTTAGATAAAATCGCTCTATCACAAATCAATCCCCCCATCCTAGCTTTTCTCGCAGAACGTCAAAATAATTGAATTCACAGCGGTGAATGAGATGTGCACCCCCATCGGCTAATTTGATATGCACCGTATCACTGTCGGTAATCTCAAACATATCCTGTCCATCGACAATGAGAAGTGCACTTGCATCGGGAGTTTTAATCTCTATCTCAAAATGCCCCGGCAGCACAACAGGACGCTGCGTGAGTGAATGGGGACAAATAGGAGTAAGGGCAAAAACGTTGGTATGGGGAAACAGTACGGGTCCCCCGGCTGAGAGGTTATACGCGGTTGAACCTGTCGGTGTAGAGATCACCACGCCATCACCGTAATATGTATTAAAATTTTTCCCATCCACGTACGTTTCAAGACGAATCATTTTTGAGATGGAAGGACGTGTTAAAACAATATCATTAAAGGCAACAACTTTATTCTCTCCATGCTTCGTCACTATAGTTGCTTGAAGCATTACCCGTTTATCGATACGATAATCACCCGCAATAAGTTTATCCACAAATACTTCCAGTTCGGTAAAATCCAGATCTGCCAAAAATCCCAATTTTCCGGCATGGATACCAAGTACGGGAAGTTGATAGTGATAAGAACGTCGTACCGCCGAAATGAGCGTTCCATCCCCTCCGATTGTGACCAAAAAATCACTATTCTGACACATCATTTCAAAAGGCTGTCCCATTATATCGATCATTCCGCCACTTATATGATCAATGGAAACTTCAATTCCGCGAGATTCAAAAATCCGTTTTGCTTCTAAAAACATCTCTTTAAGCTCAGGGGTTGAGGGACGTAAAATAATACCAACACGGTTAATAGATTTTAATTTCAATGGTTTTCTCGCTGACTCAATGATTTTTAAACTATTATAGCCAACTTTTCAAATGAGAATAAATATGTGGCATTTTGTCATTTTATTTCATCGCAGTGACAACGAAAATAGGATAATTTCTATTCTCTTTTTCGACTCGATACGCCTCATGAAAACGGACGTTTTTAAAACCGGCATTTTCGATAATATGGCGCAGAGCATCACGATTAAATCCGAAATGGTGGACACCCTCGTTGCCGTGTGTATGAAATGATCCGTCCTCCTCTTCCAAATCAGCAATAGCGATAAAACCGTCTTTTTTTAAATGAGCATAAAACTCATGAAACAAATGTGCCGTATCCTCAACATGATGAATCGCCATCGAACTTACGATCCCATTAAATTGATACCCTAATGAAGAGGCAAGAATATCATGATAGAGTGCTTCAACGCTTAATTCGTCGGTATTTTTTGCTTCGAGTTGTTCGAGCATTTTTTCAGAGAGATCCACGCCGATAACTGAGCCTACCATTGGGGCAATTTTAAAACTTAAAAGTCCCGTCCCTGCCCCGAAATCCATAATTTTCATATTATTTGTTAAAGCTATCCGGCTGACAATTGTTTTAAACACCGCGTCCGCAATGTTTTGGCGCATGTCCCCTTTGTCCCATTGGGCCGCTGCATTGTTAAAATGTTCACTCATGCTTCTACATCCTTTAATTGATTGCGTATAGTCAAAAATTCGTTCAAGTGGTCAAAAAAGATATCGATAAGGGCAGGATCAAAATGTTTTCCTCGCTCTTCTTTAAAGAGAGTAAAAATTTGATCATCACTCCATGCTTTTTTATACACACGATCACTTCCCAAAGCATCAAAAACATCTGCCAATGCCGTAATACGACCGTAAATATGTATATTCTCACCGCTTAGACCTCTTGGATAGCCGCTGCCGTCCCATTTTTCATGGTGTTCATACGCAACCGTAGCTGCCATCATAAGAAGTGATTTATTGGAATATTTGAGCATCTCGTATCCCAGTACCGCATGTGTATCCATAATACGACGCTCTTCTTCATCAAAGCGTCCAGGTTTATTGAGAATGGCATCGGGAATCGCCACCTTACCGATATCGTGCATCGGAGAGGCTTGTTTGAGCATTTCAGCTTCATTTTCATCAAGGCCATAATGCAATGCAAGCAGTTTGGTATACTCAGCCACCCGTCTAACGTGATTTCCTGTCTCTTTCGATCGACTCTCCCCGATCGCACCCATCGTAAAAACAACTTCACGCTGTGTATCTTCTATCTCTTTATTGAGTGCCGTGATCTCTCCTAGCGCATGCCCAATTCCACAAATCATTGTATTGAATGCATCAGAAAGTTGTCCTATTTCATCATCACGATCAATGACAACTTGCTGTGTATAATCTTGTGTTCGCGTGATCTGTTTAGCGGTATCTGAGAGGGTGATTACAGGACGGATAAGCCCGGTAGCTACATAATACGCCGCTGCAGAAATAAAGGATGCCCCCGCGATCAACAAGAGAATAAACCACTGCTCATATTTATACAACAAACGATAGGCAAAGGCTTTGTCTTCTTCTAGAATAAGTTTCAAATCAGGCTTAACGGTAAGAGATCTAGATACTTTCAGCGATTCTTCAAATACCCTTGGCCGTAAACTTATCGTTCCATCACGATGAGAAATATAATAGTGACGCTGCAAAGAGTTGCTAAAGAATGGTTTGAAATTTTCCAGAGAGTAAATTACGACTAATTTACCAATCTGCTGTTGTGTAAAACTCGATACTATGGGGACGCTAAAGAACGGTTTTTTTGTCTCTTTTTTTGCAATAGAACTAAAATCGCTTGAAGCAATAATTCTATTTTCTTCATTAAGAAGATAAAAGTCACCTTCCATTTTCATATCGTTTTTCTTTGACAAAAGCATATTACTGATCCGGCGATCTAAATCTTGTGTATAAATGTCATTCATCATATCGGATTTGGCAATAAATGACATATCGCTTTGGAGCGTTGAAAGATGTTGATTTATCCGCTCCGCCGTCAGTCTTAGCTGCGTATTCATTTCCTGCGTAATCGCGCTGTATTGCTCGTGTCGGAATGAGTTACCTAACAACAACATAGTAAGGGCGTAAGGGATTAGGCTGATCCCTAAAAAGAGTAAAATTGTTTTTAGTTTAAAACTCATAGACAACCTTCACACTACTATCGACAAATGTGGATGGTACATATCCCATAGAACCTTCTACATTTTGGACAAAAACTTTGATCGATTCAAAAGAGGGCTGTGTTAATGGGGGGACGACACCTTGAAAATGTTGTTTGACCCAATAGACATTTAGCCTATTTCGATCCATCTTTAATATTGCAGATTCAAATGTACTTCGTGCTTCATCCTGTCCTAATAAATTTATAGGAATGATTTTTTGTTCCCCTATCATATGACGTTTTTGTAAAAAAATATCGCGTATTTGTTGAGAGGTTAGCGTCGAAAAAGAAACTTTTTTGGATACGATCACACTGTATTCTGCCCCAGAAGCCATAAGGCAAAGCCCAGAAATAAAAATTAGCCATTTCATCAAAACAGTACCGAAAAGGAAAATAAAAAGCGATTTTCATCACTAAGTGAATGCCACTGATACTCCCCTTTTAACGAAACAGGATACCAAGGACGGTAACTGTATCCGAGGGTACCGATAGTGTCTTCATACTTCGAATAATGATCATTAAAATATTCATAACGCCCTACTAATGCATGCTCAAGCGTATAACGATACATTCCTTGCACATATCCCGAAACAGCGTGTGCCCTCTTTTGATTGCTGTATTTACTTTCAGTAATCATTCCCTCACCAAGAATTTGCCATTGCCCATCATCATATTTTGCATTTGCTTGAGCGAAACGGGTCTGTTGATCCGTTAGTGTCCTATATTCGCCGACACTTCCTCCCCCATTCCACTCAGATGAAAACTCATTTTCAATCGATAATCCAAAGAAATGCTCATTAGGAATATTAATATACTCTTTGTCTAAATCCTGATTTTTTTGTCCAAACAAATGGTAGCGCATCCCTTCTGTTTGCAAAATATAGCCATTAATATCAATCCCCGTTAAAAATTTAGGAAAAAGAAGTTTGCTGTAAAGTGGATTGGACGTTGTATCACGCAAAACATTAATCGGTTCCGTATTCCAGTATCCTATCGGGGTAATCTGCTTCCCAAAACGAATATTAAACGCATCCGTGAGCCACATATCACCATAAAGACGCTCTATGTGAAATTTTTGACTTCCGCTTTCATCTCCAGTGGAAAAATTTTTAGAATAAAACCCGATAGCCTCAATCTCTGCCAAATACGAAAAGGTGGGATTCAGTTCACCGTATGCCATAATGGCCACGTCATCAGCCGTAAAAGATTCTTGACTCTTTTTTGACTCAAATTCCGTAGAAAAATACCCCCCTATCGTTAACATTTTATCTATGTATACACCCTGCCCTAAAACATACGGGTCAGCTTCTAAAATGAGAGACAGGGCAATTAATCCACTTATTTTTCGAATCATTATTTCATTTACCTTTAGATCAATAACTCACTTTAAAAATCTTGAATATTTTATTTATTTTTTATTATACATTTTTGATTATCTTTCTCTTCTTAAAAAGTCTTCTCTCACATACCCGTCTTCGACCCGTAAAATTCGATCAAACAGCGGTAGCATTCGCTCATCATGGGTTACGACAACAATCGCTACTTCTTGCTCAAATGAAAGTTTTTTAAGCAATTGCATGACCGAAAGAGCCCTCTCTGCGTCCAAAGCTGCGGTGGGTTCATCTGCCAAAATTATTTTGGGATTATTCGCCAGTGAGCGCGCTATGGCAACCCTCTGACTCTGACCTCCTGAAAGTTGTGAGGGCATTTTGGTGAGCTTATCCCCTACCCCCAAATACTCTAGTAAATCCCGGGCACGTCTATCTGCTTCGTTGTCTGAAATTCCGTTTAATAATGGTACCAGTGTCACATTTTCTTTTACATTCAAAAAGGGGATAAGGTTATGTGATTGAAAAATAAAACCGATATTTTCCCGACGGAGTTTGCGCGTATCTTTGATACACCACTTCTGATCGTATACCAGTTCTCCATTCAATATGAGTTTACCCGTCGTGGGTTCGGTGATACACCCCACCATGGTAATGAGCGTCGTTTTTCCTGAGCCACTAGGGCCTAAAAGGGCGACGGTTTCACCTGAAAAAATTTCAAAGGTTGCCTCTTTGATTGCCATGACGGCACTATCGCCCGCACCATACGTTTTTGAAATACCGTTCATGGCTATTACAGGATGTCTCATTTATCCTCCGATGGCACTGGCAGGATCAACCTTCAGTGCGGTGCGAATCCCTGAAAGAGACGCGAGGATACTTACAATAATAACGATAACCAGAAGCTTCATCGCATCCGTTGGGACAAGAATAACCGTTTTGGGGAAGATACCGGCACTTGCATGAGCGAAGAGGTTACCACCGATAAAGGCAAGCACCCCCAGTAACACCGACTGCTGTCCAATCATTTTTGTTATGACACTATTGGGAGCACCTATGAGTTTTAAAATGGCAATCTCTTTCATTTTACCAATCGTCATAGTATAAATGATAAGAGAGATAATAACAGAAGAGACGATGAGCAAAATCACCGTAAACATACCGATTTGTTTCGCGGAACGCTCAATCAAATTTTTCGTCAAAATCGTCGCTTGTTCATCGGCGGTATAGACCTCTTGATGTTTCCATCGCTCCAGTTCTTTTGCGACACCCGTAGGGTCAAATCCATTCTCCAGTTTTAAAACAAAAGCATTAACGGTTGAGGTTAAAACACTGCTTCCTCCACGGGAACGATCATTACGTATTTGCTCGTTACTAAACAAAAACTGCAGCTCTTGTGCTTCGGAGAGATCGAGATAAACCATCGGATCACCGCCCGATGAAACCGCTTTGTGCGTCATTCCTACCACGGTATAGAGTTCACGCCCCAAAGGAATATGATCTCCGAGCTTAAATCCTGTTTTGGTATCGACGATGATTTCTTGATGAGGAACTTGAATTTCTCTTCCCTCACTAAGGTTAAAAGGTACATAGCCGCTAAGGGCTTCGTATCCTAATGCAAATACCCGTATCGGTTTTTCTCCTTGAGGGATTTGAAGGCTTTGAAACGTGAGAGGATGAACCTCTTTTACCCCTGAAAATCCTTTTAGCGCGTATTTTAGATCTTCGTGTAGACGGGAATTTTCAGCAAAAGGGCCCAAGGTGTCTTTTTGTACCACCCACAAATCAGCGGCAATATCATTTGGGACGATCATCGCATCGTGTACCATCCCCCGATAGACTCCGATCATAATGAGGACTACACCAATAAGCATCCCGACACCCAATGCTGTGGTGATAAATTTTCCCAGCGAATGGACGATATCACGTTGTGCGAGATTAATCATATTTGAGGTCTAACATCTGTTTTTGCTTTGGATTCAATCGTGATTTGCGCCTCCGCCTGTTCTCCAAAATGCAACGATAGGGGAGTACTATCCAATACGATATAAACTACCCGTTCCTCGGTAATTCGATCACTTTCCATCCCAATTCTGCGTACTTTACCTGAAAGCTTTGTATCAGGTGATGATCTGAGGATGACGGTTGCATTCTGACCTACTTTTAGCGCTCCGCTTTGACGTTCATCGATATAGATTTTTACCCATACCATTTTTGGATCGGCAAGTCGAAATACTGCAACCCCTCCCCCTACAGTACTACCCACTTCTGCTTCACGAGAGATGACAATTCCATCAAACGGTGAGCGAAGCGTGAGATCATCGATTTTTTCTTCTTGTCCCATGCGTACTGCTTGAGACTTTTCGATCTCATATTCGGATTGCTTGAGATTTTCTCTTGCACTTGTTAGCTGTGCAGTCGCACTTCGTGCGCCGGCTTGGGCCGTATCAAACTCAGCTTGTGTGACAAATCCACCACCCAAAAGTGTTTTGTAACGACTGAGAGTAGTGTCGGCTAAACTCTTTTTGGCTTCCAAATCATCAATAATTGCTCTCTGTGAAATTAACTGTGAACGACTTTTTGCGATGCTGGCAGTACTTTCTTGGAGATTTCCACGTAACTCTGAAATCTCCATCTTTGCCAGCACTTGCCCTTTACGAATCACATCTCCCTCATCGGCATAAAGAAATTGGATTTTGGACGTTGTTTTGGGGGCAAGGAGAACCACCTCTTTGGCTTCGAGGGTCCCAATACCGTTTATAGTATTCATGGAACTAAATGTTTGAACGACTACAGTGGAAGGTATTGCTTTTGGTAGATAAACTTTGGTAGTGATTAACGCTCCAGCACCTATGAGAATAGCTCCACCAATAAGCCATTTTGTACTATTTGCAAACGTCATTTTCACACCCTTTGTTTAACAATTTTTGTATCTGTGCAAAAGCACGAATTTTTTGATATTTCGCTTCAGCAGAACCGGCATGCGCATTCTCTAACGTGCTTTGAGCTTCCAGCACATCCACGTACGTTGCTAATCCCTGCTTGTATCGTCCTTCACTAAGATGTAATGATTTTGCAGTCGCTTCGATCACCCCTTCTTTTGCTTGTATTGAGGTATCAGCATCTATCAAATCACGATACGCACCATACAGTTCTTGCCACAATTCACGCTCGGCACTCTCAAACTCTTTTTGGGAAATTGCGTGTGCAATACGGCTTTTTTGTGCTTCTGCGGAGAGTTTTCCCCCATCGTACAGCGGTATTGTCCCCGTAATTCCCGCTTGATAGCTGTCATACGACGAGAGAGAATTATCGTATCCGTATGAACCACTCAGCGCCACATTTCCATATTTTTCATTATTAGAGAGATTGGATAAGGCTTTAGCGGAATCAATAGAGGAGCGTAACACTTTGAGACGCGGATTATTCGTCCTCAACTCTTGGCGCAATACCTCTAAAGAACTATTTTGAGTCGTTATTACTTCAGAGCGTTGATCTAAATCTTCTTTTTTCACACTTATCAACTCATCGCTTCCGATCAAAAGCCCAAGAGCTAAACGCCCTTTATCGTATTCCCTCCGGGCAGTTGCAGCACGATTTTGTGACTCCATCAACGATCCTTTAAAACGCAATTCGTCTGCTTCGGTTTTAAGACCGTTTAGACGCATATTCCGCGCTTGGCTGTATTCCCCCTCATAAAACTTCACCGAAGCATCCGCTGTATCGATCAGCGAGTGCGCATAGGCAACCCCGTAATACTGCAACCATACCTGCTGTATCAACTCACTTTTGGTTAGTTTTTTGGTTGAATCCGCCCCCTCTTGTGTGCTCAAAGATGCATTGATCTTATCACGAGAGCGTCCGAAATCCCACAGCGAATACGCTCCGCTGACGTCGGCATGAAAAGCGTCCCCTTGCTTTGTCGAAAATACTCCATTCGTAGGCATTACAAACGTTTTGGTCGGAAAATAGTTGGCATTAGCATCGATGCGCGGATAAAGGGCTGAATCCGCACTTTTTGTGGCTTCTACGGCACTTTCATACTGCAGTGATGCGATTTTGGCATTCGGATGGGTTTTTAATGTACGGTCAATCGCTTCTTCGAGAGTGAGGGCATACACACTTACACTCACACCGACAAGAAAAAAAACTTTTATCAGTTGCACGATAGGGAATCTCCAAATATATTATTTTTATGAATAAATTGTATCACATTAACTAGATATCTTCTTGACATCCATCAAACGTCCATCAATAATTTTTTCTTGATTTTTTCGATCCCTAGTGCGATAATGATAAGACAAATAAGGCCGATAAAAAGGGGTTCGAGGAGATAGAGCGCGAGATGTCCCTGTGTGACAATCAAAAAATTGGCACCTGCTGGAGGATGAATGGTTTTTGTCCAGTGCATCAACATAATCGTCACTCCCAATCCACCTCCAATGATCATCCAATCGTTATGTCCATAAAACAGCACAAGAGATCCTATCAACGTTGAAATCAGATACCCACCAAATATGTTCAACGGTTTAGAGAAAGGGCTGTGAGGTGCACTGAAAAGCAAAACGGCCGTTGCCCCAAATGGGGCGATCACCATCAGAGTCTCGGCTTTTTGTGCAATAAGGCCGATAAGGGAGAGACCGATAAATGCCCCAACTCCTGCGATGATACTTTCAAAAAGATGAAAATATTTTCTTTTTTTAGCGTTGTGCATACAACTCTTGTTCACGCTGCATGAGAACATTTGCTAGGAACGTATAGGCTTCTATCCATGCGTTTTTACGCGCATCGCTAAAGGCTGCGCCCAATACATCGCCCATAGCGGTGATGAGCGCATCGGCAACCATAGGATAGTGGATCGGTTTGACTTGTGTCATCACGTGTGACTGTGCCATTTTTTCCACCGCATTTCCTAATACAGCAAGATTATCGATATTTCCGGCAAACGCGGCAATGGCACCTGCGAGTTTTTTATGCTGATCTTTATCTGCATTGTCGAAAAGGGGTTTGGTCTCCGGATATTTTGAAAACAAAATTTCATACATACGTGTTGTTACGTTTTCTGATTTTTGATTGATCAAAGGGATGGTTTCTTTGACAGCAGCGATAGTTTCTTGTGATAAACTCATAACGATTCCTGGTAATAAAATTTGGCAAATTGTAGTATTACTACCTTGATGTAGTATATTGCTTAATTGTTAGAATTTTATTCTAATAATTAAATAAGGCAGCCGTTATCTATTCTTTTAAAAAAAGAACATAATTACACCGGCATAAGTGAAATTGCAATACAATGTTATTTTAAGCCCGTAGGAGCTCTTATGCACTTTTCCAAAACCGCCGAATATGCTATCCGTGTTTTATCGTATCTGCACCGCCATAACGAAACAACCCATTCTGTGAATCTATTGCATCAAGAACTTGATCTCCCTTATAAATATCTTACAAAACTCATGACCCAATTGGTTAAAAAAGGGCTGGTAAATGCTTCAAGAGGGCGTGAGGGGGGGGTTAGTTTGGCAAGAGATGCCGATAAAATCTCTTTATGTGATATTCTTGAAGCAATTGGTGAATCTCTTGAACATGATCGATGTATTTTGGGGTTTGATAGATGCGATGGGGCCAATCCATGTGCTTTGCACGATCAGTGGGCTAGGCCAAAAGAGATGATTGAAACAATGCTCACCACGACAACATTAGCCTCTCTTATACTAAACAAAGAGACAAAACTATAATTATTACCATCCCCCTAACTCACCATAACATTTTCCTTAATTTCCATATCAATACCTGTATTTTTGATCTCACTGTCACAAAATGGGTTCTTTTGTTTGTGATTTGAGGATGGAAATATGGGGGAAAATTTATTTTTAGAAAGCGATAATCTCCTATTACCAAACCAAAAGATTGTAAGCGCTATAATTGCGAAAAATAAACCTAAGGACTTTGATTTGAGAAGTCATTTTTGTACTGATTTAAATGAAACAAATGTTGGCGACAAAGTCGTTTTGTGTGGTTGGGCGAACAGCTATCGTGACCACGGCGGAATTGTCTTTATTGATTTACGAGACAAAAGCGGTCTTATACAACTCGTATGTGATCCTGAGGACAATGCCCATGCCCACAAACTGGCAAGCGAAGTGCGTGATGAGTTTGTCCTCATAGCACACGGACGTATCCGTGCACGCGGCGAGGGATTAGTCAATCCGCGTCTCAAAACCGGTGCCATCGAAGTGATCGTTGATGAGCTTATCATCGAAAACCGCTCTGAGCCTGTCCCTTTTACGATCGGCGACAACAATGTCGGTGAAGAGACACGTCTAAAATACCGTTACTTGGATTTACGTAATCCTGAAATGTACAAGACTTTTTTATTGCGTTCCAAAGCAGCCATTGCCGCACGTAATGTTCTTGACAGTCTCGGATTTTTAGAAGTAGAAACACCGATTTTGACCAAATCAACCCCTGAGGGTGCGCGGGATTATCTCGTCCCAAGCCGTGTTCACGATGGTGAGTTCTACGCCCTCCCCCAATCCCCTCAGTTGTTTAAACAGCTGTTGATGGTGGGTGGATTTGACCGCTATTTCCAAATCGCCAAATGTTTCCGCGACGAAGATTTACGTGCCGACCGTCAGCCTGAATTTACCCAAATAGACGTCGAGATGAGCTTCTGTAATCAAGAAGACGTTATCCGTGTCGCCGAAGAGTTAATGACAGGAATGTTCGCAAGCGCGGGGCATACTGTAACGACTCCGTTTAATCGTATCAAATATGCCGATGCGATGGAGTGGTACGGTTCGGACAAACCCGACCTTCGCTACGACCTTAAAATGGTGGACGTTATTGATATTTTTGAACGTTGTGATAACGAGATTTTTACCTCCATCGCCGCTAATCCTAAAATGAACCGTATCAAAGCTCTCCGTGTTCCGGGTGCTGATTTGGTTTTCTCTAAGCGTGAAATGAAAAGCTTCGAAGAGTATGTTCGTAAATTCGGGGCAAAAGGGCTTGGCTACTTCCAAATGAAAGAGGATGGCTTAAAAGGTCCTTTAGAGAAGTTTTTCTCTGCGGAAGATTTACAACACCTAGTAGATCGTACCGAGCTTCAAGTAGGCGACGTAGTCTTCTTCGGTGCGGGTGATAAAAAAACCGTGTGCGATTATATGGGACGTTTCCGTATTTTTATCGCCGAGCATGAAAAAATGAATTTGATCGATAAAGATCGTTTTGAATTCGTATGGGTAGTCGATTTCCCGATGTTCGAGATAGAAGAGGGGCGCGTCAAAGCACTACACCATCCCTTTACCATGCCGCGTGATCTTAATCACGAGCATCTTGAAGATATCGAATCCATTGCTTATGATATCGTTCTCAATGGTACGGAGCTTGGTGGCGGATCGATTCGTATCCACAAACAAGCACTACAAGAGCAAATTTTTAGATTATTAGGGATTGAAGAAGAGGAAGCGCAAGAAAAATTTGGATTTCTTCTCGATGCATTGAAATTTGGCGCACCGCCTCACGGTGGGTTTGCAATCGGATTTGATCGCTTCATGATGTTGCTTTCTAAAAAAGATAGTATCCGCGACGTTATCGCGTTCCCAAAAACGCAAAAAGCATCGTGTATCATGACGAAAGCACCAAGCCCCGTAGAACTCACCCAATTACGTGAACTTCATATCCGTTTACGCGAAAGCAGTAAATAAATATGAAGAAACTTTTTTTGATCATCGGTGCTCCGGGTTCAGGAAAAACAACCGATGCCGAAATCATTGCTGCACGTAATAGTGATAAAATTGTCCACTACTCCACCGGTGATCTTCTTCGCGAAGAAGTGGCCAGTGGAAGTGAGCGTGGACAGCTTATCGACAGTTTTATTAGCAAAGGGCTTATCGTCCCTATCGAGATCGCCATCGAGACTATTGTCTCAGCGATTAAAAATGCTCCAAGCGATATTGTCCTCTTCGACGGTTATCCGCGTTCTCATGAGCAAATGAATGAGCTTACCAAGTTTTTGGCTGCTGATAAAAGCGTTGAACTCATCAGCGTTATTGAAGTTGTAGTGAGTGAAGAAGTAGCACGTGATCGCGTTTTAGGACGCGCACGCGGTGCCGATGACAATACAGACGTTTTTAACAACCGTATGAAAGTCTATACCGATCCATTAACAGATATTCAGTCTTTTTATACAGCAAAAAATCTCCTCAAAAAGATCAACGGCGAACGCTCCATCGACGAGATAGTCGATGAGATGGAAAACTTTATCCAAGAAAAAATTTAATTGATAGGAAATAATATGAAAATTATTTTATTAGGCGCACCGGGTGCCGGAAAAGGGACACAAGCGCAGTTTTTGACTAAAGCTTATGAGATTCCCCAAATCTCTACAGGCGATATGCTCCGTGCTGCGATCAAAGCGGGTACCCAACTAGGTACACTTGCCAAATCATTTATGGATGAAGGAAAACTTGTTACGGACGAGATTATTATCGGCCTTGTTAAAGAGCGTATCACACATGATGACTGCAAAAATGGCTTTTTACTCGACGGTTTTCCCCGTACCGTTCCGCAAGCCGACGCATTAAAAGAAGCGGGTGTTGCGATTGATGCCGTCATCGAAATCGACGTTCCTGATGAAGAAATCGTGAAACGTATGTCAGGTCGTCGTGCACACCTCGCCTCGGGACGAACGTATCACATCCTTTACAATCCGCCAAAAGTAGAAGGTAAAGACGATGAAACGGGAGAAGATCTGGTTCAACGTGCTGATGATAAAGAGGAGATTGTATTGGATCGTCTCAGCGTTTATCATGAGCAAACTCAGCCTCTCGTTTCCTATTACAAAGGTGTCGCTGCATCCGATGCTTCTGTCAAATATATCCGTATTGATGGTACACAAAAAATTGATATGGTTGAAAAAGAGATCCTTTCTAGCCTCAAATAAATAACCTAATCCTGCTATCCACTCTCATTCCGTGCCATGGCACGGAATCCAAAAACAACCGATCGATGCCGAATCTACCCACAAGGGGCACGTGAAGTTCGGTATGATACTAGCTCACCCCAACGCTTTAATATAATGCGCTATCGCATACCCATGGTTCAATCCAAGGGCGATTGATCCCCCTGATTCCTGGGTAATATCACCTGCAACGAAAAGACCGCTTACGTTGGTTTGATAATTTTCATCATGCACAGGCTTACCCTCTTCTTCTTTAATACCGCTTCCTGACAAAAAGCTACTCGGCGTTGTCCCACCAATCGCATACACCAACCGATCAAACAGCTCCGATGAACCGTCGGAAAAGTTCACCTTGATTTTTCCGTTCTCGCTCTCAAGTTCTGTGATCTCCGTATTAAGCAATGCCCGAACGGATCTGCTCTCTATCGCTTTTTCGATATCGCCCTGATTGGTAGGATTAGCCCGTCGAAATGTTCCTCGGCGATAACAAATAGTTACCTCATTTTTATCACACAAATCAACAGCATATTCTATCGCCGAATCACCGCCCCCCACAACCATAATTTTCTCTCCGGCACCGCATCCATTGAGAGTAAAGTGAATCTGATTTTTGATGGAAGGGGGAATTTTATAATCAGGCTTATTAGGTTTACCCATTCGCCCAATGGTGACAACAACGTATTTGGCATTTACGCTTCCTCCTGCAATAAATACTTCAAACCCCTCTTCTTTTTTTACAATTTTTTGTACTTCGGTATGGGTACGCAATTCCAATGATTCGTGATCGAGAAGCTGATCGAAAAAATCGAGGGTACTCTCTTTGGTTCCGTCCATAAAATAGATCGTCCCATCCAACTCAACTTTTTGACCTTTCCAATCTTTGTCCACCCGTTTATTGTCTTTGTAAAACTTGCGAATAGTCGCATTATGATTTTCGTCTTTCTCTAATAGAAGTATATTCTCCATTCCCAACGCATACGCCTCAATGGCTGTTGCTATTCCGGCGGGCCCTGCACCAATAATTACTAAATCATATCTCTCATTCATATTCGATCCTTCTACCAATATACTTAATTTTATCATAATGCCATTTTAATACTAAAAAGTATTATAATCCCATAATGAAAACACATCATTTTTATGCCGTTATTATCGGTTCCGAAATTCTTAATGCCCGTCGAGAAGATAAACATTTTATATTTATACGAAATGCCCTTATTTCTCGCGGATATACACTCTTTTCTGCTTTTATACTCAAAGATGACATAGAGCTTATACGCTCCATTTTTACCCTTATTAAAAATGATCCCGTTGGTGTGTTGTTCAGCTTCGGAGGGATCGGCTCCACCCCGGATGATCTCACACGCGCGATTGCAAGCGATGTCTTTGGCGATGGTATTCTCGTTTCTCACGAGCAGTTTCATCGCGATATAATTGAACGTTTTGGCGAACAGGCCTATCCGCATCGTATCAATATGGCAATGTTGCCTAAAAATGCGGCTCTTCTGCCTAATATCATTAATAATATGTCAGGTTTTAGTCTCGAAAATCGCTACTTTTTTATGCCAGGATTTCCGGAGATGTCTCATCCGATGGTAGAAGAGGCCTTGGAGCGTTTTTATCCAAAGGCATCTGCAACCTATCGAAAAACATTGATTGCGCAAACCAGTGAAAATACTCTTATTGATGTGATGGAAAAACTGAGTCCCGATGTTGATTTTTCTTCTCTTCCTATGATTAACAAGGAAAATCCTACGGTGGAAATTTCCATCGCGTCTACGGATGAATCATTGTGTAAGAAGAATTTTGAACTCTTTATACGTGATTTAATGGCAAAATCGATCCCATTTGAGATTTTATAAACGGATAATTCAAAATTATTTTCAGAATGACGATATACTTTATAGATAGAGAAAGGGAGGGGATAATGATCGGTTTATTGATTATTACATTGGGAATTATGATGTTTGCCTATTATTTGTATCGGCGGTATTTTTTTCATAAACCGCCAGTATCTCGTACAAAAAAGCCTCATTTTACCCTAAAAATTGAGTCCGAATAAACTTTAACTGTAATGGCGATGATAAAGCTTCGATTCTTCTTCGTGTGGATTCAGTTCACCTTTGAGAGATTCTAAACGCTCTAGCCGTTGTTCTGTCGTCGGATGGGTACGGAAAAGATTAGCAAATGAGAAATTTTTTCCATCAAACGGGCTAATAATTAACATATGCGCATTTTCCGGTGTTGCCCCCTGAACATTTCCTGCGTGATTATAATTGGTAAGTTTGACCAGTGCATTTTGGAGCCATTGTGGATGTCCGGTCATACGCGCTGCCCCCTCATCTGCCATAAATTCGCGTGAACGGCTAATCGTCATTTGGATCACCGTGGCGGCAATCGGTAAGAGAATCGCCATCAGAATCATCAAAATAGGATTGTTGTTCCGATTATTACGCCCAAACATTGCTCCAAATTGCAACATATTGGCAATAAACGCTATCGCCCCCGCTATGGTCGCTGCAACTGTTGCGACAAGAATATCACGATGGGCAACGTGTGAGAGTTCATGCGCCATTACCCCCTCAATCTCCTCTTCACTTAACAGTTCCAACAATCCTGTTGTAATAGCAACGGCTGAATGCTGTGGATTTCGTCCTGTGGCAAATGCATTAGGGGTAGAATCGTGAATAATATAGATTTTAGGCATTGGTAAATTTGCCCGGTTAACCAGACGTTCAACCACCCGATAAATTATAGGGGTTTCTCGCGGATCCGCTTCAATAGCATTGTAATGTTTTAAAATTGCTGTATCGGAGAAATAATACGCGTAAAAATTCATCCCCCCTGCTATCAAAAGAGCAACGAACATTCCCGTTTGACCTCCCAAATAACCCCCAATAAATACCAGTACGATACTGAGACTTCCGAGCAATAAAAAAGTTTTAAACTGTTCCATCTTTTTCCCCTTCTAGTAAGGCTAATATAGACTGCTTACGCATTTTACGGGCAAAATCGATAGCACTTAGCCCATGACCGTCACGCGCACTCACATCAACTCCCATATCAAGCAATTTTTGAATTATCTCAAGTCGACCATAACATACAGCCCCCATCAGCGGAGTGAACCCACTTCGACGCGTAGGAGCATTGACATCGAATCCCTCTGTAATTAATCTTTCTATAAGAGGAAGATTGTTGTAGGTGACTGCGACATCAAACACACTTACCCCCTCATTATCCGTTTGAAATAAATCTGCACCCTGTTCGATGAGTAGTTCAAACACCTCTGGATCACAATGATAACGTAGTGCGAAACAAATCACCGATTCACCGTTTTCTTCGATCTCATTTGGATTTCCACCATTTTTAAGATACTGTTTTATTCCCAAATAATTGTTAGCTTTTAAAAGTTCGATCCATTGGTTCATTAAATAAGTCCATTAAAAAATATAATCATAGTATAACATCTCCTCTTCAACCCAGATAGGGAGAGTTATGCTAAAATTCAATATTAATTTTATCACAAGAGAGTCTTTATGGAAATAATTGAAACTGAAACTGCTTTCAAAAAGTGTGTAACCGAAATACAAAATACAGAAGGATATAAAAATCCTCTTGCTTTTGGAATTTGCCGTGTTGATTTTGGTCAACAAAACAGTGACAAAATCCTTCAAGCTACCTACCCTCATATCAACTGGAATGAAAATTTCGGCAGCGCTGCAATTTTTATCAAAAGCGCACAAGAGCAAGGTTTTGCAATTGACTTCACCGCTGATGAAGTCATTATTCCCGTAACGGTTAAATTTTTAGAGGGGTGTTTGAACGCATTTACCCCTTATGCCGATGAAGCGTACGGTGATGCCCATAAAAATATCCAAGTCATTTCAGCACTCTACCATCAAATCAAAGAGAATGGAATGCGCGAGAGTGAATTTCGCCTTGTAATCCTTTTTAACAATACTGTATGCAAAAGCGTTGAGGGGACGTATCTCAAACTTTATGCTCTATCAACCTCTAAAGTGCCTCTACGCTCTCTCAACCTAAACGGTGCATTTGGAGCATTGCATAATGTCGCTTGGTCAGATGGTCAGCCGATCGAGCTCGAATGGCTTCGTGAAAATGAGATCGAACTTAAATTTGCCAATGAATACCCAAAAATCGATTTTGTTGATAAATTTCCGCGCTATCTTCAACACATTATCCCCGCCGATAATACGCGTATCTTGGATGATTCCAAAGTACGTTTTGGCGCACAGCTTCATGCAGGAACAACCATTATGCCGGGTGCCAGCTATGTAAACTTTAACGCAGGAACCACAGGGGTGAGTATGGTAGAGGGGCGCATTTCGAGCTCCGCAATTGTCGGAGACGGTTCAGACGTGGGTGGAGGAGCCTCTATCCTTGGTGTTTTGAGCGGAACTGACGGTAATCCTATCACTATCGGTAAAAATACCCTTTTGGGTGCCAATTCTGTTACAGGAATCCCACTAGGCGATGGATGTATCGTGGATGCAGGGATCGCGATTTTAGCAGGGACAAAAGTTCAAATTACTCCCGATCAGCTCGCACACATCCGTACGGCCAATCCAAGCACAACGATTAAGGAAGCGAGCGTCTTCAAAGGTTCAGAACTTTCAGGACTCAATGGACTCCATTTCCGTCAAGATTCTCAAAATGGGGCTCTGATCGTTAGACGTTCTATTCGCGAAGTCAAACTGAACGCAGATTTGCATTAATTTACCTATCCAGCCATCTCTTAAGGTGGCTAACCTTATACTTCTTCTATTCACAAATCAAGGAGCATTTTATGATAAGTGCAAATGTCTCTTCTATCCTGTCTAATCAAACATACATGAATAATAGTGCCAGTAATGTAGCGAATGCAAATAGTGATGGATATCTTCCCCGTAATACGACTATCAGCGAAACACAAAATGGCGGAACAAAAGCCAATACGACAATGGCAGCCGATAATAGTTCCAAGCAGTCGCAAACCAATCTCACAAAAGAGATAACCGATCAAATGACAATTGAAAAAACAACCGAAGCAAATGTGCAAGCAATCCGAACGCAGAACGATATGCTCGGTTCACTGTTAGATATTAAAGCTTAGAAAATTTCCCTTTCTCCTTTTTTTGAGCGATGGGGATCGGTGCTTTTGTAAAAATATTCATACTTACCAATGTATTCAAGAGCATATTATCGGAATCAAAATTTTCAACATCCGCACCGAGTTCAAGAGTGCTGATAATAGCACGCCCTACAATCACTCGCCCTTTTAATCCCTCTTTGTCTTTTGTACGTATACCCCAGATATTGTGCATTACCATAACAGTATCTTCGTAAGTCCCTACATACAAAAGAACATGCCCTTTTTTGTACAAAATCGTCTCAAAGGGAACCCCTTTTTCTTTGATCAATGCAATTTTCTGGGTGTTATTTAAATCCTGAAAAGAGATGACTTCCCCTTTTTTAGCTTGCTGTGCAGAATTGCGAGGCAGCCAAATTCCAAAAGGTGTAAGATAATCACGAATCATAGAAGAGCAGTCACGCTCTTCAAACATTCCACCCCATCCGTATGTATTACGCAACAGATGTGTCCCAATTTTGGTTAAATCCTCTTTGTTGAATAGACGAATGCCGATATGAGCAGAGCTTTTTGGAATCAAAAGCTCCTTTATTTTTCCAGACGTATCAACAGAGAGTGCTTTATAGCTCTCATTATTTTCACTCATAAAGGGAAGAACCATACCAATACGTGAATACGCTACAAAACGATTTTCGCTATCACGCAGCGGTGTTCTATCTTCGGTGATAAATAACTTTTCCTTCCCTTTTAGTATCTCAATCTGATCGGTTGTAAGGGTTACAATATTATTCGTTTCAACCCATCCAGAAGCATTGTTAGTAAAAATATAACTCCATGCACCATCTTTTGACGTGTGCGAGAGAAAAATGGGTTCGTTAAATGCCACACTGCTGTTTTGAAGTAAATCAAATGGATATCCATCTCCCGGTGCAGCAGGATTTTTATACAGAGGCTTTGACGTTGGGAAAACGCGTAGGTTCATCCATTTTGTCGTTAGTGCGGGCTGATTTAGGGTTGAAAAGGCTTGAAAATTACTTTGTTCTGCCATCTCAGTAAACCAAGAGGGATCGTATGGTTTCAGATTACTGCCATATCCACCTTTAAAAGCGCGTATAGGCCATGCAGCTTCGTTAGCACAAATGGGAGCAACACTATACGCCCACGCTCGATAATAATGGCCATCAAACTGCCGTTGTATCTCATATATATTTTCTTGATTAATGACATTATGCTCTGCATAGAGGGAAATATCTTGAGGAAAGCGGATGAGATCATTGACCTTTTTGATCTTCTGCGGAAAATCATTCTCACTCTCTTGCGACAGAAGCAATACGTCTGAAATATGTGTTCTATTCTCATCCTTACACAGAGGAGGCAATGGCGCGGCAAGAGGTATCTGCGTTACTACTGGAGGTTGTAAAACACTGCACCCCTCTAAAATGACAACCAATACAATAATTAATATTCTAGTAAGCATAACAAAAAAATCCCCCGGAATACACTCTCTCCTGCATTATTCAACAGCACCGAAACGCCCTACTACACGCCCTACTATCTCTACTTCATTGCGCACAGCGATAGAAATAGGATAGTCTTTGTTATCCGAAATAATATCAAGTTTCCCATCAATTCTCACTTGTATCCGTTTAATAAAAAGCCCATGTTCTGTTCGTATCGTAAAAATCCCGCCGCGATCAACATCCACTTTGGAACGATTGATAAAGACAATATCGTTATAGGCAAAGGATGGCTCCATTGAATCACCCGATACATTGATCGCCTCAATATGACGCAACTCTTTTTCTCCCCCCAAAGAAACAACAAAGTTTTCCTCCAACATCAATGGTTCATATTCGAGCTCTTCATTCTCTGCACCGCCACCCGCTGAAGCACTCACCGACGGGAAATATCGCACCATGTAAAAACGGTTGGTAGGTTCTATCAAACTCTCCGGAGATTGATTGTACAAAAGCCAATTGATCGCAATAGAACGCTTAGCGCAAAAGTCAAGCAATTCATTGAAAGGGATTTTATTGCGCTTTTTCATCGTTGCAAAGTTCATCTGTGAAATGTCAAGAAGTTCTGCTACATCTTTATCAAATACTTTTTTATCAGGAAATTCTCCTGATACTACATCTTTAATCGTTTCCACAATATCAAAAAAACTTTTCATGATAAAAATATCCTTTTTCTCAAGCTATTAAAAGATTATGCCATATTTTTACAAATAATATGTCAAATTGCAATATTTTTCAGTGTAAATATAAAAATAAATTACTATTTGTCACTTTAATATCCACAAAGGAGCATTCAATGGCAAAAGTTATCACGAAAGCAAATGGATTTATAAATCATTTTGAGGTAAAAATGGAAGAATGGGCAAACAGATTATTTTAATCACCGTCTCCAATGTCATTCTCATGTTCCTCTTGCCGTTTGGATAAGTGGTATCCTCGGAAGATATAGATGATAAACAGAACAAACAAAACAATAACAAATGTATCAAAAATTTGAAAAAACATTACATCCCTTCTTGATATGTGGAAAAATTTTGTTTGATTGCCTCGTATAAAATGATACCCGCACTGATAGCAAGATTGAGACTTCTACCCTCTTTTGTCATGGGAATAGTCATGCATTTTTCAGGATATTTTTCGAGAATTTCAGATGGAATTCCGCTTGTTTCGCTACCAAAAAATAAAAAATCGCCGGGTTGAAAGGAGTGATTAAAATATGGCTGATCGGTTTTAGTCGTTGCAAAGAAAAAACGGTCGCTCGATGGATTAGAGCTAAAAAAATCATCGATGCTTTCCCAGACTTTCAAATCAATTTTGTCCCAATAATCCAATCCTGAGCGTCGAACCGCTTTTTCATCGATATCAAACCCCAACGGTTTAATCAAATGAAGCGTAGCGCCGGTGTTCACACACAGTCGCCCTATAGCACCTGTATTGTTAGGTATTTGAGGGGTAACAAGGACAATATTAAACATAATTAAAAAATAACCGTTCGATTGCTGTGAACAAAAACACGATCTTCCAGTGCCAATTTAAGTGCCCGTGAAAGGACGATTTTTTCACCATCTCGACCTAACCGTTGCATATCTTCCCATCCATATGCATGATCGACATGGATAACGTCTTGTGCAATAATTGGCCCCTCATCGAGATGATTATCTACAAAATGGGCCGTTGCTCCGATAATTTTTACACCGCGTTCATACGCTTGCTTATACGGGTTTGCCCCAATAAATGCGGGTAAAAAAGAGTGATGAATATTGATAATTTTGTCGGCATACGTGTCCACAAAACGGGGTGTCAATATACGCATATATTTGGCCAATACTATATAATCAATATCGCCAAAAGTACTCAAGCATTCTAAAACTTTTTCTTCATGCGCATCTCTCTCCAATCCTTCATGAGACACCGTATAAAAAGGGATATCAAATTTAGAAACTAAAGATTCAAGAACATTGTAATTGGAAACAACCCCTACAATAATGGCATCAAGCTCACCCGCTTCATAACGTATCAAAATATCTCCCAAAGCATGAGACTCTTTGGTAGCCATTAATACGATCCGTTTTTTACGCGGCGCAATAACTTCTAGATGTGCATCAGTCGGAAGAGAGGCTAAAAGTTCGTTTTTAAGGGCATCCATATCGGCCTCACCGCTTACAACGCTTCGCATAAAAAATTTATTATGGGTTTTATCCACAAATTCATTATTGGAGAGAATATTCAAATTTCGGTGATAGAAGATACTGGATACTTTATAAACCAACCCTTTTTCGTCATTACATTGGATTAAAATACGATATTGTTCTGTCATCTGTGTAAAAACCTTTAATTACTTTTCTTTAAACGACTCAAGACGATTATCAATGGTGGCAAGCAAATATTCTAAAAAATTGAGTGTCAAATCCACTTTTGCTTCGATTTGAACGTTATTGGGCGATTGAAATCCTTCAAACAAGACCAAAAGACGTTCACGTATCCCCTCAAGAAGCCGCGTTTCATCCTCACGTACATTTGTAACCGTCACAGGGGTTATCTCACTAGAGAATGCTGTAAAAAGTTTATCGGCTTCAAAAATTTCTCGACCAACGGATATCTCATTTAATGGCATACTATCTTGTAGCGGCATAGTATTGTTTTGATTGATACTCTCTTCGAGTTCTGCTAACGTTGATAAAATAACATCTTTCAATTCCATGTCTTCATCAACCACCTTTCAAACTGTATAAACTCTGCTTTCTCATCCATTTGGACAAAAAAGGCCTTCATTTCATTGTTAACACCCAAAAACTTTTTACGCATTCCTGAGAGTCGTCGTATAGCTATTTTTGCATCCCCATTAGAGGGGTCTTTTTTTAAAATCTCTTTGTAAATTTCAAGAGCCTCTTCTTTGAGACCCTGAAGCTCATAAATATTGGCGAGAGTTAAAGTTTGCATTGCGCCGCTAAGTTTGCGATAATGGAACCCATTTCGCTTGTGGAACAGACCTCTTTGGCATCAAACGCCGCAATGTCGAGGGTTCTATACCCTTGAGCCAACGCTTGTTTGATTCCATAATCAATACGATCAGCGGCACGGTTTTCACCGAAGGCATAACGAAGCATCATGGCCGCACTTGCAATAGTCGCGATCGGATTTGCAATTCCTTGCCCTGCAATATCAGGTGCCGAACCGTGAATCGGTTCATAGACACCGACACCCTCACCCACGGAAGCCGATGGGAGCAATCCGATAGAGCCTGAGAGCATACTCGCCTCATCGCTCAAAATATCTCCGAAAATATTGCCAGTTAAGATAACATCAAATTGTTTCGGATCACGAATCAGCTGCATCGCGGCATTATCGACATACATATGACTCAGTTGTACTTCCGGATATTGTGCCGATACTTCAATCACCACTTCACGCCACAACTGACTTACATCAAGGACATTTGCTTTATCAACAGAACACACTTTTTTAGAACGTTCCATCGCGATTTTGAAGGCAACATGAGCGATACGGATTACTTCATCACGGCTGTATACCATAGTATTCCAACCCTTATTTTCATCACGCCCTTTGGGTTCACCGAAGTAAATACCGCCGATAAGCTCACGAACCACCATCAAATCAACCCCTTTGACGATCTCAGGTTTGAGTGAGCTGGCATTGACGAGCTCATCATACACATTGGCAGGACGGAGGTTGGCAAATACACCTAACTCTTTACGGAAACGGAGCAATCCACTCTCAGGGCGTTTTTCTCTAGGGAGGGTATCCCATTTTTCACCGCCGATAGCACCGAAAAGTACGGCATCGCTCGCTCGCGCCACATCAATCGTCTCTTGGGGAAGCGGATCACCTGTAGCATCATACGCGCATCCACCCATTAGTACTTCTTGGTAATTAAACTCTATATTTTCTGCTGCGGCTACTGCGTCGAGAACTTTGGTCGCTTCATCGATAATCTCTGGACCGATACCGTCCCCTTTAATGAGGGCAATGTTGTATTTTTTCATCAATTAGTTTCCTTGCGCTGCAATTTCAGCTGTAGCAAAATTCATTAACCCGCCTGCACTAATAAGCTCTTGCATAAAAGGGGGAATAGGAATAAATTTATACACTTTTCCAGTGGTTACGTTTGTAATCGTTCCTGCATCCATATCAATACTCACCGATTCCCCCTCTTTGATCTCCAAACTTTCAGGAAGCTCAAAAATAGGAAGCCCCATATTAAAGGCATTGCGATAGAAAATACGGGCAAACGTCGGAGCGATAATGGCAGCAACGCCAGCAGCTTTAAGAGCGATGGGAGCATGTTCACGCGAGGAACCGCATCCGAAATTCTCATCTGCGACAATAATATCACCCGGAGTCATTTTAGTTACAAAAGTAGGATCTGCATCTTCCATAACGTGTTTTGCGAGTTCTTGCGGATTAGAAGTATTGAGGTAACGGGCGGCAATAATGAGGTCGGTATCGATATCTTTACCGAAATTCCAGACTTTCCCTTCAATTTTTTGCATCGAAATATCCTATAAATAATATTAGAGCGATTATAGCCAAGAAGTGTTGAAAGAGTTTTAAATCCCTTCTCTAAAATATATTAAGTGTTTAAAAATCATTTATGGTTTTTTTAAGGTAGTGTTCTGTATTGTATATTTCGTATATTATAGATTTTATAAATAAGAGGAGTCACCATGTCAACCAAACTTATTATAGTCGCTGATCTTCAGCGTTTTAAACTCTTTACCAGCAAAGTAGACCCAATGGGGAGAGAATCGCTTGAATTGCTGCAAAACATTGAGAGTCTTGAAATGCATCAACAGTTGGGCGAAAGAGTCTCTGACCAGCAAGGAAATTTTCAGGGTGTAAGCGCCAGCGGTTCGATTAACGCCAGCGGCTCGGGCGAAGATCATAATATTGAGTTGGAAAAAGAGCGCCGCCGTCTCAAAGAGATTGCAAAACAGATTTCCAGCACTCTGCAAGAACATAGCCATACAGGTTGGTATTTTGCCGCACCAAAAGCGATCAACAATCAAATCGTCGAATTACTTGACCCAGCTATTGTAAAAAGTATGAGAGTCAATCTACATGCCGATTTGACAAAAATTCCGACCGATCAGCTGCTGGAGCATTTTACAAAATAGACTTTTTTCAAAGGGGTCACAATGTCATCCATAGCATGGCTTTCAAAAAAACTCGAAGATGGGAGGATTGCATGCGAAGCATGCAATCAACACTGCAAACTTGCAGAAGGTGAATACGGCATCTGCGGTATTCGCAAAGTCGAAAACGGAGAGCTCCGGCTTCTTACCTATGGTCTTGCGGCGGCGGTCAATGTAGATCCGGTCGAAAAAAAGCCGATGTTTCATTTCTTGCCGGGATCAAGTGTATTCTCATTTGGAACGGTCGGATGCAATTTCTCGTGTAAATTTTGCCAAAATGCCGATATTTCCCAATACCCAAAAGAACATAGTCATGAAATTGTCGGCCAACCTCTTTCACCACAAAAAGCGGTCGAATTGGCTCTCGAATACGGATGTCAAAGTATCGCTTATACCTACAATGAGCCGGTCGTTTTTTTCGAATACACTTACGATACTGCTAAGCTTGCTCACGAAGCAGGGCTAAAAAACATCTATGTCACCAGCGGCTATGAAACCCACAAAGCTATCGATACAATTGCCCCCTATTTGGATGGAATGAATATTGATATTAAAGGATATAGCCAATCATTTTACAAAGATATTTGCGGTGGGGCTCTCAAGCCGGTCCTCGATACCATTGAATACGCCCATAAAAAGGGGATATGGATCGAGACAACAACCCTTCTCATTCCGGGATACAATGATACGGATGAAGAGATTCGTGCAATCGCCAAATTTCAAGCCGATCTCGACACTAGCATGCCATGGCATATCAGCGCCTTTCATCCGATGTACAAAATGCTGGATGTTCCACGAACACCAGCATCAACACTTCGTCGTGCATATGATATAGGAAAAGATGTCGGGTTGAAATATGTTTATGTCGGAAACATCGATGATGAGGAGAGAGAATCTACATACTGTCCAAAATGTAGAAAACTGGTCATCGATCGACATGGAAATATTGGTCAGTATGTGACGAACCATTTGATTAACAAAAACAGCTGCCCCTCTTGCGGTACACATATTGAAGGGGTATGGAATTGATTTTATTTACAAGAAATGACATAAATGTCTGACATATGAATAGTAATCAAGAGCTTATTGACCATCTAACCGCTTCTGGTGTTCTTTATTCCCCTGCTCTGATCGAAGCATTTCGTCAATGTGACCGAAATCTTTTTGTCCCTGAAGAACTGCATGACAGCACATACGGCGATTACCCCCTATCAATCGGAATGGGGCAAACCATTTCACAACCTACAACCGTTGCCATTATGTTGGAGCTTTTGCATCCGCGTAGAGGAGATAAAGTATTAGATATTGGTTCGGGTTCGGGATGGACAACGGCGCTTTTAGCTTCAACAGTCGGAAAAGATGGATTTGTAGAAGGTGTTGAGAGAATTCCTTCTCTTGTTGAGTATGGGAGAAGATGTTTGCATAAGGCTAAGCTCAACAACGCTTCAATTGATATGGCAGACCCCTCTGTTCTTGGAAAACCGGGACACCTTTATGACCGTATTCTCGTCTCTGCAAGTGCTCCAGATATGCCGATGAGCTTATTGGAACAGCTTAAACCTGGTGGAATACTGGTTATTCCTATTTTAGAGAGTGTATGGCGTATTACAAAAGACGAGGATGGGGAGTTAAAGGGGTATGAGTTGCCAGGGTTTCGTTTTGTTCCACTCATCACTTCCAATATTTAAGTAATATTTAATATTTTGTATTTAATAATGTTATATATAAAAAGTCCGGAGGTATAAAGATGGGTATGCATTCTGTAATAAAAAATATCTTCCTCTCAAGTCTGCTCGTATCAGGATTGGTTGTATCTTCTACAGCCGATACTGCTGTTACGTCCAAAGAATCTATATCCAATGAATGCGAATGGGGCTGCCAAGGTTGGTGGTTTCCTAGCTATGATGAGATATTCAGCCGCTCTATTCTTGCTCATCCGAAAATAGAATACCGATCATCCATTAATTTCAAGGAAAATAGCAAATCCTATACAATCAATGTTGAGCTAACCGGCATTGAAAAAAAAGATATTTCTATTAATCTTGTAAACAATGTATTGGTAATTGCAGCTGAACGCAAAGAGACAAAAGATACGAAAGATAAAACGGGCCATAAAACACAACACTCTTATAGTTCCTATCGTCAAAGTATTGTTTTGCCAGAAAATGCAGATATCCATAAGATAGATGCGACCTTTAAAAAAGGGGTAGTGACGATCACAATTCCTAAAACAGGAAAAAAGGCAACACGAAAAATCTTAATTCGGTAAATGGTTAATTTTCGACTATAATTTATTTTCTTGGAAAGAAGTTCTGATGGATGAAACTAAAATCACGGGGATGGGCTCGATTCTGCATCCACACGGTGTTGCTTTTCGCGTGTGGGCTCCCCATGCAAAACGGGTATCGGTTATAGGATCATTCAACGAATGGGATGGTACTAAACACACGATGCAAGCTGAAGAGAATGGCTATTGGTACGTAAATGTGGCTGAGGCTCATGCGGGTGATCAGTATCAGTTTCTCCTATCTACACCGGATGGCGAGTTTAAACGGATCGATCCATATGCTCGTGAGGTGACCAATTCGGTTGGAAACGCCATCGTTCACGATATACGCTTTGATTGGCAGGGGGACGATTTTATCATCGCGCCGTGGAATGAGCTTGTCATTTACGAACTTCATGTCGGAACGTTTAATGACCAGGATGACATTACGAATCAAGGTGAATTTTTATCAGTATCCGCCCGTCTGGAACATTTGAAGAAACTCGGGATCAATGCGATACAGATTATGCCGATAGGAGAGTTTGCAGGAGAGAAATCCTGGGGTTACAACCCTTCGCATATCTTCTCTGTAGAGAACAACTATGGAGGTCCGTTGGCGTTTAAACAGTTCATAAAGCGGGCCCATAAAGCAGGTATTGCCGTCATACTGGACGTTGTTTACAACCACCTTGGCCCGACTGATCTTGATCTTTGGCAGTTTGATGGCTGGAGCGAAAACGGTCGTGGCGGAATCTATTTTTACAACGATGATCGGGCGATCACGCCATGGGGAGAAACCAGACCCGATTACGGACGCCAAGAGGTCCGTCAGTACCTCTTGGATAACGTCATGATGTGGCTCGAGGAATATCACGTAGACGGCATCCGCTTCGACTGTACCCAGTTCATTCGCACTGTCGACGGTTCCGATCTACAGGATCTTCCTGATGGGTGGAGCCTGCTCCAGTGGATCAATAGCCAGATCACACAGAAGTTTCCCGGAGCGATCACGATCGCTGAGGATCTTCAAAACAACAGATGGCTCACCAAAGAGGTCCCAGCCGATGGAGCCGGGTTTGCCTCTCAGTGGGACGCTATGTTTGTCCATCCCATACGTCAAGCGGTGATTACGCCGCAAGATGAGCAGCGATCGCTTGATGCCATACGCGATGCCATCGTATACCGTTATAACGATGACGCCTTCGACCGGGTTATCTACAGCGAATCGCATGACGAGGTAGCAAACGGTCATGCCCGGGTACCACAAGAGATCAACCCGAATGATCCCACAGGGTGGTATGCGCAGAAACGTTCAACGTTAGCCGCCGCAATGGTCTTTACCTCCCCTGGCATCCCTATGCTTTTCCAAGGTCAAGAGTTCCTTGAGGGGGGATGGTTCCGTGATACGGTTCCCGTCGATTGGGATCAATGCAATGAGTTTCACGGCATCGTTCGTCTGTATCGGGATCTCATACGATTGCGCTCCAACCGTGAGGGCTTCACGCGCGGTTTGTGCGGGCAGTTTACTCAGGTCTATCATTTGAATAATGAGCGCAAGGTCATTGCCTTCCACCGCTGGGACAAGGGGGGAGCAGCGGATGATGTTGTGATCGTCGCGAACTTTTTTAATGAGCCGCAGGATAACTACATCATCGGCTTTCCGGCCGAAGGAATCTGGAAACTTCGCTTCAACAGCGATTGGGAAGGGTATAGTGACGATTTTGAAAACCATCCGAGTACAGATGTTACGGCCCAGATGGGTGATTGCGATGGGCTCCCCTGTCATGCTTCGGTTTCCATCGGTTCTTATAGCGTGCTGATTTTTTCGCAATAAGTTTACAAGTTCCCTTAATCATCATTCCTCTTGAATGCAGTGATATAAAAAGATATATCTAACTAAAATGTTACTTTGATATTTAGATAGTATGTTTGGCCGTAATCACCGAATTCACTCCTGTTTTCACCTCCGTAAAGCATTGCCCCAAGACCCATAGTCATATCATCACTGAGTGAATACCTCAAAACGGGTCCTATATAAAAGCTTCCGTCATCTGCACTAACGATGGTTGAGAGGGTGCCATAGAGAAGCGGATCAAACTGATACCCGCAACTAAGCCCGATGTAATCACCCGCACGTACCAGATTGTTCGCAGCACCTGATGGAGTTCCTAATAATAATTCTTGCTCAAAAGTTTTGGACGTGTGGAGCCATTCGCCGATGAGCATCAAGGAGTTTTCAAACGCATAATCCGCACCAATCAACCCTTGAAAAAATTGCTTGTGGAGCAGTTTGTCATTAAACCATCCTCCCTCAGATCGTAGTTCAATTCCGCTTTGAAACAGCTCACCCTCCAGTTCATAGCCGATCATTGTCACATCGTCTGCACTCACGACATCAAGAGCCGCATCGGCAAAGCCGAGATACCCTTTCATCCGTCCGGCATATTTGAAACTATTATCCGCTCTTTGGGCGGCAACGGCGGTAATCTGGCTCAAACTGCTGGGAGCATAAGAGTAAGCTAGTGCAAATGTCCCGTACACTTCATCCGGTTCAAGTGCGAGGGGATTTTTCGGATTGAACAAATCGGTGGGATTCCAGATGCGTCCTACCCCCATACTCACCTTTTGCAGACCCAAAGAAATACGATGCTTTTCATCAGCATATCCTCCGTAAAGACGATAGAGCTGGGCATATATTTGACCTTCTGTGTAATCATAAGCCTCCGTCTTGGTAGAGAACGGCGTGTCAGACCCGATCGTCCTTGCTGTTTTATAGGAGATAGTGTGGATCATATCGTATCCCAGTATATTTTTGATGTCACCGATCGCTGTTGCAAACCAGTTTCCTTCATGGAGGTTTTCCGTTATACGAAATCGGTTGATATTGTAGAGTTCCTGTTCCCCCTTGCCATCCAGCGGTGCGGAGAGGGTAAAGTTGCTGTTCTCAAATGTCGTCTCCGCCGCCTGCGCACTTAACGACAGAAGAACTGCAGCCAATATACCCTTAATCATCCCCGTAAAGTGTCCTCTATGATCTCGCCGTCTCGCAGGACGATCGAGCGGCGTGCTTTTGAAATCACCATCGGATCATGCGAGGAGAAAATGATGGTCACTTTCTCCTCTTCGTTTAGACGACGCATAAGCTCCATCAGCTTTTCCCCGTTTGCCGTATCCAAATTGGCGGTCGGCTCATCGGCGAGGATAAGCTTGGGTTTGCTCGCTACTGCGCGCGCTACCGCAACACGCTGCTGCTGTCCGCCGCTGAGATGGTCGGGAAGTTTATTCAAATAAGCGTCGATGTCGAGCTCACGAGCCACCTCCAGCACCCGTGCGTCACACTCGCTCTGCCCAGTCCCCATAAGACGCATCACATATTCGATATTCTCTTTTACCGTGAGGACAGGGATTAGGTTATAGGCTTGAAATACGAAACCAATATTCTGTCTGCGAAACAAAGCCAAATCGTTTTCACTTAATGATGTTATCACTGTCCCCTCTAGCTCCACGCTCCCCACACTTGGGGTATCGAGTCCGCCAATAATATTGAGCAGTGTACTCTTGCCGCTGCCGCTTGGACCGGATATGACGATAAACTCCTCTTTGCCGATGGCCAGATCAATACCTCTCAGCGCAAATGACTCGCTTTCGCTCCCTTCATTGAAGACTTTTTTCACATGTTGTATGGTTAAAAAATTCATTATGTCATCTCACTAATGGATTGGATTGGATTGCGCTTTTTGAGGGTTCGGATCGGAATAACCGTCGCTGCCAGTGTCGCCACTAAAACGCTCAAAAAAGCGCTGGTAAAGTATTCGAGTTTTAGAATCGCGTGAATGCTCGAATCCATCCCGAAAATTGCGAAGGCATCGCTAAACCCGGAGAGATCCAGCCCGTAGTGTTTGAAGTAGCACAGCAAAGCTCCGCCAATCAGCGCCCCGGCGATATAACCGCTCATCGTGATAACGAGCGATTCGTAGATAATGAGGCGAGCAATGTCACGAAATTGTGTCCCGATCGCCATCATAATCCCAAACTCCCGCACCCGCTCCAGTACCGAGACGAGGACAACGCCGAAGATGCCCAACGTCGCGACAATGAAGATAAAGGCAGAGCTGATACGGTTATAGGTCTGCATCATCGCTTCCCCTTCATGCAAAGAGGGGTAAAGTTCTTTATAGGTGTAGACAGCAATATTTGGATCGTGCAGCTTGGAGATAATAGAACGTTTTACCGCCGTATCGTTATCTTGATTATTGAGCAATACCGCAATTTCTGTTGCCCCAACGATGCCCGTGAGGGTGCGCAACCTGCCAATATCCATCAGCAATCCATTGCTGTCGATTGCCATATTGTTCGTTTTGAGTATCCCTTCTACCTTTAAAGCGACGGAAACTACTTCATTATGGGTATCTTGCATCGTGACGATCACCTTTTTGCCGACATCGACCTTGAGTTTTTTTGCCAGACGATAGCCGATAAGGGCTCCGCGCTGCCGCTTACCGAAACGGTATTTTCCTTTTATCATAAAGTTTTCCAGCTGCGCATGCGATGATTCATCCTCCAAGTCGATTCCCATGACGTTGACCCCCTGGGAATAGCCCGCTGTGGCGATAAGACCGCGCTGGCTTAAACGCATCACATAACTGCGGACTCCTTCTTGAGCGTCCAGTATTTCCGTGATCTTTTGTGGCTTTGAAATATGATACTTGATGTTATTATCTGAGCGAAATTCTTTATGCTGGATCGAGACGGTTCCGCTCCCCGTTTTGATCGAGTTTTGAGTGATCTGCACCATCATCCCCTCGTACATCCCCTCCATCAACAGCAACCCGATCAGCGATATTGCGATCATCACCGATATCAAGGCGGCGCGTCCCCTGCGGCGAACGATATAAAGGAGTGCCATTTTAAAATATAGCGCTTCATTAGAGCTAAACATAGCGTATCGCCTCGGTCGGAGTAAATCGGTTGATGATCACGATAGGATAAACTACCGTCAGAAGGTTCAGCAGTAGCATAATGAGCATCTCGATCATGATTTTCGGTGGATTGTATTCCGTCGGTATTGTCACTTCCGCGACCATATTATACTGTTTGGCATACTCCTGGGCATCCACGTTCATCAAAGAGGCAAGCTCGATAGGATGTTTTTCATAATGGCTGCTTGCGTAGGCTCCAGCCGTTCCACCGATACCAACGCTCAAAAATCCAAGGATCAGCGCTTCGATCAGCAACATCACCATCAACTGCGCAGGGGTCGTCCCGATGGCGCGTAATACACCGATTTGGCGGATACGGGCATACACAGAGAGAAAAGCGAATATCCCTATAACAAAAAAGATGACGATGAAAAATATCCCCAAAGTGATATAGCCGAAAATTGTATCGATCTCCATCGCCAAAATCAGATCTTCAAGGGTAGTTTTATAATTTTTCACTTCCAGTTCCTCGCCTAGAGCTTTTTGCACTTTGAGCGTTACGGCATCGATGTCAGCAATATCTGTTGGACTCATGATAATATGGGTCGCGATGTTTCCACTGCGCATTACCTCATCAAAATACCTTTTATTCACAAAACCTGAACCGTTGTCAAACTCATAGAGCTTCGTTTTAAACAGCCCCTTAACCACAAGATTGTCTGCAGCAAACGAGTAGTCCGCCCCTGTAGAGATAAAGGAGAGGGTATCCCCTACCCCAACTTTTAGCCGTTTTGCCAACTCTACCCCTAGATATAGTGCATTAGTATCCGTAGCTGTTAAATACTCCCCTTTTACAAGAGAACGTTTCAGGCGCGATACCAGAGCTTCGTTTTCAGGCTCAATCGCGGTGAACATCCCGCCGATCGATTGTTCGTCGCTTGTATAGAGGGCATAGGCTTCGAAACGTACGGCAGAGGCGTTGATCTCTTTTATTCCCTGCAATCTGTTTTTTACGTTTGTTACATCGAAAATAAGATTATCGTAACTCGGATTATCTTCAAATGCACGGTTGGAAATTTGCATATACCCCGGATAAATTTCGACGCTGGAACGGATCAGCTGATTGTGACTGCCGTTGTTCAGAGCATTGGCAAAGATAAAAAGTGCCGTCGAAAAGGCACTGAGCAATAAAGTGACAATAGAGCGTTTTTTGTGCATTGTCAGCTCTCGAAATACCATCTTAAAAAGGATCATTGGCTGTACCTTACCAGCGCATTTTTTGTAAAGCGTTCATCCTCAATCACAACATCAAAATTGACTTCCTCCATTTTAACGACCGTTTTGTTACTCTTTTTATTCTGCGGGATTAGGGTCATAACCGTCGGAAGGTAATGGTCTCCATATAGCTTTACCTCGCTGTAATAGAGGATACGCTGCTGCGCGCCATCCTCATCATAATAGATAGCCCGCAACGGTACAAAATGCTCCTTCGCCACTTCTAGTACAATCTGCCCCCACACCACTGCGGCATCTGGTTTTGGAAGAAGTGTCAGCGTGTATTTTTTCGTATCTTCGGAGGTAATTTGTGCATTATAGTCATCGACGATGGAACTCTCCTTGGCCATATCATCGTTGGTAAAATCGCTCCCCATCCAACTTTGCATCATCATGGAGCTTGGTATCTTGATCGTTTTTTCGATCTTTGGAACATACTGCCACATCGTCGTATCAACTTTCAGAAAAGTGATCCCGCGGTCTTGTTTGGGATAGAGCACTTTGATAAAACTCTTCTCGTGCCCCCTATTCCAGCTCTCCATTTTCATCGTCCGCTCACCCCGCGCTGTCGTGACTGTCATTGTTATCTTAGTGTAACCGCTATCGCTTTGGATATTATATTCGACATTTTTAATAATTGCATCAGGGGTAATCGCCAAAAGCGGAATAGAAAAAAGGAAGCAAAAAAGTGAGAGTAATATTTTCATCATCTATCCTTGCGAAATTTATAAATACCGTACAATCTCTGAAACACTGGGATGTGCGTGGATCATTCCGGTAAGTTCGTCGGCCGTGAGTTTTTTCTCGACAGCCACCACGAATTCGTGTATGATTTCCGTTGCCTCTACCCCGATAATGGTCGCACCCAGTATCACGCCGCTTTGTGCACAAACGATCATTTTAACAAATCCTGAATCATCGCCCTTGATTTTTGCCTTTGCATTGACTTTAAAAAAGGCTTTTTTGACATCAATCGCACGCCCTTGTTCTTTGGCTTCCCTCTCACTCACTCCGCAACGAGCAATTTGTGGATTCGAAAAGATAGTCGAAGGGTTAATATGTATATTGGTATCTTCCCCGCTGCTGATAATATTATGTGCGGCGATATGTGCTTCGGCGTAAGCCGTATGGGCATATGCCGGTGTATCGATACAATCACCTACCGCATAAATATGCTTTTGTGACGTTTGAAATGCGCCATTCACCTCAATGAATCCTTTTTCGTTTCGTCTAACACCGGCATTTTCTGGATTTAGCCCCTCACTATAAGGATCACGCCCAATCGCGGAGAGTACCAGTTCACACCGGATATGTTCCTCGCTCTCACCTGCAATCGTCAACTCTACCTCTGTTTCGTTCACATCGACCTGCAAAATGGTCGCAGACGTCATTACAGTGATATTAGATTTTTTATATGCTCTCAACAGCGCCTTGGAGACATCCTCATCTTCACTGGAAAGCAACTCCGCGCCGCGCGCTATCAGGGTCACCTCCACCCCGAAAGAGCTAAAGAATGTCGCAAATTCACATCCTATCGGACCCCCTCCGACAATAGCGATCGACTTAGGGAGAGTTTCCAGCTCAAATATCTCTCGGCTAGAGAGGATACGCTTCCCGTCAATCGGGAGTAGAGGGGCTTTACGTGTATCTGAACCTGTTGCAATAATGCACTTTTCAAATACGATCCTCTCCCCTGAGACGTCAACGGTATGGGCATCGACAAACGATGCACAACCGTAAAGCGTCTCAACCCCTGCTTGTTCGAGCAGCCATACGACGCCTGAGCGGAGCTCATTTTTTAAGGCTACGGTTTTCTCCCGCAGACGTCCCATGTCCATCCCCTTGACCTCCAGCGCTAACCCGCAATCGCGAAAGTAGGAAGCTTTTGTCGCGTATTTTGCACTCTCCAGATAATTTTTGGCTGAGATACACCCCTCGTTCAGACATGTCCCGCCGATCCGCTCTTTGCTGCGGTCGATCAGCAGAGTTTTTATTCCGGCACGTCCGAGTTCCAATGCCGATTCATATCCTCCGGGACCTGCCCCGATCACTACCACGTCAACTTGTTTCATACTCTCTCCAAATATTCATGTGCCATATAGCTGCTGCGCGTATAGGGGGAACTTTTGATATAGTTAAACCCCATCTCCATCCCAACATTTCTGAAAAATTCAAACCGCTGTGGTTCCACATATTCTACCACTGCGGCATGTGCGGGCGAGGGGGCCAGATACTGCCCGATACTCAGATATCGGCACCCTACATCCAAAAGATCCTCCATCAATGACTTCACCTCACCATTCGTCTCTCCCAGTCCCAGCATGATGCCGCTTTTGGTGGCGATGGCGGGATTCAGCGAAGCGAGCATTCCCAACACCCGCAGCGAGCGTTCATACCCAGACCCGCGGCGCACATGATAAAGGCGCGGTACCGTCTCCAGATTATGTCCGATGATCTCGGCTCCGCTATTGGCTATCTGTACCAGAGCCGATACATTTTCATGCATATCGGGGATCAGCAACTCTACTGTAATCGTATTATCCATAGACTTGATAGAGCGGACCGTTTCACAAAAGTGCCCCGCCCCGCCGTCATCCAGATCATCGCGTGTAGAGCTGGTTATAACGACATGGCGCAGTCCGAGATGTTTCACCGCCTGTGCCACATTTTCCGGCTCCAGAAGGTTGGGTGCCATGGGTTTCCCCTTGGTAACGGCGCAGAAACTGCAAGCGCGCGTACAGATCGTCCCCAAAATCATAAACGTCGCCACCTTTTGTCGAAAACATTCGCTGATATTGGGGCACATCGCCTCCTCACAAATCGTATGAAGAGACCCTCCTCCCAATAATTCTTCCATAGATCTATGATCGCTTGGGGTGATCTTTTTACGCAGCCACTCCGGCTTACGGGTGATTATGCTTGGCATGTATATTCCACCTTTCCTGCGTGTATTTGTGTGCCAATAGCTCCTTGGCACCCTCTTCTTCGGATAAACGCAGCCTATCTGCCACGGTTTTCACCTCAAACGTCTCACAAAACGCTTCTTGTACCAACGATGAGAGCTCTTCATAGGTTATCGTAATACCCAGCCGTTCCAGCGTTGCCGCATGCTCCAATCCTGACTCTCCTAAAAAAAGAGGTTTAAAGTACGATTCATCCAACGTCATCGGTATAGAACCGTGCTGAAACAAAACATGACGGGTATGACGCTGTGCGTTCCCCCCCATTTTTTTCCCTCCGATGACAATGTCATAGGCTTCATTCCCTGCCAGGCAAATATCAGATCCTCCCCCCTCCAGTTGCTGTTCATAAGCGAAACGGGCCGTGTGCCCCAGCTTCTTATACAGGCATATTAGAAATTCACACACATAACGGTAGCTCTCTTTTACCCCTTTATCTTTTAGATAGTTGCGCGGCAGGATCAGCGAATAGGAGATATCTCCTCCATGTACCAAAATCCCCCCGCCGCTCATACGGCGTACGCACGGAACCTTCTCTTCTTCCAGTAACTGCGTATCCACACACGTACTAATATCCGAAAATCGCCCCGCTGTAAGAGAGGGTTCCCATCCGTAGAGCCGAAGAATCGGCAAGTCACCCTCTTGAACACTGTTCAAGAGTGCTTCATCAACGGCCATATTCCAGCTCGCTGATCCGATTTTGGTATCGATAAAACGCCATGTTTTCAGTTCGATCATAAAGACATTGTTTCATAAGGAAACTAAAATACACTTTATATTATGATTACTTGTTATTGATTGTACCTTAAAACGTTTTCGGAGGATACAAAATGAAAGAGCATTGGATCGAAAAAAGTATGGAGAGCTTTCCTATACGACCGAATCTGGAAAACTATGAACAAGTCTACGGCTCTTTCAAATGGGAGGATGTGGCTTGTGCTTTCGAGGGATTGCCTTCGGGAGGTCTTAATATCGCCCACGAAGCGATCGACCGCCATGCCAACGGTCCCCTCGCGGAGAAAACCGCCCTATTATGGCGGGGGGAAAACGGTGAACGAAAAACGTTTACCTTTGCCGAAATGAAAAAACAAAGTGCCAAATTTGCCAATGTCCTGAAATCGCTGGGGCTTTCCAAAGGCGACCGTGTTTTTACCCTCACTACACGTCTCCCCGAATTCTACATAGCCGCCATGGGGATTCTCAAAAACCGCAGCGTACTCTGCCCCCTCTTTTCGCAGTTCGGTCCTGAACCGATACTGCAGCGGATGCAACGCGGCGATGCCAAAGCCCTTCTGACAACCAAAAATCTTTTTGAAAAAAAAATACGCCCTCTGCTGGAGCAACTTCCGGAGCTTCTCACTGTTTTTTTAATCGATGCCGAGGAAAATGAAAGCGAGCGTATCCGCTCACTCCCGCGCCTGATGGAGAGTGCTTCCGATGTGTACGAGATTCTCCCTACCGACCCCGAAGAGATGTCGATTCTCCACTTCACAAGCGGTACGACGGGAATGCCAAAAGGGGTAGTACACGTCCACAAAGCGATCTTTTGCCACTGGATGAGCGGCCGGTATGTATTGGATCTCCATCCCGAAGACATTTACTGGTGTACCGCCGACCCAGGCTGGGTCACCGGAACGTCGTACGGAATCATCACCCCTTGGCTTCATGGCGTTACCAACATCGTGGACGAAGCGGAGTTCGATGCTGTGCGGTGGTATAGTATTTTGCAAGATGAGCATGTCAGTGTCTGGTATACGGCTCCCACGGCGATCCGGCGTCTGATGCGGATCGAATCCTCCCCGACACGGGAGTATGATCTCTCCTCCTTGCGTCTGATTCAAAGCGTCGGCGAACCGCTCAATCCCGAAGCGGTAATATGGGGAGTGGACAAACTGAAGATGCCCATACACGATAACTGGTGGCAGACGGAAACGGGCGGAATCATGATTGCCAACTTCCTCTCCCAACAAATTCGTCCCGGATCGATGGGGCGGCCGCTTCCGGGGATCGAAGCGGGAATCGTCCGTCTCAATGATGAGGGGACGCTCACAGAAATCACAGAGCCGGGAAAAGAGGGGGAACTTGCACTCAGACCCGGCTGGCCCTCGATGTTTCGCGGCTATCTTCATGACGAGGCGCGCTATGCCAAATCTTTTGTCGGAGGATGGTATCTCTCCGGTGACTTGGCCTACAAAGACAAAGACGGCTATTTCTGGTTTGTCGGACGTTCCGATGACATTATCAAGACCTCAGGACACATGGTGGGCCCTTTCGAAGTCGAGAGCACACTGATGGAGCATCCCGCAGTAGCCGAAGCAGGGGTCATCGGAAAACCCGATGAGATGATCGGACAGCTGGTCAAAGCCTTCGTATCGCTCAAAACGGGATTTGAGCCTACCGAGGAGCTCCGGCGCGAACTGATCGGTTTTGGGCGGAAAAGACTGGGCTCGGCCGTGGCACCAAAAGAGATTGAATTTCAGCAGAATCTCCCTAAAACCCGAAGCGGAAAAATCATGCGTCGGCTGCTGAAAGCACGGGAAATGGGACTACCTGAGGGTGACATCTCGACACTGGAAGCGTAAAGGAAAAATGATGAATACAGAACTTGAGAGAGCGAATCAATTTTACCGCGATATGTTGTTGATTCGTCGGTTTGAAGAAAAATGTGTGGAGCTGTACAGTCGTGAGAAAATACGGGGATTTTTGCATCTCTACATTGGCGAAGAGGCTATTGCTGTAGGGCTTATGAACGCGCTGAGCCTTGATGATGCCGTGTTCGCTAGCTACCGTGAACATGGACAAGCTCTCGCACGAGGAATTCACCCAAACCGTATCATGGCTGAAATATACGGCAAAATAGAAGGATGTTCAGGGGGACGGGGCGGATCTATGCACCTTTTTGACGCAGCGACACGGTTTTACGGCGGCAGTGCTATTGTCGCAGGAGGATTACCTCTGGCCGTCGGAATGGCGCTCTCAGATAAAATGATGAAACGCAACCGTGTGACCGTCTCTATCTTCGGTGACGGTGCCGTCGCGGAAGGGGAGTTTCATGAATCGTTGAATCTCGCGGCGCTATGGAAGCTTCCGGTTCTCTTTGTATGTGAAAACAATCGTTATGCGATGGGGACAGCACTCGAATTTACCGAGTCGGAAACAAACATTTCTCTCAAAGCAGCATCCTACCGCATCACCTCCAAACAAGTGGATGGAATGGATGTTCTAGCAGTGGCCGAAGCGGCTGAAAAAGCGGTAACAGAGATCCGCGCCGGCAACGGACCGATATTCATCGAATACCTCACCTACCGTTTTCGAGCCCACTCGATGTTCGATGCCGAACTTTACCGCGAAAAAACGGAAGTTGAGGAGTGGAAGAAAAAAGATCCTCTTCTCCTATTGCATCAGCATTGGCCGAATATTGATATTGACAAATATGAAAAAGAAATCGGACAAATTATTGACGAAGCGGTTGCATTTGCCGAAAACGGTACACTCGAATCGATTGATACTCTTGAAAAATTCGTCTATTCCCCGGAGGCTGTACAATGAGCTCGATTATAACGTACCGTGAAGCAGTACGGCACGCCATTCAAAAAGCGATGGAGAAAGATGAACGAGTTTTTTTGATAGGAGAAGATGTCGGACATTACGGTGGCGGTTATGCGGTTAGTATGGGTCTTTTGGAACAATTTGGATCCGATCGGATCATTGATACACCTCTCTCCGAATCGGCTTTTACCGGAACAGGCATCGGTGCTGCAATGGGTGGTATGCGTCCTATCGTCGAGATTATGACTGTTAATTTCAGCCTATTGGCATTGGATCAGATTATGAACAATGCGGCAACCTTACTACACATGTCCGGAGGGCAATTTAATGTTCCATTGGTTATTCGGATGGTTACGGGTGGGGGAAAACAGCTGGCCGCACAACATTCTCATTCTCTGGAAGGGTGGTATGCCCATATACCAGGACTTAAAGTCCTAACTCCCGCTACTGTGCAAGATGCCTATGATATGGTTGGACTTGCACTCGCCGATCCTGATCCCGTGCTGATATTTGAAAATGCCATGCTATACAATACCAAAGGGGGACTTGATACGGATGGACTACCATTGCCCATCGGTAAAGCCAAAATACATAGAAAAGGTAAAAATCTCACCATTTTAGCCTATGGGAACACTCTCTTCAAGGCGCTTGAAGCAGCGGAAACTCTTTTTACTAAAGGTATTGATACCGAAGTGATCGACTTGCGATCGCTCCGTCCGCTGGATGATAAGACGATTATGGCATCGGTAGCTAAAACACACCGCGTCATGATTGTCGATGAGGGGTGGAAATCGGGGAGTATCTCGGCAGAGATTATTGCACGGATCAACGAGCAGGCTTTTTTTGAACTTGATGCCCCGATGGGGAGAGTCTGTAGTGCCGAGGTCCCTATTCCCTATCCTTCCCATCTCGAGCATGCAGCCCTCCCCCAAGTGGATAAAATCATCGCGATGGCGCGCAAGATAATGGAGAATTTATGAGCCAGTTTTTAATGCCCAGTTTGGGTGCCGACATGGAATCGGCCGTTTTAATGGAGTGGCACGTTAAAGAGGGTGATCACGTTACCAAAGGGCAAGTCGTCGCTGAGGTGGAGACGAGCAAAGGGGTCATAGAGATAGAGGTGTTCGAAGATGGTATCGTCGAAAAAATTCTCGTAAAAGAGGAGACCGACTGTGCCGTCGGGACCCCTCTGGCGATGATCCGCACCGAGGCAGAAAGCCCTGTGGAGGAAAAACCGGCGCAAAGCACCCTGAAACAACCCGTGGCAGAGACATCGAATGTTACCGTAGCGTCCGAACCGCCGATGCAGGAAGAAGATGCCGGTGAACGGATCAAAGCCTCCCCCGCAGCCCGACAAAAAGCAAAAGAGCTGGGAATAGAACTTTCTAGCCTACTATCTAGCACAGGGGAGGTCCGTCTTGCTCAGGTCGAAACCGTCGCCACAACAGCACCTCAAGCACCTCAAGCACCTCAAGCACCTCAAGCAAGCGGTATGCGTCAAGCCATCGCCCGTGCGATGAGCCGCTCCAATGCCGAGATCCCCCACTATTATCTCAGCGCCTCTATCAATATGACCCCTGCGCTCCACTGGCTCGAAGCGCTGAATGCCGCGCGGAGCATCAAAGAGCGTATCCTCCCCGCCGCCTTGCTGATCCGTGCCGTCGTTCTCTCCCTCAAAGCCGTACCCGAGCTTAACGGATTTTGGCGAAACGATGCACCGGATATCAGCGAGGAGATCAACCCCGGCATCGCCATCGCATTGCGCAAAGAGGGGCTTATCACCCCTGCTTTGCTGAATGCCCAAACGATGAGGTTGGATGAGACGATGAGCTCACTGGACGATCTCATAACCCGCACCCGTTCGGGAAAACTGCGCAATAGCGAGATCACACAGCAGACTATTACGATCACCAACCTCGGCGATTTAGGGGTGGAAAGCGTTTACGGTGTCATCTATCCTCCCCAGGTCGCCATCATAGGATTGGGGCGAATTATGGATGCCCCGTGGGCAGAGGGGGATGCGCTGTGTGTACGTAAAGTGATGCAGGCGACCCTCGCGGGAGATCACCGCGCCACCGACGGGCGCACCGGAGCGAAGTTTCTCGAAAAATTAAACGATTTATTGCAACATCCACAGGAGTTACTATGACCAAAGAAGAAATCAAAGCGGCCATCATCGAGCAAATCCTCGAAATTGCCCCAGACATCGACGAAGCGGACATACTTCCCGATAAAAATATCCAGCGATCCTTGGAGATCGATTCGTTCGATTTTCTAAAAATATTGACCGCTATGTATGAGGTGCTGGAAGTCGAAGTTCCGGAAGCTGATTATGCCAAGGTCGATACGCTGGAGCATATGATGGAGTATTTTGCACAGCGGGTGAAAAGTTGAGTTAGGGTTAACCCTCCCCGCCCTTCACCTTTCCCCGCATCTTTTTAATATTCCCGTGCTTTGTCTTGCTGTCCATCCGTCTTTTCTGTGAATTTCTTGTCGGTTTGGTCGGTTTGCGCTTTTTTTGGACCACGGTCACGCTCTTTATAAGTTCTTTCAGCCTCTCCAGCGCTGCTTCTTTGTTCTCTTCCTGAGAGCGGGACTCTTGCGATTTTATGTTGATGATCCCGTCTTTCGTAATCCGATGATCGGTAAGCTCTCGCAGCCGCTCTTTGTAAAAATCGCTAAGGGAAGAGGCATTGATATCAAAACGCAGATGTATCGCTGTCGAGACTTTGTTGACGTTCTGCCCCCCTGCTCCCTGCGAGCGTATCGCCGTTATCTCGATCTCTGAATCGGAGATGGTGACGGTGTGTGAAATGTGCAGCATAATTTGACCTTTATCTCTTTAGAGTTCGGAAGCAATCCGATGCATCTATACGTTTCCATACGTATTGTTGATACACTACTTGACTTTTAATATTTTTTTGTTATTATTTATCATAGTGAAATTTTTATTAAAAAGAGTATATTATTGTTTTCTATAATGATTAAGCGGTACAAAGAAAAGCAGATATATAAATGCTATATTCAAACTATTTTCCATAAAGGCATATTATGACATATCCAGAACATTTAAAAAACAATTTTGAAAAAATAGCTGAAAAAATGGGAATCCATCCATCAGAAATGACCATTCTCAAGATGAGTCCGGGTGCAGATGAAAGACACAAAGATCTTGAACTGCTTCAGGGGAGCTGGAATGAAGAGCGTCCATGGATTATTCTCGATGAAAAAGATCGTATCTATACCCTAACAACGGCCGAATCACTCGCACAAATGGTCCGTTTTTTGACATCTGCCCAGAGCGAGAATTTTCAGCTTAAACTTGAAAAAGCGATTTGGCAACGCTTTCCTATCGATTTTCATGACGTTTGGGAGGTTGCAATGGATCGGATTCGGACACTCGCACTGAGCCGTCCTGAAAGTGCCGTGGTGAATCTTGATCTGGATTGGCTTCTCAATGAAATCAAGCAGAAATATCCGAATCTTTTTCACCACCTCGACTTGATGCTGACACAGGAGAGCAGCGTCAAAAAGTCGAATTGATGACCGATTTTATTTTACTTTGATCTGCTTGACCGATTCTTTTTTTTGCTCTTTTTTCGGCAAGGTAATCTCTAGAACCCCGTCTTTGTTTTCTGCATGTATATTTTCGGCATCAATGTTATCAGGGAGTGTGAAACTGCGCGTAAAGCTGCCGAAACTGCTCTCCATCTTATAATAATCCTTTTCTTTGACCTCTTCTTTGGATTTTCGCTCCCCTTTGAGAGTCAGGACATTATTTTCAACTTTGACACTGATGTCCTCTTTTTTTACCCCTGGAAGATCGACGTCAATGTGGTACGCATATTCCCCTTCTCTCGTGTTGATCGACGGAGTAAAATCTGTCAATACATTTTTACCAAGATCAGACGAAAAAACGCGGTTAAGACGATCTTCAAGCGTACGCAACTCATTCAACGGGTCAAAACGTGTAAGCAACATAATATATCCTTCTTTTCAAAAAATTTGTAAAAACCTAATTGTCATTTTAAAAACAAATAACAACTATTTACATTTCTACATTTTAGTATTTTAATCTAAAATACTTAGAATAAAATATTTTGCAACAATAAAAATACATTTTTTAGTTTTTTTACAATGTACATAATGCTTTTTAAATTTTAGCCATCTCTTTCGTTTGTATCGCTATTTCCAACTCTTCGTTGGTCGGTATCACCAAAATCTTCACACGGCTCTCGTTGGTACTGATTTGAACGGTCTTTTTCACGCTATGATCGTTGAGTACGGGATCCAATACGATGCCAAAGATTTCCAAATTACTGCACGCTTCCAACCTCACGCTGCTCTCGTGTTCCCCAATGCCGCCGGTAAAGACGATACAATCGACCCGCCCCAAAACAGCATTGTATGCCCCTATGTATTTTTTGATACGGTAAGTAAACATATCCAGTGCAAGCTTCGCTGCCGTATCTCTCTTATCGATCATTTCATCGATTTCGCGCATATCGCTCCTGCCGCAGATCCCTTTTAAACCGCTCTCTTTATTGAGAACTTTATCCAGCTCATCACGGCTGAATCCCATATTTAGCAAATGCAGCACGATAGCAGGGTCAATGTCACCGCATCTTGTTCCCATCATAAGCCCTTCCAAGGGTGTAAATCCCATCGTTGTATCCACACTGATTCCATTTTGTATCGCACACATACTCGCACCGTTTCCTAAATGCAGTGTAATAGCATTAAGAGACTCAAATTTTTGACCTAAAAATTTCGCCGCCTCTTTCGCGACATAATGATGCGATGTCCCATGAAATCCATAGCGCCTGATCTTAAAATCTTCATAAAATTTATAGGGGATCGGATACAAATAGGCCCGTTTTGGCAGCGTAGTATGAAACGCTGTATCAAAAACGGCAACTTGTGGAATGTGAGGATAGCGTGCGGCGATGGCTTGTATCCCTGCAAGATTTGCCTTGTTATGCAAAGGGGCCAATGGGATCAACGCCTCAATAGAGCGTATCACCTCACTATCGATTACCACCGATCCCGTATAGACTTCTCCTCCATGAACGACGCGATGACCTACGGCGTCAAATTCCCCTATTTCTTCAAGGATAGTCTCAATAGCCTCTTCATAACAGGTAACTCTCTCTATCATTCCGCTTTTCTGTAGCCTCAGTGAATCAAAAAAGGTATACTTTATCGACGAACTTCCGCAATTAAGGACTAAAATTTTCACAAAACCTCTCCGGCTTGGATGGCGGTAACGGCAACCGTATTGACGATATCCGCCACCAGACACCCCCGACTCAAATCATTGATGGGCTTATTGAGCCCTTGCAGCACAGGACCTATCGCAACCGCACCCGAGCTTTGTTGAACCGCTTTGTAGGTGTTGTTTCCTGTATTTAGATCGGGGAAGATAAATACAGTAGCCTGCCCAGCCACTTCGCTGTTTGGTAGTTTATTCATCGCCACATCAGGATCGATAGCCGCGTCATATTGTATAGGGCCCTCTACTACTAAATCAGCTCTTTTTTCGCGGACTAACTTGGTCGCCAATCGTACCTTTTCCACCTCATCACCCTTCCCTGAGTCTCCCGTAGAATACGATAACATCGCTATTTTTGGCTCGATCCCAAAAATTTTGGCTGTGTCGGCACAGGAGATGGCGATTTGTGCCAGCTCTTGCGCATCAGGGTCTTGATTGACCGCACAATCGCCATACACAAGCACTTTTGTATCCAAACACATAAAAAAGAGGCTGGAGACGATAGAGATGTTCGGTTTCGTTTTAATGATCTGAAGAGCAGGACGAATCGTCTCTTGGGTCGTATGAACAGCGCCCGAAACCATCCCGTCGGCATAGCCAAAATAGACCATCATCGTACCAAAGTAATTTATCATCATCATCGTGTCACGTGCATCATTGAGGCTTACCCCTTTTGCTTTGCGCAGTTCATAAAAAGAGGTAACAAACTCCTCCATCCACGGCGACGTGCGGGGATCAATGATGGTCGCTTTAGAAATATCAAGCCCCAATAAAGAGCTTTTGTGCTCAACCTCTTCTCTCTCTCCCAGTAAAATAATATCGGCAACATCACGTCGTAAAAGGATCTCTGTAGCTCTTAAAATACGTTCATCACCGCTCTCGGGCAAAACAATCTTCTTTCGATTCTCCCGTGCTCTCTCAAAAAGGGCATATTCAAACATATTTGGGGTCATAGAGGGGGAAGAGGAGTCGGTATCAATTCTCTCGTCGATCTCCCTCATATTCACATTGGAAGCAAAAAGTCCCTGAGCCAGCGCAATCTTTCGCTCATTGTACGCGCTCATCGTTGCCCTTACGGCAGCAACATTCACAGCGGTCGTATAGGTATCGGTATCAACACTGAGTATGGAGAGAGGGAAATCTCGAAAACCGTTAAAAAGCCGCTGGATGGAGGGATGAGGTATTATCCCCCCTGTGAGTAAAATAGCTGCTATTGTAGGATAATTTTTCGAACAAGCGGTACTTAAACACCCTGCCAAAATATCGGAGCGATCCCCTGATGTAATAACGAGATCCCCCTCTTCGATAAACTCTAAAAAGTTTTCCACTCTCATCGCGGCGATTTTACTCTGCCTAACAATCCGCCCAAGATCATTTTCTTCTCCAAAACAATAAGTACACCCCAGCTCTTTCATAATATCAGCAACCGCAGGGGTGTTCAGTTCGGGTATCTCAGGTAAAAAATAAAGGGGGGCCCTCTGAAGAGACTGCGTTAAAACGAGCCTCTTCAATTCCTCACTTTCATGATCTCCTAAACGATTTACAAAGGTAGCGAAGTGTTGACATCCTGCCGATTTTATCGCCTCTGCTTCGATATAAATCTCGTCTTTGATTACGGTTAGCTCTTTATCCTTCCCTTTTAAAATACTGACAAAAGGGGTGTTTAGATTTTTCGCAATGGAGAGATTGATATCAAAATCAAGTGTATTGGAAAAATACGATTGACTTAACCCCTCAATAAGAACAAAATCGTAGCGGCGCTCCAAACGTTTAAATTTTTCGATTATATTCTCTAAAACTTCATGGTATTTGTTTTGGGCAATTAACCCTTCCGCCTCGTTTACCGTGCAGCAATACGTCTCGTTATATTCCAACCCAAGAGGATAACGACTTATCATAAAATCAATATCCTTATCCACTTCGCTGCTGTCTGGAATAATAGGTCTAAAAAACGCCACTTTCCCAAGCCGACCTTTTAGGTGCTCCATAATCCCCATCGTCACGATTAAACTTCCGACAGAGGATTCAAGGGATGAGATATAGAGACTTTTTGTTTTCATAAATACCCTGCTTTTATTATTTTGTAACCATTTTTTGTCATAATAGTAGCATTATAAATAAGCGTAACATTAAATTTTGAAAAGAAATATCAAAAGAGAGGAGAAGAAAGATGAAAATAGGAATTTTTTGCTCTGGCGGAGACTGTGCTGGTATGAATCCGGCAATCAAAGCGTTTGTCGAAGAGTGTTATATTCGGAATATCGAACCTTATCTGATCTATGACGGGCTAGAGGGGCTTATTGACGGTAACATCAAAAAAGCGGAACATTCGGATGTGTCAGGGATTATCTACCGTGGCGGCACAGTCATACGCTCCTCACGATCAAAACGTTTTTTTGAGAAACACTACCGAGCCATTGCCCATCAAAATCTAAAAAACGAGGGGATAGAAAAACTGATCGTCTTAGGAGGCGATGGAAGTTTTCGGGCGATGGAGGTTTTTTATGACGAATATAAAATCGATTTTATAGGGATCCCTTCCACTATCGATAACGATATTTTTGGAACCGACTATTGTCTCGGAGTCGATACCGCGCTCAATGTCATTCGTCAAGCCATCGATGATGTTCGAGATACGGCTGCCTCTTTTAAAAGAGCGTTTATTATTGAAACAATGGGGAGAAAGTGTGGCTATCTGGCACTGGTTTCGGCGCTAACGTGCGGTGCAGAAGTGTGTGTCATCCCCGAAATGGAAGTGAACTTCCCTGTACTTGAAAAAAAGCTCAAAAAAGAGGTTGATGAGGGAAGATCCTACGCCATAGCGATCACGGCTGAGGGATCAAATATCAGCGAAAAACTTGAAACATGGTTTGAAGAAGAGATTGGACTCGAATCGAGAGTGACCAAGTTAGGACACATCCAAAGAGGGGGAAATCCGACTGTGTTCGACCGCTTGATTGCCAAAGAATTTGTCGTTTTTGCTCTGAATCGACTGGAAAACATACCCAATAACTACCACACGATTGGCTATAAAAACGGGACATTCGATTTTTTAGAGATCGAGAGGGTTAGCAACGGAAAATACGAAATCAAACCGGAACTTTTAAAAATGGGACGCATTTTATCCGGCTTAAACTAAATGCTCAATAGGAGAAGAAATAGATGAAGAGATTAAAACTATGTTTTTTATGGCATATGCATCAACCGCTATACGAAAATGCGCTAACGGAAAAAATAGAGTTTCCATGGCTCTATCTTCACTCTCTTAAAAACTATTTTGATATGCCTTATTTATGCGCCAAATACAATATCAAAGCAACCTTCAACCTCTCCCCCTCCCTCCTCTGTCAACTGGAAGATAGCCGAACCAAAGATTATTTCGATACGGCAGAAATATCCACCCTTCTAGAAAATTGCGGTAATTATCTACGCCAAAACAGCCCTCTCGTACAAAAATTGATCCAAAAAAAAGGGAAAATCACACAGCAAGAGGCACTCTCCTTACGAGAAGAGCTTTACACGTTTGTAAAATCGATTATTCCCTATACAGAAAAACTTTTTAAAGAGGGGAAAATCGATCTCTCTACCAACCCAATTCATCATCCTATACTCCCCTTGCTGATTGATCCTAAAGAAGCCGCAGTACCAAATCGATGCACACTTCTCCCAAATTTTGATATCAATTTCAAAGAAGAGGCGCTATGGCAAGTCGAGAAGGCTATCACCTATTTTGAAAAAATTTTTGGAAATAAACCAAAAGGTTTTTGGCCATCAGAGGGATCAATCAGCCAAAAAACGGTGGAACTATTTTTGGATCAAAAGATAAAATGGATTATTACGGATGAATGGCTTTTGCAGGGGAAAAATCACTTCACCCCCTATAATTATGAAAAGGATGGTGAGAAAATCACCCTCTTTTTTCGTGATAGAGATTTAAGCGACTCTATCGCATTTAGTTACTCACAGATGAGTCCGAAAGAGGCCGTCGATGATTTTTTTACGAAACTCGAAAATATTTACCGAGAAAACGAAAATGCCGTTGTCACGGTAGCCCTTGATGGAGAAAACGCATGGGAATTTTTCTCCCAGAATGCTCTCCCTTTTTTCGAAGAGTTTTACAGTAGAATCGTCTCAACAGAGTGGATAGAAACAACGTTTTTCAATGATATTGCGCAACGCAATGATCTTCCAATTCTCCAGAATATCAAAAGTGGCAGCTGGGCAGGTGATTTTTCTATTTGGATTGGTGATGCCGAAAAAAATGCTTACTGGGAGGAACTTGCATCCCTAAAATCTTTCTTTGGGACAACAACAGTCGATGCAGATAGCCGAAAAAAAGCGTATGAACATTTTATGGTACTCCTCGGAAGTGATTGGTTTTGGTGGATAGGCAAAAGCGAAACAATACAAACCAAAGTAGCCTTCAAAAAACTCTTCAAAAACAGACTTATTAAAATTTATACTCTTTTAGATGTTGCTCCTCCCTCCTCGATTCGTATGCTTGGCGAGAATAAGCTTGTTTCGAATTTTAATACAGGTCATTGTGTTATGCACCGCGATCTCAGCTACACCACATTGCCAAAAGAAAATCAATGACGACAAAACTTTTGTTTGGAATACACTGTCATCAACCGGTTGAAAATTTCTATCACGTCGTCGATGAAGCGATCGAAAAATCGTATAAGCCTTTTATCACACTTGCCAAGAAGTTCCCTGCGTTTAAATTTTCGGTTCATTTCAGCGGCTGGCTTTTGGAATACATCGAAAAAAATGAGACCGATCTTTTTTGTGCACTGCAAGAAATGTCGGCAGCAAAACAGATAGAATTTTTTACAGGAGGATTTTATGAGCCTATTCTCCCCTCCATCCCCGCCCCTGACCGCATAGCTCAGATCACCAAACTCTCTGACTACATCAAAAAACATTTTTTACAAACGCCCAAGGGGATATGGCTCACAGAGCGCGTGTGGGATGATTCGATTATTGCCGATTTGTCGATGTGCAATATCCACTACGCCATCATCGATGATTATCATCTTCTGCGTGCCGGAGTTGAAGAGACGAAAACAGCGGGCATGTATATCACCGACGATACGCAGCATACTCTCACCCTTTTCCCTATCAATAAAAACTTACGCTATGCCATACCGTTTCAAAAAGTCGAAACTGCGCTACAAGAAATCAAAAAAATAACGGGTAAAAATAGAGCTTCGATACTGTTTGACGACGGTGAAAAATTCGGTCTCTGGCCAAAGACCTATGAATGGGTCTTTGAAAAAAAATGGCTAGAGGAATTTTTGGAAAAAATCGTTACGGATAAAACCATTGAGAGCATGACGTTTTCCGAGTTTTACGCAACATCCAAGCCCATTAGCACTGTCTATCTTCCCAACGTTTCTTATTTTGAAATGTCAAAATGGTCGTTAAACCCCTCCAGTTTTGAGGCTTTTGAAAAAGGGGAAAAAGCCCTGCACGAGAGCCCGTCAAAACTCTACTACGCAGGGGGAACGTGGAAAAACTTCTTTATCAAATACCCCGAGAGCAACTATTTACACAAAAGAGTGTTATACCTCTCCCAAAAAAGAGCCTTTCTCAAAAATAAAAAACTGGATGAAGCAATTTTCAAAGCTCAAGCAAACGATGTCTTTTGGCACGGCATTTTCGGCGGACTCTATCTCCCAAATCTCAGGGACAACGCCTATCGTTTTGTCATTGAGGCGGAAAATCTCCTCCCCGAAGAGACAAATATCCTCTCCCTCACCCACATCAGAAAAGACGGATACCAAGAGGCAAAGTTCAAAACAAATTCACTTATTGCCGTATTTGATGAAAAAAATGGGGGACAACTCAGAGAGCTTTCGGTGCGTGATGCTCTTTTTAACTACCAAAATACCCTCTCCAGAAAATTTGAACTTTATCACAAAAATTTGTTTGAATCCAAAGAGAGCGAGAGTGACTACGACACCATTGCTACGATACATAATGAAAGGTCTCTTCAATGGGAATCCAAAAATATCCATTTCGATTGGTATCCTAAAAATTCGTTTGTCGATCACATCACCGACGATACATTTGATACAGAGAGCTTTCGTTCGTGCAGTTTTAGAGAATACGGTGATTTTGCAAACCAGCCCTTTAAGCTCACTCAAAAAAAAGAGTGTGTCCTCTTTGAAAGGGAGGGAGGGATATTTATAGACGAGATATTTAAAACACTTCTAACAAAAAAGTTTAAAATTGATGAAAATATGGTAAACTTTTCATTAAATCTTCAAACAGATGCTCCAAAAAGATTGTCGTATGTCTGTGAGTTTAACTTTCATTTTCAAGAATATGGAAATGTAGTTTTAAATCACACTAAAAAAATGTTTTACCTTGAAGATAAAAATTTGGGAAAAACACTCTCCTTCAAGTGTGATAGTGCATTTGAATTTTTTGTTTATGAATTAAAAACGATCTCGAAAAGCGAGAAAGGGTTTGATGAAACGGTGCAATGCCTTAGTATTGGATTAAAATTTCCTCTCAAACAGACTCTTTCCATCAACGGAACCTTGGAGGTACTATGAAAATATTATTTGCGTCGAGCGAAATTTTTCCCTTTGCAAAAACGGGCGGTCTTGGTGATGTTGGATCAGCACTCCCCAAAGCATTAAACCACGAAAACAAGATTCATACAATCTCTATTATGCCGCTGTATCGTTCCGTAGATCGGCAAAGATACACCATCGAACCTCTCAATTATCATTTTACCAAAACACTGTGCGGTGTTATTCATTCATTTGAACTTTTTTGCTCCAAAGAGGATAAAAATATTTTATTTGTTTACAACGAAACTTTGTGCGAAAGAGACCACTTTTACGGTGACAAATCGGGCGATTATTCCGATAATGCTCTGAGGTTTGGTCTTTTTTGCTACGCTATTGCCGAATATTTATCGCGTGAAAAGTTTGATATTCTCCACCTCAACGACTGGCAAAGCGCACTGGCGGCTAATATTGTCAAAAAGATTTATGGAATTGAAATAAAAACCGTATTTACGATTCACAATCTCGCCTATCAAGGGATTTTTACCAAAGAAACTATGACTGATCTTGAACTCAATTGGGACGACTTTACTTTTTTGGGATATGAATTTTACGATGCGGTCAACTTTTTAAAAGCAGGAATTGCCTTTAGCGATGCGGTCACTACGGTAAGCCCCACCTATGCGCGCGAGATAGGGACGGCAGAGCACGGTTATTTATTGGATTATTTTATCAACAGTAATCAAGAAAAATTTTATGGCATACTCAACGGAATTGACGTCGACTATTTCAATCCCAAAGAGGACGGCTCTATTGCCAAAAAATACGATGCAGGATCGATCGATAAAAAAGAGTTCAATAAAAAAGCGCTTCTAAAATTAACGGGATTAAAAGGGGAGGGAAAAGCCCTCTTCTCGTTTGTGGGGAGATTGGTCGAACAAAAAGGGGTTGATATGCTTCTAAGAGCCCTAGTCCATCTCAAAGAGATGAATGTCAATTTCATACTCTTAGGCAGCGGTGAAGCATGGTTAGAAGAGACGCTAAAGGCGATGGAGTGCGAGAACATCTTTGTTAAAATCAGTTACGATGAGGATTTTAGCAAACACATCTATGCTGGGTCTGATTTTCTGATGATGCCTTCTGTCTATGAGCCGTGCGGGTTAAACCAAATGATTGCTATGAACTATGGAACCTTGCCGATTGTTCGTGAAACAGGGGGATTAAAAGACAGCGTGGTCGATTTTCATGACTATACTAAAAAAGGCTCAAGAGGACCGGGGATCACCTATCACGACAACACCGTATTTGCTTTTTTAATCGCTATTTCCAAAGCTCTCTCCATCTATTCGGATAAAAAACTGTTTCGCACCCTTAAAAAAGAGGCGATGCAAAAAGATTTTTCGTGGGAAAATTCAGCAAAAGAGTACATAAAATTGTATAGGAGTTGCTAATGTCAAGTCATACACTGGTCAACAATCCAAAGGCAATGGAGTGCAACGCTTCTGAGGCAATGGGAATCCATACGGATGAATTTTCTATCCCAACAAGTTATAATATCAACACCCTGAAACTCATGTGTGTTAACCCGCACAAACTTTTTTGTTACTGGGAGCTGACACCCGCTTTTCTTGAAACCGTAGGAGTCCTCAAAGATAGACTGACCCTTCTTCTCAAAACGACCGATGAAATGGCAGTACAACAAATAAAACTAGAGACTCTAGTCGGTTCTTATTATTTTGATGAAGTTCCGGCAAAAAGATCCTTTTTCTGCGAAATACTCTATCATGATGAAAGCGAAAAAGCTATATCTCTTTTCACCTCTAACCTCATCAAAACACCTAGTGATCGTATCAATACTGATGATGAAGAGTGTCAGGTATGGATGAAAAAAGTGGAAGGATGGAGTGAAATTATCCACTCTTCCATCTCTTCCTTATCAAGCATAAAATCAAGTAAATCATTGGTTAAAGAGACGGCTCTTTTAGGAAAATGGGAGCTGCACACCTTCTCCTCTTTTGAAAATACAAAGGATAAGCAATGAAAGGATTTTGGTCTCTGATTCTTCATTCGCATCTCCCTTTTGTCAAACATCCCGACTATGACTATTTTCTAGAAGAACACTGGCTTTTTGAAGCGATCAGCGAGTGCTATATCCCTTTGCTACTAAACCTAGAAAGATTGGAAGACGAAGGGTTTGATTTTAGACTCACCTTTTCACTCACCCCCTCGCTGTGCGAGATGCTCAAAGACGATCATTTGATGAAGAAATACACCAAACACCTCCTGAATCGGTTAGAACTTTGCGACAAAGAGATCCAAAGAACTAAAAATGATCCGAGTGTTTCGAAAGTCGCTGTTTTTTACAAAGAGCGGTTTGAAAAAATATACGACTATTTCGAGAATGTTGTTCATAGAGATATTCTATACCGATATAAAATGTTACTTGAACGTGGAAAAATCGACATCATTACCTGTGCAGCAACCCACGGTTTTCTGCCACACCTCGCTATTAATCCCAAAGCGGTAGAGGTACAAATAGCCATCGGTGTTAAATCACATGAGCGAATATTTGGACAAAAGCCACAAGGAATTTGGCTCCCCGAATGTGCCTATTTTGAAGGACTTGATGAGATATTGAAAAATTATGGGATACTCTACACGATCCTCGACTCTCATGGAATTGTTTTTGCCACCCCTCCGCCAAAACAAGGTATATTTGCCCCTGTTTATTCCAAGGCCAATGTCGCCTTTTTCGGACGTGACAACGACTCCTCGAAACAAGTGTGGTGCTCCAAAGAGGGGTATCCTGGGGATGTAAACTATCGTGATTTTTACAGAGACATCGGATACGATCTTGATTTTGACTACATCAGTCCCCACATCAGCCCCGACAGCACAAGAGTCTTCACGGGATTAAAATATCATAAGATTACGGGAAACAGCGACTATAAAGAGGTTTATGCCCCTCATATAGCGAGGGGAAAAGCGGCCCTTCATGCTGAAAACTTCCATTTTAACCGACTAGAACAGCTTAAGCATTTAGAGACACTGATGGAGAGGCCCCCTCTTATCGTATCGCCATACGATGCAGAACTTTTTGGGCATTGGTGGTTTGAGGGACCCGATTTTTTATACGAACTTTTTAAAATTATTGACATCTACAAAGAGATCAGACCGATACTCCCGATGGAATATTTATCGTTGTATCCAAAAAATCAGGTGGTTATCCCCAACCCCTCTTCGTGGGGAGACAAAGGATTTTACGAGGTATGGCTTAACACACAAAACGACTGGATTTATAGACATTTGCACTCTATGGCGGATCGGATGGAGTTACTTGCCAAAAAATATTTTGAGACTGCAGATACAATTCAAACACGTGTACTCAATCAAATGCTCAAAGAACTATTACTGGCACAAAGCAGTGATTGGGCATTTTTGATGACAACAGGGACGGCGATGGAGTACAGCGTACAGCGTACCAAAGAGCACATTTCAAATTTCAACAAACTCTCTTTTGGCTTAGACGAAGGGGTCAATTTTGAACTTTTAGAGACACTGGAAACTAAAAATTCGCTCTTTAATTTTGTCGATTTTAGAATTTATGCATGATTCTTTATTGCGATTGGGGTGGAACGTACTTTAGATATAGAATAGGCGAAGAAATATTTGTGATAGAAACCAGAACCTTTGACCTGTTTGATTTTTTGGATCAATTTACCAAGAGCCAACCTCTTTCACAGATCAATATCTCTTTTGCCGGTCAGGTCAAAGAGGGAGTTATCCTCTCTTCCCCCAATATTGCCCTGAAAAATTTTATGATAAAAGAAAAAGTAGAGCAAAAATACAACATCACCCTCTTAATCGAAAATGATCTCAAATGTGCTGCACTTGCCGAAGCTAACGTGAGAAAGGTAGAAAACATTGCCCTTATCTATGCGGGGACAGGTCTTGGCGGAGCGTTTTTTGAGGAGAGACTTCTGAGAGGAGCCGATAATTTTGCAGGGGAGATCGGTCATATCCCTTACCAAAAGGCACCCTATCTTTGCGGTTGTGGTAATTCAAATTGTCTTGAGCTTTTTTGCAGCGGAAGCGGAATAAAAAAAAGGGTTATGGTTGAAAACCTCAATCCAGCCCTTACCCTAGGTGAGCGTTATCACTCAACTGATCCGGATGAAAAAGCGGTAGCAGACGATTTTATATCCGCACTCATCTACGGAGGGTGCACAGTTTTACCCCTTTTGAATCCGAGATTTTTGATACTAGGGGGCGGAATACTCGATAATGAACCGTGGCTATTTGAACTCGTCAAAAAAGAAATTCTTAACAAAGCATTCCCCCCTGCCGCCAAAAATGTTACAATAGAAAAACCTTTGTATAAAAACTCTTCTTTAGAGGGGACAAAATTATTAAAACTTTATAGGTAAGGAAGCCGATTTAATGGAAAAATTTTATAATATAGACGAAAAATATCAAACATTAGTCGCCTATTTCAATATGGAGTATGCCATTCATCAATCTCTGAAAACCTACTCTGGAGGGCTGGGTTTTTTGGTAGGATCGCACTTTCGAAGTGCGTATGATTTAAAACAAAACATGATTGGTATCGGGATCTTGTGGAGTTATGGCTATTACGATCAGACACGAAGCGAAGATGGGAGTATGAGCGTGGCCTACAGAAGAAAAGAGTACTACTTCTTGGACGAACTTAACGTCAAAGTTTCCGTCATAATCAATCAAAAAGAGGTTTTCATCAAGGCGTTTCTTTTAAAACCGGAAACTTTCGGATCAGCTCCCGTTTTATTTTTGACAACCGATATAGAAGAAAATGACTTTTTAGCCCGCACCATAACCCATAAACTCTACGATGCAAACGAAGAGGCGAGAATTGCGCAGGAGATCGTGTTGGGGATCGGCGGTGTTAAAATTTTGGAACAACTAGAGATACAGCCCGATATTTACCATATGAATGAAGGACATTCCCTCCCCCTTATTTTTGAACTCTATTCTAAAATAAAAGACAAAGAGGCACTCAAGCAAAAAATCGTATTTACAACACATACACCGGAAAAAGCAGGGAATCAAGACCACAGCATCCCTTTGCTAGAAAAAATGGGCTTTTTCAACGGAATCCCCACCGAAGAGGCAAAAAAACTCGTATCCTGCTGTGATAATGATCGCTTAAATCTCACTCTCTCGGCACTCAGATCGTCTAAAATCACCAATGCCGTCTCCAAAATCCACGGAAAAATAGCAAATTCGATGTGGCAATCTTACGAGGGGGTATCTAACATCATTTCGATAACCAATGCACAAAACAGACGTTTTTGGGCAGATAAAGTGATGATAAGAGCACTCGATGAGCACGAAGATTACGAAGTGATCGCCCGAAAAAAACATCTCAAGCGTCTGCTATTCGATGTCATTGCCAACCAAAGCGGAAAAATGTTTGATACGGAGATTTTAACCATCGTCTGGGCCAGACGGTTTGTCGAATACAAACGGCCGGGGCTTATCAAATACGATACAAAACGATTTATAAATCTTCTTACGCGAAGCAGGTACCCGATTCAAATTATCTTTGCAGGAAAACCACACCCACAAGATAGTGCTTCCGTCAATCTTTTTAATGAACTTGTTTATTTTTCAAAAATGTATAAAAGAATGGCGGTTTTAGTTGACTATGAACTTGAACTCTCATCGATACTTAAAAAAGGGGCTGATCTATGGCTTAACACTCCTCGTCTAACGAGAGAGGCCTCCGGCACGAGCGGTATGACAGCATGCATGAATGGTTCGATCCATTTTTCTATTAATGCCGGATGGCATCCTGAGTTTGCCCAGCATAAAATTAATTGTTTCACGATTCCTGAATGCAATACAAATATGTTAACCCAAGAGCAGGATGAAATCGACAATAAAAATATGATGGATATGCTCGAAGATCTTATCATTCCTCTTTATTACGAAAATACAAAAGAGTGGGTACAGATAATGAAAAACTCGATGAACGGAGTTCTGCACCAGTTTGACTCCGGAAGAATGGCACATGAGTATTACACGAATTTGTATAACTACAAAGAATCTTAAACGACTTTTCATCCTGAATATGATTCAGGATCTAAAAAGATTAACGCTTAAGACTGTTAGTCGTAGCAAGCATCTCATCACTTGTTGTAATGACTTTTGAGTTCGCATCGTAGGCCCGTTGACCTGTAATCAAATCGGTAAGCTCCACGACAAGCTGGACATTTGAGAGTTCCACAAACCCTTGACGAATGGAGCCCAATCCGTTATCACCGGGAGTTCCCTCTACCGGTTGTCCCGAACTGTCCGTTTCGACAAAAAGATTATCCCCCATTGCGTGCAAACCTGCTGGATTGATAAAATTTGTCAGTGAAATCTGCCCTATTTGCGTCGCTTGCGCTTGACCCGATTGGGTTGCACTCACGATACCATCCGTCCCGATACTAATATCGATCGCATCCTCGGGGATAACCACTTCTGGAAGAATCGTATATCCGTCCGAATTCACCAATGTACCATTCTGATCAATCTTCAATGAACCATTGCGGGTATACACTTCCGTACCATTAGGGAGCTGTAGCTTGAGAAAGCCTTTGCCCGTAATCGCCAAATCAAGAGGATTGTCGGTTTGCTTTAGACTCCCCTCAGAGAATATTTTGTTGATAGCCGTAGGCCGAACCCCGAGTCCCACTTCGATTCCAGTAGGCGATTTAGTCGTGTCGCTGGTCGATGTTCCTGCGTAGGTCATAACTTTGTACATCAAATCGGCAAATTCAGCACGCGATTTTTTATATCCCATCGTGTTAACGTTGGCAATATTATTCGCCGTAGTATCGATTTGCGTTTGCATCGCCATCATTCCCGTAGAACTGGTGTAGAGTGATTGCATCATAGTATTAGCTCCTTATTATCGTCGGGTTACAGCGATTTTTTCAATCGCATCACGGTTAAGATCGTTCATTTGTGAATCCATCGCTTTTTGATACATCCCCACCAAGCGATTGGCTTCGACGAGAGCTATCATTTCATTGACAGCATTAACATTGCTTTTTTCGACATACCCTTGCATCACCCCCCCGCTTTGGGCAACGGGAGTCAAAGGATCGGCAGGATCGGGGATATACAAATTATCTCCCTCTTTACGAAGCATTTGTAGATTTTGTGGCTCGATTATCATCAATTTTTTACCCGCAACCATCTGCGTAGAACCGGGAACATTCGTACTGATTTGACCATCTTGGCTGATCGTTACTATAGTATCTTGAGGATTAAGCTTGATCGCTGTTTTGGATTGAAAATAATCATTAGAAAGGACTTCATATCCTTGCTTATTGACAAGTTTCCCCTCACCATCCATAGTAAAAGAGCCCTCACGTGTCAACCGAACCCCTTGAGGCGTATTCACTGCAAAAAATTGTCCCTCTTTTCCAAGAGCCAGATCAAAACTATTGTCTGTTTTTTGTAGCGTACCTTGCGAAAAATCGGTATACGCTTCCGAAATCTGTGGAACTCTGGATAAAGAACGATTAAAGTATTGCGCCCCTTCAGTCGTATTATTGCTCAAAGGAAGTTCATCGCGTGCTTCTTTGTACAAGCGTGCAAAATCACCGGTAATCAGTTGCTCTTTTTTATAACCGTTTGTATTGACGTTTGCCAAATTGGCCGCAATAGTATCCATCCGATTAAACTGTGTAACCATACCGGCAGTGCTCGCATAATATCCCGTCTGCATTCGCTGTCCTTGACGCTGAAATATAACACATATAAGCAATCTGCATTCCACTTTTTTTCTCCGTCATTCCTAATTTAACGTATTAAAAAAGATTCTTAATGAAAATTTGGGTATAATCCATTTCTTTTTAAAACCCCAAGGGAGTCCTCACGTATGAGCGTCAAAGATTTAAACAAACACCTTGAAAGCCTGTTCTCCGAACATAAATCAAAAAACTGTCTCACGTACGAGTCAATCGTAGAAGAATACGATAAGCAACCTACCCTTGCTCAAGCCAAAAATATTTTAAAACTAGCAGAAAAATACAAAATTTGTCTTTTTACCTCCTCTGAACACGCCAAAATTCTCAATCAACAAGAGGCGCAAGCCAAACGGGAAGCGCAACTCAAATACATCGAAGAGGCCAGTAGTGATCAGTTTGATATTCTCAAGCAGCACGAATTGCTCGAGTGGTCACGATCAGACTCTCCTGTTCGTATGTATTTGCGTGAAATGGGGCAGATCCCTCTTTTGACAAAAGAGGAAGAGGTCGAAATCTCAAAACGTATGGAATCAGGCGAAGGCATTATTATTGATGCTATTTGTTCCGTCCCTTATCTTATCGATTTTATCCTCGACTACAAAGACCCGCTCATCAACCGTGAACGTCGTGTTAAAGAACTTTTTAAAAGCTTTGAAGACGGAGAAGAAGAAGAGAGCGAAACAGAAACGGACGATGAAGAGGATGGTGAAGAGGAAGAAAAAAACAGTAAAGCCCCCTCTGCAAAAGACAAAAAACGGGTAGAAAAAGTTGTTGTTTCTTTCAAAGCCTTAGAAAAAGCAAAAAAAGAATGGGCAAAAGCAACCGAAAAAATGTTGGAAGAGCGCCCGTTTGCAGAGATGGATGCCGAGTATGTCCTCTTTTTCCTCAATATCAGTTTCAAGAAAAAAACCCTTAAAGAAGCACTCCTGGATCTAGGACCTACCTCAAAACTGATCAATGAGCTTGTTCGATCAATGGAAACAGCCCTTAGAAGTGATGAAGGATTTGATCGCGAGCTCAAACGTCTTGAATATAAACTTCCCCTTTTTAACGAACAACTCAAAAAAAATCACGTACTGATTTTGGCTAAAATTTGTGATTTAAATAAAGAAGAAATTGCAGCCAAAGTTCCAGAAGCCACCATGGTCAGCACCTATATGGAGATCAAAAAGCTGATACAAACCAAAGAGGCTTCAAAAGGGGGCTTCAACATGGAGCCAGAGAAACTTGCCGATATTTTGGAACAGATCAAGCGGGGTAAAAATATCTCTGAAGTTTCCAAAACCCGTATGGCAAAATCGAATCTTCGTCTCGTTGTTTCGATTGCTAAACGTTATACCAATCGCGGATTGCCGTTCTTGGATTTGATCCAAGAAGGAAATATCGGACTGATGAAAGCCGTTGATAAATTTGAATACCAAAAAGGGTACAAATTTTCGACGTACGCAACATGGTGGATTCGTCAAGCGATCAGCCGTGCGATTGCCGATCAAGCACGTACTATTCGTATTCCAATACATATGATAGAGACGATCAACCGTATTAATAAAATTATGCGTAAGCATCTCCAAGAACACGGAAAAGAGCCCGATGTCGAAACGATCGCGGAAGAGGTCGGATTGTCTGTTGAGAAGGTCAAAAACGTTATCAAAATAACCAAAGAGCCAATCTCTCTCGAAGCCCCTATTGGAAATGAGGAAGATGGTCGTTTCGGTGACTTTATTGAAGACAAAATGTCAATCTCCCCTTCAGATGCAATTCTCAAAGATGACTTGAAAGTGCAAATCGAAGGAGTTCTCGAACAACTCAACGAACGGGAAAAAGCCGTTATCAAAATGCGTTTCGGGATTATGGACGACGAGAGCGATCGCACCTTAGAGGAGATAGGAAAAGAGCTCAATGTTACTCGTGAGCGTGTTCGACAGATCGAAAGCAGCGCGATCAAAAAACTTAAGCACCCAAAAGTGGGTCGTAAACTGAAAAATTATATCGAGGACTAATGACATTCGATCAACAATGGATTGAATACGACTTTAACCCATTTATCCTCTTTAGCTCACAGGGGAAAATTCTCTCCCTTAATACTGAAGCACAGTATCTCTTAGGAGCTGCCGAGCCTTCTCTTATTTATAAAATAGCAACAACCTACGCAAACTCCTCTTTTGGCTTTAAAACAACGTTTTTAGATCTCGAATTTGGACGATTTAAATTCTTTGGTATTACTGTAGGATACGAAAATGAAGAACAAATAGGGGTGCGACTTTACCAACTCCCGACGTTTAAACTTGCTAAACAAAAACCCGACGGACAATTGGTCAATATCTATACGTTAATTGATTTGTGTATCAGCTCTAACTCCATTGGAAGCACAATAACCTATACTAAAGAGCTTGATCCAGCCATTCCCGAAATACGTCTTCATACAGAACTTTTCATTAAACTGCTCAACAAAATCTATCAATCTTTCAATGAGAGCAGCACGATTTTAACCCACCTCTTTTTTAGAGTCGGGGAACACGTAAAATTTGAAGGGGAAAAGTATTCACTTTTTGCAATAGAAGTCTCAGCAGCCGTATTGAGCCGTAAATATACCTCTGAACTCACCTATCTTGCCGAAGAAAATCACTTATTTGTGGATATCAAAGAGTCAAAAGTAACGATCAATATTCCGATGATCGTTAAATAGATAAAAACCACTCTTTCGCCACAAAATAACCCGCGACGATACCAACACCCAATCCCACCATGTACGGAAGCAGTTGCAGCATATGATTATTTTGCAGTCCGAGAAAGCCCAGCACCAAAAATGCGTAGGGGATCAAGCGATACACTGAAACCCATGCGGAGCCATTTTTAACAGTATTTTCTACGATATTCTGTTTTTGTTTTGCTTTCTCTTCTTTTATCATCGCTTTGATATCTTCGATCTCATTCTCACGTTCTTCTTCATATAAATCGTAAGGATCGTCCATCATATCGATAACGTCTTTGTTGTCCTCAATATCAACCTCGCCAGAGCGTGTGCGGATCATATTACGATAAGCATAAAGCGAGCCCATAGTGATCAAGGCTCCAGATATCATAGCCGTTTCAAAGCTGGCAAAAACACTTTTCGAAAGCAGCAATAAAAGAAAAATAACCGCCTGAAAAGCGATGAGGAGAAAAAGGCTTTTTTTAATCTTCATCATCATCGTCATCATCTACTTTTTTACCCATATTGTAACGGGGATCTTTGGCTAATTTTTCAAACTCTTTGTATTGCTTGCTGTATGCTTTGTAGACATTTAAAAATGCCGCCAAGATACCAATAGCAACACCAATCCATAATAGCCAGCTAATACCAGTGAGCTTTTTAAGCCCAAGCCCTATCGCAACGCCGATTAAAACAGCCACCACCATTGAGATACCGAGCGATAAAGACTCCGCTCCCTCGATGATAGGTTTTATCCGTGGTTTGTGCTCTTCGTTTTCCATTAAATCTCCTTAAATATCTTTTCCGCCGCAGCAATCGTCTCTTCGATCATCTCATCGGTAATCGCCGTACAAATAAATCCTGTTTCAAACTGCGAACAGGCAAAATAAAAACCTGCATCGAGCATTGCCGCGTGAAAACGGGCAAAACGCGCTGTATCGCTTTTTAAAGCATCGGCGAAATTATGAACTTCTGTATCGTTAAAGAAAAATCCGAACATCGATCCTCGCACATCGGTTTGAAGTCCGATATTATATTTTTGTGCCGCTTCGGCAAATCCGCTCATCAACCGCTTGGCTCGCTCTTCAAGAATCCCATAGACGCGACCGTTGGCTTTGATTTTGCGAACCGATGCCAAACCGGCCGCCATCGCAACCGGATTTCCGCTGAGGGTTCCTGCTTGATACACGCCCCCCTCAGGCGAGAGGTGCGCCATAATATCACGTCGTCCACCGAACGCCCCTACGGGCATTCCGCCGCCGATCACTTTGCCCAGCGTTACCAAATCGGGTTTCGTCCCGGTAATACTCTCCGCCCCGTGTAAACATGCACGAAAACCGCTCATTACCTCATCAAAAATCAGCAACGCACCGTATTGGTCGCACACGGTTCGTAACTGTGAAAGGAACTCTTTATCCGCAGGGACGAGACCCATATTTCCGGCAATCGGCTCGATAATGACACATGCGATTCCCTCACTCTCTTCAAAACACTTACGAACACTTGATATATCATTATATACAGCGAGCAGCGTATGTTTGGTAAAATCAGCCGGAACGCCAGGTGAACTCGGTGTGCCGAACGTTGCCGCACCTGAACCCGCTTGTACCAGCAGTGCGTCACTATGACCATGATAACATCCGGTAAATTTTACAATATCATCACGCCCAGTAAATCCGCGCGCCAAACGGATAGCACTCATTACTGCCTCCGTTCCGCTGCTCACAAAACGGATTTTTTCGATGGAGTCATAAATAGAGATAATTAGCTCAGCAAGATCGCTCTCAGCTTGGGTCGGTGCACCGAAACTAAGACCGTGCTTAACCGCTTCGATCACGGCATTTTCGATACTCTCATCACGGTGACCGAAAATCAACGGTCCCCAGCTCTGAACGTAATCGACATAACGGTTATCATCGATGTCGATCAGATATGCCCCCTCCCCGCTGGCGATAAAACGGGGAATACCCCCCACGCTTTTAAACGCACGGACAGGAGAGTTCACCCCGCCTGGGATAAGTTCTTGGGCTTTTACAAATGCTTGTTGTGAATAGTGAATATTCATAAATAATTCCTTATTTTAATAGGTTGTATTATAGCCTCTGGCCAATTAAGCTGAGATAATGCCATTTACAATGATTAGGCTATAATTCTCGTAAACTCTTATAGTGATTTGGAATCCATGCAGCGACATAACTCTTTTTCTCTTTACGCATTACTGATTGCTGTTCTTGTCCATATTATCGTTATTCTCTTGCTCGCATTTATTGAAAAAGTCATCCCTACCACACCGCCTCCGGCAAAAGAAAAGGCACACGAATCACGCTTCAAAGTATCCCTAAAAGAGCGGCCAAAAACACCCAAAGAAGCCCTTGTAAAAAATGAGATTCCAAAAATATCCAAAACGCGTCCGATGCCCAAAGGGGAACAACTCAAGACACCAACACCTACCGCAAAACCTCAGCCAAAAATCGAGCCTATAGTTGAGCCAAAGCCTACTCCTGTCCCTCCTCAAAAAGAGGCCACAACTACCGCACCCGAACCAAAAAAGGCGTTCGAGCGTCATGTTGCCAAAAAGGTGACAACCATAGAACGAGAACCACAACCAAAAAAAGAGAAAGGACTCTATGATATTCTCTCACAAGCCGACCCTGAAGCTACGACGTCATCAAGCCCCACTATTAAAATTAACGATAGCATCCAAAAACTTTACGGTGATAAGTTCGGGGAACTCTCAGAGGGGGAACAAAAATATATTTTAGACAACCAAGAGGTGATGCGACGTATCACCCAAACTGTCCTAGATCGCTATGGACGCTCACGCATTCCCGATAATCTTCGTGTCGATGAGACCAATACGATCGAATTTTATCTCCATCCTGATGGGAGCATCTCGGATATACGCTATCTTAAACATAGTCGTTTTGCTATTTTGGACGACACCACCAAAGAGACTATCGAAATTGCCTATTCCAAATATCCACGCCCCGCGCAAAAAACATATATACGTTATCGGGTTTGGTACAATCTAAACTAGGTATTATTTTAATTCACCAGAAACAAAGAGAGATCCCCTCTTATTCACCCACCCCCGACAAAATCAAGAAGCTCTATAGCATCACCATCGTTCAATACAGCATTGTTCCAACCATCTTTTTTAACAATCTGCATATTGACAGCTGCCGCCATCACACGCTCTTCTAACCCCAACGTATGGATCAAATCATGCAGTGTTGATCCCTCACTCATCTCTCGCACTTCACCGTTTACTTTTACCTTCATTTTCACTCCTACATATTCATTTTAATCATTTGAGCGATCAGCAAGTTTTTCTTTGCTATCGCAAAATCGTATGGTGTTGCTCCGTCATTATTTTTCAAATGGGGATCGGCTTTGGCTTTTAGCAAAAAATCAACAATATGCTCATTTCCGCTAAAGGCTGCTTGATGCAACGGGGTAATCCCGTCGTTATTTGCCAAATTGACATCGGCACCGTTCATCACGACAAACGTCGTTAATGGAAGATTTTTTTTCTTTACCGCCAAAATCAAAGGGGTATTGCCCTGAAAATCCTGAAAATCAATATTCGCTTTGTGGCTCAGTAAAAACGTCGCCATTTTAATATCATTTAATTTGATGGCGACATGTAGTGCACTTAGACCCGCTTCATTTGGCTCGTCAACTTTTACTCCATCCGCTAAATGTTTTTTAACTTTTTCGATATTTCCCTCATATACTGCAGTATGCAGTGCACCTGCAATGAGGGATAACGTCATAATAAGGATTAAAAAAATCTGCTTCACTCTTTATCCTTGGGTAAACCGTATCATCTTAAATCGCTCTCCCATCAACGAGGGGGTAATTAAGATTTTCACTTTTTCGAGCTCTTGGAGGTAAATTTCATTGTTTGCTTTTTCTTTGAGCAGCGAGAGGAGATCCAAAATTCCCATTTCGACCAAGGCTACGAGCTGTGTTGCGTACCCAACACATTTCAACCCCTCTGCTTCGAAGGCATCTCTCACGTGAGCAAAATTGACATCATAGGTAATATCGGTCACACCAAAAACTTTTTCCAGCTCCAAATTTTCATCAAAAAGGGGTATTACCTGATGCTCTTGATAGACACGTATCGAAAAATCACTGCGTGCTTCCAATTCACCGTAATCGAAACTCATAAACTCAAATTTCGGAACACTGGACCCCAGTGTTCTTGCAAACGATTCAAATCCTATCGCAATTTCCCCACGATCTTTTTTATATTTTTTCGTATGTTCAAGAGCTTCAGGTGATTCGACATCAAAAAGGATTTTACCCTTCTCAACGCGTCCGATTTTTCCTTGATAAAACAGTTCACATGCAAATGCATCAAAAATTTCATTGGCAATAAAAAATGCACAAGATGCCTTTATCTCGCTTGCATCGTGATAATGTTCTAAGTGTATTGCATCCCCAAACGATTCGGCAAAATAGCTTTTTTGCTGCTCTTGTAGCGTATCAAAACGCTCAACAATTCCAAAACGAAGCGTTTGCAGCAGTTGCGGTCGAAGCGTATGCAAAAATTCGATAATATCGGCAAGCAAATACCCATGATGAGCACCGATCTCGCATATCAGAGAATCATGAGCCAAAAACCCCTCATCGATACGTTTTATGATATGTTTCGCAATCGTCCCTCCGAAAAATTTAGAGGTGCTTACCGCCGTATAAAAATCCCCACCCTTACCGATGGGACGATACGTACCATAATAACCGCTCTCTCCATAGAGCCATTCATTCATATAATTGCTAAAAAGCACTATAGGCTCTCCATCGCTTTTTCCAGACGTGCAAATCCCTCATCAATATCTCCTTTTGTGATCGTAAGCGGAGGGAGGAAACGGAGGGTATTGCGTCCTGCTTTGAGGACGACAACCCCATGATTACGTGCTGAATTGATAATTTCACTCAATGTTTTGGCATCGCAAACACGAAGCCCGCGCATAAGACCAAGCCCAACATGACTCAAGAAGAGTGCGGGATGTGCTGACGCGAACGCATTCAATGATTTTTCAAAATAAAGGAGCATCTCATCGAGTTCTCCACTTTGTTTCATCTCATCGAGAATATCAAGCACTTCATTGGCGGCCGCTGTGGAAAGATAGTTCCCGCCAAATGTGGAACCATGATCCCCAGGGGCGAAAATATCGAGTCGATTGGTCATCACGACACCGATGGGGACACCGCCTCCGAGACCTTTTGCGAGGGTAATAACATCGGGTTCGATTCCGTAGAGGTTGGAAGCCAAAAACTCACCCGTACGATAGATCCCCGTTTGTACCTCATCGACCATCAGTAAAACATTACGTGATTTAAGCAGAGCAGCAAGTGCTTGAACCTTACTGCGATCCAACGGTTGAACTCCGCCCTCTCCTTGAACCAACTCGATCATAACGGCAACGGTATGCTCATCCAAAAGCGATTCGATTTCATCGATATTTTTGGCATAGACAAACCCGTCGGGAAAAGGTCCAAAATAGTTGTGCATCGACTCTTGACCTGTTGCTTTAAGGGCAGTGATCGTGCGACCATGAAACGAATTTTCCAAGGTAATGATTTTATACCGCTTAGGCTCTCCGTCTACTTCGCCAAATTTACGGGCAATTTTAATCGCCCCTTCATTTGCCTCCGCACCACTGTTACCGAAAAAACATTTCATCGTGTATCCGCTGAGTTCAACGATTTTTTTGGCACATTTGGCCTGTGGCTCTATGGTATACAAATTAGAAACATGTATGAGCTTTGATACTTGATCGCAAATCGCTTTGGTCAGACGATCATTGCCATGTCCTACACTGCACACCGCGATACCGGCTGCAAAATCGATATACTCTTTCCCTTCACTATCGATCAAAAGAGCATTTTTTCCCTTTACAAAACTAATCGGCTGACGAGCATATGTTGGAAGTAGATAATTTTCAAAATTTGTGGTCATAGTTTTTTTACCTTTATTTTAATTTCTTGATATACGGCATTTTCACCCTCATAGCTGAGAAGAGTGGGTGTCAAGATGTTCATCTTTGGAGTCCCTGCATAGATCAGAACACAATCAATCCTAAGTCTACCATCATGATGGACAATAAGTGAAATTGAGCCTACTTTTGAACTCACGGTTACCACTTCACCCTCTTCAAAGCCACACTCCGGATGCAAATAAACACCCGATGCACGATGAAACTGCGAATTAAGCGATTTGGGAAATTTTGCCGTAATTAAAAACAACCCCTCTTCATCACTAAAACTCAAATCAACTTCATCCATAAATTTAAACTCACCATTAGGCGTTGCAAATCCCTCTTCATATGGAATTTCGGGCCTATTTTTTTTAATGCCAACACCATCAATAACTTCCATCTGATTCGTCAACAGTTCCAAACACTCATCCTCTTTGGGAATCAAAAGGTGAAAATGGTCGCAAAGAGCACGCGCGAGTGCATACTCAGATATACCAACAGTGCTTTCACGTACTTTTGACATTTTTTGGAACGTAAAATCACTGTAGGAGAGTCGAATATCCTCTTTTTCTAAAAATGTTTTGGCGGGGATGATCAGATCACATTCGCGTGACGTTTCGTTATCGTACAATCCAAAATAGATTTTAAATCCGGCTTTCTCAAATTCTTTCTCTACTTTTGAGGAGTTTGGCATTTGAGAGAGAGGATTTCCCCCCTGGACAAAAACCGTATCATACAAAGAGAAATCAACCGTCGGGGTCGGTACTGTTTTATCTAGCGATCGAAAAGGAAGTTCCAATCCCTCACGTGATGTCCCTAAAAAGCTCACGCCGCACCCACGTTTTCCAAACAATCCTAAAATGACCCCAAACGCATCAATAGCACGCAACACCTCAGCACCGTTTTGATACTTTTGTACCCCGGCACCTACTAGAATAACCGTCTTTTTTCCACGGATCAGTTCTAATATTGCACCGATCTGTCCGAGAGTCACATCAATCGCATCCAACGTCGCTTTTATCCGAACGGTTTGCGTTAATTCATAAAATTCTTCATAATCACTGCCATATTTTTCTAAAAATTCTTCGTCTTGCAGACCTTCAATAACGCTAAAACGTGAAAGAAGAAGAGCTAAATGTAGATCGCAATGCGGTTTAATCTGGATATGTAAATCTGCCCTCTCCGCTAAAGAGGTTCGTATGGGATCAATCACGATAATTTTTTTATTTTTCAAAAAAGGGAGCAAATGAGAATGAGTGGTATGAGGATTTCTCCCCCATACCACAACCACCTCTGCTTCATCTATCATACTGGGAGAAAGTGGGTAATTGATACCGCGTCCTTGAAGTATCCCAGCTTCTCCAGCACCGTCGCACAGCGATCCTCGCGTCCCTACCGCATCCATTGCCGCAAAAAAATGATCCATTGAGCGCTGCATAAGAGCTATATTGCCGCTCCCTCGATAAAAAAGTGTTTTGTCAGGATTGCTTTTTTCTAAAACCTCTATTAATATTTGCACTGCCTCATCCATCAAGATAACTTTACCTTGATATTTAGGCTCACATAGGCGTTCAAAATCATCAAAATGGTTTAGGTGAGGGCATAGGTATCCTTGCGTTATTGGATGGCTCTTATCCCCTTTAATATGACCATTTTCCTCTACTACAATACGACAAGCATCATAACAGTCTAGCGGACAAGCAGTTATTTGACTCATAGTGTTGTATTCCCTTGCGAATTATTAATACTTTTGGCATATTTTACCCACGGATGGCTTTACTTTTTAGTAAAAAAAAGCCCTGATTTGGATATGATTGATCTAATAAAACAACAGAGGTTTTGAATGTCTCTTTTAGAGCACGTAGATGCGTCCACCAATCTAGCTAAGAACAATGAAGTACAGCTCCTTATTTTTAAAATTGATGAGGCTCTGACTTCTCCCTATTATGCTATTAACGTCTTTAAAACCCGGGAAGTAGTCGAAGCAAAGCATCATCATTTGACACTTCTCCCATCCGTACACCCTCTGCTTGAGGGGAGCATTGTATTACGCGGTCTTCAAATTCCTATTCTTAATCTCCCAAAATGGCTTGGGTCAGAACTGAATAATGAGAATAAAAAAAAATCCAATCTTCTTATTTGTGATTTCAATGGAATTACTATTGGGCTTCGAATTATGTTCGCATACCGTGTTGTCAAGAAAAATTGGAGTGAGATGCATGCGCCTGAGAGCTACCAACTTGGTGAGGATGGGCTGGTTATCAATGATACACGTCTCGATGATGGTAGCTTGTGCCTAGTCCTCGATTACGAGAAATTGCTCTCCGAGGTCATTCCTCAAGCAATGGTAAACCTCTCTGAATCCACGAATGACCTTCAAAATATTCTTATCCCTGAAAAACTAAAAAACGGTACCGTTTTAATTGCGGAAGATTCCAAAACCGCACAGCGTTACTTGCGACAAATTTTCATCAATGCCCATCTATCCTATCAAATTTTCAACAATGGGAAAGAACTGGTAGATTACGTCAATGCCCATCCAAATCCCTCTAGCATCCCCGCTATTATCACTGATATCGAGATGCCGGAAATGTCAGGATTCACCGTAGTTCGTTTACTCAAAGGCAATTCCGAAACCAAATCGATCCCTATTATCGTCAACAGTTCAATGACGGGGGATAACAATAAACGCGAAGCAATGGGATTAGGGGCAGATGGATTTATTGATAAAACAAAAAGTCAAAATATTATCCCACTTATTATAAGCAAGATGGAGAGTGCTAAACAATTGCAGTTAGCATAAAAATTTGTCATACCGTATCAAGTACGGTATGACGTTAATGTAAAAAATTATTCTACGATGGCAAGAACTTGACCCGCTTCGACTTTATCGTTCGTCTGAACCATAACAGCCGTAAGAACGCCGGAACGAGGTGCGAGTACATCGATCTCCATTTTCATCGCCTCAAGAATCATTATCTTATCTCCAGCGTTAATAGGAGCACCCACTTGAGCAATGAGTTTGAAAACAGAACCCGGAAGTTCTGAGCGGATTGCGTTTTCATTAACAACTGGTGCTGCTACAGGAGCTGCTACTGCAACCGGTGCCGCAATCGGTGCTACCGCTGTTACTGATTGAACATTTGCATTTCCATCTACGATTTGTACATTGTATTGTTGTCCATCTACGATTACTGTATAAGTGCCATTTGCCATTGTGAAATTCTCCTGATGTGTTGATTGAATTGATTGTATTGCTTTGTCCGTTTTCGGGCTGTTTTTTCGAACGTTTACGGTTGCTTCCCCTTTGAGAAATGCAATCCCTTTGACATCGCATGAAGCGGCGATAAAAACATTTTCATCGTTTACTTCAAGTCCCTCTTCTTTTAAAACCGCTGCCCAATAGGCAATCGATTTTTTCTCATCACGATCAGCGATATCGATTGCATGATCCGTAGTCGGATCAAGTTTCAACTGTTCGTGAGCGATACGAATAACATCAGCATCCGGAGCAGTCGGTGTTTTACCAAAATAGCCTAATACCATCTTGCCATATCCTGGAGCAATTTTCTTCCATGGACCCATAAGAGCATTGTTAAGTGCTTGCTGAAAATAAAATTGTGATACTGGGGTAACGGACGTACCGTATCCCCCTTTTTCCACTACTTCACGCATCGCACGGATAACTTCTGGATAACGATCCAACATATTGTTATCACGCATCATTTGTGTATTCGCCGTCAAAGCACCACCTGGCATTGGAGAAAACGGAATCAAAGGAGAAACCTGTGTCGCTTCCGGCGGGATGAAATAATCTTTCAAACACTCGCCCAATACATCTTCGTATTGAAGAATTTTTTCCAGTTCTAATCCGCCCAGATCAAAGTTCTTACCCTTGACAGCATGCAGCATCGTTAAAATATCCGGTTGAGATGTACCGCCGCTCACAGGAGCCGCCGCCATATCAATACCATCTATCCCGGCATCAAGTGCCGCGAGATAACACGCCACACTCACCCCCGCTGTTTCATGGGTATGCAAACGCAAATGCGTCCCTTCCGGAACAAGCTTGCGTGCCATTTGAATGGTTTCGAATACTTTTTGTGGACTGGATGTCCCGCTTGCATCTTTAAAACAGATTGAACTGTAAGGGATACCCGAATCCAAGATCTCACGAAGGGTTTTTTCGTAAAATGCCACGTCATGCGCACCGACACATCCAGGAGGAAGATCCATCATGGTCACAACGACTTCGTGCTTCAGTCCATGATGAACAATTCGCTCACCGGAGTATTTAAGATTTTCAACATCATTAAGAGCATCGAAATTTCGGATAGTCGTTGTACCGTGTTTTTTGAACATCTTAGCATGTAAATCGACCATCTCACGGCTGCCCGTATCGAGCATAACCGTATTAACACCGCGCGCAAGCGTTTGTAGATTGGCATCCGGTCCTACGATGGCACGAAATTTATCCATCATATCAAACGCATTTTCATTTAAATAGAAAAAAAGACTTTGAAAGCGTGCTCCGCCTCCAAATTCAAAGTGCGTAATTCCCGCATGAGCTGCCGCTTCAACTGCAGGGAAAAAATCATTCATTAACACACGTCCGCCGAATACGGATTGAAATCCGTCACGGAACGTCGTGTCCATTATGTCGATGTATTTTTTTGCCATTATCCCTACTTCTTTCTATTATGATGATGGATCGCTGCAACGAGCGAAGCGAGTCCGGCCAAGCCATTATTTTGTCCTGAATTCTCTAGCTCATGATGGTGAAGGGCAACGGCAATTGCTGCTACTCTTGCTCTTACATCATCATGCTCTAAAGAGTGATGATGAAGCGCCGCAGCAATCGCGGCCACTTTCGCCCCCTCATCATTACGAGACGAACCACACGATTCCCCTGTGCACACTTGCAACTCTGAGAGATTTTTGGGTTGAAGCTTCGTAAAATATTTCACTATTTTATTCAGTAATTTCACGTCTTTAACCCCTTTTGTATATTTTGAACGTAACACGTTGGCGTGATTTTAGTATAAACTTCATTAAAAAACTTTTACTGCACCATTTCAATATAGCTCAAAGATTATTTTGTTACAATCCGCATCAATAAAATAATGATAAAGAGGTACGCAAATGGATCTTAATAAAATCGGATATGGCGAAAATCCAGATAAAGTTAAAGCAATTATCGAGATTGCATGCGGTTCAAACATCAAATATGAAGTAGAAAAAGAGAGTGGCGCTTTGGTCCTTGACCGCGTCATGCACTCAGCAATGTATTATCCTGCAAACTACGGCTTTGTCAATAAAACACTTTCCCAAGACGGTGATCCGGCTGACATCTTAATCCTTACAGAATATCCTATGGTGGAAGGGTGTGTTACGAACTGCCGTTTAGTGGGCGTTTTAATTATGGAAGATGAGAGCGGTATTGATGAAAAACTGCTTGCTGTTCCGACCTCAAAAATTGATCCTACATTTGATGAAATCCAAGATCTTGGGGACATTCCAAAACACACCTTGGCAAAAATCAAAAACTTCTTCGAAACCTATAAAATGCTAGAACCAAATAAGTGGGTAAAAGTAAAAGGATTTGAGGATAAAGCATCCGCAACCAAAATTCTCGAAGATGCAATCGCTGCATACAAAGAATAAGTTTACAAATGATTGATTTCTCTTCACCCGAATTTTTCTCTTATGCTATCTTTGGTGTCATCTTAAATTTTATTTTTTCAATGGCATTTGGGGTGTATCTAAGTAATAATATCGGGATAGAAGAGATGATCCTCTCCAAAGGGGAAAAAGAGCAGCCATGGTGGCTCTCCCTCTCTCTTGTTATCCCTTTCGCAAAAATGGTTATCACACTCTACCGTGTCGCTATTTTGCAGCTTTACTTTCTCGACCAAGGAAAATCACATAAAGAATTCTGGGTTTATCTCACTACAGAAGAGTAATTACTTCCCTACAAATCTTCTCTTTTTAGCTTAATTTTAACTTAATCGTGAACATAAACTTAAGTATAACTCAAATAAATAACTATTTTTAACATTTTTAACCAATATTTTAACGTAATCTTAATATCAACTTTCCCTATACATAGGAGTAAATCGCCTATTTTCATTACTTTTTCTTAACTAAACCATCTAAAATATTTATAGTAGTATTCAAAGCTTATAAATATCTTAAAATTTTACATCCAAAATAAGGAGGTAAAATATGATGAAATTCATTTCATTAATAGTTCTCTTTGTATGTGCATCATTAGCCGATAATACAATTCATAAAATGAGTGAGAAGCAGTTGCATGTTTTGCAAACGGTTCGAGACGTCGCTAAAAATATTCCTGACAAAAATGGGAAAACGTATGAAAATACGGTAAGTGCTATCTGCATCACAGAAAGCAGTGCTGGAAAAAATATAGTTGGTGATCATCGTCACAAACAACCCATCACTAAAGCCTCTCTTGGCGCGATGCAAGTTCGTGTATCAACAGCACGTCATGTTTCGCAGTGCGTTAAAAACTTAAGTTGGCTCAATCGACTGAGTGATATGCAGCTCGCTGCACGACTTCTCGGTGATACACGTCTTTCAGCAAAAGTTGCTACCTATTATGTTGTCTTATTGCATAACAGCCGTAAAAACTCCTTTAATGCCGTTAGCGGATACAATGGAGGAATGGTGAACCATACCTATTACAATAAAGTAATGAAAAACAAAGCGATTGTCGCCCAATTAGTCGCTCGCGGGAAACTATCTTAAATTTTGCTATAATATTTTTATATTGTATTGATTGTGGAGATATGTATGAATGATGAAAAACTCAAACTGATTCTAGCAGGTCTTGCAGGATTGGTCTTTAGTCTTGTCTTTATTTTGCTTGCTTTTGTTTTACCTCTTAAAGATAATTTTGTAAGTGCGGATATCCAAGCCAGACATACATTGGAAAAGATTTCTCAAGGAATTAAAGAGGGTCACTATCGTCCGCCTCCTGATCAAAAGGGTAATAGCGCAGTGTTACACAAAAGTTCCGATGATACCCCTAACCACTAATACGAAATTCGCCATACTTTTGCCGAATACCAATAAAGCGCTTGCAGAGGCACTTAAACAAGTATCACATGAACAATTAGTCCAATTAAAAGAGGGGAAAGATCTAAAATCTGTTCTACAATCTCTTTTTCTAGCAAAAATAGAGAACACGAAATCGGATGGTGTTCTTTTAGATCTTCTCAAAAACAGTGCAACTTTTAAGAATATGGGTAGTTTTACTGAAAATCTCAAATCACTCCTATCGACTCTTAAAGCAGAGCCCTCTCTTGCACCAAAACTCTCACAGCTTGAGGGGTATTTACAACACATCTCTACTCTCGACACACCTAATCTCAAAGAAAAAATTTCTAACTCCGGTGTTTTTCTGGAATCTAAAATCCTCGCGACATTGGAGGTCGAAGAGACTTTAGCCCATGATGTTAAAGGGCAGCTTCTTACGCTTGGAGAAGAGATTAAAGAATCGCATCCGAACAGTCAATCAAAAATCGATCAGCTCCTCACCCAAATCGATTATCATCAGCTTCTCTCTCATCTCAATAACTCCAATTCCCTGTATTTTCCCTTTGTATGGGATCAGATGGAGAAGGGGTCACTCTCTCTCAAGAAAGGAAAAAAAGATAAATTTTACTGTGAAATCAACCTTACACTCAAAGAGTATGGAGAAATGGATCTAATGATGGGATTGTACAGTGAAAATCAGCTCGATATCCAAATACAGACCCAACAAGAAAACTTTAAAATGCTCCTGCAAAACAATTTGGAAAATTTACGAAATTTACTGATTAATGCCGGACTTTCCCCTCGCCGGATTAGAATCTATGCAAAAAGTGAAACACACAATCCAAAAATGAGCGCATATACACAAGAGGAGAGTGAAATGCATACACTCTTCGAGGAGCGGGTATGAAAAAAGCCGTTGCCCTTCGATATGATCAGAAAAAAGAGAATGCCCCACGTGTCATTGCCTCAGGCCGGGGAGAGAGTGCAGAGAATATCATCCGCATAGCCATGCTACACAATCTCCCTATCAAAAAAGATGAGGACCTCGTGGAACTCCTCAGCAAAGTCGAAATTGATCGCGAAATTCCCGAAAATCTTTATGTTGCTGTCGTCGAAGTGTTCAAATTTCTTTATACACTCACCAATAACGAGCCCAAAGCTTAAAGCAAAACGACTTTTAGCTATACTACGCTTCTCAAAACTAGGATACGTACTATCAAACTCATTTCTCTCTCCATGACCGACACGCGCCGTGGCATTATTCTTATGCTCATTGCCTCTTTTTTCTTTGCGCTGACGATGGTTTTTGCCAAAATTTTATCTTCCTCCATGGGTTCGGTCGAAGTGACCTTTTGGCGCAATCTCATCGGACTCATTCTTGTCCTGGCATTGGTATGGCGTAAACCGATCAAAAATGTCGGCGGTCGTCCGATCACTCTCGTTTTTCGCGGGGTTATCGGAACGGTTGCCCTGCTCGCTTTTTTTTACACCATCAGTGCTACATCACTCTCACATGCCATCGTTTACGGGAAAACCGAACCGATCTTTACCGCCCTGCTCGCTTTTATCCTCTTAGGCGAAAAGCTCACACTTCGCTCTATTACTGCCGTAATTATCGGTTTTTTAGGGGTGTGTGTTTTAAGCGGATTGGAATTTTCCTACCTCAATATTATGGGAATTTTAGTAGGATTTTTATCCGCCCTTGCCTACACCAGCGTGCGGAGTCTCAAAGCCTATTATGATGAGAGGACCGTTGTCCTCTCTTTTATGTTTTTCGGTGTCATTATCCCTGCACTTTTGATGATAGGTGCCGAATTTTATACCTCATCCCATCTCGCATTTGCCCTTAACCCTTTTTTGATGCCACACGGAGTGAGCTGGCTTTGGATACTTTTTATGGGAATAGCTGCCGCGTACGGACAGATTTACATGACCCGTGCCTACTTCTATGCTGAGGCGGGGCTGGTGAGCACCATCAGCTACTCGGTGGTCCTTTTTGCTTCGTTTTTTGGGATATTGCTAGGAGATGTACTGCCTACCTTCATGATAGTAGTAGGGGCGATATTGATTGTGGCAAGCGGAATAATCCTATCACGAGGGAAAAAAGGGTAAACTTTCATTATGAATAGACATAAAAATAATTTTTGGGAAACCAAACAACTAAGCGAACTGACCCATGACGAGTGGGAAGCACTTTGTGATGGATGCGGTCTGTGTTGTTTGCATCGCCTTCAAGACGAAGAAGAGGAGAACGCTCCCGTCCTCACGACCCGTGTCGTATGCCGCTGCTATGATTTGGAAGCAGGTCAATGCAGCGACTATGCCAACCGAGCCAAAAATGTTGAGGGGTGTACCAAGCTGACCGTGGAAAGAGCCGCAGAGTTCGACTGGCTTCCGGACACTTGTGCCTATCGCTTGCGTCACCACAATCTCCCTCTCCCTGCATGGCATCCTCTTATTAGCGGATCACGTGACAGTGCTAGACACTATGGAGTCTACGCAATCAATCCTGTTTTGGAAACAGAGGCTATTGATTTAGAAGATTATATAATCCAAGATCAATCCGATTTGCAAATAAGCTAGACTCCAATGATACAGAACCCATTGTATTATGATAAGTGTTTTTTTGAGATGAAAGAGATGTTCAGTCTCTCGGATGAAATGTTTTTTGAACTTAATGACGCATTTTTTCAAATTGCATCTCAACAAATTGAGATGCTGAGAGTCGCTTTATTGCAAAAAAACATGCAGCAACTCATTTTGCACTCTCACACGCTTAAAGGGAGCTCTGCGTCCCTGCGTCATGAAACGATCAGTAATATCGCTGCTGAAATGGAACATCATGCAAAAGAAGGGACTCTATTCGAGTACGCAAAAACGATTTACGAACTTTCAGAAGAATTAGCCAAACTAGGAAGCCAATACTTACTGTGGAAAATGATGTATCCGCAAAATAATCTGCATAATATGGATTATGTAGGCTAAACTAGCCCATCAGCTCTTTTTCGTATACGCATGACTTTCCGGTTTTTATGACTCTTTTAGGATTGATAATAGGAACTTAAAATTTTCCCTCAAGCTTCTCGGCTATGCTGTCCCCTAGTTCATCTACGGGCATCCCTTTATCCTTTTCTTTTCCCTCTGTCTCTTTCGTGATCCTATTGTTTTCAATTACCACAGGTTCGCTGCTTTGATTCTCTTCAATAGAAATATTGGCATCCGATGCTCTCTTTTCTAACAGTGCATCAAAATAAAAAGCTTTCGCCATAATAAGAACAATCAGAAAAATAACGATATAAATAAATGTTTTCATTTGAACGCCACCCCGCTATAACGGTCATATACCCATTCTGCTACCGCTTGGCGTTCCTCCTCGCTTAGTTTCCCTTTGAGCGAGGGCATAACCCCAAACCGATCGATTGCCCCCAAATGACACATACTGTAATCGATACTCGGATTTTCGATATAGTCTTTTATAAAGGCAACAATCACACGACGTTTAATCATCTCATCCTCCTCTTTTAGAATAATATTCTCTTTGAGCCGATTTGATACTTCTACCATCGGAGGTGCCTTAAGCGTTTTAAATACCTTAACTACCTCTTTTTTCTCCATCATCTCCACGTGACACTGCATACACTGTTTTTTATAGACACCATATCCATCCGCCCCAAAAAGGGTAAAACCAGCCATGAGTAAAAGTAAAATTGCTTTCATTTTTTTTCCTCTGAAACAGAATATATTATTATTTTTATTGTATCACGCACTGCACTAATTTAGGATTATCTCTGTTATCTATTAAAATCCGTTTGACACGATCCTGCCACAGTGTTGCAAATAATTCACGACTGTTTTCATCTGCACGACCCGATACTATGAGCGGTAGCACTTCCCCCATTTTAGGAGAGGGGAGGATAAAAGAGGGATCATAACTAAGCGTCGCACGCACACTTGTATCGACACGTTCCAATGCCATCTCCCCCGTGATCTCTGCATTGTAAAAAAGCAATCCTCTTCGATCAAACTTCCCGCCCAATCCGTGAAATCCGCTGACATCTGTTGCACCCGTAATCATCGAGGCAACATTCGCGATCACACCCACTACCCCATCGCCGAGCGTACCGCGCATCAATACTTTTATCTCTCCACGCACAGGAATCTCGTCTGCATAAAGTTCCTTAAGTCCATTTTGAACCATCAAATAGGCACCCGCAACCGTTGGACACGAATGACCTGCGAGCTTCACAACATCCGCATAAGTATAATTGAGTATTCCGCCATCGGTTGCTCCTAGAACGGCTGCGAGAGGATCACGCATCATAATAAGAGGTACATCGTTAAAAAAATCAGGTGTTTTCATTATTATCCTTTTAAAAAAAATGATTATAGCCTTCTGAAGTATTTTTTGTATTGATATCTATCAAGAGTTTATACCAAATCCCGCTAAAATACGGGCAAACAATACGAGGAACTTTTACATGCCATTTTCCACACTCGGACTCTCACCGCACATACAACGCGCACTTCAAGAAAACGGTTTTGTAACCCCTACTCCCATCCAAGAAAAAGTTATTCCTCTCGTACTGGCACACCATGATGTTATGGCGAGGGCTCAGACGGGAAGCGGTAAAAGTGCCAGTTTTGTGTTGCCGATTTTGGAACTTTGGTCAAAAGGAAAAGGGGAAGGAAAGGCAAAAATAAAAGCATTGGTACTTACCCCGACGCGAGAGCTGACACTTCAGGTGGCACGAGCGTTCGAGACATTCGGTGCGTTCTTGCCAAAAAAGCCAAAAGTCGTGAGTATTATCGGCGGTGAAAGTATCGGCGATCAGCTTTATGCGATTCAACAAGGGTGCGATATCCTCGTAGCAACATCGGGGCGACTTCTCGACGTTGTGAAAAAAAAGCAGATGAATCTTTCGCATTTGGAATTTTTTGTCCTCGATGAAGCGGATAAGATGCTTGATCTCGGATTCGCTGAGGAGCTTGAACTTATCTTAAAAGAGATTCCTTCCCAGCGTCAAAACCTCCTTTTTTCCGCGACATATCCTCCGAAAATGGTCGCTATTGCTTCTAAAATCACCCAAAATCCAATAGAAGTGACAATAGAATCGGAAGAACCGACAGTAGAGAGCATCGTGCAGCGTGCCATTGAGGTGAATCCTGAAAATCGCGGTCCCCTGCTGCGCCACCTGCTCAATAGTGAAGAATGGGAACAAGTACTCGTCTTTATGGCGAACAAACGAGCCGCCGACAACATCGCGGCGAAATTCAAAAAGTACGGTTTTTTAGCAGACTCTTTTCACGGAGACCTCCTTCAAGAGGAGCGCACCCATACATTAAACGAGTTCAAGAGCAAAAAAATCCGTATCCTCTTCGCGACCGATATTGCGGCACGTGGTCTCGATATTGAGGGGATTACGTGCGTTGTCAATTTCGACCTTCCCCGCTCACCCTCTGATTATATCCACCGTATAGGGCGCACGGGGAGAGCGGGTAAATCAGGTGTTGCTGTCTCGTTTGTCTCTCATGAAGATAAAGATCACTTTGCCCTGATCGAAAAACGCTCTAACATCAAGCTGCCGCGCGAGCAAATAGAGGGATTCGAGCTGAGTGGTAATGCTCCTATAAAAGTAAAAGGGCCGGAACCTGTCAAAGGTAAGGGAAAAAGTAAAAAAGACAAACTAAGAGAACAAGCCGCCCAAAAATGACAGAGATAAGAACAACATGCTACAACTGCTATCGTCCCATGCCCTTATGTCTGTGTTCGACTATAAAATCCATCCAGACGAACACAAAATTTGTCATCTTGATGCACCCAAAAGAGTTTAAAAAGACGAAAAACGGGACAGGGCATCTCACCCATCTCTCCCTCCCAAATTCTGAGCTTTTTGTCGACGTCGATTTTAGTAACCATACCGCTGTCAATACGATTATAGAGAATAATGAGAATCTTTGTTATGTCCTTTATCCAGGAAAAGAGAGTTTGCCTCTCAATGCACAGAAGATTGAAACGCAGGGGAAACAACTTGTAATTTTTATCATTGACGGAACGTGGCCGTGTTCGGTAAAGATGCTTCGTCTCAGCCGCAATCTTCAAAGTTTGCCAAAGCTTAGTTTTACCCATACCAAAAGTTCCTTGTTTCAAATCAAAGAACAGCCAAAAGATTTTTGCCTCTCCACCATCGAATCGACACTGACTATTTTAGAGCTGCTCAATGGTCATGCAATGGAGACGATAAACGAAGAGAGATTTAAATGTTTTTTAGACCCCTTTTTAGCGATGGTAGAGTATCAGATACAATGCATCTCACACAGTGACAAAAACACTCTACGGTTTAAAAAATATGCAGAATATTCTACGTTATGCTAATTTTAAATACAACCTTATTTCTACCTTGATCCTTTGCCATATAGAGCTGGTCATCTGCCTCTTTGTACAGCTCATCATGTGTCATTACCGATTCAGGATAATAGATAAAAATTCCTATTGAAATCGTAACGTAGGGTGAGGCATCATTTTTGTCATGTAAAATTGCCAACCTTTCTACTTCGTTTAGTATACGATTTCCAAGATAGATATATTCCTCGTCACTCATATCGGATATTAATAGCGCAAACTCCTCACCACCGAGTCTAAATGCATATTCACCGCTTCTGGAGGTATAGTGTTTTAAAATTTCGGCAATGCGTATCAGAACATCATCACCCGCTTGATGACCGTATGTATCGTTATAGCCTTTGAAATGGTCAACATCTAACATCATCAGCGCCATACTGGAATTGTGCCGCTTAGCACGGTTCATCTCTTCTTGTATGGTGATCATGTAATGTCGTCGATTGGACAGACCCGTTAGAGGATCGGTAATAGCCAATTCTTCAATCCTTTTTTTATCTGTTATATCGTGGCATATTGCTGTATATCCTATAATATTTCCCTCTTCAATATTGGGCGAGATTGCCGTATCAACCCAATAGTAATTTCCATCATATTTTCGATTTTTGATCTCTCCCTGCCAGCTTTTACCAGAGCTTATCGTTTTCCATAATTCTTTAAAAAACTCAGCAGGCATATCTGGATGACGAATAATTCGGTGATTTCGACCGATCAATTGCTCTTTCGAATATCCGCTTATTTGACAAAAGGCATCAGAAGCGTAGGTAATAGTTCCATATTTATCCGTTTGGGAGATGATAATATTTTTATCAACAATCATAATATATTCTTCAAGGTTATGCCGTTTAGCTTTAATACGCTCTTCCAAGGTATGATTGAGTTCTTCAATCTCATTTTTTTGTGCATTTAATAGACTATTTTTTTCATTCAACTGGCTTATTCTCCGTTTGATTTCAATCGCCATTTTTTGAAATGCATACGTGAGTATTTGCCATTCTTGATCATATTGGCTGCTGTTAATCTCAATATCATAGTTACCATTTGCAATCATCATAGCGTCATGGCTTAATTCTCGTATCGGTTTTGCAAAAGAGTGTAATGCGATAATAATCATACTAAAAAAAACAACAACGCCAAAGAAAAATAATAGCAGTAAGAATGTGCTTAGTTTGTACCATTCATGTAATAGTTCACTTTCGTCCCATACAATAAATATCAAAAGAGCAAAACTAACTATCGTAATGGCACTTAGCCAAATAATAGTTCGCTTAAGTACCGTCATTTTGTTCATCAAAATCATGCGATACTCCTCCCTCTTAGTATTCTATTATCATAGAACTTTCTAAGAGACAAGAAGACATTTTTTAGATTAATAGGTATTTTTTAATGTATTTTGTGAATATTTGTAACAAATTTTAGTGTATACAATCAAGCAACATAGTATTGGTAGTTCTTACGATTAAACTTTTTCATTTATAGGGTATTTTGCCCATAAACATGGACTTCTCTTTGAGGAAAGGGAATGGTTATTTTTGCATCATTCAATCCTTTATAGACTGCCAAATTGACGTCATACTGAATTTTAAAAAAAATTCCCGTAGGGACCCAGTAGCGCATACCGATCTCTACAGCATGGTCACCGAACTTTTGTATCCCCACGATTGATTTATTATTGCTAGAGAGATTCTCAAAACTATCAATAACGTTTTTGATCAGTTGAATCGCTTTTTCGGCATCATCATGGTAAGAGATCCCGACACTCGATTCGACAATACGGTAATTAAAGGAGTTGACAATGACTTCTCCAATCATATTTTTATTTGGAACCGTAATAATCTCTTCATCTTCAGTTCGCAGCGTCGTGTAGGCCAGCTTAATCTCTTCGACGATCCCATAAATATTGTTGACCGAAATCGTATCGCCGATTTTAAACGGACGGCTGATCACCAGTGAAATTCCGGCAGCGAAATTGGCTACGGTCCCTTGCAGTGCCAAACCGGCTGTCAAAAAGATAGCACCGACCGCTGCAATAAAAGGGGCGATGGATATTCCGAGTTTTCCAATGGCTACGACAAGCATCGATCCAAAGATCAATATTCGGACGATATTTGCTGTAAACTTCCCAAGGGTTACATCAAAATCATGCTTGGCGAAAAGTTTAATCAATAGATTGAAAACATATTTTGAAACAAACCATCCGATAATGACAACAATTAATGCACCAATAATTTGAAAACTGTAATTGGTTATAAACTCAATTGCCACATCATAAAATTCTTGAATATAATGCAACTCCTGATTCATTTCATCTCCTAATATACCTATATGAAGTATATTATGCCCTATTCTGTAATGATCATGTCACTTTTAATTAAACAAAGATCCAAAAAAATATTTTAGGTAAAATACGGGTATGAATCCATTTAAACTCCTCATCACATCAACCATTTTATCAGCAGCCCTACTCGCTGCACCTACGGGGTGTAATGGGATTTATTACGCTAACGAAGCGCCGGATATTCTCAACACTAAACTAAATACTAAAATCCAAGAGCTGTGTTATTCCTCCTTTGCTGTGATCCATTCCGGGGTTTCACGTACACCGTTGTGGAGCGCTGAACATCTAACGAAAGAAGGATTACGACATAAAATTAAAAGAACCAATGATTTTCATGCGGAAGAGGAGTTGAATATCAATGAACGCTCAGAGCTCACAGATTACTCCCTTTCCGGCTATGATCGAGGCCATATGGCCCCTTCTGCCGATATGCCCAATAAGACAGCACAGCATGAGTGTTTTACCCTCGCCAACATGGTTCCGCAAAATTCAGATAACAATCGCGGTATCTGGGCTGCGATCGAAGAATCAACACGCCGGCTAACGAAAGTTAAGGGGGAACTCTATGTCATTACGGGACCATTGTTCCTAGGTTCATCGATTCAGCGTATCAAAGGGAGAGTTTTAATACCCACCAAGATCTACAAAGCGATCTATGATCCCTTTTCCGGTAAAGGGGCGGCATACCTTGTTAATAACGCTCCAGGCAGAAATTATGACGTGATCAGTATCGGAGAACTTGAGCAGATATCGGGTATTCGATTTTTTCCGCAGATGAGAGTATCTTCCAAACAAACTGCGATGGATTTGCCAGATCCAGAAACAAAAAATAGCAAATCACACAATCCCTTTACGGATAAAGATATAATCCGTCTACTCGAAAAACTTTTTAAAGGGAGCTGGTAACCATGATACCCAAATCATTTATGGCCTATGAAAATGAAACAGACAGTTTTTTAATCGATGAGCTTACCGTTGAAAACCGCCTTGACCGTATTTCTCTTTATGGCTCTTTGGATATCACGAAGGACGCTAGAGGGCTTGAGTATGCTTTAAAGCTAAAACGGATTATCGATGCTTCGGTTGAGGCTTTAAGACGTGATAAAAACCTTCCTGAGCGTATTGAGGTTGAAAAGACGGAGAGTATTGAAAATCCATTTTACGAAAGCCGATAAAGCGCAAGGAAATCCTTCCTTCTTAAAATTTCTATATATAGCAAAATCTAAAGCTTTTAATCTCAATGAAAGACTAATAATGACTTCTAATCAAATGATATCCCCATTCATCCGAAACCTCTGGCAAACGCTCGCTATATCAATATTATTTGGACTCTCTTTTAGTATCTACGTTTATTCAGAAAAGCAAATCGATAAAGCACATGAATTACGATTACACTCTTTCATTTTAGCCGATGAATTGCGTCATTCATCGGATGATTTAACACGAATGGTCCGGACGTACGTGGCCACTGGAAATCCACTCTATAAATACCATTATCAAGAGATCCTTGATATCCGTAATGGTAAGAAACCCCGTCCGATCGATTATCAAAACATTTATTGGGATTTGGTCGGATTAGACGATAAGCGTCCTCGCCCATATAGCAACCAATCGGTATCCTTGATCGATAGGATGCATCAAGCAGGATTCACGCACGCCGAATTTGAAAAGCTCTCGGAAGCCAAAAAGAATTCCGACACACTGACAAAAACCGAATATACTGCTATGAAACTGATCGAAGCCAAAGGCTCAGATACCGTTCTTCAAAAACAAAAAGCGCTAGAACTCTTGCACGATGAAACCTACCATAATGCCAAAGCGTCAATCATGCGTCCAATCGATGAGTTTTACATCATAATGGAAAAGCGTACGAATAGTGCCGTTCATAGAGGTGGAATAATCGCATTGACTTTGCGTATCCTTTTTATTCTCACAGGTCTCTATTTACTCTACATGCTATGGCGTCTCTATAAAAGCCTGTATCTGATTCTTGGAAGCAGCGCAGAGGTATTGCACGATCACATTTCCCGTATCGGAAAAGGAGATTTTTCTATTGATATTGCAGTAGCAAAAGGATTAGAAAACAGCATTCTTGGATGGCTTGGCGAAACGCAGAGTAGACTTAAACAGCTTATTGCCTCCAATGAACGGCTTAAACAGCTGTATTCCGCTCTCAGCCAATGCAATCAAGCCATCGTCCGCTCGAAAAACGAAGGAGAACTCTTCCCAACCATTTGCCGTGACGCCGTCCGTTTCGGCGGTATGAAAATGGCAGCTATCGGTCTGGCCGATGAACAAAACCAACAAATCAACCCTGTTGCATTTTACGGAGACGGGAGTGATTATCTCAATGGGGTGCATATCTCATTAAATTCAGCCGATCCTCTAGGACAAGGTCCTACCGGCCGTGCATTTCATGAAAATCGATCCATCTGGTGCCAGGATTTTCAAAACGATCCGATCACTGCACCGTGGCATACACTGTGTGAAAAATACGGTTGGGGTTCTTCTGCCGCTCTTCCTCTCCATCGTAATGGTGTCCCTGTAGGTGTTTTCACCCTCTATGCCGCAGAAATCAATGCTTTTGATGAAGCATCGCAAACGCTCTTAGAAGAGATGGTTATCGACATCAGTTATGCACTGGATAGCTTTGAGCGCGATACTGCACGTGAAAATGCGGAAAATGCCTTATCCGAATCCAATAATCTTTTGAAATCGATCATTAATACAGCACCCGTACGTATTTTTTGGAAAGACAAAGATCTCAATTATTTAGGATGCAACCTCATTTTTGCCAACGACGCAGGAGAAAGTGACTCGAGCAATGTGATTGGCAAAAATGACACACAGTTGTGTTGGAAAGATCAAGCTGACCTTTATCAAGCAGATGATCGCAATGTCATGGAATCAGGTCTCCCACGCCTTTTTTATGAAGAGCCGCAAACGACTCCCGAGGGGAATACTATCTGGCTCAGCACCTCTAAAACTCCGCTGTATAACAAGAAGAATGAAACGATAGGGATATTAGGTCTCTATGAAGACATAACCTTACGAAAAAATATGGAATTTTCCCTCGAAATGGAAAAAAATACCGCTCAGAAGTATCTTGATATTGTCGGTGTTATGATAATGGTATTAGACGTAGATAACACCGTCCAGCTGATCAATCGTCGCGGTTGTGAAATCATTGGCTACAGTGCTGATGAAGTGATTGGCAAAAACTGGATGAATAATTTCTTGCCGGAGCGGTTTCGGCAACAAGTCTATGAGGTGAGCAACTCTATGATTGACACACAGCACACCCAAATGACCTATTTCGAAAATCCTGTTCTGACTAAAAATGGGGAAGAAAGAATAATCGCGTGGAACAATACGACGCTCTTGGATGCAAAAGGGAACTGTATTGGATTATTGACCTCAGGAGAAGACATCACCGAACGTCGAGAGGCTGAAGAACGCAGCCATTATTTAGCAAATTTCGATTCACTTACCGGGCTGCCGAATCGCGCTCATCTTGATGATCATATCAAATATACGTTAAGCCTGGCAAAACGCAGTAATGAAACGCTCGCCGTGATGTTTCTGGATCTCGACCATTTTAAAGACATCAACGATACCCTTGGTCACAATATCGGCGATAAATTACTGATTGAATCGGCAACACGGATGCAATCTGGTCTAAGAGAAGAAGATACAGTAGCCCGATTAGGGGGTGACGAGTTTATCATACTGCTCCCGAATCTCCAAATAAACGGAGCGGACAAAGTAGCTCAAAAGCTCCTGGAGGTTATGAAACAACCTTTCCAAATCGAACATCATGAACTGAGTTTAACCGCCTCGATCGGTATCGCCCTCTATCCTACTGATGGATCGGATTTCGAAACGCTCTATAAAAATGCCGATATCGCCATGTACCGAGCCAAGCAAGAGGGGCGGAACGGATATTGTTTTTTCACTGAAGAGATGCAAAAAAACTCGATCCGCAACATGGAACTTGGTAATGCACTGCGCCATGCGCTTGAACAAAACCAACTTCATCTCCATTATCAACCTCAGATTGCATCTGTAGATGGCAAAATTATCGGGGCAGAAGCACTTCTGCGCTGGTATCATCCTGAGCTTGGAAATGTATCACCGGCTGAATTCATCCCCATTGCAGAAGAGAATGGGCTGATCTTGCCTATCGGTGAGTGGGTACTTCGTACCGCTGTAAAACAAGCGAAAGAGTGGATAGAGCAAGGGGACGAGCCAATTATAATGGCGGTAAATATCTCTGCTGTACAGTTTCGGCATCTCACTCTTCCGGACACTGTATCAAGCATACTTAAAGAAATCGGGTTACCTCCCGAATATCTGGAACTCGAATTAACGGAAGGGGTAGCGATGCATGATCCGCAAAAAGCCATTAGCGTTATGAATAATCTACATGATCGCGGTGTACGGATGTCCATTGACGACTTCGGCACAGGCTATTCATCGCTCAGCTACCTTAAAAAATTCAAAATTTACAAACTAAAAATCGATCAGTCCTTTGTCCGAGATATAAATACAGACGATGAGGACAAAGCCATCGTCAGTGCTATTATCAGTATGGCAAAACGCTTAGGATTGCAAACAATTGCCGAAGGGGTAGAAACCATTGGGCAACTTGAATACCTTAAAGAGCAAGGGTGTAATGAGATACAAGGGTATTTCTACTCCAAGCCATTGCCGGCAGAAGAGTTTAAAGCCTTTAGAGATAGGCGCTGAAGGAGAAAGTTTTGACAGATCATTCTTACCTTGGTAATTTTATGGTAAAAAGGGTTTCTTGAGCTTCACTGCTTACTTCCAATAAGCCTTTACAATGATCTTCTATTATCATTTTACTCATATATAGGCCCAAGCCTGTACCATTGTTTTTAGTCGTAAAGTACGGTGTAAAAAGTTTATTGATCAAATCTGATGAAATTCCTCCTGCATTGTCATGGACCGTGATAATACCGTATTCATCGTTTTGATCGATACTAATTGTGATTTTGCAATCTCTACTATTATTTTCTTCGCATGCATCAACCGAATTTTTTAGCAGGGTGATCAACACTTGGAGGACTTCATTAAAAAACGTAATGAGTACCGTATCATGATCGATGATCTCATGAACTTCGATACCGTTATTTTTAAAGGTATGGTCCAGAAGATTGATTGCATGATGCACTAATTTGGAGAAGGTTACGGATTCTTGTTCTTTATTGGGATTCGATAAATCTCTGTAGTCAGAAATCGTTTGCGATAAATGCACACATTGCTGCTCAATTTTTATCAGATTTTCTATAAGGAGAGGATCCCCCGTCTCTTTCATCAACTCTTTTAGACGTATTTGTGCTGCGATAGCATTGATAATCGCTAATGGCTGACGCCATTGATGCGCAATCATGGAAATCATCTCACCCAACTGTGCTTGCCGTGCTTGCATTTTAAAAAGTTTTTCTTCTTCCAGTTTTTCAGTGATATCCCGTGCAATCAATATCAGTTTATTCCCATCCGTACCAAAACGTGAAACGGTCATATCAAGGAATTTGGTTTTATTAACATTGCCTCCCAGTAATAAGGAACACTCCATCGTTGTATGCCCGTCAGAGACAGAAGCAAGATAGTAAGAAAAATTATTTCCACGACATTCAAAATGGTGTGTCGTATTAAGGATGTCCATCCCTATCAGTTCATTCTTGGTCGTTTCAAACAGCTTGACAGCCATATCATTGCAGTCAACAATAATGTTGTTTTCCAAAATAATAATCGCTTCGTAAACCGATGAACATACTGTCCGATAAAACTGCTCAGCGTCATGTCGAAGTTTGCCTAGTTTTACGGCTCCATCAATTCTTGCGACCAATTCAGCGGGATGAAAAGGTTTTGTGAGATAATCATCCGCACCCGCGAGTAAAGCTTCTGCTTTAAAATCTTCACCTGTACGTGCCGAAAGTAAGATTATGGGTAATATTGCCGTCTTTTGATCACAACGAAGTGTTTTCAACAAATCAAGACCGTTCAGCCCCGGCATCATTACATCACTCAAAAGTAAATCAGGGAGAGACTTTTTACATAAACCGAGCACTTCTATCCCGTCGGATGCCGTCGCAACACTGTAACCGGCATCTTCAAGGAGCCGGGAGATATAATCTCTCATAACCATATCATCATCCGCGAAAAGTACTAAACCTTTCGTTTTCTTTGCAGATAGATTCATAAATTATTCACTTTCTTCATATTAAGAATGATTATACCTTATTTAATAAAGGCTATACCCTATTTTTGAAAGATTACGTATATTGCTATCATCTCCCATTTTTTTACGAATTCTGAGAATGAGATTTTTTAAAGCGCCATCGGACATCTGATCTTCTAAAACATGAAAAAATGTGTCATAGCTAATAACCTGTCCTCGTCGTGAAAGAAGGAGTTCTACTGCATTAATTTCATTTTTGGTTAGCGAAATATTTTCTCCATCTTTGATTAATGATTTTGCAAAATAATCATACGATACAGAATCGTTGATTTTAGTCAGTAATAAACCGTTGGAGTGAAGTTGATCAATTGCTGCTGACAATACATTGATCAATGCGTTAAATTCGATAGGTTTTTGGATATAGTCAACAAGGTTAAGTTTACATGCCGCCAAAAGGTCTTCCGTCTGTACCGACCCTGATACGATGATAATAGGTGTGTTGTGGTTATTTTTTCGAATTTTATTGGCAACTTCGATACCGCTGATCGATCCCATATATATATCGAGAATGACCACATCGATAGGGTAGTTGTCAAAAATCGACAACGCTTCCATCCCGTCCGATACAGAATATACGTTGCCAACAAGAATCTGCAGTGTTTTTTCTGTTATTTCTCGTAAAGTAGTATCATCTTCTGCATACAATACGGATAAATTTTTAAAGACACGTATATCATGCATTAGAGACTCAATTTAGTTAATTTTATTTTATTTTTTAATCAAATAAATATTTCTGTAGTTTATCTTAATTGTTTAATTTTAGCACATACCAATAGACAAATCAATATTTTTCATGAACTTATAGTGTTACTGGTACCAGATAGCGGGATTCTGATAGTAAACTTTGCCCCTTTTTGTGTATTTTCTATACTTAACGTTCCGTGACAATGATTTTCAACGACCGTTTTACACATATACAGTCCCAGCCCTGTTCCAGTGAGACTTTTTGTTGACACATAGGGTAAAAACATTGTATCCATCAATATCGGGTCAATTCCACCGCCATTGTCTTCGACACTGATAATCGCATGACCTTCTTGTTGATCTGTCATAATCGTCAACGCAGGGTAAGCTGTGTTGCGCTCTAAAAATACATCTTGTGTATTTTTTAGTAGATTCAACATCACTTGGACCAGTTCGTTTTCAAATGTTTTGTATTCATAATCATTCTGATGCGTCTGATTTACCGCAATTTTACTGAGAATCAACGAGTGTTCGATCAACGTAAGCGTTTTGGAGAGTACAGTAGTGCTGCTAGTCAAAACAGCCGGTTTATCCGGTTTAAAAAAATCTCTAAAATCAGAGATCGTATGCGATAAATACTGTATTTGCACTTCAATCGCATCAATACTCTCTACAAAATCTTCCATGCTCGCTTTTTGAAGCAGGATATTGATCCGGTCTCGACTTAAATAGGAGCTCATAATCGTCAATGGCTGGCGCCACTGGTGTGCGATCATGGAAAGCATCTCCCCCATCTGTGCCTGCCGTGTCTGCATCAAAAACAATTTATCTTTGATATTGCGTTGTGTAACATCCTCTTGTATCGTCACATAATTGACAATCTCATTTTGTGCATTGAATATCGGAAAAATAGTCGATTCGCAATCACGCTGTTCATCATTTTTCATCCGGTTGATAATTGTTCCGCGCCATACCTCTTTTTTTCTGCTAATCGTATTCCAAATCTCTTGATAAAAAGAATCGGAGTGAACGCCCGATCGGAAGAAATTCATGTTTTTGCCAATAAGCTCATGTTCAAAATATCCTGTAAAATTAAGACATTGATTATTGACATATTCAATAAAACCGTATTTGTCGGTGATGATCGTGATATAAGGGTTTTGATCTACCACCTGGGACAACCGGCTAATCTCCTCTTCTGCCTGTTTTGACTCGGTGATATCCTGAATCGTTCCGGACATTTTTTGATGTTCACCGTCCCAAAATACCTCTGCGCGCTGGTGAACAAATTTAATATTCCCTTTTGCACTCACAATGCGATGAGAAACGTCATAATAGCCTTGTCCGCTCATCGCTTCTTCGAATGCATCCAAGACAATCGTTACGTCTTCAGGAGGGAGATGGTTCAGGAACCAATCGTTCTCGATCTTTATTTCAAACGGTTCAAGTTCATAAATACGATAGGTTTCCGCAGACCACTGTAGCTCATCCGTAGTCCTATTATATTGCCAGCTTCCGATATGTGCTATCTGCTGCGCTTTATTGAGACTCTTTTCGTTACTTTTAAGCGACTCGTAAAGGGAAGTATTTTTGAAAATAATTGCCGATTGTGTCAACAAAAGGCGCAAAGTCTGCACCGTATCGGGAGTGAGAGGGGTGACAACATCGCGGTTTTCAAGATACAAAACACCCTGCACGGAACCTTCTATCAAAGCAGGGATGACAAAGCACGAAGCGGGCCTATGGTGTCTGATATACTCATCGTATTGAAACATTCCGCTTTCGGCCGGGTTCTCAAGCGTAATGTTTTTTTTCGTATCTATGGCATAGAAAATGAGGTGTTGTGGAACAGTAAATATTTCATTTAACGACGTATTCAAAAATTCAATTTTCCCATCTTTAAAATCGATGCTGGCACTCTTAAAAAAATCTTCCCCGTCTTTGAACATTAAAACGGCTCTGCTGGCGGTCGCATTTTCTAAAATCACCTTCATTAACGTTGTGATAAGTTCATTCGTATCCATCACTTGCGAAATCGCTTGAAATGATTTCAGCAAACTCTGAAAATTAGCGGGTTCTGATTTTAATAATGAACTGTTTGAAGAACTCTCTATCACATTTTGGAGCGTTGCCGTTTGCGTGAGATATTTTTCTTTTAGACGCTTGGCTGCTTCGTAGGCGCCCCATTGATTGAGACCAACAATCGCTTCATTAAAATAGAGATGTGCCATCTCTGAATAAGCGCGTTTTTTCCAAAATATCCCTGCACATACTCCTCCCATCGCAATAAAGAATGGATTTTTGTTTTTTCGCCCCTCTTTCAATGCATCATCATAGGCTTTTGCAACATTCCAATGGTTCTCATGCGATTTCATCCGTTCTGCTTTGAGAAGCAATTTCCAGAATTTATAATTGGCCGGAGCAGCGTTTGAATACGAATCGCATTCGGATAAATCCTTATTCAGTTGTTCCGATTCTAAATCGTTCAGAGGAGTTTTTTTGTTTAAAAGAAGTAGCGCCCGTAAAAAATGGAGTCTAATTTTCGGAAACATGATCACTTCATTCGTACTATTATGAACAAAAAACTTTAGATGTTTGTATGCTTTCTTCCATTCCCCTTCGATGAAAAACGTTTGTGCTTTGAGAATCCCATACCAAGCAAGACCAGGATAAAAAGATTCTGATTCCCACAACACGATCGCCTGTTTCTCTTCTGTAAAATCATCATGACCGGTTTCTTGCAAGGAGCAGACGGTATTCGTCAAAACCTTGAATATGGCGATCATTTTGCTATCGCCTGATGTCAGAATAAATTTTTCCTCTTTGAGGATATGTTCACGAAGAGTTTCCAACGATTTACCGGAAAGAAAATCTGAAAAATGCATTAAAAAATTAGCCCAGGTTCCAAATACAACGTCTCCGTTGATTTTGCTTTGCTGTAGGCTTTTTTGATACAAGAGAACATTTGTAGAGAGCGGTTTTATGTAGGGATTGATAAAATTAGCAAAAAAATTGTGAACTTTTGGAAGCATTTTTTTATCGCCTATCTGATCATTCAGTTTTAATGAAACCTGACCGAAGCGATACCCCTGCGCATACTCTCCTTGTGAAACCATCCATGCCCCGTAAAGGACATACCCAAAGGACGATTCGCTCGAATTGCCAAAGCGAAAAGAGAGATCAATAATATTTAAAGTAGACCATTGCATCAACTCAATATCGGCAAGATAATAAGCGGCTTCCCAATAATCTACCAGCAAAGATAATATTTTTTGTTTTTGCCTATTTTTCAGTTTTGGAAGGTTAAGTATATTCTCAGGAAGACGAGAAAGGGGATGTTGCTTGATCTTATGATGTAACTTTTCCACCGTTGTGTGGAGCTCATCCTCCGTTTTGGGAATTTGCAAACCAAGTTCTTTAAATAAATCATTTCCGAACGCTGTCAATTCGTTAAAATGGCTTCCCTGCGTCACACAGATATTTTTGAGCAAGGTAAAACATGTCAATCTCTCCTGAATGTTTTTAGCTTTTACGATCAGCAAGAAGGTATGCCCATACGCATCATTATGAAATCCATTCAAATAAAGGATCTTTCCTTTTAGTACTTGATACATAAAAGTCAAAGTACGTTCATTTTTCCATAAACGTTCGTGGTATATATTAGCATCGATCCATCTAATGTGATCCATAGCTAACGCATAGGAGCTGTTTTTGATCATTTCATCAAGCGCTTTTACATTCAATGTAAAAAATCTGATAGGAAATTTATGGATCTCATAACCATTGTTAAGATGGCGGGTGAGAGCTATAATATTGGTATTTGCCCCCGCCTCAAAAGTGCGCTCCAAATATATTCCGATATTTTTATGCATCTGTTTTTTAAGATTTTGGTCGATAGAGGAAAAAACGAACTGATGTATTTGGTCATGGACAAACTGATACTCTCTTTCTAAAAGTTCGATAAACCCTTTTCTCTCCAAATTTTCCAACAGATGGTTCGGTTGTCCCAAAAAGTCCATAATGGTCGCTGTATACTTCAGCTCAAACCGGTTGCCCAATAAAGCCAGATACTGCAGATATAATTGTTCGGCAGAGTCCAAAAGTGAAAATTTATTATTGATAATAGTGATAATGTTGACACTGGCACTGTACGATTTGATCTGATCTAGAGAGTAATGCCATGCACCCTCCTCATAGCTCAGTGTGTTCGTATCTATCAGATAATGGAGAAATGTTTTGACATAAAATGGATTCCCATCTGTTTTTTTATAAATGAGCGATGCCAACTTTTGTGTCCGTTCACTCTCATCACGCAAAAAATCATTCAGGATCGTATTGATCTCTTTTTCATTGAGAGGCAAAAGATGGAGACTGTAACACTCAAAGTCTTTTTTGTCCCGAATCGTTTCTATCAATTTGCCGATTTCTTGACCCCTTTCTATTTCATTGTCACGGTAACACGCGATAATATGAAGATTCGGACTGCTGATTTCGAGAATCGATTTTTGTATCAGTTTTACCGATGCCGTATCTGCCCATTGCAGGTTATCTATAAATAAGATCAGAGGCGATTCGGCCGTAACGATATTGGTGAAAAATTCTTCTAGGGCATAGGGGAGCTGATTGGTAATTTCTTCTGTTGAATGGGACGGCTGTTTGGACGTAAATGGAAAGATTTCACAGAGTTCAGGGAAAACCTGGCACAGCACCTGGATACTGTTCGGATGAATCTTGAGCTCTCTTTTTTTCTGTGTAAGGTTTCTCAGGTGCAGATGGAACTGCGAAAAAATCTGTTTAAATATATCGTAAGACGAAGCAATTTGATATTGTTCGAACTTTCCTTTGAAAATACGAAATCCACCGGTATTTATATAGGTAAAAAATTCCTCTATCAGACGGGTTTTCCCCACACCTGAATGCCCTGAGAGCAACATTTTGACAGAACAACCGCCCGAAAGAACTTTTTGGGCTGCTTGCTTCAATAACAAGACCTCTTCTTCTCTACCGAAAAGGAACTCCCCAAATGTAAATAACGGACGGTCATGGGTCGCAATCATAAAATCGCCGACATTACCCGAGCGTTTTAACAATTGACGACACTCCTTCAGATCATACAAGATGGCATCATCGCTTTGGTAACGTCGATCGGGTTGTTTCTCTATCAGTTTTTGAACGATTCGTGAGAGGACAGGCGGTATAGAAACGTTTAGCTGATGAAGTTCTATGGGATCTAAAGCGATTTGCTTGTGTATCAGTTCATGCCGATCTTTTGCGTCAAAAGGCAATCGTCCAGAGAGAAGGTGATACAGCGTCATCCCGAAACTGTAAAAATCGGTTCTATAATCAAGCTTTTGCTTGGTTCTCCCTGTCTGTTCAGGTGACATATACAACAGATTTCCAGATGTTCCCGCATTGATATCGTTATTAAACCGATAATGGTTGTCGTAAATCGAATAGCCAAAATCGATGATCTGTACCGCTTTTATTTCGGGGTTATAGATGATATTTTTGGGATTTATATCGGCATGAATAATATGTTTTTGGTGCAAATAACGGATAGTATCTGCTACATCAAAAGCAATTTCGAGCGATTCTTCGAGTGGAAAACACCCCTCTTGAAGGAGATTAAACAAAGAGTTTCCGCCGATGTCTTCGAAAATATGTATATACCTAGATGTGGTTTCCATGACATCAGTCAGTTTAACAATTTTAGGAGACTTCAATGTCGAGAGAATCTGATGTTCATTGATAAATTGCGCTATCGCATGGTCATTACGTGCACTCTCTTTGAGCATCTTAATAATGACACTTTGTTTCGTTGAAAGGTGATTGGCTCTATACACTACTGTGGTAAGGTTTTCATGTAGTGTGTCTACAATCTGATATTGGCTGCTGAATGTTGTCAAAAAGACTCCTAAAATCTACACTAAATGTTCTTTTACGTAATCAATCGGTAAACTCTTTTGAAATTGTGATAAAACTGTCAATATTTTCCATAAATATATCAACCAGATCCGGATCAAAATGTTTGGCGCGTTCATTCACAATGTATTCGATGATTTTTTCCATCGGCCACGCTTGTTTATAGACGCGATCACAGCTCAATGCATCGTAAACATCTGCTAAAGCGGTGATTCTACCGTAAATATGGATCTGATCTCCCGATAAACCCCTCGGATATCCCGATCCGTCCCATTTTTCATGATGTTCACGGGCAATAATCGAAGCTGCTTTGAGTAAAGGGCGTTTTGACTTTTTAAGAATATCGTATCCGATGGTACTGTGATTTTTCATCACGTCGTATTCCAGCGCTTCAAGTTTTCCAGGCTTGAGCAAAATAGAGTCCGGAATTCCGATTTTTCCAATATCATGCATCGGCGATGCGCTGTAAATGAGTTTTATTTCTTCTTCATTCAGACCATGAAGCTCGGCGAGCAATGCGGAATATTTGGAAACTCTTCGGACATGGTTACCCGTTTCGTTGGATCGGGTCTCCCCTATTTCGCCAAGTAGACTCAGCATTTCATGCTGTGTATTCCATATCTCCTCATTCAGCTCATGCATCTCGGTCACATCGTAACTGATGCTGATAAATTCCAAAACATCCCCGTATTCATCCAATATCGGTTTGATCGTCGTCTCGGTTATGTAAGGGGAGCCGTCTTTTTTGATATTTTTGATTGTACCGTGCCATATTTTTTTGTCCAGTATCTCTCGCCACATAGTTTCGTAAAAATGGGGCGGTGTCTCACTGTTGCGAATGAGTTGATGACCATTTTGGATCATCTCCTCTTTGCCATAGCCGCATGTTTTACAAAAAGCATTGTTTACGTAGGTAATATTCCCCAGCAAATCGGTTTTTGAAACGATCATCGACACGTCGACGATCTCCTTATATTGTTCGAGAAGCGTTGACTGATGGATGAGATCTTGTTTCATATGTGCTGTAAACTCTACCACTTTTCGTGCATTGTAGATATTACGGGAGACGTTGCAAAGTGTTTGTATCATCTTGTCCGTTTTCATCGGCTTGAGGATGAACTGTGCGACCTCGGCATTGATAAGATCGAGTAAATAGCTGCTCTCTTCACATGCAGAAGTGACAATGACATTCTGTGTAGGGTTGAGTTCTTTGATCTTCTGAATCATCACAACACCATTCATCTCCGGCATCAATATATCGGTGATTACCAGATCATATGGATTTTCTTGATAAAGAGCCAATCCTTCCCTCCCGTTGCTAGCGGTTGTAACAACAGGAAATATCGTCGAAAACACCATGGCGGTATTTTCTCGTATCAGATCTTCATCTTCTACATAAAGGACACTCATCCCTTCTGCATAAATTGTCAGTTGTTTCAGAATATCTTTAACATGCATTATTCTTCATTCTCCAATGGCAGTTTGATGGTAAAAACAGCATATTCGTTCTCGTTATGTGCATGAATCGATCCATGACAATGCCCTTCAATGATCATTTTACTCATATAGAGACCTAAACCAGTCCCTTCACTATGATTTTTTGTTGTAAAATATGGAAGAAATACTTTTTCCACAATTTCAGCAGGCATTCCTCCACCATTATCAAGAATGACTATAGTACCGTATTCTCCATCATTATCAATAGTAATTAATATTTTTTTGTGCGAAATACTCTTTTCTTCAAATGCGTCTAACGAATTTTTCAAAAGGGCAATCAATACTTGAAGAATTTCATTACGGTAAGAGAAAAGTTTTGGATCATTATCTATGACGATCTCTACAGCAATCGAATGATTTTTCAGTGCATAGTCGACCAAATTAAGGGCACTCGTCAATAGCGCAGAGAGATAGAAAAATTCTTTGGGCTTATTAGGGTGAAAAAAATCCCGATATTCGGAAATTGTTTGTGAGAGATGGGTACTTTGCTCCTCAATTGTTATCAGTTTATCGGTAATTTGGCAATCATTCTCTTCGGTCATCATTAGTTTTAGTCGTATTTGTGATGTAATGGCATTTATGATGGCAAGCGGCTGGCGCCACTGATGGGCAATCACCGAAATCATCTCTCCCATTTGTGCCTGACGTGTATTCATTTTTAATAATCTTTCCTCTTCAACACGGCTGCTGATATCTCGAACGATCATGATGATTTTGTTTTCATTTTGACGACCAAACATTGAAAGGGTAAACTCGAGTATTTTTCTCTCAATATCCTTTTTATTTATAGTCAATGTACATATTGTTGTCGGGGATTCACCCTGGTGTACGGCGTTAAAATAGGAAGAAAAATGACTCTTTCCGCATTCAAGGTTATCGGATAAATCATGTATATTTTTTCCGATGATTTCTTCTTTGCTAATATCAAAAATAGATAAAGCGAGGTCATTGCAATCGACGATTATTTTATCGCTTAGTATAAAAATAGCCTCACTGACGGATGCAAAAATTGTCCGATAAAATTCTTCACTCTCGCGTAGTTGAATTGTTGCCTGCTGTAGTTCATCCCGATTACGGTTTAGAATTTTTCGGTTCTGTAAAAGTTTAAAGATGATCGACATTAGAAATAGATAAAACAAAAATATAGCCAAGGACAAAAACACATGCTGCCCACTTGCATGAGCTGCATCAAAGGCATTCGTACTGGAATAGCGAACATTCCATATGCGTCCGCCGATCTTAATGGGTTCATCATGATGATAATGTGTCGCATTCATAGGGTGGTTGGTAGCGCGATAGAGGAGATTCTTTTCTGATATTTCGCCGTCATAAATTTCGTAATCCATAGATCCCTCATTTATGTTTAACGACTTTATCAGCTCTTTTATCCGAAAGGGGCTGTAAACAAATCCGACCAGTGCTTTGCGGCGTTCTTCAACCGTATCGATAGTTGATCCTCTCTTGTACAACGGTAGGTACATCAAGAAACCCGCCTGAACATCCGTATCGATCTCCTGTACCAAATGTACTTTTCCGGAAATCGCCGCAGTACCACTATCTCTTGCCAAGCGCATGGCTTCACGCCGAACAGGGTCAGCATACATATCATAGCCGATGGCCTGAATATTGCGTTTATCCATCGGTTCAAGATAGAGGATAGAGCTGTATTCTTCCCTTTTCCCGGCAGGCCGCAAAGTGAAAGAAGGATATCCTTCGATACGCATTCGACGGATTGTCGGCTCAACCTCTGCGGGCTTGAGCATCATCGTATATCCGATCCCTTGGACACCTGGATAGAATTTTTCTGTTTCCAATGTCGTAACAAACCAACGCCATTCATCACGGCTGACTTTTTGACTGCCTTGTAAAAATGCCACCCCGCTTCGTAGTGCGTTCTCATAATTCTCAACACGCCGCTTCATCGCCTGCGTGGTCTCTTCCACTTCTGATACAAATCGTTTTCTGCCACTCTCTTCATAATAGTTTTTGGTGAATGAAAAAATCAGGGCACCAATGATAATCGAAGCGATAAGAGCTGTCACTATAAAAATTCTTTCGCCTGAAAAATCTTTTTCAAACATACGGGTAGTTGTACCGTTGTGACGCATATTATTCACTTCTCCATTGTCTATTTAGGGATCATTGTATTAAAAAAATTCAATATCTCCATCTTCTACAGCTTCTGGATGTAGCAATCCCGTTATCTGCTGGATGCTGATCGCTGTGGGTTGATGGATATGGTGGATATGTTTCATCGCCATGCTTTCTATTGAAAAACGGTCTATATAGAGGATCATATCGATGCAAACGGCATCAAAGAGCTTTAATACCTGTTCCGGCTTCGAGTCTATCAACGCAATAAATTCTTCCCCTTCACCGATTGCGTATGCCAGATCTTCCATACTTTTGGCTAATACATCCATAAATGGGGTATAAATACGCAAGGTACTACCTAGTTTTGCAATATAATTTGTAATTGTATGAATTTTTTTCACATCATGTTCATTACAGTAGCGTATCAGTAAATTCGGTATATCGCCGAGCCATTCTTTCATCTCATCAGCGTCGTCTATATTAAACACGACGTTTTCACTCCCCTGATCCTCGTCCTTGGCAAAATACTCTTTAAAGTGTGATTCGATTTCTTCAGGTTTATTTTGAAAAAAGAGTTGTTCAACCTGCTGGTTTTTAACCGCAATAGTATTCAACTGTGCTTCAAGGACACGAACTTGCTGTTTTAGCTTATTGCGTTCATCATTCAGTTCTTTAAAAAGCTCTGCATTAACATTATATGTATCGGCATCTCGACAAATAGGATACATAACCTTGAGCATATCTTCCAAGACAATTGGTTTAAGAATAAAACTGTTGATCCCTTTACGAACCATGCTGATTAACGTATCGTGTTCATCATGCGCAGTAATTACAATAATTTTTTGTTCTGGATTCATCTCACGTATATGCTTAATCATCTCCAGCCCATTCATACGCGACATATTAATATCAGTAATGACGATGTCATAGTCATCGTCATTATATTTTTTTAGCCCTTCTTCACCATTTTCAGCCAGCTCAATCTTCCCAAAAAACGGTTCAAATAAGAGTGCAGTCTCTTTTCTGAGTTCATGATTATCTTCGACATAGAGGACTTTTAATCGATGTGAAAATTGACGAATATCTTTGGCTATAGACATGATTATTCTCCTTTTGCTGTTTGCATAATGGGTTTAGACTCAGACAACCGATCAAAAAGCTCTAAAAACACTTCATTATTTCTCGCGAATTGCTTACCGTCAAAGAAATCATTTCTCGCGCTAACAAGCGCTTCAAATCTTGGTAATAGCTCTTTTATATTCATTTTATACCTCGCTGATAGTTTTTTAATGCTCTACTTTTTCCTTGATTGCCGCCATCGTTTCGTGCAAACGCTCCAGTACGACAACACTTCTCTGTGATTTTTCCATGAGGAGTCGGTTTTCGGTATAAAAGCTTTCCCCAATCTTCTGCATCTCATTAATTTCTTGCGATGTTGTTTGTATCAACGTTTTCAATTGGGAAAATATCCCCTCAAAACTCACCGTCTCATTCCGATATCCGGCAGATTCGATAAGACCGTACACTTGTATGTATCCCAAATACATCATCTGCTGTTCCAGCTGATCGAGTTCCATAAGAGTCTCGTGCAGCTGCCGATCAATCTGGGTTTGCAACGTATTTAATTTTGCCGAATACTCGGTAACCAATGCGATCAGGGCACCCATATTTTCACTTATCTCATCACTTTGAACGTCGCACTCTTTGCACAATAATTCTTCGATAAAATAGGTCACAGTCTCGATTTGCAGACGCATCCCGGCCACCGAAAAGACCATTGCGTTCAACGAATCGGAGAGACGATGGACAATCGTATCAATATGGTCGATCAGTGTATCGTTCTCTTTTGCGTTGATACGGATATCCCTGGCCAGAATACCGAATGTTTCCCCACCGTTTATAACTTTGTACGACGATACGGAGGCGTTTAATGACAAGAAAACAATTTCGCGGGCAACTTGACGCAAGAGGAGACTCTTCTCTTCTAGTATCAATTTGGTTTGTATAAGTGCATTGATTTTGTCAAACCATACGTCGTATTCATTCATTAGCATAGTGCTATATTCATACGCCGATTTAAGTTGCAATAAGAGAGGGGAAGCCGATTCAACATTCTCCTCCTTCAAAGAGGTTGAAACAACAAGCCGTTTATGTTCCTGTAACTCTTGCAACAGCGCATCGCTCATAAATTGGTCATAATCTTTATACCCTAAAGCACTTAGTGTATCCGAAAGCATTTTGCCGCTTTCTTCCATCCCGCCGCTGTTTTCTGCTATCAGCAGTTCAGAATAGAGTTCTCTGACAGCGGTGAAAATCTGCGTATTTGGCTTGATACGTATAGAAATATAGCGATCATCGCGCGGGAAGATAGCCGCAAGAACCCAATAATATTCGCCCCCCTTAGCCCTGTTTTTAACATAGGCCACAATGGGTTTGTCCGCATTCAAATAGTCCCATAGGGTCTTGAAAATGATTTTTGGCATATCGGGATGGCGGATAATGTTATGGAAACTTCCAATCAGTTCTTCTTTTGTATATCCACTGATTCGTACAAAAACCTCATTACCTGACAGGATCGTACTGTCCTTGCGTGTAATCGAAAAAAAGAGTTCATTAATATTAAATTTTGCTTCATTATGAGCATCGGTGTAATCCGTTTTTTTCAGGGGAGTTCCTTATAGTCGTTGATAAATCGAAGAGCCCAAAAGCTTCAACGTCTCGCGATGAGACGTCAATGATTCTGAACTCCCTAAAAATAGAGGGGCCCCTTTTGGGAGCAATGTTCCAAAACGCCCTATCAGATCATGGCGAGTCGGCTCATCAAAATAGATCATGACATTACGGCAAAAAATCATATCAAACCGATTTTTGAAAAAAAACGGGTCGGTTACCAAATTGTAGAGACGAAACAGCACTTTTTTTCGTAAATGGGGAACTACTTGATAGCTAATTCCCGTATCACTGCGTACTTTTTCAAAGGAACGTACCGTAATTTCTCTGGGCAGCGATTCGACATGTTTCGCTTCATAACTCCCCTCAATCGCTTTTGCAAGGACTTTTGGTGAGATGTCGGTTGCGAGGATTTTGATATCCCAGCTCTCGAAATCGCTCAAATGGTGCTGTAGAAACATCAAAATCGTATACGGTTCTTCCCCGCTCGAACACCCTGCCGACCAAATACGAATCTTTTTTTCCCGCTTTGATGCGACAAGCGCAGGCAAGTACTTTTCCAGCCATACCCACTGGGCAGTTTCTCGGAAAAAAGAGGTCACATTTGTCGATATTGCGCTGACAAAAAAAGAGAGCTCCTCCCCTGATTCATCGGTCACTAAATAATCATAGTACTCTCTGAAAGTGTGCAATCCCAATTGGTTGACACGCTTATTGAGGCGCCCTTTAATAAGGGTGCTTTTTTGATCGGATAGGGAAATTCCGACTTTTTCATAGATATAACGACGAAAAAGGGTGAATTCCTCCGCTTTGAGCTCAATTTCATGCATGAGAAACCTCGCTTAGGGGACGTAGTTCATCGAC
>DAISIO010000005.1:0-126561 GCA_036821965.1 Sulfuricurvum sp.
TCTCAAGAGGCAAACACTCTTTGGTTTGAATCCGATAATATTGATCTTTGCCACATGAAACATCACCTCTACTTTCTCCGCTACAATCAACAACTAAACAACCAATGCTTATTAAACCTAAAATTAATTTCAAATTCAATTGTTTCTTTTTATTTGTCATTATTGATCCATTCTTTAAATATTAGATAATTTTTTATGTATATTTGCGTCGTACATCTTCAGATTTTACAATTTCTCTCCACCATAATTCCACTTGAGTGTATACAGTATTAAATAATAATATAAAATAATACAATGGTGATAGCCATGTCGGCAAATTAACAAAATAAATTTCACGCGTTGAAGGCTCATGAAATGTTGACAAGATTTTATATATTTTGTATTTAAAACCTTTAAGACCAAAAAAATAATAATTATTCATAGAAGGATTGATATTATGAATATGGTTTGTATAAATTTGCTCTATCAGACCATCCACTGCTTTGACAATATTTGGATTTTGACGTGCCATATCAACAACTTTTTCAGGAAAAGGAGTTAAAAAAAGAGTATGAGATACCATAATCCCAAAATAAATCATTGGTTTTATCTCCATTGTCTCAGCCCATTGGAGTATTTTTTCCCACGATAAATTATCATCAGTTCGTATTAACCGATCAATATCTACTATCCATTCAATACGCTCCCATAAATGCTTGGAACCGTGTAAAAGAAGATATAGTATCAGCACCTCTTTATCTAATGTAGCAACTTCACTGCCCTGAACCAAGCATCTATGTGGAAATACCCTAAACAGCGAGATGTCGGTTTTTTTAAACAATCGTCCTACAAAAAGTCTCCAATGCATCTCTACGTATATATTATTGCTTGATTTTTTTAGTGCAATATCTTTTTCAGTATTCAATAAAGTTTTATTTTTTAAAAATTTTATTGGATGTTCAAATACATATTCATGCTGAGCAAGCAATTCCACACTATTATAAAGATCTTTTTCCTGGATTAAAATATCCAAATCCGAAAACTGTCGCTGAGTAATATCCCCATAAATCATCTGCGAAAGAATAGGACCTTTGATTGCAAGGGCTGAAATATCGTTTTCTTCCAACAACTTCATAATCTTTAGTAACTCTGCGGTCATCGTCATATTGCGACGGGCGATTTCGAGATTCGTGGATTTAAGATAGAGTTTAACATCATCTGGAATACTGGCAACCGATTTGAGAGATTTATAGACCAAAGGGAATACACCATGCACATACGCCGAATCCAAAAACTCCGCCCAATCTGCAATGTTCCCTGCCAAAATTTCTAGTTTCACGCTATCGGGTGCATTTCGACAACACTCTATCAGCAGATTATAAAGCGATGCATAAGAACTTGTAATTTTTTCTGTCATATCATCTCTTTCCTGTTAATCTTTAACTGTTAAAAGCCCTTGCTCAGCCAATGAAGAAGCAAAAATTTCAATATCAGCCGCCAACTGTTCTGACTCTATATCAAAAACCTCGATCAGTTCATCATACACAGCACGTAACGCATTGTTCTCGCTCATAATCTCCCACATTACAGTTCCAACCTCGTTAAGGGTAAAAAAAAGTTCTGTAGAACTGTCAAACAATAGCGTTTCCTCATCGACAATTTGTAGCATCACAGTTGATGGGATGGCGTAATGGGTTTCGAGTGTCATGTTTATCCTTTTCGTCATTTTCGGATTTTATGTACCCTTTAGGGTAAATCCAAAGATCTATCTTATATTTTATAGTAAATTTGTATGTTCTTTGATCGCCTGATAAACCTCTTCAAGACGCTCAAGATCATGGGGGACGGTAATGCTAAAAACGCTCACTTTATTGGCCAAACCTGCCAAGTAGCTAACATATTTTGGAGTAAAAAATGAAAAACTCATTTCTCCCCCCTCGTGTAAACGGCTAAATTTTTCTATTCCCTTTAGTTTCCTAATAGCAATCTCGCTATCAGGCACACTTTTTTCCAAAATATAGATTGCATGGAGTGGGTGAATCTGCGTTGCAAAGTTCTGTGCCAGATGCCCCAGCACTTCTACGGTACGAAACGGACGGTGATAGGGGTGCGAGGGGACAGCATAATAGACGCCATTGTCCTCATACGTTGCCAGCTTGTCATCAGTAATCAATGAATGACCGCGATGGAGGAAATAATCAGTCAGTGTCGATTTCCCTCCAAACGATGGAGCCATAAAAGCAACCGCTTGACCATCGATCTCAACCGCCCCCGCATGGAGGAAATTGTATATACGATTAATAGAGAAATAAATCGGTACAACGATGTGATAGAGCCAGAATTGGAAAATCTCATCGGTTGCTAGCTCATGATAGCGATATGAGATTATGTTCCTCTGTGTTTCCCATGCGAAACTGATCACGTTTTCAACATGAAAGATCCAAGGTTGATCATCCACTGGTATGGTAAATTCGCGGTCAGTTAGAAGGGATACTTGCCGATCCTGATTGTTTTGATAGAGAAGAGTGGCAGGAAGCGATGAATACTCAATAGACTCATCTTTAATGATAGAAAGTGCCCCAAAAGAAGTTGGGGACTCTGACTCTGCAAAGGCAGAATCAGAAAAAAGAAGATCATAGTTATAGATCATCAGTAAAAAAGTTCATAGTAATTTATGAAACTTTGCGACGATTGATGCGAGTAACTACTTTACCATTTGGTTTTGTAATAACTCTTTTTACATCATGAGAACCATCATTCTCTTTGTAAATTTCAGTCTTTTTACCATTGATATGATTTTGAACTGATCTCGTATGAATATATGATGCATGAGCAACCATAGGGGCAGTTAAGCCACCAAGGGCAACTACAACAGGAGCTATGTATGCTACTTTTTTTAAGAAACTTCTGCGAGTTTCAACATCTTGTGTTTTTGTATTTTCCATTGTACACCTCCGCAATTAATCTCTATTTAGATTAATTGTAAGCACGTTAAATTTCGATCATAAAATCAAAACTTACTCACTCGAAAGTAGCATATACTCCGAATGTAGCCTTTAGCGTCTTGCAAAACAAAACTATCAAAAGGCACGCTCACCAATTCTCTACAAGATGTTTCGCTCTTTAAAGCGGATAATACAAATTTTATGGATTGCATAAAACAATATTACACCTTGTAAACTTACAAACGATCAATATAATGATATCATTAATTATTAAAAATAACATAAATTTAAAAATGTTATTTTTTAACCCAAGATCTGATTATTTTTAATCCTAATGCATTAAAAATAATGCCAACATTATCAAGCTGATGCTCTTTTACAAAACGGTCGATACTGTCAACAAAACATTTTTTAGAATATTGTGCTTTTAAGACAATCAAATTAAGATCCGAGAGACGCATCAAGACGAGTGCATCTGCAACCAATCCAGCCGGCGGAGCTACTAGTATGATATAATCATATATTCCTCTAAGTGTTTCAAGGGAAGCTTTGAAACGATCAGACATAATCAAGTCATATGGGCTGTGCACAGCCAATCCACTGCAAATAATATCCATGTTGGGGTGATCTGTATGACGAATTACATCGGTCAATTCACCCTGACCGCTTAGAAATGTGCCGATACCTTTATCATTCTCAATATGAAGTTTTTTGTGAACCGATGGATGACGCATATCCATATCCATAATAATAACTTTTTTACCGCTTTGCGCCATGACTTGTGCCAATTCAATCGCTGTCGTCGAACGCCCTTCCCCTAAAACCGATGATGTCAGCGTGACAACTTTTGGCTTCTGCTGATGAGGAGTGTACTCAAACCTAGTAAGAAGTACACGCAATGCATCTTGATAAAGGCTTTTTTTCTTCTGAAAATAAGGCAATACAGCAATTAACGGCAGTGATGTCCGTTTTTCAATATCAGCAATCGTCTGTATTGTTGCCGCTAAAGAATTTCTTATCAATGCTTGCCCTATCCCAAAAACTAATCCAAGAATCATTCCCAACAGAACAATCAATCCTCGATATGGCTTTACCGGTACATTTCCCACTAACGCCTGATCAACAATCCAATCTCCAGAAACCGTCGAAGATTTCAAGATAGTAGTTTCAGCCCGTTTTTGGAGGAGATATTCGTATACTTTCTGATTAACCATCAAACCATTCATAAGTTGTGACAATTGTTTCTCTTCTTCGGGAATTCCCATTAATAAATGGTTATTTTCTTGAATAATATTATTTAATGTTATTTTTCTCTGTTTAATACTACGCAGATTGCTCTCTATGCTCCCTTTTAAATTGTTTCTTAGCGAGTTGATTTGTTTATTAACTTTGACAATCGACGGATGTTGGTCGGTATAATCAACCATCAACGTCGCCCGTAATGTATCTGCTTCCTGTAATTTTGCGATAAGGGGCAAAAGTGGAGAGTCTGCAAGCCCTATAGAACCAGGATCAATTCCTGTAACTGTGTTGTTATCTTGAAGATATGGTAAAAGATCTTTAAAAACCCCTTCTTGCATATCCAGCTCATAGAGCTGTTTTTCCAGTTCACTCAGTTTTTCCGCTGCCATTGTTGCCTTATCTTTTAAATCAACAGTAATAGTATGTGAAGATTTATAATTTTTAAGATTGCTCCCTGAATGTTGAAGGGCTTGGTTAATAGCCGCTAACTGTTTATCAATAAAGCTTAATGCTTTTTGGGCATCAGCACTTTTTATCTCACTGTTTCTTATCTGATAAGCATGTGCCAGCGCATTAAGCATATCTTCTGCTCTTTGCGGAACATTATCCTCGTAGGTCATTATCAAGACCGAACTTTTATCCGAAGCCACCGAAATATTCAAAGAAGATTGCACAAGACCAATAACTTGATCATTTGGAACAACAGTAAAAAAATACTCTTGATTTCCAAGAGTACCCTTTCGATTGACTGTCATACTAAATAGCGGATCGTGAATAGGAACGCCATAGGCATATCTTAACGAACGATATATCAATTTTTCACCGCTTAATTTAGCCATTAATTTCATCTTAACTGATGGTTCGATCGTCAAGCGAAAATGAGCGGCATCAACAGGATGCAATTGAAATTTATACTGAATTAACGGCTCAGCTAATGAGTCACAATCAACGGTAAAAGGAGAATCTTTGTATAACTCTTGAGTTTTTAAATTTTTAGTAGTGTAATAGCGTGTCCACATCGGCACACTCTCAAGTGCTTTTTGGACAACGAAATTTGACCGCAAAATCACCATTTCATTTTCTATATTGACTTTTTGACCACTCAATGCATCCGCTAACATATCACCTGCTGCACCGCTTTGCTGTTCGGGCTGAATTTTCATTGTCAAATTTGCCTGATAAATATTCTTACTAAAATAGGCATAGGCAATTGCCAACAATAGCGCCAATACAGTAATGCTAATAATGGACATTTTATAACGTCCCAACGTCGCAAAAATATTTTTAAAGTCAATTTCCTCTTCAACTGTACGCGAGGTAACGTTTTGATTATTGAAAGAGTACATCAATAGCCTTTGAATTTTTTATGATGCTATAGTCAACAAACGGATATAACATCGAGTGGAGCATCTGAAAGAACGGCATTTGCTCTTTGAATGCCACATTGTATGCTTTCATCCCGCGTGGCTGAACGTAAACAATATCGTTCGGTTGGAGGATCAAGCTTGCAAGTTTCATCGATGAGAGGTCAGACAAATTGATTTCGCGAACTTCAGGAGCACGCAAGCCTCCCCTGATGACATACAGGTTTGTTCTCTCCGCATCATCGGTTAAATCTCCTGAATATGCAAGCGCTTCAAATAATGACATTGTTCCATTGGTTACTTGAACAACTCCCGGTTTGCGGACTTCACCCAATACAAAAAGTTTTTGGTTAAGAATTTTGACCGTCACAAAAGGATTGCGTAAATAGTGTTTATAGGCGTTGGTTAATTTTTCAGCGGCTTGATTTTCTGTCAAACCACCAATCGCTGCGGTTCCTATCAAGGGGAGACGAACAGTTCCATCGGTCGGAATCAAATACCCCTCTGTGCCATCACGCGTTAATGCTGCTTGCATCCGCCCTCCGGTATTAAGAATCAGATTGAGCTGTTGATCACCTTCATTGGAGGATTGATTGACAACAATAATTTCAACCCGGTCACCTTTGAGAATTTTCCATTCGAATTCTGTCTCAGCAGAATAGTTGATATCGGAGATACCTCGTGCTGTTTGATTGGCTTCACCAAACATTTTAAATGTTCCCGTTGAACATCCGCTAAACCATATTCCCAGTACGGCAATCAATAAAACTGCATATTTCATTTTTACCCCTTCGCTTTATAGCAAACAGTTTCAGCTTACTAAAAAACTTATTTTAACAAGATATTTGAAAATATTATATCCTCACTTTTATTAAAATGCAGCTTAAATGGAGACAATTTAGTTGTGAGATGTAGTCGTTGCTATTAAGGATTACGCAGCACTCGAAAGAGGCTGCTTTAAAGAGAGGAGAAACAGAGAAAGTATTAGCTAAAAAGGGAGTTAACGCTCTCATTGTGATAAACGCGGCGAATCACTTCAGCAAAGAGAGGAGCAACGCTGATAACTTTAATCTTATCGCTGTGTCCGCGAGGCTCAAGGGTGTTGGAGATGACAAGCTCATCGAGCTCACCGTTGTTGATGTTTTCGTAGGCATTACCGCTAAGAACTCCATGTGTTGCACACGCCATTACCGACGTTGCCCCTCGCTTTTTCAATGCAGCGGCAGCTTTTACCATTGTTCCCGCAGTATCAACCATATCATCGATCATAATGATATCTTTGCCTGCAACATCGCCGATGATGTTCATCACCTCAGATTCATTTGCTTTTTCACGACGCTTATCGACGATAACCATCTCTAACCCAAGCTTTTCAGCAAAATAGCGGGCACGCGTAACACCGCCGATATCGGGAGAAGCGATGACCGGATTAGGGAGATTTTTGGAACGGATATACTCTTGGAAGATGATCGCACCGTAGAGGTTATCTACAGGAATATCGAAAAAACCTTGTATTTGACCCGCATGCAGATCGATCGTTACAACACGGTCAATCCCTGCCGTTTCGAACATATCGGCAACAAGTTTCGCCGTAATAGGAACACGAGGAGCCGCTTTACGATCTTGACGTGCGTATCCGAAGTACGGGACAACTGCCGTGATAGAACTTGCCGACGAGCGACGAAGCGCATCAGTCATGATCAACAGCTCCATCAGATTGTCATTGGAAGGAGCACCCGTGCTTTGAATGATAAACACATCGCGTCCGCGAACACTCTCGGAGATTTGAACGTTAATCTCTCCGTCACTAAAACGTTTGATTTCCGCTTTTGAAAGAGGAACATCAAGCGTTCTGCACACTTCTGCTGAAAATGCATTGCACGCTGAACCACTAAAAATTTTGTATCCGCGCATGGGTCATCCTAGTACCGAAATATAATTACGAAATTATAACAAGGTGTCACTTAGGGGTTGCTAATACTACGTCCGATAATCCGCATTGATCTTGACATATTCATGTCCCAAATCACATCCGTAGGCGATAAATTCACCCTCTCCTTGCCCAATATCACAATGAATCGTAAAAGCCGGTTTTTGCATTACTGCCGCAGCAAAAGGTTCCAATGCATCATTAAAAAGAAGTTCCCCTTTTTTGTACACACACACCTCATCAAACCAGATACTAAGCGTTGCCTCATCACACATCACACCGCTTGCGCCTACTGTCGAAGCAATACGCCCCCAGTTGGGATCTTCTCCGAAGAGTGCCGTTTTCACGAGCAATGAATTACTCAATGCTTTAGCCGTGATCTCCGCTTCGGTATCGTTCAGGGCACCGGTTACTCTATAGGTGACGAGTTTCGTTGCTCCCTCACCATCACGCACCATCTCTTTGGCTAAAAAGAGCATAATTTTCTCTAATGTCTCTCTGAAAGCCTCCCGATGAAACACACCACTTTTTCCGTTCGCCATGATCAATACAGTATCGTTAGTCGAGGTATCCCCATCAACACTTGCTGCATTAAAGGTGGTACGGGTACACTCATCGAGCATTCCCTGCATCACGGCTTTGTCTACTAGTGCATCGGTCGTAATAAAACACAGCATGGTCGCCATTGCCGGGTTAATCATCCCAGCCCCTTTCGCCATTGCACCGATTCGAAACGACTCTCCATTAAGAAGGGTAACTTCATAGGCAATCCGTTTCGAAAAAGTATCGGTTGTCATTATTGCTTCCGAAGCAGCTATCCCATCCCGACAGGAAAGATCAAAATTCATCGCCCCTTGAACGATCTTCTCTTTGGGCAAACGAACCCCGATAACTCCTGTCGAACTCATAACCGGATGTTGAATATGCGGAAATTTTTCTTGAAGTGTGTTCAGCACCTCATTAATGTCTTCTATCCCTGCGCTTCCTGTCATTGCATTCGCATTTTTGGCATTAATAAGGATAAAATTACCCTCAAAATTCCTTTTTTGACGAAAATGACGAATAGGAGCTGCCGTCATCTTGTTGGTCGTAAACACCGATGCGTTCACGCAAAGAGTATCGGAATAGATAAAAGCGAGGTCACGAGCTCCCTCTTTTTTGAGTCCGATAGCGAGTCCATCTGCATAAAAACCCTGTGCAGCGCACACTCCACCCTCAATAATTTTCAATGACACCATAAAAATCTCCAAAAAATAAACTGTATTATTATAAACGCTGAAGCCTAGAGATAGGTTTAAAAGAAAATTGGTTGAAAAGAAAAATTGAGAGGAGATAAATTTATAAAGAAATCGGGAAAAATCCCGAAATTGCGAAAAGACTAAAAAGGGGTGTTACGAATCTTTTTTAAGGGTACGAAGCTCAGAAGCAGCAATACGAAGTTTTTTCGTTGTACCGTCTTCAAGTGTTACACGAACAGTACGAAGATTTGGTAAAAAACGACGCTTAGTTCTGTTTTTCGCATGAGAAACGTTGTTCCCGCTCATTGGGCCTTTACCGCTAATAGCACATCTTCTTGCCATTTTGGGGCTCCTTGCGTAAATTTAGGTTGCGAATTCTATCTCAATCAACCCAAAGTTTACCTTAAGCAAGAAAATCTCTCTCCGCTAATGCTTTCTTTAACTTAGAGAGACTACAATAAATAAAAACATTGGACAATGCATCATCGTGATTACCCTTGAAGAAGTAACATTTTACATCCAAAATATCCCTCCTGCGCCCAGCGCAGTACGTCAAGCATTGAATTTTGCGCGTTCAGGCGATCTCATTAAAGCCGCTAAATATGCCGGTGAAGATCCAGCATTGCGTCTTTATCTGAAAACATTGGTCAATCGTCCCCTCTATGGATTTAAAAATGAAATTTCCGATGTGAGTCAAATTTTTGGGATTTTAGGGGTTGCTGCTACCCAGCAAATCCTTTACAATTACCTTTTGAGTTTGCTGACACCTAAAAAATGGGAACTTTTCACCCTCACCAACCACCAATTTTACGATCTACAAGCATCACTCAGCAAGCATTGGGAAAGTATTCTCAATCATCTTAAAATCGACGATAAAGAGATGCATAGTGCTATTTCACTTATCCCTGCCACTATCATCGTATGTGAATCTCTTTTTGCATCGAAAAAACAAGAGGTGGAGCAATTGCGCTGTGTTAAAGCGCTCGATTACAATACGATTTTAAAACGTCTTAGCGGTTATGATCTCTTCGACCTCGCAGCACAAATCGGACAAATGTGGGAGATGAGTGAAAAAACGATTCTCCTTATCCGCTGCGCTTCCGGAACAGTCACCGAAGTATCGGGTGAGCAAAAAATATTATCCCAATGGATTCATTTGCTTCTTTTTTATGAGTTTTCACAAAGTGCTTATGTGAGTGCCGGTCTCAATGAATTTATCGACTTTCAAATCGACTTTGTCCAAGACATTTATGACTCTTTTAGTCAGGTGGTACAGTAATTATGAGAGCTGTAGTCAAAGGACGTATCGGAATTTTTCATTTACAGGGGTTTGTGGATGGTAATAATGCCCCCTCCTTTTTAACGCTCGAAGACATTAAAGCTACAGAAGCCCTCAATATCGACATGCTGCTGGTCTCCCTTAAAAAAGTGATTTTTTTCAATAAAAACGGCTTGGATGTTTTTGTCAAACTGCTCACCAAGATACGTAACCTCAAGCACATCGTCGTCGGCTTTTGTGATTACGACCACACCAAATTTCATGTTATTAACAATTTTTATGGCCATGACATCAACTTTTCACTCTTTAAAAGTGAAAAAATTGCCGAACTCTTCGTTTCTACCAACAAAAGTGTATCAAAAACCGTACTGCTCTATAGCCCTGATTCCTCACAGCGCTCTGTAATGGCGATCGAACTGTTCGATTACGGTCACAACCCGGTCATTGCTCAAAGCTTGAGTGAATTTGAGACAAAAAAGAAAGCAACTGATCTTTATCATGCCATTATTGAAGACACCCTTTTGGGATTTTTTGGACAAAAAATAGCAACACGCGTCACGGGGAATGCGGTTATCTATTCCATCTCCAACTTTCTCGATGCTGAGATTGGTGAAACATTCAATATCACCTATCACAACAACTCCCTCAATGTCGGATTTCGTCTTTTTATTTTTGATGCCTACAAAGTCATCTCTATGAACATCCATGCCCTCAATTTTTTTACCAAACTGGCAGGTTCCGCTGCCGAATACAATGCTACTATCTGCTTTGTTGGGCTCACTTTTGAAAAAACTCCCGAAGCATTTAAAAACGATCTCGAAGATGCCGGAATGATGTTTTTCGAAAATATGGATGATATTCTCAAAAATAAAAAGCTATTGCAAGAGCTTGGCGGCGGCGGCGGCGCGGCGGTGAAACAGCATCGTGCCCTCAATAAAGGACTTATTAACGAACTTTCCAATTTTGTCGACGCAACCGTCTCCACGCTCAATATGATGACCAATACCAAAGCGACCAAAAACTCGCTCAATATTCAAACCCTTACCATTGCCAACCCTGCCGATCAATTTGCCAGTTCTATCGGTTTTTACGGAGATATCGATGGGCTCATCATCCTTGTTTTTCCAAAAGCAATTGCCAAAAAGGCATGCGAACTCCTCATCGGAGACTCCAATGTGACCGATGAAGAGGTACTCGATTCCCTTGCTGAATTTGTTAACATCATCGGCGGACGCTCCAAAGTTCTCCTCTCTGAAAACAAAAAACGGCTCGATATTACCCTGCCGCGAACCTACTCCGACATCAGTACCCTTATGGAGATTGTCCAAACCAAAAAAGGGGTTCAAGTCGATTTGAGTTTTGATGGGCAAAATTTTATCTTTTTCTTAACTAGATAAAACGCTATCGGAATAGAATCCAGATTTGCTACGTTAACGCTGTGTTTACTTCGGCAGTATGCCCATTTGCTCTGTGAGACTAAGCTGTGTTTCGCTAAAATAACAAAAATATTTCACAAGGTGTCTCTTATGCTCGTCGCCCCTAGTATCCTCTCGGCCGATTTTGGCAATTTAGCGCGCGATGTACGTGCCATCTGTGATGCAGGATGTGATTTTGTTCACGTAGACGTGATGGATGGCCATTTTGTTCCTAATATGACTCTAGGGCCTGTTGTCGTCAGTGCTATCGCAAAAGCGGCGACCAAACCGCTCGATATACATCTTATGGTTCAGAATAACACTTTTTTTGTTGATCTCTTTGCACCTCTGAAACCTGAATTTATCTCGTTTCACATCGAAGAGGAAAAAAATCCCCATCGTCTGATCCAGTACATTCGCTCACTTGGTATTAAACCCGCCATTGTTCTCAATCCGCACACCCCTGCTGAGTCGATCGAGTATCTGTTAAGCGATTTGGATATGGTACTCGTCATGAGCGTGAATCCAGGATTTGGCGGCCAAAAATTTATCCCGACTGTAGTGGAAAAAATCAAACGTCTCAAAACTCTACGTGACCGTATCAATCCTAATTGTCTTATCGAAATCGACGGCGGAGTAGGAAGTTCCAATATTCAAATGCTCAAAGAAGCAGGTGTTGACGTGTGTGTTGCCGGAAGCTACGTCTTTGGGGCGGAAGATTATAAAACAGCTATCGACAGCCTGCGCGTCTAACCGATGAAAGTAAAAATTTGCGGTATCACAAACCTAGACGACGCTCTAGATGCCATAAAAGCAGGAGCAGATGCCCTTGGATTTGTCTTTTATCCTGAATCTCCTCGATACATTTCTCCGGAGTCTGCTCGTGCCATTATCGCTAAGCTCCCCCCCTTTGTCGAAAAAGTAGCCCTCTTCGTCAATGAATCTACCGATACCATCCGTCAAATATGTCTGAAAACGGGCTGTACCCTTGCCCAAATCCATTTTGACGTAATCGATGATTTTTATGACTCCCTGCACTTCCCCTCTCTGAAAGTAATACGCGCTCAAACCAAAGAAGACGTAATGCGCTATGCGAACGACTATCGTCTTATCGATGCGTATTGTGATGCCTTTGGCGGAAGTGGAAAACGGCTCAATATCGAGTGGTTTGAGGGGATAGATTGCTCAAAAATCATCCTGGCAGGGGGACTTAATCCTGATAATGTTGCATCACTAAAGCCTTATGGTTTTTATGGTGTCGATGTCAGCAGCGGTGTAGAGATATCAAAAGGGAAAAAAGATTTCCAAAAAGTTGTCAATTTTATCCGAAGTGCAAAGTCGTGAATCGATTGGATCAAAAAATATTTAATCGTCTTGCAAAACAGGGCATTGCCTCAGAGGAACTTGAAGCACTGATCGGAAGTGATTTGGCTCTCGAGATGCTACGAGCTCAGGGGATGAACATCGTCCTAGATGGAAATGTGTACAAATTTCAAACCACTTTGAGCCCTGTTGAAAATACTTTGTTCTGTATTGTGGATGTTGAGACCAACGGCTCAAAAACGGCACACCATCAAATCATCGAAATCGGTGCGGTGAAGTTTCAAAACGGGAAAATTATTGATACATTCGAAAGTTTGGTATATTGTGACACTATCTCTAAACAAATTGCTGAAATTACCGGCATAAGTGTTGAGCAAACCCTAGACGCACCCCCACTCTCAAAAGTAATGTCTGATTTTCGGCTCTATTTAGGAGATGCTGTTTTTGTAGGGCATGATGCAAAATTTGATTTTAAATTTGTCTCTGCCATGATGGAGCGTGTTGGGCTAGGGGTATTACTCAATCGCCAACTCTGTACCATTGATTTAGCAGAACGGACATTTGAATCTGAACGCTACGGTCTAGCCTATCTCAATGATATGTATGACCTTCATATCGAAGCGACACACCACAGGGCCCTCTCCGATGCCATTACTACTACAAAGCTTTTGGAGCAGGTGCTTCCAATGGTTCCTGGGAATATTCATACGACAGAAGAGTTGATTGCATTTTCAAAAGAGGCTGCGAGGATGAAGAGGTTGAAGCCGATAAAAGAAGAGAAGAAAGAACTGCCTTAGCTTGTGATTTCCGTTCGTTGTGGGCTGACCGAACCATGAATCACCCTTTGACAAGCTCAGGGCGAACGGGATAGTTATTCGCTAAACTGTCCCACGCCGACAAGACGGTTATAACGTTGTTCAAGACGATCAGTATCACTAAGCAGACGCAACGATGCTACTTGTGAAAGAAAATAATCTTTAACTGCCGCTGCTGCACCTATCTTGTCGCGGTGTGCACCGATCAATGGCTCATCAATTATATCATCGATCAAATCCAACGATTTGAGATCGGCACTCGTGATTTTTAACGCTTTGGTAGCCGCTTCGACTTTAGAAGGATCATTCCATAAAATCGCTGAACACCCTTCCGGTGAGATAACGCTAAATACTGAATAACGCATCATTGCAAGCCGATCGGCAACACCGATAGCCAATGCTCCACCGCTTCCCCCCTCGCCAATAACAACCGATACGGTAATCGTATTGAGATTGGAGAGTTCGAGTAAATTACGAGCAATCGCTTCACTCTGATTGCGCTCTTCCGCACCCAGTCCAGGATATGCGCCCGGAGTGTCTATGAGCATCAAAACAGGAATATTAAATTTCTCTGCCATCTTGGCCATACGCAATGCTTTTCTGTATCCTTCAGGATTTGGCATACCAAAATTGCGCTTGAGCTTATTTTTGGTTCCACGCCCTTTTTGCTCTCCGATAATCATAACGCGCTCATCACCAATAGTGCCCAAATAACAGATAATGGAGAGATCATCACGAAAATGACGGTCTCCGTGAAGCTCATATTTCTTATCAAAAAGAAGATTAATGTAATCCAATGCATACGGACGGTCTTGATGGCGTGCTAGCTGAAGCTCTTGATAGGGAGATAAATTTGCATAGGTTTGTTGAACTTCTTTGTCTAACTCTTGCTTGAGAATAGTGACCGCATGGTGGTCATAACGAACCTCTGCGGCAATAATCTCTTCCTGTATTTGGCAAATTTTTTGTTCAAAATCAAGATAGGTAGCCAAAAGAGTGCCTTAGAATTTTTTGAAAATAACAACACCGTTGGTGCCGCCAAATCCAAAAGAGTTGCTCATAACGATATTAAGTTCTGCTTTACGTGCTACATTAGGGACAATATCCAAATCACAATCAGGATCCGGTGTGTCGTAGTTAATGGTAGGTGGAATAATACTATCGCGCATTGCCATGATACTGACAACCGCCTCAATACCGCCTGCCGCACCAAGACAGTGACCTGTTTGACCTTTGGTCGAGCTTATCGGAGGACAGTTCTCTGCTCCGCCAAACGTTTCTTTGGTTGCCATTGTCTCATACCAGTCATTGTATTTCGTGCTGGTACCATGCGCATTGATGTAATCAACTTTTGGATACCCTGCCATTTTCATTGCCGCTTTCATCGCGCGTGCTGCACCTTCGCCACCTGGTGCTGGGGTGGTAATGTGATTTGCATCACCGCTTTCACCAAATCCGATAAGTTCAGCATAAATACGCGCACCACGTGCAATCGCACTCTCGTATTCTTCGAGCACAAGCGCCGCAGCACCCTCACCCATTACAAATCCCGTACGATCCGCATCAAACGGACGAGAAGATTTTTTAGGCTCATCGTTACGTGTTGAAAGGGCTTTCATCGCGGCAAATCCACCGATACCAACACCACAAATCGCTGATTCTGCTGCAACAACGAGCATTCGATCCGCGCCGCCTGTCATAATGGTTTTTGCTGCTTCACTAATCCCATGAGTTCCAGCCGCACAAGCCGTTACGCTTGAAAGATTGGGACCTTTGAGCCCGTGCTCAATGGAGACAAATCCACCGAGCATATTAACAAGCGCTGAAGGGATAAAGAAAGGAGAGATACGACGAGGACCTTTTGTTTCCAAAATAATAGAGCTCGCTTCAATCGCTGCGAGTCCACCAATTCCTGCTGCGGCACTGATACCGAAACGATCTTTATCTATACCTGCTTCCAGTCCTGCATCTGCCATCGCTTCTTGCGCTGCTTTGAGTCCAAAATGGATAAAACGATCCGCTTTTTTAACCTCTTTTGGATGCATAACCGTTTCAGGATCAAACCCTTTTACTTCTCCTGCGATCTGCACACTCTGCTGCGATGCATCGAAAATAGTAATCATATCAATACCACATTCGCCGTCGCAAATAGCCTTAAACGAACTCTCTTTATCATGACCTAGTGCGTTGATCATCCCCATACCGGTTACTACTACTCGTTTCACATTTTCTCCTGCGTATCAATGGTCTTAAACGATGGCTTGATTAAAGCCAACAGTTAAAATCACTATCATCAAGGCTCAGTGCCTTGAAGCATTCGTGATTACTTTTTGCCTTCGATGTAGTTGATAACATCTTGAACCGTTTGAATTTTTTCCGCTTCATCATCAGGAATTTCGATATCGAATTTCTCTTCAAGAGCCATTACCAATTCAACAACATCAAGGCTATCAGCACCAAGATCTTCTACGAATTTAGAATCCGCTTTTACTTCATCTGGGTTTACGCTGAGTTGCTCAACCACTACTTCTATAATGTCTTCCAAAAGTGCCATAATAGCTCCTGTTCTTATTGAATAAAATCGTGGAATTATAACACATTTAACTTAAGAGGGGAAATTTTGCCCTTAAGTTTGTATTACATCGCCATACCGCCGTTAACTTTGAGTGTTTCACCAGTAATGTAGCTGGCATGATCGCTCAGTAAAAATGCTGTTGCTTCTGCCACTTCTGCAGCATTACCAAAACGTCCCATCGGGATTTTAGCAGTAAAAGCCGCTTTCACTTCTTCTTTGAGCTCATCGGTCATATCGGTTGCTATAAATCCGGGAGTGATACAGTTGTAGCGGATACCGCTGGTGGCTGCTTCGAGTGCAAAACTTTTCGTCATCGCAATCATCCCCCCCTTAGAAGCGGCATAATTGGTTTGACCCGCATTTCCGGTTTCGCCTACTATTGAGGCCATATTGACCACACTTCCGAATTTTTGTTTGCGCATCGCTTTCATCGCTTCACGGCATCCAATAAACGCTGACGTAAGATTGGCATCGATGACACTGGTAAACTCTTCGACTTTCATGCGCATCGCTAATTTGTCGTTTGTAATACCGGCATTGTTAACCAAGTACGACAACTCACCATCCGAATCAATAATTGTTTTAATCGCGTCCATAAAAGCGCACTCGTCACTTACATCAAAACCGATCACTGCCGCATTACCGCCCTCTGCTTCAATCCCGGCTTTGATTGCATCGGCTGCATCCGCTCCGCTTCGGTAGTTAATCCATACTTTCAGACCATATCCTGCCAATACTTTTGCTACCTCTGCCCCGATTCCTCGGCTTGAACCGGTTACTAATACATTTTTTCCTCTGAACTTCATAATTATCCTTTAAATTAGTGGTAAATCCATCTCTTTTGGGATCTCTAAACCCATCAGTTTCAGCACGGTAGGAGCGATGTTATTCAACGCCCCCGTATGGACATACTCTACTCCATCCGCTATCACAAAACACCATACTTTACCTACCGTATGATTGGTAAGAGTATTTCCTGCATCATCACGCATCTCTTCACAATTGCCATGATCGGAAGTAATGACCAGCGCATAACCGTTTTGTTTGGCTGCTTCAACAATCATACCCAACTGCTCATCTACTGCTTCGACGGCTTTGGTTGCCGCTTCAAAATTACCCGTATGCCCCACCATATCACCATTGGCGAAGTTTACGACAATAAAATCGATCCCCTCTTCTATTGCTTTGACGACCACGCTTCCCACCTCAGGAGCAGACATTTGAGGCTGCATATCGTAGGTTTTTACTTGCGGACTTGAAATCAACACACGTGTTTCATTCTCGTAGGGTTCTTCGATACCGCCGTTAAAGAAAAACGTCACGTGGGCATATTTTTCCGTCTCTGCTGTATGAAGCTGGCGCAATCCTGCGCGCGAAATCACCTCTGAAAGGGTATTAGCGGGCACATCTTTGGAAAAAAGGACGGGATACGGAAAATTTTTATCGTACTGGGTCATCGTCGCCAGATGGACAGGGACAAATTTTCTCTCAAATCCTTTAAACACAGGATCACCCAGTGCCGATGCGAATTGACGCATCCGATCGCTTCGAAAGTTGAGAATTAAAACGGCATCCCCATCTTTGAACCCCTCATACCCATTAAAGGCACTGGGGACGATGAACTCATCGCTTTCACCCTTGGCATACGAATTTTCGATGTAGTCGGCAACACTTTGATCGCTTTTTGGGTGTGCGTATACGATTGCTTCAAACCCTTTTTGAACACGCTCCCAGCGATTATCCCGATCCATTGCATAAAAACGGCCGCCCAATGAAGCGATTTTAATATTGGATCGTCCATGCGCTTTAATCGTATGCAAAAAATGTACTGCCGAGGTGGGAGAGACATCGCGTCCATCAGTGATAAGATGAAGCCATACCTCTTTTCCCGCATCTGCCGCAATTTCTGACACGCCGATCAGATGATCGATGTGCGAATGGACACCCCCATCACTGAGAAGCACAACCAAATGAAGACAATTGCTTGTTTTGAGCAAGGAGGAAAATACTTCGTTGCGCTCAAAACTACCATCTTCCAGGGCCAAGGATATTTTGACCAAATCTTGATACAACACCCTCCCGCTTCCGATGCTCATATGTCCCACTTCAGAGTTACCCATCTGACCTTCAGGCAGCCCGACGCTCAAACCAGATGTATCAATAAGAGAGTGGGGAACCTCTGCAAACAACTGATCGTAGGTTGGTTTATGTGCGGCATGAAAAGCATTAAATGTCTGTTTCGATGAGTATCCGATCCCATCGGTAATGACCAAAACGGTTTTTTTGCTCACATTTACTCCTTCGATTAATCAAACTTTTGACTAATTATATTAAAATGTCACTTGCTTTACAATTTTGTCATCAAAGAGTCCTTTAATGTTATATTGGTTTCATCTGTCTTTCGGTATTAATATTCTCCAGTACATCACGGTTCGAGCGGGTTTCGCTTTTTTTATCGGTTTGCTCCTTACTCTCTTTTTTATGCCCCGTTTTATTGCATGGGCACAGCGTTCGTGCAAAGTTCAACCGATCAACGAATACGTCAGTGCCCATCAAGGCAAAGCCAAAACCCCCACAATGGGAGGGATCGTTTTTATCACCTCTACCGTGATTTCCTCACTGCTCACCGTCAACATTATGAACCCTTTTGCCATTGGCGGTTTGCTAACACTCGTCTTTTATGGCTACATTGGCTTTACCGATGACTGGGGGAAAATTCGTGGCGGAGACAATTTAGCAGGTTTAAGTGCGCGTGCCAAACTCGCTCTTCAACTCGTTTTTGGTCTTGCTATCGGTTTTTTTCTTATCTATGTTGCCAAACTCGACACAGGATTTTATGTCCCGTTTGTCAAATCAAGCCTTTTTGATATGGGAATTTTCAGTGTTGCCCTTTGGGTACTTGTAATGATCGCTACCTCCAACGCTGTCAATCTTACCGATGGGCTCGATGGATTGGCTACCGTCCCCTCCATTTTTGCCCTTCTCTCGCTGAGCGCGATTGTCTACATCGTGGGGAATGCCTCTATCGCCCACTATCTCCTTATGCCTAAAATCCCTGCCGGAGAGATGGTTGTCATCGCAAGCGCTCTCATCGGTTCACTCGTAGCCTTTTTATGGTTTAACTGCCATCCCGCAGAAGTGTTCATGGGAGACAGCGGTTCACTCACCATCGGAGCGTTTATCGCGTATATGGCGATTATCGGCAAAAGCGAAATTTTGCTTATCCTTATCGGATTTATTTTTGTCATCGAAACGGTATCCGTCATCTTGCAAGTAGGCAGCTATAAGCTCCGTAAAAAAAGGGTCTTTTTGATGGCACCGATCCACCACCATTTTGAGATGAAACAATGGGCTGAGAACAAAATCATTGTACGATTTTGGATCATCGCCATGCTTTCCAATATCCTCGCACTTATTACATTAAAGATTCGCTAATGAAAAATCCCAATATCGCCTGCTTCGGGTACGGCAAAACAACCCGCGCAATCGCTAAACGCTTTGGCCCTTGTACCTTTTTTGACGATAAGGTGACGAAACCTTTTACCGATGACGAGGGAAATTTTCTCAAACCTGTGAGTGAGTTTGACACCCGTCTTTTTACCCACGAGATTCCCTCCCCCGGTTTTCCACCGTCGCATCCGCTCATACAGCAAGCAACCCATTTAATCAGCGAATACGACTTTTTTGCCTCACAAATCCCCTTTTCGATCTGGATCAGCGGGACCAACGGTAAAACGACGACGACGCAGATGGTAGAACACCTCCTCGGTGATAAAGGGGCTATCAGTGGCGGGAACATCGGGACACCACTGGCAGAAATGTCGAGCGATGCACCTATATGGATTTTGGAAACCAGTTCCTTTAGCATGCACTACAACACTATTGCACGTCCAGATATTTATGCTCTCCTCCCCGTCACACCCGATCATGTGAGCTGGCATGGAAGTATGGAGGCGTATTACGATGCAAAACTAAAACCTTTGTCAATGATGAAGGAGGGGGAAGCGGTCATCCTCCCCAAAATGTTTGCCGATATCCCTACAAATGGATTTAAAATACTCTATGAAAACGAAGAAGATTTAGCCGAATATTTTGGATTTGATGTCAGTAAAATAAAATTCAAAGGGGCGTTTTTAATGGATGCCATGATCGCTATGGGGATTGATAAAATCCTCTATGATCGAATCGATTACGACAAAATAAACGCTTTTATTCTTGATCCTCACCGTCAAGAGGAGTTTCGTGATACCAAAAATCGTCTTTGGATCAATGACTCGAAAGCGACAAATATTGATGCTACCCTCGCTGCATTGCGCACTTACGGTGACCATAAGATTCATTTGGTATTGGGAGGGGATGATAAAGGGGTGGAACTCGAAGAGCTTTTTATCCCTCTTAAAAACTACGATGTAAACGTTTATGCTATCGGCGCGAATGCCCTGCGTCTCGAAGCACTTTGCAAGCAGTATAGCATCCCCTGCACTCTATGCCATTCTCTGAATGTTGCAGTACAACAGATTGACCAAAAACATAATCGCCATAGCGTCGCTATGCTTTCTCCTGCAGCAGCTAGTTTGGATCAGTTTACATCGTATGCACAACGAGGTAATCTATTTAAAGAGTTGGCAACAGCTCTTTAAGCTTACTTTTAAGCTTGTGGAGCTATAATTCTCCTCCACAAAACGTGGCTAATTAGCTCAGTCGGTAGAGCAGTAGACTGAAAATCTGCGTGTCCTTGGTTCGATTCCGAGATTAGCCACCACCTTACAATTCAATCACCTCTAATACAGTCTAAATCAACCAACACAAACCCCTTAAATAGGCACTTTATCCACTATTTAGCGTCTAATACGTATTTATCCCATTCAACAACATCTCACTTCTTAATGTGGTTTTAAATGTGGTTTCCTCATAATGTGGTTCAAAGTCACTCAAAAAAACCACATTAGAGAGCGTTTACAATGGCGAATAAAAAAGTAACACCCCTCACCGATACCGAGATCAAAACCGCCAAACCACGGGAAAAAGAGTACACCCTATCCGATGGGAACGGCTTACAGCTCGTAATTAAAACCGATAGTAGAAAAGTTTGGGAAGTACGTTACACGATCAACACGAAGCCAAAACAAACCACAATAGGAACTTACCCCGCCGTCTCTCTCAAAGATGCAAGAGCCAAACGTGACGAACTCAAAAGCAAAGTTTTAAACGGTATCGACCCTATCCAAGAGAAAAAAGAGATCAAAGCTATCATCCAAGAAAAAGAGTTGGAAGCACAAACCACATTAACCACTCAATTTCACCTCATCACCTACGAATGGCTATCTACCCTTAAGAGTGCTGAAATAACCGCTAAAAAGCGAAAGAGAGCGTTTGAGCGTGATATTTTCCCTCATTTTTGTACTTATGACGACAACCACATTATCACCTCATCAAAACAGATCAGCGAAATAACCCACGGTGAACTATTGAAGATCATCACCGAAAAGGGAAAAGCTACCCCTGAAACGGCAAACCGCCTCTTTGTCGATTGTAACCGTTTGTGGACGTATGCAGTGAGTCATGATTATCTCGATATAAACATCACGCACAAAATTGATAAAAACAACGTACCCAAAGGCGAAAAGACAAATCTACCAAAGATTACCGACGAAAAGATTTTAGGGGAGCTTATCAGAGCTATAGACGCTTACCACGGAGAGGGGGGCGTAATCGTCCGTAATCTTTTACGCTTTGTATCACTCATCCCTCTAAGAGCTGATAATATTTGTAAGCTCCGATGGGAACAAGTCGATTTAGAAAAAGGGATTATCACGATACCACGATCAGAGATGAAAGTTAAAAATAAAAATCTACCCGACTTTATCGCCCCGCTACCTCATCAAGCCCTATCAATCCTCAAAGAGTTGCACCCTACCACTGGATGGGGTCAATGGGTATTCCATGGCGTGAAAGATAATCAAAACCACGTAAACAATGAGAGCGGAAACAAAGCATTACGGATTATGGGATTTATAGATGAGAAAAGTGGGCGTAAACAAACGCTACACAGCTTTAGAGGCACGTTTAGATCATTGAGTGAAACATACGCCACAGCCCACAGGGTGAGCTTTGAAGTGCGGGAACGGTGCTTAGATCACCATGAGAAAAAGGAAGCAGTACGGGCATACATTCACAAAGCCGATTACACCGATCAAATGCGTATTTTGTTTCAATGGTGGGCGGATTATCTCGATGAGGTTAAGAAAAACAGACAATAAAATCTCCTTATCTTCTATTTTGAGGACTCGTTAATTTTGACGTGTCCGCACTTTTGCGGTGTCCTAATTTCTCACTATGCGAATTCACAGTCCGATAATTGTCGGTTTCACATATTTGTGCAACGGTCGAATAAATGGAGAGCGTTAGGAATATTATCCTTTCGGTTTGAGCTGTCGTTACTTTTAACGTGACCTATTTCATATGTTGCATATTGCAACGGGTGTACAGTGTTGCAAATTGCAACGGTGCTGTCGTTATTTTTAACGGGGGGTATGCAATAAAAACATACCCTATGATCGGGGAGAGGTTAGGTTGTTTTTAGAATGGTGTTTCTTTCTATAAAATCTTTAATATCTACAATTTTATAAACAATAGTTCCCATAAATTTTGAGTAAGTTATTTTTCCCTGACTCCTATAGTTTGCAAGCGTACCTTTCGCAATACCAAACTTTTCAATTACTTCTTTGTCTGTAATGTAGTCGTCAAGCATTAATAATCCTTTGAGTAGTGTTTGCGTATGTAGGTGCTGTACGGTAACGCACCCCATCGGAGAGGTATATCGAGTTTTCGATTGTCCAGTTATTGGACACCCTTTGAGGGGTAGGCATATTTTGCCCTCCCTTTGTGATCTCCCCAACTTTGGGGGTATCTCCATAACCGGTTACACCCTTATTTTCTTGGAGTGGTTAGGATACGTAATATGTCTTCCCCTGAACTTGCAGAATGAACACGAATAGCAACACATTCCTCTTGTTTTTTAGGTTGAGCTTGCATCCCCTTAAGCATTCTTTCTTCCATTCCTTTCTGTTCATACATATAAGTTAACATTACATCTTGTATATCAGAAATTATTTTTTCGAGTTCATCAATCGCACCTTGTGGGGCTTCTTCCCCATACATATCTTTCCATTCAGCTTTAATGCTCTTGCCTTCATGCCATGCCCCGTTCAAGAATAAGCGTGCTTGCTCATGTGTTAGTGCCATCTTAATTCTCCTCTGTTTTGGCTTCCGCCACTTTATGATCTTTAACGATCTTGAGAGCTTCATCTAAAGTAAGCTCTAACGCTTTTAATTTTGCCTCACACTCAAACGATTGTTTGATACGTGTGTACAGTTCCGGCCGTCCGGTCTTCCATCTGCTGAACGTGACTTGATCTACGTCTATGCTTTCGGCTATGGCTTTATCAGTAAGCTTTTTCATCCATCCCCTTAGTGATAGTTTTTTTGTTCGGTAGAATAGTAGCAAGTTTTTACATATAAAGTCAAGTATAAATTATCATATTGTAAATAAATGTTTATTCTATACGCTTTTTAATGCTTGTATTGTTAATTAGTATAATATCTTAAGCTTACGCCTCATATTGCTAATAATGCGCTGAAACTTAAGAAAGTTATTCACATAGTGCCTATTTTATCCATTTTTTATGTGAATAGCGACTTTTTTAAGGTTCACAAACCTTGGATGGTATGCAATACGCTAATTTATGCTAAAAAAGTGCCTTTTTGGTTAACATAATGCAGATTATATTGAAAAACACTTTTCCAACCTTAAGCGTATTATGATAATGATAGGCATTATACTAATTCGGACTACCCCCTAATGCTCCCTAAAAAGATATAAATCCATAGGTCGTGTGATAATCATTATCAATTTATGCGCCTTTCATGGTGAAGCTAAATAGTTTAGTGTGTCCGGCTCAACTTTATAGAAACTCCTCAAAAGGGTTGTATTCTTTTTCCTCTATGGTTATGAGCTTCTGCCTTGATAGTGGAGTCAATCCAAATTCTTTTTCGTAGTTGCTTACGATCTTTTGATAATCACACATGACCTTATGATAGGGATGTACAGATATTGAGCCATTTTCCGCCATCATAATGGAGTCTACGCCATCGGCAAGTAAAATGTATTTGTTTACCTGCTGTGATGCAATTGCATATTTTTCCAATGACCTTCTATCTATCGTGCTAATTATTCCGAGCTGTGTAAGCTCATTGGTAACATCGGCAAGGACTTCCAACCCGTAAGCGTCCAGTATCATTTCTGATTTAGTAGCTATGAATATTATTTCTTTTGGTGGTTCGATTTCTTCTTTTGGTTTGATCTCAATTCCTACTCTTCTTTTGTTGTTCTCGATCTCCAAAACAAGAACTGCCACTTCATGCTCATTGTAAAATGTATTCCTTCCTTTTTTGGTTATGTTCAATCTTCCGCTTTTTGCATAGCGCGACAATGTAGCCTTTGAGCAGTTTAGAATTTTTAGTGTATTCTCATGATTGTGCATAATGTTACCTTTACTGTTACCTATTTGAAATATTTGAAAAATGGAGTTTATAAAATCTTGAGTAAGCAGTCGGTCTTGAATATCGTTTCACTTTTGAGATAGAATAGCCCCCTCCCCCTATACGCTCATCATCATTTTAAGACGCCTTATATCTTCGATCTTCTTTTCTTCGTGTACTTTATTCAATGATGCTTTTTATCTCTTCTTAGTGCCGTATTCGCGTTGCTTTCATATTACTTTTTTTAATTTAACTCTCGATTTTTCCCTGTACAAACTCAAACACCTCTTTAAGCCCGTTGTGTACGGACTTTCAAAGGGTTTTTAAAAGACTGTTTTTCTTATCACTTAACAGAAACTCTTTTTATATACGCGTCTGTTTTTAGAATTGCACTTGCGAGAATATCGCTTGCTTTCATAGCTTCACCACCGCGCCAATATTGACCTTTAAAGGAATACTCAACACGGGTTAATGGATAGCTCAACTTATTCGACGATTGCTTACTGTATGCCGTTATCTTCACGTATGTAACTTTCGGTGGTTGGTAGTATGTTGTCGTTTTGTCCTGATGTTCGGGATTATGCTTTTTGCATAGTGACCTATGATCTCGCGTATTGGAATAATCGCACCACTTTAACCCGATTAAATCAACACAACGATCAAAGCGCGATAACCTGACTGGTTCATCCCATACACTTAGAAACTGATCTAATATTTCTCTTCTTTGGATTGCACCATCATTCAAGATGGGTTCGTTACGTTGGTATTGTTGCAGTCCGTGGAAGTGTATCTCTAAGCCCTTGGACGCTCCATATCTAACCAATGGGATAGATTGACCGCGCTCATGGTGTAGCAGGGCTACAAACGCCGCTGTTTTTGGTAGTATCCGCCCTGTGGTGTCTCTCCATTCCTTCCGCTGTTCTTTGGTTGGTCTGATAGGTGAGCATTTCAAGATTTCAAGATGACCACCTAAAAGAGTTTCGATCTTCTTTGATGTGAGTAAATCAGCACCGCCCGTGGATACTTGCAGGACGACGCTATCAATAGCCGTTATCCGTTGCATATTTAACGCGGTGAGGGTATAATGACGGTATTAATGTTCCCGCATCATACCCGCCGCTATCCTTTGGTTAAGCGGCTTTGTTAGACTTCTCTTGTTTGAGAGAATAAGCAATTCTTAGGTTCTCTACTTCATCCGCAAGAACTCTGATTAAATCATCCATCTTTGCAAGGTTTTCAACAGTTTTATCCAAGCGGTATGAATCAATGTAAGATATCCCACGTCCGGTAATAGGGTGTGTGTATCCTACTCGATCTGAAATTATTTCAATACCGTAAAATCTTCTAAGGTCTGAAATAACATTCCTTGTATCGCTACAATGGTGTATCTTTCGGTTTGCCGTCGTATTAACTGTATTCCCTAATCTTAGTTCCATTGATACTGATAGCAAGGCAAGGGATGAGGATAGGCGCGTATTCATTGCACTACCTCTTTTTCAGCTTTCAACATTGCATCGATCAAACGAAATGGTGCGTGTTTATCCGCGTACTCCACTTCGTTTTCGTAGTCTGATTGTCTACAAAATGCAAGGTCTGGATAGTGAATCATCATGCAACGTAAGAACTTGTATTCAGTCACCGTTTTTCGATACAAACCGTCCTCATGTAGTTTACGTTTCATCGCTCTTGGATTAACTGCGTGTTGTTCACATACTTTTAAAAAGTCAATCTTTTTCATGCGACCGCCTCCATCATGCTATCAATGAACGCCTGAATGTCGCTTTCTCTCCACACACTAACGCGCTCACTCATCTTTAAAGGCTTTGGTAATTTCCCTTGACGCACATACAACCACACCGTTGATTTTCCAATCTGTAAGGTTTCTGCAACTCCTTCTACTCTAATCATCTTGTCCATTTTAAAACCTGCTATGTATTGATGTAGCTCAACATTCGTTAAACTCAATTAGTATTATTAAAAGTAAAAGAACATAATTTTTAAGTTTTTATGCCTAAATTAATCAATAGAAGACAAAGAGGTCTATTATCTGTTTTTAACACCCGACACAAACTGTGACGCATTACCAGTTCCAGTTCCAGTTCCAGTTCCAGTTGCAGTTCCAGTTGCAGTTCCAGTTGCAGTTCCAGTTGCAGAAGCGATTCGCATATATGAGAAACGAAAGTTTTTAGTATGGTAATTCCCATAGTGAGAATGGATGAGGTGAAAAATGCTACAATGCTATTATAAAGAGATCAGCGGACGGCGTGAAATATCGGGGCAGTTTGAGGCTAATGTGGTTTTTAATGTGGTTATTTTTTATCAATACCTTCAAAACATCACAAAATAGGGGTTAGGTGGTTGAGAGATTACCACCACCAATATTTACAAACTCCCTAAAATACAAGCTTTCAGAACAAACAATCAAGAGAAAAACTTATCTCCATCATTCATCTCCATCAAAACTGCATCATTTTTCGCAAAGATTCGAACCAAACCTCCCTGTTTAGGCACTTTTTATTGTCTTGGTGCGATTTTACGATTGGTCATTATAAACTTATTAAGGGAGTGTTTCAAAGAGAAAAAGGGCTTATTTATGGATTATAAATCTCCACCCTGTTTCTACCGTTCTTTTTCGCTTCGAAAAGTGCCACATCCGCTTTTTCAAAAAATGTTTTTTTAGTATCTTCACTGGAAAACTGAGCAACTCCAAAGCTCAACGTTATCTCCTTCTCGACATAACTAAAGGTATGTGATTGTACGAGCTTTCTTAGATTTTCTGCCAAATTACTGGCACCTGTGATTTCTGTCGAAGGGGTTAAAATAACAAACTCTTCTCCTCCCCATCGTGCGAAAACATCTCCGTTTTTAATGTTATCTGCAATAAGATTTACTAAATTTATTAATATGATATCGCCTGCTTGATGCCCGTACGTATCATTAACATATTTAAAATGGTCGACATCAAAGATTATCAAACTGAGTGGCAGATTGTTTTGCTTCGCATTGGCGATCTCTATGCTAAAGATATCTTCAAAATTTTCCCGATTATTAATTCCGGTAAGATTGTCTTTGTAGGCTTTTTGCTCTAATGTGTTTGTCATAGAGTAGAGTTCATCCACCTTATGTTTCATCGCTTTGTTAATATTTCGTAACTGCTTTTTGGTCTCTTCAAGCTCTGTGATGTCGTGTCGTATCGCTATGTACTCTACGACATCTCCGTCAACATCCAATATCGGTATGACGGTAGTATCGACGATGTACTGCCCCCCGTCTTTTTTCATATTGGTGACCACACCCTGCCAGCTTTTTTTTGCTTTGATGGTGTCCCACAAATCTTTAAACGCTTCTCTTGGCATATCGGGGTGTCGAATAATATTGTGCGGTTTTCCTATCAGTTCATTTCGCGTATATCCGGATATCTCGCAAAACTTGTCATTGACATAGGTTATAACCCCTTTTGGATTCGTTTTTGAGACAATAGTGCTTAAATCAACTGCTTTTTTATATTCTGCTAGGAGATTTGAGTTTTCACTTTTATAATTGCTGTTGCTGCTTGTAATCGTTTCAAAATTAGTCGCCAAGTCATTTGCCATCTGCAAAGAAAGAGAATCTATTTCGCTTTGCAGGGCGAATGAAAGGTTTCCATTTTCAAAAATAACCTGCTCTATTGCATTCTTTAGTTTTGTAATCAACGTAAAAAGATCCGCTATCGTCACATTATAATTATTTAACAGTTGTAAAAAATCTATTTTTACCTGACACTCTGAGACGGTTGCGCGCCACTCAATCACACTAATAAAGCAGTCGCAAAACTGATAAAAAAGATGGGTATTTTTTTCTATAATAGGTAAAGAGTGTCTATGAAGTATGTTTTGTACCTCATTTTTATTCATCCAAATTTTTATAATTTCATTTCTATTGACGCGTAAAAAATAGGAAAACTCTTCACTATTTATAATCTTAATCATATAAACTCACTTTTTCGATTTTCTCAATATTTAATACCAGGATTGTATTATAACAACAATAGACTTCCTGTATAACCAAATATCAAAATGTGGAATAATCTCCAAACAGCAGAAATTTTTTTATTCGCCGCTCATAAGCTGAATGCTCCAAAATACGAGGAATCCAGCAAATAACCAAAGAGTAGAGGATGGTTTTTCTTCTACAACATGGGCCTCAACCAATAACTCATCGGTTACCAAGTAGAGCAGCGCAGCTACACCGAAGGCTAGAATAGCACTGATGGTACTCACCGAAGCCCCGGCCAAAAGATAATTACCCAACAAGGTACACGTTAAAACTGTACCCGCCAATAATAACGTCATGATGACAACACGCCACCCCTTGATCGTATCCGAAACCAACGACAAACCGAGAAATAGCAATTCAACCGATAAACCCAATGCCAATATCAAACCGGTATTGCCGCCGGCAGCAAAACCTGCACCGATAATGAAGCCATCAACCGCCACGTCAATAAACGTTGCGGTTATCAAACCGTAGTTAAAAGCATTGCCACGTACATGGCTATTGGCCTCAAGTCGTATACTCCATAACTTCATAAGATACATCGCAACGCCGCCAATAGTAAACGCGCCAATAAGAACCCAAGCCGGAGCATGTTCCCGTCCTAGTTCAGGTAAAATTTCCACAGCCAAAGCGGCCAGAACAACACCGGCAGCAAAGTGCTGAATTAAACTGCGAGATTGGTGCGACGGATTCCAAAAAACAGCCAGAAAACCTCCGAATGAGGCAACGACAGCGGGAATGAACATAGCAATCAATGGTGTCATATAAATCTTTCAGAATCTAATTTTTTATAATCATATTGTACTCCATATGGCACAAAATACATTCTCTACAAACTGTTTTTTAAATCACAACAATCGAAAAGCGGTGAGAACCGTTTTCATAATCGTACGTCAGTAAGAAACCGTGTTTCGCAATAATTTTACTGACGATATCGAGTCCCAAACCGAATCCTTGCGTCGTGCGAGAACTCTCTTGACGGGTAAACGGGGTGAGAAAATGGGTATATTCCTTCTCCAGCGGTTTCCCATGATTGAGCACGCTGATCCGCTTAGCAGTGACTTCCAGAATTATCGGCAATTGATCGGCATATTTGAGGGCATTATCAAGAAGATTCTTTAACGCCAGCGAGAGATACTGCAAATCGCCGCTGAGGGTAAAGTTTGCTTGTATATCAATTTTTATGTCCGATTCATCCACAAGGAAAAGCTTGGAAAGAGCTTCCAGAACAAGGGTTTCGGCACTAAAACTCTCGGATACCATCGTATCTGTCGCTTGAAGTTTTTCAATCTCTAAAAGTTCTTGGGTCAGTTGATCGAGTTCTTTAAACGAGCGTTTAAGCGTATCGCGAGCCTTGGAATCCTGAATCTGTTCGAGTGCAAACAGCCCGCGGACAATCGGTGTACGGAGCTCATGCCCGACATCTCGGAGGAGTTCCTGCCGTGAGCAGATCAGGTTTTCAATCGTTTTGGCCATCTCGTTGTAGGTATGTGCTACCTCCCCTATCTCATCTTGAGTTTGTATGTCGCTGCGGCTGCCATACTCTCCTGTTGCAAATCGGCGCATACTCGCGGCAATCGAGTGCAGAGGCGACAACATCCGAAGAATAATCATAAAGATAACCGCCAAAACGACCATATCGGCAAGGACAAGAGCGTTAAGCAGCCATCCCTCTTTTTGAGCCTCTTGCAGCGATGTATCCCGCATATAAAGATCTTCATCAATGTAGCGAAGATGCATAATATAATCCCCGTTCTCCGCTTCAAAAATTTCAAACAGACCAAAAGTATGCGGTTTCCGCAGGATCAGCCGTTTGGGCTTTGTAGGGGCGATTTTGACCAAGTTTAAGCTTTTAAGCTTATTTTCGAGCTCATCGGGCGATGATGTCGCTATCCACGTAAATATCTTACGGCCGTCAACCACGTATTTTTGTTGAAGAATCGATTCGTATTTTTGGGTATTGATGGTATCAATCTGATATCCGATCCCGATCATCAGAGCCAGGCTGATACTAAATAAGAGGGTGATTTTAGTAAAGATCGACATCAATTATCCTGTAAATTTGTAGCCGATACCCCACACCGATTTGATGTAGCGGGGGTCTTTGGCATCGTCGCCAATTTTTTGGCGGATATTACTGATATGCATATCGATAGTGCGGTGTTTAATCTCATCTCCCAACCCCAACGAGCCGATAATCTGATCGCGAGAGAGATTTTTACCGCTATTTTTAACCAGAAGCAAAAAAATATCGAATTCGATCCGTGTTAAATCGATCGGATACCCCTCCATGCTCACCGATTTACTCGATTCCTCAATCGTGAAATCCGATACAATGAGACCATTTTTACGCTCATAACGGCGTAATACCGCTTCGAGGCGGAGGACAAGCTCGCGGGGTTCGTAAGGTTTGTCGAGATAATCATCCGCACCCAGATCGTAGCCATAGATTTTATTCCCGATGTCGGTACGGGCAGAAGAGATAATGATGGGGATATCGAGCTGCCGTTTTATCATTTTAGCAACATCAAATCCGTCCATCCCCGGAAGCATCAGATCAAGGACAACGATATCAAACGGCTCTTTGCCTATTAGCAGTGTATCGAGTGCTTTTTTCGGATCGGAATATCCGCTCGTTTCAAATCCGTACGACTCCAAAAATGAGACAATCAACTCCTGAAGAGCAAGATCATCTTCGATTAAAAGCACTTTTTTACTCAACGTCCCACTCCTCCATGTGGCGGATAAATCGCCGTTTTTGTTCTGGGGTCAAAATCGTATGGAGGCGGGAAAATAGCCGTACCCGGATCTCTATCGAAGCACGCTCCATCTCCAGATTTTTAACCCGAAATGATTCGTCATCGAACGTCGATTTGAGGAACAATACGTTCAATTCTTGTCGTGTTTTTTCACTTTTAGCGTGATAGTTTCGATACGCCCTCTGATACTCCCTCATCGCCTCTTCGACAGAGTGGTGCTGTTGTGAAGTCAGCCCAAGATCGTGAAAGTCCATCGGAAAACTATGGCTCTCATCATCGGCATAAGAAGCAGCCGATGCGAGAAACATAGCCACCGACAAGAGTATAAGCCACTTCATCCTTACCCCTTTCTCGTAATCGCGTTGTCTTCTATTCTCCCCTGCTCTACATCGCTGTGACATGCTTTGCAGTTTGCACGGCTTTTGACGTCAGCGCTTTGGAAAACCTCCACAGGGATATCCTTGTGGGTATGTTTCCAAAACGGTGTTTGCGTAATGGCTATCATATCGCGATTTTCCAGAGATTGCATCATTTTAACCGACATCTCCTGATTTGAGCTTTCTGCCGAATGGTCAAGAAGGTACGCTAAAATCGTCGTATGATCGGCAGGATCAAGTGAAGCGTCATCGCCGAAATGGTCCGATAAATTCCCCATCAGTTTCGTCCACGATTCCCTCGGCAGAAGCGTCGGGGGATAGAGGGTATGGCACGAACCGCATTCGTTGACAAAAGCCGGATTGGCTTTTGCGTAATCGACCTTCTGATTGTATCCCGCGATCAGCGGGTTATTCGGCACACTGAGGGTATAGACGAGAAGTGCGATAGTACCGCCGAGTCCTATAATCGCGACGATCTTTTGGGGCAAAGACAAAACGGCACTTTCCCCTTCACTATTTTTGTATCCGTCAATGATGGAATTGAGAGTACCCTCCGATTTGTGTAAAAGTCTATCGCTCAATACCCCCATCACATGCGCCGCAATCAAAATCCATAAAAGGTTGACAAAAAACTCGTGCATCTCTTCGAACCACTCCATGTTTTGAAATAACCCTGTATGTAAGAATGCAAGCAAACCTCTATTTTCCTGTATACCATATGCGAGCACTCCGGTGATGATCGCGAGTGCCACGGTGGAGAACATCGAAATCATTACATAGCTCGCTGCCGGATTGTGTCCGACATAGTGTCGAGATGGATTCAATAGAGAGAGAAGATACTCTTTGAGTGCATCAAGGCGGAGATTAAAATCACGGAAACGGGAATATTTCGGCCCCATTAACCCCCATACGATCCGAAACATCAGTAGTGCGGCGATGGCGCTTCCCATCGCCGCATGCAGTGTAAGCCAACGATCTTCCAACGACGAAATCCAAGCTCCCAGAATCAGCGAAACAAACAGCCAATGGAACAGCCGCGTAGGCAGTGTCCAAACATATACCCGTTTCATGATTATCTCCTATTTATTCCCACCGTCCGTAGTTGGGGATGCGAATTTCTCGTTCGCGATAGCTGCCGTTAGCAGCTTTCGTGTGACATGATGCACAATTGGCAAAACTTTTTACTTCCGGCTGAGTAACCATTTTTTTCGATACTTCACGATGTTCACGGACAAAATACGGAGTCTCCGAAATACGGAGGGCAACCGCCCCTTTCATGTCGGTCATTCGATCATTTCTGGAAGCATGGGCCGACAAATAGTTCTGTACCGTTTTATAATCCGCAGGATCGAGCGTTGCATCGGTACCGAAATGGTTATCTAACGTCTTCATCGTTTTATCCCAAGAACGTTTGGGCAAAAACTCAGGCTGATAAGCAAAATGACAGACCCCACACTCTTTTGTATACAATGCGACTGTTGCCTTATCTTGTTTAGTAAGAGGTTTGGTTACCATGGAAGAGTGATGGCGATGTTCCCCCTCCTCCCTATCATCATCCGCATAGAGATAAACTCCCGTTACTAACATCACGGCTGCCACAGATAAGTTCAATATTGTTTTCATTGTATTTCCTTATTTCTAATATTTTGATATATTGATCTTCAAAGAAGCCTAATTTTTTATGATGTAAGCGAGCACATCCCCTTTTTCCTGAGCCGTCCCTTCACGGGCGTAGACATCGACGAAATTACGTCTAAGCCACTTTTTGACCTCTTTTACACTCGTGAGGCGCTGTGGATTGGCACGCGGTGAGAGCGGATCGATCACTTTGCCGGTGAGGAAGTTTTTTCCCGAACTGGCCAGATTAAGGGAATGGCAACTGGTACATGCTATCGGTTTGCCTTGTTTTCCGATGTGGGTCGAGGTAAATATCTCTTTTCCTCTGGCTGCGTCAAATCCGCCGAAAGAGCGATTTTCCGTTTTTACCGCCGCTTGAAGTTCATTCATATATTGGACGACTTCGGTCGATGCCCCCATAAGCGACATTGAGAACATAAATACGATTGCGAGGTATTTCATAACCTTCCTCCTGTTTTTTTGATACTCAAATGATAAGTCAAAGGTGTCAACATTCTCAGACAACTCTCTTGACACTTTGTTGACATTTAGGGTGCCGTTTAACAAATTTAAAGAACAAGAGACAAATTTTTTTGGAAAGTCTTTTTGTGATTAAAAAACACGTGGGCTTTAAACAGCTCTGTTCTATTCTTAAACTTCTTTTATACCTTCCAATTTAATATTGTTATTAATTAGATGAGTGCTTCAATATATATTCAAAATTCAGTGGGAGAGAATCGTCATGAAACGGATCATCAGTATTTACTCCGAGCACAAAAACAGTGTCCAATTTTATCTTCGTACAGCTATCAAAAATTTTCATCCCCCTTCAACCGATTCTAAAGATATGCGGCGATTTTTCGAATTTGAAAAAGCGGCTGAAGTTATTTATGCCGTCAATGATACTTTCATCCAGTCTACCCCAAGTTTTGGCAGAAACTACATTGATGAGGATCGTAATGGTACGGATAAATCTTTTTATTTCAAATGGATCAGTTTTACCGAAGAACCCATCCATATCAGCAATCCCTATCTTCATCATGTTACAGGATTACCTACTTTAACCGCTGTAAAGCAAGATAATGATCACTATATTATCGCCGATTTTGATATGCTTAAACTTCTTGAAGAACTTCGCCTCATCGAACACAACAGTGCTTTTGAAAAAGTCAATAGACTCGTTATGGGTAGCAGCGGATTATTGCTGGGGGTTGTATCGGTCTTTTTGATCTTTTATGGGGCGTATATTTTTTATGGTATGCTTATTTCCCCTGTATCAAAAGAGGTCGTTATGCATGAGATATTCACATCAATTATCTCCATTACTATTGGGCTTGCTATCTACGATTTGGCCAAAACACTTATCGAAAACGAAGTACTCTTTAAAACGTTCAATTACGGCAATGACCTACAGAGTAAAACTCTCAGTAAATTTCTGACCTCTATCATTATTGCCCTCTCGATTGAGTCACTCATGGCCGTATTCAAAATCGTTCTGGATGATTATAGTAAACTCATCAATGCGTTTTATCTCATCATCGGGGTGACACTGCTCATTGTGGGAACCGGAATATACAATCGACTTTCCGCTCAAGTCAAATAAATTGTACCATTCTGAAGAGTTACTGACATAAGGTTTCAATCTTTTTTATTTGTGTTAAATTTTATTACGATATGTTATCATAATGGTATAATCTTTGCATTCAGGAGGAGTCGCGATGAAACATGTACTTATGGAATTGCCCTATGAGCAATCAGCATTAGAACCTTATATTTCTGCCGAAACGGTCTCTTATCATTACGGTAAACACCATACCGGATATGTCAACAAACTCAATTCTTTGATCGAAGGAACAGAGTATATCGATCAGTCGTTAGACTATATCATCAAGTATGCGAATAATGGTATTTTTAATAATGCAGCTCAGGTCTATAACCATGATTTTTACTGGAAGGGGCTTAGCGGTACACCCACCAGCCCCTCCGTGGAGTTGTTAGGTTTGATTGTGCGTGATTTCGGATCAATAAATGCGTTCGAGGAAGCTTTTTTGGCTGCCGCCACAGGATTTTTCGGTTCGGGATGGGTATGGCTGATTATTACAGATGAGAAAAAACTGGAGATTAAAATGACCTCTAATGCCGATACTCCGCTACGACATGGAGATACACCGCTGTTGACATGCGATGTCTGGGAACACGCCTATTACATCGATTATCGCAATGGACGGCCGAAGTATCTTGAAAACTGGTGGAAATTGATCAATTGGAATTTTATTTCGGATAGTCTTGCGGAGTTTGAGAAGGATCTTATTGCCGGCTATAATCAGTCGTGCAATGAGATCAATCCAGTATGCGACTATGTCGATTACATGCAAAAAAATGAGACTACGCCCTCATAGTGTTACTCTGCAAGGTAGCTGAAATCCTCTTTTCCGACACCGCATACAGGGCATACCCAATCGTTGGGCAGATCTTCAAATGCCGTGCCGGGTTCAATACCGTTATCAGGATCTCCTAGTACGGGATCATAAATATAGCCACATACATTACATTCATATTTTTTCATTTTCTATCCTTATTATATATATTTATTCATCTCATTGCTGAGCAATTTACAATCAACTTCACGAGAATACAATGGATTGTCTCCTATTTGGCATTCGTGCCGAAGAGCCTCTTCTAAAATAACTTTTGGGAGACTTTTGTAGATTACCCCTATCGGAAACGGATGGCTCTCTAATGACTTTTCAAAAGCCTTGACTTTATCGGTAGGGTTATATTCGGACGGCAGCTTGTAAACATTCTCCTTGAACCACTTAAAGGTATTGATTTTATTGTAGGAGACACACGGCTGAAAAATATCGATCAGGACATATCCTTTGTGGAGCATAGCAATTTTAAGCATCTCTTTGCAGTGTTCTTTGTCTCCCGAAAAGGTTCGGATGACGAGTGATGCATCTAGCGATATCGCCGTCGCGATGGGATTAAAAGGCTCAACATGAACCCCTTCGGTTTGTACGGAGGTTTTAAACCCTCTTTGGGATGTTGGGGATGCTTGCCCCTTGGTCAGACCGTAGACCATATTGTTGTGGACGATATTGACGATATTCGCGTTTCTCCGGATCGCAGCCATAAAGTGGTTTCCCCCCTCGCCGTACATATCACCGTCACCACCTTCGGCAATGACAGTCAAAGAAGGGTTGGCTACTTTCAGCCCCTGCGCGACAGGAAGGGCTCTGCCATGGAGTCCGTTGAACATATTGACGTTCATATATTGCGGTGTTTTTGCCGCCTGACCTATCCCTGAAACGACAACGATTTGTATCGGATCAAGCCCCACTTCATCCAATACCTCTTTTAAATGTTGAAGTATAGAAAAGTTTCCACACCCGGGACACCATCCGTTATCCTCTACGATTCTGTCAAATCTCGTACTCATCGTATATCCTTTAGCAATACTGCGAGTTTTTCGCTCAATTCATCCACGAAAAAGCTCAGACCGTCGTATTTGACTATCTGCTCGTGAACGGTAATCCCGTGAAGCCTTAAGAGCTTTGCGAACTGCCCCGTGGCATTGTTTTCAACCACGATGAGATATTTTGCTTTTTTTAGCGGCGTGATCTGCGATTCGCAGAGGGGATGAACCCATGAAAAATGGATGGTAGAAACTCTCTCGTTGTTGAGTCTGGCAACCGCTTCTTTGATGATATGTTTCGTACTCCCCCACCCTATGATAGCGATACTGCCCTCTCCGTCCACTTCGGGTGCAATGGCCTCTGGGTAGATCGACTCGGCTTTTTTCAGCCTTTTGCCGTTTTGCTCGTTTCGGACACTCATGCTCTCGGTGATCAATCCCTCCTGCGTATGCTCATCCGAATCTACCAACACGAGCCCCTCACCGTATCCCGGTATCCCTCGGGGGCTTATACCGTCTTCGGTCAGAAGATAACGTTTGTACTGTGCATCCGTTTTGACAAAATGATGTAGCGGTTTTTTTGCATCGGCTTGGAATCTCCCGACATTAAAATAGCTGTCTGCCAAATACTGATCACTCATCACAATCACCGGAATCTGATACCTGTCGGCGAGTTCAAATGCCTCACGGGTAAGCTCAAAACACTCTTTCGGATCACCAGGAGCCAGCACAATCAACGGAAATTCTCCATGTCCCGCATAAATGGCCAGTTCCAGATCCCCTTGTTCCGTCCGTGTCGGAAGACCGGTTGCGGGTCCTGGTCTTTGACCAAGATAAACAACCATCGGCGTTTCGGTCATACCGGAGAGACTTACCCCCTCCCCCATTAGAGCAAATCCTCCGCCGCTGGTCGTCGTTATCGCCCGTCCGCCGCCGTACCAGACCCCCAAACCCATCTGGAATGCCGCTATTTCATCTTCGGCCTGCTCTACGCAGATTCCGAATGCCCGACTTTGCTTCGCCAAAAAGGTCAACACCCCCGTAGAGGGGCTCATCGGATAACTGGAGATAAAATTGCACCCTCCCGCGATTGCGCCGAATCCGATCCCCTCCGTACCGCTCAAAAAGAAATTTGAATTTGTCATTTCGGAGGGATTTACCTTGATACAGTATCGGCAATTCCCGTTGTTGTGTGCCAGATCGGCCCCGATATCCAATGCTTTGAGGTTCAGTTCCAGCAATTCGTTTGCGTACAGCTCCGCTGCAATCTGCTTCAATATCTCCCCATCGCATCCGAGAAGGCCAAACACGAGCGCTGCTGCGATGGTATTCGATACGATAGGATTTCCGATCTCTTTGGCCAACTCTTCTAAATCGTAATCGTAGAGCATACAGTCACATTCAAAATCACCTTTTTTGGCAATCACAAAACTCTCTTTGTTTATCCGCTCTTGCGCATGGTAATATGCGTTTGTATCCAGCGGTACAAGGATATCCACTTTGAAATCCGGCGCATTTACCGGCCGATTGGATATTTTTATGAACGTCGTATTGCTGCCGCCCCTGACTCTGGACATAAACTCTTTTGTGGAAAATGTGTAGAATCCGGCCCGCTTGAACCCTTTGGTCAAAAGAGTCTCGATACTCGCGATCCCCTGCCCCGCCTTGCCCCCTATTAATATCGAAACCGTGTCTCTCATCGTTTGGCCCCCCAGGTGATTTTACCGCCGTAATAACCGACAACCGTTACCGAAATGACCGTTAGGAAAATAATTGCGTGGTACATCAATCCGTCCATCCCCCGGCTATAAGGGACATCGGAATTTAACAGTTTCTGAGTCAGCGGGATCAGCCCGACGAACAGAGTAAACAGCGCTCCGGTCAGCTTGATAACAAACGGTTTTGTTGCGGCAAAGTTGTAGTTAATCCACCAGCTGAAAATTCCGACGGTCAAAGCAACGAAGCCCATCACGGTAGCGATAGCGAACGATAAAAAAACGGCTACTTCATATTTTGTGGACGGATGAGCCAAAAATAAAATATCCGCAAACGCACTGAAATAGTGCAACGCAATCGGAAAGTGGACTAGCATGACGTGCGGATGGTATTTTGTATACCACTGTCGATACCGCTCTTTTTCTACCTTTTTTTCACTGTTTTCCGATTTTTCTGCTGCATAAATCAATAGACCGATCGGATCAAAATGTTCGAATACCTCGTCACTGTGCGGCGCATCAGCCATTTCGGCTGTAAGATCACAACCCGCAAAATGTTTTTTAAAATGGGACCCGTCTTTCCAAAATTTGGACGAACTGACGTCGTATACCGTCCCTTTAAAAGCGACATAGGCTGGCATACCGTCTTTTCCGGTATATTTTCGAAGCTCTTCTTCGGTAAATTGCCGCATACTGGAACACCCCCTTTTAGTAGATGCATTAGCTATCGGCTAACGCCTTATTTTTGCTCATCACATTTTAATATTTTTAAGACGCAAAGCATTAATTATTACCGATACGGAGCTAAAACTCATGGCTGCCGCAGCAATAACAGGGGAGAGCAAAAGTCCAAAAAACGGGTAAAGGGCCCCTGCTGCTATAGGGACACCGGCACTGTTGTAGACAAACGCAAAAAAGAGATTTTGCCGGATATTTTTCATAGTGGCGTGGCTCAATTTTCGTACCCTCACAATACCGAGCAAATCCCCCTTGATCAAAATAATACCGGCACTCTCTATCGCAACATCGGTACCCGTACCCATCGCTATCCCGACATCGGCTTGGGCCAATGCCGGTGCGTCATTGATACCATCACCTGCCATGCCAACAACGGCACCCTTATTTTGCAGTTTTTTAATAACAATAGCTTTATCCCCAGGCAGTATATGTGCATAGACTTCACTAATGCCCAGTTTTTTTGCTACAGCATTCGCCGTTGTTTCATTATCGCCGCTCAACATCACCACATGTATCCCTTCATCTCTGAGGCTCTTTATAGCCTCTGCCGATGTCGCTTTGATAGGGTCTTCTATCCCAAAAACAGCGCACAATTTTGAGTCAATAGCCATAAAGACAACACTATGCCCCTCGCTACGCAGTATATTTGCTTCACCGAGGACAGCTGTTATCCCAATCCCTAACTCCTCAAGAAATGGTTCGCTTCCCAACACAACTTTTCTATTCTCTATTTCCCCTTCGATCCCTTTGCCGGTAATCGCATTAAAGTGGTTAACATTTACCAGAAATATAGATTCTTCTGTAGCACGCTCCATTACGGCGTCTGCCAATGGGTGCTCACTGGCTCGTTCTAAACTGGCAGCGTATTTCAAAACCTCTTTTTCATCAAACCCATCTATAACGATCAGGTGTGTCACTTTAGGTTTCCCTTGTGTTAAAGTTCCTGTTTTATCGATTACCAAGGTGGTTACTTTTTCCATCATCTCCAATGTTTTGGCATCTTTTATTAAGATGCCCGATAAGGCTGCACGTCCTGTTCCCACCATGATAGATATGGGAGTTGCCAAACCTAAAGCACATGGGCAAGCGATAATAAGGACGGAAACAGCGGCTACAATCGCATACGCAAGGCGGGGTTCCGGGCCCAATAGCCACCATCCGAAAAAAGCCAAAATCGCCGATACAACAACAGCCGGTACAAAATAGCCCGATACGGTATCCGCCAACTGTTGTATCGGAGCGCGGGAGCGTTGTGCCTGGGTAACCATCTGCACGATTTGCGCCAGCATCGTGTCGCTTCCTACACGGCTTGCACGCATGAGTAATGTGCCATTTTTATTGAGCGTCGCACCGATGAGAGAGTCATTAAGAAACTTAGACACACCAATCGGCTCTCCGGTTATCATCGATTCATCAACATTGCTTTGTCCTTCTATAACCACACCGTCTACAGGAATTTTTTCACCCGGTTTGATCCTGAGATGATCTCCGACATGAACTTGTTCAAGATCAATATTTTCTTCATTACCATTAGAATCAATACGGTGTGCCTGTTTTGGTGCCAGATTAAGGAGGGTTTTAATCGCGCTGTTGGTTTTACTGCGTGCTTTGAGTTCTAATACCTGTCCCAAAAGTACCAAGGTAATAATAACGGCTGCTGCTTCAAAATAGACATGTACCAACCCATCCATTGTCTGCATGAGTGGAGGGAAAAGCTGAGGCAAAACAAGCGCAACGAGACTGTAAATCCATGCCGTTGCTACTCCTATAGATATAAGAGTAAACATATTAAGATTCCATGTTTTCACCGACTGCCACCCTCGTACGAAAAAAGGCCACCCGCCCCAAAGGACTACGGGGGTAGAGAGGGCGAATTCAAACCACTGAACGGTTTTCATGGTGATACTAGCAGGTAAATATTCAGGAATAAGGTCGTTCATCATAGAGATGATAAAAACAGGGAGGGAGAGAGCCAGACTGACCCAAAACCGTCGGTTCATATCATCAAGTTCACGAGTATCTTCAGTCGCTTCTACCATAACAGGCTCTAATGCCATACCGCACTTAGGACATGTGCCTGGTGTTTCACGTATGATTTCGGGATGCATAGGACAGGTATAAAAGTTATGTTGTAAATGGCAGCTATTCTCTTTGCAGTAACTATTTGATTGAACCATCATAACCCGCTCCTCTATTGTTTATCTGGAGAAAAAGTAACCTTAAAATTACTCTTTTGTCGATTACACCTTCTCTCCTCGCTTATGTTGATACATCTCATAATCGGCTTTTTCGATGACACTTTCGAGTAAAGAGTCTGAAGTAAAAGGGGCCATTCCGTACGAAAAGCCGATTTTAAACTCTTCTTGCTCGACTTTAAACGCAATTTTTTCGAAATAATATAGAATTTTCTCCATTGCCTCTTCGATGTGTCTGGGCAAAAATGACGACGTGAAAAGGATAACAAATTCATCCCCGCCATATCGAACAATTTTCCCTTCACTCTCTTTGAGTTTCAATGCTACATGCTTTAGGACTTTATCCCCAACAATATGCCCGTACGTATCATTAATGACTTTAAAACGATTTAGATCAGCAACTACGAGGGTTCCGCTTTTATGGAATGACCCTTGATCTCCACGTAAAAATATATCCTCCAGCCATTTTCGATTGTAGCTTTTCGTGAGAGGATCTTCATAAATAATTTCTTGAAGATGTTGGATCTCATCTTTGAGTCTTTTCGTCTCTTCAATCACATCGTGGAGTTTTACTATGTTATTGGTTTCCATGGCTTCCAGTGCTTGATCGGCGAATTCATATAATGAAATAACATGACGCACTATTTTCTCATCCAGCATTTCGCGAATTACAAGCTCTTCAGGGGTAAGTTCAATGTTGTGCTGATGGGCAAGCTCGGTATAGAGCTTCCCATATTGGGCAGGAAAAACGATTCTAACATCTTTGATGGCATGTCTCACTTCGTGAGTAATATCTATATGTATTTGATGTAAATTTTTCATTTTCACTTTTCATTTAAAATAGATTCAACCAAGGAAAAAAACTCATAACCAGTCATTTCCATCCTTTTAAGTCGTTTGTTATCATATCACGATTTTAATTTTATATCATGAATATTACAAAAAAACGGCATACTCTTTAAGTTATTTCTAACAATTCCTCATGCACTACTATAATTTTGTTGCGTCCTAACCGTTTGGCTTCATACAACGCGTTGTCAGCAAGTTTTAATGCCTCTTGAATCGTGTTAATCTCGACAATATCCGTATGATAAACTCCTCCGCTAATAGTGATATCAAACTTATAGTTGTTATACATAAACCGATGGTATTGAATACGTTGCCGTATTTTTTCACATTTTTCGAGCACTTGTTCTTGGGTAATACGGTTAAAGACAATCACAAATTCCTCACCTCCTGAACGATAAACACTGTCTTGCGATCGAACACTTTCCGCAAAAATCTTTGCAAGTTCACAGAGAACAAAGTCACCTGCGTCATGCCCATAGGTATCGTTTATTTTTTTGAACCAGTCAATGTCTAGCATCGCTACCGCATAAGGGAGTCGGTGTATTTTATAATGTTTCATTAACCCTTCAAGCTCCTCTTCCAGATTGAGCCGATTTTTCAGCCCCGTAAGCGGATCATGCGACGCTAAATGCGCCAGTTTTTCATTGACTTGCTTAAGGCTAAGGGTTCTAATCTCGATTTCTTGCAGTAGATTGTGCCGATTCCATACCACTTTTTGAAAAAGCTCTCGTATTTTATTTGCCATCGGCTGAAAAATAAAAATAACTTCGAGCATCAGAATAAAAAGTGTTGAAATCCACGCTACCAGCTCCAGATCATAGATCATGGCAAGATTTTCTTCCTCTTCGTGTTGATACCGCGTAGCGACAGCGTTCAAATCGGGAAAAATCGCATCGGAGGTGCGAATAAGTTCTTCTAAAATAACTCTGGCCTCCTCTTTGGTTTTTGTATGAAGCAAATAATCTACTAGAATAAGATATTCATCAACTCTGCTTTTGAGTTGTTGTTTTCCAAAATAAAACTCTTTAATCTCTTCTGAGACCTCAATCGTGAGTTCGTTGCTCAATTGCCCCGACGAGAGGCGTTCATTGGTATTACCCATCTCGATCATCGACTCATACAAAGCCGATTCAATCTGACGAGCTTTCTCTTTTGCATTTTTATCAAATAAATACCCATAATATTGTTGCGATAGCGATGCGATTCGCTGAGAAAGTGCCCTTTGTTTTCCTGCAATATTGACAACAAGCACCCTCGAATCGTTGGCTTTAAGTGCCAGATGAAAAATATAAAAAGTGATACTCGAAAGAAGCGCGATCAGCAAAATGGCGAGAAGATAGTATTTAGTAACATTCTGTTTTAATTCTTCTGCATACATGATTACCTCCTTTCTTTTTTTGATAATATAACAAAATGTCTAAAAGAAAACTGTATAGTAATTTAAAAGTTATTTTTAGTTATTTAACAAGTGAATTGGAGGGAAGAAGAAGGGAGAAATATTCCGCCCCAAGTGAGGCAGAAATTAAAAATTATAACTCTTGGGCGTGTGCTGCAAGATACTCAGCAACACCTTCAGTGCTTGCTTTCATTCCTGCATCACCTTTTACCCAGCCAGCAGGACAAACTTCACCATGCTCATCGGTAAATTGCATTGTATCAACCATACGGATCATCTCATCAATGTTACGTCCAAGTGGAAGGTCGTTGATAACTGCGTGACGAATAATACCTTTTGCATCGATCAAAAATGAACCGCGAAGGGCTACTGATTCACCGAAAAGGACATCGTAATCTTTTGAAATTTGTTTGCTCAAATCTGCTACAAGTGGGAATTTAACACGGCCAATCCCCCCTTTTTCAACAGGAGTTTCTCTCCATGCAAAGTGTGAAAATTGGCTGTCAACAGAAACACCGATAACGTTTACGCCACGACTCGCAAATTCTTCAATTCTGTGTGAGAACGCGATAATTTCTGATGGACACACGAACGTAAAATCCAATGGATAAAAGAACAAAACCGTCCCTTTTTCCCCAAAATTTTCTGATAATTTAAAATTATCAACGATCGTGCCATCTGCTAAAACTGTTGTTGCCGAAAAATCTGGAGCTTGCTTAGTTACGAGCATGGTATTTCCTTCTGTGGTTTTTAATGTAAGGAAATTGTAACATACGAAGATTAATGTAAATGAGAGTCATTAAGTTAACCTAAAATTATAAAGGATAATTTTTATTATTTAGATGTTATACACTCTACTTTAAAGTGCTATAATCATTATTATCAATTTTGGAATCCCTTTATGCTTACTTTTAAAACCCTTTTTGAGATGATGTTACGCTACAAACGCCAGCTAGTATGGGGTAATCTTATCGCCATACTTGCGACCCTGATCTCTATCCCCATCCCCTTACTTATCCCTCTGATGGTCGATGAAGTACTTCTTAAAAAAGGGGGAGTTATCACCGAAGCCATCGATATGTTTACCTCGCTGCATGAGCCGTTGCTTTATATCGGTATCGTTTTGGCGGTAACGATCGGATTGCGGTTTCTCTTTTTTCTCTTGAGCGTGGTATCACAGAAATTTTTTATCACCCTTTCTCAAGAGTTAAGCTTCGCTATCCGCGTCCAAGCGCTGGAGCATCTCAAGCACGTATCTATGAGTGCGTACGAGCGTTTGGGAAGCGGTAAAGTTATCACCCACCTCATCACCGACATTGATACCATCGAACATTTTTTAGGGAGTGCCCTTTCCAAATTTATCGTTTCAGTGACAACACTTATCGGTGTAGCGGTCGTTCTTATCTGGATTAATCCCCTTTTTGGTATTTTGATTTTGATTTTTCAGCCGATGGTAATGATCGTTACCCGTAAAATCTCCGCTTCGGTCGGAAAGCTCAAAAAAGAGCAAAACCGCACCATCGGCGAGCTCTCCGATACCCTTACCCAAATGTGTGATCTCTTCGGGCAAATCCGTGCCAGTAATAAAGAAGAGAAATTTGTCAAAGGGGCTATTGAGCAATCCAAGTCACTCAAACAAAGCGCGAGCGACTATGGGATCAAAGCCCTGTTTGGGGAAAAATATTCGTATACTCTCTTTTTGAGCGGATTCGAGATTTTTCGGGCGATGGGGTTGGTGATGGTACTCTACTCCGATCTCTCCATCGGATTGATGTTCGGAATTTTCGGTTATTTGTGGTTTATGATGACCCCTGTCCAAGAGCTGCTTTCTCTCCAATACGCCCACTCCAATGCCAAAAATGCCCTCTCACGTCTCAACGAACTCTTATCCCTTCCAATAGAACCCAAAAATCCGGCACACCCCATCTTTGTTTCCCAAACGTCTTCCCTCTCCATCGAGACGAAAGATTTGGTGTTCGGTTACGATGAAAACGAGCCCGTACTCAAAGGACTCAATCTCTCGATAAAAGCAGGAGCCAAAGTCGCCATTATCGGCGCGAGCGGAAGCGGGAAAAGCACACTGTCCCAACTCCTCGTCGGGTTTTATCCTCCTACGTCGGGAACGATTTTGTATAACGGTGTTGATGTACGGGAGATAGGCTTTGCCTCTATACGTAACAACGTCTTTGTCGTACTTCAGCAACCCCTTATGTTTAATGAAACCTTGCGTTTTAATCTCACTATGGGAGATGATATCCATGATGATCTCATTTATGGAGCACTTCGTATTGCACAGCTTGAAGAGTTTGTTATAAATTTGCCGTTAGGCTTGGAAACACAAGTCGGGAAATTCGGTATCCGCCTCTCAGGGGGTCAGCGTCAGCGTCTCTCAATCGCACGGATGGTTTTGGCGAATCCAAAAGTTGTTATCTTCGACGAATCGACCTCTGCGCTGGACGTTCATACCGAAAGCGCATTGTTTGAAGCGTTGCAAGTATTTTTAAAAGAAAAAACGGTCATTATCATCGCCCACCGCCTCAGCACGGTGACACGAGCCGATTATATTTATGTCCTCGAAAACGGCACGATTCTCGAAGAGGGGACGCGCGAAAAACTCGAATCACTCGATGGAAGCTTCCAAGCCTTCGCACTTCACCAAACCGTAAAAGTATTGACATGAGAAAAAATAGTTTTTTACGTTGGTGCGCATCGGGAGCATTTGTTTTTAGTGCATGGCTGTTTTTCCCGTTTTTAAAAAGTTTTACGGTTGCCTTGTTGTTGGCCATGGCATTGTATCCCCTCCATCAGATACTACAGCTACGTATCAAAAAGTATGGATCTTTAGAGGTCGTTTCACAGGTGACGTCTGCCGCTATTTTGACACTTGGACTTTCCGTGATTATCTTTTTGCCGATCACCCTCTTTTTGTATCATCTCCTTGACAATCCTACTAATATCGTTGAGGCAATCCGCAAAGCCGGAGAAATGACCGATACCCTTAGCACACAGTTACCTTCCTACTTAGCATGGCTCAAAGATCCCCTCGATACTCTCGCTAATCAAGTAAATTCGCATAAAGATGAGATTATTGTTTATTTGGTCGGGTGGCTTCAAAATGGGCTCAAAATGTTTCTCTCCATGGTGGCAGAGATGGTTATGATCGTCTTGTTTTTCTTTTTTTTACTGTGGTACGGCCGAGCTTTAAATCTGTTTTTACTTCCCATTATCCCACTTGGTCGCTCGATCAAGCGGGAGTTTTTAAACGAAATGACCAAAACAACAGCGGTGGTGTTTTATACTTTAGCCGGAGTAATGATAGCGCAAGGGTTGGCATTTGGGGTTTTCATCGCTTTTTTTGACGGGTACAATCCGCTATTGCTTGGTTTTTTAACAGGTTTTTCGGCTATTATTCCCATTGTCGGCACCGCCTTGGTATGGGTTCCTGTCGCGGTACATGAGTATCTGCAGGGGCATATTTTTAACGCCGTTATTATCTCTTTGTATTCATGGGCTATGATGGCGTTTTTTATCGACAATATAGTGAAACTGCTTATTTTAACCTTCGTCAATCGAACCATCGGAAATGGCAAAGATCGAATCAATGATTTTGTCATCTTTTTTGCGATCGTAGGAGGATTGGCGACATTCGGATTTTGGGGCGTGGTCCTAGGACCTGCCATTGTCGCTTTTTCGATCACGACGTTGCGAGCATTGCGAAAAACCAATCGTGCACTGTTGCACCCATAAGGAAGAAATATGAAATACAGTGGCTTTGTTAAACTTGTGATTGTTGTCGCATTTGGATTGCTTTTTTGGCTTTTTTTCCCTTTTTTGAACAGTTTTTTTGTGGCACTTTTACTAGTAACCGCTTTTACCCCTGTTCATTTGGCTTTCGAGGCAAAACTCAAACGGTATCCTAAACTTTCTTTATACGCTCCGCTCCTAACCGCCGGCACCATGACATTGGTTTTAATAACCCTTTTGTTCGTCCCTATAATTTTCTTTGCTTATTACGTCATCGCCCATCCCAATGAAATTATTCAAATGGGGCAAACGTTTTATCAGCAAGGGATTCACGTGCTGTCCCTGATCCCTAATTTACCAAGTTGGCTTGAAAAACCGATTACAATGCTCAATGAAAAAGTAATACAAAACCAAGAGAGGATTGTTTCCAGTGCAGCGATGAGCTTAGGAAGCGGATTGCTTGGGGTACTTAGTGCGGTGGGAAATATGGTGCTGATTCTCTCTTTTTTCTTTTTCATCTCGTGGTATCGTCGAGCTATCACTCTCGCAATCGTCCCCATCATCCCTATAAAACGGAGTGTACGCCAAGAATTTATCATGGATATGATTGCCTCAACGTCGGTCGGTTTTTATTCCCTTATCGGTTTGGCGATTGCGCAGGGGTTAGCGTTCGGAATTTTTATCAGCTTTTTCGATGGGTATGATCCATGGCTCTTGGGGCTTATGATTGCAGTCACATCCGTAATCCCGGTTGTAGGAACGGCATTGGTATGGATACCTATCGCACTCAATGAGTTTTTTAGCGGTAATAGCGCAAATGCGCTGATCATTTTGATCTATTCATGGGCAATGTTGTCGTTCTTTATCGACAACGTGGTGCGCCTCATCATCCTCCAACAGCTCAACAAACTCTTAAGCCATGGGAGAAAACCCATCAATGATTTTCTCGTATTTTTTGCCATTATGGCGGGCTTAGTCACATTCGGATTTTGGGGATTTATTCTAGGACCTGCGATTATGGCATTTGTCGTCACATTAGTTCGTATGTTACGACGGAACCATTTGGTGCATTAAAAGACGTCAAAAGAGATATATCCCTTTTGACTACGCTAATCGCTTGGATTACTAAAGCTAGCCTTTTATGAGGCAGAATTTTATTTACGCTTTTAGCGCATGCATTTCATCACGTAGGTGATTGAGCTCTTCCATAATAGTAGCGACTTCCGCTTTACCACTGCTCCCCTCCGCACTGTGCATGTAACGTTGGATAGTGGATTGAAGCGTATGGGTAAGCTGATCGAGCTTTTCTTTGGCACTGTTTATCAGCTCATGGTGATCGAAACTGATATTATCTTCGAGATCGTTAATTTTATCGATGATATCGTCTTTATGTTTGATAGCATAATACGTTGCTACGCCTCCGAGTACGGCTCCCAATAAAAGACCGATTGTGTTATTTTGATTCATGGTATGCTCCTGTAGTTAGTTTGATTTCTTTTTTAAAACTTGCGTGAGCGCTCCGATGAGCAGGGAACCCAATGTCACTTTAGCAATGCCGCTAGAGGCTTTATGTGCTAAATCTTTGGTTTGATTATGAACGTATGAGATGAGATCATGCACTTCATGCAATGCCAAAAGTGACTTATTGCTGAGAGAATGGGTTTGCGTTTTAAGATGTGCCATAAGTTCATTGACTTCATGCAGTGTCAACCCTAGCTTGGTGGAGAGAAAACTAAGTTCACTTTGAGCGTAAACCAAAAACTCATTGATCCGCTTACTCGTTTTTTGCGCTTCTAGACCGACAATAACCACCGCAATCGTGATGACAATCATACACGCGGCGATAATAGCGACAAAAAAGATCAATAATTCATTTTGCATCTTGTACACCTTTCCATTATCTACATAAATAATACTACTCCAACTATTCTTAAATGTATACTCGCTGTTCAAAATACTTTAAGAATATAATAGTGTCTATACAATACTTTTTTTAGCTTCTTATTATCTTCGCTTTCCGCTGCGTTTAGTGTGATGTTTTCGTATCGGGTTATTATTGGGGCAGCGTTTACACCCGAAAATCGTTTGTAAATCTCTGCGCCTTGGGATGGACAAAACACAACTTCTCCCACCCTCGATTCGGACGTGTCAGACTCACCCTATGGGCTGAGATCGATCGCGAAAGGGCCACATAAAATTGCGATGGGGCGAAAATCTCATTCGTCTCGATGACATAATCTGCCAAAGACATCCCCTGTGATTTGTGGATCGTTATTGCAAACGCGAGGGTGATAGGAAACTGACTTAGGGTGATGAGTTTCTCTTCCGTTAACGATTTCCCTTTTTCAATCCACTTCGTTTTTGTCGTTTCGCTCCGCTCCACTTTAACACTTTTCCCGTCGGCTTTTTTGACCCATACGACCTCCTCTTCGATAGAGGTAATCCGCCCCCGCTCACCGTTGTAATAGTTCCACGAATTACGTGTAAATAGGATAGGGGCTCCGATTTTGAGAACCATAATACTCTCAAGACGCGATTCACTCATAAACCGTTCGATATCGCGTTCTTGCATCTTCTTATCGTGAATCGTGACGTACGTAGAGAGAGGAATGATCTCGCCGTTCAAATGTTCCAACTGTAAGCGGTTATGATTTTGTGCGCTGATATTTTTACCGTACAAAAGGGTAATCGCACTCTTGTCTTCCGGCAAAACGCGTACAAGTTCATCAAGGGCTAGAATCGAATTCCCATCAATGGAAGCATGACGGACATTCTCAAGCAAGCTCAAAAATGCAACCTCATCTGTACGATACGACCCCTCCAAATGAAGTGTTTCAAAGGCGAATCGCTCCCAGCTCGGAGACTCAAACGCAAAATAAATATTCTCACCGCCTCGCACCACAGGTGGAAGCTGCAAAAAATCCCCCACTACAATAAGCTTCCCGTTAAACTCGCTCTGTAGCAGGCGAAGTCGTATCATATCCAGCAGCGGTGCGCTCACCATTGAAATTTCATCAATGATAATAATATCCATGGAGCCTACAAGTTTAATGATTTTTTTGGAAGGTTCGAGTTTGCCGTTGCGCTCCAATTCCTCTTGGGAATTTGAAATTCCTAAATCAAAAAAACTATGAAGCGTCTGCCCTCCGATCAGCGTTGCTGCCATCCCTGTTGAGGCTAAACACGCTACTTTTTTCCCAGCTTTTTGTGTTTCTTCGATGAGGGCGCGCGTGAGCGTCGTTTTTCCCGAACCCGCTCCCCCTGTGATGAAAAGGTTGGAGGTTTCTAAGATGTTTAGAGCAGATTTAATCATTTTTTTCCTGTATTAACATGATAAGTATGGCTACGTAACACAGAGATAGCATAAAACATACCTTCTAATCCCATAGACTATAACAATTATAGCATCTTGACCTTTTATACGTTAACAATAATATTTACTTATTTGTGTTAATAATAATTTTAAATACAAAATAATACAATATTCAACCTATCGCAAGATTGTCAAAAGGGGTTAATTATGAAATCGACTTACCATACAAATCCAGCAAGAACACTTTTCTTGTCAGTTGCAGCAATAGCGTGTATCAGTTCTACTGCACTTTTTGGAAGCGAACAAAAAGCCTCCAGCTATTCACCTGTCGTCGTCAACGAGACTCTACAGTCCACGATGAAACGGATGATAGAAGCCAAAGCCGGGATAGAACAGGAGCATAAGATTCTTCTTGAGGAACGATACGATTTAAGCGATCGTTCTTCAAAAACGGTCAAAATGTCCGGCGGCAAACCCGTCCAAGAAGGGGTGCGTGTTAAATTGCCAAAAGGGATGAATTGGGATAAACTAGCCGCGATGGATCCTGATGAGATCCGAGAAAAAGGGCTTTTTCCCCAGGGTTTTATGCCTCTGCCACATCCTAATCACAACGAAGGGGGGATGGTCTTCCCGAAATTTCATATTGACGAAACCAAAAAACTGGACAACAGAGATTTAACCCGTTTTGATTTGGATTTTGATTTACCCGATCACTTTTTACCCGAATTTCCTGCTCCGATTTATCTTACAACACGACCTGATTTGGGGGATGTTTCGCAGGGAAAATTGGTGACAAATGCCAATTATTTCGAAATTTTTGATGGGATTTTAAATCCAAAACAACTCGAAGGGGTACGTTTGCTCACCAGTGTTTTTCCGCAACAACAGTTCAACCCCACTAATGATCGCAGAAGTGAACACGCGAGTTTTGGCGTAAGTTGTTTCGATTGTCATGCCAATGGGCATACGAATGCAGCAACTCACCTTGTGGGTGATATTCGTCCACAGCAAAACAGACGACGCATAGACACCCCAACATTACGTGGTGTCAATATGCAAAGACTTTTTGGTTCGCAGCGTGCTTTAAAAACAGTTGAAGATTTTACCGAATTCGAACAACGTGCCGCCTATTTCGATGGTGATCCCACTATGGCCACTAAAAAAGGGGCAAATGTCTTGGAGCGTGGTTCGCAGGTCCATGCAATGGCTGAATTTATGGCTATTCTTGATTTTCCACCGGCACCAAAACTTGATCCGTTTGGAAAGCTCTACCCTAAAAAAGCGACCAAAGCTGAACTGCGCGGAGAGGCTGTTTTTAATGGCAAAGGGCGATGTGTAGAATGTCATAGCGGTCCCGCATTTAGCGACAATACAATGCACGATTTAAAAGTAGAACGTTTCTATCAACCAACGCTACGAAATGGGCTGCTAGCTACTGCGCAAGGCCCTATTAAAACATTCCCGTTGCGTGGCATAAAAGATTCTGCCCCGTTTCTTCATGATGACAGACTGTTAACACTTGAAGACAGTGTTGAATTTTTCAATCTCGTTTTGGGACTTAAACTCTCAGGTCAAGAAAAATCAGATCTCGTTGCCTATTTGCAAGTACTGTAGCTATACAATTTTCATGCCCTGAACCTTTCGGGGCATTTTTAATCATTCTTTTCCTTCATCACAATTACCCTTCCAAACGGCACTTCACCCATAGTTGGTGCAACCCATACTGTCTCATAATAAGGCTCACTTCGTGGGAACATACCGTCCAAATCGGTAAAATAAAGCAACATTTTCGGTGGCGTTAACTGCATTTCAATAAACTCAAAAACAGGGGTAAAATCGGTTCCTCCTCCCCCTTCAAGCGAATACTCTATACTCTCGCCGTTGGTAAACCGCTGATGCGAACGCACCCTGTCATCACATACCAACAACTCAATACTGTACGAGCCAAAAAGTTCACAAATCGATTCAATTTCAGCAATAAACTGCGCCAATAACAGCTTATCAACAGAACCCGAACTGTCAATAGCAATACACAGTTCCAAATGACGTGAGGTGGCACTGGGGAGATAAATCCCCGCATAAAGAAGTTTTTTGGAGGGGGGGATCATCACATAATCGCTAACGTAATAGCCGCCGATACCATCACGCAGTTCGCTTCGCCAATCGATCACTGCTTTACCTATAATAGGGACAAGAAGTTCTAACCCTTCAGGCAAACTTCCCATCTCCTCCGCTTTTTGAAGCGCATTTTGCGCTAATTGCTCATTTTGCGCTGACGAAAGTTTCTCATCTAAACTTTCATCACTTCTACGCGAGTCGCTGTCTTTATCATTCAAATCTTCACGGGTAATGGTGTCTAAAAGCTCTTCATAAATCTCTTCGGCGTATTGCCCTCGAAAGCGCGGATCGTAGGTAATCTTGCTTGGGGGAGTGAAATTATTGTCGATGAGCATATTATTAATCGCATGTTCGCACGCGGTGTACCATAGCCATGGGGAGCGATTGCCGATACGAGAGGGGTGAGAAAGGACAGTATGAAGTGCGGCATTGGAGAGGGAAAATGCCACCTGCTCATCGCTGAGTGTGTTAAAAAAATCTTGCGCGTACTCGAAACGGTTTCCGTGCAGGGTGAAACTTTCGATGTTATCGTTCACTACAATTTCCAAACCGCTCGAAAGGGTGCCAAAATAGGGATGCTCGACTAGGAGCTTGGATTTGACTCGGCTAAAATCTAACATAACAAATAGGCGTAGGCATTGACCCAATCACCGTACGAGGGCAAATGATCCATTTTCACCCCCTGACGCTGAAGATCTTGGACGATCATCACCGCAAATTCACTTTGCAATTTCAAGGTATAACGAAGGAGATGATCGATTTTTTCCTCGTCTGGATCGCTCAGAATCCGTCCCACTAACGCACTTGAGAGGGCATAGAGTGCCGAAATATCACTCGGATATTCTAAACTCTCACCGCTCAAAATCGCATCCATATCGGGTAAAAGGCTCATCACCTTGCAAAATCCGAGAAAATCCACTGCATTGTTTTTTCCTACAGCACCCGAAATTGCTTCGAGGAGCAATGAATGAGGCAATGTGCTTTGCAATACATTGTGTACCGCTTCCCAACTACGCGGTGTGGCAAAACTTCGCTCATTAAGGGTCGGATCAAAGGTAAAGAGGGCATCGTTTTTAAATCCGATGTAGGCTACGATTCGTGTATCCACCCCACGCTTCATCGCCCAGCTGCGCCAATCCTCTACATGCACCTCCATCTCGATATGGACAAATCGGTTGGCAAGCGGTGAGGGGAGGCGATAGACGACTCCACGATCCCCCTCACGGTTTCCCGCCGCCACGATCGCCCACCCATCAGGGAGAATATACTCCCCAACTTGTCGATCCAAAATCAGCTGATATGCCGATGCTTGCACGGCCGGTGCGGCGGAGTTGAGCTCATCGAGAAAGAGTATCCCCCTCCCCTCACGCGGTAAAAACGACGGTGGAGCCCACAGTGCACTGTGTGTTTCGTGCTCATAAAAAGGGATCCCTTTGAGATCGGTCGGGTCCATAAGCGAGAGGCGCAAGTCGATGCACTCAATGCCACCCTCTCGTGCGATTTGCTTGATAATCGACGATTTCCCGATTCCCGGAGCTCCCCATAAAAAGGTAGGAATTTTTGCCTCGATCAGCGAACGCATCGTTGTAATAGTTTCCGAACTTCGCATTAATTCCATCCTAGATTAGTGGTTTGTATGTGTTTTCCGAAAGCGGGGTTTGTTTTTACCGCTCTCTCTGTACGCTGGTCGAGAGAGAGTTGATACAAAATTTCTACCGGTGTAGAGATGTTAGAGGCTAATTTTCTCAAGATTTCGAGGTTTGCACTTTGATACAACAGTTCAAGCTGCTGTGACGTAAGAGACGTATTCGACGCGAGCTCTACTCCATAGCGATTCAGCGCAAAAAGGGTTTCTACATGCTCTATTAAAAGTGCCGTATTCTGAGCCAGTGCGGACAAAACAACGTCATTGCTCATCCCCATCAGTCTCTCTTGCATCGAGTGAGCAAGCGAGACATTCGAAGCCAAATACTCTGCGTTGTGAGGCAACAATCGTTCAAACCGTATCTCATCCAGAGGATAAAATGCTGCAATCAGATGGGGGTAATTATCCTCTAATCTATCCGCCCCTGCGCTTGAGAGGGTGATATTCTGTGCCAAAATCATCATAATTTTTTCATCATTTAAAGCCAACAACTCCTCTTCCAATGCCAACGGTTCCCGATACGCTATCAGATTTGCACGCTCTTTGAGGAGAGAGAGTAAAAGCAATTCAGGGGTATCGCTGTGCAACGCCATCGCATCCAGCACACCATCCAATGACCTGTCATTGGGATTTTTTAACTCTTTTGCGATTGGAGAAAGCTGTGAAATGGCTGTTATGAGCTCTGCATTGCCGTATTTTTCAACCAAATGGGCTAACCCGCTCATCGCATACTGTACATTATGATTACGTTCCAAATCGTGGTAAAATCGCCCGATAATCGCGGCTGTTACGTCGCGGTTGCTATTATTGTCAAATAGCCCCTCATTGTTCCAATCATAAAGCTTCAACAGTTTGAAAAACAACGCGTCGGTGATGTACGGATTTTTGATAAAATCACAGAGGCGTTCATGATCTCGCGAAAGTTTGAGGCTCATCAACAATCGGTTGGGTTCGATGGAGGTGCAAAGCCATTTTTCGATTGACGTAATATCAACGACAGGAGCCGCATGTAGTTCATACAATCGCCCGCTCTCGATCTGTTCAAGAGGGTTCATCAGCTTTCCTTCGATGATGAGTGCAACGCCCTCCACAAAACTTTTTTGAAGCACTATACCGTGCAACTTCAACAATGTTTCAAACTCATTCGCATTCAGTGAACGCGTTTTCCCCAACAAGAGTATCGATTTTCCATAAAGTTCTTCATAGTTCATTCGCGTATTATAATCCTAAAGCCTAAAAAAATAGTGCGCGTGTATAATATGCTTACTACTTTAAAGGATGATTGATGACCGACCCACTAGCCGATGGTATTGCAGCGTATGATGCTGGGGATTATGAAAAAGCACATCTTCTTCTCTATCCGCTGGGAGCTTATAATCGTGATGCTGAGGCTCAATTTTATTTAGGAATGATCTATTTCTATGGTGAAGGGGTTGAAAAAAATATTGAGGCCGCTATGGGATGGTGGAAAAAAGCAATGCGCAGCGGTCACGTTGACGCGGCATACCGTCTCAGTGAGATTTCGACTTCGACCAAAACAACATTTTAAACTATTTATTTGAACGCCAAAAGAATCATCTATGCTATAATCAAACCAAATTTACATTAGGCGTGTTTATATGGGCACTTTTTCAAACGAACAGTATTCGATAATGAAAGAAAAGTTGACGCAAGCGGTTAAAGATTTTAATTATCGTTTTAAACGTTACGAGGTCAATTACTCAATCGCTATTGGTCATTCGCCTGAGAATATTGACCTTAGCCCTCTTTCAGAACGCATTCGTGAAAGCGATCGTTTTATTATTTTGGATCATAATACCTGTGCTATTGTATTTGATTTCGCAGATAATACGTGCGGGATAAAAGCTGCCAACAATTTATTGACCCACTTTCAGGGAACTTTTTTTTCTACACCGCTTTACTTGGGTATTGTCACTGCCGGTAATTATGATACAAATTCCAAGATGGTTCATGAGCTTTTTGATTTTCTCGACTATGCGATTGAACACAATATGAACAGCGTTTTAGTGGAGTGCTCTCAAGTAATCCAAAAGCACTAAGCGGTATAATTCGCAAATGATATTGAAATTGCGCCCGCTGGGAATCTCACTTTTATTTCACGTGATAGTTTTTGGGCTCTTTCTCTTTTGGCTCACCGGTGACAAGCCGCAACAATTGCCCAAGCCTCTAAAGATCCATATTTCCTCTTTTGTAACCCCTAGCGTACAGACTCCGTTGCCAAGCGTTGCGGCTCCATTGCCTATAATACCGCCAAAACAAACCATACCCCCTCTTCCAAAACCGGCTCCTATACAGAGTGTTGTAACCAAACCTCTACTATCAAAAACGACCCCTGTTCCCACGGTGTCTCGTCCAATACCACAAATACAGCCCCAACCATCGGTGCAGGCTCCCACTGCGATAGCTGCCGAAATACCTAAAGCTCCCTCTGCCCCACCGCCTCCTCCCGTAAATGTCGAAAAAGAGTTTTTAAATGCCCATTTGGGAGAGATCCGATCCTTGTTACTCCAAAATATGAAATATCCGAAAAATGCCCAACGCCTTAAAATGCAAGGGGAAGTTCGTATTTCTTTTACGTTGGGTACAGACGGGAGCGTTGAAAATGTAAAAGTCGTTGAGAGTTCAGGATTTGAAATTTTGGATGAAGATGCAGTAGCGTTAATCGAAAAAACAGCCACCAAATTTCCAAAACCGAACAAATCGGTTCGGATCAGTGTTCCGATAAGCTATGTATTGCATTAAGCCTCTAAAACTCTAGCAATACTGTATTTCATATCTTCATCGAGATTTTCCATATTAGCGACCATCCACGACAAATATTTTTTATCTTCATTAGCGATTTCATTGAGGGTTTTCCCCTTATGCTTACCGAACTTCAGAGGCTTGGTAATGTATACAGGAGTTTGGGTCAATTCTACCATTTTATCGATCGGATTGACAGTTCCGAAACGTTCGGTGAGTTTTTTGCGCAGTTCACTGAGGAAAAGCTTCAACACCAATACATCGCCGATAGCATCGTGCGCTTTTACAACAATTCCAAGGGTATCCGCTTCCGCTTGCTCTAGTTTGTAAAGTCCCAAGCGATAACGAAAAAACTGCAATCGGTGCGCCTCTTCATCCTCAAAAAGGTGTTTTGCGCATCGGAGAGTATCGATTAAGCGCATTTGAGAGGTAAAGCTTTCTTTTGCCAGCATCCCCAAATCAAAGGGGGCATTATGGATAATCATCACATTATCAGGGGTATTTAACGACTCCAGGGCCTTAAAAGCATCCGTTTCGGTACATTTTGGTTTACCCGCAATCTCCTCTTGTGTAATGCCGTGAACTTCCATCGCTCCATAACCGATAGGAATCTCAGAGGAACAAAAATCATTATAAACGTCGACGCTTTTCCCGTTCAAGACCATAAAACCCAGCTGAATAATGCGATCACTATCACCTGTCCCCGTAGTTTCGGTGTCAAGGAGTATAAATTTTGCCATTAATACTGATCGTCTTCTTTGTCAATATCAAACTCATCGTAATCGTCTTCGTCCTCATCCTCGTCTTCGTCGTACCCGAGATCGTCCTCATCCTCATCTGCACCCTCACGCATCGCGGTGAGTTCAGTATAAAGCTGTTCTGCTTCTTCTTCATCAATATCACCACTGTCAAGCTCTTTGAGCAGTTCTTTGTACTCATCTCTGAGGGCTTGTAATTCTTCTAGATCAGTACGTTCTTCCGGTGTCGCATCTTTGGCGGAAGCGATTCCCTCAAACAATTCATCAATGTGATCCTCAACATCGGGAATCAATTCGCTTTGAATCAAATGTTTTAGCTGCATAATATAGGCCATATTTTTTCCTTAGTATATAATGTCATAATTGTAGCAAAAGAAAGGGGAAAATCATGCGATTGCTTTTGCTTTTATTCACAGCACTTACGCTTCATGCGGATACGACGCTGCTCTCTCTTATCGAGAGTGCTCAACACAATGAACAACTTGACAGTTTAAACAAACACACCAATGCCGCTGGGCTACAGCATCAAGCCGCCAAAAACTCTTATCTCCCCCGTATAGACGCTTTTGCAATCGGCTCTGTCGTCAATCCCTCCGGCGGATTTGATGCGGCGCAAAACTACAGTGCGGGTCTTCGAGGAGAATACGTCGTTTTTGACGGATTTAAACGTGAAAATAAACTGGATCAGACAAAGGCACTTGAAAATGCTGCCAAATATCGCCACAGTGCGGGAAAAAAAGAGATCTCCCTTGACGTCATACAGCGCTATTTTGAACTTCAAAACACGTTAGAGGAGATACACACCTATTCCCTCGTGAAAGATCAGCTCCAAGCCCAGCTCTCTCGCCTTGAAAAATTTCTCAGTGCCGGTTTGGCGAGCGAAGATGCCCTGATGCGTATACGCTCTTCTTTCTCAAATGCACAATATCAACTCGAAGATTTGAGCTATCAGCGCGATCGTCAGACAACCGATTTGGAAACGATGACGAACCAAACGCTCGGAACGCTCGCTCCTGTTAGCGTACGTGAGCCTACTGTTTCCAAAAACGACGAACTCGATTCGCTAAAAGCGTTGAAATATTCCCGGGATGCCACAACCTATCAAGCACAGCAAAGCGACAGCGGATTTCTCCCCACAGTAACGGTTTCCGATCAATATACGGTTTCCCATTACGTTGATGATCCTATCGCTGCTATGAGAGTTAACAATCAGAACAAATTAACCGCGTCACTCTCTCTCAATTTGCTCGATTTTTCTGCTGCTTCTACCGCCAAACAAGCCCTAATCGCTCAGTCGCACGCCCAAACGCTTGAGTTGAACTACGCCGCCAAGCAATCTTCAGCCAATCTCTCGATGGCATCACGCTCCATAGAGCGTTCCCGCGCTCTTATCCTCTCGGCCCAAAGCGCGTTTGATGCGTCAAGCAAAACGTATGAGGCGGTCAAACAAAAATACGAAGCACGTATTATCGATTATGTCACCTATCTCGATGCTCTACGTACATTGAGCGACGCAACCAACCAGCTCAACCGCGCAAAACGGACCCTACATTCTACGTATGCTGCATATTATTATTATGCAGGATTTGACCCCAAGGAATTATTACAATGAAATTATTATTACCTTTTTTTCTTCTCATTACCTCATTGATGGGAGAAGATATTTATGCAACCTTTGATGTCGTTGCCGCAAAAGAAGCCAATTTGGCTCTCACAACCTCAGGGGTAGTTAAAACACTCCGTGTCGATGTCGGAAGCCATGTCAAAAAAGGGGATATTCTCCTCGAAATCGATAATGACAATCTCACAGCCGGAGTCACTTTAGCCAAAGAGAGTCTTAAAAAAGCCCAGATCGAAGAGAAGTTTGCAAAACAAACCTACGATCGGTATAAAAAAGTCGAAAGTGTTATCGATGCCGAACTCATGGATCAAAATACCCTTATCTATCAAAAATCTTCCGCAGCACTCGGAGAAGCCAAAGCGCAAGTACGTTACCAAAGTACCCTCGTCGAGAAAACACGTCTTCGCGCTCCGTTTAGCGGAATTATTTCGGAACGCAATATTGAGCTAGGGGATGGTGTTGGCGGCGGGTCAATCCCCCTTTTTAAACTCATTAGTGACGGTACCGTCAAACTAATCGTTCAATTTGATGAAAAATATCTGAATAAGGTTAGAAAAGGCTCGATGATTCGCTACCGTGTTGATGGAGAAAATCAATGGCGCAATAACACTATCGTCAAACTTTATCCTACAATCAATCCAAAAAGCCGTAAAGCAACGGCTGAAGTCCTTACGTCCAAAATTGCCCCAGGGCTTTTTGGTGAGGCCTATATCATTGGAAAATAAGCATGTATAAGTTTGCTATCAACCGTCCCATAACAACGCTAATGCTCGTCATGACCTTTATCGTATTTGGACTGATTTCTTTTCGTGCCATGCCCGTTGCCCTTTTCCCAAATATCGATTTTCCGATTGTCACAATACAAACCTCGTATCCCGGTGCCGATCCCGAAACCGTAGAATCCAAAGTCACCGATAAAGTCGAAGAGGCCGTTTCCGGAATTGATGGAATCGATAAACTGATCTCAACGAGCTACGAAGGTCTGAGCGTCGTCACGGTTCAATTTGAACTGACAAAAGATATCGAAGAAGCTGCCAACGATGTTCGAGACAAAATAGGGAGTATCCATCTTGACAGTGATATTGAATCCCCTATTGTCCAAAAAGTGAGTGTTTCCGGTGCAGCCTCCATCAAACTGTTTGTGAGTACCAAAACAGGTGACAATGTTGCTTTGATGCGATTTGCCGATGAAAAAATAAAACCGAAACTTCAGCGTATTGTTGGGGTTGCGAATGTTAAGATTGTAGGATATCGCGATCGTGAAATCCGTATTTTTACCGATCCTTTTCTCCTCAACAAATACGGACTCTCCTCCGATGAACTTCAAAACCTGATTGCACGTGAAAATGTTCGCTCAGGCGGCGGTAAACTGATCTCTGCCCGTAATGAATTGGTTCTTAAAACACGCAGTGACGCCATGAGTATCGATGCTCTGAAAAAACTTCTCATTGCTCCGGGACTGCGTTTGGAAGATGTTGCCCGTGTCGAAGACGGCCTCAAAGATGCCAAAAGCTACTCCGCGTACAATGGGTCAGAAGGGGTACTGCTGGAAGTGCAAAAGATATCGGGGGCCAATGATTTAGAAGTGATCAAAGGGGTAAAAAATGTGATGCCTTCACTGAGTTCATTGGCCTCAGATACCTACTCTTTGCAACTCATCGAAGATCAATCCGATAAAATCCTTATTAATATTGACAATGTCAAATTCGATCTCATCTTCGGCGCCCTTTTGGCGGTGTTAATCGTCTTTTTCTTTTTACGAAATCTCACCGCAACTCTCATCTCCGCCCTTGCGATTCCCACCTCTATCATCGGAACCTTTGCGCTGATCGATGTATTGGGGTACGATCTCAACCGCCTCACGTTAATCGGTTTGACTCTCGCTATTGGGATTTTTATCGATGATGCTATTGTCATCATCGAAAATATTTCTAAAAAAATGGAGCAGGGGATGGAGCCGTTACAGGCCTCCTTCGAAGGGGTAAAAGAGGTTGCATTTTCCGTTTTGGCCATTTCGGCGATGCTCCTTGCCGTTTTTGTCCCTGTCGCTTTTATGGGGGGAATTGTCGGGAAATTTTTTAACTCGTTTGCTATGACGGTGGCCTCCGGTGTTTTTATCTCCTATTTTGTGGCCATCATGTTTATCCCGATGATAGGGGCACGACTCCTAAACGGTAAAGAAAATGCTTTTTGGGGAAAAACAGAGCCGATGTTCCAAAAAGTCGATCATTTTTACCGAAAGCTTTTAGCCTTTTTGATTCGTTTCAAGGGGATCACACTCATCGTTGTCATTGCTGTGCTCGTTTTCTCCTTGTCTCTCGCAGGAAAAGTAGGCGGAACCTTTGTCCCGATGGAAGACATGTCAGAAATGCGGGTCATGGTCAAAGCCCCAGTAGGGATTTCACTTGAAGCGATGAAAAAAGAGATGGAACCGCTGGTACATGCACTGCAGCAAGACAAACGGATCACAACCGTTGTCTTAACCATCGGCTACAATCCGGCAAAAGAAGCGCACAAGGCGATGATTTACGCAAAACTGCTACCGGTTGAACAACGCGCGGGCCTTGAGTCTATTATTGGGTTTTATCGCAACAAATTCAAAGCGTATTCCCACCTCATCATCAGCGTTGAAGATGTCCCACCTATCGATACGGGCGAGAGCAATGCCCCTATCCAAGTTGTCCTCACGGGAGCTGATCTCAACGTGCTGGAAAGCAAATCGGCTGCATTGATGAAATTGCTCAAAGACAGCAATGGAACGACCGACAATGACAGCGATTTTGAACCCGGCAAACCGGAGGTTCGTATCACTATTAATCGGGAGAGTGCCCAACGGCTTGGGATCAGCGCTCAAGCGATTTCCAATGCCATTAACGCTTCTTATTCCAGTGACAGCGCCATCTCAAATTTTGAGCAGGAAGGTCGACAGTTCGATATAACCTTGCGCAATGGGGATGAATATCGCAGAACCATCGATGATCTTAAAAAAATACAGATACAAAACGCTTCAGGAGAATTAATCTCGCTTGACGGTCTGGTCAATCTTGAAACAACCCAAGGAACCGCTTCCATCAACCGCTTCGATCGGGAACGAAAGATTTTAGTGACCTCGAATCTCGACGGTACTCCGTTAGATACTATTGTAACAATGATCGATTCCAAACTCCCCGCCATGCTGGGAGAGGGGTATCATTATCGCTATACCGGAGATATTGAACGGATGCAAGAGACGATCTCGGCATTTGGATTCACGGTAGGGCTGGCAATCATTTTGATCTATCTTATCCTTGCCGCACTTTATGAATCGCTCATCCAGCCTCTCATCATCATGGTCGCGATGCCGCTCAGTTTTACGGGGGTTATCCTCGCTTTGTACCTCACGGGGAACCCTTTTAGTATCTTTGTCATGATTGGGATTATTTTACTGCTGGGGATGGTCGGAAAGAATGCTATTTTGGTCGTCGATTTTGCCAATGCTGCGATCAAACAGGGAAAACCTGTCGATGAAGCGCTTTTGGAAGCGGGAGAAAAACGGCTGCGACCTATCCTGATGACCACATTTGCCATGATTTTTGCCATGCTGCCGCTTGCCTTTGGCGGGGGAGCCGGGCATGAAAGCAATGCTCCTATGGCGATTGCCATCATAGGAGGGCTTATCAGTTCCACATTACTTGCATTGTTTATCGTTCCGATACTATACCGTATCATGTACCCGCTGGATGCGTGGCTGCGACGCCATTATGAAAGAGAAATAGTATAAATTTGCAGGTTTAACGGCCTTAACGGCTAGAGAAGTGATCGAGACGTGTTCCGATGCCCTTCTCTAATCAAAAACGCTTCAAACCCCTTTTCATCCAATGGTCGTGCATACATGTAGCCCTGCCCTTGCATACATCCATGCTCTTTTAAAAATTTTGCTTGTTTGGATTCTTCAATCCCCTCGGCGATCGTTTTAAATCCTAAAGCCTCTGCCATTGCAATAATCGCTTTGATAATAGCACTGTCTTGATCATTTTCCGGTAGCCCTCGGACGAATGACTGATCGATTTTAAGCTTATCGATCGGAAATGCTTTGAGATAGCTCAAACTCGAATACCCGGTGCCGAAATCATCAATCGCTATTTCTATCCCTAACCCTTTTAGTGCAATCAATTTTTCTCCCAGTACTTTGGGATTGCTCATCAGAACGCTCTCGGTAATCTCTAGCTCCACGAACTGTGAGTCCAAACCGCTATCTGCAATGATTTTATAAATCGTTTCTACTACATCGGGACGATCAAACTGTTTTCCGGATACATTGACAGAAATTCTCCCCTCGAACAACCCCTCTTCTTTCCATTTTTTTACTGCTCTGCACGACTGGGCCAACACCTCTTCCCCTATGGGGATAATGAGATTATTACTCTCAGCAAGGGGAATAAAGACATCCGGACGGACAATTCCCAATGCCGGATGTTGCCACCGAACCAACGCTTCCGCACCAATAACGGCACCCGATACAAGATCAATTTGAGGCTGATAATAAACAACAAACTCTTTATCCTCTACCGCACGGCGAAGCTCTCGCTCCATCAATACCCGCTCCAGCAACCGTACACTCATCTCCTGTGTAAAAAAACAATAACTGCTTTCAGCCACCTCTTTTGCTAGGCGCAAGGCAATATCGGCATTTTTCAACAATGTTTCGCCACTCTCACCATCATCAGGATAGAGTGAAATACCGATACTAATACTTAGTTTTAAATCTCCCTCAGGGGTAGTAATCATATCGTTAAATAAGTCCATAATTTGTTTTAAGGTACGTTCACATTCGCGAACATCTTGAATCTCTTCGAGGAGAATAACAAACTCATCCCCGCCAATTCGGCTAATCGTATCCTCATGGCGAATCAATGTTTCCATTTTAGATGATACGTATTTGATAATGAAATCCCCTACGCCGTATCCATACGATTCATTAATCTCTTTAAAATTATCAATGTCCACATACAGAACGACAAGCTTCGTTTTTTCACGCTGCGCTCGCTGTAAAGAGTGTTCCAGCCTAGCGCTCAAAAGGAGTCGATTGGGAAGATTGGTCAATGCATCATAATGGGCCATACGCTGAATCTCTTTTTCCGATTCTTGGATTTTCGTAATATCGTCACCCGATGAAAAAGTCCCGCTTATCTTACCGCTTGGATCCCTCAGCAATGCATTGTGCCACCCGATAATCCGCTCTTCACCGCTGCTGGTACGGACGTTATTTTCATAATACTCTACTATCTCTTGTTGTCCCTCGACAATGGAGGTAAAGAGTTCTTTGGTTCGGGCAACTTGTTCTTTTGCGACAAAAGTATCAAACCAATCCTTTCCGATCGCTTCTTCTTTGGTCACCCCGAGTATCTCACACCCCTTTGGGTTAAGAAGAACAACTTTTCCCTCCCTATCCAACACCAAGAATATTACCGATGCAACCTCCAAATAGAGTTTACTTTTTTCCTTTTCCAACTCTATCGTGTGATGCAAAGAAAGAGCAAGTTCTTCACCCAACCGGACCAAATCGCTCACATCGTTTAAAAAAAGCTTCATGACAGATTGATTGTTCACCTCTGCTTCCATCAGTGTTAACTCATAAATACGACCGTTTACCTCGATTTGTTCATGTTCAACCCCTCTGTGCATTCGAAACGCGTCCATCACACGATTCCAGTTCTCACTTCCGACCATTCGGGATACCGGATCGTCAATTTTGACCTGAAACGTCAACATCGCTTCCGCATTGAGCCATTTTATAATCTGAGACTCACCCAAATCGACAATTTCACAAAAGGCAATACCCAAAAGATTATACGTCGCTTTAGCATCGCGAAGCTTGGCCTCAAGTCTTAGCTCCTCTGCCGTAGCGGAGTACCTTTTGTGCATGGATCGATTTCGTAGACATCGATACTGAATACTTTCATTGAGGGCTTGGGGATTATTTTCACAATAGTGGAGAATATTATTTTCGGTAAGGGTGCCTACATAATAGTCATTTTCATCAATCAGCACGATATGGCGTATTTCATAATCGATCATAATCTCTACTGCCATATCGATAGGGCGATTATTGTGAATTGATATAACAGGATAGATAGCAAAATCAATGGCCTTGCGTTCTTTCTCAACTCCTTGTGCGTACAGTTCACTAATATTTTTCTTGGTCAAAATGCCCATGGCTATGGGACCATTCATCAGTATAATATAGTCTTCTTCTTCGTATTCCATCTGTTCAATCGCATCATTTAATGTCGTATCAAAACTCAAGCGATCATTTTTATAGGTAATAAGATCACTTAGCAACATGACAAAAATCCTCAACTAAAATGATAGATTATACTGTATTTAACCAACGATTGATAAAGAAGAAAAACGCGAAAGTGATTAGAGAAGAGTTTTGGTCACAATGGAAAAAGTTGCTTGAAGAAGTACCTGAAATAGGCGTTAAAAGAGTATTGGTGCGGACGGGGGGATTTGAACCCCCACACCTGTTGGCACTACCACCTCAAGGTAGCGTGTCTACCATTCCACCACGTCCGCATAAAGAAAGTGTTGGCCGAAGCCAACTGAGGTTTATTGTATAACTTACGCTACCAAATATGGGTTAGCATAAAGAGCGATAAGAGCGATTACCAATGTATAGATAACTTGCGCTTCGATCATAGCAAGAGCGATGAACATAGTTGTCATCAATTTTCCGCCAAGACCTGGGTTACGTGCAGTACCAGCGATAGTTGCAGCAGCAGTATTACCCATACCGATAGCACCACCAAGTGCAGCCAAACCAAGACCAACACCCGCAGCGATCATAGAATACGCTTTCAATGTTTGGTTAGCAACATCTGCAGTTGCAGCAGGTACAACATCAACAGCAGCTTCAACAACCGCTACCGCTTCGTCAGCACCGAATGCTGCAGCTACAAATGCAGCCATAAGAAAAATAACTTTTTTCATAGAGTAATCTCCGTAATTAAAATCAAAGTCTGTTCGGATAGTGTCCCTACTTATCACTTTGTGGACGGCATTATAATGGGCACGAGCTAAAAAATTACTTAGCTCGTGCCAATCCGATTTTATTTCCTTTGAATTCGACGATTTCCACCATGATTTCGTCTCCTTCGCTGATTACATCACTGACACGGCTTATGTGCCCATCAGAGAGTTTAGAGATATGGATCAGTCCGTCGATGCCGCCCGGAAGCTCGATAAATGCCCCAAAATCAACGATTTTTTTCACTTTTCCGTTGACGACATCGCCCACTTTGTACTCAACTTTTGGTACAGAAGCAGCACCGCCTACGATCCCCTCGATATGATCACGCGCCCCTTTGAGCCCTTCACGATTTTTGCCCGTGAGCTTAACAGACCCTTTTTTCTTGTCAATGTCGATGGCAACATCAAATTTTTCGATGATTTCACGGATGGTTTTACCCGCTTGACCGATAATATCGCCAATAAAGTTTGGATCGATATGGAACAAATCTGTGCTCGGCAATGTCCCCTCGTTTAGCTCGATCTCCTCTTCCGATGAAACCATAATATCGATAATATGGGCGCGTGCATCCTTGGCTTGATAGAGCGCTTCTTTAAGAATATCGAGATGGATACCGCCGAGTTTGATGTCCATTTGCATGGCGGTAATCCCCTCTTTTGTCCCCGCGACTTTGAAATCCAAATCACCGTCATGATCTTCTAACCCCATAATGTCGGTCAAAATTGCATGGCGGTTGCCCTCTTGAACCATCCCCATTGCAACACCGGCAATCGGATCACACACCTCGATATCGCCTGCGCGCAATGCCATATAACCGCCACAAATGGTTGCCATCGATGAAGAACCGTTGGACTCTAAAATTTCCGATACGAGACGAATGGTTTGACCGTTTCGTACCGTTGCCCCCTCTAACGCACGCTTAGCAAGGTTTCCGTGACCCAGCTCGCGACGGCGCGGTGCACCGATCGGTGACGGCTCACCGACACTGAATCCCGGAAAGTTATAATGAACCATAAAGGCTTCATTTTGCGTACCGCTATCGGTAAGTCCTTCGTACATTTGAGCATCTTTAGAACCACCCAGCGTCAATACAACAAGAGCTTGCGTTTGACCGCGGGTAAACAGTGCCGAAGCGTGTGCACTTGGCAATACATTCGTCTCAATCGAAATAGGACGAACTTCGGTGAATCCCCGCCCGTCTGCACGTACCTTTTCATCCAAGATTTGCGCTCTTACCATCGATCGCTTAACCTGCTCAATCGCTTTTTTGAGCTCATGTTCATTCCACTCCGGTTTCTCAACCATAATGGCTTTGCGGATCGTACGAAGCGCTTTTGAACGTTCTGTTTTTGCCATTTGTTGAATACCGCGTTTCAAATCGTCGGTATGAAATGAACGAACATACTCAACCATCGCAGTGTCGATTTCGCTGACGACGTATTTTAACTCAAACGCAAATTTAGCATGGGGTTTAAACGCTGACTCATACGATGTATTGGCAATTTTAAGTTCCTCTTGCGCTAAGGCTAAGACGTCGATAAGCTCATCTTCAGACATTGCATTGCTTTGACGCTGTGCTGTTATCTGCTGTGTCAACAAAGGATCTACAAATGGATCCATCAATCCTACCTCGATAATCTGAGACTCATCGCTCCCATATGCTTGCATCTCGATCATCAGCATATCGTCACGGCTCCCCGCGAGATACAAATCTAGGGTACTGTTTCTTAACTCTGAAAGGGTTGGATTGACAATAATTTCACCCTCAACTTTTGCGACACGTACAGCACTTACAGAGGTGAAAATATCAACATCCGACACATACAGTGCAGCAGAGGCTGCGTTGAGTGCCAACACCTGCAAATCGGACTCATTGTCACTGCTCAAAACCAAAATAGAGATTTGAATCGGATTGGCAAACCCTTTTGGGAAAAGCGGGCGTAACGATCGGTCTACGATGCGTGACGTCAATGCCTCGAAATCACTCGGCTTGGTTTCACGTTTAATAAATCCTCCGGGAAATTTTCCGGCTGCGTAGCTTTTTTCGAGATACTGTACTGTTAGTGGAAGAAAATCCTCATCCACAAACTCGGTCTCATCGACGACGACGGTCGCCAAAATAACAGTATTGCCCGATTTAAGCCATACGGCTCCATTGGCTTGCGCCGCCACTTGGTTAAGAGCGTAAGACTCTTCTTTGTTCTTTAAAGCAAGTTCGATAGTGTATTTCATATATTTCCCTACAATTGAATGTTTTATTTATTTAGCAAACGAGCTTACGCCCGATAAATATTTAATATCGTTGTCGATAAAACGAAGACCTAGCCCAAAAAAGATATTTTGTGCATGAGGATTAAAGATATTATCCCATCCCCCGTACAATTCCAAATGTTTAAGCATTTGGTACCGCACCTGTGCTTTAAGATGTGGACTGGTGCCTCGTACATCATTGATCGCATTCCAATCAAAAACCTCTCCTGATAATTTCAATTTATCATGATTCATGAAGTAATCAACCCCGATCCCTCCCGTAGATTCAATCGCACCAAAACGTAACAGTGTATTGTCAAAACGTTTTCCATACTGTAAAGAATAATACGTATTTCCCTCAATATGAGTACCCGGAGACTGGATTGCATCAATAGAATAATCATCTGAGCTGACCAAATCAAACATATAATAGGTCTCCGGATTAGGAAGATAGGTAGCTCCTAGATAAATTTTTGCATACCCGTCGCGCATCATATAATCGCTGTGCATCGCCACTTGTAATTCGCTGGTTGTAAAAGTCCTGAGCATTGTATCAACGCGAGAAAATGCCTCTTCGCCGCTTTTAAAGAACGACTCTGCCGATGTTACGGTTGATTTCAAAGGGGAACGATTTTCAGCCAAAATAGCACTGATATTATCTTCGATAGCAACGAATTTATCAACCGCTTCAGGAACGGACTTTTCCACTGAACCGCTAATATTATTCATCCGCATCGTCAACGAACTAATCCGCTCCATGATTTCAGGCAAATCTTTATTCACCGTATCGGCCGTTTGCGAAAATCCTGCACTCATCTCTCTAAAATTCGCAATTGCCATTTTTAAATCATCACGGTTATCAACAACCACCCCATTAAGATTGACACCAACATCCCTAAAAGCAATGATTGCGTCTTGAATCGCTTTACGGTGTTCGTCGTCAAGGGTTGAGCGGAAATCATGCATCAACAACTCCAACTCTTTCGCTGCTGCATTGATAGAATCACTGGTCTGGTCAAACGAAGCATATTGCTTGGACTGTATCAGCGTCCCCCCTTCTTGAAGATTTGTTAGAGAATCTCCAGGGACAATGTTGATCACTTTTGACCCTAGCAGCGATTCTTGTACCACAATCACCGTAGAATCATCAGGAATTTTAACCTCATCATTGATGGTCAACGTTAATCGTACCCTCTTCCCCTCAATTGTAATGGCTTTTACTTCGCCAATTACCACGCCGTTCATAGAGACGTGTGTGAGCTCTTCTACACCCGAAGCATCATCCACGTACGCCTGAACTGTATATCCTTTTTGACCCCATTTTCCCAGCGATGTCACCTGCGTTGAAAGAAACATCAAGGCTCCTAGCATCACCACTACAAATAATCCAATTTTTGCTTCTAGTTTCATTTTTCCCTCATTGACCATTGGTAAGTTTGTAATTGAATTCAGACCCACCAAGCGGCTTTAAGATAACGGTGATAAAGAGATACGAATCATTCACCGAATCACTCCCCGCACTATTGGTTAAAATCGGACGGATATTTTGAACGTACCTCAAACCAAGATCAAAGCACCGTTGCGTATACAAAAATCCAATTTCGCTTCGTTTAAGCAAATCCTGCTGATAATCATACGCTATCTGACCAAAAATTCGATAATAACGGTTGGCTTGATACGCTGCATTAGCCGTTAAATACGATATATGCTCTACTTGACTATTACGAATTTCATCCGTATAGTAATGACTGATACTTGCACTGACAGCTGTATCATTATAGCGAAGTGTATTTTGTTCTTTGGTGATACGATTACGATCATGGTTATAAGAGGTTTGGTTGTAGAGTGAAATTGCACTGGTAACCTGCCATTCTAACTCATTTTGAAGCTCCCCGTAATAACTCCCAGTATCATCATAGCGAAAGGTTTGAGAGAGGCGATCGACCAACCATTGCTTCCCCCCCTCGAACAGATAGTTATTCACCCCTAAAGCCAACGCATCACTCGGCTTATTTAACGTATAAAATTCACACGGATATACTCCAGTACTATCGCATAACCCTCTATATTCTTCATAATATCCACTATAATAACGGCTTCCCGCTCGCGTATAGCTTATATTGGGAGTGATTACATGGGTAACGGTTTCGTACGGTTTTACGAGTGTCGTACCAAGAGACAAGATATGATCCAACTGCCCATAATACCCAACAGAATAGAGACTCTTATCTTCTCCTGCCCGAGGACTGCCGTAAAAACCGATGACTCTAGCCGATCCGTTGGCGGTATAGCTCACATCCAAATAGTCATCAAATAAACTCGTCTGAAGCGTCATCGGAACATTAACATCCCCCTGAACGGCACTTATCCCATCAGGACGGTAAAAATTGCTCGCCGTTACATCCCCGTTAAGCAGTAAAAGGTCTCCCAAGAAATTTTCCAAATAGCGGTGGTAATGGAGAGTCGGGAGCGTCTGAATCGTTTGACTGTAGGGGACGGCTTCATCCAAATATTGGTAGTGCTTGAAATAGGCACCGGCATAATTGTCTTCACTGCTATAATAACCGTTGATCCGTGAAAAGATTTGATTACTGGTGACGTTTTTGGTTTCATTGCTTTGCTGTAAATTGAGATAATCGACATCGTTCATCCATGATCCGTTAACATACAGTCCCGATTCACCCTCTAAATCCAAATCAAACCACTCTTTTAAAACGGCATTGTTTGTATAGTTTACCCCATACCCATAATGGCGATCGTTGGCTAAATTGTAGTGTGATGCATAATCACTTTGTTCTTTAAAATAACCCAGTCGTATCGACCCTTTTGACGAAGCTGTATCGACAAATCGAAGGTCCCCATACATTCCTGAGCCTCGTAAGGTACGAATTTGCGGACGTAATTCAACGTCCCACGAATTGCTCGGAGCAAAATAGATGGGTTGCTCATAATAGACCCCCTCAGCGTTCGACAATCCAAACGATGGCATCAGTAATCCGCTCCGTCTTGTATGATCGGTCGGATACCCAAAATAAGGAAAATACATAACAGGAATATCTTCGATATAGAGCCGTGCATTGTAGATATTCACCCACATCGACTCGGTATCATAATCGGCACTGCTAAAATGGATTTTCCAAAGCGGATCGGTAGAATTGCACCCCGAGACCATTCCGCTTGCCAAATCAATTTTGCTTTGGCACCCATTAGCCTCATCGCTGCTCATCCATGCACCTGTAGTATGATCAATCATATAATATGGCTTAGAATAACGGGTGTCTGCCTTCATATTGAGCTGTAAATACTCACTGAGCGCATGCTGTTGTCCCCCCTTAAAGACATTGACATTCCCTGAAGCTTCGATGATACTCGTATTCTGGTCGTATGTCAGGGCATCGGCACTTAAAATCTGATTTTGGTAGACGATAACAGGAGAGGAGGACGCATGAACAAGTGAACCATTGGCATCCATATTTGTACCAATAAGTTCTACTCTATCTCCTCCTATTAATGCTGTGACGCTCACCACAGCAAAGGTCAGACAGTTACGCATCAATCACTAAAGTTCGAGCACTTAAATCGTGCCACGTACGTCGATAGGGGTCAAAAAAAGCCCAAGCAAATCCCAAATAAAAGAGAATTTCACTGACAATCCTAAAAACAGATCGATTAAATGCACTTAAAAATCCCGGATTTGCTAACGTTTTTACCTCGATCACCCGAATTTTCATCACAATTTTTCCCAAGGTTGCTCCGTATTGCATCGTGAAAAAAGTTTGGTAGAGGATTTTTATCGCCATATACTCTAAAATAAACGTATTGATGACCAAAATTATCTCCTCAACACTTTTGGCAATAGAGATCGTATCCCATAAAATGGCAAACAGTATCACACTCAATAAAAGTTCATCAATACCAAATGCCGCCGCACGAGATCGTATTGATGCAAGATGGAGTTTTTCTCGCACGATGAGATTATCGAGATGGTCATTCATTAGCGTAGAGCTTGATACGCGATATCGGTACGGAGTTTTTTACCGGCAAAATGGACTTGTCCACAGAGCATATAGGCGCGATTTCGAGCCTCTTTAATACTCTCTCCCACACCTACACACACAAGGACACGTCCACCTGTAGCGTAAAGCTTTCCATCTTCTGCGCTTACACCTGCATAGGCGATATGGGTATTTTGAGCAATCTCATCATGATGAATCTCATCGACGACAATTTCAGCAGGGAGAGAGTTGTCAAAAGGGTAATTTTTGCTTGCCATCACAACACCGACGGCATATTTGTCATAAAATTCGACTTTTAAGGTATCAAGCTGCTTAGTAGCCGCTTTATAAAAAAGTTCACGAGCAGGTGTTTTAAGCAATGGCATCAAAATCTCGCACTCCGGATCACCGAAACGGACATTAAATTCCAATGTAATAGGTTCGCCATTAACCACCATAATCCCGATAAAAAGAACACCTTCGAACGGTGCCCCCTCTTCTTGCATCCCCAATAGTGTCGGACGTATTACTCTCTCTTTGACTTTTTCATAAATGATCTCATCAACAAGCGGTGTCGGCGCGTAGGCACCCATTCCACCTGTATTCGGTCCTTCATCGCCATCCAAAAGCCGTTTGTGATCTTGCGCCGCAGGGAGGAGAATAAAATCTTTTCCATCGCACAATGCAAACATCGAGAGCTCATAGCCATCCAAAAACTCTTCGATGATAACACGTAAACCTGCATCACCAAATGATTTACCACTGAGCATTTCCGAAACGGCGACTTTGGCTTCATCGTGACTCATCGCGATGATTACACCCTTGCCTGCACATAAGCCATCTGCCTTGACAACAATCGGAGCCGTAAGAGACTCGATGAATTTAAACGCATCGCCGATATGGGCTGTTTCGATGTAGCGCGCCGTTGGGATATTGTATTTAGCAAGAAAATTTTTCATGTAAACTTTGGAACCCTCAAGCTGTGCAGCCGCTTTTGAAGGGCCAAAAATAACCAATCCTTTGGCTTTGAAAATATCTACAATACCATCCGTCAAAGGCCCCTCTGGTCCAACAATCGTCAAATCGATCGCGTTATCGACAGCAAACTGTGCGAGCTCTACGTAATCCTTGATCTCGACGTTTTCGCCTAACATTGGGGTAGCACCGTTACCGGGAGCGAAATATAGGTTGGATACTTCAGGATCTTGTTTTAATACTCGTCCGATTGAAAATTCACGTCCGCCACTGCCGATTATCATTATGTTCATAGAATACCTTATGTGAAAAAATATTTAATTTATGTGAAAACCAAATCGATTCTCAAATAAAGCAAATTTTAACTCTGCTTCGTTAGAAGTCAGCTTTAGTAGCCCAAGCGGCTAGCGCAGATGGAGGGATCCTCTATCGTCAAATCAAAAATAATAAGCCCAGGCGGGCGTTTCGCAGTAGCTTTGGTTCTCAAAGCGTAAAAAAAGCAGACCGAGCATCTCTTTCGGCGGCAGTCTCTCACGTTTAACCGCTCAAACAAGATCACCGACACCAAGAGATGACTACCAATCCACTAAGTGTATATGTAGAACCCTCAAAATGCGATTAGTCGCTTCGCCCAGGTGATGATAATTATAACCTCAAAATCTTAAAAGGGTGATGAAATTGCCAACTTTCGCCCTTTTTCCACGCACGACTCAACGCTCGTTCTCTCACTTAACGTCGAGGGTATCCCAAAGGGCAGAGCCTTTTGTGTCGTTGTACCAATAACAACAATAGAGTGTGTTGGTAAAAGCTCATAGTGTTTTAGAAAACATTCGATAGAGGATGGGGACGTAAAAATGAGAACACCATTATCTGCAATTTCACTCTCTTCCATCTCTTCATTACAGGCCGTCTCATAGAGTATCACCTCATCGATAATCATCCCTTCTTCCCGTGCTCGTGCTGGCCATGAGGAGGCAATCATCTTGGGACGACAGTAGAGCCATTTTTTTTGTTGTTGATTCGTTTTTATAGCATCAAAAATAGTATCCCCGTAACCATCCGCAATCGTAACATGAACGGCACCTAACTGTTTCATGGCGTGCGCCGTGGCTTCACCGACACAAACGACATGAACTCTCCCCCAGTCAGGTGAATAGTGCTTGAGAGCAAGTGCTCCTTGTTTAGAAGTAACAATAATGCCATCGTAATCGACAAAATTTATTAAAGGTGTTAAAAAATGGATGGAAAGGACGGGGACATGTATGAGTCCCTCCATGGTAGGATGGGACGTTTTAGAGACGAGATAAATAGGGCGCAAAACGCTTCCCTTTATTCCCACTCAATCGTTGCGGGAGGTTTGGAGCTGATGTCGTACACGACACGGTTAATGCCATCGACTTCATTGATAATACGACGACTGATACGCTCTAGCAAAGTGTGAGGGAGATGGGCAAATGTCGCTGTCATACCATCTACCGCTTCAACAACACGAACACAAATAGTATTATCGTAGGTACGATTATCCCCCATAACACCAACACTTTTAACATTCAAGAGTACCGCAAACGCCTGCCATGTTGTCGCATAATAGCCACTTACTTTTAGTTCTTCTAACAAAATCGCATCGGCTTCGCGGAGAATGTATAAATCTTCCTTATTCACTTCACCCATGATGCGAATACCTAAGCCAGGACCAGGGAACGGATGACGATTGACGAGATAATCAGGAAGTCCAAGTTCTAGTCCGAGCTTACGTACTTCATCTTTGAACAAATCACGTAACGGCTCAATAAGTTCGAAATCCATCCAATCAGGAAGACCGCCGACATTGTGGTGGCTTTTGATCGTTACCGAAGGACCATTGACGGAGACTGACTCAATAACGTCGGGATATAATGTCCCTTGTGCAAGAAATTTGATCCCGTCGTGCTTTTTAGCCTCCTGCTCAAACACTTCGATAAAGGTGTGTCCGATAATCTTACGCTTGACTTCAGGATCGGTAACCCCTGCGAGTTTACCGAGGAAAGATTCCGATGCATCTGCCACGACGAGAGGAACTTTGAGGTGTACCTTGAAGATGTTTTCAACCGATTCACGTTCACCTTTTCGTAACAGTCCGTTATCAACAAATACCGGGATCAATTGATCCCCGATTGCTTCGTACAAGAGTGCTGCAACTACCGAGGAATCAACGCCGCCACTCAAGGCGCAGAGAACCTTTCCCTCACCCACTTGTGCGCGAATTTTAACGATTTGCTCTTTGAGGAAATGCCCCATATCCCATTTTTCAGTGATACCGCAAATGGTGCGGGCAAAGTTACGGAGCATCATATACCCCTCTTCGGAGTGATTCACTTCAGGATGATACTGCATCGCATATACTTGTCGCTTTTCATCGGCAATCGCTGCATACGGAGAGTTCGGTGAATACGCGATAGGGACAAAACCTTCAGGGAGAACATCTACTTTATCGGAGTGACTCATCCATACGGCGCGCTCATCTTCACAATTGGCAAACAACGGCGAGTGCTGCGTCATATCGATGGTAAGCTCCGCTTTACCGTATTCGTGGTGATCGCTTCGGATTACTGAACCGCCGAAATCGACCGCAATACGCTGCATTCCATAACAGATACCAAGGACAGGGATACCAAGGGCATAAACACCTTGATCTACAGTATAGGCATCTTTGTTATACACAGATGAAGGACCGCCACTGAGAATAATCCCTTGTGGATTTTTTGCTTTGATAGCGTCGATTTTAGTGTGATACGGAAGAACTTCACAGTAAATTTTATCTTCACGGAGACGACGAGCAATGAGCTGTGTGTACTGGGAACCGAAATCAAGGACGATGATACTGACATCTTTCACGGGTAAGCCTTTAGGTAGAGATGTTTTGAGAGAGGAGTAAAACCCCTAAACGTTAATGAAAGAGTACCCTATTGTAGTTTAATTTTGCTTTTTACGTTATCTATAGTATTATATATTCTATTAAAAAAAGGGGGATTTATGCATTTTAATGAAAAAATGACTCCCGATGAGCGGTGGTTATTCACTATTATTCTTATCGTAGCGATTGGTGCCTTTATCGCTTTGACACTCTTTATGCGTAACGGTTATCTGGCACAATTCGATCAAAACGTCTTGAGCTGGTTTCATAAAATAAAAAATCCGACATTGGATCACTTCTTTTCTAGCATTACATGGCTGGGCTCTTTGTTAGTACTGCTACCCCTTTATATCATGCTGACACTGTTTCTTTCCCCCTATTTTGAAAACTTTGAAAAGCTCTTGGGGATTGGATTTTGGGGTGCGCTCATAACAACCTACGCTCTCAAATATGAGCTCGAACGAAAACGACCCCATTTTTTCCCAAGCCTCAATGAACTGCCGATAGACCCCTCCTTTCCAAGCGCACACACCTCTCAAATTGTCGTCTTTAGCCTTTTGCTTTGGCTTATTATTTATAACGGCAATTCGCTGTTTGGCAATCTCTTAACCGGCGCGTTGGTGTTTATTGCATTGGGGGTCGCTGTCTCACGAATGTATCTGCAAGTCCATTTTCTGACTGATGTTCTCGCTGGCGGGTTGATTGCAATTATATGGAGCTGCATCGCTGTATTGGTTGTAAAATCAGGTATATTGAGATGAAAAATAAATTTCTAGAGACGGGTGAACATGGATACCACCCTCTGCGGAAATTTAAAATAATCCTTTCGGGTTTACGCTTTGCGGTACTTTATGATTTCAGCGTTATGTATAAAATCATCATATCAGTTATGATACTCATACCTGTTTTAATTTTTAATGAGTGGATAGACGCCTCATTGGTCATACTCTCCACCGGAGTCATGCTTGCGGCGGAAGTCTTCAATACCGCTATCGAGGCTATGTGTGACTTCATGGAAACACATTACAATGAAAAGATACGTATTATCAAGGATATTGCCGCAGCCGCTTCGGGAATCACCATCTTTGTATGGATCGCACTCCTTTGTCTGGAGATTGTCAAGGTGTTCAAATCTTTTTAACACCAAAACAAAAATTCCTAATGTAGCGATCAAAATTCCCAGAGGAGAGTTGTTTTATATTGGGTGTCTTGTTCTTCAACACCACGAGGGGGGCGGCTGTCGTACGTATATTTTGCACTCATACTCAAATAAAGCTTTTGATAAATCGGTACGATCAGCTCCAAATCTTGCACCGTAATATAATCCGACGTATCACCCAATTTTGGCTGATAATAGCCAATGTAACTCAGTTTTGAGGTCTCCATAAAATTTCTCGTATAGGCGAGATAACTATTTATGCGCGTGTTATTTTCAGGTGGATTGATAATCGGATGGGCGTAGTCAATTTTCTCGGCCAATGCACCCAGTCCGACGTACCCTTTGCCTAAATTATTAATATGGAAAAAGCGCCATCTACCATTGGCACCGACGAGAGAACGTTCCTTGATGTCTTTAAACTCATCCTGTTCGGATTGGAGAAAAAATTCTGTGCACCAGTCGTTCTCAACCAAAGCGTGAATGAACCGGACGTGGGCATACGTTCTATCTTCGTTTTTTATCCCCTCCGATGAACCGTAATTGTAGGTGAATGTTCCCCATACAAGGTAGTCAGCCCCTTCATCATACTGCAATCGCAAGCCCAGAGAGTAGTCATCCTTGTTGGTGTTACCGCTTTTAGAACCGAGCGATCCCGAAACATTGCCGCTAAAGCCGGGGTTAGAACCGATGTCTACAGGGGCGATACTGATCAGGGCAAAAAGTGATGTCGAAAAAAAGAGGGGTAGGAGGAGAAAAAAGCGCAAAATATCCCTTTAGTGTAGAAAATGCTTATATTACAGCGCGAATTATAGCGATCATTTAGAATAATCCAAAAGTATCTTCGTACATTCAACCTTTGCTATAATCATTCCATAGAAGGCTATAAATAGGGAGAATGGAGCTTGAAAAAAGGGATGAAAACAAAGAAAATAGTGTGATTTTCTTCAATACCATCCAATAATACTAAACTGAACATACCATATCGTGACCGAAACAATGTATCCGACCAAAACCGTCCATGCAAGCTTAATATGGGATGAAAAGGTATATATCCCGTGCATTTTTCCCATCACGCCTACCCCGGCCGCACTTCCGAAGCTGATCAATGATCCCCCGATACCGGCCGTCATCGTCACCAGCATCCATTGGGCATGATCGATAGAAGGGTTGGCTTTGAGCACTGCCGACATTACGGGAACGTTATCGACAATGGCGGAGAGGAATCCAATTCCAATATTTACAATCGTCGGATCAAAAAGTTCGTACAGCTTCGCCGCATGTCCTAAAAATCCGGCAAAATGGAGCGCACCGACCGCCGCTAAAATACCAAAGAAAAACAACAGGGTATTATTCTCGATCTTGCTCATAGCGCGAAAAATATCGACATCTTGGTGGTGATTTTTTTTGAGAGTGTACATATACAACTGCAAGAGCGAGAGTCCGAAAAGCATCCCCCACATCGGTGGCAAATGCATTACCTGCTTACAGATAACGGCCAATGCAATCGTCGCTGCCCCCAAAGCGATAATCACTTTTCCCCCTTTAAGAATCTCAATTTTCTCTGCTGTATCGGGATCTCCATCTTTAAACGGATCCAGATCGGGAACATAACGGCTTAAGAGATACGCCGTGATGAGCCATCCGATAAATGCAGCGGGAAAGAGATAGAGAAAATCGGTAAAAATCCCTTTTTCTGCTGTCCATACCATAAGGGTCGTAATGTCTCCAAACGGGCTCCATGCTCCTCCCGCATTGGCAGCAACAACGACATTGATGGCACTGGGAACCAAAAAGGCTTTGTTCTTTTTTTCAATCGTCAGCAAAACAGTAGAGAGGATAAGGGCTGTGGTCAGATTGTCCGCTATGGGAGAGATAAAAAATGCCAAAAATCCCGTTATCCAGAAAATCTCACGATAGCTGTACCCCTTGGCAATCAGCTTCGATTTGAGGGCATCAAATACCCCTCTCTCGATCAATGCCTCGATAAAGGTCATCGCGACAAATAAGAAAAAGAAAATCTCGGCTATCTCTAAAATCAGATGGGAAATTTCATTTTCAAACGGCTTAAAATTCAGACCGTTAAACGCATAAAATCCCCCTATGAGGATAAACATAAATGTCCCGATAAACAAAGCGGGTTTTGCTTTATCAAGATGGTATTTATCTTCTGTTGCGATAAAATAGTACCCTATGATGAAAATAGCCAGTAAGAGCCACCCAAACGGATGGACGGCTAAATCGACACCGTGTTGCGCAACGGCTGCTGTCATTTTTGACCTTCATGCAGCATATAATGCACTCCGATCGATTCTGTCCGTTTTAGTGCCGACTCAATGATGGCGCGAGCACTCAGAAGACGCAGTTTCAGCAATCGTCCGACACCAGAATCCATCATCTTGTTGATTTCATCGAGTGCCTCATTCAACCCTTTCTCTGTCCGAACGATGGAGACCTTCTCCCACATGATGTGGCGGAGTCTGTCTTTTTTCTCTTTATCTTCGTCCATTTCGAGAGGTTCATTGCCTATCACAAATTTGTGCGTACAATGGGGCAACGGATTGCTCTTAATCGTCTGGGCGGAACGCTTCCCGAATACCAACCCCTCAAGCAGCGAATTGCTCGCCAGCCGATTAGCCCCATGCACTCCGGTACACGCCGCTTCGCCGATAACATACAGCCCCTCTATCCCCGGAACTTTTCCCTCCAGATCACTTTTGATCCCTCCGATCGCATAGTGAAAGGCGGGGGAGATAGGGACACGATCTTTGGGTAAGTTGTACCCCAAATCACGCAGCGCTTTATAGATATTGGGAAAACGTCCTTGAAAATACTCTTTGTCAAAATGTTCGCACGAAATATAGACCTGACTGGAGGTACGCTGCTTGTAATCAAAAATCGCCCGACTCACAATGTCTCGCGGTGCCATCTCGCCGCGCTCATCATACTCGAACAAGAAACGAACCCCATTTTCATCAACGATCCATGCCCCCTCGCCTCGAAGTGCTTCGGTTAACAAGAGTTTTCGAGCACCCGAACCTGACACAAATACCGTTGGATGAAACTGCATCATCTCCATAGACTCTAACGCAATCCCTTTTTCCAAACAAATCCCGTGGATGTCCGCGCTAATCGCATGGGAGTTTGTGTGATACTCATAAAGTGACCCCACACCGCCGCTGGCGATGATGACATTGTCCGCATAAATAAGTTTTCGTGTCCCCTCGCTCAACACTTCCACGCCGCAACATTTTTTATTCTCCATCAGCAAATCAACAACTGTCGCATTGGAGAGCATCGGATGAGGATTTTGTTGGAGTAAAAACAGATGCAAATGACGCCCCGTCGCATCGCCTCCTGCGTGCAAAATCCGACTGCGTGAATGCGCCGCCTCTTGGGTATAGAGAAGATTCCCCTCCGTATCGGTATCAAACACAAACCCGCGCCCTATCAAATCGCGAATCACCTCTTGAGAGGACTCACTCATCAATCTCACGGCATCAGGATCGCACAATCCCGCACCCGCACCCAGCGTATCGCTGATATGCAGCGGTATATCGGCATCATTATACGCGGTGGTAACACCCCCTTGGGCATAATAGGTGTTGCACTCCCACGGATGCGATTTACTGATCACCAATACTTTTAAACTTTTAGGAAGTTCTATCGCAGCATACAGCCCGGCGACTCCAGAACCAATTATTACAACATCATAACGCATTGTTTGTTCCCTCTGTCGGTGATTTTTCGTAATACGGAGAGCCTTTATAGCCACATCCGCTGAATGCTAATGCGATACTTATCAAAAATAGGATTGACATTTTTGTCATTGATTCTCCACTTCGTCTTAAAACGTGGATGGTATAATAGCTAGCATAAATACTTGATTAAGTGATTTTTATGATTGAAAAAATACGCAGCCTCCCTGTCAGTGCCGGAATCTACCAATACCTTGACCCGAAGGGGCGTATTCTCTACATCGGCAAAGCCAAAAACCTCTCAAAGCGAGTCAAAAGTTATTTCAACCTCACACCCCTGCTCTCCCCGAAACAAACCCTCTCGTTACGAATCCAAAAGATGCTCTCTGAAACTGTATCCTTGCATTACATCGTCGTTGAAAACGAAAATGATGCCCTGATACTTGAAAATTCTCTGATCAAACAGCTCAAACCAAAATACAATGTTCTTTTACGCGACGATAAAACCTACCCCTATATTTACATCGATCTGAATGAAAAATACCCCCGTTTTGATATCACACGCAAAATTTTAAACGGTAAAAATATCCGCTATTTTGGTCCTTTTTCCACAGGAGCACGAGACATTCTCGATTCTCTCTACGAGCTTTTGCCGTTGGTGCAAAAAAAAAGTTGTCTCAAAGGGAAAACAGCGTGTCTGTTTTACCAAATGCACCAATGTCTGGGACCTTGTGAGTTTCCCGTTAACATTTCCCATTACCGCAGCCTAGTAGACACCGCTATTTCATGGATACAAAACAAAAAGCTCCTCCTCCCAAAACTCAAAGAAAAAATGGAACTGTATGCCGAAGAGCTCCGTTTTGAAGAGGCGATGATGTTGCGGGATCGCTGTGAGCGGATTGAAAAAAGCGAGATCAGCTCCACTATTGATCTGGCCCGAAATGTAGCGTATGATATTTTTGCCATTGCCACCCACAAAGACCGCGGATGCATTGTCCGCCTTTTTATCCGTGACGGAAAAATTGCATCCAGTTCACACGATTTTTTTCCCGTTCATGAGAGTTTTTCACTCGATGAGGGATACGAGCGTGCTTTAGTCAATTATTACGGCACGGAAAAACCCCCTATCATCGCCCCCATTCTAACCTCTCACTCTTTCGAAGAAAAAGCGTGGATAGAGGAACATTTAACCCTTCTTTTTGAGAAAAAAGCCATTTTAGAAACACCAAAAATAGGGATTAAAAAGCAACTCACCGACCTCGCCCTCACCAACGCCCGCGAACTTCTCAAAACCCATAAACCAAGCAATATCGATTTATTGACTTCCCTTAAAGAGCTTTGTCTCCTCGAAAACATTCCCCATCGAATCGAAATCTTCGATAATTCCCATCTTGGAGGGGTTGCTACGGTTGGGGCGATGGTCGTCTATGCAAACGGTGCCTTTGAAAAGAGTTCTTACCGCCAATACCATCTTCACCAGAGAGACGAATACGGTCAAATGTCCGAAATGCTTACTCGGCGTATCGAAGGGTTTGCAACCAACCCTCCCCCCGATTTATGGGTACTCGATGGCGGTTCTACCCTGCGCGCTCTCGCCCTTGAACTGCTCCACTCAAGCGGTGTCACTCTCGACGTGATTGCCATCAGCAAAGAGAAACAAGATGCCAAAGCACATCGCGCCAAAGGTGCTGCACGTGATATTCTTCATAGTGAGGGCGATACGCTGCGACTAGAACCCTACGATAAACGGCTACAGTTCATTCAGCTGCTGCGTGATGAAGCCCACCGTAGCGCCATCACATTTCACAAAAAAACAAAATTAAAAGAGGATCAAAAATCAAAATTTCTCTCTCTTAAGGGGATAACTATCCCTAAGATTCATAAATTATTAGAATACTACGGCACCTTCGAAGAGATCCAAAAAGGTTCATTCGATACCCTGTGTGAACTAATCGGGACAAAAGATGCCAAAATCATCCAAAACTTATCCTATTCAAACACAGACTAAGAATTCTTTTATCTTCTTTATGCCATATTCCTTACATTAATATTTTCAGTAGTTTTTTAGGTAAGGAGTAAAATTATGGAAAGACCCGTTGCAGTCGATGAAGAATATTTTTTTGAAGGGCGCGCCATCGTGAGCGAAACCGATTTAAACGGTGTCATCACATTTGCCAATCGAAAATTCTGTGAAATCTCAGGTTATAGCGCTGACGAACTCGTAGGAGAACCCCATAATATCATCCGTCATCCCGATATGCCCAAAGCAGCATTTGCACAAGTATGGAAAACGATCCAATCAGGAACCATTTGGCACGGATTGGTTAAAAATCTACGCAAAGATGGAAAATTCTACTGGGTAGACACGGAAGTCTCTCCAATGCTTGATATAAATGGAAAGGTTAAAGGGTATATGGCTGCCCGCAAGCCGGCATCCCGCAAAAATATTGAAGAGACTGCGGAGATTTATAAAAAAATGATCGCGCAAGAAAGCTAAAGAGGAGAAAGAGTGCTACTATACAATCACAAACAAGAGTTTATGGGGATAGACGAAGAGGGGTTGCAATTACTGAACTACTCTTCCTTCGAAGAGCTCTTAAAAGTTTGCACGGATGTTGCCGATCTTTTCGCCAACGAGCCGGGGTATATTCACAATTTTAAAAATTTTGGGTGGATCGATTTTATCCTCCATGCCGATTCCGATGCATCCAATGCACTTGTTCATGCCAATGGACGGGTATTTAGTTGCCAGTTGGCGGTTTCATCGTTTTATTTGCGAGAAAATCCTTCTCAAAATGGGTACCGCGTTGAGATGTCACACATTAAAACTATGAGCGGCGAGGAGATCAGGCCCCATATTATTACCTCCAAAGAGCCTTTAAAAGAGTTTGTCCCTCCCCGTATCAATGTGAGTGATCATCTCCCTTCCTCTCTTGCGGAGCATACACCTATTCCTCCGGTACGCCTAAGCGAACCAAGTGTTTTAGATATTCCAACTTCCGAATTCTCTATGCATAACGAGGAGGTATACGCTGATTTTACTCCATCACCGAAATATATCGAGGTAGGAGAGCCCCTAGATCTCCCTTTTGTAGAAGAGATTCAAGAAGAGCTACAACCCCCTACCCCTGCAAAACCGCTTGTTTCTCCTACTCTTAAAAAAGAGCAGTACACCCATAGTGAAAAAGAGTACCTTTCCCATCACAAAGTTGGAAAAGAGTATCTTTACGACCCCAATATCGCAGCAAACGAGCTGGGTCTCCCTGTCGATTTGATAGAAGAATTTATCGGCGATTTCATTCAGCAATCTTACGAATTTAAAAAAGATCTTTTCGAAGCATGCGCAAGAAATGATTTCAACAATCTCCACATTTTGTCACATAAGCTAAAAGGGGTTGCTGCTAATCTTCGTATAGAAGATGCGCTCGAAACCCTTAGTGTCATTAACATGTCAACAGAACTTGGAGAAGTTGAGGCAAATTTAAAATATTATTACAACATTGTCGCGAAACTTGAAGGCAAAGAAAGTGATGATAGTTATACACAGCCATCGTCAAAAGCCATCATCCCCGAAACCATTGATGAAAGCATCTATGCCTTTACACTAAAGCAGCATGATGATGAGCCTCTCATTGTTCACGCCCAAGAGGCAGGAATATCGGATAAGGATCAAAGCACGCCTGAAGAGGTCCCGTTTAAAAAAGAATTTTTAAATCTCAACACTATGGTTAGAGAGCCAGATACTATTAAAGAGGCTGAAAAAGTTGCTTATAACGTGGAAGATTCTCCGGAAATTCCGCAGGCGGTACTACATTATGATGCTCACTCAACCGCAGGAGCATTGGGAATCGAAAGCGCTTTTATGAATGAATTACTCACAGACTACCGACATGATGCCGAGATTATTAGTGAGCAAATCGTGAGCGCAATCAGTGCTTTTGATACGGCTGCGTGGAACGAAAGTGCTTCTAATCTTAAGGGAATCAGTGATAATCTTCGTCTCAATGAAATCTCAGATGAACTTGCTGTTCTTATCAAAACCCACGATGCGCAAGAGGCTAAAAAAGCCTCCATACGCCTTATGGGCTATCTCGATCAACTTTAAGAGGAACGACCATGCACTTAGGACTTAAAAATCGACTTCGCCTTATCAGTCTCCTTCCAATTCTGATTTTGTTTTCACTTGCCAGCTACTATGTATACAGTTCCTATGTGAGTTTTCAATCAGCTCAAACATTACAGTCACAGTTGGAGCAAAACAAGCAGCTCAACGATTTGATTAACAATGTCTCTCGTGAACGGGGGATGACGGTGATGTTTTTGGGAAATGCTTCAACAGCTACTCTTAAATCACTTCAGGCACAGCGTCGTATCGTAGATCAAAAAATCAAACAGTTTACCGCCAGCTACTCTTCACCACAAATCACCGCCATGATTACTGCTTTGGAAAAAGCACGAAAGCAATCGCGCCCTTCGGTTGATAACCAAACAGCCAGCTTCAATGAAATATTTGATGATGTTTATGGAAAATCACAAACAGCACTTATTGGTGAACTCTCTGCTTTAACCTCAGGTCAGCTAGATGACCAAATCGCCTCCATGGAGGGAAGCTATTTTTCTCTTGTACGTGCCAACGAGCACACAAGTTTGGAACGCGACTATCTTACCTACATCCTTTCACGAGGAACAGCACTGGAAGATGAAGAGGTTGCTCGATGGCTTGATCTTATTGCAAAAGCGGATGCCCTCAATTTTGAGAGTATCAGTGATAAAAATCTTAAAGCATTGATTACGGCCTCTCTCTTTACAGAAGACAATATTGAATTGTTTCAAGATATTACTGCAGAGCGCAGTACGATCTTACACTCTAGCAGCGAAGGGACGTTTGAGACACCATCGGGTATTTGGTTCGCCATGCTCTCCGAAAAAGTAAACGCTATCAATGAAAGCGAAAAAGTTTTGCTCAACACCATGGATTCCCGTGCATCCGCTGTAAAAACACAAGCAGTGCAATTTCTAACCATTGCCATTACCGTATGGCTTGTAGCGGTGCTCATCGGTATCTTAGGTGTTCTCCTCTCCAACGAGATTGCCAAAAATATCAAAAATCTCGAATCGGTTCTCAAACGCGTTGCTGAAGATACGCACGACAATGAAGCAGAAGCACTTAGCCAATCGATCAACCTTGATACCGCAGAGGGTACAGCTCAGGCATACGCTCTTCTCGAACGTATCATTGAGCAAACCATGAACGACAAACAGTACGCAATGGAAGCGTCTGAAGCCAAATCGATGTTCTTGGCCAATATGTCGCATGAAATTCGTACGCCTCTCAACGGTATTGTTGGATTTACGGAACTGCTCAAAGACACTGAACTGCACGATGAACAACGTGAATTTATTGAGATTATCGAAAAAAGTTCTGAAAATCTCCTTGAAATCATCAACAACATCCTTGACCTCTCTAAAATTGAGAGCAACAAACTTGAAATTGAAGACATTGCCTTCAATCCGATGGATGAGTTTGAAAGTGCCGTTGAAGTATATGCCGTCCGTGCATCAGAAAAACATATCGACCTTGGATGTTTTATAGACCCTAGTCTTGAGCGACCTCTCAAAGGGGATCCAACCAAGATTAAAGAGGTTATCATTAATCTCCTCAGTAATGCCGTTAAATTTACCAACAGCGGTGGAAGTGTCAACGTTGATATTCGCCGTATCGAAAGCGATGAACCTAACCGCGCCCTTGTACGCTTTCAGGTCAAAGACAGTGGTATCGGTGTCACCAGCGAGCAAAGATCACGTATTTTTGAGGCCTTTGGTCAAGCGGATACTTCCATTACCCGTAAATACGGCGGTACAGGGCTTGGGCTTACCATCTCAAGCCGTTTCGTAGAACTTATGGGGGGGAAACTTGATCTGGTCAGTGAGCCAGGAAATGGAACGATGTTCTTCTTTACGTTGTCATTTGAAGAGATCGAGAGTCTCAACGATCCGATAAAAGGTTCTTTTACCAACATCAATGCCGTTATTCACGAAAGTAAAACCAAGAAAAAACTCCAAAGCACCTATCTTAAAGAGTATTTGGATTATCTAGGCGTCAGTTACACAACCTTCAGTGAGATGGAAGAATTAAAACTCTTAGAACGTCAAGTCAATTATGATCTTTTGTTTATCGACAACGATTACATTAATGATGACGAACTAATCCAATTTGCAGCTGTCAATGAACAGCTTGTTCTCATTACCAAATCGTACTACATGAAAAAAATCGACTCGATGGGTCTGGATTTCTTCAAAGTTCTTTACGAACCGCTTAACAGCTCAAAAATCCGTTCCGTACTCGAATCGTATGATGCAGAAGCATTTAATACACGTAAACAAAAATCTTCACGTCGTAAAAAGTTTGATGAAAAAAATTCTCGCTTTGCCGCAAATATTCTGGTTGCTGAGGATAATATCATTAATCAAAAGCTTATTAAGCGAACGTTAGAGGATTTAGGACTCACCATTACTCTTGCTAACAACGGTCTTGAAGCGTTTGAAAAACGTAAAAACGGAGAATTTGATCTTATTTTTATGGATATTCAAATGCCTGTTCTCGATGGATTGGAAGCGACGCAAGAGATTTTGGATTTCGAAGAGGATTACGGCCAAAACCACGTCCCCATCATTGCTCTTACCGCTAATGCCCTCAAAGGGGATCGGGAACGCTTTATGGCAGCAGGTATGGATGAATATACCACCAAACCGTTGGTGCGCAGCGACATCGTTTCTTTGCTCAACAATTTTCTTTCCCATAAGATTATTGAGATCAATGTTGCCTCAAAATCTCTCAATGAGCTTGTCGGTAACGATGTACCTGAAGCAATAAATACGCAGACTGAAGAGATACCAGAATCCGTTATCCCCATTGCTGAAATGCCGGAAGAGGTAATTACGAATGACCTACAAGAAGCGGAAACTGTAATTCCATTAGAGGAAGCTGCCTCGTTAGATGAGCCGGACGTTCAACAAAATGTTATCGAAACAGTCTCAGCGTACGATGCGGATATTTTACTTGCCAAACAAAATCCTATCGAGATGAAACTGTTTGCCCGTATTCTTGATGATTTAGGGTATACCTACGTCACTGTTAAGAGCACGAACGATTTGAAGAGTCATATCATAAACAAACATTACAAGCTGGCATTGTTTGATAAAACATTACCAAATCTCGATCTCAAAGAACTCTATGATATAATCCACTCTAATAACAGCGATATATCGTTGGTCATGCTGATCGATCCCAATATCGATGCAGATAAAAATGATGCAATGTACGTTCATGAGATGATTAAAAATCTTGTTAATAAAGATCTTTTGCGTCTCGTATTTGAAAAATTTATTTAAACTAGGAATTATAGATGGACGTAAAAAAACTTAAAATTCTCGCTGTTGATGACGATATGATTAATCTAAAGTTATTGAAATCAATGTTGATGAAATCGCCCAATGTCAGTGCAGTGGTTGAAGCCAAAAACGGTGCTGATGCGATCGGTATACTAAAATCACAAGATGATATTGACATTATCTTGCTCGACATTATCATGCCTGTTATGGGGGGTATCGAGATGCTAAAAGTTATCCGCGCCGATGACTCTCTTCGTCAACTTCCCGTAATCGTTCTCACAACCGATGAAACCAAAAAAGGGGAAGCATTGGAGTGTGGCGCGAACGGATTTTTGATGAAACCCATCCGCGAAAAAGACGTTGTCTCTAAAATCGCTCAGTTAACGATCTAATAATACGCTAACACTGTATTTCACCTCAGAGGTGAATGTTCGTGTGCAGTAAACCGCACTTAAATTATCCCGTTCCCTCGCACATCTTATCTCGTTGTATCTTTTATGGATTCCGTGTCGTAGCACGGAATGACAGCATAAAATTTTACAGCTTCTGCCACGACCGTTTAAAAACCCGTATCGGCTCCGTACTGAGATTACGATCCGTTACCGCCACATCCATCAATATCATTGTATCTTTACCGGTATTTTGAGCCAAAATTCTACTACATGAACCATTTTGCGCTCCTCTAAATGAATACGCTAACGATACATTGGCATCATACATAGCATTACCCGTAGCATCATTCACAGTAATATTTAGCTGATCAAGACAATTGGCATTACTGTTCGTATTAAACCCCTGCGCCCTCATCACCGCAAACTCTGTTGCACTCATTGCCAACAGTTCCGCTTGCGCACGGAGATAATTATCACCTGTAGATTTAGCTCCCGTAGCCGCATTACCAAGCAGCAGTACCCCTCCAAGCGCTACAAGCACCACAACAAAAATTGCCAATATCATCGCAAAACCGGATCGTTTAGTAGCGTACATGCACTCTCCTTTCACGACAAATCGCTTGACTTTCTGTGTCGGTTGTACTTAGGTTGCTATCAAGTCCACGCATACACACTTTGAGTCTCCATACCAACCCGCGATCGCTAACATCCGGATTGTTCACAAAATCTGTCGCATCATAATCGGCATAAAAATGGGCTACATTTTGGCCCAAAATATTTTGCTTTGTTGCAGCGGTATAACGCTCACCACTCCACGGTCGGAAATTGGTATACATCGTAAAATCACCATTGTCTTGCACCCGAAATGCATATCCAGTACGCAATAAATATTTGCGCTTTCCATCGCTTGCGTTATGCTCTGCATCATTAGCAAAAGTCAATGTTGTTTCTGTAGCACCTGCAATCCCATGATACCCTGCTAGTCCACCGCCATTCCAGTTAAATCGTTGGCATGCTCCAATATCAACACTGTCAGCGTCATAGATGGCAGAATTTGACAATGTTGACCCAAGCGCCGTAATGATATTATCAGCCATCGTATAATTCGCATCCGATGCGGTAATTATATTTCCTGCTCCCAATGCAGTCTCTTCACTCCATCCGGGACGGTTCCCGCCAACCCCCCGCATACTGTCTTGATCCACACCGATAAACGCCACCGTATAATCATTATTATCATTAGCTACTGGAGGACCGTAACAATGTGCTGTACCACTTGCCTCAAGATTCACAATCGAGCTGCTGATACCATTTTCAAAATACTTGGTGAGCTGATCAAGTATATGATCGGCTTCGGCTACTCTCTTGCTGTACTCCTGCGTTCGGTATATCCCCTCGTAGTATTGACGCACCGCTTCGAGGGCAATTCCTCCAACAATCCCTAGGATAACGATGACAAAGAGAAGTTCGATAAAGGTAAAACCGCGACGGTAATGTTGAGATCTCATCTTAATTACCTTTATTCGATTTGAAAAATGTCAATGTCGTATCCACACCTAAATCAGTATTATTAAACCGTGTTACAACACGCTTGAGATGGCTTGTTCCCGATGGTGAAGGGTTCATTGCCGAAGATGAGCCGAGCGTCCATACTGCCGTAGCCGTATTGCCGGCAGTGGCTACCGTCGAGTCAACATATGCCACACTGTATGTCGCAGTGATACCATAAAGCGTTCCACCAGCAGGCGTGATGGTAATTGTCTCACTACCGCCGTTGAGCTGTTCGATTCCCCTAGAAAGGTTACCATCTGTACTAGGATTTGGTATCGAATCGTCCCATGCCGCTATATTGCACTGCATTGAGGAGACATTTTCATCCGAACCGATACGGTACCAAACATTTCCACTTCCGCGTGAGCAGTTTAAATCATCCATCGTAGAAATATTCAAAGCACCTGAACCCGACGCGCTATAGTTTCCATCCCATCGTGCCTGAAATTTATCGATTGTCCATCCGGAAAGACGTGCCATGACGTCATCATCGATTGCCATCCCTTTGGAGGCTTTATCCGCTACTGACATCATCGATGGAATCGTCATAACGCTTATAGCAATAATAACAATCGCAAAAATAAGCTCGATCATCGCCATCCCAGAGCGCATAGCTTTTATCCTCATCATCGGATCGCCGGTGCGTAATCGGTGGTGCTGTGCCATCCTGTTCCTCCGCTGCTTGATGCTTTACTGTCTTTTGTACCTTCATTCGTCGATTTTGCACTCCCTGTCGCCCCTACTGCGGGAACCACATTGATGTTAAAACACGGATGAGTCAAACAATTGAGATTGAGTGCCGATGGATCACTATACGGCGATCCATGTGCACCGTACCATAGCCATGGATCAGTATCAATATGGGCTTTGTATCCGCCTAACGCCATACCAGTAAAATTATACGACTCTATACCACCAACGGCAGTCGTATTGGTAGGATTGGAGCCAGTGATGACTATTGTCACGTTTGCATCGCCATAGTTTATATCATTATGCAATTGATTGACATACCACATTGCTTCGTTTCGACTAGCTGCCAAACCAGTTCCTAAAATACTCGGTGTATTAAACACCTCATACCATCCATTTGCAGTAAATGGTGTATTCGCACCAAATACGCGAACATCACGGGGGATAATTCTGCCGTAGACGTGGGTTGCATCAAAATTCATAATATTTGTCCCATTTGCATCATCAACCGTTCCATCCGCTTGACGACTACACTCACCTGTACTCGCACACGTTATATTAATATCCGAATAATGAACTATTTGTGGATCAAGCGGTGTAGTCTGATTTCGGTCAAAATTGAGACGTATCGCCGTTGCAACAGCACCATTATCTATTTTGGTAAAATTGCTATCATCTACAGCACTCCTCATCACATTTGCCCCAATATTGGTTTCGTTTGAATCAAAAACTTCTATACCTGTCGCTACGCTACTATGTATTACCCTAGACACAAAAGGGGTCGCCAATGTCGTATTAGCATTGTGTCCCATTGTTATATTCAAATCTTTTGCATAACACTCTTTGACAAAATTACTTAATTGATTTCCCCCAAAACCGACAGCGCTGATTGTCCCTGTTGATCGAACCGACATATTCATCTCATTAGTATTCGCTAAATTTGCATCATACACAAATCCTTCTCCTCCTGCAGCGATTGCAACTGCCGTTGCACCTAAACCGTGTGTCAATCCTACATTAAATTGGTACGGATGAAATGTCATCAAATAATCTCTATATTTTAGACTATTTTCAAAATTATCATGTTCACTGCTAATATCACAGCCTACAAGATTATTGATCGCCCCCCCGTTGAGTGATATAACATCTGCTTGAACCGGAACAATAGTACTGTTTGCAACACAATCATCTCCGGCTAGAAAATGGCTCCCTGTCTGATGTCCTTGAAATGCAGAAACCCAATCCACTGCCGTCCATGTTTTGTCAATAATATTCAGTCGATATTCCCCTACATTATTCATGCTGGCATTTGCAGTAGCTGCTCCATTTGATAAGTAAAAATTTTGCGGTGAACTGTTTGTATCATTACAGCCCGTTTTAGGTGTGGTAGGTTCCCAAACAAAAGTAAGGTTAAAATCATTGCTGGCTCCCGTAAAATTCCGAGTGTATCCCTCTGTATTGGCATTATCAATATGGTTGGTTGCATTTATCTCATAATTGTAAATGTATCCCCCCGCCATATCGACACGCGCACTATTCGGAGTAAGCACACCTGTCCGATCGGTCGCAAATGCATTTAGTGTCGCATTCGTTGTTTGGTTGATATCTTTTAGGTTTACAGTATAACTCTCTGGACGGATCGCGAAGTTATCGCGTGAACATAAGATATTGGTATTGTGTCCATACAAACACTCCATACATATTGCTAAATTATGCTTATCAATCCCCTGATTTCCGGCATTTCCGCACGCAACAGCAACAAGTGTCGTCGTATTGGAAGGATTATTAGGAATCTCGACAGGGACAGTGCAATGCTGAATATCTTGAACCAATTGTGTAAAATTCAAAATCTTCGTCTCACCAGGCTGTGTCCCTGGAGCCGTTTGAACCAACGAGTCGTTACCATCATTCGTTACATTAAACGATACCCTATAAGCTGCATTGATAGTAGCTTTTTTGAAAAAATCTTCTGCATTTGCCAGTGTCGTAGCGGCTTGAGTAATTCCATCAGAAACTGCTCCATTTGCAATTGCCGTGTTAATCGTATCTCTATTAAAATTTACTTGCGAAACATTATTATCAAACGTCACCCATACTCTTGGTGTCATTGCACTAGAAGGTTCATGACATGCCGCATCGACATCATGATATTGACTCGCATCAATGAGTTCAACGGCAACTGTCGTACTAACGGATTTCGGAGTATCTGTCAAAGTAGCATCAAATGCGGCAATTCGTAAATTTGCTGGGCGTTTTGCCACTTGCGTTGTTAGATTATAATAGCGATTTGCCGCTGCGCTGTTGTACAATCCCGCATCAACTACACTAAAAATCCCCCATTCTGGAGTATAACTAAAGTTACCCGACGAACACATCGGTAGCTGTGCCCCCCCAATGGTGGAGGTATAAGGAAGAATCAGTTGCGTTCCATCTCCTCTAGCGATGGTTAAATCATAACTAAATGATCCATCAATAGACATGTTAATATCTCCCGCTGCATTGGGAGTAAGTCCATAATAGGTGTATATATATTGTGCACTTCCTATATTTCCAATTGGTATATCTCTCACAAAACTATCGCTAACACTAAGAGGCCAAAGAGCATCGCTCTTTGCTGTTGGAATAAACTCTTGGGGGAGCGTTACCTCTACTGAATCTCTTTTATAAATTGCTTGAGTTGTATCTATATTATTAATACTTAGTTTAGTATTATTGGCCGCAATATCTGAAACTTCTGTATTTCTGATATAAATACTGACATTAAGATCTTCCGCAGTTGGCAATGTTCCCGTTATTCTAGGCAACTGTAATCCTGTATTTTCTTCCGTAAAAGAGATCCCGTTTTGCTTATAGCCATAATCGTAACAAAAGCTTGGTGCATATATTTCAGTAGAGAAAGCGATCAACGATGGCCAGAATGTATCTTGGCGTGTTGTAAACGTAAAATTCATACTCTCTTGACGAGGGATCAGATACGCTCCGATATCAAAGGTTTGTATATCTATCCCCATATTATTTACCATATTTGGCGTACGAAATCCTCCACCCGTAACCGCTGAATGAAAAGTATTATTAGCTGTCCCAAGGTTGACAACTGAATTATTGTGGTAATCAAGTGTACTCAAGACATCTCGTGTGTCATAAGAACTACCAAAATAGGCATCTCCCTCTGCCGCAAACATAGAGACACTTGCATTGATATTCGTTTTGTTAGGGGTATAAAAACCGCTGACGGGTATAGTCACATCTCTATAGCCCGCTACATCTTTAATAACTTTCCACCCATCAAATACCGAAAAGCTCCGGAAAAGTTCTCCATCAACTTCATAGACTGCCACAAGCGACCATGCTCCATAACTTCCTAGGCTTGGTATCTTACCTTCATAGACAGGGATATTAGAAACCGTATAATTTCCTTCATTCCATTTATTTTCTCCAAAATAAGAAGTGACATTCTTGAAAGCAGAGTAACTCGTATATCCAGCTGCGCCAGAATCCGCTTGATAATCCAATTGATCTGGAGAAATATTTTGATAGCTATCTCCGTCTTTACGAAATTTAATCGTCATATTACTATTCCAGTCACCGTTGGCAACAATAGATTGCCAATACAGACCTGCCCAAATAACTTTAGCACCGCTTGGAAGTGCTAATTCCGATGTTGTCGCATTCGTTTGTGTTCCATCAACACTGTAACCACATAGATAATATCCGTCATTTGATGTTGAACCATCTCCATCTAAAAACGTTCCATTGGTATAGGTAGAACAATTGTTTGTTGTCTTACTGCCCGTTGGATTTACCAAAATAGTATTTCCGATGGTCTTCATGTTACCGCGAGCATAAAGCTGCGTGCGTAGCGTAAAGTCACGATAAGCACTACTCGCCACAGGAGTAAACGTTGTTCTTAAATTATAATCTGTACTGTGATCAGAGCGTTCTCCCACAAGTTGAAGACTATATGTACTCCCATTAGTAACCGGATTAATTGTAAGCGTTTGAACAGCATTGCTATTGACAGTAATAGTCTGCAAAGGTGTATTTGAACAAGTTGATCCAGAGTACAAATAAGCCTTCAGAAAATAGCTACCATCTGTATTTGCGATACGAATATCGAGCGAACCTTCAGCATTAACTGTAATTGTGTAATTATCTTGGTTATTACTATCACTTCGAACTTTTTGATCTCCACTGTTATATGCTGTTGTTGATGTCGTCCAATTAGCAATATTATCACCAATACAAGCCCCCCATCCCGAAACACCAAACATCATTAGCACACCAAAAGCAGCAAACAGCCGCGAAAAAAGTTTAAATATATCCATTTTATCCTCCTCGGGATTTTTAAATACACGACATTAGGGTTCGGTAAAAACAATCTTTGAACCCGAAAATTTATTGATCACAATATCGACTAAATAAGCCAATTTATAAAACCATATTTCAACTCAATCATGAGAGAAAACGCCATTTTTCTAAGTGTATTCCACCTATCATTAAAGAGTGATTAAGATGTATTATTATAATTTCTTATATTTTTAGTTTGCACATAAATTACTGCATATAGATTGATTTTTGTATGCTATAATCAAAATCTTCTATAAATTTACCAAAAAGGTAGACTCCATGAATATCTCTCTCGTCGGACGCCACATCGAGCTTAGCGATGCAATCAAAGACCATCTAATGCGCTCCATCGACACTCTTGGCAAGTATCATCTTGATATTATCAGCGTCAATGCCATCGCTTCACTGAATGAGCGAAAAAAAGGGGTCGCAATCGAATTTACGATCAATGTTGCGGGGAAAAACACCATTGTCATAACCCAGCGCGATAACGATCTCCATGCTGCGATCGATATCGCAATTGAGCGTGCACAAAAAGCGCTTCAACGTCTCCATGAGCGTCTCAGTGACCACAAAAATACAGGGCTAAATGAGGCAAAAAATGAAGCAGCAACACCTATAGATCTTCACGCCATTAGCGAAGGGATGGAAGATGAGATTATCCCGATGGAACTCGAACTCTACAAACCGCAAGAGGTAGCCGAAGTGATTGAAAAAATTAAAAATAGCGGCAAACAGTTTGAGGTGTTTTATGACATTGAGGGAAAAATGCGGGTTTTATTTAAACGCAATGATGGAAGATTTGGGTTGTATTAATTTCAAAGGTCAAGATATCTCTTGACCTCTCCCATAATCTCTTCATCCTCACCCATATCTGCCCACCGAAATTTTTTGCCGCTTTGGATGCTCCCTTCCAGCAAATCGCCGCTTGAGCGAAATTTCAGATCCAATGCCGCAATCTCAAAACCGCTCGTACAGGTGCTAAACGATTCTAATCGCTCGTTTTTCCCCGATGTGTTTGTATAGAGATAGCAATATCCCTGAAGTCCCGTCCTACTCACACGCCCTCTGAGCTGATGAAGCGTTGAGAGTCCCAGCCGTTCTGAACCTACAATAATAACCGTTGTCAGTCTCGGTAGAGAAATTCCTACTTCCACAACCGTGGTCGCGATGAGTAGTGAGCCATGTTCACGGAACTCTCGCAATACAGCCTCTTTTTCCTTGTCTTTTCCATGTGTCACGTAGACATTATCAAAATTTTTCTCCCAATACCCGCGCGCTTCTTCTATACTTTGATAGTTGATACTCTCACTTTGCTCGACGAGCGGGTAAACAAGTAACACTTGATGATTTTGGGATATTTCGCTACGGATATGCTCTAAAAGCGCTGGAAAATTATTTTTATGGAGTATCTTCGTTTCGATATTTTTCGTAAAAGGGGTTTGAACGATAAGGCTCACATCAATATGCGCCGATTCAATCATTGCTAACGTTCGGGGAATAGGGGTGGCGGAGAATTGCAAAAAATGGGGAGCGGAATCGTTTTCGGTGAGCTTAGAGAGGGCGTTGCGTTGCGCGGTACCGAAACGGTGCTGTTCATCCACCATCACTAATCCGCATTCGGGAAGTTCCCGATAAAGAAGGGCATGGGTTCCGATGATAAAATCGTACTCTTCCAGCGACCCTTTTTTAGTGACATTCGTTACGAGGGCAATCTTCAGTTCGGGAAGAAATTTTTGCGCCTCCTCAAAAAGCTGTGCTGCGAGGATCGTCGTGGGAGCCATGAGGATGGAGCGATAGGGAGACATGAGTACCACGGAGGCCAAAATCACCATCGTTTTCCCCGACCCGACATCCCCTACGATCATCCGACGGGCAGCATACTCTCCTCTCAAATCTTTTCGTATCTCGGTAATCGCTTTTTTTTGATCGTCTGTGAGGGTAAAAGGGAGCGTTTTTGACCAAGCGGCAACATTGCCACTGCCTTTATAGCGGGTAGGATGAAAACGGCGTTTGAGACGAAGGCGTCGCATATAATCAAACAATTCCGCAAATTTTAGGGAATCGATATGGGGCTGGGTAAGTGGGGTAGGAATTTTTGGGAAATGGATGTCATAGAGGTTTTTAGCAATAAATTCGGGCAAACCGTCGGCTATAAGGGTATCGAGCGTGATATGTTTTTCAACCAATCGCCGCATTACATCAACACGTAAAGGTGTTTTATAGATGGGAATAAGTGAACCGATGGAAGGTATTTTTACAGGTTGAATCATCTGCCACCGTCCGCTCTCCAATACTGCCTTACCGCTAAAAAATGCACGCTGGTGCATCGGAAACTGATGTATCATATAGGGTTTTGGGTGAAAAATAACCCCCTCGATACGCTCTTCTAGGTTATGGGCAAAAAAAATGATTTTAAGGGTTTTAGGAGTTTTCACTACACTCTCGACCGTTGCATCAATGACACAGGCGGCGTTAGTGTTAAGTTCAGTGCTTAAACGGCGGTCTTCAAAAGAGGTGGGAGTTATGAGAGAGAGGGCCGTGACACTAAGCACCCCTAGACGATGGAATTTGTCGGCGTCGTCTTTATTTAGTGACGATTGCATAGCTAAGCTGCGTAATCTCATTATGACGTTTGATAAATGCGTTCAGATCTTCAAGAGTAAGAGTACGAATCATTTCCAACTCTTTGGTCGAATACCCCAGCTCACGTCCCTGATAATACTCGCTAAAGGTTCGTCCCAAACGTTGCGAGAGGGTTTCAACGCGTAACGGTTCGGAACCTAGCAAAAATTTACGTGCTTGATCCAGTTCGCTTTGCGTTACCCCCTCTTTTACAAATGCCTCAATAACCTCTATCACACTTTTTTTCGCTTCATCGCCTGATTCAAGTTTTGTTTGGAGATACCCGCTAAAATAACTATGGGTTTTCGCCACAGAGAGACGTGAATAGGCCGAATATGCCAAGCCGCGCTTCACACGTATCTCTTCCATCAGCCTGCTTCCAAAACCGCTGGAGCCCAAAATAAACATCGCGACACGCGCTTTATAAAACTCTGGATCTCCTTCATTCATATCAAACGGTGAACCGAAATAGAGATACGTTTGTTGGGTATTTTGGCGTTTTAAAACAGACTCTTTTGGAGATTTGCGCGTCTCATAATGACGAGCAGGGGATGGCTTCCCGCTTTTTAACAATGAGAGCAATTGGCTCACTTTGGATTTTGCCTCAGTGACATTCAGATCTCCGCCGATGATGATAATCGTATTGGAGAGAACCATTTTATCCACTAAAAAACTCTCTACATTTTTAAGCTTAATGGCCTCTATCGAAGATTTCGTTCCAATATGTGGAGTGGCAAGCGGACTCTCCTCAAATAGTATTGATTTGAGCTCATCGGAAGCAACTGTATCGAAATCGGCCTCTTTTCGGGCAATATCGCTCATTGTGATGGTTTTTACTTTGGACAATGTCTCTTTGGTAAGATTGGGTGAACGCAACAATTCGCTCATTAACCCCAGTCCCGTATCAAACTCGTCACGTAGCGTTCCCAGTTCCATCATAAGTGTTTCAGGGCCCGCATTGGTGCTAAGCTGGATAGCACGTGCATCGAGCGCATCGGCAAATCCGACTGCACCACGCTTCAACGTCCCCTCATTCATCATTTTAGCACTCAAACGTGCGAGTCCTCCATTAGAACCCTCATCGATACTGCCGCTCCCTGTAAAAATGACCTGCATCGAGACGATGGGAAGTCGCGTATCCTGCTCGAAAATAAAGGGGATTTTCACCCCTTTTACCTCTATAAATTCCAATGTGCTTGCCATAAGTGCCTGCCCTAAAAATAAAATCGTTACAAAAAGTCGTTTCACTAAAATGTTTCCAAGACATCATACGCCGTGTTGCGTATAGCGGGCGTTTCACCGATGTCACGTATGAGACGAACCATCTCCTCTTTTGCCATCCGAAACCCTGCTCCTGCACTGCGTACAACATTCTCTTCCATCATTGTCGAACCTAAATCGTTCGCTCCATAGAGCAATGCCATTTGTCCGATATAAGGTCCCTGTGTCACCCAAGAGCTTTGAATGTTCTCGAAATTATCCAAAAAGAGGCGTGATACGGCAAGAAGTCGCAAATAACGGTTGGATGATTGTTTTTCGATCTCAGGATGTTCTTCCATCAGTTGGGTATTTTGCCCCTGAAACGACCACATAATAAAGGCACGGAATCCGCCCGTTTCATCTTGAAGATCACGAATGAGGTTCCAATGCTCGATAATCTCCTCATCGGTCTCGACGGTTCCGTACATCATTGTAGCGGTAGATTTGATCCCCAGCTTGTGTGCTTCACGGTGAACATGGAGCCACACCTCGCTGTCTATCTTTTTGGGGGCAATAATGTCACGGACACGGTCGCTGAGGATTTCCGCCCCTGCACCCGGAATCGATGCGAGCCCTTTCGCATGAAGCCGTGCTAAACACTCCTGGATTGTGATATGGGAAACTTTGGCGATGTAATCGAGCTCAATCGATGAAAATCCATGGATGGTAATGGTCGGATATTTAATATGAATATGTTCGACTAAATCCTCATACCACTCAATTTTGAGCTTCGGGTGAACCCCCCCTTGGAACAAAATCTGCGTTCCGCCGATCTCTAACAACTCGTCGATTTTTTGATCGATCTCTTCAAATGTGAGGATGTACGCCTCTTTGTCTTTTGGGCTACGATAAAAGGCACAAAATTTACAATCAACCCAGCACACATTTGTATAATTGATATTGCGGTCAACGACAAACGTCGTAATCCCTTGCGGATGAAGTTCCCGTTTCCGCGCCGTTGCCATTTTCCCCAACTCTTTTAAGTCACCGTTGCGGATGAGTTCTAAGGCTTCTTCTTTGGTGAGTCGCATTTGTCTCTACTTGTCTTTGGCAATCGCGTCTAAAACACCATTGATAAACTTCGGAGACTGCTCGCTACCAAATGCTTTAGTCACTTCGATCGCTTCGTTGATAATGACGGCAGAATCGAGTTCGCCGTACATAATCTCATACGCGCCCAAACGCAATGTTGCCCGCTCGATAGAGCCCAAACGGTCAAAATCCCAATCTTTGAGATGTTTTTCAATCGCTTCGTCCACTTCAACTAAGTGTTCCGTCACACCCCGAAACAAATCCATCGCAAAATCACGCTGTTTATTGCGAATCTTCTTCTCTTCCATAATCTCATCGCTAAAATCGGCAATGCTTTGGTTCCCCAAATCATAGGCATACAACAAACTTACAACTGCCATACGGGCTTGATGACGTGTTGCCATTATGCGCCAATCGCTTCGTACAAATCTAACATTTCAATCACTACCGTCATCGCTTCAAATCCTTTGTTTCCTGCTTTTGTCCCTGCACGCTCAATTGCTTGCTCAATGGTATCGGTGGTCAACAACCCAAAAGCGACAGGTTTTTGATGTTTTAAACTCATTGTTGCAATCCCTTTGGTCGCTTCCGCTGAAACATAATCAAAATGGGGTGTAGATCCTCGAATAACGGCACCCAGTGCGCATACAGCATCGTATTTTCCCGTAGATAAAAGCTGATCAATGACCATCGGTAGCTCATACGCCCCAGGTGCTAAAACATGGGTCAAATCCTCATCATTGCCGCCGTGTCGTGAAAAAGCATCTTTCGCCCCTTCAACGAGTCTATCAACGATAAAATGATTCCATCGTGTGCTGACAATAGCAACTTTTTTGCCATTTCTAACGCTTAATTTACCTTCGATAAGTGTCATGTAATTCCTTTGTAAATTTTATTTTATCGCATCCAACAGCAATAATTTCTCACTAAGCTCTTCTAACTGCTCTAATCTCAACATATTTGGTCCGTCGCTCAAAGCACATGTCGGATCAAAATGGGTTTCGAAGAAAAATCCGTCCACCCCAACTGCCGCTGCTGCACGTGCGAGGTGTGGAACCATCGAACTGTCTCCGCCCGTTTTTCCCGTCCCATTGCCAGGCATTTGCACCGAATGGGTCGCATCGAAAATGACGGGGGCAAATTGGCGCATGATCACAAGTGCGCGCATATCGACAACGAGATTGCCGTACCCGAACGTCGAGCCTCTCTCGCACAATAAAACGCCATTCTTTTGAGAAGCCTCATAGCTTACCTCATCACATCCACGGGTTTTAAGAACTTTTGCCACCGAATACTGCATATCAAAAGGGGTCATAAACTGCCCTTTTTTGATGTTGACAATCTTATCGGTTTTTGCAGCCGCAACGAGCAAATCCGTTTGGCGGCACAAAAATGCGGGAATTTGGATCATATCAATCACTTCTGCTGCGATGGGAACCTGATAGCTCTCATGGACATCGGTAACAATTTTATACCCGAAATCGTCTTTTACTTTTTGCAAAATCCGTAAACCCTCTTCGAGCCCAGGACCGCGATAGCTGTCCAAAGAGGTGCGATTCGCTTTGTCAAAGCTCGACTTGAAATAAAAATCAAAGCGAGGATCGTTGTGATAGCGTTCAAGAGATTTTGCGATTTTGAAAATCGACTCTTCGCTCTCAATGACGCAAGGACCAGCTAAAAGTATCATTCATCCTCCTATGACTTAATGATCATATTGTACTGTTTTTCGTTTAAACGATTATGAGCCGATTGCGTTGGCTGCGACAACCGCCGAACTAAATGCCCATTGGAAATTGTATCCCCCCAATTCTCCCGTCACATCCACGGTTTCACCGATAAAATAAAGACCCTGTACCTTTTTACTCTCCATCGTCTTCTCATCTATCTCTGAGCATGCTACACCACCACGGCACACTTCTGCTTTGCTGAATCCAAACGTTCCCGATGGAGCCATTTTATACTGCTGAAGCCGGAGGAGTTTTTCACGCTCTACGCTGTTTAAACGATTACACGGTTTGTCGTCTAACACAATCGCTTCCAAAAATGCCTTAATAAATCGTTTGGGTAACGGCAGTGCGGTACTCAGAAGCTTTTTTTCGCTCAAGAGTTTTTCCATCTTTAAATCGGGACAGAAATTCAGTGTTATCTCCCCTTTATGCCAATAAAGGGATGCGGAGAGGACAACAGGACCGCTAATCCCTTTATGGGCAAAAAGCAAATCTTCCTCCAGTACTTTTCCAGCCACACAAATTTGTGCCGGAAAACTGATCCCGCTAAGCTCTTTCATCCAAAACTCTTTGGGTTGGAGCGTCAACCCTACCAATGCAGGGGAAAACGGAACCGTTTTATGAGCGTACTCTTGTGCTATTTTGAGACCGATATCACTTGCCCCCAGCTCTTTGTAACTTGCACCCCCCGTTGCTACCACAACTTTCTTCGCGCTAAATGTCCCTTTATCTGTTATCACGTTAAAAGGATTGTTTCCGCTCATCGAAAGGATCTTATGCCCTAAAAGGAGATCAGATCCGCTAGAACGTCCTAATAAAATCGCTATCACCTCATCGGAACTCTTGGGGCAAAAATAATACCGCTCTTTACGAATTACAGGACGCAATCCGCCATTGTAAAAATAGTTCAACAATGCCTCTTTTGAAAACACACTCAAAGCATGAGCGACAAGCGTTTCATCTCCCAAAAAATGGGTTTCGTCCACCTCTACATTCGTCAGATTGCATTTTCCCCCACCGGAGGCTTTGAGTTTGAGAGCTGGACGGGAATTTCCCTCGACTACGGCTATTTTAAAATTTGTTTTTTCACGAAGCTGTGCGGCACACATCAACCCGCCAGCCCCTGCGCCTAAAATAAGAATGTCATAATTAAGTTTCATAACAAAAGTCTATCCAAAACTCTCTTTGATATAATGTCATTACTATAATTTATCAAGGTTACTTATGTCTAAAAAACTACACATCGTCTCTCTGGGCTGTACCAAAAATCTCGTCGACACAGAGGTGATGTTGGGACGACTTCAAAACTATAAAATGACCGATGTCAGCACCGAAGCCGATGTTATCATCGTGAACACCTGCGGCTTTATCGATGCAGCGAAACAAGAGTCTCTCAATACGATTTTCAACCTAGATGCGGGGCGTAAAAAAGATTCCGTTCTCGTAATGGCAGGGTGTTTGAGCGAACGTTACAAAGAGGAGCTTTCCAAAGAGCTCAAAGAGGTAGATATTTTCACGGGTGTAGGCGATTACGACAAAATCGATGAACTTTTAGCCCTCAAGCAAAGCCGTTTTACCCCTGAAGTGTATCTCATCGACGGTGCCGAGCGTGTCGTGACGGGTTCGACCTATCACGCCTATATCAAACTTTCCGAGGGGTGTAATCAAGTGTGCAGTTTTTGCGCTATCCCCTCATTCAAGGGGAAACTCAATTCTCGAAATTTGGAGAGTATCGCGAAAGAGGTTGAGGGGCTTGTTGCAAAAGGATATTACGATTTTAGTTTCGTCTCTCAAGATTCAAGCTCATACCTCCGCGACCAAAACATCTCCGATGGACTGATCCACCTCATCAAGCGTATCGAACTCATCGACGGGGTGAAAAGTGCCCGTATTTTATACCTTTACCCTTCCACGACCACTCTCAAACTCATCAAATCCATCGGAGATTCGTCCATTTTCCATAACTATTTTGATATGCCCATCCAACATATTAATGACGAACTGTTGCGTATTATGAAACGGGGGTTTGGAAAAGAAAAAACGATGGAGCTTCTAAATGCGATGAAAGCATTGCCAAACGCATTTATCCGTACGAGCTTTATCGTCGGTCATCCTCATGAAACCGAAGCTATGTTTGATGAAATGGCAGAGTTTGCAGCCAGCTTCGGTTTTGACCGTCTCAACGTCTTTAGCTACTCCGATGAAGAGGGGACGAGCGCCTACACGATGGAAGATAAGGTTCCTTCCAAAACCATCAATGCCCGTGCCAAAAAACTGGGGAAAATTGCTTCCGATGTTGAAATAGAAAGTTTGCAAAAGCTGATTGGCACGGAAATTCTCCTCGTTATCGACGGAGAGAGCGACGAGCACGAATTTCTCCTCAGCGCACGCGCCCTCAACTGGACTCCCGATGTGGACGGCGAGATCTATGTCAACGACCGCGAAATAGTAGAGGAACTAAGCTACGGAAAAATCTATCATGCCCGTATTACTGAACTCTCTGGCACACATCCTCTAGCGACTATTACAGGAAATGTCTAAACTTTTACACCTCAACCTACTGCAAGAGGGGAAAGTTCTCCTCGCCTTTTCGGGTGGCGTTGATTCTACTGCCCTCTTCCATCTCCTCCTTGAAAATGGGATTTCTTTTGATATTGCCCATGTTAATTATCATACACGTCCCACGAGCGATGCTGAAGCCCAAAACGCCCAAAATCTTGCCAATAGATACACATTAGAGTGCTTTCTCCACTCCTGTCATCTTAGCGGCTCCAATTTTGAACACCGGGCAAGAGAAGAGCGGCACCGTTTTTTTGACTCTTTGATGAAAACGGGTGCGTATACCTATCTCCTTACCGCCCATCAGCTCAACGACCGACTCGAATGGATGTTAATGCAGCTGTGTCGCGGTGCCGGATTGCCCGAACTTCTCGGTATCCGCTCAAGGGATCAAAAAGTCGGATTTACGATCCTCCGTCCCCTTCTCGAATGGGATCGTGATAGCATCGAAGCCTATTTAGATCGACATAATATACACCACTATATCGACGAGAGTAACAGCGATGAACGCTATACCCGCAACCGTTTTCGTAAAGCACACAGCACCCCTCTCATGCGCGAATACGCGCAAGGGTTACGACGGAGTTTTCGCTATCTAGAAGAGGACAATGAATCACTCATCGAAAATGTGAATTTCGTACCGTGTGAAGAGCTCTATTACGCCAAAAATTCTCCAAGTGTCCGTTCACTCATTTATGGAATCGATAAAGTGTTCAAGTCTTTTGGAACAGTGATGAGCGGAAAAGAAAAAGAGAATTTAAAAAAAGAGAAATTGTGTGTTATTGGCCGTAAATATATTGTTTGGATCGATACAGATTACACATTTATCAGCCCCTATATATCCAATGTCGTGATGGATAAAGGGTTTCGCGAGGAGTGCCGAAAACTAAAAATTGAGTCAAAATTGCGAGGCTACCTTTATGGTGCCCCAAAAGCGTATGCGGTTATACGTCAATTAAAAGGATTTTCAATACCTCTTCTATGCGACTGACACCCCGAATTTCGAGGGCATTTTTCACCTCATCGGGAATATCGACCAAATCACGCTCATAATTCTTTTGTGGAATGAGCGCGAGCTTCATCCCTGCACGGTGGGCAGCAATCAGTTTCTCTTTGAGCCCGCCGATAGGGAGAATATTCCCAACCAACGATACTTCCCCTGTCATAGCAATGTCGGCACGTACTTTTTTCTCCGTCAAAATGGAGGCGATAACGGTACACATAGCAATCCCAGCACTGGGACCGTCTTTGGGGGTTGCACCATCGGGGACGTGAATATGGAGATCAAAGCGTTTGTACACCTCACTCACATCAACGGGGATAGCGCTCTCGCGCTCTGTGGCTGAGAGAGGGATAATCGAATGATCGACGGTAATTTTACCGCTGTCAATGAGGGTCTTTACCACCGAGAGAGCGATACGGGCAGACTCTTTCATAACATCCCCCAAACTCCCCGTAAGTTGCAGCGTCCCTTTACCGTTAATACGGATCGCTTCAATTTTAAGAACATCCCCGCCAACCGCCGTCCATGCCAGACCGTTGACGACGCCGACACGATCGATATGATCGGTTTTTTCGATCTCAAATACTGTTTTTTCCAAAAAGTCTTTAAGATTTTTGAGGGTAATGCTTACTTTTAATGTTGTTGGCTCTTCGAGAATTTTTTTCGCTGTTTTACGGACAATATCGGCGATTCGACGGCGTAAATTTCGCACCCCTGCTTCACGCGTGTGTTTTTCTATCACTTCGGCTAGTGCTGTTTTGGTGATACTAAGCTCCGAGGGCTTCAAGCCGTGCTTTTTCAGCTCTTGGGGGATCAGATACTGTTTCGCTATCTCCTGCTTCTCTTGTGGTGTGTACGAACTCACCGAAATGAATTCCATCCGATCACGCAACGGCCCTGGAATTTGCCCCGCATCGTTTGCCGTAGCAATAAAAATCGCTTTGCTCAAATCAATATTAAAATTGAGATAATAATCTCTAAAGTGTGTATTTTGTTCAGGGTCTAAAATCTCCAATAATACCGCTGTTGGGTCTCCGCGATTTGACTTGGAAACCTTATCGATTTCATCCAAAACGATAATAGGGTTCATTTTTTTCGCTTCGATCACTCCCTGCACGATACGTCCGGGCATTGCCCCCACATAGGTACGACGATGACCCCGAAGTTCATTTACATCTTCCAATCCGCCCAATGCAATACGGACCAACGGACGCTTAAGTGCAGTAGCAATGGAGTTTGCCAATGAGGTTTTACCTACGCCTGGAGGACCTACGAAACACAAAATGGCTCCGCGCCCCTCCTTGTCCGCCTGTCCTCGAAGCTCCAGTAACTCTCTGACCGAGAAATACTCTAAAATCCGCTGCTTCGGTTTTTTGAGTGAAAAGTGATCTCTGTTAAGCTGATTTTCGACATCATGGACGTTGAGCGCTTTTTTGGCCTCTTCCCCAAAAGGAATTTCAAGTACATACTCCAAATAGGTTTGCATCATCCCTGCATCACCGCTATCAGGATGCATACGGGCAAAACGCTCCAACTGCTTACTCGTCTCTTTATACGCATCGGGATGCATTTTCTCTTTTTTGGCTTCAAGTTTTTTACGAAACTCTTCTATCTCTTCATCACGACTCGTGTCGGTTCCAAGCTCTTTTTGGATCTGTTTGAGCTGCTCTTTTAGGAAATACTCTTTGTTCACTTTTTCGATACGGGTGTGTACTTTTGAACGGATCTCTTTTTGGAGCTTGTTGGCTTCCGTCTCTTCTATCAACTCATCGATCAGCATCAAAAATCGTTTTTCGGGGTCACGTTCAACAAAAAGTTTATAGGCATTCTCTTTTTTCATTTTGATCGAACTCGAAATGAGATCCACGATACGGTTGTATTCGTGATTTTCCTCTATCGTACGTAGTAAATCGGGAGGAAAATAGCTACTCACTTGAGAGAGAGCACGTACTTTTTCCCGTAAAACTTCTAAAATTGCATCCATTTTAAGAGAATTAACACTCATTGATTGAATAATATCAACCTGTGCACGAAGAGGGTTGTCATTTTCCATACTCACAATATGTCCACGGGCAAGCCCTTGAAACAGCACTTTAATCCGCCCGTCAGGGAGGACGACTTTGCGCATAATCGAGCCGATTACCCCTGCATCGTAAATGGAATCACCCTCACGAGATCCTTCATGTTCCGGTTTTACAGGACACACGATGATCAATGAGTTATTTTCAATCGCTTCAGCGGCAGCCGCGATGTTCTTTTCATCGCTCAAAAAAAGCGGTGAAATCATAAACGGGTATAAAAACAGTTCATCCTCTGCAATAACAGGGAGAACGGTAGGAAAAGAGGCGTAGTTACTTAGTTGCATCGTTTAAAGTCCTATTATTTACTCTCATTGTCGTCCATAGAGACAACACTTTTGGTTTTTGGAATCAAGAAATCATACCAGCTGCTGCTTCCGTCCCCCTCAAACATCTCACGATACCAAGGGATATTAGCGGGAGAAATATCTTTATCATCGATCCACGTTACTGGAGCAATATGACGATAATATTCAGCCCCTTTCGGCTTTTGGAGTCTATCATATAAATTCGCTATTTGGTTATTGAGACTCCCGCGGGCGAGCTGCAACTGTGTTTCCATCGACTCAACGAGTGGCATATAGACCGAATGGGGATAACTTATTTTAAAATTACTCACCCCTCGTAGCGTCTCGTCTATCAATCCCTGATCTCGTCCCGGATTCGGTAGTGCTAAAAATTTCGACTTAATTTTTAAAAACTCCACATATTCCCGTCCTGCAGGGGTCGCATAACGGCGATTGTATTCATCCAAAAAATGTTCCGCCAACAGATACTCTTCATACGCCATATGCGCTTGGGCCATAATCAAGGTTGCTTCACCCAACAAAGGAGAACTGATATGCTCGCTTTGTAATGAACTAAAATAACTATCCGCTTTTTCAAGATTCCCGCTCGATACAGCACCAATCATTTTCTCATACCAATAATCGGCAGGCTTGTTGTACTCTTCTAGCTCTTTGCCGCATCCATTTAGTAATAAGATCACTGCGACCGCCATCATCATGCCTCGAATCATCTTCATTTAGTGTCCGTTTCATTTTAAAGTAGCGACAATTTTACCAAAAAGAGATTAATACTACATTGTTTGACCTTTTTTGTGTTAAAATCAAACTAATTCCTAAACACAGAGGCATATATGCAATTTGAATTAAAGCTCCCCCTTCTCGGTTTCGAATCGGTAAACCAGATGGAACTTCAAAAAATCGACGATATTTTTATGCGATTAGAAAGCAATGGAGAGGGTCCGTCATTTACCCTAATTAGCCCTTTTGCCCTCCGCGAATACGCATTTGACATCCCTACGTCGTTGCAAGCCTTGATGGAGGTGAACGAGCAAAGCAATCTCCTCATTTACACAATGGTTATTTTAAATACACCGATTGAAAATTCTACGATCAATTTTGTTGCCCCATTGATTTTCAACACCGATAACCAAACAATGGCACAAATCATCATCGACAATCGTGCCGACTTTAGCATTGCTGAGCCGATCAAAACCTATCTCAAAGAGGAAGGTCATGAATAAACCCTCTGTTACCCTCATCGGAAATGGAAAAATGGCACTCTCTATCGCCAAAGGGCTCCAAGAAACCTATCATCTCGAAATAATCGGACGAAGCCAAACAAATTTGGAAGCGTTTGAAAAAAACCTAGGGGTGTCTGTTCAAAAAACACTCTTTGAGGATGCAACATGTGAAGGAAAAACGATTATTCTATGCGTCAAGCCTCACAACCTAACAGAAGTTGCACAAAAACTACAAGGACGAACCAAAGCCCTCTATTCCGTACTCGCGGGAACATCTCTTATCTCGCTTCAGGCTATTAGTGCGGATGGGTATGTTCGTGCCATGCCCAATCTTTCGGCTGAAGTCGGTCTCTCTATGACCTCTTTGGTAGGAGATAGTGCGTTGCGCGAAGAAGCCATCCGTTTGTTTGATACGATCGGAATGACACTGTGGCTGGAGAGTGAAAAAGAGCTCGATATTGCTACAGCACTTAGCGGAAGCGGTCCTGCCTATCTCGCACTTATCGCCGAAGCACTGTGTGATGGTGCCGTACGTGAGGGGCTAAAACGCTCCGATGCACTGACATTGATGCGAGGATTGTTTAAAGGATTTGGAGAGCTTATCCAAGCAACCCACCCTGCCCTCCTCAAAGACAGTGTTATGAGTCCTGGAGGAACAACCGCAGCGGGTTATGGTGCGATGGAAAAAGGGAAAGTTCGTGAAGGGTGCATGGAGGCGATACGCTGCGCTCATGAGAAAGCCAAAAAAATATAGGCTTAATGCCCCTCTTTCTCTCTCTTACCCTCTTCGTGATTATGCACTTTCATCGTAAATGATGACCTGATCAACTCTCCCTCTCGCTCAAAATGGATGGGGAAATTTACTCCGATAATCCACTCACTTTTGTTTACTTTCTCTAAAAAATGGTAAAAACTCTCTGGAGAGGTGATCTTGGTGGTTGCATTGACCTCATACACTTTGAACGACCCATTATGATCCGCCATGGCAATTTCGGTCAAAGAAAGATTTTGAAACTCTTTGCTATGTATTTTTGTAAATTTTTGGGGACTAAAATGGGTTTCGTACGCTTTGATCGTCTTTGCATGAGCCGCTTGAAGTTTCTCTAACTTTTCATTAACCGTACGATGATGTTCTCGGGCTCTATCCACCATTTGTTGCTCTTTTTTACTCTCCAGACGTAAAAGACGATATTCTTTCCCCTTCGGTATCAAAAAGAAAAAAGAGAATAAGAGAATTCCAACCAATAACAAAGAGGATAAGAAAATAAGGTAGAGTGTTTGATGATTGATACGCCCTCTCATTCCGCCCCCTCCACTGCTGTCTCATCGTCTAAATAATTTGACGACACAAAATTATACCAACCATTTTCAGCGGGATAAAAACTGGTGAATGTACGATGGAAAATCGATTGCAAAGGGGCTTGTAGCATAAACTCATACGTATCCTTATTGGGGGTAATGCCATAAAGGATTAACGATTTTTCATTCAATTCCGCCCGTGTTAGGGTAATTTGATCAGGAACCAAATCAAAAAGGTTACGTATGCTCTCTTTCATTACGGTATTGTCCGTAGAAATTTGCTCGTGCATTTTAACCTCTGCTTCGATAACAACAATCTTCTCCTCAAGAACACTGGCAGACTTTTCCAGCTGCTTAATAGTTTTTGAAAAAGAGGTGTGATGCTCTTTAAAATCAACTGTTTTATAGACTAAAAAAAGATACGCAAAAACTACCATGGAAATGCTAACGGTAAAGAAAAACAAGGAAAGGCGCATCTCACCGCTGATAAAATGCTTGGAACGGGGCGCTATAAAACTGTACTTCACAGAGCCTCCTCTTCGAGCTGTGCGAGGGCATTAATCCCCTCACTGGCATCGACATGCCGTATCAACACATTCAAAAAGAGTTCCTCTTCCAAATAGCGCTTCAATTCATCGCCGCCGTTTCCAGAATCAGCGATACAAACAGTTTCTATAAAGCGATTTCGGCATTGTTCGCTGGCATAAAAACGGGCAAGTGTTTTTTGGATAAATTCAAAACGGCGATACTCTTCATTGCTCTCATCAATCTCCCCCTTGATCACCGTCATCCCCTGCTCTTTATCCAACCTCTTTTCTTCGAGCGTGGGCGAATCCTCACTGAATTCATTGACGTCACCCAGTTCATCGAGGTCGGCTAGATCACTTAGCAAGTCCAAGTCATCAATCATATCAAGTTCGTCAAACTCTTCGAGATCATCCAGTCTTACAATCGAGTCATCCTCTTCTTCCAACAACGGCGATGCAAAGGTAAGTGTCGCAGCATCCTCTTCCGCCTCCATCAAATCAGAATATGAATGGCTATAGTGATACGCATAGTCGAGTTTTCCCGAATCAAAAATAGCAATCGAAAAAAGATTTGGCATTGCATAGGCATACAAAGCTATACCATTTTTAATCTTATCCGCAAAATAATACTCGATCATCGAAAAAGGGGAAAAGATAAAATCAAGCCCGACACCGCTATAGGTTGTGCGCAACCTTCCTAAATCTTCATGCGATGCATACTGAGACCATTCATTATCGCGATAAAGCACCTTAATCCCTGCAATCTCTTCATCATGAGCACTTGGCCTTTCCCATCCATTGTACGCCCCCTGATTCGGATAAAGATTAAGCGTGCTAATATAAAAAAAAGGGGAAGAGTCGATCCTCTCTAAAATAAAATTATTCATTGCATTAGAGGGAGTATCTCCCACGAAATGGCGACGAACAGTATCTATGATTTTTTTATTTTTACGGGTAAGAATAACGACATCATGACCATCCTTCACCGGAATAATCGCCACAAAAATCTTATGAAACATCCACTCTAGCACGGCGCATCCTCTGAATGTTGGCATAACGGATGGGATTTGAGGTAATTGTCCATTTTCAGCGCATTTCCCAACTTGGTATAAATCTGTGTGGTGGCCATACTGGCGTGACCGAGCAATTCACTAACATCGGCGATTCGTGCCCCATTGTTTAACAGCTCTGTTGCATACGCATGCCGTAGCTGATGAGGAGTCACTCTCAACCCGATCCCCTCAAATGCCTTGATAAGGATATATCTTAAACTATTTTCGCTTAATTTTTTACCAAAATCCTCAAAAACATACTCTTTTGTAGGAGAAGCGGCTTGAAAAGCTTTATAGCGCGTATAAACATCCGGAAGCATCGGAATATCGCGCTCCTTCTTTCCTTTTCCCAGAACACGGCACCACTCTTGTGTGATATCACGCACCCTTAGATTGGATAGTTCAGAAATTCTCAGCCCCATCGAATACAAAAGAGTAATGACTAATCCACTCAAAGGTTTGGCATGCTCTAACGCATTCATAATATGGTCATGTGAAATCGGCTTTGGAAGAGTTTTAGGAATTTTCACACTCTCATCCCCCCGAAGTTCTATCGATTTTCCCTGGTCGCGAAGGTATTTAACAAAACTGCGAATCGCACTCAGTTTGCACGCAATGGTTTTGGATTTCAAAGAAGAGATATGGAGGCGCAAAGGCATAAGATGTATCTCGATATGCTCTTTTTCTTCGTGGATTTCAGCCAGTTCTAGCATAGTATCAATTGAGGTTTCGTAACTTAAAATCGTTAGGGGAGAATACCCCTTAAACCCATCGAGATATTTTAAAAATGCCTCTTTGTGCTGATGCAAAGATGTCTCACTCAAAGAGCGTGTTCCATTAGTTTTTCTTTGATGAGGAGTTTTGCAGACTCCATGTCCAATCCCTCCAACACAATCGGCTCCGAGGCATAAAAGTCCAAACGGCCGAATGGCTGAGGGACAACGAAACGATCCCAACTTGAGAGTTGCCAATACTTCGAGGGGCGGCAATGAAAAACGATCACTGTTGCATGACGTTTTTGTGCCATAATGACGATCCCGTCGCTTACTTCATAGCGCGGACCTTTGGGGCCGTCAGGGGTGATACCGATGTCGTACCCCTGCGAGAGAGATTTTAGCCCTTGAATAAGTACTTTGGCACCACCGCGCGTTGTAGAGCCATGAATCGTCCCCAGTTTGAAAAATTTCATGATACGGGCGATAATTTGTCCATCAAAATGTTCACTGATAAGAACTTTGGCTTTTGGAACTTTGCGAAATTGGTAATAGAGATACGGTTGCATCAGTAAATCGGAGTGCCAAAATGCGAATACAACGGGTTCTTGTGGGATGACAGTAGGGAGATGGAACTGTTTGCGGTTACTTATATAGAGAAATCGGATAAGGAGCGCTCCGATGACGGGGAGAGCCCAGAGGGAAAATGCACGTAAAAAACGTTTACGCAACGATCTCTCCGTAAGCAACGGTGCGGTGAGCCTCCGTAATTTTTACCCGTACAATCTGTCCTAACAGCGCTTCGCTCCCCTTGACTTTAACGCCTACATTATTGTCACTGCGACCTGCGACATAACCATCGCTACGCAACTCTTCAAAATAGACCTCTACGGTTTTACCCAGGTGCTCTTGCTTGAGCTCGTCCAAAATCTCATCATGACGTGCTTGCAAGATATTCAGACGCTCAGATCCCACTTCGGCATCGACAGCGTTTGTAAATCCTTCCGCTTCTGTCAGAGGGCGGGGCGAGTATTTAAAACTAAATACTTGCTCAAAACGGACTTGATTTAACACATCCATCGTATCAGCAAAATCCTCATCGCTCTCCCCGGGGAAGGCAACAATAATGTCGGTGCTAATGCTCACATTTGGTACCATTTCACGAAGTTTGCGTGCACGGTTCAAAAACCACTCTTTGGTGTATCCACGTTTCATGGCCTTCAAAATATCGGTTGACCCGCTTTGTAGAGGCATGTGCATCGATTTGCAGATTTTTGGATTTTTGGCAAACTCTTCAATAAACTCATCGTCCATATGGAGAGGATGGGGCGATGTAAATCGGATACGCTCAACCTCTTCCACGCCACTGATACGACGAAGCAACTCGGTAAAGTTCACCTTTTCATGCTCGCCCGAAAAACGGCGACCGTAATTGTTGACATTTTGCCCCAGTAAAAAGATCTCTTTGGCACCGTTTTCTACCGCACGACGCACTTCTGCCACGATCAAGTCAGACGGAATAGAGATCTCATCCCCCCGCGTTTTGGGAACAATACAAAACGTACACTGCTTATCGCATCCGATCGAGATGTTAATATACGCTTTGTACGAGCTGGTACGAAAATCTTTAAATGCAAATTGCGATTCGTCATAATCGATTTCGATCTCTACCGCTTTGTCTTTATGCAGTATCTCGCCGATTTTAGAAACATTCCGTGCCCCAAGAACAAAACTAACATAAGGGGCACGTTTAAGTATCTCTGCCCCCAAATGAGAGGCTGTGCATCCGCAAACACCGATTTTGGCATCAGGTTTTTTCAATCGCTTAAATACCCCTAGCTCTGAAAAAAGCTTATGCACAGGCTTTTCACGAACCGAACAGGTGTTAATCAGGATCAAATCCGCCTCACGCGCATCCGTGGTAACTTCATACCCCTCGCTCGCGTTCAATTCAGCGATCATATGCTCAGAATCGCGAACGTTCATCGCGCATCCCAGTGTCTCGATATACAGTTTTTTAGACATTATAAAATGTGAACCTCATACATATATTCGTTGGCAGAAAGTCCGAATTTGACTTCACGCATATAAAAACTTTTACCCTCTTTTTCGAAATGATCCTGCAAAGCAAGCAAATCTTTGTGAGAATTTTCACGGTCAAAATAGAGGATTGATGAGTTGCTTTTCTCAACCAGCTCTGTGATTTTTTTAAGATCGATTTTCTTTGGTTTAGCGTCGTTTTCGCTACGTGCGAGTTTTAATTCCATGGATTCATCCCTTTATACAGTTCTTGATAATATGGTTATTATATCGGTGTTTCAATAAATATCCTATTAAGCGTTTTTTTTGTACAATGTCGTTCCTTCATAAAAAAGCTTTCCCATATTCCATTTTATTTTTTTATGATCTACCCAAACAAGAGGATATTCTTATGGAAAATATGTTAGATATTATCGACTCAATCGCCAGTGAAAAGGGGCTGAGCCGCGAAAATGTTACCGAGGCGATCAAGACCTCTTTTATTCAAACCGCAAAACGTCTGATCAACCCAACTTTCGCCTTTGAAGCGGATATTGATGATAAAACCAAGCAGGTCAAGCTACGCCAGGTCATTACGGTTATTGCCGATGACGCACCCGAGCTTGAGGGAGAATCAGCAGGGGCTTACATGAGCCTCAGCGGAGCAAAAGAGATCGACGATGAGGCAGAAATCGGTGATCAGCTCCAAATGGAGCATGAGCTCGAAACATACGGTCGTAGCGCATTCGCAACGCTTCACCGTGAAATCGAATTTCATATCCAACGTCTTGTAGAAAACGAACTCTATGACAAATACAAAAACAAGATCAACCAAATCGTTTCGGGTCGTGTGACGCGTGTCGATAACGATCAAAACACCACCATAGAAATCGATGAGATTCGTGCGGTACTCCCGATGAAAAACCGTATCAAGGGTGAAAAATTCAAAGTCGGCGATGTGGTAAGTGCCATCGTCCGCCGCGTGACTGTCGATAAAGCAGTCGGAATATCGATGGAGCTTTCACGTACCGCTCCTAAATTTCTCGAAGAGCTTCTCGCCCTTGAAGTCCCAGAGATCAAAGACGGTATCGTCGTCGTCGAAAAATGTGCTCGTATCCCGGGTGAGCGTGCTAAAATCGCCCTCTACAGCAACCGACCACAAATCGACCCTATCGGAGCAACCGTCGGTGTTCGCGGTGTACGTATCAATGCCGTCAGCGAAGAGCTGTGCGGTGAAAACATCGACTGTGTCGAGTACAGTGCCTCTCCTGAGCTCTTCATCTCTCGCGCCATGAGTCCTGCAATCATCAGTGCCGTAAATGTTACAGAAGATGAAAACGGAGAGAGAAAAGCGATTGTCACCCTCCCAAGCGATCAAAAGTCCAAAGCCATCGGCAAAAGCGGTATTAATATCCGTCTCGCATCGATGCTAACGGGCTACATCATCGAGCTCAAAGAGCAAGGGGAGAGCGCAACAGCACAAGAAGAGAAAAAAGAGGGGATTGGTTCTCTCGAAGCACTATTTGGTAATTAGACACGCCAAGGGAGCAAAGCCCCCTCGGCTACGCTAACGCTGAGTTCTCTTCGTCAGAGAGCCCACGCGCAGTCAACCGCGCTTATTTTATTTCACTTACTTTTATCTTTTTACAAACGGATTAAGCTTCAACAATACCGCATCGGCTATTTGATTGCCGATGAGGGTCAAAAACGCACTCATCATCAAAATTCCCATAATCACCGGATAATCCCGACTCATTGCACTCAAATAAAAGAGCTGTCCCATCCCCTCGATTCCAAAAATCGATTCCAGTATCACCGAGCCGCCGATAAGCCCCGGAAGAGAGAGCCCCAGCATCGTCACAATCGGTGGCAATAAATTCGGCAGAATATAATAACGTATAATCATTTTTTCTTCAATCCCACGTGCTCGTGCGAAATAGAGATAATCGCTCTTGAGTATTTCGAGGGTAAGAGATCGGATATAAAGAACCAAGCTCCCGATCCCTACAAACACCATCACCCCTATGGGGAGGGCAAGATGCCACGCCATATCGAGGTAGTAGCCAAATCCCTCAGGCGGCTCAAGAGAGTGCATCCCTGCAATTGGAAACCATCCCAGCGTCACACTCAAAAGCATCATCAATACCAGTGCCAAATAGTAGGAGGGCATTGCGAAACTGAGCAATGAAACTTGGGTAATGAGATGATCGATTTTTTGTTCATGTCTCATGGCCCCTTTGATCCCCATCCACATCGACACGACAAACGTCACGAAAAGAGCGATGATATTCATCCATAACGTCACGGGAAGACGATCGACGACTACGTCACTGACTTGTTGGCCACTGACAAAAGAAATACCGAAATTGAGCTGTGAAAGATTCACTACCCAATCAAAATACTGCTTCCATAACGGTTTATCAAGACCATATATCGCTTTGAGCTGCGCAATCGCTTCGGGGGTCATGTTGGGATTGAGTTCGCCACTCATAAAACTATTGGGTGCCATATGAATCGCCCCGAAGGAGAGGAGTGAAATCAATAACAACATTAAAAACGTATAAGAAAGAGAACGTAGCAAGTATTTCATTCAGCGATTATAACCGAAGAGGTTTAGGGAGTCAAGACGAGAAAACCTTCACCCCACGAAACAATCCGTGGGGGAGGGATAAGTCCTGCAATTGCATTAGCGACGAAACAAAAACAAGTACAAGTCTTAGCGTGAGCGTTAGAAATTAAGGGCCAAATATGCATGAAGCATATTGTATTGAGAACCACTATTTTGGTCATCTGCATCAATGGACATATAGGCCACTGTTGCATCCAATGGTCCGAATGATTTTGTGGCGGTAAGGGTAACTTCTGTTACATCATGTGTACTAGTAGCGATGTCATTGTTTACATCTGTGTAATATGCCCCAAATTTCGCAACACCGGCATCATACTCAGCAGTAACATTCACGGATTCTGCACCAGCAGCACCTACATAACCATAGTTCCACCATGCTTCGGTATACAATTTAGATTGTGCGCCGCCAAGATTATTGGTTGCAACGTTAGCAATTTTAAGGGTGCCATCGTTATCCGCATCAGAATAAGCAGCAGAAACTTTTAGATTTTCGATACCTACATATCCAACTTTAACCGCGTATGCTGAAGAATCTTTCATATCAATTCCAAGAACTCCTTTTGGATCCATATTAGCATACTGAACACCGACTTTTACATCTTTAATCAATTGGCAATCCCAATCCGCTTGCAACCAGAATGCATCGGCTACATTCACAACATTGTAATACCATCCTTGTGCTACAAGGGGTTTGAATGTGTTATTAACGATTCCTGCTGCATATGCACCTTTGTTTACAAACGTTGTCATTGCTGCACTCGTAGCCATGATACCATCGATACCAAGAGCTTGTGTCCCTGCTGTGAGTGGATCAAGATCTTGACGGTTATCTGCAACACCGCCTAAACCATTAGCGCCAAGAACATTAACGCCGTTTCCTTTTCCTACCCATGCACCTATCAGTGTAGTATCAGGGATGTCTTGGTTGATCAATACCGCTGCATCAAATGTATTCGGAACAATAGACCATTTTTCAGAGAATGCCAATGGGGTATCTAGCTCCATACGGCCCAATTTAGCCGTTGTTTTGCCGAGAGTAGCAGCGATCCATAGTTCGCCGATCCATGCTTTGTCATCTACGCTACCATTGGCAGCAGTATGAGCACCTGTCCATGTGTTAGCAACAAGATTATTTTCAAGACCGAGGGTACTGACGCCATATCCTGTTACGCCAAATGAAACACCTTTTAGCAAATCACCCGTTACACCAAGACGTAGTGCTGTATCTGCAGCACTTGCACCTTGATCAAACAAACCGCTATGTGTATTGCCATCCGCATCTACATAGTCAGCATCTCCTGTAATATAGAACACTTTCGCGTCACCGCTTACTTTTACATTGTCGATTGCATATCCGCATGTTGAGAGCAATAAAGCAGCTGCTATGCTCATTTTGTATCTATTCATCTTTTTCTCCTTAAGTTCATTGACTTATGTCGGGAATAAGTTTAGCACCATAGAAGTATGATAGATGTAGATAAATGATTATTTTTTAATCAGTTTGTTTATTTTTGTAACATTATTAAGTTAGATGGTTTTTTTTATAAAAATAGTTGCAGCAGGATAAGTTTAAACAGAGAGGGAAAGGTTCACCCCGAGAGGGGTGAGAGAAGAAAAAAACTTTTAGAAGTTAAGAGTTAGGTATGCGTTGATCGTATTGTATTGTGAACCAAGATTTTGGTCATCAGCATCTGTAGAGATATATGCCAATTTTGTATCCAACGATCCGAATGATTTAGAAACTGCTAGAGCGATTTCATCAAGGTTATGTGTATTTCCAGTGATATCGTTGTCCACACTGGTGTACGATGCACAGAATTTTGCAATCTCTTTTGCCTCATACGATGCTTTTAGATTCCATGACTCTGCACCAGGAGCACCTACATAACCATAGTTTCCGCCCCATGCCGCTTCCGTATACAATTTAGACTGTGCATTATCTAGGTTGTTTGTTGCAACGTTAGCAATTCTCAGTGCACCGTCGTTATCAGCATCAGAATAAGCAGCAGAGACTTTTAGGTTTGGAATCCCTTCGTATCCAACTTTAGCTGCGTATGCAGAAGAATCATTGAATCCTGCTGCTAAACCTTTTGTTGACATATCAGCATATTGTCCACCGATTGTGAACCCTGCTAAAGCAACATCCGCTTGCAACCAGTATGCATCGGCTACATTCACAACATTGTAGTACCATGCTTGTGCTGTAAGAGGTTTGAATGAGTTATTAACGATTGCTGCTGCATACGCACCGCCACCAACAAACGTTCCAAATGACGCACCTGCCCCCATTCCATCGATACCAACAGCTGCACGATTGTCTTTTTCAGGAGTGATTCCATCAGTAGGACTAAGAGCAGCAAGAGGAGCAAGAGCATTCACGCCATTCCCTTTTCCTACCCATGCACCGACCAATGTTGTGTCCGGAAGATCTTGGTTGATAAGGACCGCTGCATCAAATGTATTCGGAACGATAGACCATTTTTCAGAGAATGCCAACGGCGTATCTAGCTCCATACGGCCGATTTTAGCCGTTGTTTTGCCGAGAGTTCCTGCAACCCATAGTTCACCCATCCATGCTTTGTCATCTACGCCATTGCCAGCAGTATGAGCACCTGTCCATGTATTGCTAACAAGGTTGTTTTCAAGACCGAGTGTACTTACCGCATAACCGGTTACACCGAAAGAGACACCTTTGAGCAAATCGCCCGTTGCACCAAGACGTAGCGCTGTATCAGCATAGCTTGCACCTTTATCAAAAAGACCGCTTTTGGTATTTCCATTTACTGTATAATCAGCATCATTAGTACCGTAGAAAACTTTAGCGTCACCGCTTACTTTTACATTGTCGATTGCGAATGCGCTAGCGCCCATTACCATTGCAGCCACTAGGCTCATTTTAACTAATTTCATTGATTCTCCTTAAATAAAACTTAACTTTGGGTTTTACCCCTATTTTGTTTCGTCGAAAACCATTGTAACTCTGGAAATCTTAAAAAAAGCTGTAATTCAATAACTCTTGTTTGCTAACCATTTACCCTCTTTAATCCCCTATAATAGGAATATGACAAATTTATAATTATTCTCACAGTGCTTTTTTGTATCAAACAGCTGCATAATATGATATAGTAACAACTAGTTCAAAAAATTCAAAAATAATATAGGAAACCCTATGCGCCATACACTATCACTGACATTAGCCCTGTTTGCTTTCGGCGGATGCGCCAACAACGCAGGTCTCACCCCCTCACAAAACCCCACGTTAAATGCCCTCTCACCGAGCACTACGGCCGTTTCCGAAGGGGGAGTCATGCAGCGTAATCTCGACAGCTGGCTCAAAGAGGAGTGGACGCCGCTCACTACGCCCAATGCCCCAAAATCTTCTGCCCCATCCACCGAAAATGACGGCGTAGTACGGGTGAATGACGGAGGAACTGCTCAACAAGCGGCCGTAATAGAGGGGGCGGAGGAGAATAGCTCATCTGGCCTGCAAAAATATGTCGATAAATGGAAAATGTATCATGAGAATAAAGAGAAGATGAATGAGGGGAAGCCAAAAGAGGCTTCGAATGTTGAAAATTTGGAGAAATTACCGGTAATAGGAAAGTAACTTTTTGTAACGTTACTCTCTATTTTCCCATACAAATACCGTTTTACCATCATCGTTTTTCTCAACGGCTGGCATAGCCATAATGTTATAACCACCATCGACGTAATGGACTTCACCGCTCACACCGCTGGCCAAATCGCTGAGCAAATACATCGCTGAGTTTCCGACCTCTTCGATAGTGACGTTTTTACGTAACGGTGCGTTCGCTTCGTTCCAGTTGAGGATTTGTTTGAAATCGCCGATACCGCTTGCCGCAAGAGTTTTGATAGGCCCTGCACTGATTGCATTGACACGCTGCCCTTTTACACCCAGTTCTACCGCCATATAACGGACACTTGATTCAAGCGCCGCTTTCGCAACACCCATCACATTGTAGTTCGGGATGTATTTTGGTCCGCCGAGGTAGCTTAGAGTGATGATCGATGCCCCCGGTGCCAAAACAGACTCCAGACGGTTTGTTAAATCGACAAAGGAATAGACCGAAATATCCATCGCGATTTGAAATGCACTTTTAGAGGTTTTCATAAACCCCTCTGTAAGTGCCTCTTTGGGAGCAAATGCAACCGAATGGACGAGAAAATCGATTTGACCGAAATCGGCGGCAACAAGAGCGGCAATTGCATCCATATCTGCTTCATCCGAAACATCAAGTTTATAGACAGGAGAGTTATCGAAACCCTCTGCAATCGGTTCTACCCGTTTTTTTAACGCATCGTTCAAATAGGTGAACGCCATTGTAGCACCCTGAGCATGTAGTGCCTGTGCAATACCGTACGCTATCGATTTATCATTTGCTAATCCTACTATTAGCCCTTTTTTACCTTGCATTATCATTTAAACTCCTATATCTGTATTTAACTCTGCCGCTTGCGCGATCATCTCACAAAAATCATGGGCACTTAACGAAGCAGACCCTACCAAAACACCGTCGACGTTTTGCAGTTTCATAATCTCTCCCGCATTATCCACTTTCACACTTCCGCCATAGAGAAGCGGAGCAGTGGTTTTGAGGCGTAATGCACCGTGAACGGCTTCGATCTGCTCATTTGTCGGTGTTAACCCTGTTCCGATAGCCCATACGGGTTCGTAGGCGAGAATAAGATCGGGATAACTCATATCAATTCCCTCACACTGGGCATCGATGTAGTCCATCAATACCTCCTCTCCCTGCTTGCGCACGTTCAAAGGTTCCCCTACACAATAGACAATCGCAAATCCCTGCTCGGCAAAAAAGCGAAATTTTGCGACAACCTGCTCTTGTGTCTCCCCCAGGATATGACGACGCTCACTGTGACCGATAAGGATCGTTTTTATCCCGAACTCTTCGAGCTGCTCAAGTGCAATTTCACCCGTGAACGCTCCGTTTTGGACAGGATACGCGTTTTGTACCCCTATCAAGACATTACGTGTTATATGTTCCAATGCCGTAAAGGGGGGAAAAACAATAATAGTATCCTCAATTGCATTGACAGAAACAAACGATTCAACAACGGCCATATACGCCTGCGTCTCTTGGCGCGTTTTGTTGGCTTTGAAATTGGCACAAAGTATCATTACAATTTCCTTTTATTTCATCAAAGGTTTAACGCCCGGAAGCACTTTACCCTCTAATAGTTCGAGGGATGCACCGCCGCCCGTCGAGATAAAGCTCATCGCATCATCCATACCGATACGCTGCACCAGATCAGCAGTATCTCCGCCGCCAACCACTGTGGTTGCATCCAACTCTGCTATAATATTGGCAATTTTATTGGAACCTTTGGCAAATTTTTCCATCTCAAATACCCCCATTGGACCATTCCAAAGGACAGTTTTTACATCTTCTAGTACTTCACGGTACAGTTCGACACTTGCCGTCCCGATATCCAAGCCCATCCATGCATCAGGTATTTCTTGGCTGCTAACCATACGACTGCGCGAGTCAGCACTAAATGTTTCCGCCGCTACAATGTCCACCGGTAAATAAAACTTTACCCCAAGACGTTTGGCCTCTTCCATAATTTTTTGTGCTTCGTCTAGCAAATCATCTTCGACCAGAGAGCTTCCAACATTATGACCTAATGCTTTTAAAAAGGTAAACGCCATACCGCCGCCAATAAGGACTTTGTCCACACGCGGTAACAAGTTCACCAATGCTTCGAGTTTTCCTGAAACCTTAGACCCTCCGATGATTGCCGCAAAGGGACGGACGGGACTTTCTAGCAAAATATCAAAGAATTCTATCTCTTTGAGAAGTAAAAATCCTGCCGCTTTGTGGGCACTGTCAAAATGTGCCGTTATCCCCTCTACAGAAGCATGGGCACGGTGACTCACCCCAAACGCATCATTAATATAAATATCGGCAAACGATGCTAACGCAGCACTGAAAACAGGATCATTTTTCGTCTCTCCACCTTCAAATCGGAGGTTTTCAAGCAATAATATTTCGCCGGATTTGAGATTGGCAGCCAAAGCTTGAGCGCTCTCACCCACAACATCCTTCGCGAATTGTATATCCACTTTTAACAATTGATGCAAACGCCGAGATACCGGAGAAAGCGAATCTTCCGGTGTGAAAATACCCGCCTTTGGACGACCAAAATGGGATGCCAAAATAATCGCACACTCTTGATCGAGGCAATATTTGATCGTAGCAAGTGCCGAACGGATACGACGATCATCCGTAATGTTTCCAAATTCATCCATCGGAACGTTAAAATCACATCGAATAAATACTTTTTTTTGAAATAGATCACACTCTTTGATGCTTAACAGTTTCATTTTACTCCTTCATAATTAGTAACAAACAATGCCATCTCTATGAGGCGATTTGAATAACCCCATTCGTTATCGTACCATGCCATGATCTTGATCAAATCCCCATCGATAACTTGAATCAAATCATCGGCGACCGTAGCACTAAAAGAGGAGCCGACAAAATCTTGCGACACACGATAGCGCTCATCGACGTCCAAAATTCCGCTCATCACACCGCCGGCATACAATTTAAACACAGCACTAATCTCTTCTTTGGTCGTTTTTTTCGAAACCACAACGTTTAAATCGACCATAGACACATCGGGAGTCGGAACGCGTACGCTCTGCCCGTGTAATTTCCCTTCCAAACTGGGAAGGACCAACGAAATCGCTTTTGCGGCTCCCGTAGTAGTAGGAACCATATTGACCGCTGCTGCACGAGAACGGCGCTTATCATTGCCATGTGCAACGTCAATAATCGCTTGCCCGTTCGTATAGGCATGAATCGTCGTCATCAACCCTTTTTCTATCCCAAACTCCTCATCCAGTATCCTGACAATGGGGGCCAAACAGTTCGTCGTACATGATGCATTGGAAATAATGGTTTCACCCTTATATAAATAATCATTCACCCCCAGCACAAACGTCGGTATTTGCGTGTCTTGTGTTGGAGCCGAGAGGATCACTTTTTTGACCCCTTTGGTTAGATGATGGCATGTCGTCTCCCCTGTCAAAAAGAGTCCGCTGCACTCCAATACGACATCGGCGCCGCATTTCCCAAAGTTTAAATCTTCAGGATTTTTTTCACAGAAAACACGAACCTTTTGGGAACCAATTTGTAGATGATCTTCATCTATGATCGATACTGCATCAAACTGCCCATGAACCGAATCGTTTTGTAAAAGATACATCATCATCTCGATCGATGCCATATCGTTAATTGCTACGAGTTCCACGTCTTTTCGTGCGGAGATTAAGCGAGTAACTGAGCGCCCGATACGCCCAAATCCGTTGATAGCGATTTTTAACGCCATTTCACCATTTCTCCTAATTGTATAATAAAGTGATTTTACCAAAAATCGGTTATAATTTCGATTAAAATAAGTTGAGGTGTCATGAATATTGCTCTTTATGGCGGTAGTTTTGATCCTCCTCATGCAGGTCATGTGTGCGTAGCACTCAAAGCACTTGAGGTTTTGGAATGCGATCAACTTATTATTGTCCCTGCATTTCGCAATCCGTTTAAAACATCTATTGTTGCGGACGGCGAAACGAGGCTTCGTTGGCTTCGGTCAATATTTGAACCATATCCCAATGTCACAATCAGTGATTTTGAGATACGTTTAAACCGAAGCGTCACTACTATTGAAACAGTAAAGCATTACGCCTCACTGTGTGACAAGCTCTATCTGATCATCGGAGCTGACAATCTTGAAACGCTTCATGCTTGGCATGATGTTGAAAAACTCAAAAAGATGGTGACATTTGTTGTCGCTACGCGAGACAATATTGCTATCCCTGCTGGGATGATTGCCCTAGAGGTAGATGTCCCGATCAGTTCAACCGATTTTCGCAACTCTTTTAGCCCGCTTGGGTTAGATGAAAAAATCGAAAACGATATTATTACATATTACAAGGAACACCATGAACCCACGCATTGAAAAAATTTGCTCTATCTTAGATATGAACAAAGCTGAAAACATTGAAACGTTTGAACTAATCGGAAGCGATTATTTCGCCGATTACGTTGTCCTCGCCACCTCACTGGGTGAGCGTCACACCATCGCCCTCCTCGATCACCTCAAAAGAGGCTTGAAACCTGAAGAGCAATTTTTATACGTTGACGAAAGCGGCGACTGGGTTGCGATTGATTTGGGTGATATTCTTATCCATATTCTTACACCACAATACCGTCTAAAATACGATCTAGAAAGCTTTCTAAAAGATGTTGCTGCACGAAAGAATAAAGAATAAAGAGCGTTTCAATAGCCTTTAAGCTTTATCGGCTATAATTTCGTTCTCTTAACAGAGATATGCGTCCGTAGCTCAGCTGGATAGAGCACCGGTTTGCGGTACCGGCGGTCAGGGATTCGAATTCCTTCGGGCGCACCA
>DAISIO010000006.1:0-72273 GCA_036821965.1 Sulfuricurvum sp.
CAGATTTTCGTGTAGAATTTGGATTTGGTAGCACTGCGGCATAGAACTTAAGCCGAGTGGAATGACCCCCAAATACTAGACACTTTTTAATTCGTTAATTTCGTCGATAATAATCGGCATGGAATACGAACAGGAGAAGTGAATATCAAGAGAAGCCGACGTTTGAAGATGAACTCAAAACTTATAGTGATGAGGGATTATGGAATTTGGATGAAAAGCTTTCCATTGAGATGCAGGGTACATCTATGGGGTCACCCTTATATGATGAGCTGACCTATCAGTACAGCGCATTGGTTGATGAGATGCAAGAACGTGATCTTATCAAGATGCCGTTTTAGGAGCATATCATGAATGAAAGATGGTTATCACCTACACAACTAGAAGAGATGTTTGGAATAAAACAAAAAACTCAGGCTAAAAAACGAATGAGAGACGAGTTACCCTATTCAAAACTAGGCGGTTTTGTTTATTACGACATTCAAAAGATATATGCTCTTTTAGAAAATCATGCCATTAATCACTAAAAAAGTATTTATAAAAGGTTACCCTTATGGTTACCCCATGAAAATATTAACGAAAAGTTTTTGTAGATAAATCTCTTGAAAGTACGGTGATTGTGAGGTTTGAAGGTGGTGGGTCAAGCAGGATTTGAACCTGCGACAACTCCGTTATGAGCGGAGGGCTCTAACCACTGAACTATTGACCCGTTTTGTGGAGCGCCATTATAAACGCTCTTTGATTAGACGAAGCTTTTTTTACCGACATTATCGTATAAATATCGAAAACGATAGGCAATCAGGTTTTCCATCACGGCAAACAGTACCATAAAATTGACAAAACTGCTTCCCCCATAACTAAACATCGGTAGAGGAACCCCAACAACAGGGGCCAGTCCCATCGTCATCGCGATATTCACCCCCATATAGATAAAGATCAGCAGCGAGAGTCCTCCTGAGACCACCTTGGTGTAATAATCATTTGCCCATGAGGAGAGCATCAGCAGGTGGATAATGAGCGCTGCATAAAGTGAAATAAGAGCAAACGCTCCCAAAAAACCGAACCGTTCTACGACATAGGCGAAAATAAAGTCACTCGATGCAATGGGGAGAAATTTCATCTGCGTTTGGGTCGCTTCTTCTTTTTCTTTACCTAAAAATCCCCCCGAACCGATTGCAATGATCGATTGTTCGACGTGATAGCTCGGTTTATCCCCTACAAAATCATACAACCGTTGTTTTTGATAGCCATGCAACTGCGAATAAATCAGAGGCAATGAGATTAAAAATACCGCCCCCAGACCGAGCCACACTTTCCAATGGACACCAACAATAAACAAAATACCGAACCCTAGCAATGCCAACACCGTCGCTGTCCCCAAGTCGGGTTCTTTCGCAATTAAGAAAAAGGGCAAAATAATGAAGAAAGAGAGTTTCATAAATGCTTTGAACCCATACCCCTCTCGCGGCGGTGGGTTACGGTTGATAAGGTATGCCAGCATAAGGACGAATGCAGGCTTGAGAAGTTCCGAGGGTTGGAGGGTAAAATGGACAAACGGTATCTCTATCCACCGTTTTGCCCCCAAACGGGTATCGCCTACAAATTCCACGGCAATGAGCAATAAAATACTTCCCCAATACAAGATAGGGATCAGCCAAAACATCCGCCGTATCGGTAACAAAAATAAAGTGATGAACACCCCGATACCGACGATAACATACGTCAAGTGTTTCTGCCCCAGTACGGGATGTATTTCATGGATCAACCAACCCGATACAAAAACAATCGGAATGAGCAATACAAGAGTTACAAAGTCAAAATGTGCTAAAATCCGTCGATCAATATTAAGCAAAATAGTCCGTTACGTTAAATTTTTTGTTTTATGACGAAATTGTAGCACAATCATACTATCAAGGAAATCGATGCAACGCGAAAATGTAACCTATACTGTCGAAGACGTACAGCGTCTGGATCTGTTTTTAACCCTCAAACTTGCCCAAACACGCAACCAAATTGTCCAGCTTATCGAGCAAAATGCGATTAAAGTCGATGGAAAACCTACTTCTAAGGCCGGACTTAAACTTAAAATAGGCCAAAACGTCGAGATCATCTTTCCGGAGGTCAAATCAACACCCGCACACATTATCGATTTTGACGTCGAGATTTTGTTCGAGGACGATGATATTTTGGTTATTAACAAACCAAGCGGTCTTACCGTTCACCCTGCCCCAAGCGTCAAGGAGCCTACCCTTGTAGACTGGCTTAAAACCCGTGGAATCAGCCTCTCAACCCTCAGCGGTGAAGAGCGCCACGGAATCGTTCACCGACTCGACCGCGGAACAAGCGGTGTGATGGTCGTTGCCAAAAACAACGAAGCGCATGAAGCCCTCTCACTGCAATTGCAAGACAAAACTATGGGGCGCTATTACCTAGCAGTTGTCACCCCTCCTCTCAAAGAGGAAGAGACTCTTATCGACAAGCCGATCGGACGCAGTGCTCAAAACCGCCTCAAGATGGCAATCAGCGAATCGGGTAAAAGCGCTAAAACGATGTTTCGGAAGCTTCTCCCATCACACGATTCCAGCTGTGAACTCATTGTCTGCAAACTGTTCACCGGGCGAACCCATCAGATCCGCGTCCATCTCGAATCAATCAGCCGTCACATTCTCGGCGATCACCTCTATGGAACCCATCAAAAAGATTCCAAGCTGGAACATATTTTGCTACACGCATATATGCTCTATTTGACTCATCCCCGCAGTGGAGAATCACTCTCATTCAAAGCTCCTCTCGATGATGTAATGAATGATTATTTAAACAAACATTTTGAACCAAAGGATTTGCATGCAACCATCAGCCAAATACGCTTTGAGCATCTCTTTAGCGCTTAGTCTTTTTATTAGCGGTTGTGCTCCTCAGCCAACCCCTGCAAAAACCGTTACAATTGATCCAACGCTTCCCGTCCCCTCTCTCAATGGGTCGTTATCGGATATCAACACCATCGCATTTGAATGGAAGGCGATTAGTGATCCCAGAGTTAGCGGTTACAGCGTTTACCGATCTAGCGAAGGAAACCAAACATTAACCCGCGTAGCGACGGTCGATGGACGCTTTGCAACCCACTATGTAGATGATAAACTCACCCCCAATACACAATACTTGTATCGCTTTACCTCCAAAGGGAAAGAAAATATAGAATCTGCCGGCAGCGAAACAATGAACGTCACTACCTTGCCGATGATTGCCCCTATCAGTTTTTTTCAATCCGTTGGCAATATGCCGCGCAGTGCGAAACTCCTCTGGCGTCCCCATCCAAACCTCCGTATCAGCGGATATGCCATTGACAGACTTAACGTCAATGACCAAAAATGGTCTGAAATCGGTACGATCAGTGGACGGTTGAACGCCGAATTTATCGACACAGACCTCAAAGACGGACAAGTTTATCACTACCGCGTGCGCGCTATTACGTATGATAAACTCTCTACAGAACCTAGCGAAACGGCTAAAGTGGTTACCAAACCGCTCCCTCCGGAGATCAAACAAATCACCGCAACGACTAATTTACCCAAAGCCATCTCCCTTAAATGGGAAGCAGTTCCTGTGGAAGACTTTTCACACTACAACGTCTATCGGGCATCACGCTCCGATGGAAACTACAACTATCATGTCAAGCTTTTGGAGACCAACTTTACGGACGTGACGAAAGAAGATGGGGAACCTTTTTACTACAAAGTCACTGTGGTTGATAAAGATGGTCTAGAAAGCCCTATGGGATCAATCATCACACAGGGAATCAGTTTGGCGAAACCCCAAACACCTATCGCCTACGATGGTAAAATAAATGCCAATGGCGTTGATTTGCAATGGAGCAATAATGATCCGCGTATTGTCAGATATACCGTGATAAAAACGACTAAAATCAATTGGATAAAGCGTGAATCGGTTGATATCAACAACATCAAAGATACCAAATTTCATGACTCCGACATCAAACCCAATGTTGGCTATATCTATGAAATTTCAGGCGTCGACAAAGACGGTATCCGCTCTCTCCCGACACAGGGTATCGAACTTATTTATGAGTCTAAGTAAATCATGCCGCATCTCCATATAGAATCATTTAATCCCATCCCCCTCCCTTGTGTTGAAGGGGACGTAGCGTTCGACTTTATTGCCACTTCGCGCGGTGAATGGAAAGAATCCCTCATAGCCACGCGATACAAAGATCGTGAATTTTTTATTCTCCATAAAAAAAGCGGAGAAAAAGATTTACTCAAAAGCGACAAAATAACGCGCCCTAGTCCCAATTTTCTCGTTAAACACGCTCTTCTAGCGTATGCAAAATGCTCCCATAGTACGATTTTAGCTTCCAATGTCGATACGGCGGGTGAAAACGTCCATCTACAAACCCATGACGCCCTCAAATCGGTTGGTTTTTTTGCTAATAACTTTCCAAGCGGGCGGGAAATACGTCTTGAAGTAGGGTTCGGTTCAGCGCGCCATCTCCTCCATCAAGCCATCACCAATCCTGATGTTCTCTTTATCGGCTTGGAAATTCATAAGCCCTCTATCGAGCAGGCGCTCAAACAAATCACCATCCAGAATCTGACCAATATTATGATTTTGGATTATGATGCACGGCTTTTTTTGGAGTTTGTCCCCTCCAATACCCTTAGTCGTATTTATGTCCATTTTCCCGTTCCATGGGATAAAAAACCCCATCGCCGCGTTATCGGTGATTCGTTTTTGGACGAAGCAATACGGTCGTTGGAGCTTCAGGGGAGGCTTGAGCTACGTACCGACAGTGAAAATTATTACCGCTTTGCGCTGGAAACCTACTCCCATCCGCCGCATGTCAGTTTCGTAGTCCATAAAAATCGTGACATTGCTATTACGAGCAAATACGAAGATCGTTGGAAGAAAATGGAAAAAAATATCTATGATGTTACCCTCATTAACGATCTGCAAAGTCCTGAAAAAATCTTGGAAGGGGAATTTGTATTTACCGGAACAGAAATACATGATGATATCCTTCCAGCACTAGAACGGCAGCTGTTTCGCCGTGAGTGGGGATTTTTGCACGCGGAAGCAAGTTTTGATATACGAGAGGGGGGATGGATGGTTCGTCTCGCTATGGGGAGTTTTGATCGACCGGAACATCTATATTTAATTGTTCAAAACGGTCAAGCGCGCTATTTTCCCTCTCTCCCAGTACGATCAAGCCCCAATTTGAAAGCCCATCTTTTATTAAACGAGCTACTCCATGGATAACGTAATTATTGCCGAAAATCTTTCTCTCTCCTACAAAGAGTTTGAAACCATCATCTCCAAAGCGACCTTTAGTATCGAAGCAGGGAGTTTTGTCTTCATCACAGGTGCGAGCGGAAGCGGTAAATCAACCCTTTTAAAATCGCTGTATGGTGCTATTGAGCCACGCCAAGGAGAATTGATAGTCGGAGGGGTAAAAATGAACCATATTACTACCTCAAAGCTTAATTTTCTTCGTCGTCACATCGGGATTATTTTTCAAGATTACAAACTCATTAAAGAGTGGACGATAGAAAAAAATGTGATGCTTCCCCTTATCATCTCAGGCTACACGGGTGACGTAAGCGGTGCACAGGTACAAAAACTCTTGGGTCACGTCAAACTCACCCATCAAGCAGGCAAATATCCTCAGGAACTCAGCGGCGGAGAGCAGCAGCGTGTGGCTATGGCGCGGGCACTGGCCCACAACCCTATTCTCATCCTTGCCGATGAGCCGACAGGTAATCTCGATGATTATTCCTCCTCTGTTATCTGGAATCTCCTTGAGGGGGCAAATACACAGCTTAAAACAACCGTTATCGTCGTAACTCATCATATTCCCGAGGGACTTCGTATTCCGTACAAACACTACCATATCGAGTTTGGAACTATCAATGAAATCGCTTAAAAATCATCTATCCCTTATCATCGCCCTCTTTACTGTACTGGCAAGCGTCCAAATTTATGTGGCGGTTGATCGCACTATTGCGGCGTATGAGTCCCACTTAAAAAACGATTATTCCGTCATCGTTGTCACCAGTAAATCAATTACTCCTGACGAATTTAAAGCAATGAATGGTATGATCGACCGCAGTGAGCCAATCAGTACTACCCAAGTGCTTGAGCGTCTCAAAGGGGAGATGAGTCAAAAAAATCTTGATCTTCTGAAACTCACCCTTCCAAAGTTTTACCGCCTGTATTTAAACCGGTTTCCAACGCCTCGCGAAATCACACAGCTACAAAAAAAGCTGGAGAGCAACAGCGCTATCGAGCGGGTAGAAGGGTTTTCGCAAACGCATGACACCGTTTATAAACTGATGTTGCTGTTTAAAGATGTCGTTCAAATCTTCTCCATAGCCATTGCTGCCGTTACCTCGTTGCTGATCCTCAAAGAGATGCGATTATGGCAGTTCCAGCATGCCGAGCGTATGAATATCATGGCCCTTTTTGGTGCCCCCGTCTGGCTCCGCTCTGCTGTTTTATTTCGTCTTGCCATTGTCGATGCAATTATTGCTACATTGATTTTGTGTTCGGCTTTTTTCCTGATCGATTACTATGGCTATTTGACCATGCAACTCAAAGCAATCGGTATAAGTGTACAGCTTTTCAATTTTGTGGACGATGCCATTCGCTCTCTCGTTATTGCACTTGCAGTTTCCGTGGCACTCACCTTTACTATTGTCCTTTTCCATCGCGAAGAAGAATAGATGATAGGGCTTCACACATCCTTGATCCTTTCCTCTTTTTTGGTTCTCTCTCTTTATGGAGCCAAAATTGATGAAAAAATAAAATCGACCTCTTCGGCACTCAAAGAGACGAAACAAACGTATTCCTCTCTCACAGCAAAACTCGAACAAACTGCAAATAAAATCGTCAAACAGCGCGAAGTGGTTGGTGCTCAACAACAGCATCTCAACACCCTTGTCACCGAACTGAAGTCAAAAGAAAACGTCTACCAATCTAACAAACTAAGCCTAAACGGACTTCAAACGCAACAAGAGCACCTCATAAAAACACAAAATGAGATTGAGCAAAAACTTGTATTTGCACTCGCGCGCAATACGTCAATCTCACTTCTGATTAACGATGATCGCGCCAAAGAGGCCAACGCCATCATTACCGAGGAAGCGCTCAAGCTGCATCTCAAACAAATCAACTCCGAAATAAAAGAGCTCAATTTTATTTTTGGGGAAAACGCAACCAAAATTGCCTCCCTATCGAACCAAACCACCGTATTGAAACAATCCATTGCGGTCATCGATAAACAAAAACAAAATGTCTTAGCCACCAAGCAAGAGAATGAAAAAGCGATTGCCTTGCTGGAAAAAGAAAAAGTAGAATACAAACGCTCTCTTGGTCGTATCTTAAACCAGCAGCGCTCTCTACAAAATACCCTTGCCAGCCTCAATATTATCAAACGTGAAGCGATGAAACCCAAGAAAGCTCCCCCAAGGCTTGTTGCTCCAAAGCCAGGATCGAAACCCCTTCCGGAGGGGGCAAGACAAGCCATTTCACAATACCAGCCTTCCAAAACAGCGGCATACAGCGGTGAAAGAACGATTGCGCCGCTGGATGGCTATATCGTCACCAAACGTTTCGGTCCCTATACCGATCCGGTCTACGGTATTAAAATCCAAAACGAATCGGTCTCGCTGCGCCCTACCGATCCCGACGCCAAAGTCAAAGCGGTTTTCAACGGAAAAGTGATCCTTGCCAAACCCACAGCAATGCTGGAAAACGTCATCATTATCGAACACGACAACGGGCTTCACACCGTCTATGCCCATTTGGACAAAATAGCTCCTACGGTAACCGTAGGTCAGCGACTTAAGCAAGGGGCCATTATCGGTCGTGTCGGTCGTGAGTTGCTGTTTCAAGTGACGCAACGCAATGCCCACATCGACCCGCTGCAAGTCATTAGGTAAATATATAATATAGGACACACGCCTTGCGTGTATGAGCACTCTGCTGTGGAGAACATAACGTTAACGTAGCCATGGGGGCTTTGCTCCCTTGGCGTTTAAAAATAGTTAAAACGGCCAGACGGCCTGTACTATTTTGCTACCCCACCCTTGGTTGACGGAGCGATCCACATCCCCTTCGTTTGCGTAGAGAATTTTAGCATCAGAAATTTTGGCAGAGGTGATTTGATTGTTTTGGTCGATGTCATACGGTCGAATAACACCGCTTAATTGCATAATCTGCTTTTGATCATCCACCATAATTTCGCGCCGTCCTGTGATAAAATAGTTTCCATTTGCCATTACCTTCACGATACGTGCCGATACGGTCGTCGTAAACGATGCATCTTTGGTTGCTGAACCAGAACCTGCATAATCGGACGTTGATCCCGCCGTAAATCCAATATTGCTGAGACCATTAATCTTGCTAATAGCAGAACCAACGGCTGTATTACCCCCCGCACTGGCAAACACTCCGCCATTGAGTCCCATAGTATCTGCCTCATTAAGTGCCTTTTTCGCTTTGCTTGAACTTGTCGCTTTTTCAGAAATGACTACGGTTACTATATCGTTAACATGCATCGCTTTGTGATCGGAAAAGAGAGGGCTATCCCCTTGACCGAACAAACTCCCCTGTGCCGTATACGCATTTTCTTCCTCACGCGATGGCATTTCTTCTACATATTGGGGAGGAGTAAAAGCAATTTCAGGTTCAGTCAGCTTTGCTGTACATCCACCAAGTAACAATGACGCTAAAGAGAGCGAAAGAAAGAGAGGGTAGCGCATATCACATCCGATGAGTTATTTGGCTATAATAAAGCAAAAAGAGTTCCAAGGATAGTAATGACACTAAAAGAGACGATCACTAACGATATTAAAACCGCTATGAAAGAGAAAAATAATGCGCGCCGTGATGCTCTGCGACTTCTTAGCAGTGCTATGAAACAAATCGAAGTGGATGAACGTAAAGAGTTAAGCGATGACGATGTGATCAAAATTATACAAAAACAGGTGAAGCAACGCATTGATGCAATGACACAGTACCGTGATGCGGGTCGTGAAGATTTATACGAAAAAGAAGCCTCCGAAGCCGCTATTTTTGAAACGTATCTTCCTCAACAACTTAGTGATGAAGAGTTAGAAATCGCATTACGTGCTATCATCGCCGAAACAGGAGCCGCCTCGATGAAAGAGATAGGAAAAGTGATGGGTGCTGCTTCCAAGAGACTTGGATCAAGCGCCGATGGCAAACGGATCAACGAGTGTGCTAAAAAGATTTTGTGCTAAACCGTATCAGCTATACGGTAAACTTCTCCGGTTTCCCAAGGTAATATCCTTGGGCATAATCGACACCTAACTCTTTAAGAATTAGAAGGGTCTCTTCATCCTCGACATACTCAGCGATTGTCTTTTTACCAAACTCTTGTGCAATTTGATTGATATGTTTGACAAAAATACGATCTTTTTCATTGACAGCAATATTTTTGACAAATTCGCCGTCGATCTTGACATAATCGGTATCAAAATATTTTAGATAAATAAATGACGAAAATCCGGAACCAAAATCATCCAACGCAAATCCTATCCCTTTCTTCCTCGTCGTTTCGATAATCTCCATAAGTGCTTTAACATTATGTATTGCTTCCCGCTCTAAAATTTCGATTACAACACCCGTGTCCTCAGAAACAGAAGGATTGTGTCCATAATGCTCTTCAATCATAGAGACATAATTGTCTGTAAAAAGACTGTTGGTGGAAAGATTAAAAAAGAACTTTCTCTCCCACATATGTAAATTTTCACGTATTTTGAGCCCTTTGCTCAATATGATCTGATCAATTTTTGGAGCCATGCCTAAATTTTCGGCGATTTCCATAAATTGTCCTGCTGCCATATAACGTTGTCCATCACGTATACGTGCAAGCACCTCATATCCAAAAAGCTCATTCGTATGGATATTATAGATGGGCTGGAAAAAAGGTTCCAACCGATCTTCATCTATTGCATGGCGTATAAACTCGCCTTTTTTCTGAATCTCAGCCGCCATATCCTGATCGTTTTGATCTGCTCTGGCGATTGTATTTTTTCCCGCTTTTTTGGCTTTATACATCGCTATATCCGATCCGGTAAGAAGAGATTCAATACTATCTCCCTGCTCCGGGTACTCGGCAATACCAAAACTCGCCGTCAAAGTAACCTGATCAAACATTAAAGAAATCGAAGCATCTTCCAATTGTGCTCTCAGTTTTTCAACGACGACATAACCGTTCTCATACGGTGTTTCGGGCAAAATAACCGCAAATTCATCCCCCCCGAGTCGCGCTAAAATATCCGCGTTTCGAAGATTCGAGCCGAAAATTTTCGTTACCTCTTTGAGTACTAAATCCCCTGATGCATGGCCGTATGTATCATTGATGTATTTGAAATTATCCAAATCGATCATTAAAACGGTAAATTTATGTTTATGACGAAGAGAGCGTCCGATTTCATACGAGAGGAACTCTTCGAATTTTCGGCGGTTGTATAGTCCCGTGAGGTAATCACGATCAGAGAGCTCCTGAAGCTTTTCGTAATAATCTTGGATCGAATCAAGCATTTTGTTAAAATAATTTTCTATATTTTTTACTTCGAAAATTTTCGTTTTAAGACTAATACGTTTTGTCATATTATTTTTGCTGATGATCTCTTGGATCAATCCAATAAATTGTTTTAGCGGCTGCACCAGCAAGGAATTCAGCCTGACATACAAAATAGCAAAGATAAGAATGGTAAAAAAGACAAAAAAGACAATAAAAGAATTTATCATTGTTGTCAATGATATTTTTAGATTTTCTACAGGGTAGCGAACGTCGATGACACCATTTATATCGCCGAGCTTGGCATTCGTATGACAGACTAAACACTCTTGCTTAACGGGAATAGGATAAAGATATCGAATCTCATCATCCCCTGTTAATATCTCTTCCCCCTTCATCGCCTTCACGACAAAAGGATCATGCTCGCGAATATCCTTATCACTGCTACGGTCCCCAAAAAGCTCCGCAACAATCGGGCTGCGATACGCGTTAATTTTCATATCCGGCTCAACATTGTTCAATCGGACAATAATTGCGTCAAGCTCTTGTTTGCTCCACCCTTTTTCCATCGCCGAATAGAGTGCCTCGAACGCCATACGGCTCGTTTTTCGGGCATCGACCCGCGCCAATTCGTCAATTGCCCTTTGTTTGATGTAAAAACCATATACGAATGCAATCGCCAAACTCGCCACTAATGAGAGAATAACCGTTTTTGCAATCAAATGTTTATAGGTTGTATAGTTTTTCATTATTGCAGTACCTTGACGATTAAATTAACCAATTATAACTTCAAACTCTTAAAATATTAATATAATTTTTTATTTTTATAATTACCCGTTTTTAAGCTTTTTAAGTGCCATTTCTACATCATCTTGACGCATCAGCGACTCCCCTACCAAAAATGCATCGACTCCAGCTTTATTTAAATCCTCTAACTGCCCGTGTTCATAGATACCGCTTTCGGCAACGATGATCTTTCCATTAGGGATCAGCGGGATAAGATCATAACACAGATTCATATTCATCTCGAACGTTTGAAGGTTACGGTGGTTAATCCCGATGATGTCCGCACCCGCGTAAATCGCTTTGGTGAGTTCTGCTTTATCGTGAATTTCTACTAACGCTTCCATCCCCAAGTGACGTGTGTAATTTAACAGCTCTTTGAGTTCGCTTTTGGAGAGTGCCGCCGCAATCAAAAGGACGAAATCGGCTCCATAGACCAACGCTTCTACAAGCTGATATTTGGAAATAATAAAATCTTTGCGCAACAGCGGAATACTAACGTAACGACGAATTTCAGCGAGATAATCGAGATGCCCTTGGAAAAAATGGGGCTCCGTCAAAATCGAAATTGCATTCGCCCCACCACGCTCATACGCTTGTGCAATCGCTACAGGATCGAAATCTTCCCGTATGACACCACGTGAAGGACTTGCTTTTTTCACTTCCGTAATAATACGATACGGTTCTTCGGGTGTTGACGTTAAAAACGGACGTACATCACGGGGTGCACGCCCATTAAACGCCAACGACCGCCCCAACCAATCCATACTGAACTTGGCTTCTCTTTCTTTGAGGTCTTCTTTTGTTTTTTTTATGATCTCGTCTAATATCATTTTTTCTCCTTAGTTTTACACATCTCTATCGCTTTTAGATGCTCTTTGACCTCATCTTCATCCGTACCGATCATCGATTCAACCTGCCGGATAAGACGCAATGCTTCCGCACATTCACCCTTTTTATAATATCCCCATGCGAGTGAATCGATATAAAACGGGGAATCGGGCTGTTTTTTCAAAGCGCGTTCAACATATTCCATCCCCTCTGTAATATTGAGATCATGATCGATCATCAAATATCCTAAATAATTCAGATAAAGAGGGTCGTCCATCTCACTGTTAGCCAGCTTGAGCCCCTCCACTACCTCATTTAAAAGGGCTGGATCGCTTTTATTGCTGGATGCTTCATACGCAAAAACAGAGCTTTGCGCTAAATAAACAGGGTTTTGTTCTTCTTTATAGAGTTTTTTCGCCAACTCGGATGCTTTATCAAACTGTTTCTCTCGGATATACAATTCCAGCAACATAGCATCATTGACACCCGATTTTTCTAGTAAGGCATTTAGTTTGACAAAATTTTGCTGGTATACATATATCTTGATCGCCTCTTGCGCGATAAGGGGGTCTTGCGTCAACTCATACGTCTGTTCATATATGGAGGCGGCATCATCGAGAGCGCCGCTATCGCCATAAAAACTGCCTAGCCGTTTTCCCAGTACTTTGCTGTTGCCATGCGTCCCGATATGGTTCTTTAAAAATTCTATTGCCTCTTTTTTTTCTCCCAGTTGGGCATATTGTATGAGAGCAATACGTTCTGCGGTGGTCTCATCATAATCCAAGGCATAAGCATTTTTCAGCGCCGCGATTCCACCCTTATAATCAGCAAGCTTGAACCGTGCTTCGGCATAAAGAAGATAATCGGAAGCCTTTTTGGTTTTCTCACACAAAATGGCCGCACTTTGAGAAGCCTCACCAAATTTTCCCTCTTTGAGTAATGCAATAATTTCAAATCGCTTCAAGATCTCATCATTAGGAAATTGTACTAATGCATCGTGCGTCGATTTAGTTAAAGCTTTCGTATCGTTGGCTTGTTCAAGCATCCGAAGGGATTGATAGAGATACTCTTTTTTGGACGTTTGTTTATATAGTTCGGCAAAAAACTCCGACGCTTTATGAGGCTTTTGATGTATTTGGGCATCGAGGGCATAGAGGGTATAGGTGTCTTCGAGCATCGTTTTATTGATCGTCGGTTTAGAAGCGGCAAAAAGCGCGCTGGTCACTATAAGTGTGCTCAGTAATAGTTTAATCATGGATAATCCCCGGACATTCGGCTTTGAGCTCATCGATACGGTGGCGAAAGTAATCCCAAAAGGGAAAGGTTCGACACTGCAACGGTCTGGCTTGGTAAATACTACACCCGTTTTGTGAACGATTAAAAAACACACAATCGTGTGAACCGTTTACCATCTTTTCTTTGAGTGAAAAGCGAAAACCCTCTTTACGTAAATAGTCACGTCTAAAATCTCTCTCATCCATCTCTAGCAGTTTGGCTATCGCTGCAATCTCGGTGACGGATACAAAAATATAACCGCTCTCTCCCGTACAACAGTTACCGCCGCACGATGCACACGCGCTCGAATCAAACGCATAACTAAAACCTTCTTGTGTCATTACATCGGACATTTGATACTGTGCACCTTTGCTCTATCATAAATTGCCTGTACGGCAGGGGTATACTGACCCTCTTCAAACATTATCAGCGGAGGCAAAACGTTGACGAGAGACTTACTATTTTTTTTAACATGGATCATAACCAACGTACTGGATCGATCGCGTTTAGAATGGACGAATTGTACATCAACGACTCTTAATCCTATACGCTCAAACGCACTGCACAGTTGCACAAATTGCCGTGCATCGTAGCAGGTGATGGCTTCACCGTTGGATTTAAGGAGTTTCGATATTTTCGTTGCAAACGCCTCGATCGGCAAATGGATGTTGTAACGGGCTTGATGAAGCATTTCATTTTCTGAACGGGAAGAGCCTTCATGATAAAAGGGGGGATTCGAGACGATCCAGTCATATGTCCCGTGAGCACCGAGTTCCAAAAATTCCCCCTCGTGGAGGGTATAGCCTATACCGTTAATCTGAGCATTTCGTCTTGCAAATTCAGCGTAAATCGACTGTTTTTCAACAGATTCGAGGGTAAGCGTGGGGAAATCACGTGCAACCAATAACCCCACGATTCCGCATCCTGCCCCTACATCGAGAAGTTTCCCCTTGGGATTGAACTGAGAAATAAATCCGTACAGTAAAATCGAATCACTGTTATAACAATAGCCGCCATCCGGTTGATAAAGAAGCAATTGTCTCCCTTTGGGTTATAATTTAATAATTATATCGTTTACGAGGTTTACTAATGATTATTATCCCTGCCCGTCTAGCTTCCACCCGTTTTCCCCAAAAAGTTCTTGCTGATATCGGCGGTTTGCCGATGGTCATCCGTACCGCCAAACGTGTTGAAACCATTGACCGTGTCGTTGTTGCGTGCGACGATGAAAAAATTTTGGAGATCTGTGCGGCACACGGTATCGAAGCACGCCTCACCTCTACGACCCACAAAAGCGGAACCGATCGTATCAACGAGTGTGCTCAAATTTTGGACATCCCTGATGATGAGCTCATTATCAACGTCCAAGCCGATGAACCGTTTATCGAAACAGAAGTTTTAGTCCACCTCATCGAACGGCTCAATGCTCTCAAATCTCAAAATGAGCCGTTTATCATGGCGAGCTGTTACAACGCCATCAACACCGAATCCGCCAATGATCACAATATGGTGAAAGTCATCACCGATGTGAATCATAATGCCATCTATTTTTCCCGCAGCCCTATTCCCTTCAACCGCAGCGGTGAAGCATCGTATTTCGGACACATCGGAATTTACGGATTTACGAAAAAAAGCTTGCACGATTTTTGTGCCCTCGGTGAAGCACCACTCGAAGATATTGAAAAGCTCGAACAACTCCGCGCACTGTATCATGGCAAAAAAATCTCTATGGTAAAAGTAGCGAGCAGCGGATTTGGGATCGATACAGTGGAAGATTTGGAACGGGCGAAAAAGATTTTCGGGGTATAAAAGTTTGCTTTTTTTTTATCTCTGCTACACTATTGCTACACTTAAAGCGTACAATAGTTCAATGGAATTATAAGGAGAAACAATGTCACTCATCGAAACCTTTACCGACTACGTCCTGAATAAAAAAAGTCTCAAAGAGTATGTGGAGATACGAAAAACGATCCATGAGCGTGGAGAGTTTAATGATGCAAAACTCATTCAAGCTGAGGAAAATCTCCAGCGTCTACTGCGTGAAGAACCGGAAATTTATACGGGGATGTATGAAACACTTTTTGAGATTTACAAACATAATACAGGATTGACAATCGAATACCCCGTCGATTTTATCCGACAAATACTGAAAATGTACAAAAATTCACTCACACCGAAACAGGTGTATGAAGAGTACCGACGGGTATTGGAACATTATCATCATGATATCTGATGATGATCGTTCTCATCCTATCATTTAGACAAATTGTGGTGAGAGTTCCATCAAAATTTTATCGGCGTTTGATTCTGAGCCATTGTATTTTTTGAGTTTCACCCCCACATTCAGCATGCTTTTAGCCGTATTTTTACAGGCCATTTTAACGACTAAATAATCACAATCATGTATCGCATCCGCCATAGTATCATGGGCTTTGATGTGTTCCATATCGTTTTCACTGTGATCGCATGCATGATGTTCATCATCGTCATGATGGTGATCTTCCCCGGCTACTTTTGGATTGGCACGCAATCCTTCAAGCTCAAATGATCTAAACATCCCCCCTTTGAGGGTATAAACAGCAAAATACGGTGTATGTCCCGCATTTCCAGCCATTTTTAGTTTTTCATCCATAACAGGTACCGCTATTTTCATGATATGTTCTCCAAATATTTATGATTATTATGCCTTATTTTATTTAAAGAATTAGGCGCACGTAAATACAATATGATAGCCAATAATAATTAAGAAAGTATTTTTAAAAAGTATAGTATAAAATGAGGAGGAAGAAGAATAAAAAATTACCTCGAAAGAGGTAACAACTCTAAGGATAAAACCTTAGATATTGTCGCGGATACCAAGCTCAGCGATAAGTTTGCTGTAGCTTGCACGGTTTGTACGTTTCAAGTAACGCATCAAACGACGACGTTGACCAACAAGCTTCAAAAGACCAAGACGTGATGAGTGGTCTTTTTTGAAAATTTTAAGGTGCTCAGTAAGATCACTGATACGCTTTGAAAGCAATGCAATTTGCACTTCACTTGAACCGGTATCACCCTCTGTTCGTTGAAATTCTTTGATAATTTCGATTTTTTTAGCCGTATCTAAAGCCATAATAGCCTCCTGATGGGTAATTTAATTTACTTGATATTTTCAAGCAGGGTTGGAATTATAGCGGAAAAACTCTTTTTTTGCGGCAAAACTCTCTCTAATGATATTTAGCTATAATTCTTTTATAACTAAAACAGGAGAGCGTAGATGCTAATGACACGTGCAAGCGAATACGCCCTATTATCCCTTATCATTTTAGCGAAAGCATCGCGCCCGCTCGATGTTGACTCCCTCTCTCGTGAACTCGATATTTCCAAAAGCTTTTTAGCCAAAATCCTTCAATCACTCGCCCGAAAAGGGATTTTAAAATCTTTTAAAGGGGTAAACGGTGGATTTGAACTTGCCCGTAAAAGCAGTGAAATCACTGTCCTTGAAGTGCTGGAAACGGTCGAAGGGAAAAGTCCCGCAGTATTTAGCTGTGCCCCTACAAAAGAAGATTGTCCCTCTAATAAAGCAACTACGTGCTCCCTATGGCCTTTTCTCAATCGTCTTCAGGGGAAAGTGGACGCTTTTTTGGGAATCCTCACCCTTGAAGCCATTTTAGAAGAGTAATTCTTGGCCAAAGCAAAAAACAAACCTTCCAATACACAATCGATTGCATCGGCAATCTTCGCATCGCGCGATCTTAGTGTTGTTGTCTTTGTTATGGCGATTTTGGCGATCATCATTGTCCCTCTTCCCAGCGCGATGCTTGATGTGTTTCTTGCTATCGTTATTTCACTGTCTATTCTTATTTTGCTCATATCTCTGTATATCCCTAAACCGACCGATCTTACGACATTTCCGACACTGCTTCTTGTTATAACCCTCTTTCGTCTTTCGCTCAATATCGCTACCACCCGGATGATTTTGAGTCACGGCCACGAGGGTCCAGAAGCGGTCAGCGACATTGTGACCAGTTTCGGAAATTTCGTTGTCGGAGGCAATTATGTCATTGGGGTGATTGTCTTTTCGATTATCGTCTTGATTAACTTTATGGTTGTTACCAAGGGGTCTAACCGCGTTGCCGAAGTCGCAGCACGTTTTACCCTCGACGCAATGCCCGGAAAACAGATGGCCATCGATGCGGATCTCAACAGCGGACTCATCGATGAAGGTGAAGCGAAACGGCGTCGTGCCGATATTCTCCAAGATGCCAATTTTTATGGGGCAATGGACGGATCGGGCAAGTTCATCAAGGGTGACGCTATCGCTGGGATCATCATCACCTTTATCAATATCATCGGCGGATTTTTGATCGGAGTTTTCCAGTTCGACCTCGATGTGGCTGCCAGTGCACAAACCTATACTATCCTTACCATCGGGGACGGTTTAGTCTCCCAAATCCCTGCACTTATCATCTCAACCGCAACGGGTATTATGATCACGCGCGCCTCCAATGATGAAGGCAACTTCGCGGAGGGAAGTATCAAACAGCTCATGGGGAATGCCAAAGTGATGATCATCGTAGGGGTGATTATGCTCATGTTCGCTGCCGTACCCGGATTGCCAACCCTCTCAATGGGATTTGTAGGGCTTGTCTTTTTAGGGCTTGGATACGCTCTGCACAAATATGAAAAGGGGGATTTTGTCTTAACACAAAAAGCAGATTCAACCAAAGCTAAAGGCGGTTCTGGTCCAACGGATGCCCAAGGAGCTGCCCCTTCCTCTGCTCCGCGCAAAAAAACGAATGAAGAGATTGCCAAAGACGAAGAAGCTGCCCTCGAAGACATTCTAAAAATCGAAATGCTCGAACTGACGTTGGGATATCAGCTCATCCGCCTTGCTGATAGCAATCAAGGGGGCGATTTGCTCGAGCGTATCCGCTCTATGCGGCGTAAAATAGCGTCGGATTTTGGATTTTTGATGCCGCAAGTCCGTATACGTGATAATCTACATCTCAAGCCAACCCAATACTCTATTTTACTCAAAGGGGTAATGATCGGTGATGGGCTTATCCAGCCTGATAAATTTTTGGCAATGGACAGCGGTATGGCAATCTCCGAAATAGAAGGGGAACCGACCAAAGAGCCGGCATTCGGACTCGATGCGTTTTGGATTGCACCAGAGCACAAAGAAGACGCTATTATCAACGGCTATACCGTTGTCGATCCTTCTACTGTTATCTCTACCCATATGAGCGAATTGGTGAAAAAACACGCCGAAGAGCTTCTAACAAGACAAGAGACGCAAGTATTGATCGATAAAATAAAAAGTGATTATCCTGTGGTCATAGATGACCTGCTCAAAGTTGCCAATATCGGTCTGATACAACGTGTCTTTAAAGCCCTCCTGCACGAGCGCATCCCGCTAAAAGACATGATTACTATTTTAGAAACAATGGCAGATGTTGCCGAATACACCAAAAGTGTCGATACGATCACAGAGCACGTTCGAGCCAAACTTGCCCGCATTATCACCCAGCTTTATGCGGGATCTGACGGCGTTATAAAACTGCTGACCTTTGAGACGATGAGCGAACAGCGCCTGCTCGAAAAGTCGCAAGAGCGTGACGGTAATCGTCAATTGATGCTCAACGTCGGAGAGATCAACGGTCTTATCCAAGCCAGCAGTGCTAAAGCGAGTGAATTCTTACAAAAAGGGATCTCACCCATTATCATCATCGTCGATCCCAAACTACGCCGCCCGCTTGCCGAAATTTTCGAGCGTTTCAATCTCGATATCGTTGTTCTTTCCCATGCAGAAATCGATTCGAGTGCCAAATTCGAAGTTCTCGGCTCCATTACCTTAGACAAATAGGATAGTTATGAAAAAAACCTTTTACCACCTCTCACACACCGACCTTGATGGTTACAGTTGCCAACTTGTTATGGCACAAACAGCGCACATAATGAACAGTTATAATGCCAATTACGGCGCAGAAGTAATGGAGCGTCTCGAAGAGATTATCGATACTCTCAAAAAAAACAAGCAAGAGGCGACGATTCTTATCAGTGATTTAAATCTCAATTCAGAGGAAGCAAAATGGCTTCATCACGAAGTGAGAAAGCTCAATGAGGGAGGATGGACGATTACCCTAACTCTCCTCGACCACCACGGCAGCGGCAAAGATTCGGCAGTACAATACGAATGGTATACTCTGGACACCGAAAGATGTGCTACCAAAATCGTCTATGAGTATGCATGTGAGCATTACGGTTTACGTGCAGGCGGATGGATTGAACCGTTTGTAAAAGTCGTTAATGCTGTCGATTTATGGAAGCAAGAAGAAGTGGAAGATTTTGAATACGGCAAAGTATGTATGCGTCTTATCAGCGATGCACGGGAGCTGAGTCGTGTGATGTTCGCCAATGAAGATCGTGCCTACAAACTTGCTCTATTGGAGCGTGCTGCGATGATGCGCCTTGTTCCAAATGCCAATATTCTCCTCGATGAAGCGCTACATAAAATGAAAAAAGATTTTTTTAAAAACGGTGTGGACGATACTCTCGACAACCTCTCTACCAAACACATCGTGGCACTGCTGGGGACAAAACGCTCTACTATGACAGTCTATTACAAAGGGTGGCGTGGATTTTTGTGTTATGGACTGGGAAATACATCGATTATCGGAAACGGTTTCGTTACAGCATTCCCTGATTTTGATTTTATCGTCGATGTCAGTACACGCGGAACCATTAGTATACGCGGACACGACCAAGTCGATGTTGCAGTGATGGCAGGAGAGTGGGCAAACGGCGGAGGACACCCCAACGCAGCAGGGGGACGGATTAACGGGTTCAAAGAGCAGTTTCGATACGACAAAGTCAAACGGCAAATCGACGATCTCCTCGCGAACAAAGAGGCGATGCCCGGAAAACTTCCTCATAAAATAGAAGAATAATGATTCAAATTAATAATCTCACTAAAAGCTACGGAACACGGATCCTGTTTGAGAATCTCAACCTCAAACTCTCAAGCGGGCAAAAAATCGGTTTCGTAGGGCGCAACGGTTCGGGAAAATCAACTCTTTTTAAAATCATTTTAGGGGAAGAGCCTTACGATGACGGAGAGATACTCATCCCTAAAAATTACCGTATCGGTACGTTACGCCAACATCTCCATTTTACCCATAAAACCGTCCGCGAGGAGTGTGCCTCTGTCCTTACCGGTGATATGGAGCATGAAGTGTATCGTGTGGAAAAAATCCTTTTTGGGCTAGGCTTTACACAAGAAGATTTGGATAAAGACCCCTTGAGTTTTTCGGGGGGATACCAGATACGGCTCAATCTTGTAAAACTTCTCGTCACCGAACCCAATTTGCTCCTTCTCGATGAACCGACCAACTATCTCGATATCGTCTCTCTTCGCTGGCTTGCCTCTTTTATCCGCAGCTTTGAGGGAGAGGTGATTCTTATCACCCACGATCGTGATTTTATGGACTCTGTGACCACACATACGATGGGTTTGCGTCGTCGCAATGTCTCCATTATCAAAGGTAATAGCCATAAATATTATGAAATGATGGGGCAAGAAGATGAGCTTTATGTCAAAACCAAGATCAATCATGACAAAAAACGGGAAGAGCTGATCGATTTTGTCGCTCGAAACAAAGCCCGTGCTTCGACGGCGGTAATGGCGCAATCCAAAGCCAAAGAGTTGGAAAAAATGGGGATAATGGAGTCCTTGGAAGGGGAAAAAGATTTAAGTTTCTCATTTTCCTATCGCCCTACCCCTGCCAAAGTCATTATGGAGGTCAAGAATCTTTCATTTGGCTACACGGCGGATGAATTGCTTTTCCAAAATCTCTCTTTTAATTTGGAAAAGAACAAATGTCTCGCCATTATCGGAAAAAACGGCAAAGGTAAATCAACCCTTCTCAACACTCTTGCAGGCGTTCTCAAACCAAACGGGGAGATTTCCGTACACCCCTCCACTGCTATCGCCCATTTCGGTCAAACCAATATCGAACGACTGGATAAAAACAGCACCATTGCGGACGAAATACAAAGTGCTGACAATACCTTGACAAACGTAAAAGTTCGTTCGATATGCGGTACGATGATGTTCAGCGGAGATGATGCCGATAAAAAAATCTCTATCCTCTCGGGAGGGGAGCGCAGTCGCGTTATGCTGGGGAAAATCATCGCCACCCCCTGTAACCTCCTCTTTCTCGATGAACCGACCAACCACCTCGATATGCAGTCGATCGATTCACTTACGGACGCGATAAAAAGATTCGAAGGTTCCGTTGTCATCGTTACCCACTCAGAGCTGATGTTACGTGAATTGGCCGATCAGCTTATCATTTTCCGTGAGGGGGGTGCGGAGTTTTTTGATGGCACTTATGATCAATTTTTAGAAAAAATCGGTTGGGATGAGGAGATCACCAATGCTCCTAAAGCCAAGGCGATTCAACAGGGGAACAAAAAAGAGCAAAAACAGCAACGTACCGCATTGATACAAGAGCGGTCAAAACTTTTGAATCCCTTGAAAAAAGAGATCGATTTTTGCGAAAATACCATCATGAATCTCGAAGAAAAACTCAAAAACTCTCATGCCCTTCTCATCGAGTGTTCCAATAAAGGGGAGAGCGGTAAACTCCAAGAACTTTCCAAACAAATCGGTGTGGATGAAAAGATGATTGAAGAGTTGTTTGAACGACTCGAAATCGCCAGTGAGGAGTTTGAGAAAGTAACAAAAGAGTATGAGGATAAGCTTGAAGCCCTCTAAACAACGTCTCGATCAGCTCCTCACCAGCTTGGGTTATGCCAGTCGCAGTGAGTCCAAAAAACTCATTGCCGCAGGTCTTGTCACCGTCGGGGGAGAAATCATAAAAAAAACCGATTTCAAAGCATTTTATCACGATGTAGCGTTTGAGGGCGAGCCCCTTGACCCGCCGCAGGGGATACTCATTTTGATGCACAAACCTCTTGGGTATGTCTGTTCTCACGATGAGAGTGAGGGTCAACACGTTTATTCACTGCTTCCACCAAGATGGCAAAAACGTGACCCAAAAATCTCCACAATAGGACGGCTCGACAAAGAGACGAGCGGTCTGCTGTTACTTACCGATGACGGACAACTGCTTCATCGCCTCACGTCACCCAAATATCATGTACCTAAACTCTACGAAGTGACGTTGGATCGACCATTAAATGGACATGAAACGGATATTTTTGCAACAGGATCATTGATCCTAAACGGTGAGAAAACACCATGTCTTCCCGCAAAATTAACAATCATTGACGATACACACGTGACATTAGAGATCACCGAAGGGCGATATCATCAAGTTCGACGGATGTTTGCCGCAGTCGGGAATCACGTTACCACCCTGCACCGCTCCCGTATCGGTAATTTGACATTGGGAGATTTAAAAGCGGGTGAGTATCGCTTACTTTCACGAGATGTGTTGCTATGATTACAATCCTTTTTGAGAACAGTGATTTTCTAATTGCCCTCAAAAACGCTGGCGTCAACTTTCACACCGAAGAGGAAGCAGGCTTTGTTGTTCAAGTAAGCCAACACGTTGGTATCCCATTATTTCCCGTCCATCGACTCGATAAAATGACATCGGGGCTTGTTATCTTCGCCAAAAACTCAGAAGTGGCTGCACTCTTTGGAAAAATGTTCGAAAACCGCGAAATCGAAAAATACTACCTCGCTATTAGTATGCGTAAACCGAAGAAAAAAATGGGTTGGGTCAAGGGAGATATGGGAAGCGCAAGACGGGGCGATTACAAACTTCTCTCTACTATGGAGAATCCTGCTGTTACACAGTTTATCAGCTGTGCATTGCGCACCCATGAGCGCTTTTTTCTCATAAAACCCCATACGGGGAAAACACACCAGATACGGGTTGCCCTTAAAAGTCTCGGTTCCCCTGTCGCCGGTGATGAGCGGTACGCACATACCGAAGAGGCACGAAAAGAAGATCGTGGCTATCTTCACGCCTATGGATTACGCTTTCATCTCAATGATGAGGAGTTTAGTTTTGTGTCATCACCTGATGAAGGGGAACGGTTTGTGAGTGATACGTGTACAAGACAACTGAACTGTTGGAACCAGCCGTGGGAACTATTTTGAAAACCTTTACCTCTGAACCTCTCACCGAGATTCTTACATGGGCAAACGAAACCCTCAAAGAGTCTGATGCCATCACCCTCGAAGTCCTCAACCCCGATATTTCACGCGGGAGCTATGCGGGGGAACCTATTATCCTTGACAATCAAACCTATCTGTACCGAAGCTACAAGGGATGGAGCGATTTAGGGGAACTCCTTTTTTGTCGTATGCTGACACCAAAACAATTAAGCGAACACACCGTTGCACTAACCTACGAGAAGCTCGACCTCAGCGACTCATTCCACCGCTCCGATGCCAAAGAAGAGAAATACGGAACAGCTTCCCGTTTTGCCGCCATCTCTAAAAACGAAGAACCCGCTTTTTTAACCCCTTACTTACGTGCACTGCGAAGTGTCCATGTCGGAGAACGAAAACGTATTCTCAATTTGGGGATTAATACAGGGGATGAGTTTGATTTGATCCGACAAATTCTCTCTCCCAAAGTCTATGAAAAAATAGAACTCATTGGAATCGATCACTCGCAGAGTGCGATCAGTGTGGCACGCGAGCGATTCAGTGAGGGGAATGCGACCTTTTACGTCCACGATATCAACGATCTTGCCTCTCTGAATCTAGGACGTTTTGACCTTATCATCACGATCGGTACACTCCAAAGCAGCGGAATCAGCTTCAAGCCTTTTTTTATGAAACTTGTCCAAGAATACCTCACAGAGGACGGAGCGATGATTTTAGGATTTCCAAATTGCAGGTGGATGGGAGGGGAGATGATCTACGGTGCCAAAGCCCCAAATTATCCGTATTCGGAGATGTCCATACTGGTTAAAGATATTTACTACTGCAAAAAATATCTGCAGCAGAAAAAATTTCGGGTTACACTAACAGGGAAAAATTATCTGTTTTTAACGGGGACTAAAATCAATCCCGTGTTGCCACTTCCCATACATCCGTAGAGGAATGGTCTGCGTGTATCTCTTCGAGCAACTCTTTGATTTTTAAATCATACACATTTTCATTCGATGTTACACAATAAACTTCAAACTGTTCAATATTTGGATTATGCTTGATTACCACTTCTTTAATCCCCAAAGAGAGGGCAAATTTACGAATTGCTATAACCGCTTCTTTGGTTTTTGTAGTAATCTTAACGATAAGATCACCCTTATAGCCTGAATACGTATTGACATCTTCTATCTCAAGATCCAGTGCATATTGTATAAGTTTTTTTCTCTCTGGATGCATGAATTTATTTTCCTCTATCAGGGTTGAAACTTTTTAGAATTATAACACAATGGCTCTTCTAAGGCAAAATCATTTATAATAAAACACTATAATTTTGGAGTTTTAATGTCCACATCACCTTTTTCTACCCTACGTCAAGTATTGACCCTCCCTGTCATCGTTATTGCGATGGGATATTTTGTTGACATTTATGATCTGATTTTATTTGGCGTTGTCCGTGTGGCAAGTCTCAGTGAGCTGGGTCTCAATGCCGAAGAGATCACGTCATGGGGTTCAACTATTCTCAATATGCAAATGGGAGGGATGCTGCTGGGTGGGATTTTATGGGGAATTTTAGGCGATAAAAAAGGGCGTCTTTCCGTTTTGTTTGCCTCTATTATCCTCTACTCCGTTGCCAATTTTCTCAATGCTTTTGTCACCAATGTCGAACAATACGCGGCTCTTCGCTTTATCGCAGGGATCGGTTTAGCGGGTGAACTTGGGGCAGGAGTCACCCTCGTTGCCGAAATTCTCCCCAAACACCTACGCGGTTATGGTGTTATGAGCATTGCGAGTTTCGGCGTTCTCGGGGTCGTTGCCGCCAATCTGGTCGCGCAGCATTTTGATTGGCGCAATGCGTACATCTTCGGAGGATTACTCGGTTTTTCACTTCTCATTCTTCGCCTAAGGGTGCGCGAATCGGGGATGTTTGAACACAACCTCAGCGAAAATATCAAGCGTGGCGATTTCTTTTCCCTCTTTAAGAACCGCATCTTGCTCGGTAAATATCTCAAAACCATTGCTATCGGAATACCGCTGTGGTTTGTCGTCGGTGTGTTGGTGATGTTCTCCCCTGAATTTGCAAAAGCACTGGAAATCAGCGGTGAAGTGAGTGCGGGGACGGCTCTCATGTATTGCTATATCGGTCTCGCTATCGGAGATTTTTCAAGCGGGTATCTTTCCCAAAAATTGAAAAGCCGCAAAAAAGCGTTCGCCCTCTTTTTAACACTCTCTGCCGTTACGGTTCTATGGTATTACTCACTTACAGGTGCCACGCCCGATGCCTTTTACTGGAGTTGCTTTGCTCTGGGTATTTTTTGCGGCTATTGGGCACTCTTTATTACGATGGCAGCTGAACAGTTCGGAACCAATATCCGTGCCACTGTTGCGACCACTGCTCCAAACTTCGTTCGCGGTGCCGTTGTTCCCATCACCCTCTCTTTTATCGCACTCAAAGAGACGTATGGGATACTCGGAGCAGGTGCAATCGTAGGAGCCGTCTGTTTTAGTCTAGGTGCTATTGCCCTCTATTACACCCATGAGACATTTCACAAAGATTTAGACTACATCGAAGCGTGAAAAAAATCTTTCATACCTTCATCCTCTTATGCATACTGGGAACGACCCTAGTCTATGCATCTCCCTCATCTCCTGCGCTGAATGGTTCCCTCTCCTCTATAGGTTCTGAAGAATCGCTTGAAGAGATCAAAGCTCTAGCAAGCGTACGTGAAGAGTACGCAACAAGCTACGCCAGTCACTATAAACGGTATCAAGCGACCCAAACAGAGTATCAACGCATAGAAGAAAAATTCAAAAAAGAAAATATTCCTCTTTTTTTCTCTCTTATCCCCTATTGTGAATCAAAATTCAATCCCCGCTCTCGCGGACCCGGCACTGCAGGGTTATGGCAATTTACCGTAAAAAGTGCAAAAAATTTTGGGCTTTCCGTCAAAAAAGGGAAAGATGAGCGTCTAAGTGTCGATGACTCTACTGATGCGGCTATTCGTTACATCAAAAGCCTAAAAAAAGAGTTTGGTAGCTGGTATTTAGCGGATTTTGCTTACGGAATGGGTGAGGGAAAACTGCGGCGTTTGATCGAAAAAAATGGTAGTAAAAAGATTTCCGTTTTGCTCAAAGATCCCCATTTTCCTTCAGGGACAAAGTCTCATTTTGCTCAAACGTTACTGCTAGATGCAACCATCCATCACAGCGCTGAAAAGAAAGAGTAAAATATTTTACTCATCCCGAACTTGTTTCAGGATCAGACGATATTGGAATAAACCGCCTGAACATCTTCATCTTCTTCAAGTTTGTCAATCAGTTTTTCAATGTCTTCCATTTGCTCGTCCGTAAATTCTACAGGGGAGCTAGCTACACGCTCTAATGCAGCTTTGGTGAGCTCAAATCCCATCGTATCCAGAGCATGGGAGAGTTCTCCAAACGACGTATAATCGCCATAAACAGTCACTTCGCCGTCATCTTCTTCAATCGATTCCAATCCTGCATCAATAAGCTCTAGCTCAAGCTCTTCCAAATCCATAGCAGGTGTTTTGAAACTAAAAACGGCTTTACGGTTAAACATAAATTCTAGCGCACCATTGTTAAGCGTTTCCCCTTTGCCACGACCAAAACACGTACGGATATTGGAAACCGTACGGGCATTGTTATCCGTAGCGCATTCGACGAAAAGCAATACGCCGTGTGGACCTTTACCCTCGATATTCATCTCAAACATTGTTGTAGCATCTTTTCCGCTAGCACGCTTTATGGCTGCATCAATGTTGTCTTTAGGCATATTTTGCGCTTTTGCACTCAAAATGGCTGAACGAAGTTTGGGGTTCATATCGGGTTCTGTTCCCCCTTCTTTGGCCGCCATGGTAATCATTTTTCCTAATTTTGGAAATACTCTCGACATATTTCCCCAACGCTTCATTTTTGCCGCTTTGCGATATTCAAACGCTCTTCCCATACTGTATACTCCCTTGACTAAACTCTAAAAATTGGCCGAATTATAATAATAAAAGGCTTTAATCGTCAATAATCGCAATATCGCTTTGGATTGGATTAAAGAGTAGTGAACGATTGTCCATACGATATTGATAATAAAACGTATTGGTTTTCAAACTACGCAATACTGCCGTATTGTAATAATGGGCATTTGAACATCGACCCAAATACAAAAATGTAAACAGAAGCTTAATCCGTGGATCTTCGAAAATCTCATGGGGTTGCGTCAGAAACGTAAATCCGAATTTTTTGAGATTGACAAGATCAAAAATATAATAAAGAAAATCTTCAAATTTGGTATAAAAACCGTTAAGACTGGCGATTTCATGGAAAAAATAGTAATAATGTTCTAATAATTCATGTTTTTGTATTGTTTGTGAAAGCTTACTTTTAACGCTTCGCTTGCTAGCAAAATAGTTAGGATTGACTGCCATATAAATATTGCGCCGCTCTTTAATCGCCTTATCAAGTGCATTATCAAATGCTTCACTCTCTTCAAAACGGAGATAAAAAAATGTGTCTGCATCTTTAAATTTCTCTTCTATTTGCTCTATCGTTGGATCAGAAAAATCCAAATAAAGAGTCGGAACGCCGTTTGCCATGACGAAATGACGAATTTTATTCGCCAGATGTGTTTTTCCAGAGCCCTCTTCCCCTAAAATGAGTGTGTTTTGATAGAGTGTTCGCTCTTTGAGTTCGAGCTTTGCAATACTATTTTGAAATTTACCAATTTTTTGTTTCATATTAATAGCCCATTGACGATAAAATTATGTGACAAGTATAGCAAAAGGAAGTAGAGTTAACAATAAAATAAGAGACCCTGCCATTTTAGTGTCCACAAACTAACGAGAAAATTATAATCAGTCAAGTAAAATCGTGCCGTTAAAAGGAATAGGAGAGATATGCATCTACGTAAAATATTATTTACTATTATATTAATTTTGTTCTGTATGCTCGTTTTTTTTAATTTTGGAAAGTTTATGGACGTTACACAAAGTCCGTTAAAAGCAGATATTATTGTCTCTTTAGGAGGGGACGAAAATGGCTGCCGCATCAAAAAAGCCCTGGCCCTTTATAAAGAGGGAGATTCTCTCTCTGGCACCTTTATGTATACCGGAAAAGACACTATCGGCTTATCTTTTTCTCCCATACGAAGCAGAAGAGATTATCTAGAAAAACATGGTATACCCAAACAAAAGATTATTCATGTAGATACAACGGTTATTACAAATACTATGGAAGAAGTTTTTTTTATAAAAAAATATATGCAAAAACACCATTACAAAACGGTGATTTTTGTCAGCCATCCGCAGCATTCGAGACGAATCGATTTTATGGCACGCCATATTGCCGACTATGGCGAAGCCGGCTTAGAGTTACGAATAGTCAGCTGTAACCCGTCTTGGTGGGATAGAGAGCATTACTATAAAAATAAAATAGCCATTGTAGCAACACTTCAGGAAAGCGCAAAACTCTTCTACAATGCATTCAAATACAATCCGCTGCTCATTAGTCATACTCAGTATGGCCATAAATTAAAAACCAACCAATGGGAAGAGACGATCAAGAAACTGGACTTCATTCCCGACCTAGCAGATAACAAATAAAATAAAAAACAAGAGGAAAATGGGTCATCTGGAAGCAAATGCTTGAGAAGGGGTAGGCGTGCTACCGCCCTCCGGCAAGAGAAGAATTTTACCCTTTGACTTTCGCTTCGATAGTAGCAACAATACTAGGGTCTTCGAGAGTCGAAATATCCTGTGTGATTACTTCCCCTTTCGCGATAGAACGTAGTATACGGCGCATAATTTTACCTGAACGGGTTTTTGGCAATCCTGGGACAAAAACGATGTCATCACAGATGGCAATGTTACCGATCTCCTTCATGATAACTTTATTGATCTCTTTTGACATCTCCATCTCTTCACCGATGGTGTCTTCGCTTTTGAGAACGATGTAAGCGAAGATCCCCTCACCTTTGATCTCATGCGGTTTGCCGACAACGGCTACTTCGGCGACATTGGGATGTTTTTTACACGCCGCTTCGACTTCTGCTGTTCCCATACGGTGACCCGAAACATTGATAACGTCATCCGTGCGCCCTGTAATGGTAATGTACCCTTCCTCGTCATAGATAGCACCGTCACCGGTGAAATAGACAGGCTGACCATCTTTTTTCACATCGCCGAAATACGATTTTACAAAGCGCTCAGGATCACCCCAAATTCCGCGAATCATCGAAGGCCAAGGGCGCGTCACACACATGTAACCGCCCTCGCCTGCTTCTACTTTTTCACCCGTTTGAGGATCCAAGATCTCTGCCATAATACCCGGAAGAGGGAAGGTTGCGCAGGCAGGCTTGATAGGAGTAGCACCTGGAAGAGGAGAGACGATATGTCCCCCTGTCTCCGTTTGCCAGTAGGTATCGACGATAGCGCATTTGCTAGAGCCAACAGCTTCATAGTACCATTTCCATGCCGGAGGATCGATCGGCTCACCTACCGTACCCAAAACTTTTAAGCTGCTAAGATCGTATTTTGCCGGCTCGTCTTCACCCATTTTATGCAATACACGAATCGCTGTCGGAGCAGTGTAAAATTGGTTGATTTTATACTCTTCAACCATTTTCCAAGGACGTCCGGCATCTGGATAGGTAGGAACCCCTTCGAACATTACGGTCGTAGCCCCCATTGCAAGCGGTCCATAAACAATATAGGTATGTCCGGTAATCCAGCCTACGTCAGCCGTACACCAATAAGTATCGTTTTCTTTGACGTCGAATACCCATTCCATCGTCATTTGTGCCCAGAGGATATACCCCGCACTGTTGTGCTGTACCCCTTTTGGTTTGCCCGTAGAACCTGATGTATAGAGGAGGAACAATGGATCTTCTGCATCCATAACTTCCGCCTCACATTTGCTTGACTGGTGTTTGATGAGTTCGTTGTACGAATAATCGCGTCCCGCTACCCACATAACATCTTCATTATTTCTCTCAACAACCAACACTTTTTCTACAGGAGACGCACTATTGATTGCTTCATCGACAACGGGTTTAAGCATGTAGGGTTTGTCTTTTCGATATGCACCATCGGCGGTGATCACCACTTTGGCTTGCGCATCTTCGATACGGTCTTTTAAAGCTTCCGCTGAAAATCCGCCAAATACGATCGAGTGAATCGCACCGATACGGGCACATGCCAGCATGGCATACGCTGCTTCAGGAATCATCGGCATATAGATAACGACACGGTCACCTTTTTTAACACTAAACTCATTTTTAAGAAGATTGGCAAATTTATTAACGTTGTAATACAGCTCAAGATAGGTAATAATTTGCTTATCCCCTCTGTCACCTTCAAAAATGATCGCCGCTTTATTTTTACGTGTAGCCAAATGGCGGTCGATACACTGATGCGAAACGTTAAGTTTACCGCCAACAAACCATTTATAAAACGGTGCGGTGCTCTCATCTAGGACTTGCGTATAGGGTGAAAACCAGTCGATTTTTTCATTGGCAAAATGGCCCCAAAATCCCTCATAATCTTCATGTGCCCATGCTTGAAGATCGTTGTACTCACACATATTTTTAATACGGGCTTGCTTTGCAAACTCTCGGTTAGGTTGGAAAGTCGGTTTTACGGTATCGCTCATTTTTAATACTCCTTAGTGTAGTTTACGTGTGTGTTGTAATTTTATATAGACCATCGCAGTCATAATCGCGTCGTTAAGCGCGTTGTGCTGACCCATCCTCGGGATGTTCAAATTGTCAAGGATTGTATCGAAGCGTAAATCAATATTTCCTTGAGGAATCAAAGCAATTTTTTTATCAAAATATAGCCCCGAGACTTCTATTTGTTTGTTGGGCAATGTGATCCCTATCCACGGCTTGATGAGGCGATTTATCATCGCCATGTCAAACTCCAAATAATAGCCCACCAATGGACGATTTCCTATAAATTCTAAAAATTTTTTCACCCCCTCTACAGGTTCAATAGCATGTTCTAAATCACAAGGACGGATATGGTGGATTTTAATACTCTCCACACTGATCTCTTTGGAAGGCTTTAAAAAAACCTCAAAACTCTGTGACGTGAGGATTTTATCCCCTTTAATCTTGACTGCTCCGATACTCAAAACAGCATCTTTTTTCATGTTTAATCCCGTCGTTTCCGTATCAAAAACAACCACCTCATCTCCGGTATAAGGTTCAAATAGCCATGCATAGTTTTCATCGTTCAACCCTCTACGATTCCATCTTTGCATCAGTGCTTCAAACATTTATACGACCATCTCTAAATGAAAATGGTAGGTAAGAAATTTTTTGAACATATTGACGATTTTAAACGCATCTTTGAGAAGATCACGTTCGACTTTGGTTAACATTTTTGGATTGATATAGTTTTGTTCTTCATACACATGATGTTGCGAAAGCATAAAATGCAACCGTATACTAAGTAACGTATCGTATGCCTCGATTAACTCACACGCAAACCGTTTATCGAATAACCCAAGATTGTTGAGTTCTTTGATCCGCTCTGTTGTATTGGTTCCTTCGATTTTATGCTCTAATGCCAAAATACGAACACCATGGAGGATCGCAAAAATTCCCCCTTTTTTGATGTCAAGTTCGCTCTCATGCTCGGCACGTCCCAGAACAAAACCCGAAAAAAGGGTCAAAGGGGTATCAAATGCCAAAACGGCTTTCGCTGCATGTGCCAAAATATCACTACGTCCCTCAAAATGCTCGAACAAATAATCACGGCACTGCGCCAAAAGGGTCTCATCTCCCGCCACACAATGGGCATCCAGAAAAATTGACAATCCCATCAATGCTTCATCATTGAATGCAGTGATCCACTCCGATATCAGCTTTTTATATCCTGCGACATTGTGCCGCCAGTAAGGATTTGAAACCATAACATTACCGCTGCATCTTGGAAATCCAAGTCGTAGCAGATACTCATTGAAACGGATCATACAGGGTTCAAAAACCGCTTCATCGACCCCGTCTTGGATAATCACTCCGTTGTCTTGATCCGTACGCAAAATCTGCTCACCTCGCCCCTCGCTACCCATCACGATCAACGCACACTCTTTTTGAAGAGATGCCGGGACGACCATCTCGAACACTTTACGATACATCTTTGCATTGAGTTCACTGACCAGTTTAGAAATATATCGTACCCGTACCCCTTTCGTGGTAAGCGATTTAATAAGATGGGTCAATGAACGCTGCGCATTTTCAAGTTCATCGATGTTCACAGCACGATCGATCGATGCAGCGATCAAGTGGGTGTGATTGGCAAAATGGCTCAGTAAATCGAGCTGTTCTAAAATCCCGACGATTTTTTCTCCCTCGGTTACTATCAGCCGTTTTACATCGTATTTTGTAAACAAAAGGAGTGCATTGAATAAAAAATCACTTCTCTCAATCGTAATCAATCCATACGTCGCAATCTCGCCAATAGCATCATCGGTGCTTTTTTCTGCTAGAAGCACCTTTTCTCGCAAATTTGTATCGGTAACGATACCGGTAATCTCACCCCGGCGTACCAATATCACTTCTGCGTTTTGGGCCGCCATTGTATGCAGTGCCTCTTTGATCGACTGTTTTTCATCGACGATACAGGGGAGATGTAGATAGATCTCATCGATACGCGAAACCATAAAAGGGGTCAGATCATTTTGGTGCTGGCGTTCTTTGAGGTTTTGGTGTTTGGTGATGAAGTCTTGCATAAAGTAGTTTTGAAACGGTTCAACATCTTGTAGAAGGTTCAGAAAGGATTCTTTTGGGAGTTCGTAGCAAATCAGATCTTCCGCCACACTAAAAGTACTTTGGGTATTTCCGTATATCAGGGAGTTGGCATCAAAGCTGTCGCCCTCCCCGTACACGCTTTGGAGTTCTCCGTCGATTGTCTCGTTGACAATCCCTTTTATAATAATAGTGAGAGACTCCGCCCTTACCCTCGGAGCGATTAATACCGTCTCCTTAGGGTAATACGCGATGTCCATCTGGGTCATTAATTTTTCGATCATCCTCTCCCCCAGAAGGTCGAAAGGATGGATCGACATCAATAATGCTTTTTGGTCAAATAGGCTCATAGGTTAATGCTCAACGGCACCCTCTGATCCGATACCGGTTTGGCTTCGGATAAATTGCGCTTCGAACGCCTCTTGCTCTTGTTTGGCCGATTCGCTCTTGTCGGTGATAGAGAAGAACCAAATTCCGATAAACGCTGCACTCACTGAGAACAATGCCGGATATTTGTATGGAAAAATTGCTTCCGCATTTTTAAGTACGTCAACCCATACGGTCGGCCCAAGAATAACCAATACAGCCGCTGTAAGAAGACCCAGTGATCCGCCGAGCAATGCACCGCGTGTCGTAAGTTTTGACCAATACATGGAGAGAAACAAAATAGGAAAGTTCGCACTTGCCGCGATAGCAAATGCAAGCCCTACCATGAAGGCAATGTTTTGATCTTCAAAGGTGATCCCCAAAAAGATCGCGATAATTCCCAAAACAACGGTCGCTACTTTAGAGACTTTCATCTCCATCAACCCGTCCGTCTTACCCTTACGGATAACGCTGGCATAAAGGTCGTGCGAAATTGCCGAAGCACCTGCCAATGTAAGCCCCGAAACAACCGCAAGGATTGTCGCAAACGCTACCGCCGAAATAAATCCGAGGAAGAAATCGCCGCCCACAGCATGAGAGAGGTGGATTGCTGCCATATTATCGCCGCCGAGGATCGGATATCCGCCGTCAACCGCTTGTTTCGCCAAATCGAGATATTGCGGATTTTGGAATACCATAACGATCGCACCGAACCCGATGATAAACGTCAAAATATAGAAATACCCGATAAATCCTGTCGCATAGAAAACCGATTTACGTGCCTCTTTCGCATCGCTGACAGTGAAAAAACGCATCAAGATATGAGGAAGCCCCGCCGTACCGAACATCAGCGCAACACCGAGCGAAATCGCCGAAATCGGATCGCTTACCAAACCGCCTGGAGCCATAATTGTTACATCTTTCATTTGTACAGCAGTTGCAAATAATGTTTCGAAGTTGAAGTTATAGTGTGCCATAACCGCAATCGCCATAAACGTAGCCCCTGAAAGCAACAAGAATGCTTTAATAATCTGTACCCATGTTGTTGCCAGCATACCGCCGAACGTGACATATAGGATCATCAATACACCGACCAAAACAACCGCGATTTCATAATCGAGGCCGAATAAAAGCTGAATCAGTTTACCCGCACCGACCATTTGAGCAATCAGATACAAAATAACCGTTGCAATCGATCCAAATGCCGCCAACGTACGGATAGGCGTTTGTTTCAAACGGTACGAAGCGACGTCGGCAAACGTGTATTTACCGAGATTACGGAGTCGTTCCGCCACCATAAACAAAATAATCGGCCAACCGACCAAAAATCCGATAGAGTAGATCAACCCATCATATCCTTTGGCGTAAACCAAAGCAGAAATTCCCAAAAACGATGCCGCAGACATATAATCTCCGGCGATTGCCATACCGTTTTGAAAACCGGTAATTCCACCGCCGGCGGTATAAAAATCTTTCGCTGTTTTCGTCCGTTTGGCTGCCCAATAGGTGATCCCCAAGGTTGCCCCTACGAAGATCACAAACATGATAATTGCTGACATATTCAATGGCTGTTTTTCCACTGTACCCGTAAGTGCTTCTCCTGCGAAAATAGCCATAGATCCGAGAATTAAAAATAAAAACGCTTTCATCACTCTCCCTTTGCTTTTGCTTTGATACGGCGAGTCAGTTCATCAAACTCACCGTTTGCACGACGTACATAAATCCCCGTGAGGATAAACGCACTGAGGATGACCCCAACACCGATCGGAATTCCGATCGTCGTGACAGAACCTTCAAAAAGAGGTGTTCCCAAAAATGATGGGTCAAACGCGATGACCAATACAAATCCGAAATAAATCACCAACATGATAATGGTCAAAATCCATGCGAAACGACTTCGTTCGCTTACCAGTTTTAAAAAATCCGGATCGTTTTTGATGCGATCTACTAATTCTTGTTTCATAATCTAACTCCTTTAAAAATTGTAATTGGCGATAAAACGATATTCATCCCAGCTAATAGAACCGGCTGATTGTGCATAAAAATCATCTGTATAATTCGCACGGAGACGAAGTTGTAGATTTTTAAATGTTTGAGGATTGAAAATAATATCAAATCCTGACTCTTTTGCCGTCCATGCATAATTAATTGCATATCCGTTAAGAGCATCCATTTTAAACGATGTATAGTAAATACCAGTACTAAGATTTACACCTAAATCTTTCCAGTCATAGCTTCCGGCAACTTTCCATGCATCGGTTCCCGCCATAAACTGATGACGTGTAACCATCCCCTGTGTATATGCCGGCATACCACCCCATGGCGTTATAGTTCCACCATTGATCGCTGCATCATCGTCTTTACTATTATGCGAAACAGCACCATAAAGATCAAAATTAGCTACTTTTATACCCGCTTTTGCCGCGATAAAATCACTTTCTACTTTGCTAATTACACTATTGGAACCCACATCTCTTTCATTAATCCATTGTACCGCAACATAGGGAGTAACTCCATTTGAATAGGACCACCCATAATTAGCTTCAGCATAGATTGCATTGAGTATATCGTGCGCATAATAATCCCAAAGCTGAAGCTTCAAACCTTTAACGCCTGTATACACCGCAGCAGCGACACTGACTCCACCAGTACTCTCTCCAATAGCGTATTTTCCCATATCAACAAAATCACCGGTTTGATTGCGTGAATCAACCAATGAATATCCTGCTGTTGCACTTAAAATATTATTTCCAGTGGTTGGGGTGTTAAAAGCAGCATCATACACACGGCCAAATGTTCCTTGCGCAAATTTCGTAACATGTCCAGCGATCAACGTCGTATCTTTGATATCCATATTGCTCACTACATATGCTTCAAAGAGGTTGGGGAGCATACGTGCATCGTCGCTGCCCGCCATCGGAGTATCAAGTTTTTGACGCCCCCCTTTGAATGTTGTATTACCGTTTTTGTATTGGAGATACGCTTCACCAAGATAAAGATCATTTGCATTATTAGTGCTAAGTAATGTTGGATCTACTTGCTTATAATCTGTTCTATTATCGCGTAAAGCAAATCCGATAGTAGTATATGCCGCAGCACCTAAGCTCACACCGTTCCAAGTACCTGTCTCGTACTTAAGATATCCGCCTATAGCATTAGCCTTACGCATATAATCGTTATTAACTGCAGGACGCGTATCCTCAACATCACGACTAATCGTGAATTCTCGAATCTGCCCGCTTGCTTTTCCCTCTTTAAACATGCTTGCCAAATCATCGGCTGCTGTAGCGTTAACTACCAATACGGATGCCAATAGCGAAAGACGCAAAATATGCTTCATCTCTACCCCTTCTAGTTTTCTTCATTGTTATTATGAAAACAAAACGTAGCACGAACGTAGCAATCGGAAAATTAGAAAAAATTATGCTTTAAAATCAGAACATGGGGTATATTATGTGTTAAAAAGTAACACTAATGTGCGCGGGGAATATCGATCATGTATCCTAAGGCGCGGATGTTTTGGATGAAATCCTCTTTCAAACTTTTTTTCAAACGGCTTACTTCGGCACGAATAGTCGCATTATCGACGTATTCTTCATCCCATATATAGGTTCGGAACTGGTCAAAATCGACAACTCTCCCTCGATTACGTGAGAGTAAATCAATAATTTGTAGTTGCCGTTTTGAAAGAGGCTGCGCATTATTGTCACACAAAAGAGTCGACGTTGACGCATCATACGCGTAGCTTTTAGAGAGGCGTGTATGACTTTGGGGAATGATACAGTTTTGCATCACTTTGTCAATCCGCAACGAGAGCTCTTTAAGATGAAACGGTTTCTTAAGATAATCGTAACACCCCAAATCATACGCCCGGCTGATCCCCTCGATATCGACCAATGCACTGATATAGATAGCAGGAGGGCGAATTTTGAGCGCGTGAAGCTGCTCTAGCAGATCCAATCCGTCGATTCCGGGGACATTGATATCGAGAATCAGCAAATCAAACGTTTCGCGTTTGAGCTGTTCTAACGCATCCGCACCATCAAAAAAGGTTACAACACGGTGTCCTGATGCCAATAGATATTCACTGATAGCATCACACAGCATCATCTCATCTTCTAGGAGAAGAATTTTCATATGTTCCCCTTTTTCTTAAAGATATATTCAAAACGGGTATGCTCTGCATTTGAATCAATGAGGATTTTTACCTCTTCTTCATCGCAAATCGATTTGACTAAACTCAATCCTAATCCAAATCCGTCGGTTTTTTCCCGCTCCCGATAGTAGGCTTGAAAAATCTTCTCAACATTCTGAATTTTTTGGGATCGGCTCTGAACCCAAAAATGGCACGCTTCGATATCAAAATTCACACCAACGCGGATTTTTTCTCCATTTTTCGTATATTTTATCGCATTGGTGAGATTGTTGTCGATAACCCGCTGGAGCTTTGTCTCATTAAAAACTATCCACGCCGGAAATTCAGGTTTTTCATATACAAAAAAGAGGTTGGAGAAATGGGCGACCTCATCGAAAAACTCGATCCTTTTTTCAACGTATTCGCTTAAATCAATCGCTTTTTTCGGGTAGACGATCTGATCTTTTTTCACCAGATAACTCAGATCATCGTAAATAGTAAAAACATTTTTGACTGCCGCTTCGATTTTAGCAAGATAGCGATTACGCCCCTCGTTCATCGAAAACAGCTCTATATTTGCCATAATCACCGATAGCGGCGTATGGGTTTCATGGATGGCGTAACGGATAAACTGCTTGTGCGACTCAAGCAACTCTTGAGAAAATCGCTGCTCCTCCTCAAGGGCATCATTTTTGATTTGCAACGCCTCTGTCTTTATCCGAACCCGCTCCTCCAACCCCATATTAAGCTGTTGCAGAGATTCTTTTTGTTCTTGCATGGTAGCAGCCATTTCATTGGCATATCCCGCCATCTTTTTAAACTCATTAAAATAAAGATTATCAGGAGCAATCCGTTCTGCTTTTTCATGTACTGATTCAAAAAAATCCATAAATCGTTCCATATCGCGCGCAATCATACTGTTGATAATTTTAGAAATTCCTACAATAAATCCAAACAAAATCAGAGCCAGTGTTGCAATTTCAACCATTATTTTTATCAAACGCGTTTTGGGTAAATCTTGAAATGCAAAAGAACTGCTTAAAGGCATATTTTTGCTAATCTCTATTCCATGTTCTGCTGTTTTTAAAAAATCTTTGTATTCATCGTAAATCAGCAATGATGAAAAAATAACCGTGAAAAAGAGGATAAAGACAATGGTATAGAAATTAAGTTCTCGTAAAGAGATATGAGACAACCTGTGCTGTAACCACGACTCCATGCCATTCCTCTCAAATAAAATTGCCTCATTATAACCCATTACACCCGATTGGTTAAGAAAAACCGACTATAATTGCAAAAAATTCCCTCAAGGATCACCAAAATGTTCGGACGCAAAGAACTTAAAACATATACTGCCACACCAGAAGAAATGGCAAGCTATCAATGGGCCAAAATGACCACTGCAAAAGGGGTTATGTGGATCAAACTTTATAACGAAGAGACACCTAATACCGTAGCCAACTTCGCTGCACTCGTAAACGATGGCTATTACAACGGTCTTAATTTTCACCGCGTAATTCCAGGTTTCATGGCGCAAGGCGGCTGTCCTCACGGTACAGGTACAGGCGGTCCTGGTTGGGCAATCCCTTGTGAAACAGCACTCAATACACACCGTCACGTTAAGGGATCATTGTCAATGGCTCACGCAGGACCAAACACAGGCGGAAGCCAGTTCTTCATCTGTTTTGCTGCAACTCCGCACCTTGATGGTGTTCACACAGTTTTCGGCGGTATCGAAGCCGATGACAAAGAGTCTATGGCGGTTCTTGACAGCATCCAAATGCGCGATGTCATTGAAAAAGTAGAAATTTTGGCGGAAAAAAACTAAATTATGCTGGTACACATCTGCTGCAGCGTTGATTCCCATTTTTTTATGGAGAAGCTGCAGCAGGAGTTTCCCGATGAAAAGCTGACCGGCTTCTTCTATGATCCCAATATCCATCCCTACAGCGAGTATCAACTACGATACTTAGACGTCCAACGCAGCTGTAAAAAACTGGGTATTGAGCTGATAGAGGGCGAATACGATTATGAAAATTGGATGAACGCCGTCCGTGGTTTGGAAAAAGAGCCTGAAAAAGGGGCACGCTGCGCGGTGTGTTTTGATCGCCGTTTTGAAGTAAGTGCTTACAAAGCGTTAGAACTGGGTGAAAAGTCCATGACCACCACCCTCCTCGTCAGCCCACAAAAATCCCAAGATCAGCTCAAAAAATCAGGCGATGCATTTCATGCCTCTCACGGCGTCGAGTTTATCGCTTTTGATTACCGTAAAAATGGCGGTACCAACGACCAGTCCCGTGTCAGCAAAGAGGAACAGCTTTATCGCCAAGACTATTGCGGCTGCATTTTCGGACTCACCATGCAGCGCGATCAGCAACACCGTCTGATGGATGAGATGTTTTCACCCCTATCCAAACAGATTCTCCCCGCTTCCATCGAAGAGCGCTTGGAACTCTATACCCGTCGGATGGAACTTGAAGATCAATCTATCCCTTACCGTATTATCAAAGAGCGCTTTTTAAACTATCGGCTGATTCGTTCATCCATCACCGTCGACAAAAAAGTCATCCCTTCTTACCCTCTTTTTTATTCAACGATCAACCGTACTTCGACAGAGGGAAAAATCGATTTTGAGATCGACGGCCAGTTTTTCCTGAACCGTGAAGAGGTACGATTTATCACCCTCAATACGTTTAACGCCCTTACCTCATCACTCTATAAAAACACACAAGCATTGATGTTCAATGCGCCTCCTATTGATATTGAACTGACTTTACGAACACAGCTGACGGGAACACCTTTTAACACCTCTGCGATCATCGTCGTCGATGAAATCCCCACCTCGAAAATCACCCTTCTCTTAGAGACTAAAACGTATGACGATACGAGAGAAAAGCTTATTCTTCTTTAATTAGCCTGATTTTCATTACCACTCGGGAGAGTGGAAACGAGTGAAATCAACTATAATGAAACCTCGCCACGATAATTCTGATCGTCCCCTCTTCTACTTCATAGATCAGCCGGTGTTCGCTGTCGATGCGCCGTGACCAACACCCTGAGAGTTCAAATCGGAGCGGTTCAGGTTTACCAATCCCTTCAAAGGGGGTACGCTGGATCGACTTTATCAGCTCGTTGATTTTTTTAACCATTTTTTTATCGGTCGTTTGCCAATAGAGATAATCATCCCACGACTCATCTGTCCATAGCAGATTCATCAATCAGATCCTTTGCAAACGTTTTACCGCTCCGCGCTTTGGAGAGCGATGTTAAAAGGCGCTCACGGTTGGCACTGTTCGAGAGAAGATACTGGCTCTCTTTCATCGAGTTATATTCGCTAAAAGGGATCACGACGACGTTTTCTCCCCCTTTACGATGGATAATAACTTCTTCGTTATCAGTATAGACACTGTCAAAAATAGATTTAAGATTGTTTCGTGCCGTTGAGTAATTTACTACTTGCATAACAACTCCTTGTACAAGATTTTGTTTGCTATATTGTACAACTTTTAAATTATAAATACAATATGATTAAAAACCGCCTACTTTTTAACCACCTACGGAAGTGATAGTTCACTATAATTTCTATTATGGAAAAATTACTCTTATCAATCTTTTTAACCGTTGCCATCGCAACCGTCCTCAACATCATCCTAAAGCGGTTCGGTATCTCCCATATCATCGGCTACATCGCGACGGGGACAATCGTTAGTACACTCTTCGGCTTCAACGGTTCCGCAAACGATTCGCTCGATTTTATCGGGGAGTTCGGGATCGTTTTCTTGATGTTTACGATCGGACTGGAATTGAGTCTGGAAAAAATCAAAAAGATGAAAGAGATTCTTCTCACCAACGGTCTGCTGCAAGTCGTGTTCAGCGTCGTCGTGATCTTTTTGCTCTCCTTTACTCTTTTTCATCTAAATTTCAACACATCGCTGATCATCTCTTTGGCATTTTCTCTCTCCTCCACCGCGATCGTCCTCACCTATCTCAAGGAGTCCAAAGACATCCACACCCCCTACGGGCAAAAATCGATGGGTATTTTGATCTTTCAGGATTTGGCGGTCATCCCGATTTTGCTCCTCATCACCTTTTTGTCCAACGACACCCTCTCGCTGGGCGAAGTTGTAGGAAAAACACTCCTCTCCGCCCTTTTCGTTGTCGTGTTTATGTTTACGATCGGTGAAAAGATCGTCAATGCACTGCTGCAGTTTTCGGCCAAAACCGAACTTGAAGAGCTTTTTTTGGGGTCGGTTTTTTCTATCCTCATCGGTGCGGCGCTTCTGGCACACAGTATGGGGTTTACCTACTCTTTAGGGGCATTTATCGCGGGGATGATTATCGCTGATACCCGTTTCAATGTCAAAGTAGAGTCCGACATTGCCACCTATAAAGATCTCCTTCTCGGAGCCTTTTTCTTCGGGGTAGGGACGAAGATCGATATGCTCTACTTTGCCGAAAATATCCACATCATTATTTTTGTTTTTATCTTTGCGATGCTTTTCAAAGCGGTCGTCATTTACGCGATCATCCGACGCAACTCCGACAAAAATACCTCGGCGAAAACAGCCCTCTCCCTTGCCCAAATCGGGGAATTTTCATTCGCCATATTTGCTTTGGCGGGAGCCGAAAAACTGATCAGCGAAGAGATGGCAAGCTTTTTGATCTTGGTCAGTGTCATCTCGATGATTCTCACACCGTTTATTATCGGCAATATTTATAAACTCTCCTCCTATTTTGAAAAAGAATTCTATGAGTCGGACGTCATTACCCCCATCGAACGCAAAGATCACATTATTGTCGCCGGATTTGCGACGCTTGGAAAGATTGTTGCCGCCTCTTTGCAAGCCAAAGGGGCAAACTTTATCATCATCTCCGATAACCTAAAACATGTTTTGCATGCCAGAAAGCTCGGCTATATGGCCTACTTCGGGCACTTGAATAAACTCCCCGTTCTGGAGTCTTTAATGGTCAAAGAGGCAAAAGCGATTATTATCACGATGAGCAGTGAACAAAATAGACGACTCATCAGTGAAGCGGTCCTCGGCTACAGCAAAGAGGCCAATATTATTATCAAAATCGACAGCGCCGAAGAGCGAAAAAGCATGAGAGACCTGCCGGAGTTGGAGTTTGTGGATGCAAGTTTTGAAGTCGCCGATCTGCTGGTGAAACATGCCCTCAAAAATTAGTATTCAAGGGTTGCAAAGAAAATTATGACTGTGCAAAACCCACGACAATCTCAAAGAAAACCTCGTTATTATTAATTAACAATTTTTGCGGTAAAATTGGGAGATTTTTTACCCTAAGGTGCTAACTAATATGATAGATGTCGTACAAATACAAAAAATTTTACCCCACCGCTTTCCTTTTCTTCTCGTCGATAGAGTAACCGACCTTACTCCTAACGAGTCCCTTATTGGCTTCAAAAATGTTACCATTGGTGAACAAATTTTTGAAGGACATTTTCCGGGTCACCCTATCTATCCGGGTGTTATGATCTTGGAGGGAATGGCACAAGCTGGGGGTATCCTCGCATTTCAAAGTATGGATATGACTGAAGAAGAAGCGGCACAAAAAGTGGTCTACTTCATGAGCATCGACGGCGCTAAATTTCGCGCCCCTGTCCGTCCGGGAGATCGTCTCGAATACCGTATGGCAGTCATCAAGCACAAAGGTTCTATTTGGGTTTTAGAGGGCAAAGCATATGTAGATGACGCTCTTGTTGCTCAAGCCGAACTTAAAGCCATGATTGTTGACAAGTAAGCGAGAGGGTATGAGTAAAATATCTCCATTAGCTTTTATTGAAGAGGGTGCCATCATCGGTGACGATGTCGAAATCGGTCCTTTTTGTTTTATTTCCGGAAAAGCTAAAATCGGCAAAGGGACCAAAATCGCTGCAAGTACTTGTATCTATGGCAATACTACGATCGGCGACTATAATGATATTTTTTCCCACGCTGTTTTAGGCTCCATTCCGCAGGATTTGAAATACGCCGGTGAAGAGGTAGAACTCATTATCGGAAACCATAACAAAATTCGAGAATTTACCCTTTTTAACCCAGGAACCGTTGGTGGCGGAAGCAAAACGATCGTTGGAAGCCACAACCTATTTATGGGATATGTCCATTTGGGTCACGACGTCATCATAGGGGATCACTGTATCCTTGCGAATGCCGCAACGTTAGCGGGGCATGTCGAGATGGGTAATTACGCTGTTATCGGCGGAATGACCCCCATCCATCAGTTTGTAAAAATCGGCGATTACGCAATGATTGCAGGAGCATCAGCCCTCTCACAAGACGTTCCTCCCTATTGTTTAGCCGAGGGAAACCGTGCTGTGTTACGGGGTCTTAATCTCAACGGTCTTCGCCGCCATGTTGAACGCGCCGATATTGATGCTCTACGCACCGCCTATCGTGAGCTCTTCGAGTCTGGAAAACCGCTCCAAGAAAATGCAGCCGCACTGTTAGCAACCGCTTCAAGCACGTATGTACAAAATATGTGTACTTTTATTATCAACACCAAACGGGGTATTCCGTTTGAAAGGGCCCAATCATGAACCACCGCCACTGTAGCTTTTGTGAAGCGCAAGAGAGCGAACACAATCCACTTATCGCAGGTAATAACGTTTACATTTGTAAAAACTGTGTTTTTTCAGCCTATAAAATTATGTTTGGAGAACACGGCAATGAGTCCTCTGAACCGCGAGAGCACACCAACACCGAACTCTTAACCCCAAAAGAGCTCAATGCCTTTTTAAGCCAATACATCATTGGTCAAGATCGTGCCCGTAAGCTTTTGTCGGTTGCTGTATACAACCACTACAAACGTATATTCAAACACACCCTTGTCGATGACGATACCGAAATTGCTAAATCCAATGTTCTTCTCATAGGTCCGACCGGAAGCGGTAAAACATTGATGGCACAAACCATTGCCCGTGTTCTTAATGTTCCTATTGCCATTGCCGATGCGACCAGCCTCACAGAAGCGGGATACGTCGGTGAAGATGTCGAAAACATCCTCACAAAACTTCTCCAAGCCGCCGATGGCGACATCGAACGGGCACAACAGGGGATTGTATTTATCGATGAAATTGACAAAATTTCACGTATGTCTGAAAACCGCTCAATCACCCGTGATGTTTCTGGGGAAGGGGTACAGCAAGCCCTTCTCAAAATCATTGAAGGGGCTATCGTTAATATCCCACCCAAGGGGGGACGCAAACACCCTAATCAAGATTTCATTCAAATCGATACCTCAGGAATTCTCTTTATTTGTGGCGGAGCCTTTGATGGTTTAGGACAAATTCTAGAACGTAAAAAAGGGAAAAATGTAATGGGATTCGGACATGAAAAACGCAATCCTACAGAGAGTGATGACAGTTTTGAGAATGTTGAACCCGATGATTTGGTCAACTACGGTCTCATCCCTGAACTTATCGGTCGATTGCCTATCATTGCTTCGTTAAACAAAATTACCGAAGAGGAGATGGTTCGTATCTTGACCGAACCAAAAAACTGTCTCATCAAACAATATACTAAACTTTTTGCCATCGATAATGTAGAGCTGACCTTTGAAAAAGAGGCGTTAAACGCCATTGCTGCCAAAGCACTCACGCGAAAAACCGGTGCGCGCGGTCTTCGTGCTATTTTGGAAGAGATCATGGGTGAAACGATGTACGAACTCCCTGAATACAGCGGATATGAAGTGCTTATTACCAAAGAAGTTGTCGATGAAGCGTCCATTCCTGTTTACATCAAAAAAACTGTTCAAAAAAGCGCATAGGAGATAAAATGCTATTTAATAAACTTATCGGACTTTTTTCCAACGATCTCTCTATCGATTTAGGGACAGCAAATACCATCGTTATTGTCAAAGGAAAAGGGATTGTTATCAATGAGCCCTCTGTCGTAGCGGTAAAAATGGAAAAATACGGTCAGCAACGTGTCCTCGCTGTTGGTCGTGACGCCAAAGAGATGGTGGGGAAAACACCTGGAAATATCAAAGCAATCCGTCCGATGAGAGACGGCGTTATCGCCGATTTTGATATGACAGAGAAAATGATTCGCAAATTCATCGAAAAAGCGCACGGACGTACCAGCCTCATCAGCCCCCGTATTATCATCTGTATCCCTTATGGTCTTACCCAAGTTGAGCGTAAAGCGGTTCGCGAATCGGCGATGAGCGCAGGTGCACGAGAGGTCTATCTAATCGATGAGCCGATGGCGGCAGCAATCGGAGCAGGAATCGATATTCGTGAACCAAAGGGAAATATCATCGTTGATATCGGAGGGGGAACTACTGAAATCGGTGTTGTTTCATTGGGTGGTTTAGTACTCTGCCGCTCTATCCGTGTTGCGGGGGATAAAATCGACCGCGCCATCATGGATTATGTTAAGCGTAAATACAATCTTTTGATCGGTGAACGTATCGCCGAAGACATTAAAATCAATATTGGTACCGCGATGCCTCTTGCCCAAGAGCTAAAAATGATTGTCAACGGTCGCGACCAAGTTGAGGGGCTTCTCACCTCTCTCGAACTCTCCAGCGAAGATGCCCGTGAAGCGATGCGTGAACCCCTCAAAGAGATCCTCGAAGCACTCCGTGACGTCCTCGAAAATATGCCACCTGATCTTGCCGGTGACATCGTAAATAATGGTGTTATTCTCACAGGCGGCGGTGCATTAATACGCCAACTTGACAAATTTCTTTCTGAAACGATAAAAATTCCTGTTTATGTTGCTGATGAGCCATTACTCTGTGTTGCACGTGGCACAGGACGCGCCCTCGAGGAGATCGATCAGCTTCACGAACTTTTTGATAATGAATAAACAACGCATTGCCCTCGTGCTCTTTTTCATTCTCAGTGTGGGGGGAGCTCTCTATTTTAGCCCTTTGTTACAATCTCCCTTTATCCATCTTTCCAAAAGTATTAAAATTGTCTATCTGAACCAGATAGAAAGGATCCAAAAATCCTTTACAAAACATCTCAATCAAGCGGAAACTATTTCTGAACTTCAAGAAAAAAATCGTTATTACGAGCGCGAACTTCTGACCTTACATCAGGTTGCCGACGAATACCGCAATCTGTTACGCGAATCAAACAGCTCACTAAAAACCATCCCTTCGGTTGAGCTGACACGCACTATATCCTACATTCGGATGGGAGATCCCCATAAATTATGGATAGAGATGGAAAACTTTGATCCTACCCACGTCTATGGATTACTCTATCGAGGATATGTTGCAGGGATTGTTGTCTCCAACAACGGCTCCCCTATGGCATTGCTCAACGGGGATATCAAAAGCTCGTATGCCGTTTCGGTTGGAAGATCATCCGCACCAGGCATTGTTCGAGGAAAAAACTCTCGTCGACTGGTCGTCGAATTTATCCCGACATGGATTCCCATCTCCGTGGGTGATGAAGTCGTTACGTCCGGCTTGGATAAAATTTTTCTTTCTGGCCTCAAAGTAGGAAAAGTCATCTCTATCTCCAAAGCAAGCGGTTATCAAAACGCCATAATCGAGCCCTATTTCTACGCAAAAAATCCTGCATATTTTCATGTCATTACGCGGATACGTTAACATTAAATAATCGGATTTTAAGTGCTTTTATCCTATAATTGACAAATTTTTTGACACAAAGGGTAAGCATGCCAAAACGCGACGACATTAAAACGATACTCCTCATCGGATCAGGTCCGATCGTCATCGGTCAAGCGTGTGAATTTGACTACTCTGGAACACAAGCAGTTAAAACACTCAAAGAGCTAGGCTATCGCGTTGTTCTTATCAACTCCAATCCTGCTACCATTATGACCGATCCTGAATTCGCCGATCGTACCTATATCGAACCCATTAAACCAGAGATTATTGCTCAAATCATCAAAGATGAAAATGTAGATGCCATACTCCCAACGATGGGAGGGCAAACAGCTCTTAATGCAGCCATGCTCATGCACGAGCAAGGGCTTTTAGAGGGGATTGAATTCCTCGGAGCCAATCCAAGTGCTATCAAAAAAGGGGAAGATCGCCAAGCATTTAAAGAGTGTATGCTTAAAATCGGAATGGATCTCCCAATCTCTCGTTATGCCTACAATATCGAAGAAGCAATCAGTGCAGCGAATGAAATTGGCTTCCCAACGATCATCCGCGCTTCGTATACCCTCGCAGGAGGAGGAAGCGGTGTTGCGTATAACATCGATGAATTCAAACTTCTCGCACAACGCGGGTTAGATGAAAGTCCTATCACTGAAATTTTGATCGAAGAGTCACTTCTGGGATGGAAAGAGTACGAGATGGAGGTTATCCGTGACCGTAACGATAACTGTATCATCGTCTGTTCTATCGAAAATTTCGACCCTATGGGGGTTCACACGGGAGATTCCATCACTATCGCCCCTGCCCTTACCCTTACCGACAAAGAATATCAGCGTATGCGTGATGCCTCATTTGCAATTCTTAGAGAAATCGGTGTCGACACAGGAGGATCAAACGTTCAATTCTCTGTCGATCCAGTGACAGGGAGGATGATTGTTATCGAGATGAATCCTCGTGTATCACGTTCATCCGCATTGGCTTCCAAAGCAACGGGGTATCCTATCGCCAAAGTTGCCACGCTTCTTGCCGTCGGATTTACTCTCGATGAAATCACCAACGATATCACCGGAACACCAGCAGCGTTTGAACCGGTTATTGATTACATCGTAACCAAAATTCCTCGCTTTACCTTTGAAAAATTTCCTGAAGCCGAATCTACCCTCACCACCAGTATGAAATCGGTTGGAGAAGTAATGGCAATCGGACGCACCTTTAAAGAGTCCGTTCAAAAAGCCCTCTGCTCACTCGAAACGGGTTTGAGCGGTTTTGACCCTATCGGTGGTGATTTAGAGTTTGTCAAACACGAGATCCGTCGTCCGAATGCTGAACGTATCCTTTATGTCGCACAAGGGTTCCGTATGGGTCTAAGTCACAGTGATATTTTTGAACTCTCTAAGATCGATCCATGGTTTTTAACACAAATCGAAGAGATAGTAGCGCAAGAGCCAAAAATAACTGCCGCTACCCTTACGAACGAAGTTCAGCTGCGCCGACTAAAAACAGAAGGATTTTCGGACAAAAACATTGCACGCCTTGTAAGTCAAAACGGCGGAAATGCAAAAGAGGACGATGTTTATCGTGCGCGTAAAGCTCTTGAAATTTTTCATGAATACAATGAAGTCGATACTTGTGCCGCGGAGTTTGGCGCATTAACACCGTATCTGTATTCTACGACCAACATTACCCGTCTAGGGGCTCAAGAACCTCGACAAAGTGACAAGAAAAAGGTGATGATTTTAGGAGGGGGGCCGAACCGTATCGGTCAGGGGATTGAGTTTGACTATTGTTGTGTCCACGCAGCATTTGCCCTCAAAGAGATGGGAATTGAAACCATTATGGTCAACTGTAATCCTGAAACTGTCTCAACCGATTACGATACGTCAGATGTTTTGTATTTTGAGCCGATCGATTTTGAACATGTACGTGCTATCGTTGAGCGTGAAAAACCCAACGGTATTATCGTCCATTTCGGAGGTCAAACACCGCTTAAGCTTGCTAACGCTCTTCAGAATATTGGAGCTGTCATTGCAGGAACCTCTGCTGACGTGATAGATTTGGCAGAAAACCGTGAAAAGTTCTCCGCTTTTGTCGTCGAGCAAGGTCTCAAGCAACCAGAAAATGGTATGGCAATGACCAAAGAGCAGGCATTTACGGTTGCACAAGAGCTTGGTTATCCTGTCTTGGTTCGTCCCTCCTATGTTTTGGGTGGACGGGCTATGCGTATCGTCTACAATGATGATGAATTACGTACCTATATGGAAGTAGCCGTATCGGTAAGCAATGACTCCCCTGTATTGGTTGATAAATTTCTCGATCAAGCCGTGGAGCTCGATGTCGATGCGATTACGGACGGAACCGATGTCTATATCGGATCCGTTATGCAGCATATCGAAGAGGCAGGGATTCACTCAGGAGACAGCGCATGCTCCCTTCCTCCGGTGAGTCTAAGCCCTGACCTACAAGCACAGGTCGAGCAACAAACTAAAAAAATTGCATTAGGATTGGGTGTTATCGGATTGCTCAACATACAATACGCAATCTACCAAAATGAAGTCTACATCATTGAAGTCAATCCACGCGCATCACGCACCGTCCCTTTTGTCTCCAAAGCGACCGGTATGCCTTTAGCGAAAGTTGCCACACGCGTTATGGTAGGTGACACACTCCGCAATGCTCTCAAATTTTATGACAATTACAATGTTGTCATGGAAGAAGATGGTCTTCTTAAACCTCGCCTCAAAGGGCACGTTGCCGTTAAAGAGGCAGTATTCCCGTTCAACAAACTCTACGGTGCTGATTTAGTTCTCTCTCCTGAGATGAAATCAACAGGTGAAGTCATGGGTATCAGTTCCAATTTTGGTGTAAGTTTTGCCAAAAGTCAACTCGCGGCAGGAAATAAAATTCCAACCTCCGGAACCTGTTTCCTCTCGTTTATTGAGATGGACAAAGCTCATGCTCCCGAAATTGCACGCGGTCTTCACCTACAAGGATTTAAGCTCGTCGCTACTCGTGGCACGCAGAAAATCATTGAAGCGGCAGGAATCCCTTGTAATGTAGTCTTAAAAATCTCGGAAGGTCGTCCTAGTATCGAAGATATGATGAGAAACAGTGATATTTCTCTCGCCATCAACACCTCCGATAACAAAACATCCAAAAAAGATGCCGAACAAATTCGCCAAGTCGTATTACGTACAGGGATCCCTTACTTTACCACTCTTAGTGCCGCGCGCGCTGCTATAGAGGCGATGAGCTATATGAATGATGATAGCTGGATGAAGCCTCAGGCACTCCAAGATTTTCTCATCAACTAAAAATGGCTGTCATTCTCGCCCAGACCGATACGACAGTCGGCTTTCTTTCTCAAGAGGGCTCATTGCTCGCACGACTCAAAGGACGTGAAAATGGAAAACCTTTTTTAAAAGTTTTTGCCTCTTTATCCCTCCTACAAAACTCTGTTAGAGTTCCGATAAAATACCGTACCTATGTACGGCATGCGCGCCGTACGACATTTGTCATCAAAAATCAAGCCTTTCGATACGTCAATGATTCTTCTCACTCACGATTAATCCAAAAATACGGTTGGCTCTACTCCACCTCGGCCAATCAAAGCGGACACGAGTACAATCGTGATTTTTGTATCCAATACAGTGATATAATTATTGAAGATGCTCGTGGATATAAATCATCTGAACCTTCACATATTTATCGACTTACACCAACAAAATTACAAAAATTACGATAGGAAACAAAAATGAAACATATTCTTAGTGCACGAAATATTATGATGGGAGCCACAGGGTTAGCGGTACTAAGTGCCCTCTCGGGATGCCAAAGTGCTCCCGAAGAGCAACAAACCGAGGAAGGTCAAAATAAATTTCTCGTCGTTGAGCAACTACCCAGCGGAAAATACGTCGTTATCGAAGAGATGCCGACCACGGGTCCAAGCCGCGCAATTATCAAAGAGACCGATGAAAACGGTACGGTTACAGAACGCGTTATGAGTGAAGCCGAACTCAAAGAAATGGCGGATCAAGAATACAAAAAAATGCAAGAAGGAAAATCAGAACTAAACGAAGAACCTAAAGGTGAAGGGATGGGACTAGCAGGAACCATCCTCGCTGCGGCGGGGGGGGCATTACTCGGAAATATGATCGGTAACGCCCTCATGAACAACTCAAATTTCCGTAAAAATCAAGATGCTTCCAATCGTTCGGCGTATCATAAATCAGCCGGTGGAGCCAGCGGTAAAGCTGCATCAAGTTCTGGTAAAAAAAGCTTTTTTGGAAATTCTGCATCCAGAAGTACCGGCTCATCTAGCAGCTTTGGGGGATAATCATGGTATCACTACAAAAAATTCAACCGATTAACGACCAAACTTTAGAGCAAATCGGATTTAAATGGCATACCGATAGCGATGAGACCAAATACGTCGCCGATGAGCTCGTCATTGTGAATGATATGGAAGCAGAAGCTTATTACGAGTGCTCCAATGAACTCTATGATATGTACGCTACTGCGGCTCAGCACGTCATTGATAACAACCTCTTTTTTGAACTCGGTATCCCCTTTAACCTCATAGAAGCCATCAAAAAAAGTTGGGACAACGATGTCCACTGGCATCTGTACGGACGCTTTGATCTCGCAGGGGGTATCGATGGCAAACAAATCAAGCTCATCGAATTTAATGCCGACACCCCAACGGCATTGTTTGAGACAGCGATTTTACAATGGGCACTCCTTAAACACAATAATATGGATGAAGAGCGTCAATTCAACAACATTTATGAAGCGATACAAGACAACTTTCGTCGTCTTGTAACCCTTTTCGATGATCCCGATGAATTTGAGAAACATTACGACGGATGGAAAATTCTCTTTAGTTCGGTGAGTGGCAATATCGAAGAGGAAAATACCGTCAGATTGTTACAACAAATGGCAATCGATGCAGGATTTGAGACCGGTTTCGAACCTCTCGGCGGTGTCAAATTTGACGAAGATGGAATTTATGATGCTCACGATGAGCCTTATGAATATTGGTTTAAACTCTATCCATGGGAGGATATTGCCATCGAAGAAAATGAGCTCGCGGTACTGCTCACCACCATTATGAACAACCAAAAAGCGATTCTTCTCAATCCTGCCTATACATTGCTCTTTCAATCCAAAGGGATGCTAAAAGTCTTATGGGATCTTTTCCCCGACTCGCCGTATCTACTCAAAACCTCATTTGAACCGTTACAAGGGGTGCAATGCGTCGAAAAACGGATGTTCGGACGCGAAGGGGCCAATGTGAGAATATTGGATGCTTCAGGCAATGTCATCGAAGCCAACGATGGTCCATACGGTAATTTCAAACCTATCTACCAAGAATACGTTGAATTCCCTAAAGACACTCAAGGCAACAGCTATCAAGCAGGAGTATTTTTCGCGTATGAAGCGTGTGGGCTAGGTTTCCGACGTGGTGGAAAAATTTTGAATAATATGTCAAAATTCGTAGGGCACGTGCTACGATAACAATACTACCTTTTAAACGAGACTCACATGAAAGGGACAGGTAATTAACAATGAATAATGCATCAGACAAAGGATTTATGAAGCCTTTTAGCACTGTTTCATTACAGCGAAAGTTGCTTTTATTCGTTGTTATTGCACTGACGATGATACTTGCCGTAATTGGCATGTTTGTATACATCCTTATCAATGATACATTTGTAGAGACCGACAAAAGGCATATTGCAACTGTTTCTGAATCTCTATCGTCAGAAATAGAGATATGGTATTTTATAAACAAAGAGTCTAAGAATTTACAGATGGACCCGTTTCTAAATAGTATGCTTAAGTCCTATAATCTGGACTATATAGCCTTTACAGATAAGAACGGATCGTTGATATCAGAGGTAAAATCATCTGTGTATATTTCTGGAGATCCCTACAATCTAGAGTATGAAAAAGTGCTCTACAGCCCAGAGTACGCCGATTCTAATAACACTATAGGGACGCTTGAGATAGTGTATGGTCAGGATATATTAAAAGATCTCTCCCGTAAATACTATATTACCGGTGTTCTTCTCGTCTTTTTGCTAATTCTCTATTTTTATCTGGAAATGCGTTTGCTAAAAGAGCTACTTACCCCTCTGAAAAAGATTGCGGCAGAAATCAAAGGATATATGCCCGGTGACAAACTAAGGCTCGAACCGTTTAGCGAATACAAAGACGATGTGATATCTGAGCTCGTTAACGGATTTCTCCATATGCAGCAAAACATTGATGAAACTATGAGAAAGAAGGAGATAGAAAAAGAAAATAATAGAATCAAAGACGCCATTTTGATGAAACAGTCGCGATTTATTGAAATGGGAACGATGATCGGAAATATTGCCCACCAGTGGAAACAGCCTCTTAACATCGTTGAACTGTGCATTACCGATTTAACCATTAAAAGTATGATGGGGGAAGTTGACCCTCAGTACCAGCAAAAACTTTTTAACGATATGCACCTACAAGTGAAATATATGTCAAAAACGCTTGATATCTTTAAAAATTTTCTGAATGATGACCAAAGCAAAAAAAAGATGGAGATATTTTCCATTAAAAGTGCCATTGAAGAAACCATGCAGCTGCTTGGCAGTACGTTTAATAAGAAAAAGATAGTGACAGAGTTTAGTCTGGATGAAACATCGTATGCATATGGATCCATCAGTGAACTAGAACAGGTAATCCTGATCATCCTCAACAATGCCGTAGATGCCCTCAGCAGTAAAATAACTATACAGTGTATGGCTGAAAAGGAAAACAATCTCATTAAGATATACGATAACGGCGGAGGATTTGATCCAGCCATAATCGAGAATGTATTTGATGCCTATTTTACAACAAAGCATCAATCACAGGGGACAGGGTTGGGACTTTTTATTGCAAAAATGATTGTCGAAATGAAATTTAACGGCACTATAGAAGCGTATAATGCTAAAGATGGCGCGTTATTTGTGATTAGACTTCCTTTTCCGAAAAAAGATACTATTGCTTGACTCTCTTAGCTTATCAAGCTACAATGATTATAATTCATTATAAAGGTTAATTATGATTAAAATTCTTGCGCTTCTTATGCTTCTAGTTTCTTTCGTATTCGCTGTTGTTAATGTCAATAAAGCAAATTCTGCACAGTTGCAAACACTAAATGGTATTGGCCCAAGCAAGGCGGGAGAGATTTTGAAGTACCGTAAGAGTCATGGTAGTTTTAAAACGGTGGATGAATTGGTAAATGTAAAAGGGATCGGGCCAAAGACGTTGCAAGATATGAAATCGCAAGTTTCTGTTCGCTAGATTAATAGTATTGTGAGGAAGTTTACCAGCCGTAAAGCTGGCAATCGTGATCAAGTAGCTTAATAACTACGATCGTCGAATGGAGCACCTGCAACCACTTTACGTGATACAGTGTATGGGATCAATGCCGCTGCGCGAGATTGTTTGATAGAGATCGTTACCATATCCTGGTGACGCTTACAGTTACCTGTTAAACGACGTGGCATGATTTTGAAACGCTCAGAGAGTGAATATTTCAATGAAGCTACATCTTTGTAGTCAATGAAATCTACTTTTTGTTCGCAGTATTTGCAAAAACGTTTTTTGTATTTTCTTTTTTCTGACATGGTTATTTCCTTGTACTTTTTCTAAAACGGAATTTCGTCTTCGTTAATATCAATCTCTGGGAGATTGTTTTCGGGCATTTTTACTGGTGATGGCTTTGAATATGACGGTGGCGGCGTATACGCTTTTTGAGCAGGTGCATCATAGCCCCCGCCGTAATTGTCGTTACTTCCACTATCATAAGAAGATCCACCCTGAGAAGTTTCTCCACGCGAATCGAGCATTTGCATCGTTTCAACGATAACGGAGTGCTTGGAGCGCTTTTGTCCGCTTGCTTGGTCAACCCATTGATCAAATTTCAATCGTCCTTCGACGAGGATTTTTGAACCCTTACGAAGGTATTGATTGGCGACCTCACCTGAACGTCCGAAAAAAGTGATGTCGACAAAACATGTCTCCTCTTTTTTCTCACCGTTCACCGTAAATTTGCGACTCGTAGCAATGGCAGTATTGGCAATTGCCGATCCGCCTTGTGCGTATTTGAGCTCAATATCACGGGTGAGATTTCCAACCAAAATAATTTTATTAAACATGAGTTTTCCTTAGGGCTTAAGAAGCTACTTCTTCATTTGTCTCAGTAACAGCAACTACAGGTTCAGTAACAGCAGGAGCAACGGCAACAGGTGCAGCAGCAACAGACTTTTTAGTTTTCTCAACCATAGTATTCCATGCTTTGATTTCACGTTTGCTATCGTATTTCATAGTTACAAAACGCAAAATCTCCTCGTTGATACGAAAACGACGTTCAATTTCACTAATTGCAGAAGGTGCAACCGTGTAATACATAACGTAGAAATAACCACGCATATTTTTTTCAATCGGGTAAGCTAATTTTTTCATACCCATTGCATCGCGTCCGATGATCTCTCCGCCGTTAGACGTAATGACCTCTTCAACGAGTGTGAGGGTGTTTTTAATCTCTTCTTCTGTAAGAGTTGGTTTTACGATTACTAAGTTTTCGTAATGTCTCATAGCGTATGTCTCCTTATGGTGTTCGCCCCTTATGGTGTTTATACATCACATCAATTTGCAATGCAAAGAGCAAGGAACGGGCGAAGTATACTGAAAAATAGCTTAATATTAGTTTTACTTAAAGGACGCTTTGTAGCTTTAAAAGAGCTGAAAGCAAGAGTGCCTCTTGGTCAGGTGAACCTGTCGATTTCATTTTCAATTCAGTATCCAGCAGCAAGTTCACCCCTTTTCTATACCCATCGGAAGAGATTTTAATCGATAATGATGCACGCTCTTTTACAATAAATTCGGGGAGTTTATAGCCTAAAACAAGGATCGGATCGGCAATTCCATGGAGTTTTATCGTTGTGTTAAATAAATAAAGTTCAGTCAAGAATTTGCTTAATGACGTGAGAATGTATACTTCAGCTACTCCCGATTCGAGAATAGTATGTAGATCATGTAAAAATTCTTTTTTCTCTATTACTTTTGTAATAAAGGTATCCAATTTGATTTCGCTTAAGCCATAAACATGTTCGTCGATATCTCGAATAGTGATGGGTTTATTTAAAATAGAGAGCTTGGAGAGTTCATTGCATGCCAATGAGAGATCATTATTATGGACATCAAGAAGATGGAATGCTGCTTGATTATCGAGTTGCACCCCTGCTTTTTGTGCCTCTTGCAGTAAAATAGTGCGCGCTTCGGAGGCAAAAGGGGTGTAAAAACGGACAGAACCTGTATGAGAACCTTTGAATGCCGTATCCACGCTTTTGACATCGTCACCGACGTAGCAGTAAATAAAGGTATTATCAGAATTTTTACCCACCAAATCGACAAAAACATCGAGTTCCCCTTTCGGCAGCTTTTTTTCATGTTTAATAATAAGGAGATTTTGATCACCGAAAAGGGACCCTTGCGAAAGGTGAGCCTTTGCAGTGGCAAAATCATACTCATCGTGGTACATACTCAACACAGAAGCTCCCTCATTGCGGGAGAGTGCCGTAGCATAACGGTCAATAAAAAAATGGCTCTCTCCAAACAGTGCCATGGCGCGAGGGGCTGAACGGTTTTGTAAATGGCGATCTAGCTCTTGTCTAGTCATGGAAGACTCCTAACACTGCACTCGGCTGATCCTCCATTTCCTTCTCTAATCGACTCACAAACGACCCTGTAATCTTCGCCGTTGCCAAATCAACACTCTCGATTTTAACGAGGATATCATCAAACAGCGTCAATCCAAAATGTTCCGTAACAGACACTTTGGCTCCCTTGATAACATCGTGGATTTCGGCAATAATCCCCTCTTCGGTACGCATAACACGGGCATTGAAGCTTTGACCGATGACGGTACTTGCCCATCGTGCCAATTTACGCTCTTGGAAGCGGATTTCGATGTCGCTGGCTTCTCGCTCTTTTTCGCTGATGGAGGTACAGAGAGATTCTATGTTACGTAATACGTAAGAACTCTCTTCAGTATCCCCTGCTTTGATCGCTTTGAGAAGACGATGGACAATCAGATCGCTGTAACGGCGAATGGGAGAGGTAAAATGGGTATAACGCTCAAATCCAAGTCCAAAATGTCCTGTATTGTACGGTGCATAACGCGCTTGCATTTGTGCGCGGATGATGAGGGTGTCTACTTCGCTTACTAAATTTCGTTCTTCGGCTTGGGCTTGAATCGCGGTAATCGTCTCTTTAATGGAGCCTTGGAACTCCACAAAAATACCGATGCTTGCTAGCTCAAGGTAAAGTGATTGAAGTTTCATAGCACTTGGGGGCTCATGAATACGAAAAACACCGCGCTCATACATCGAAGCTGCTGCTTTGTTGGCAAGAAGCATACAATCCTCTATCAGCGCGTGCGAAGGAGTCTCAACAGCAAACTCAGTGGAGAGGATATTTTGATCCTCATCGATGCGCATCTCCAATTCGCTGGAGCGAAAATCATACCCTTTCTCCATCCGCTTTTTTTTGACCTTAGCTGTCAAATCATTGAGAAGTGGAATATATTCAAGAACGAGTTTTTCTTTTTCAGTCGTCGCTGTGAGATTGCCTGCTAAAAAAAGATCGATCTCTTCGTAGGTAAAACGGCGATGAGAATGGATAAGCGATTCGTACAAATCGGTCGAGACGACTTCGAGTGACACGGGGTCAATTTTCATTTCAAAAGTATAGGCAAGACGGTCAACGAGAGGCTGCAGAGAACACAGGGTTTCGCTGAGTTGGCGCGGAAGCATCGGAATGGAGCGGTGGGGAAGATAGATCGAGAAACTGCGATAAATCGCCTCGGCATCGATCGCGCCGAAAGGGTGAACGTATTCGCTCACATCGGCGATGGCGACGTAGAGGGTATTGGTCGAGGGAATATAACAAATAGCGTCATCGTAATCTTTCGCGGTAACGGGATCGATGGTGCAAAAGGGCAAATGGCGTAAATCACGGCGATTTGGATAGAGAGAGGCATTTACCTCTTTAGGAAACGATGCCGCCATCTCCAAGACATCCTCTTCAAACGCATCGTGTTTGTTATAAAGGGCAAGGACGATTTTTTCATCCACTTTTGGATCACTAAGGTTTCCTAAATAGGCGGTAATCGTATTGTTTTGATTGTTAATTTGGTACACGGAACCCTCAGATGTTTCGCTGAGTTCTGTGAGTGAAAGAGATATAGGCTGAGAGGTACGGATATCTTGTAATACCAATTGACCGCTTTTAGAGGTAAGAATACCAATACTATAGGTTTCGCTTCGTCCGACAATAATGATCACTTTTGCGCTTGGTCCTCCACGCTTCCCAAGCAGCCGTTGTGCAATAACCAAATCGCCGGCTTCGGCTCCATTGAGATTGGAGATATCAATAAAATGGTCACGAATACTCTCTCCGATGGTTTGTAAATACGCCCCTGAGCTTTGGATGTTAGAGATAACACCTGCACGGTATTGGGAGGTAAATTGAAATTTACCCTCTACAAATGAGAGAATTTTCAGTGAGTGCCATTGGTTGATAAGCTCTTGCTCATCTGGGGTAATATCTTGCTTAAACAGACCGTGGGTAAGACGAATTAGGAGTGATTTCATAATGATATTATAACTCGTAAATACTTACTGTGATAGAATAACTTTTCTAAAATTTTAAAAGGAATTAACGAGATGACACAAGAAGCTATTTTAAATCAACTTGGATACACACCTAATGAGGCATTGGGCGAACAACTTTCACGCATTGAAGCCAACACCGAAGGATTCGAAAAAATTGTAAAACATATTATGGATTTGCATCAAGCGCTTAAAACGGATAAATCGTATGTGGCAATGTCGAACAGTAACGACTATTTCAAGATTAAAATAGATACGACAAACCATGTTGCTTCTGCTGAAGCATTGGAAAAAATCAACCATTTTGCGGACAAATATAAAGTTCAGCTTCAAAAAGTAGAGGGGAAACAGACTTTTTATATCGTAGGTTTTGCCGCGTAATGTCCACAGAGCCGATGACACCACAAGGATACGATGAACTTTTACGAGAGTTTAAATACCTTAAAGATGTTGAAAAACCGCGTGTAAATGTGGAAAAACAGCGTGCTGCCGAGCTGGGAGATCGAAGCGAAAACGCGGAGTATCATGCAGCGAAAGAGAAACTTCGTCACATCGATAAACGCCTTTTTTATCTCAATAGTATGATACAAAAAGCACAGATTATTGATCCCTCGCAACTTGATCACTCCCGTGTCCATTTTGGTTCAACCATCACGATTAATGATGGAGAGGATGACATAACTTATTCAATTTGCGGAACACTTGAGAGTGAACCTGAAAATGGCCTTATTTCGGTACATTCGCCGTTAGCACGTGCAATGCTTGGAAAATGTGAGGGGGATGAGTTTAATGTTGTTCTTCCTAGTGGAAAAAAAAGTTATGAAGTGGGTATAATCACCTATCTTGATATTTTTTCACTTAAAAAAAATCATCGGAATGAAATAAATTTTGGATTTCACTAGGGGATAATTATGAGCTTGATCGGTCGTCAGCCTATATGTGATGCAAATTATGCCATTATTGGATACGACATTCTTTTTAGAGATGAGATAGCCTTACCTAATAATTCTGACATTTCTATCTCTGCATCCGTTTTAGACCGAATTTTAAATGGATTTGGGCTTGAGAATGTTCTTGGCGGATATTTGGGATTTTTGAAAGTCGATATGGAGTTTTTGCAAAGCGAGATTATTACTACTATTCCTCAAAAACATTTTATTCTTATGATTTTAGAATCGTCATTTTTTCATCCTCAATTGGCAAGTACTGTAAAAATATTATCAGAAAAAGGGTATCGTTTTGGTGTAAACAGTTGTGTGCTGAATACTGAAACGATGGAACGTATTGAAATACTTCATCCATGGCTGGAATATGTACGTATCGATGCTCTTCGTCATAAATCAGGAAGTGATCCATTTATGCGTTTGAAGAAGATCAATCAAAAGCTTATCGCCTTAAAGGTAGAAACGCATGTGGACTTTGAAAATTTTATAGCATATGGAGCTGATTATTTTCAAGGCTATTACATTAAGCGACCGTATACGATTGAAAATGAGTCACTTTCTATGTCTCAGGAACAAATTTTACAAGCATGGAATTTATTGCAACATGATATTGATATAGCTGAAATCGTTCAGAAACTAGAACAAAATCATCTCCTTGTCATTCAATTAATGCAATTTATTAATTCGTCGTATTTTTCATTTTCATCGGCTATAACCTCAGTGAGTCAAGTCATTTCCCTGATTGGACGCAAAGCACTTAGTAATTGGTTACTGCTGATGATTGAATCGAATAAATCAGATGCTCGAACAAATCATCCGCTGCTGTTAATGGTGATTAATAGAACAGAAATCATTACAGGATTGTTGAGATTAAGTAGCCCTGAATGTAGCCGTGAAGAGTTGAATACAGCCTATTTGGTAGGGATGCTCTCTTTGATACATCTGGTATTAAATACGGACCATAGAACTTTTTTACACAAACTGTATGTTTCGGATGATATAGAAGATGCAATGTTTGAAGCAGAGGGAAAATGGGGACAATTGTTGACGATGACACGATACATTGAAAATATGGATTACGATTCAATTAAACCTTTTATCGACCGCTATCATATTGATGTAAATCAGATGGATAGAGTTATTGCTCAGGCGATGGAAAAAGTGAATGCCTTTGATTCACTTCTACAAAATGAGTTTTAAACCAATTTCACTCCTCTTTTAAGATAGCTAACCCTTTGGCTTTGGTATAATCGCAACATTATTACCATTTAAGGAAACTGTCGTGAGCACTCCCCTTCCAGATATCGAAAAAGTTTTAAAACAACATAAACTTTCCCAAGACGATTATGCACACATACAAAAAATTCTTGGACGTGAGCCAAATCTCGTCGAGATTGGTGTTTTTTCGGCTATGTGGAGTGAGCACTGTAGTTATAAATCCTCTAAAAAACATTTGAGCGGTTTCCCGACTAAAGCACCGTGGGTGATACAAGGTCCGGGTGAGAATGCGGGAGTTATCGACATCGGCGGCGGTTATGCGGCAGTTTTCAAAATGGAGAGCCACAATCACCCAAGTTTCATTGAGCCGTATCAAGGTGCGGCAACCGGTGTCGGAGGAATTATGCGTGACGTGTTCACAATGGGTGCTCGCCCTATTGCAAACCTTAATGCTCTTCGTTTCGGTAATGTGACCAATAAAGACGACATTAGTGCTCATCAGCGTTATTTGGTACGCGGTGTTGTATCGGGGATCGGTGGATACGGTAACTGTATGGGTGTTCCGACCATTGGCGGTGAGGTCAGCTTCGATGAGTGCTACAACGGTAATATTCTCGTGAATGCGTTTACCTTGGGTCTTGCAAAAAGCGATGAGATTTTCTACGGTCGTGCCGAGGGGATGGGTAATCCTGTTATCTACGTTGGAAGCAAAACGGGACGTGACGGTTTAGGTGGTGCAGTGATGAGCTCCGATAGTTTTACAGAAGCGTCCAAAGGGCTTCGTCCAACCGTGCAAGTGGGTGATCCTTTCACAGAAAAACTGCTTCTTGAAGCGTGTTTGGAGCTTTTCAAAACGGATTATGTTGTCGGTATCCAAGATATGGGTGCAGCAGGTCTTACCTCAAGCGCATTTGAGATGGCTGGACGTTCAGGCAGCGGTATGATTATGCATCTTGATAAGGTTCCTGCACGTGAAGAGGGGATGATGCCGTATGAATTTATGCTTTCCGAGTCACAAGAGCGTATGCTTATCTGTGCGCGCAAGGGAAGCGAGCAAGCGATTATAGATATATTTGAAAAATGGGATTTAGATTGTGCGGTTATTGGTGAAGTCACAGGAACGGGGAATATGGAACTTTTTTGGCACGGTGAAAAATGTGCGGAAATTCCGGTTGATCCTGTGAGCGAAGAGGCTCCTGTCCTTGACCGCCCGATGGCACGTCCAACGTATTTGGATGAAATTGCAAAGGTGACCTTGGCTGATTTTGATACAGTAGGCAACCAAAGTGCGTTTGAAAAACTCATTTCTTCTATGGAAGTAGTCGATAAAGGGTGGATATATCAGCAATACGATTCAATGGTACAAACCAATACGATCAAAAAAGGTGGAGAACTTGATGCATCAGTGATCCGTATCAAAGAAAACGGTGTTGCCCTTGCTATGAGTGCGGACTGTAACGTTCGCTTCTGCTATATTGATCCTTACGCGGGAGCAGCAGCAGCGGTTATCGAAAGCGGCCGTAATGTCGCGATGAGCGGAGCAACACCGAAAGCGGTAACGGATTGTCTCAACTATGGAAACCCGGAAAATCCTGAAGTAATGTGGCAATTCGCCCAAGGGTGCTTGGGAATTAAAGAGGCGTGCGTTGAACTTAACACACCGGTTATCGGCGGTAATGTATCACTGTATAATGAAACCAACGGAAAATCGGTATTTCCAACACCTGCAATCGCAATGGTTGGTATCAATGAAGATCAAAACAAGGTACTCCTCTCAGCTTTTCAAAAGGAGGGAAATTCCCTCTATCTCGTCGGTGAAAGCCGTAGCGAGTTTGGCGGGTCACTCTATATGAAAGAACTATGCGCAACGGTTGCGGGAACTATCCCCTCTATTGATTATGATAAAGAGCGTGCCTTATGGAACCTCGTCATCGAAGCAAATAAAAAAGGGCTTCTCTCCTCGGCAAAAGACTGTAGCGCTGGCGGTGCAGCAATCGCATTGGCAAAAATGGCGTGCGTAAGTTCAAAAGGGGTTGTGGCTACTATGAGTGTTACCGACAGCCGTGATATTTTTGCAGAGAGTATGTCTCGTGCAATCATCGAAGTGGCTCCAGAAAACTGCGCAGCATTTGAAGCGATGATAGGAAGCTTGGCGTGTGAAAAAATCGGAACTGTCGGCGGAGAGATGTTTGTTTTGAATGATGTTACAATGAATCTTTCTGATATGCAAGAAGTGTATTACACTACTTTTGGAAAAGTGATTGAAGGGGATTTGTAATATTTTTTAGAATACCAACGGAGCAAAGCCCCGCTTGGCTACGCTAACGCTGAGTTTTCTTCAGCGTGATGCGCTTACCGCGCAGTATTCCGCGCTATTTTTCCCCATTAAGCTTTCATTACTCTTTTAATCTCTCTATCTTAGCACCAAGTGCACGTAATTTTTGCTCCAAATTCTCATACCCACGATCAAGATGATAGATACGGTGAACATTTGTCGTCCCCTCTGCTGCCATTGCCGCAAGGACAAGAGCACTTGATGCGCGTAAATCCGTTGCCATTACATCTGCACCAAATAGCGGTGTTTCACCCATAACGGTAGCCGTGTGACCGCTGAGCATAATATCAGCACCCAAACGTTGAAGCTCACTGACGTGCATAAAACGATTTTCAAACAATCGCTCTTCGATAATACTTGTACCGCTCGCAAGCGTTGCAAGAGCTAAAAACTGTGCTTGCATATCAGTTGGAAATGCGGGATATTCTTGGGTGATGATATGGACGTGCTTAAGCTTTTGCGCTGGGTGGATGGTCATTGTTGATTCGGTTATATCGATTGTACAACCCATTTGCTCCAGTTTTGCTGTGACGGCATCAAGGTGGTCGTGACGTACTTTTTCAAGTGTAATCGTTGAACCCGTGATGGCACCTGCGCACAGATAGGTTCCTGCTTCGATCCGATCGGGGATGATTTCAAAATCAACCATATCAATGGTTTTCCCGCCTGTTCCTATAATCGTGAGTTCTGATGTTCCAATCCCCGTGATGTCGATACCGCTGTCACGTAAAATTTCGCACAGTTGGACGACTTCAGGCTCTTTTGCACAGTTAACGAGAACGGATTTCCCGTGTGCGAGTGCTGCTGCCATAACGACATTTGCCGTTCCCGTTACGGTAATTTTATCGAAAATAATATGAGCGCCTTTGAGACCCTCAGGTGCAACCGCATGGACGTATCCCGCATGAATGGTGATCGTCGCACCCATTTGCTCCATCGCTTTGAGGTGCAAATCGATAGGACGTTGACCAATAGCGCATCCGCCCGGAAGAGAAACTTCACAATGTCCGAAACGCGCCAAAAGTGGCCCAAGAACGAGAATCGAAGCACGCATCGTTTTAACGATATCGTAGTTTGCCATCGTGTCGTTTACGGTCGATGTGTCCATGGTAAGTATGTGGTCTTCAAGAGTATAAGACGCGCCAAGGTTGCCTAAAAGCTTTAAAAGGGTTTTAATGTCTACGACTTCTGGCATATTGCTGACGGTGAGCTTATTGTGTGCCAAAAGGGTTAAAGTTATAAGGGGCAATGCCGCATTTTTCGCACCTGAAATGGTGACGGTTCCGCTAAGTTTTGTAGGGCCTTGAATTTGTAAATAGTCCATAAAAATTCCCATAATAAAAAAGTCTAATATTATAAGCTAATGTTGTTGAAAATGGTATAATTTTAAAAAATAAGGAGATTGTGTGAGTTCAGCCCTAGATCGTCTCAAAAATCTGACCGCTCAGATCTCCAGTTATGAATTGGAACGTAAAAATAATCTCAAAAGTCTTGAAGAGTTATACGAAAAATTGGATGTAGCTGCAAAAGTAGCACAGTTTAATGACTTATTTAATTATAAAGCGATTAACCTTTCGGGAATTTCACTCAGTGATGAAGATTTGGGTGCTATCAAAGAAGGAAAATACATTCAAATAATAGGAATTGTGTATGATAAGGAAGCTAAAGTTAAAAATAGAAATAGCTCTTTAGCGTATTATGGCCGATCGGAAAAACTCAGCTTTGAACTTAAACGCGATATTATCGCATTTGTTCTCGGATGGCGATTTGAGAAAAGTTTTCGGACATTGGAACATTATCATAACTTAATGGCGCAGTTGAAAAATTTACCCCGTGGGGATCAATGTTAGTTTTTTTGGATACCGAAACAACAGGTTTGGAAATTAGTGACCGAATCTGTGCGATTGGTTTTATTGACGACGATGAAGTTCATTCTGAGTTGATTAATCCCATGAAAAAAATTCCTCCCGCCGCAAGTGCCATCCATCATATTACCAATGAAATGGTCAAAGAAGCTCCAATTTTTACTGTTTCACAAAGCGATTCCAAGCTCAAAAATTTGAATACATTTCAGAATACGCTCGTTTCCCATAATGCCCCCTTTGATCTTGCAATGCTACAAAAAGAGGGTTTAACATGGCAGGGGCGGGTAATTGATACTCTCAAATGTTCCAAGGCGCTAATGGATGATTTGGATGGGTACAGTTTGCAATTTTTGCGCTATGAACTCCGGCTTTATCGAAATGAACTGGAATTTTTTAATGATTATGAGGTAGACATCACCCCACATCACCCCCTAAGTGACGCATTGCATACGAAAATGATTTATGAGTATCTTTTGGATTTGGCGGATGAAGAGGAAATGATCTCCCTGTCAGAAAGTCATCTGCTGCTTTCCAAACTCCCTTTTGGAAAATATGCCAAAAAACGGATCGAAACGGTTGCTCTTAAAGACCCGATGTATTTAAAATGGATGTTGGAGAGTTTGATGGACATGGATGAGGATTTGCGTTATAGTATCGAATATTATCTTCGGAGTCTTCCATGAGAGTAGCTATCCAGTGTGAATCACCATTGTTGCAACGTTCACTGGAACTTTTTTTAGAAGGGTATTTAGGCTCATTACGTCATTGTGATATTGTGATCCGTGATCATGCTGTCCCTAACGATCAACGGTTATCACTGCTTATTGGAACCTCTGGAAATGTTGATTTGATCAAACCGTTTTCAAGAGGTGAACTGCTTAACAAGCTGCAGCAAAAAATTGATGAAACAAAGGGGGAAAAAACTACTGATAAAGAAGAGAGTTTCGTCCCCTTGGAAACCGAAGAAAAAATAAGTTTTGAAATTTTGGAGCGTCATATCGAAAAGCTAACACAAGAATATCAGGCCAATATCCTCAAAGCAGTGAGGGCGTTTTATGAAAAATAATGTCACGTTAACCAAAAAAATTGTTGCGGGAAAATTTAAGGGGAAGAGTTTAAAACTCCCTTCTAAAGAGACAACACGCAGTTCGAAAATGATTGTCGTAGAGTCCTTTTTTAATACCATTCAGTTTGATGTCATTGATTCAGTTGTCGTTGAGGTATTTTCAGGAAGTGGCTCGATTGGTCTGGAAGCACTGAGCCGTGGTGCGAAAAAGATATTTTTTATGGAGAGAGATCGTGACGCTCTCAAAGCGTTGCGTGAGAATATTGTTCAAACGGATCCAAGAGGCTGCGAAGTAATCGAGGGGAATAGTTTTGCGACGATTGCTCAAGTTCAAAAAAGGCTTCATGCCTTGGGTGAGAGTGCGTTTATCTATATTGACCCCCCGTTTTCGATTCGTGAGGGGATGGAAGATATTTACCAAAAAACCCTTATGCTTATCGCTTCTTTACCTCTTGATATGGTTCGTCTGATTGTCATTGAACATATGAGCGGACTCGAATTGCCCGAAATGATTGGAGAGTTCAAGCAGATTAAAGCCAAAAAATTTGGAAAAACTTCTTTAACCTACTACGCATAACAATATGGAATAATCTTTGCTTTATCCTTTGTAGTCTCAAAGGATTTTGATGAAAAAATTAGCTCTTTTTTGTGCCCTTATCGCCTCATTGCACGCAACACGTATTAGTGAAGTTGCCAATGTAGTTGGTGTGCGCGATAATCAAATCATCGGATATTCTCTCGTTGTCGGTTTGAAAAAAACGGGCGACGGTACGACTTCAAAATTCACCCTACAATCCATCGCCAATATGCTCAAAGCAATGAACATCGATATGAATCCTGTTGATATCAAATCCAAAAATGTTGCTGCAGTCGTTGTAACGGCTAAATTTGCCCCTTTTGCCCGTCAAGGGGATGCATTTGACGTGACGGTATCTTCCATCGGGGATGCCAAATCGCTGGAAGGGGGGACATTGCTTATGACTCCTCTCAAAGGGGTAGATGGAAAAATCTACGCACTGGCGCAAGGGGCTGTGAGTATCGGCGGAAAAAATGAGAGAGGTGCAGGCGCAGAATCCCATCCGACGGCGGGGATGGTGTATGGTGGCGGTTTGGTAGAGCGCGAAATACCACACGATCTCGCCCACCAAGAGAGTGTAACACTTTCACTCAAAACGTCCAATTTTGCGAATGCATTGGCAATCCAGAAGTCAATTAATAGCCGCTATGATCTCAATACTTCCAGCGCCATTGACTCGCGCACAATTATCTTGAAACGTCCGAAAAACAAAAGTATGGTTGAGTTTATTGCTGATGTTGAAAATCTCCCTATAGAGTATGTACAAGAGCAAAAAATTATTATCAATGAGCGTACGGGAACCATTGTTGCGGGTGTTGATATAGAAATCAAACCTGTTGTAATTACACAGGGGGACATTACAGTAAAAATACTCTCTCAAGAAGCAGCTAGTAAACCAAATGGATCTGTCATAATGGACAAATCACTGGTTATTGGGCTCAATGAAAATGAAGTGTATACCGAAAAGGGGACAACGACAGTCGCAAATATCGCACGGTCTCTGCAAAAATTGGGTGCTACTCCCAAAGAGATGATCTCAATTTTTCAAGCGATGAAAAGTGCGGGTGCTATCTCAGCGGAACTGGAGGTAATCTAATGGAAATATCAAATGTTAATTATCAAAAACAAGTGCCGACTATCGGTACCAAAGAGGGAGATAAAGTTCTCCGCGAAAAAACCGATCAGTTTGAAGCAATCATTGTCAAAATGATGTTGGATGAAGCAATGAAAGAGGAAAAAAATCTCTTTAATACAAATGATCCGGGAGACAAGATTTTCAAATCTATGTACCGTGAAGAGCTTTCCAATGCCAGCGCAGGAGGATTTGGATTCTCACAAATGTTGTTTGAGCACTTAAGCCAAAAAGTGGTGAAAGATTAAAAAAAATATCTTTTTTGCCGATATTAATAGTATAGATATCAGAAGCAAATAAAGATAAGGATTTATCATGATTTCAAGCATGAACGGCTCATTTGCCAGAGAGATTTACCAAGAGCAAGCTCCAAGAGCCAAAGAGCAAGAGAAGTCTTCACAACTATTGAACAAGCAAGGTGATACAAGCCGTATTGAAGAGCTTAAAAACTCTATCGAAAATGGAAAGTATCGGGTTGATATAGAAGCGTTAGCCAAGCGTATTGCGCAAGAGTTAACCTAAATACATAGGAGTTTATGATGTTGTCTTTCCAATTACAAAGTGCAATTAAAGAACTGGATACATTAATAGCACTTTCGCTTGAGGATATTGAAAATATCAAACAAGCAGAACATAATCCTCAATTCGATCGTTTGAGTATTAAAGAGGAAAAAATTAAAAGTTTCGGTCATAAAAAAGCAATGATTGATTATGAAATTGGGAAATTAATGACCAATGATCCACTAAAACCCCTTTCTGAGCTTTTAGATAACGATCAACATCAACAACTCGAAATTTTTAAAGAACGGTTGGGAAGACTGCGTCTCGTTAATCAACAATACGCAAAAATGGTTTTGAGTGTCGGGGCATTTTTTAATACTCTGTTAGAGAAAGTTCTTCCGACGCAGATGAATGGCTACCAGCGGAGCCCATCAAGAGAAACCTCATTTTTGGAAGTACGAGTATAATATGGCATCAATTTTTAATGCACTTCACATCGGATACAGCGGGCTAAATGCCGCGCAAATAGGGATTGATACAACAGGTCACAATATTGCCAATGCAGAAACGGAAGGGTATAGCCGTCAAAGAGTAGTAACATCAGAAGCCCCCCCTGTGAGTATTTCTCCGGGGCAACGCGGGAATGGGACACAAATTACTGAAATCACTCGTATATTTGATGCATTTGTCTATTCACGCTACACAGCAACGGCCAAAAATAAAGAGTACTCGGATACGATGAAAAAAAATCTTGAAGAGCTTTCTACCTACTTTCCCGATATTGACAATGTCGGTATCAAAGAAGATCTGAAAAACTATTTTGACGCATGGCAATCGCTAGCATCCAATCCTGATAACAGTGCTGTAAAAGTAGCATTGGCGCAGCAGGCACAAACGCTGACACAGCACATTAATCAAACACAAACACAAATTGTAAGTTTACAAAGCTCGTTGGATGATCAAATTAAAATTAATATTGATGAAGTTAACCGTCTTGGCGGACAAATTGCAGAGCTCAATAAATCAATTAACCTTGCAGAGAGTGATGGTGTGAGTAATGCTAACGATTTACGAGATCAGCGTGGTGTACTGGAAATGTCACTAGTAAAGTTGATCGGTGCGAATGTATATACGGATCAAATCCAAAGTAATACCCCTGTTGATAGTAATATAGCTATTGAAAATGGAAATTACACGGTTCAAGTAGGTGGTTTTAACATTATTGATGGCTCATCATTTCATCCAATAGGGGTTGATGACAGCAACAATGCAGGGCAATTTAATGATATTTATTATGAGCGCCAAGACGGTGTACGGTTTCCATTAGCTGATAAAATTACAGGTGGAAAAATTGGTGCATTGATCGAATTACGCGGAAGTACGATCAATGAAAACGGAGCCTTTGAGGACGGATTTTTGCAAGAGACGATCACTTCACTTAATGCGTTTACTAAAGGATTAATAGAATCAACGAATAATCTTTACGCACAAAGTGCGACGGATGCCATGCAGTCAAATCCGCTCTCGTTTGATAATCAGCAAACATTACTAAGTACGGGTGAAAATTTTAAGGCAGGGACGTTTAATGTCGTAGCATACGATATAGACGGAAACGTAGTAGCACAGCGACCTATAACCATCAATGAATATACAGTGATGGACAATGCAACCACGTTTCTCCCTGATGGAACCCCTAATAGTATCGTAGAACAGCTCAAAGCATTAAAAGACGATAATGGGGATAATAATGCCCTGAATGATATTAGCAATATTCTCACACCGAAGTTTGTAACACCTTCAAATACGTTTAGTATTGATATATCTCTTTCTTTTGCCTCTCAAGGGTATACCTTTGCGATCGAGGATAAGGGGACAAATTTTGCTGGCGTGACAGGGATGAACCGATTTTTTGATGGTCAAAATGCTGCTACTATTGAGCTATCTTCACCTTTAAAAGATGATCCTTCACAAATCCATTCCTATAAATCACCTGAGGCAGGAGATAATCAAACGGCTTTGGAGATGGTTCAGCTACAATTTTCATCCGTCTATTTTAAAGAAAGTGATAGCAAAATATCAACCGATACCATCTATGGCTTTTATGATAACATGGTAACACGGGTAGGTGCTCGCACAAATTCAGTGATTAGTACAAACGCTTCGATTACGGCTCAATTTAATGCTATTCAACAGGAACACAACTCCATCAGCAAAGTTAGTATCGATGAAGAGATGGCCAATCTGATCCGTTATCAGACTTCTTATGGTGCTGCAGCAAAAGTCATTACGACAATCGATCAGATGATGACAACACTTTTAGGACTCAAGCAGTAATGTTTCTTCTTAGTGTCGCCTTCTTGGTGTGCATTCTCTTTTTTTCTTTTTTCGGTTCTCTATTTTACGGTATAGATCCGAGTATTTTGGATAAAAACGCCATTTTACTCCCCCCCTCTTCTGCTCATTGGTTTGGTACAGATAGGCTAGGACGTGATTTGATGGCACGTGTCATGAAGGGAGGGCAGGTTTCGCTCATCATCGGTTTTATGAGCGCCCTTCTTGCTACTATAGTAGGCTTGCTTTACGGTATCAGTGCAGCACTGCTGCGTGGAAGCTTTGATAAATTTTTCATCATTGTTGTCGATCTATTTTTAACCTTTCCAACTCTCTTTTTACTTCTTACCCTTGCCAGTTATGTTAACGCTTCAGTGTGGATACTTATTTTCATTATTTCTGTAACAGGATGGATGGGAACAGCACGACTCATCCGTTCGGAGAGTTTTGCTATAACATCTAAACCATTTATCCGCATATTGCATATCGGCCATGTTCACCCTCTTACAATTATGATGAAATATTATGCCCCCCTACTTGCACCGATTGTATTGGTAAGCTTTACCTTCGGAGTGGGTGGTGCTATTTTGGCAGAATCAGGATTATCATTTTTAGGACTAGGTATCGTTGCTCCGCAAATGAGCTTAGGCAGTATTCTAAGCTCTGGAAAAGAGGTAATTGATATTGCGTGGTGGGTAAGCTTCTTTCCGGGTCTCATGATCTTTATCATCACCTTTTCACTGATGAATATTTCCAATACTCTTCAAGCACAATTGAATCAAAAAGAGCTCCGCTAACGAATAGCATTAAACTTACCATACCCTATAACCCTCGGACTTTATGTACCATGAGAAGCTTCCTTTAGGGTAAACAAGTGTAACTTCGCTTCTATAATAAGCCCTTACTGAAGAGTAGCGGTTTCTTGTGAACGCCTCTCGCTTCCATGCTAGAGTTTATGTGCCATAGCAGAGTATGATTAATTATAAGAAATAATAAGAGGAGTTTGCGATTAATTTTATACTTATGATTGTGCTGCAAACGAAGAAAAGAAAAAAGGGAGATCAAGAGTTTGATTGTAAAGTAAATTTTGATTGTTGATTGTAAAAAGAAGAGGGATTGTTGATAGATATTCCGAGGCCAGGCGGCGACCTACGTTTCCACACCTGAAAGATGCAGTATT
>DAISIO010000007.1:0-26301 GCA_036821965.1 Sulfuricurvum sp.
GTGGACGGGAATTATAGGCGAATTACTACCGAATGTCAAGGGTATATGGAAAGAAAGTGCAAATTTAACTGTGAAGTGTCAAACTTACCTCTTTTTGCTCATCAATTGCCAGCAATAATACGGGTAAAATAAACAAATCCGTTACTAGTGAAAAAAACATAAGTACTACTCCATAGCCTCCAATAAGCATTAATGTTTCCAATCCTGTTAAACCTAGCAATGCAAAAACTCCCATCAAAACGAGTGCTCCCACGATGGCAGGTACTCCTGCGTAAAAAAACATAATCTCCAATGCATGCTTTTTCGTCCGTCCGAAATAACGGCTTCGGAAATATTTATAGGCAAAATGGATAATAGTATCTGACGTAAGTCCGACGGAAATCGTCATTGCAATCAAAGCTTCGATGCTCAAAGTAAAATTAAAGACAATCATAAATAAGCCAAACCAGATTACGGGAATTGCATTGGCGACAAAACCAATGAGTCCTATTTTAAAAGATCGGAAAATGAATCCCATTACAATCCCAATCATCACTAAGGCTGAAAAAAGTGACGACGCCAATACAATCCGCTTGTCCATTTTGGCACTTTCGGAGAGCGTCTCCAAATCGGTAAAATACAAAGGGAGATTTTTATATCCTTTTAACCATTGTATAACACGTGAATGATCTGCATTTTGCAATGAAATCGTAATATTGAGCGCTTTTTCATCGATATATGTCTTTTCCATATCGTAGAGTTCCAAGAAAAAAAGTGCCTGCAAAACGCGCTGTTCATCAATAGAACCTTTTGGAGCATTTGCCATATCAAATTGATGCAATACATTCTGGATCGAATCTACTTTTTTTATCCCGATATTATCATGTCGCAAATCCGTCTCAAACTGTTCTAGTTTCTGTAACGTTAAAAGATCTATCTCTTCAAAAGGAACTTTTAGGGTAATCGTTTTATGTTCCACACGTGAATCAAAAACACTCTCACCTCCTGTGCCGAAACGCAAAACAGTACCCACCATAATGATAATGGTTAGCGCAATAAAAAGCTGGAGCAAACGAGGATTATAATGGATTTCACGATTTGCGAATCCATAACACATTCGTGCAAATCCGACACGAGGATGATTCACCGAGAAATAACTAAGCAATGCCGGTAAAAAAGTGACATTCATAAAATAGGCTATGGCCGATGAGAAGAGCAGACTTAGGCTCAACATTTTGATAATAACCGAATCAACAAAGAGCAATGAGCCTAAACTGATTGCCAATACGGGCAATGTCCAAAGGGCTGGGGCAAGGTTACGATTTATACTTTTTTCCATTGCACGCACCGAATCACTTCTAAAGTGTGATACATGCCATCGGTAATAAAAATAAAGGGTGTGTCCAATGGAAACACTCAAGACCATCAGTGTCATAGCGATGTGAATTTGACGATACCCCATGATGAGCTCAATCGCTGCGAATGTCAGAATAAGGGTTAAAGCAGTGACACTAAGTACCGCCAATGCTGCGATATAGTTTTTAAATAACCATCTCGACATAACGATCGTCATCATAATAAAAATAGCGATATATCCTAAATAATGTTCCCATTGTGCTTCAGTGGTGGGTTCAGAATAGTGATGCGGATAGGGGACGGTAAACGAAGAGAGATCAATCGGCGTTTTAGACTCGATAATAAAATAAAAACGTTTAAAATCTTTGTCTACAAATCGGATATAAGGTTGAGGAAAAGCGTGCACAAAGTCAATCATCTGTTCAGGGCTAAGCTGATCGATAGGCAACGCTCGCACAAGCGCTGATTCTTCGCCGCCGTCATTATAAATACGGTACGACGAAAAAAGCGATTCCACTCTCACTATCTCTTTATGATACTCAAGCTCAGATTGAAGCGCCTTTAATATCGCCTTGGATTGGTTATCAAAAAGTGGGACATCGATGCTTAAGCATCCCACATATGCAGTTTGATACTCATTTTTTTGTGTTTTTTGATACTCTTTGGATTCACTAAGCCAATAGAGGGTGTCAGAGGAGGTAAGCTCCGGACGCATAAGGCTCAATGCCGCAACAGCAAGAGCAATAAACGCAACGATTATCCCCGCCCGAAACCTTCGGATAAAACGAACATATCTTGAAACATTTGGCGTATTGTAATACATAAATTAATCCCACTCTTTCGCAATAATCAAATACGGACGTTTTGTAATCCCTATTTCACTCGCAACACTTTCTATTTTTCCAATTTGTTCTTCAATCATGGGTGAAATGGATGTCAATGGCGCAATCTCTTTCCCCCCCACCATCACTTCTAATGTTTTTTGTAGCGGTGATGATGCGGTATAAATCGACCCGATAAGCTTATGCGAATTAAATCGTTTTAGTTCGTAAAAAAAGAGGTAATAACGATAAATACCACGCATTTTTTCATTGTCATGAATCATCGAGATAAAATCACGCGAATGGGGGCATTTTGGATCCACAAAAACATATGCTTTGATATTCCCCTCGCCGTATTGAATGGCCAGAGGTTCAATTGAACGGATCAAAGAGAGCGTAGCGCTTGTTGAAAGCTCTTTGGCATAACTTGGCCCGCAAAACAGTAATAGTAAAAATAATAGTACTTTTATCAATTTCATACACGTATAATAGAGCGAAAAAATTACGATTGCACTACAGAGTTGCTTAAATAATACTCACCCCTCTGCAATCTCTTATTGATTTCCAATAAAATTAACAATGGCGAATAGGCGTGTAAGATCAGTCAATATATTTCAAAAGACAAATTCACACTTTTTACACTATAATTAAACTTTATTCAAAAAGAAGGCAAGAAGAAATGGATGGAATCGAATTTTTAGGGACAGGCGGAACACGCACCCCTGCTCAGGGGACTACGTGTCTACGAGTTTCAAAACACTGTGTCATCGATGCGGGCAATCTTATCAATATGTTAGGGGATGATATTTTCACCGTTGAACATATTTTTCTCACCCACTCCCATCTCGACCATATTATCGACATCCCTTTTCTCGCCGATCTTTTTGTTACTCAAAAATCGGTTGCCCTAAGAATCTACGGTCTCAAAGCAACCTTGGACGATTTACGCCACTATATCTTCAACCGCCGCATCTGGCCTAACTTCGAAGAAATCAATCTTATAGGACACGCTCAAAAAACGATTGAATTGATAGAAATTACGTTGGAGCATACCTATAACGTCGATGGAATAGCCCTCACACCGTTCAAAACCGATCATACCGATGGAAGTTGCGGGTACAAAATCGAAAAAAATGGTTCAGGAATCCTTTTTACTGCCGACACGTACAAATGTCCACGCATTTGGGAATTGCTCGATGAAAATCCTCACATTCATACTCTCGTGATAGAAGTCTCGTTTCCCTCAAGTTTTGAGAAACTGGCATTTGATAGCAAACACCTTACCCCGGCATTACTCAAAAGCGAGTTGGAACAATGCAGACGAAATGATTTCAGCCTCTATGCAATGCATCTCAAAACGCTCTTTGCACCTACTATTATCCATGAATTGAATACAATGAAATTGCTGAAAAACGGGGGAAAAGTGCTCAATGATTATGACGTGATATCGTTTTAGCGTTTGTTATTTTTCTTGGATTGCTCATACAAATCTACTGTTGCTTCCACGTATCCATCGACGCTTCCGCAGTCATAGCGCTTTCCACGAAATTTATAAGCGATCACATTTCCAGCACGGGCTTGTTCCATCAACGCATCGGTAATTTGAATCTCTCCACCCTTGCCTGGCTTTGTCTCTCGCAAGATATCAAAGATATCAGGAGTGAGGATATAGCGTCCGATGATTGCTAGATTGGTAGGGGCATCCTCAGGAGCAGGTTTTTCTACCATCGTTGAGACACGGTAAATGCCTGGCTCGATCTCTTCTCCCGCGATGACCCCGTATTTATTTGTTTGCGATGGATCGATCTCTTCGATGGCAACGATAGAGCAGCGATATTTTTTAAACAACTCCACCATTTGGGCCAAAACACCCTCATCTTCATTAACACACAAATCATCGGCGAGAATAACACTAAAAGGGTGATGCCCGATCAACGTTTCTCCCGTGAGAATCGCGTGACCTAACCCTTTCATCTCCACTTGACGGGTATACGAAAAGGTACACTTGTCGATAATATGGCGAATATCAGCCAGCTGTTTCTCTTTGGCTGTCCCTTTGATCTGATGTTCCAACTCGTAGCTGACATCGAAGTGATCCTCAATTGCCCGTTTACCCCGACCTGTGACAATCGCCATCGTATTCATCCCGGCAGCCATCGCCTCTTCAACCCCATATTGGATCAACGGTTTCGTCAAAATAGGGAGCATTTCTTTGGGCATCGCTTTCGTCGCGGGTAAAAAACGGGTTCCATACCCGGCAGCGGGGAACAGGCAAATCGAAAGAGGAGCTTTAACGTACATTTATCGACCTTTAGAATCATTCTAATATTAAAACATTATTACACAGCATCACTTAAAAAGACGTAGAAAGCTTCTCTCTCTTTTACAAAAATAGCCCCTGCAAACGCGATACACTAATGCTATAATAAGCAAAAAGAATGGTGCATGACTTTTTCTCTCCGACAAATTTTTAGCGTCATTGGATTGCTCCTTTTCGCTACACTCCTCTGTTTTATCCCCCCTCCCTTTGAAATTACCCACCAAGCGTGGATACTATTCGCTATTTTTCTCACGACGATACTTTCTATCTTATTCAATATTCTTCCCATCATCACCGCCTCTATTATTGCCCTAGCCATTAGCGTTTTGACCGGTGTTATGGATCCCGTTCATGCCTATTCAGGATTTTCAGAAAGCTTTATCCTCCTCATTGTTGCCGCTTTTTTGGTCTCTCACGCCGTCCACAAATCAGGTCTTGGAAAACGGCTCTCTCTGCACATCATCCGCCGCTTTGGTTCCTCTACTTTGGGGTTGGGATACAGTCTCGTCGCCACCGATATGCTCATTGCCCCCGCTTTTCCAAGCAATACGGCTCGTTCAGGCATCCTCTATCCTATCGCATACGGTTTGGCACATGATTGCAATTCCAAAGTCGCCGATGGGACGCGCAAGAAGGCAGGGGCCTATTTTATGATGACCTCTATGGCAGGACTCACGATCTCCTCGGGATTATGGCTTACCGCTATGGCGGTCAACCCGCTGGGAGTCCATATCGCCAAGACGATGGGGATTCACATCACGTTTGGCTCATGGCTCCTTTCTTCCATTGTTCCTACCTTCGTCGCTTTTATTGTACTTCCCTATCTTCTTTATCGAGTTTTCTCCCCAGAACTGACTGCTACGCCCGAAGCACCCGAACAAGCAGAAGACGCATTGCAAAAAATGGGAAAAATTAGCCGAAATGAGTGGATTACAGGAGGCGTTTTTTTCTCTATGCTGCTATTATGGTCCCTTTCAGGAATTTTTCCTATTGATAAAACCGCCGTTGCTTTCGGTGGACTTGGGATTTTGATGGTAACACGCGTTTTCGTGGTCGAGGATTTCAAATCACAAGGGGAAGCGCTCAGCACGCTGATATGGTTCTCTATTTTGTTTGCCATGAGCACCGAACTGGCCCGCCTCGGATTTATGGGGGCACTCGCCGATCAAGCGAGCGGCTATTTGGTGGGTATGCCGTGGATAGCGGTCTATTTCATCCTCACCATCCTCTACGTCCTAATCCACTATTTTTTTGTCTCGCAAAGCGCCCATTTGATCGCACTATTTGGAGTCTTTCTCACTGTTGCGATCACCTCCGGAGTTCCGGGAGAGCTCATGGCAATGATGCTTCTCTTTGCGAGCAATTTTAATGCAATGATCACCCCGCAAGGCTCATCAGCAAACGCCATATATCTAAGTTCAGGGTACATTACGGCGCGTGAAATCTATATCTATGGGGGAGCTGTAACAGTGCTCAACCTCATCATTTTTTTAGGCTTAGGAACTCCATGGATACTGTTGATCACCCAGTAGAACACCCTCTACACAAGAGATACATCCTCGCGATGATTGCCCTCATCCTCATTGCTCTCTTGGGGGTGGGATATGTGATTCTCTTTACCTCCTTGGGCAATCGGTTGATCACCCCTTTGGTTCAAAACCAACTTTCATCTGCGCTCAAATACCCCATCACCCTAAAAACATTTACTCTAACACCCAACCGCTTTGAGATCTCTTTTCTCGATGACGCTAATAATAGTGTGAATAGCAAAGGGTCATACACCCTCCTCCCTCCTAAAATCAATGCCCGATATGACGCTAATCTCTCTGCACTAAAAGGGATAAACCCCACGAAACTTCCCATCGATTTGAATGGAACCATCCAAGGAGCCACTCATCGTCTAAGCCTCGTCGGAACGAGCCATATTTTTAAAGGGAGTATCGATTACAATACCACCCTCCGTTTTTTCTCCCTCAGTTCCGCGCAGCTCGTTATCCATAATCTCCCCTATCAACCTTTTATGGATACTTTCGAATACCCACACGATAGCGATACAGTACTCAATGGTGATATACATCTGAGCGGGATTGACAAGCGCGACATCAATGCCACGGGAAGGCTCATTGCCACGACGCACCGATTTAACCCCTCGCTCCTTAAAGAAGACAATGAGAGTTTTGACTTTTGGTCTCTCCTCGCCGATGAAAACGGAAAGATTCAACCGTTTACGATCAATGCTGCTCTCAAAGTCTCCATCGACGAATTGGGAATTTTGGAGCAGTTTGTAACCTATCCGCTCCGCACCAAAGCCACTTTCAACGCCTCGTTGCGCGGGAGCCAACACGATCTTCGACTTAACGCCACCGCGTATGCGGCCAAAGCTAAAACAGACGCTACTGTAACCCTCTACCAGCTTCGCCCAAAGTCCCTCCATCTTGAAGTGAAACATGCCGATGCACTATCCCTGTTTAAACTGCTCTCCCTCCCCTCTCCCATCACGGGAGATATTGATGCGAGTGCAAATACCGACTTTACCGACGCCACAATCGTATTAAAAATCCCAAAGGCCACTACGATACCCTCTGTTCTCAAGGAACATTACGGTATCACCCAACCTCTTATCGCGTTTAACTCCTCGGTAAAAGTGGTCATAAAACCAAAACTGATCCGCTACAGCGGGACGTTTATATCAAACGTAGAGGAGATTCGTTTCGAAGCCACGCCGGCACACGACCAAATGCTTCGAGAACTCTTACGTCAAATCAATCAAAACGCCGCTAAAGGGGAGATTTAACCCCTCTGCCTATAATCACTGTATGAAAAATACACCTACTATCCTTATGTATCACGACCGTACTAAACACAGACGCGAGCGTTATGCCGCCAGCCTCGGGTATATGGATTGGGAAACCCAGCCGAACCCGTTTCGCCGTTATGAGAATGCACCTCTCATCCCCCTCATCCATAGTGATGTTACACCCCCGTATCATCTCCTTTTTAAGCCCGATGCTTTACCCGTAGCTCCGCTGTGCCTCGAATCACTCTCGCAACTGTTACGCTATTCACTAGGGCTAGCTGCTTGGAAAAGCCAAGGAGGTTCAAAGTGGGCGCTTCGCTGCAATGCATCCAGCGGTAATTTGCAACCGACGGAGTGTTACGTCATCGCTCCTGCCATCGAAGGGATGAGTTCCAAAAGCACCCTGAGTCATTATGCCCCCCGCGAACATGCGCTTGAACTGTTGCATACCTACGACGACGCACTCCCTGAGGGAACTTTCATGGTTGCCCTCTCCTCAATTCTCTGGAGAGAAGCATGGAAATACGGAGAACGCTCATGGCGCTATTGCCAGCTCGATGCGGGACACGCCTATGGTGCGATTAAAACAGCGAGTTCTATGCTGGGTTGGGAATGTGAGATTTTGAGCGTAGAAACAGAAGAAATTGCACGTCTCTGCGGATTGGATCAGCTTGAACGATTTGAGGATGGAGAACATGAGAGTCCGGATATTCTCTTGAAAATTGGAAAATCAGACACACACACTCTCCCTAAAACGCCACGGCTCAACACCCAGGCCAATTTCCTCAGTCGCGCCCATCATGATTGGCCTATCTTGGAGGTCATCGACCACGCGACGCAAGGGCTCTATCCGATCACAACTCCTCTAAAAACATCTCACAAATCACCGCCACCCAGCAAAAGTGCCGGTGATATCATCCTCAAACGACGAAGCGCACAGGCCATGGATGGCTCGAGTATCACCGAAGAGCAGTTTCGCCAGATTTTGGATTCGTCAAATTTTTGTGCGGAAGCGTGTGATGTCCATTTTATGATGTTCGTCCACCGCGTTGAGGGGTTAGAGAGCGGGCTGTATGCATTTGTCCGTCGTACAGAGGAGTTTGACATTCTCAAAAATGCAATGAATAAAGATTTTGTATGGGAGGATTTCAGCAATGGGCTTTATTTGTTACAGCAAGGGGATTATCGGGGAGTATCGCAAATGATCTCATGTAACCAAGAAATTGCAAAAGAAGGGGCATTTAGTTTCGGAATGCTCACCTCCTTTTCTTCTGCATTGGAGTCCCACGGTGCCATAGGGTACAAAAATCTCTATCATCAGTGCGGCGCAATCGGTCAAATACTCTACCTCGAAGCGACTTCATTGGGTCTGAGTGCAACGGGAATCGGATGCTTTTTGGACGATGAATTTCACGCCCTTTTGGGACTGAAAGATCAACGCTTTCAGTCACTCTATCATTTCACCATCGGACGCGCCATTGTGGATATGAGGATTACGACGGAAAGCGGGTATTAAGATTGTTTTTGAACGCCAACGGAGCAAAGCCCACTTGGCTACGCTAGCCGCTATGGCTCTAAAGCTTGCCTTTTACAAGACAGAAGACTTCTATATAACTAGATTTCTATCGATTCTCCGCATCGCTCAAAGTGAGGCATAAAATCACTTTTTTCCCGTGAGCGACCAATGTCTCTACCGCTTCCGTAAGAGTGGATCCGGTCGTGACGATATCATCGACCAAAATCACTTCCTCCTCTTTAAAAGGGAGAAATTGGAATTTTCTGGGGTTCAGTAATCTCTCTTCGACACTTTTTCCCGCATATTTATACTGTTCTGTCGCTCTGAGTTTTCCAAAATACGGCTGGATACCAGAGGATTGTAGAGAACGGTTCAGGATTGCCGTGTGTGAATAACCGCTTTTGCTGTGATCATCGACTCCGAGAGAAGCGATATGATTTTCATAACTCCATTCGTGCGCAAAGGTAGAAAACGAATTTTTTGCCAAAAGGGTGTAGATATAAAATCCGACATCGGTATGTTTCGTGAGAAGCAGAGGCTCGATAGCGTCGTAGGGGTAGAAGGAATAAACAGGGATGGAACCTAGAATTTTGCGCTTATGGAGCGTCGGCGAGAGGAGATTTTTTTGACACACAGAACAGATGTGTGAGAGGCTAAAACTCTCGCACATCATACAGCGCATCGGTTAGTCCATTTTCAAAACAGACATAAATGCCTCTTGCGGAAGCTGAACTCTCCCGATGGCTTTCATCCGTTTTTTACCCTCTTTTTGTTTATCGAGAAGTTTGCGTTTACGGGAGATGTCTCCGCCGTAACATTTGGCGGTAACGTTTTTTCCCATCGACTTAACGGTCTCACGAGCAATAACACGGTTTCCGATACTCGCTTGGATCGCTACTTCAAAAAGCTGGCGAGGGACAATCTCTTTCATATTTTTGACCAACGCGCGTCCCCGAAAATCGGCAGAAGTACGGGGAACGATAACGCTAAGTGCATCGACTACCTCTCCCGCTACGCGTACATCGAGCTTGACCAAATCTCCATCACGAAACTCGATTGGATCGTAATCAAAACTCGCGTACCCCTTGGAAGTCGATTTGAGTTTGTCGTAAAAATCAACGACGATTTCATTCATCGGCATCGAATAAATCAGCATAACCCGCGTTTCGTTCAGATAATCCATTTTCTCTTGCATCCCGCGCTTATTGGTTACCAACGTGATAACATTCCCCAAATAATCAACAGGGGTAATCACTGTCGCACGTACATACGGCTCTTCGATACGATCAATAAACTGTGGCTCTGGTAGGTCGCTAGGATTTTGCACCTCGATCATCGACCCATCAGTTTTATACACTTTATAGACAACCGAAGGGGCTGTGGCGATCAAATCGAGATTAAACTCTCGCTCCAGCCGCTCTTTAACCACTTCCATATGAAGCATTCCCAAAAACCCGACACGAAATCCAAACCCAAGAGCCATGGATGTTTCAGGTTCGTAACTCAAAGAGCTGTCGTTTAGTTTGAGCTTATCCAGCGCATCACGAACCGCCTCAAACTCATCCGTATCAATCGGATACAACCCTGCGAAGACGAACGGTTTTGCCGGTGCATACTCCGCTACAGGATGCGCAGTCGGATTTTTCGCATCGGTAATCGTATCCCCTACTCGAATGCTTCCGACATCTTTGACCCCCAAGACGACAATCCCAATCTCACCGCTTTTGAGCGTCTGCGTCTTTTGGCGACGTAGAGGATGGGGGTACATCAATTCAAGCACCTGATGATTTTCATCGTTATGCATCAGCTTAATCATTTGCCCCATCTTGATTTCACCGTCAAACACACGCACAAGTGCCATTGCCCCTTGATACGCATCAAACCACGAGTCGTAAATAATTGCTTTGGTTGTCGCAGTCGGATCACCAGATGGCGCAGGGATACGATCAACAATCGCATCGATCAGCTCACGGATACCGACACCCGTTTTTGCCGAAATGAGCAACGCATCGGTCGCATCGATACCGATCGTCGCTTCAATCTCTTCGGCAACCCGTTCAGGTTCGGCGGAGGGGAGATCGATTTTGTTGATCACGGGAATCAACGTGAGATTGTTTTCCATTGCCAGATAGACGTTGGCAATCGTTTGTGCTTCCACCCCTTGCGCCGCATCGACGATGAGCAATGCACCATCAGAGGATGCCAGTGACTTACTCACCTCATAGCTAAAATCGACGTGACCCGGAGTGTCAATAAGATTGAGGATATAGTGCTGACCGTCTTTGACGTAGTCCAAACGGACACTTTGGGCTTTGATCGTAATCCCCCGTTCTTGCTCGATGTCCATCGTGTCCATCATCTGTTTGCCCATTTCGCGCTCAGATACTGAACCGCACTCTTGGATAATACGATCTGCAAGCGTACTCTTACCGTGGTCGATGTGGGCGATGATTGAAAAGTTGCGTATGTTATCCATTAGATTCAGTGCTCGTTTATGTTAGTTATATGAATTATACCGAAGGGTTGCTTAGAGTGGAAAAAATCTTACAATTACAAAAAATAGAAAAAAATAATCCCTCTAAGATATTTAATTTCTTTTTATATAAATATTAACATAATCAATTATAAATATACTATAAAAAAACAGAAAATATAGGTTTTTAATGTAATTTTTAATTTTATTCCATTATACTCCTCACTATGAATTTACTTATTATTTTATTATGCATCATCATCACATCGGTTCTCTTTCATCTGTTGTTGATCCGTTTTGCGCAACCGCTTGGACTTATCGATATTCCTAACGATCGTAGTATGCATAAAAAAGCGGTTCCAAGAGGGGCTGGTATTGCCATTTTTATGTCAATCCTAATCGTTCATGCTCTCTTTAACTGGGAGCACCTTTACACTTACTCTCTTATCTATCTCGCGATCACAATTGTCTTTATTGTCGGACTGATTGATGATATTTTTGATACCTCTCCACGACTGAAATTTCTTTTCATCTTCCTTGCTGGAACCCTCTTGTACTGGAATGGAAATTATATTGGTACATTAGGAGATTATTTTGGGCATGACATGACCATTCCTCTCCTCATCGCCTTCCCTTTTACCCTATTTGCTATTGCCGGCTTTACCAACGCGTTAAATCTCATCGATGGTCTCGATGGCCTTGCGGCTTCCGTATCGCTTATCATTTTGAGTACCTTTCTCGCAATTGGTATAATCCACAATGATATTTTGATCATCACGCTCTCTTCCTCGTTCATCGTTTCGTTGCTCGTGTTTTGGTTTTTCAACTGGAATCCAGCACAAATTTTCATGGGTGACAGTGGATCACTGACTCTGGGTTTCGTCATTGCAACACTCAGTATCCTTTCGTTAAAATATGCCTCACCAGCATCGATCTTGTTCATCACAGCAATTCCTTTGCTTGATACTTTTCTTGTAATAATACGGCGTATCCAACGTGGAATTTCTCCGTTTAAAGCCGATAAAAACCATATTCACCATTTCATGTACAAGGTCAAAGGCGATGTACGTGTTTCGGTCATTCTTATAGCTTCTATCCAAGCCATGTTTTCGATGATAGGATTTCAAATGCGCTTCGCCGATGACTTTTTATCCTTGGTTTTATTCAGTTTGTTATTTTTTATTTTTTTAAGCCTATTTGATCAAAGGATACGATATCGAAAAGAATCGAAAAGCAAAAAGACCCAAGTGGAAGAAAAATCTCAAAAAAATGGGGGAAAAAACAATTTGAGCAATCCCACAAGTACGTCCATTTTAATACAACAGGAGCCACAATGAAAATTTTTGTCACCGGAGGAGCCGGATATATCGGTTCGCATACCTGCGTAGAACTGTTAAATGCGGGATATGACGTTATCGTTTATGACAATTTTTCCAACAGCTCTGCCGAAGCAATTCGACGCGTCGAGCATATCACCGACAAATCGCTCCAGCTGATCATTGGTGACATCCGAAATGAAGCTGCCACCGCAAATGCAATGAGAGGATGCGATGCCGTTATCCATTTTGCCGGACTTAAAGCAGTCGGAGAATCTGTCGCCAAACCACTGGAATATTATGACAACAACGTTCAAGGAACCTTGTCTCTTTTACGGGCCATGCAAACCAATAGTATCAAAACGCTCGTATTCAGCTCTTCTGCAACGGTTTATGGTGATCCAGAGTATCTTCCGCTCAACGAAAGTCACCCTCTGCGCACCACCAATCCCTACGGTCAAACGAAACTTGTGATTGAAGAGATATTACGTGACCTCTACGTATCCGATCCATCATGGAAGATTATGATTTTACGCTATTTCAATCCTGTCGGAGCCCATGAAAGCGGCCTTATTGGAGAAGATCCGCAGGGAATCCCAAACAATCTGATGCCTTTTGTTGCACAGGTCGCTATCGGACGACGTGATACCTTAAATATTTTCGGAGGAGATTATCCGACGCATGACGGGACGGGAGTAAGAGATTATATCCATGTCGTCGATTTGGCCGAAGGACATCTAAAAGCCCTTCAAGCATTAACAACTCCCCAATGTACGGCCATCAATCTTGGTACAGGCATAGGCTACAGCGTGCTGGATGTCGTTCATGCGTTTACAAAAGCCAGCGGTAAAACCATCCCATATATCATTGCTCCCCGCCGCGATGGAGATATAGCTGCCTGCTATGCAGATCCTTCCGCCGCCCGTCAAATCCTCGGATGGAGTGCCCAGCGTGACTTGGAGAGTATGTGCCGTGATGCCTGGAACTTTCAATTTAAAAATCCAAAAGGATACAAATGAAAACAACTTCTCCAATACATGTCTGTCTCTTTCCAGCCGCAGGATATGGCACACGCTTTTTGCCGGCTACCAAAGCAATGCCAAAAGAGATGTTGCCGGTGCTAACCAAACCGTTGATTCAATACGGTGTTGAAGAGGCGATAGATGCAGGGATGAATACGATGGCAATCGTCACCGGACGGGGAAAACGCTCTATTGAGGATCATTTTGATATCAGTTATGAGCTCGAACACCAAATCAAAGGGACGAGCAAAGAAAAAATGCTTGCCGACATCCGCCATATTATTGACAGCTGTACTTTTACCTACACCCGACAAATTGAGATGAAAGGGCTTGGTCATGCGATCCTGACTGGAAAGACCTTGGTTAATTATCAACCTTTTGCCGTTGTTTTGGCAGATGACCTTTGCATCAACAGTGGTGAAGGCGTTTTGTCGCAGATGGTAAAACTTTATGAAAAATACCGCTGCTCTATCGTCGCGATTGAGGAGATTGATCCATTAAAGAGCGATAAATATGGAGTCATCGCAGGAGAAGAGATCGAGCCAGGCATTTACCGTGTCAGTACGATGGTAGAAAAACCGGCCCCCGCTGATGCCCCCAGCAATCTCGCTATCATCGGGCGTTACATTCTCACTCCGGATATCTTTGATATCCTCCGCCAGACCAAGCCAGGCAAGGGGGGGGAAATCCAAATTACCGATGCTCTTATGGAGCAGGCTAAATCGGGCAATGTCATTGCCTATAAATTCAAAGGCAAACGCTACGACTGCGGCAGTATCGATGGATATGTCCAAGCAACTGTAGATCTTTACCAACACACTTTGAATCAAACGGAGCTACAGGGAAAACACATATGAAAAAAATCCTTATCGTCTTTGGAACCCGTCCAGAAGCGATCAAAATGGCACCGCTGGTCAAAACGTTCCAAAACCATCCGGAAAGTTTTGAAACCAAAGTGTGTGTCACGGCTCAGCATCGGGAAATGCTTGATCAGGTACTAAGTCTTTTTGAGATTACCCCTGAATATGACCTCAATATCATGAAGCCGGGGCAGGATCTGTATGATATTACGGCCAATGTCTTACTGGGGATGAAAAGTGTTTTGTACGATTACAAACCGGATGTTGTATTTGTTCATGGAGACACCACCACTACCTTTGCAGCATCACTGGCTGCATTTTATCAGCAGATTAAAATCGCTCACATCGAGGCAGGTCTGCGCACCGGCAATATCTACAGCCCATGGCCCGAAGAAGCAAACCGTCAGCTCACTACACAAATTGCCGCCTATCATTTTGCACCCACCGCAACGAGCAAAGCCAATCTTTTAAAAGAAAATGTCAATGAATTGCAGATATCCGTCACGGGGAATACCGTTATCGACGCTCTCTTTTTGGCACTCGAAAAAATTCAAAACAATCCTTCATTGGAAAAAGAGATCATTGCCAAACTCACCTCTCTTTATCCTTTTAACCCCGCGAGAAAAATTCTTCTTGTTACCGGTCACCGCCGCGAAAATCATGGACAGGGATTTATCAATATTTGTGCAGCATTTAAAATATTGGCTGAAAAAAATCCGCACATAGACATTGTCTATCCCGTCCACATGAATCCAAATGTTCAAAAACCGGTCAAAGAGATTCTGGGTGACATTCCAAATGTTTATCTGATAGAACCGTTGCAGTATGAAACATTTCTCTATCTGATGGATAAATCCTATTTTATCATTACCGATAGCGGCGGAGTTCAAGAAGAAGCACCGAGTTTGGGCAAGCCGGTATTGGTGATGCGCGATACCACCGAGCGTCCCGAAGCACTCGAAGCCGGAACGGTTAAGCTCGTCGGAACCGATACCGCAAAAATCATTACAGAAGCACAGTTGTTGCTGGATTCGGATCAAGCATACACGACAATGTCAAAAGCCCATAACCCCTACGGTGATGGCAAAGCATGCGAACGCGTTATAAACTTTTTATTAAAGGATAGTTATGAAAAATAAAACCGTCTGTATTATTGGATTAGGCTATATTGGATTGCCAACAGCAGCTTTGTTGGCTAACAGACACTATCAGGTTCACGGTGTTGATGTCGTTCAAACTACAGTCGATACGATCAACCAAGGCAAAATTCATATCGTCGAACCCGAACTCGACACCTTTGTCCGTTCTGCGGTCAACTCCGGTAATCTAAAAGCCTCTACCACGCCGGCTGAAGCCAATGTTTTTATCCTTGCTGTTCCAACCCCGTTTCATCATAACGATGATCCCTCCGCATGCCCTGCACCCAACATTGACTACGTCATCTCGGCAACCCGATCAATCGCTCCGTACATTCGTGAGGGAAATATCGTCATTCTCGAATCCACCTCTCCCGTCGGAACCACCGACAAAGTAGCGGAAATTCTGGCTGAATGCGGCATTGATACGACTAGGGTTCATATCGCCCACTGCCCAGAGCGTGTACTTCCGGGGCATATTATGCGCGAACTGGTCGAAAATGACCGCATCGTTGGCGGCACGACACCCGAAGCGACGAAAGTAGCCGCCAATTTTTACCGAACCTTCGTCTCCGGGGAAGTTCTCGAAACAGATGCCAAAACTGCCGAGATGGCAAAACTCACTGAAAACAGCTTCCGTGATGTCAACATCGCCTTTGCTAATGAGCTCTCTATCTTGTGTGATAAATTTGGCATCGACGTGTGGACCCTTATTTCTCTTGCAAACCGTCACCCCCGTGTCAACATCCTCCAACCAGGAGCTGGAGTCGGCGGACACTGTATCGCTGTCGATCCATGGTTCATCGTCGATGCAGCTGGAGGATCGGCTCGGCTGATCGAAACAGCACGTCGTGTAAATGATTACAAAAGCGACTGGGTTGTCGAAAAAATCAAAAACGCTGCCTTATCCTTTGAAAATTCTCACGGCAAAAAAGCCAAAGTCGCCTGCATGGGTCTGGCATTCAAACCTGACATTGACGATCTTCGTGAATCACCGGCACTCTATATCACACGACGCTTAATAGCCGATGGGCTCGATGTTCTAGCAGTTGAACCCAATATTCAAGGCTATAAAGAATTTCCGATTATCGATACAGCCGTTGCTGTAGATGATGCAGATATTATTGTTTTTTTGGTAAAGCATAAAGTATTTAAGTATTTAAGCATTAATGATAATGATAAGAAGATTTTAGATTTTTGTAACGTAGCTCATTTTTAATTTTTATAAAAAATCCGCAAAAGGCTCTAGTATGATCACTAAAACTGTAACAAATTCCCAATGTTTCAGGAGCCGGATAGTGATAGATTATGCGGCTATCCTCAAACTCAATGCAATAATATATCGTTTTTATTGCAACCATCCTATTATAAAGGGTAGAACATGTTAAACAAAATATATTATTATTTGAATGATTTCATGATATTTATTTTTATATTTAGTATGTATAATGATAATTTGATTGTTGACATTTTTGGAGAATCATCATTAAAAATTATCCTAATTAGTATAATTTTTATGAATCTTTTTAAAATAATAGAACATTTAAAAATAATGACACAAATGCAGGAAAAACTGCTTCTTATGTTCTTATTTTTAGAGATGATGCTTTTAATGTCGCAAATAGTAGCAGGGTACGATGTAACTTTGGGAAAAGGCGGATTCGCGCTCATTGGTATTTTTGTTCTTGTTCTTCTTTTTATCCATTACCCAATAAAAAGAGTGATATATATTATATGGATTGCTATGATGGCGTCTGTGGTCATATCCTACTACAACCCCCCTCTAAGTGAGTGGTCATTTCGAAAATCGGGCGGAACCGATGACCCTAATGAATTTGCCACACAATTACTTGTTTTTCTGTTTGCAGCATTTTATCTTTACACACAAAATAAAAGTAAACTTTTTTTAATAACATCTATTGCATTTTTCACATATGGTATTTTACATGCAGGATCGAAATCGTCATTTTTGATGCTAGGGATATTAGCTCTTTTATCCATCGTTCGATTGCTTATCGTTAAACCTCGAATTTTTTTCACCTATAAAGCTTTATTGGGATTCTTACTGCTTTTAGGGGTTATTACACAGATCAACTTCACACAATACAAAGCTGTTTCGAATATTTTAGATCGCGCAAAAGATACAGGAACTGCCGAGTATCGAATACATTCATGGATAGCCGGAAAACATATGGTCGAAAATAACCCTTTCTTTGGAGTAGGAGTCAATGAATTTGCAGCCCATGAACCCATATATGAAGAAGGACATATGGTGGGCAGTGCCCCGGCGCCCCATAATGTTTATGTTAAACTTATAGCGGAATCGGGTATTCCCATTTTTATTGTGTTTATTCTCTTCATTGGCTATATTATTATTCGGAATTTTAATATCTTATTTTACACTGACGAATGGTGGATATTAATGATGTTGCTTGCAGTTCTTTTGATGGGATTGACATTGGGTATAACGTACGACAGATATTTTTGGCTTTCTATTGTTTTAATGATGAACATCAATCATCAACTCAACAAAAAGAAAATAATAGCATGAATATATTGCACATAATACCTCAACTTCACGGTGGAGGTGCGGAGAAATTTTGCATTGACCTATGCAATGAGCTTTCCAAGGAGCATGATGTAACCGTTTGCTCACTGTTTGATGTCGAAGAGCATATGTTTATGGCAAAAGCATTAAATCCAAACGTTAAGATAATTACTTTTAATAAAAAACTTGGTTTTGACCTACGGATGTTTTTTAAAATTTATACCCTTGTTAAAAATGGGCAGTACGATGTTATCAACACCCATTTAATGGGATTGATGAATTCACTTCTGGCTATTTTATTCACGAAAAACAAATTTTTCTATACCGTACATTCATTGGCGACCAAAGAGGCCACCAAAAGCAGTAGGCAAGTTTATAAAGTGCTATTTACCTTTTTCAAGGTGACGCCTATTGGTATCTCACAACAAGTATTAAAAAGCATCCATACCCAACATGGTAGTCAGTTTAATACACTCATTGCAAATGGGACAAAACGGCCCGAAGCAACGGCAGAATTTGATCATGTGCGACGTGAAATTGATAGTTATAAAAAAACAAGTTCTACAAAAATTTTCCTAGCTATAGGTCGCATTTCACCGGAAAAAAATCATAAGATGCTCATTGATGCATTTAATAAACTCATATCAGAAGGCGAAGATCTCCTTTTGCTAATAATAGGTAATGATTATGCGACGGGAGCACCTACTCTAAGTCAGCTTGTAACGATTGCTAAACCAGAAATACACTTTTTGGGAATGAAGCAAAATATTGCAGATTATCTTCTCTGTGCTGATGCATTTTGCCTCTCTTCGCTTTATGAGGGACTTCCAATTACACTACTTGAAGCAATATCGCTAGGAGTAATCCCTATTTGTACGCCGGCTGGCGGAATCGTCGATGTGATTCATGATGGAAAAAATGGTCTTTTAAGCGTAGATTTTTCCGCTGACTCGTTTTATCTAAAAATCAAAGAGTTTTTATCTTTAACACCAAGCGAAAAAACAACTCTTCAAGATCAAGCTTACAAAGATTTCGAAGATTCCTTTAATATTTCTGTCACAGCAGCTAAATATACACATCTTTACAAGGGAACGATATGAGAAAACCTATCAAATATGACCTCTATCGCCACAACGGGAACCTTTCCTTGAAATCATGGATTAAAACGTTTATGCTGGTTCCAGGATTTAACTATATGGTATGGTTTCGATTAGCTTCACAATACAAAAATCCGTTATTGAAATATATCTTGTATCTAAGGATGTTGCGTTATGGTATACAAATATCTCCGGGAACAGATATTGGCAAAGGATTCTATATTGGTCATTGGGGTGATATTATTATTAATGAAAAGGCAAAAATTGGTGAAAACTGCAATATTTCCCAAGGTGTCACCATTGGGATTGCCAATGGTGGAAAGCATCCTGGAGTTCCAACAATCGGGGATAGAGTATATATAGGACCAGGGGCAAAAATTTTTGGCAATATAACCATCGGAAATGATGTAGCCATTGGAGCGAATGCCGTAGTTACACATGATATTCCCAACGGTGTTTCGGTCGGTGGAATACCGGCTAAAATCATCTCCAATACCGGATCAATCAACTATATTCACAATATTCTTCCGGAAAAAGATCATCTTTACACATAAAACAAAAGTAAACTTTTTTAATCATTTTATGATATAGTAAATCTAATAAAAACAATGCATTTATTATAAAAGGAGAAGAATTAAAATGAAAAAAAAATATCTTCTCATTGGATCCATTCCAACAAAGAACCCTCAAAGTTATGGTGGAACAACGATACTTATGAAGCAAATGATAAATTATTTTGATGAAAATCAAAAGAATTATATTTTTATACAAGCAAATATCTATGATAACAAATTTGGGGCATTAAAAAACTATATTTATATTATTGTAAAAACGATTCTTAATATTCATAAAGTTGATTTAGTTATGGTCAATGTAGCGCGAAATGGGGCTTTTTTACTATCACCAATAATATATATTCTCGCTAAACTTTTTAGAAAGAAATTTATATTTAGGATTTTTGGTGGTAATTTTATCGATCTTTACAGAAACAATAAATTGAGAACAATAATCGCCAATTTAACATTTATAAAATCTGACATAATATTCGTTGAAACCAAAGAAATACTAAAATTTGTTCAAAAAATTAATAAAAATACATACTGGTTTCCAAACACGCGAAAGCAAACTCTCATGGATACTCCTAAAAAAGAATATAACAAAAGATTTGTTTTTATATCATCTGTCAAAGAAACAAAGGGGATCGATCAAATCGTTGACGTTTTTAATCAACTAGATACAATGTATCAAGTTGATATTTATGGTCCGATTCAAGATAAAAAATACAGTGAACAATATTTTACCTCAACAAATACTCATTATAAAGGGGTAATAAAACCTGAAAATGTTGTGGCAACATTATATAAGTATGACGTTTTATTACTCCCTACATTTCACCGTGGTGAGGGTTACCCTGGTATTATTATCGAAGCTTACTCAATAGGTATACCAAACATTTCAACGCGATGGCAAGCAATACCTGAGATAGTTGACGATTACCAAAGCGGAATACTTATTGAACCAAAAAGTTCCAAAAGTTTATTAGATGCCATACGCTACATTAATAAAGAAAACTACCCAATGTTATCCAAACATGCACTTGAAAAATTCGAGACCTTTCGATACGAAAATGTTTATAAATCTATTACAAATATATGTGAGGAATTAAAATGATTTTTTGCGGGGATTTTGTATACCCTTTTGAAGAAAAAATAAATTTTTTTGTCTCTGATAAAGTTTTTTTAAAAAAACCAAAAGTTTTAAACCTTGAAAGCTTGATTATAAACCCAAATAAAAATAAAAAGTCAACATCTGGGATTGCATTACATTCCTCTGAAGATACCTATGATATCTTAAAAAATTTGAATGTCCAAGCCGTTGGTTTAGCAAACAATCATACTACCGACTACACAGTTGACATATCTGCATTTAAAACCGAATTACGCAAGCATGATATTGTACCATTCGGCATTGGAGAAAATTTAAAAGATGCTATTAATCCAATATTACTGGAAGACGAAATTCAGGAATACGTATTATTAGCATTTGGCTGGAATGTTATTGGATGTCATTATGCTACAAATAAATCAGCTGGTATCGCACCGCTTTATGAAAGCATAATAATTGAAAGCATTAAAACGGCAAAAAAACTATATCACGATAAAAAAGTGATTTTATTTCTACATTGGAATTATGAATTTGAATTTTATCCACAACCTGCAGACAGAAAACTTGCATTTAGTGCTATTGAAGCAGGGGCGGATGCCATAATAGGTCACCATACGCATATTGTCGGACCATATGAAATTTATTTAGGAAAACCTATTTTTTATAGTCTAGGAAACTTTTATATCCCTGAATATAATTACAATGGTTTCCATTTACAATACAAATCCCAAGCTGCTAAAGTTGGATTATGCATCGAATATTTCAATAATCCCGAAGAAATCAATCTTTATTGGATTGAAAATATAAACAATCAAGTACATATAATAGATAAAGAAATATTGTCCAATAGCAATAGAATTGAAAACATATCTAATATTTTTCAAACTGATTTGAATCAGTATGTAAAATGGTTTAAAATACATCGGATAAAAAAGAAACTTCTTCCTGTTTATAAAGAGCACACAAATAATATTTCAAGTTTTATTTTACTAAAAATATTAACTTTTAGAAATAATCTTATTTATTTATTTACATCATTGGGTTTAAGAAAAAGAAATAGTTAAAGGAGATATTACAGTGCTAGCAACTATGAAACAAATTTATGATGTACTACCGAAAAAGTATCTTAAATTTCTACGATACATTCCTGACAGGCTTTTATTTGGCAAATCATATATAGAGTGGAAATCCAAAGTCTCGTTTGATAAAAATCTGATTGATCAGAATTTATTTGATACGCTCAATTATGCACGAGAGCATACTGCATATGGTAAAGATCATATACCTAAAAAATTTGACATTTCAGAAGTCAAAACCATTCTCGAATCGTTGCCGATGGTCTCTGCTTATGATATAGCAACCAATTTGGATTACTATACATCTGATGAATTTAATCGATTTAACTCGTATACGACCACTACCGGCGGATCAGGAAGAAATCCTACTACGCTCCTGCTCTCAAACGAACTTTTCGGTATCGAGTGGGCACATATTCATCATATTTGGTCGTTTGCAGGTTACAAACGACAAAGAGATACAAAACTAACCCTTCGGGGGAAAAGCCTGAAAGGGGATAAGCTTGCGGAATACAGTCCTATCTATAATGAGCTTGTGGTAGATACGTATAAAATAAACCATACTAATTTTAAACAACTTTTAGATGAAATTAAAAAATATAATATCAAATACATACACGGTTATCCCTCCCTTGTAAAAGAGTATATGGGCTACTTTAAGATGTATGGCTACATTCCAAAACTTAATGGAATATTTTTAGCCAGTGAAGGGTCGAGTGTTGATGAAAAAAAAGCCATGACCGATTTTTTTGGGTGCAAAGTTATCTCGTTTTATGGTCAGTCAGAACGAGCACTTATTGCCGTAGACATAGAGGCAAATGGCATACACAAAGTTTACACATCATACGGCTATCCAAGAGTAGTCGATGGAGAGCTTGTGGTGACATCATTTGTCAATCGGGCTATGCCGTTGATCAATTATCAAATAGGCGACGGTGCAGAAATATTCGAGGATGAGCACTTTTTGTATCTTAAAAATTTAACAGGACGGTGGGGGAAAGACTTTATTTATCTCACTAAAGAGAAAAAAATATCTACAACGGCCATCAATTTTCACTCACCGATACAAAGTGAAATCTTGTACTATCAGATACACCAAAAAGAGTTTGGAAAAATCGAGGTACGGCTCTTGCAAAAAATAACCAGCACCATATCACCCGACAACATTATCTCCATTTTCAAGGATGAGTTCAATACAAAGCTCAAAGAGTTTGAAATCAATGTCAGGGTTGTCCACGAAGACGAAATCATTAAAAGCCATCGTGGCAAGATGATTCTATTGGTACAGGATTTACAAACTACTCTTACGTAGCGGTACAAAAAAATTTGGGAGTAATTTATGCATGATATGTATGGTGTTTTTATTGAAAATGGCTGTCAAATTGTTCCAAACATATCGATTTCATCCGATATACCTACGATAGATTCCTCCTATGAATAACTACATCAGACTTTATCACACACTAAAATATTTAAAATCAATACAATTCTATTATCGATTTTATTATCTTTTCAAAACGAAATTCAGAAAAATCACACGACGCCAATATCCATTTTTAAAGGAATCGGTATCGTCCACATTAGCACTTGATACATCTATTAATAGTCGTCAAAGCTATAAAAAAAACAAATTCTCATTTTTAAATTTAGAAAAAACATTCGATGCAACAATCGACTGGAACTATCCCAAATATGGGAAGCTCTGGACCTATAATCTAACCTATTTTGATTTTTTACATCAAAACGGTATTTCTAAAGATGACGGCTTAAAACTTATACACGATTTTATTATCTCCTCAAACAGCCTGAAAGATGCCCTAGAGCCTTTTCCTATCTCTTTGAGAGGGATCAATTGGATTAAATTTATCGTTAAAAATAACATCCAAAACCAAACTATTGACGATTCACTCTATGCGCAATATGAAATATTACGTAACAACTTGGAATACCACTTGTTGGGGAATCATCTTCTCGAAAATGGTTTTAGCCTTCTTTTTGGAGCATATTATTTTAAGGATGAAGTTTTATATACAACAGCAAAAAGAATCCTTACTGCTGAATTGCAAGAGCAAATCCTCTCCGATGGTGCCCATTTTGAACGCAGTCCGATGTATCATCAGATTATGCTTTATCGAATTTTGGATTGTATTAATCTAATGCAAAACAACCTTTGGAAAGCCCAGGAGCTTCTCCCTCTCTTCCAATCAAAAGCGGCAATAATGTTAGGATGGCTCAAAACGATCACCTATACAGACGGAACGATTCCTTTGCTTAATGATAGCACTAATGGCATCGCACCAACAACTACCGAACTGACAAATTATGCAACAGCACTCGGCATACAAGCACAAAACATACTACTCAAAGAGTCTGGCTATCACAAGGTAGTTAAAGAAATGTATGAGTGTATTGTTGATGTCGGAAATATAGGACCGGATTATATCCCCGGACATGCACACAGTGACACATTCAATTTTGAGCTCCATATTAATGGGAAACCGATTATCGTTGATACTGGACTCTCCACCTATGAAACCAATCTACGACGCAATATGGAACGCTCTACAGAATCCCACAACACCGTTATGATTGATAGCAAAGAACAAAGCGAAGTATGGGGTGGATTTCGTGTTGGCAGACGAGCCAAAATAATTCACTTGCGTGAAAAGATTGATGTGATTGAAGCGACTCATGATGGATACAAATCCATCGGCGCTATGCATACCCGAAAATTCTCGTTCCAAGATCATCAAATCACCATTGAAGATAGTATTGAAAGTTCAAAAATACATAGGTGTACAGCTTTTTTACACTCTCATCCAGATGTTAACGCGGTTATCAATGACAACACTATAATACTGGACAATACAGTAATTAAATGTATCCATTACGACACCATAACAACTGATGTCTATCAGTATGCACCAGAGTTTAACAAACTCATTCCAGCTACCGTTATTAAAATCACCTTCACTAAAAACTTAACCATGGAGATAAACTTATGAAAATTCTTTTTATTACTGATAATTTCCCACCGGAGGTTAATGCTCCAGCTACCCGCACTTATGAACATGCAATAGAGTGGATCAAGCTAGGAGCTGAAGTAACCATTATCACCTGTGCCCCCAACTTCCCCCATGGAAATGTTTATAATGGCTACAAAAACAAACTCTACCACAAAGAAGAGATAGACGGCATAGAAGTAATACGGGTCTGGAGCTATATTACATCAAACAGTGGCTTCGTAAAACGGGTACTTGACTATATGAGTTTTGCCATCATGGCATTTTTGGTAGGACTATTTCAGAAATATGATATCATCATCGCCACGTCACCGCAGTTTTTTACAACATGGAGCGCATGGGGGCTCTCAAAAATACGTCGAAAACCGTGGATTTTTGAGCTGCGAGACCTATGGCCTGAGTCGATTAAAACTGTTGGTGCGATGAAGCAAGGACGCGCCATCGAAATATTGGAAAAAATTGAATTAGCACTCTACCGTGATGCAACACGAGTTATTGCTGTTACTGATTCCTTTAAATCCAATCTCATAAGACGCGGAATTCCTGCAGAAAAAATCGACGTGATAACCAACGGCTCAAACGTGGAATTGTTCTACCCACGTCCAAAAAATCAGCTCTTACTGGATCAACTTAATCTGAATGGTAAATTTATCGTAGGCTATATCGGCACACACGGATTGGCACACAGTCTCGATTTTATCGTCCGAAGTATTGAAAAAATTTTCGACCCTGATATTCATTTTCTCTTTATCGGTGATGGCGCAATGAAGAGTACCATCACGGCAATTGCTCAGGAGCTAAAACTATCAAATGTTACTTTTTTACCCCCTGTCTCAAAAGAACAGGTACCGAATTATCTCTCAATTTGTGACGTTTCACTTGCTCCGCTGAAGAAAGAGGATAACTTTAAAACCGTCATACCATCAAAAATTTTTGAAGCATCGGCAATGCAAAAACCAACTCTGCTGGGTGTCGAAGGAGAGGCTCAGGAGATTATTGAGCACTACAATGCAGGTCTGTGTTTCGAACCAGAAAACGAAAAGGATTTTATTAATAAAGTGATTTTAATTAAGGAAAACAGAACGGCTTATCGAGAATTTCAATCAGGGTGTACAAAACTTGCGAAAGCTTATGATCGGAAAGTTCTTGCAAACCAGATGCTGCTTGCTGTCACAACGGCTGTTGTGAATTCACAGGAATGAAATATAGATTCCTGTGAGGATAGTCAACAGACATTAAAATATTAGTGATACACAACCGTACCACTAATTTTCCCATGATTTCCGGTAACATCGA
>DAISIO010000008.1:0-25274 GCA_036821965.1 Sulfuricurvum sp.
TGCAATCACGGCTCTCGAATCGTCTACAATAATTACTCTTTTTGCCATTTATTTCCTTCTGTATTGTGGTTTAAAAAAATTCCATACCATCGTCGTCATCATCCTCAACTATCTTCTTATCACCGATAATCCCTTCGATCTGCATGCACGAGCTAAAAAAAGAGCTGTCTAGATAATGGATATCTCCGGCATCTTGCAATCCGAAAATATGATCCCTCCATGAGGCGAGATCGGTTCCCAGATGTTCCATGAGCATCACCATCATTTTGAGTTTCTTGGGGTCGCCGATAATCATGTCGGCATTCTCTTTTAAAAAAACACCCAATGATGAGAGGGCATAGCCAAGAGCAGTGAACTCAAAGAGATTATTGATTGCATGCACATAAACTCTCAATACCCCATCAACAAAATTTCGGATATTTTCCGCCATAGGTTCTGCTTCGAGGGTCATTAGCTGCTCTCTCCACTCCTCATCCAGACTCTCCAGATCACGAATTTCATCCAGTACATCCCCGCCTATATCACTAACATACTCGACTGCTGTAGTTTTATGGACAAAACTTTGGCGCAACATTTGTTCTTCATTGGATTGAAGGGGTCTCGTTTCTTTTGCAATTGTCGGTACCTCTACTGTTATAGCAGCTACCGGTTCTACATCCCTTTTGATAGCCACTTTGAGAGGTCTAGTAATCTTTTCGCTCATAATGACTTCGCTGATATCATTCATGGGAAACCGTATCGACACAACATTGTCTCGTATGATGTATCCGGATCCTAATTCTTCAAGCAACGGCATCATTTTATTTTTAACCACCAACGCTTTTTCAAACGTCATGGTGACAAAGGTATCGTCAAAATTCTCTTCTATAATGATGCTCAAAGAGTTTCCATTGCGTATACCATGATTCATTAGCTTATAAAATAAGTCCAAAGTAGCATCCACTTTAGTGCACGATCCTGTTGATTTTGTTTCGCTTCGGGCAAGAACCCACATCCCAAAATCCATCATGGCTTCTGTATTGATAATCTCAAAAATCGTTTTAAAATGGCGTGTATGAGCGCCAAAAAGATTAAGGGAGAGGTTTTTTGAGAGTGCTTTATTTTTACCCTCTTTACAATCAAACAATCCGCTAAAACTTTGCAGCTTATAGCGAATCAGGTTGCTATTGATCGGTTTATGGATATACGCATTTATCCCTATGGACGATATATGCTCTTCAACCTCTCTGTCTACGATAGAAACAATAGCAATAATAATGATTTCGGGATAGGTATTTTTTATAATTTTTGATGCTTCAAATCCATCGAGACGGGGCATCATAATATCCATCAATATGATATGTGGATGCCATTGCTCCGCTAGCTCTATCGCTTCTATTCCGTCTTGAGCCTCTTTGATCTCAAATGTTTTCATGCTCTGACATATGTCATTCAAGATCAGTCGATTGGCTGCATCATCATCAACAATAAGAATTTTTAAATAATCCATATATCATCCATTTTTTGGTTTTCTAACACCCGTTACACACTACTATATTGGTTTAAAACAAATAGTTAACTTCGGCCCGTAACTCTTTATTGGAGGTATCGTTTCCGATCCCATCGGAGGCTCCACCACTATTGGATGTAATATTTGAAACCACCTCATTTTCCTGAATCATCGTCCGGACTTTGAACTCTAACCCTTTCATACTGGCTACAGCATATTTAACATCGCAGTTCCATTGACGCGTATCTCCATTACCGTAATAGCGGTTTGTCTGTCCTTGGTATCCGACTTTTGAGGGATCGCGGTCATAATAGCTATAGCTGAGTAAAGCGCTTAACCCTGAAACCAAACTGTTAAAATCGTAATCAAACTGCCCTTTATAGGCACTCGTATTAGCATTCCAATCGGTGATCGTCATCGAACGGGTATACCCCTCCGTCGGGAATCCGCGCCATGGAGCGATCATGTCGCCGCCATTACCCGTATGGGAATGGGCAACAAGGAACCGTGCCGCCTTATAATTGGCAACTGCCCGCAGTGCAACCATATAGGTATTCACACGGTTGTCATCATCCCCTTTAACTTTGACATTACTATTATCATAAGGAGAACCGTCTTTTGGCCTAATGATATCTCCGGCGCCGTGGTCAAACTGCTGCATATAGCGTGCGCCGAATGCGAGGCCGACCTCACCTACTTTTAGCTTATAATTTCCCTCAACCATCGCTTGATCGATGATATCGGGCCAGTTCATATACCATCCCTGGAGTTCCAATGAATCGATCGATTTGTTTTTAATTCCGGCAATAGCAACTCCAGAAGCTGCTTCTTGTCCATAACTAGTATTAGTCGTAGCTGTATAGTGGGTGTTGTAATAGTTTTTGATTGCCACAGGTGCATCGCCCGTATCGGCCATAGAGCCAAAATAGCTCATCCCCCTCTCTTTGATCTTATCGGCATAATCGAGTTCAAACGTTGTATTAGCAACATCATTGGAGATAATACTCGCCCCTTCGATTGCTATCGGGATCATTTTCGTATCATTGGGATTGATGAACGGATTCGTCATCAAAAATCGTCCCCCTTTGATCGCTGTTTTAGCAATCTCATATTGCAAATACGATTGTGCTAATACACTGTATCCGCTCCCAAAATCGGTTGCTGCTCCAGGACCTCGTGCAAAAAGATCAGAAGCGGTTGTATTCTTAGGATGCCCTGCCGTAACACCGTTATTGTCATTCGTTGCAAATCCCATACCGTGTGTCGTGTAAAAACCTGCACCGGCACTTATCCCTTTTAGCGGAGCCGTTTTATAGATCAAGCTTCCGCCCACTGCTAGCCCTTGGCTATCTCCGTCAGGTTTCGAGCCGTTAAGCAGCCATTGGTCATTATGATCCCAGTCCGTTCCGATATAATGGATACGGATCCGCCCATCCAGCTTACCCTCTTTAAATGCACTGGCGACATCGTCCGCTGCTTGGGCAGACAGTGCTCCGATAAGCAGTGTCGCGGTTATGGTTGAAATTTTCATACTATTTTCCATTTATTGAAATTTAATTTTTTTCTTCGAATTTGATCTCACAAAAACAATATGCAGATGCCATTGCTCAACTATTCATGTAATCTATTTAGGTGATTTTTTTGACTTTGTGAACTTTATTTATAATTAAGAAAAATCATTCATTATGTACGTATTAAAATATTTATATTTCGTATCATATTTATAAAAAGTCACAAAAAAATCACAACCAAAAATTCTATACTTTATTTTCGCTTTATCTAAATTTAATTTTTCTCTTCAAATTGGACGTCAGAAGCCATATGTTCTGCATAAAAATCATTAGCCCAGTTGTAGCTTTCGGTCGTAATGGTCGCCAGGATATCCTCATCCAAATTTATATCCTTCAATATTTTCGGAATATTTGAAAAGTTTTCTTCATCCAAGGCTATCGTCAAATCAAGTATTTTTCCCCATACCCCTTCTCTATGGAGAAGTGTAGCTTTTACATTAGGGTGAAAAGCAATATCTTTAAGTATCTCTTCAAGAGGTTGCCCAAGTAAGCTGTCAAATAGAGAGAGCATCCCGATCATAAAAGCCTGATCTTGATTTGCTGTAGGGCAAACTTTGGAGGATATCAACCGCATCATGTGTCCGCGGAAGAGAGCGGATAGCAAAATAGGTTCAGACAAAATCGATCCCGTCGCATTAGCGTATAAAAACAGCAAAATCCACTGCTTAAGACATTGTCTGCCCAAAAGCGTCAAACCATGCCGTAAAGAGCGGATAGGAGCTCTCATTCCCATCCCAACGGAGTTGATGTATCGTAGAAGATTCACAACCATGTGGGGACAGCTAATGAGCTTTGATTCAAGTACATTAATATCGGCATCGGTATCAAGAAGGGCACTAAACTCAAAAAGCGTTTTGCGTGTTGGATCAAATTTCTTTCCGCTGAACACCGTCGGTTTTTCGTAAAAATACCCTTGAAAATAAGAGAACCCCATCTCTTTGTAGTATTCAAAATCTTCCATCAATTCTACTTTTTCCGCAAGGAGGCTGATATTTTTATACCGTTTAAAGATTCCGATTTTTTCTGTAATTATTTCTTTGGTGGCAGAGAATAAATCTATCTTGACATAGGAAAGGTAGGGAAAAACAGGTTCAAAACGACTAATCATCTCTTCGCTCAAATCCATATCATCCAGTGCAAACATAAAGCCCTTTCTCTTCAGCTCCAGAATTTTTGATATGAAGACATCAGATACAAGAGAATTTTCAAGAATTTCAAGGACGAATTGCTTTGCCGGTATTGTGTTGAAGAGTTCTGTGTCCATAAAGGAATGGTCTATATTAATAAAACCCAAATGATTCCCGAGCAGTAATTTTGTTCCGAAATTGTTCAGTGCATTCACCAAAACACGGCTGGTAGCAGTGGTGTTACAGGTAATAGAACCTGCATTATTATTAAAATTCTGACGAAAAAGTAGCTCATATCCGTGGATATGTCCATTTCTGTCTATAATTGGTTGCCGGGCAATAAAAATTTCTTTCATTTTAAAAACTTTCTTTTAATATAAACATAATAATATCCATAATATGCTTTAGTTAGTTAGATATTAAGTTTAATTACTTAATAACATTCTAAACATCACATTATTGAACCTTGCGACCGGTGTGAAGATAAAAGCAGTATTGCTCTTTTTACTTGGGCTATTAATTTAACTGTATTTTTATCCATTATAGATTAATCTGTATATAAAATAAAAGATTGGATAAAATTAATGGGATTTATAGAGAAGAGGGTTATGTCTCTGAAAGAGCGTGCCGAAATTTATAAAGCATTGGGGCATGTAACCCGCCTACAAATTTTTGAAAAAATATTAACAGAAAGCAATCAAACTATTGAAAAGAATTTCGGGATGTGCATTACCGATATCGCTTCCATGTTCAATTTTACTCTCCCTACTATCTCGAAACATCTTGACATACTGAAACAGGCAGGTTTGATCAAGACCCATAAAGAAGGGAAAAAAATATTCGTCAATATCAATATAGAAAAAAGCAAAAAAATATTCGAAATTTCTAGTAATTTAATTTCTAGTTATCAAGAAAACAATCCAGAGGAAAAGAACTTATAAAATTTAACACGTTTTCTCACTATCGACCTTCCGATTTTGCTAAAAATAGTAATTCAGACGGGCTAAAAAGCGGTCATACCCGCCATCGCTTCCGCCATCTGTATTATCATATTTGTCATTAATCATAGCGTAGCTCATATCGGCGCTTAACCCATTATTATAGGTATACGTTGCAACAAGATCCCATTCATCGACCTGTACATGGGTCGGAGCACTTTTAAATACACCGTACGCTGTTGAGAGAATCAATCCCTCTGCGCCTGTATCCGCCATATTGATTCCAACGCTTCCGCGATATACCTTTACGTCTTCCAACCCATCAAGCGCCCACTCTTCCATCGACGTATAGTACGGACCCCCTCCTATACCGATACCTACGGACTTTCCATCATTATTTGATGACTCATTGTATGCCGCATTCAACGTGACCATTCCCCATTCAAAATTGGCTCGTATCCCATAGAGATTCCCGTCGATATTTGTCGTCGCGCCTGTAGCATCTGTCTTTTCCGAAAAATTGGCTATTTGTCCCGACAGCTCTACTTCTTTTGAATCGCGAAAAGTAATTTTGTAGATAGCATCGGCATAGCTCATATCCGTTACTTTGTCGATCGAATAGAACCACCCTTGCAGGAGAAGATCGGTAATACTTTCATTGATAATTCCCAGCACATAAGCACCACTGCTTTCATGCCTATCACCAAATTTTTTGAACTTGCTAAGGCTATCATTAGGCCGCCTCGAAGAGTCAAACCCTGTCCACCGTTGCATAAATCCAGCGGTAAGCGTTGTTTTCTCTATCCCGCCGTACGTTGCCATTGCTGCTTCATATGTAATTGGAAGCATCCGTATATCATTCGTATTCGCCAATGGTGTATCAATCGGCTGACGACCAATACGTAACGTTATATCATTAGCGCTGTAATCGATATAGGATTCACCGATATAGGCAAAAGATTTGCCGTCTGGATCGAAAAAATCAGGATTTGTTTTTCCATCATCCAATGAGCCAGTTCCAAAATTCAGCTTTTGGGAGAGATATCCTGCAATCCCGATCTTAAGATCATTCCATGTCGCTGTTTCGTATTTCAGCTGACCGCCGAGTGCCGTACCATAGGTATCGTTGCTTGCTTCATTGCTCTGATACAAAACCCCTAGGCGAATGACTCCGCTTACTTTACCCGCATCATCAGCACTCAGTAGCGCCAGTTGCGTAGTGGCAATTATATAGATAAGAATAACTCTATTTTTTGAACCTTTGATGACATTTCCTTCTGAATAAACACTACAACACGTTTTATTTTTTCGTATCATATTCATAAAAAATCACAATAAAATCACAACTAAAAATGCTACAAGTCGAAAAACAAAATAGGTGTTTTGGAATAATGATTAAATATTAATCATAAAGTTGCACATAGGTGATTCGTACATCTGCTACAATTTTCAGATAAAAAAATCCTAATTAGGAGGGTGTATGAAATTGCGCGATTTAAAAAAAGAGGGGCACTGGCCGACACTGTTTGCCGCCTTCTTATATTTTGACTTTAGTTTTATGATGTGGACGATGCTTGGACCGCTTGCCACCGAGATTAGTGAGTCTCTAGGCTCACGTGGTTTTGTCCTAAATGACAGCCAACAAGCGACACTTCTAGCCGTTCCGGTATTTACCGGAGCACTGTTGCGTATCGTTTTAGGGTTCTTCGTCGATAAATTCGGTCCGAAAAAGACGGCATTGGTCTCTCAAGTGCTCGTTATCGCTACCCTCTTGTTCGCCTATATTAGCGCCGATACGATCACCTATAATCAGTTATTATGGATCGCATTGGGTCTCGGATTTGCCGGCGCATCCTTTGCCGTGGCGTTACCGCAAGCGGGTCAATGGTATCCGCCTCGTCTACAAGGGACAGTACTAGGCATTGCAGGCGCGGGAAATATTGGTGTCGTTATCGACTTCTTATTTGCCCCTAAAATCGCTGAGATTTGGGGATGGCCATCGGTTTTTTTGGTCGGTGGAATCCTCTCATCAATCGTATTGGTGGCCTATATGTTTATGGCGAAAGACGCACCGGCAAGCGTCTATAAGCCCAATCCGAAAAAACTTAGGGATTACATGAAACTCATGCGGGATAAAGACACATGGTGGTTTAGCCTTTTTTATGCGGTCTCGTTTGGCGGATTTATAGGATTTGCTAACTACATGAAAGTTTATCTGATGAACACGTACCAAGCCGATATGAGTGCGTTTGGTCTGAATATAATGGATGAGAACAACGTAAAAGTAATTGCCGGATATTTCGGAGCGCTGTGTATTTTTGCCGGTGCGATGCTCCGCCCCGTAGGGGGTGCGTTTGCCGATAAAATGGGGGGAATCAAATCCCTTTACATTTTTTTCGGTATGATTGTTATACTCTCTTTTATCGGTGCATTTATAGAGATTCCATTTTGGGCAGCAATTGTTGTGATGTTTCTTATTATGGCAAATTTGGGGATGGCGAACGGTTCGGTCTTTCAGCTCGTACCGCAACGTTTCGGTAAAGACATCGGCATTATGACGGGGCTCATCGGCGCGGCAGGCGGTCTTGGAGGATCGGCACTCATCAAAACATTCGGATGGTCCCAAAGTTCATTCGACGGCTACGCGGCAGGATTTTTAATCTTTGCAGGGATGGTTATGATTGCCATTTTAGGTATCAGCTTGGTGAAAACACGATGGAGAACCACGTGGGGGGCCTCTTCAGGAGCACGAATTTAAGATGTTACAATTACACACATCCGAATTCATACTCCCTAAACCCTCTACGATTGGGGATGACGCCTGCTCCTTTATTACTATCGATAACTCTTTGTTGGTAAGCGTCTTATGCGACGGGGTCGGAAGTGCTGCGCGAGGCGGCACCGCCGCACGTCAATGCGTCAATTTTTTTATTCATCAATTCAAAGCACGCCCAAAAGCATGGGATATTCCTAAAACCATGGAAGTGTTCACTCGCCATATTAACAGCCTCCTCTTCAAAGAATCGATGGCACAATGCGGCCGAATCGAACTTCTCACGACACTGTCCCTTGCGATTATAGAGGGTGAAACTCTCTATAGTCTCAATCTGGGTGATTCACGTATTTATCTCCTTACCGCTGAGGGTGAACTGCGCAAACTTAGTACGGACCATACGATGGATGATGAAACCATGTCTCATGTACTGACCCAAGCGTGCGGGCTTACCGAAAACATTGTTCCGACTATTGTCTCCACACATATCCGAGCGGGTGACACTCTTGTTCTATGCAGTGACGGGGTTTACAATCTCATCGATGATACAAATTTACGGGAATTACTCCAAAAAGGGTTAGGGGCCACGACTATTGTACAACACGTCGCACACAATTCTCCCCCCCAAGATCGTGACGATATGAGCCTTCAAATTTTCCGTATCGAAGCACTCGATACCCTCTATGCGATTAAAAACATCCCTCTGCCTATCCCTGAATCGCTGAGTGAAGGGGAAATTATCGACGGATACACTCTCCTCTCAGCAATGATGGAACACCGTAGGATTTGGAAGGTGGCTAAAGACGGAGAGGTGTATGTAATGAAATTTCCGATGAGCGCCGATAATGACTCAATATTGGATGAATTCGTTCGCGAAGCGTGGTACGCCAAACAGATCACCCATAAGGCATTCGGCCACGCATGGATTCCGGACGTGAGGAGTATGCGTTACTATCTGATGGAGCTTGTGGAGGGGATCAATTTACGCGTATACTTGAAAAATCGCCCTCTCTCCATCGATAATGCCATTGCATTAGGAAAGTTTCTTCACCGTGCTGAGGCCCATCTCCTCCACTTGGGATTGGTTCACGGTGATATCAAACCCGAAAATATCCTCGTCTATAAAAAAGAGGGGGAAGCGGGGGTGTATTTCAAAATGGTTGATTTTGGCTCCATCGTCGAAATCTTCTCGATCAACTCCCGCGCCGGAACACCGACCTATCTCGCCCCTGAGAGATTTAGCGGAAGCGTCATTAATGAATCGACCGAAATTTTCTCCATCGGCGTAACACTTTACTGGGCTCTCACACATACTTTTCCTTACGGTGATATCGAACCATTTCAAACCCCGACATTTAAATCCCCAAAGCGCCCCGTAAAGCTTAACAACAATATCCCTCTGTGGCTCGATTCCATTATAATGCGCGCTATAGCAATCGATCCAGCACGACGCTACCTCCATTACTCCGAATTTTTTTACGAACTCAAATCTCCTGAAAAAGTAAAACCTTTTTTCTGCAAAGAGACTTCCCTTATCGAACGCTCCCCTCTGACATTTTATAAAATTGCCTTTTTTGTCATGCTCGCATTGGAAGTTTGGACTTTTGTCCTTTATGTGTCAAAATAACACACTCATATCATAAGGGATACTATGCTTTCCTCCGCCTGCCAAGATACAATTCGTGCTGCCGTGTGGCTTTCTACCAAGCCTCTTGGAGAATATTACCATATACAGCAAATCAGTGACGCACTAGATTTACCGTATCATTTTTTGGCGAAATCCCTCCAGAAACTGGTCCATTGTGATATCCTCATATCTCGCAGAGGAGCCAACGGCGGGGTAAAACTCTCCAAGATCGGATCAGAAATCACCCTTATCTCCATTATTGAAGCAGTCGACGGAACAACTTTTTTTGACACATGCGTCCTAGGAATCGGCGAATGTGAAGCCGAAAATCCCTGTGCACTGCATGCACAATGGGAAAAATGGCGCACTGAAATGCACGAAATGTATTCTGCCATGCGTCTGAGCGAAATTACCGACGATGTCCTGCACCGTAAAATAAAACGGCTCTAACCTCTTCTTTTTTTAACTTTTAAATAATAAACATTATAGTGATTAATTTTTAATCACTATGCCGCCTAATATATAGATATTTTGGATTACAATTATTTCAGATTTTTTAATCTTAAATAGGAGTCCTCAAATGAAACGTTTGAATGTTATCGGAAAAAGTGTTTTGCTGCTCTCACTAGCAGCATCGGTCGCCATGGCGGCAGTAGAGAAAAAAGATCTCAAAATCGGATTTATCCCTCTCACCGATTGCGCAGCACTCGTGATCGCAAAAGAGAAAGGTTTTTTTGCCAAACACGGTCTCAATGTAGAGCTGAGCAAAGAGGCCTCTTGGGCAAACGTCCGTGACAAAATGACCGTGGGTGAACTCGATGCGTCACACATGCTCGCGGCAATGCCGATCGCTTCTACTCTAGGTGTCGGAAGTACGAAAAAAGAGATGGTTGCCCTCATGGCACTGGGGCAAAACGGTGATGCGATTACCGTATCCAACAAAATGTACGATGCGATGATGGCGGCAGATCCTGCAGCTACAAAAAAAGGGTCTGCTGTTGCACTCAAAAAAGTGATCGCTGGCAAAAAGATGGGTGTTCCTGAGTTTGGGATGACATTCCCTACGGGTACCCACAACTACCACCTGCGCTTTTGGATGGCAGCGGGCGGTGTTGACCCCGATGTCGATGTAGCGCTCAAAGTTGTTCCGCCACCACAGATGGTAGCCAACATGACCGCAGGAAATATCGATGGATTTTGTGTGGGTGAGCCATGGGGTCAGCGTGCCGTTATGGGAAACATCGGGAAAGTAGTAGTAACCGGGTATCAGCTGTGGGAAAACGGACCTGAAAAAGTCCTCAGCGTTCAAAAAGCATTCGCCGATAAAAATCCTGAAACGACCAAAGCAATGATAAAAGCCGTCATCGAAGCCGGTATGTGGCTCGATGCCTCATGGGAAAACCGCAAAGAGGCATCCGCTATTTTATCGTCTAAATCGTACGTCAATGCCCCTAAAGATGTTATCGATAATTCGATGACAGGGACCTATATGTATACCAACGGTGTCAATATACCGATGCCTCATTTTAACGTTTTTGGCAAGAAACAGGCCCTCTATCCGTACTACACCCATGGAATGTGGCAGGTGTCCCAAATGGTTCGCTGGGGACAGCTCGATCATCCCATCGATATGAAAAAAACGGTGGAGAGTGTTTATCGTCCTGATCTGTTTGCTGCGGCTGCCAAAGAGGTGAAATACGCTCTCCCTGCAACGGGATGGAAAATCGAAGGAAAAGCAGCAGGCAATAAGTTTATCGACGGTTCCGTGTTTGATCCTAACAAAGCAGTCGATTACATCTATAACGCCCCTATCAAACATCCAAAAGTGACCAAAGAAGCGCTTGCTAAAGTGAACAAATGGACAGTAAAATAAAAAGTACGCAAGCGTACGTGGGCATCCTGCCGAAGGAAACCCAGTGTTAACGTAGCTAATCGGGACGTGTTCCGATAGCGTATAAAATCTAGAAGGAGGCATTTATGCTCTTAAAAACCATCAACACCGTAGCACTTCCGACGCTTCTCTTTGGTGTCCTTATTGCTGTATGGTCAACCGTATCGGTTAAAATTCCAGGATTTCCGACTCCGATAGAGACATGGAACGAATTACTCATCGTCCTCTCCGATCCGCTGTATGACAATGGTGCGGGAGATCAGGGGATTGTATTGCAGTTGTTTAGCTCACTCAAGCGGGTATTCGGCGGATTTGCCCTCGCAATCGCTGTGGGTATTCCCGTAGGGCTTTTGATCGGAATGTCTAAAATGGCACAAACGGCTTTTAATCCGTACATACAGATTTTAAAACCTGTATCACCTCTTGCGTGGTTGCCGTTGGCGCTGTTTGTGTTCAAAGACGTGGATATGACGGCGATTTTTGTCATCTTTATCACCTCTATCTGGCCAATCATCATCAATACGGCATTGGGGGTACGCAGTGTGAGTGAAGATTTTATCAACGTTGCTCGCGTGCTACAGCTCACGGCATTTGAGAGAGTGTTTCAAATCATCCTCCCTGTTGCTGTACCGTTTATCTTTACGGGGATGCGTCTCTCACTGGGGATCGCATGGTTGGTCATCGTAGCAGCAGAAATGCTTACGGGCGGTTTGGGTATTGGCTTTTGGATTTGGGATGAGTATAACAATCTCAACTATTCCCATATTATCATCGGTATCATTCTCATCGGTGTAGTGGGGTATATCCTCGACACCATCATGGGGTTTATCGCCGATCATTTTGATTATCGCAAGCGAGGCCGCGTATGAGTGCAAAACCATTTTTAAACATCGATCATGTCGATAAAATATTTCCTCTTGGAAAAGGGAAAGAGTACGTCGCGTTGCGGGATGTCAAGCTCGAAATCCGTGAAAATGAGATCGTCTCGATCATCGGTCACTCCGGATGCGGTAAATCGACGATTCTCAACCTCATCGCAGGTCTGGATACGATCAGCAACGGTGTCATCTTGCTCGAAGACCGCGAGATCAATGCACCGGGCCCTGAGCGTGCCGTGGTGTTTCAAAACCATTCCCTGTTGCCGTGGTTGAGTGTCTATCAAAACATCGAGATGGCGGTCAAAAAAGTACGCGGTGATTTAAGCCCCAAAGAGGTACGTGACCATGTGATGCGCTATATCGATCTCGTCAATCTCGATCATGCGAAAGACAAATATCCGGCTGAAATCAGCGGCGGGATGAAGCAGCGTGTCGGTATCGCACGAGCACTCTCTATCGAGCCAAAAGTGCTTTTGATGGATGAGCCGTTCGGGGCACTCGACTCACTGACCCGTGCCAACTTGCAGGATCATTTGATGCGCATACAGATGCAAACAGGCAACACTGTTATTATTATCACCCACGATGTCGATGAAGCGGTCTTGTTAAGTGATCGCGTCATCATGATGACCAATGGACCGGAAGCTACCATCGGCGAGATATTGGAAGTGAACCTTCCCCGTCCACGAAATCGTTTAGAATTACAACATAACGAAGAGTATCTGCGATGCCGTGGAGCGATTGTCGAGTTTCTTTACTCAAAATTTGCCAAACATGACGACTAAATCCATACCATTTGATCTAAGTCAATAATATAACGGCATCAGTAAGACTACAATACAACATTAACCAAAAGGATCTAAAATGAAAAAAATTACGTTATCAGCCGTTGCAATTTTATCTTTGGCGAGCATATTTTCCACGACCCTAAGCGCAACTGATGACTTCACCCTCTTTAGCAATACAAAATTTAACGGTGAAGTACGTGCCCGTTATGAAAATGTTGATGATGAAAACAATGCGGTACAACAAGCCAATGCCTATACCGTCCGTGCAACGCTGGGTCTCGAAACCACTCTGTTAGGAGTTGATGGATTAAGTATGAAAGTTGACGGTACAACCGTACAAACTCTCGGAGGGACAAAATACAATGACCTCTCGGCAACCAAATTTACGAATTACGATGTTGTCGCCGATCCGGAACAAACCCGATTTACCCAAGGGTACATTCAGTATAAAATGGGGAGCACAACGCTTAAAGCAGGTCGTCAAATCACCAATCTCGATAATCAGAGATTTATCGGCTCCGTCGATTGGAGACAAATGCCGCAAAGTTTGGATGCCGTATCGGTTACCAATACCTCCATTGCAGGGTTAAGTCTGTACGGAGCATACGTATACAGTTATGCGACCGTATTTGATGAACCGACGTGGGACAGCGACTCGGTCCTCCTCAATGCAATGTATAAAATCAATGATATGATTAAGGTCACGGCCTATGATTACATGCTCTCTTTGGAAAAGGGGCAATTTGCTGCCGATACCTATGGTGTGGCTCTCAGCGGTGATGTTCTCTCAGCAGGGGCTAAAATCGGTTACCGTGCAGAGTATGCCAAACAAGGCGATTCGACGTTTGATACAACGACGACGAATATTCAAGGAGAAAACGATGCATCCTACTACGATCTCGAAGCAACAGCAAGTATGATGGGTGTCAGCTTGGGTGCGGGATATGAGTTCTTGAGCGGAACCACGGGGAGTGACGGAAAAACTAAATTTCAAACACCCTTGGCAACCCTGCACAAATTTAACGGGACAGCGGATAAGTTTCTTGCCACTCCAACGGGGGGACTGTGTGATACCAGTGTAAGCCTCGGATACGGTGCTGCGGGATTGGGCAATGCGATGATTACCTATCATGATTTCGAAACCGATGTGGCCATGAGTGGAAAAAGCGATCTGGGAAGCGAATGGGATCTCCAGTACGCTAACACTATTCCAGGGGTAAAAGGGCTAAACGGTTTAATCAAAGCCGCTTATTATGACGGTGGTGATGTTGCAACCTACACCCAAGATGTCACAAAAGTATGGCTTCAAGTCGGGTATAAATTTTAAAGCATAAAAAAATCACGGCATATTGCAATAATCTTTTCCTGTCGGGGTTTCCCTACCGGTTCACTCTGACGGATTGCATGAACCTGATCGATCAGTTCATGAATCCCTTTTGGGATCATGGATGTCAAATATTTACGCAATGCCGAACTCACCGCCGGAGCACGCCCCGCTGTGTTGATTCCCACACACAAATCACCCTCAACAATCAATGCCGGAAAGATAAAACTGCACAATGCCGGAGAATCAACGCAATTAACGGGAATACGACGTGCCATACACGAATCATAAATTTTTGCCTGCTCTGATAAATCATCCAACGCGCCAATCACTATAAAACGCCCTTCTAGATCTTCGATTGTGTATGGCCGCTGTATCAGAACAATGTTGTAATCCTTTGCCAGCAGACAAATCTCTTCATGAATCCACGGTGCGATAACCGTAAGATGAGGGCTAAATTTAATCAGCTGTTCAATTTTTCGCAAAGCGACTTCCCCTGCTCCAATCACAAGACAATTCTGATCTTTAAGATCTACAAACATCGGAAACAGTGCCATATCTTCATCCACCCATAAACTGATTAAAAAATAAACAAAAAATTGTTTTTCTTACTGCTATTTTACACTATTATTTTTAAAGACAAAAAAGTCCTAATAAAAGGAAAATAGTATGAACGGCAAACTATATTTGATCGGATGCGGACCAGGTGATTCGGATCTATTAACACTCAAAGCACTTAAAACAATCCAAAAACTCGATATTGCTCTCATTGACCATCTCCTCACACAAGAAATTATTGATCTAATCCCTGAACATACCAAAGTAGTATTTGTCGGAAAAGAGAAAGGGAAACACAGCTTTCCGCAGGAGAAAATCAACGCAATGATTACCGAGTACGCTCAGCAAGGACACACGGTAGGACGGCTCAAATGCGGTGACCCCTATATCTTCGGACGTGGAACGGAAGAGGCGATTTATGCCACCGAAAACGGTATCGATACAGAGGTTATTCCCGGTCTTTCTTCCGCTTTATCCGGCCCCTTATCAGCCGGTATTGCCCCTACCGCACGAGGTATCAGTACGGGCGTATCGGTTGTATCAGCGCACTTGTCCGGTGATCGGGTAAACCTTTCTTGGATTGGGATGTTGGGTGTCAGAGATCACACGACTGTTGTCTTGATGGGGCTTAGCCGTACACGTCAAATCGTGAAAGAAGCACTGGATCAGGGAATCGATCCACACTTGCCTGTGGCAATTATTTCCAATGCTACAACTTCGATACAAAGCTCAATGGTTACCACACTAAACGAACTCATCAGTGCTGCCAAAGGGGCGCCAAAACCGGCAATTTTGGTTTTCGGTGACGTCGTCAACTTTGCACAGATACTCCCGAAATACCGCTATGAATCCAAGGAGGTGTGCAATGACATCGCTGATGCAAGCTAACGATGCACGCAGTGCAAAACGGCATAAAACCGAAACGATTAAAGATACATTCAGTGCTCAAGAAGCATGGGAGAGGCTGATCGGTTATTCCAAAACAGGGTACGACTCTATCACCGAAGAGGACAAAGATTTCGTCCTCAAAAGTTTCGGTGTATTCGACCGTCCTGCCACACCGGGGCGCTTTATGATCCGCGTTCGTGTGGCAGGCGGAATACTCAGCGTTGAACAAGCACGTGTTCTGGCCGAGGTCGCGAAACGTTTTGGTCAAGACTACATCGACATCACGACACGTATGCAAATTGAACTGCGCTACATCACTATCGAGGATATGCCCCAAGCGCTTGCTCTCTTGGAAAGCGTGGGTCTGACCAGCTACCAAACGGGGGTCGATAATTTCCGTAACATTCTCATCGATCCGCTTGACGGTCTGGCCATGGACAACATTATTCCTTGTGTTGCAATCATGAAAGAGATCCAAGAAATTTTCTTGAAAAATGACGATTGGATTACTACCCTGCCCCGCAAATTCAATATAGGGATCAACGGCTCACTCAGCAATCGCTGTAATATTTTTGGTCAAGATTTTGCCCTCGCCCTTGCCCAAAAAGATGGAGTTTACGGATTCAATCTCTACCTTGGAGGACGTGTCGGATTTTTGGCACAAGATGCCGATATGTTTCTCCTTCCCGAACAAGCCGCCTCTACGTTTGAAGCCGTTGCAACGCTGTTTAAAACCTACGGTTTCCGTGATAACCGTAACAAAAACCGTCTCAAATTTCTCATTGATGCGGTTGGGATGGACGAATTCCGTAGCGCCATCGAAAAGCAGTTAGAAAAAGAAATGCCAAGAAGCGGAGAGACCCTGTGCAGTCTAGAAGGGGGAGATCACTACGGCAAAATTTCCCTGAATGACGGTTCATTTGCCCTCTATGCAGCGGTTCCCTCAGGGGTATTTAGCGGAACCGATTTAAGCGATGCCGCAGATATCGCCGCCTCTCAAAACGGCGCCATCCGTTTCACCATCGAGCAAAATCTGATCATCACCGGTATTCGTGATGAAGGACAGGCATTGTGTTCCCCTTTGTTTGTCAAATACCCTAACCGCCCTTCACCCTATATGGCAAACCTCATTGCATGTGCTGGGGCAGAGCACTGTCCGTTTGGTGTCATCCCCAACAAACCTGATGCAATAGAGATGGCGGAGTATTTGGCCCGTGTTGTCCCTATGGAAGATGCGAGAATGCGTCTCTATTGGTCGGCATGCATCAAAGGATGCGGTCTCCACGGAGCAGGAGATCTCGGCTTTGTAGGGTGCAAAGTCCCTACCAACGGGAAAACCGTTCTCGGTGTTGATATCTTCATCGGCGGAACCCTCAGCGGTGAAGGGGGAGAGGGTCATCTTCTGCTAAAGGGGATCGTGCTGGAGGAGGCAAAAGAGTACGTCTCCGAACTCATGAGAACATACCGTGATCAGCGACTGCCGAAAGAGAGCATGGAAAAATTCATCACCCGTTTAAAAATGCGCTACACAAACCCTGCTATCGGTTTTTGCATGCGGTGGAATCGCCTGATGCGTCTTGGCAATACCCCATCAGCGATGATCTCCTTTAATTTAAAAAAGCTGGGCGGTTCGCACCGTGAGGAAGATGAAATTTTTGAATTTGGTACGCAAATCGTTTATGGCGCAACAGGATCGAATCCGTACGATACCGATGAACCGCTCGCTGAAGAGAAAAAAAGCTATCGCCACACAGCTGACGAACTTTCCCTTTACGCATCCATTATCGATAAAATGGTGGAACCAAGCCCTCTCAAGCGTTCTGTGGTCTTTACGGAAATCGTTGCTGAGCTGAAAAAACTCTCGATCGAAATAGCATGAACGACACACCTACTCCCCTCGAATCGTTTATCAGCTACAAAGCCGATACGGGAATGCAGTGCGGCAACTACTCCATAGACGTACCTCCTCTAAAAGAAGGGGAGCAATACCGCTTCCATTTTGATGCGACCAAATGCGTCGGATGCCGCTGCTGCGAAGTGGCGTGCAATGAACAAAACAACAATCCGGCCGACATTAAATGGCGCCGTGTGGGAGAGATGGAGGGGGGAAGTTTTCCCGATACCCTCCTGCTGTTTAACTCCATGAGCTGTAACCACTGCGTCGATCCTGCCTGCCTTATCGGCTGTCCCACCAACAGCTACATCAAATTTGACAACGGCATTGTTTTCCATGACGATCCCAGCTGCATCGGATGCCAATACTGTACATGGAACTGCCCTTACGAAGTCCCTACCTATCATAAAGAGCGCCATATCGTCACCAAGTGCCATATGTGTCACGAACGACTGGCAGAAAATCAAAGCCCCGCCTGTGTCCAAGCGTGTCCCTCAGGTGCCATCGAGATTGAAGCGGTCAATATCGCAGAGTGGATGGAAAAAAAGATCGATACGCAAGGAAATATGCCCCATCTTGCCGATGCTCGTCTTACTAACTCCACAACCCGATTCACTTTGCCTGAAAACATGCCAGAAGAGATGATAAAAGCCGACGAACACCATCTTAAACCTGCCCATGGCGAGCTTCCCCTCGTATTTATGACGGTTCTGACCCAAATGTCATTGGGAGCATTCGGAGCCCTTTTTATCGGCGATATTCTCTCCCTCTTCGGTTTTTTCACCCCCAACTGGATCTTGGCCGCTTTGGTCATGCTCCCCGCCGCCCTTGGGCTCCCCCTCTCGGCATTGCATTTAGGACAACCCCTTAAAGCACTCAGTGCGATGAAAAACCTCCGTACTAGCTGGCTCAGCCGTGAAGCGGCCGCATTGGGCGCATTTACAGTGATGATGAGCATCAACGTTGCTCTGTACTACTTTTCCATCGCAGCACCCATTCGGTTAGCCTTTGAACTGTTGACCATGGGAGTCGGAATCTACGGCATTTACGCACAAGCGATGATCTACCGTATCCCTGCCCGCCCCTCATGGGATCGTATTTCTACGAACCAAAAATTTTTCACCACGACTTTTAGCGGATTGTTTTTGGTCGCGTTGGCGTTGCTTTGGATGGGGAAAATTGATTCTCTTATGCCGTTGCTCAGCAGTGCCATGATCGTAGCCGTCATTCACGGCTTCTTCACCTTTGGCGCCTATACCCAGCTCAAAACCTCACCAATGCCGCAATTGCAAAAGACATTACGCCTGTATCGCGAACGCTTTTTTGTAATTCACAGGACCCGTGTAGTCACATTTATCGCAGGCGCACTGCTGCTTCCATTGCTAAGCACCCTCTTTATTGTTTCTGGTCTCACAACGGCATCTATAGTAACGCTCGGGACTGGATTTGTTTTACTCGTGATCGGTGAACTCTGTGATCGATTTTTATTTTACACTACCACCGTCCCGCTTCAAATGGCAGGCGGATTTTTTGTAGGTACCCAAAGGAATTAACATGTTTTCAGCGATCAAAAATTTTCTCGGGCTTGACATCAAAGCCTCTAAATACGCCCTCAGTGATGATCCGATGTTCGGACGGCTCAGCGATGCCAAAAAACCGGACAAATGGGTTTTCTCTACTTGCGGTTACTGCGGTGTCGGATGCGGTCTCTACATCGGGGTCAAGGACGGGAAAGCGGTCTATACCAAAGGTAATCCGGCCCACAGCGTCAACATGGGAACGCTGTGCCCCAAAGGCGTGAGCGAACACGAGATGCTCACCTCATCCAACCGTCTCCTTTCCCCGATGATTAAAACCAATGGAAAACACCAAAAAGGCTCATGGGAGGATGCCTTTAGCCGCGTCTCTGATACGTTTAAATCCATTTCTCTTAACTACGGACCCCAAGCGATAGGGGTCCTCTCGACAGGGCAACTTCTCACCGAAGAGTTTTATACCCTCGGAAAACTCGTCCAGCTTGGTCTGCGTACCAACAATTACGATGGTAACACGACATTGTGCATGGCTTCCGCCGTCGCAGGGTACAAGCAGTCCCTAGGCTCCGACGGTCCCACAGGATCGTATGAGGATTTTGAGCACGCAAACGTCATTGTATTGGTCGGTGCGAATATTTCCGACAACCACCCGATCTTAAAGCTACATATCGAGAAAAATCCGAACAAACCGAAAATTATCGTTATCGACCCTAGAGTTTCCAAAACAGCGCAAATGGCCGATATTTTTCTCCCTCTAAAGCCCCGTACCGATTTGGCATTGTTCAACGGCCTCGCCTACATCGTCCTCGAACAAGGATGGGAAAACAGTGACTATCTCAAAGCCAACTGCACAGGTCTGGGAGAATTGCGCAAACATCTCCAAAACTACCCACCACAAGAAGTGGCCAACATCACGGGGATCGATGTCAAAACCCTCTACGAGGTCGCCCGCCTTATCGCTCTCTCACCTGCCTCTCTAACCGCATGGACGATGGGAGTCAATCAATCCTATATGGGGACCGATACCGTCAGCGCGATTATCAATCTCCACCTCCTCACGGGTCAAATCGGCCGTCCTGGAGCGTCGCCGTTCTCGATCACAGGGCAGTGCAACGCGATGGGTACGAGAGAAACAGGATTTACCTCCTCTCTTCCCGGATACCGAAACTACGGCGACATAGCGGCGGCCGTAGAGTACGCACGTATTGTAAATGTCCCGTTGGATATTATCCCTACGGCGCGCGGGTACAAATACGGCGAAATCATCGAAGCCATCGAGCGTGGAGAGATCAAAGCGCTGTGGGTCGTCGCCACCAATCCGCTCGTAAGTTTCGTCGATCAGACACGTCTGCGTGCGGCACTTGCCAAGCTTGAAATTCTGGTCGTCCAAGATGCCTTTATGTCCGATACTGCCGAACTTGCCGATGTAATCTTCTCTGCCGGAACATGGGGGGAAAAAGAGGGAACCTATACCAACTCTGAGCGCCGATGCAACCGGGCGAACAAAGCGGTGAACCCTCCTGGAATCGCGATGAGTGATTTTGATATTTTTCTCGAATTCAGCGGCTATTTTGAGGGAGTGAGAGAATTATTGTATCCCAACTGGACGAGCCCTTCTGATGCGTTTGAAGAGTGGAAGCGTGTCAGCCGCGGTCAGCTGTGCGACTATTCGGGAATGTCATATGAGATGATGGAGAGTCATGGCGGACTCCAGTGGCCCTGCAACGACCGGTTCCCTCTAGGAGCACCACGTCTTTACACAAGCGACATCGGTTTTCGTACCTACGACGGCAAAGCCAAACTGTTAAGCCTCGAGTGGATACCGCTTCAAGAACCTGAAAATGAAAAATTTCCCATCATCCTCAACACAGGACGCACCGTGGAACAGTGGCACACCCGTACCAAGACGAGAGAGATCGGGATTCTCAATGATTTAGCCCCAGAAGCATGGGTGGACATCAACCCAGCCGACGCAAATGCCTTGCAGGTTAAAAGCGGTGACAGACTTTCCCTATCCTCACCTCGCGGGCGTGTTGAAAACATCATTGTACGGGTCACCCAAACGGTACGAGAGGGGAATGTATTTGTCCCCTTTCACTACAACACGCAGCTCATCAACACCCTCACCCCAACTCTTTTTTGCCCAAAATCGGGAGAGCCGAACTACAAACAAACCGCCGTACAGCTCCACTCTCCAAAAGTTCCTGATGGAATAGTGATGAAGTTTCCTGAAGTTTGTGGTGAGTTAGCCTCACGGCACGATCACCCCCACCTGATTTCTTCCCCGCTCTTTTGCATAGTACAATCCCTGATCAGCCCGTTTGAAAAACTCTGAGAAGGTCTCCTCTTTTTTAAAACTGCTGACTCCGATACTGATAGTAATATGGTGAATTTCAGGAAATGTAGCATTGTCCACGGCTAATCGCAGTTTTTCTGCGAGCAATTGCATCTCATCAATATTCGTACCCGGACTTAATACTAAAAATTCTTCCCCTCCCCATCGGGCAAATATATCTATTTTTCGGATATTCTTTTGCACAACCTCGGTTAAATATTTGAGTACCGCGTCCCCTGCGTTATGACCATACGTATCATTGACCGATTTGAAATGATCAATATCAATGATTATCATCGATAGGGGAAGCGAAAATCGGCGGAATCGTTCTGCTTCGAGGGCAAAAAGCTCTTCGAACCTATGGCGATTATAAATACCGGTTAAGTTATCGATCATAGCGATGCGTTGTATCTCTTGATTCAAAAGCGTTTCGTGCGTCACATCTTTTCCGGTCGTAACAAAACCAATGATATTCTCTTTATCGTCTTTCAGAGGCGTAATGGTTTTATCTTCATAATATAAATCTCCATTTTTCTTTCTGTTGATGATCGTTCCTCGGAAAATTTCTCCACACATAATTGTTTTCCACAGCTCCTGATAAAATGCCTGATCATGGATCCCTGATTTAAGAATACGCGATGTTTTACCAAGAGCATCATTTTTTGAATAACCCGTATGACGAGAAAAAGCCTGATTGATATACGTGATTATCCCTGATTTATCTGTAATAGCTACGGTGTCGTCAATTTGTGAAATTGCTTTTAAAAGTTTATCAATCTCTTCGCGTGATTTTCTAAGTTCACGCATATCGAGAGTAATCCCGGAAATGACATCTCCCTCAACCGTTGCACTTAGCATGATGGGCACCGTGGAAGAATGTTTATCAAGGACTTCCAACTCATAGTTGCTGATATGGTTTTTTTTGAATAATATATGAATAATTTTTTTCTGTACTTCGGGATTTTTGTACATTGGGGTGCTGTCTTTGCCAATCAATTCACTGGGTGAATCAAAACCGACCATTTCAGCCAATGCCTGATTTACATAAAGGATTTTACCGGAAAAATCCATACGGTAGATACCAACCATTGCATTTTCGACAAGCCCTTTGTATTTTTTTTCGGAAGCTTCTAACCTTATTTGTCCATTTTTTTGTTCAGTGATATCATAAACCGTCCCAGACATTTTATTCGGCGTCCCGCTATCATCGTTTTGAATTTCTCCCTCTTCAAGAACATAGAGTACCGTTCCATCCAATCTTAGGACCCTATGCACGACATGATAAGAAGTGTTGTTAGCAAGTGCGTCGTTAAGTGCCGTCTGTACTCTCTCTCGATCATCAGGATGTACCCGTTCAAAAAATCCATCATAGGTCGGTTGAAATTGCTGGGGCATAAGTCCGAAAATTCGATAAATTTCGTCTGACCACCACAAATCATTGGTCTCCATATCCCATTCCCAGTTCCCTAGATGGGCAATCGTTTGTGCTTTATTCAAACTTTTTGAAATTTTTGCAAGGCTCTCTTCTCTTTTTTTAATCATTCTTCGACTGCGATATAGATACCAATTGAAAAAGAGAACGCCTATCAACAATAGGATAATTAATCCGTATACAAAATAGATTATATGTTGCTGGTATTGCTGAAAAAATGTTTTGGGAGAATTTAAAAATATGCTTTTAAATGCGATATCTCTAGGCAATACAATTCCGTTGCTGGCCAATGCCTGGGCATCAAAAATCCAGTTATTGGTATTTTTATCCACTTGGGTGCGCGGTGATTTTGGATGTAAGTAAATTTGTAATGCCAACTTCCCTGCTTCTGTCCCTTGAGCATTACCATCAACGCAATAGCCTCCGAGTACCCCTTCTTGGATGTACGCATCTTCTAAAGTCAAAACAACAAATTTACCTGCACGAACGATACGGTTGGTTACTTCCTTGATCGGTATAAGATCCCCATTGCGCGTATGAAATCCTCCTATCGTTGTCAGGATAATCGCTTTCCCCTTATACTCCTTGAGCTGACTTAGAATCACATCCAAATGTTGATCCGTAGAAAATCGTATTCTCATATCTCGATAGGTGAGGGTTTCTTTTTCGATTTCTTTGCGTGTCATTTGCGCCGTTGATGAACCGTCACTGATGACGAGTACCTCTTTTTGATCAGGGTACAACGTTTTGATCAGCTTTAGATTAGGAATAATCTCTTTTTTTTCATAGATACCGATATACGAAGACGGATCCAATGTCTCTTTCTTTGAGAGGTCGTTGATCCCTGAAAAAACGACGGGGACAGAAGGGAAAAGCTTCTCTCTGTTCTTAACGATAAAATTAAGGGCATCATCGTCGGTCACATAGATGAGATTCGGACGGTAACCTTTATATTTACTGGACAGATAGTGAAAAACTTCTTGTTGATACTCTTGATCAAAGCTTCGACGCTTGGTATCAAGATATTCGGCTGAGCAAAGGGGATAGGTATTTGATGTATTATTGATTACCTCTCTAAATCCATTACGTTGGCTCTTAGTCCAAGGATAGGATTCGTAATAGGAATGAATCGCTACTACTTCAATATTAGCGAAGAGAGGGGAAAGTATAAACATAAATAATAAAAATTTCTTCAAAAAAGTCCTCATGAATAATATAAATGGAATTATACATTGTTATTCTTTTTTAGTATATAAGAGAGGCCCGTTTGTCGCGCTCGGAGTTAAAATAGGCAGCTGAGAAAGCTGTAAAGTTACAATTTTCACGACAAAAAGCGTAAAGAAGAGTGTTCGTAAACAGATTCTTAATACCTTTCACTTAATTACACCCTTGGAAGCCGTATGGCATCTAAAATGACCGATGATGTTGCTATCATAGTGGAAGAAGAGAAATAATATGTTATCATTAGATGATAACAAAAAGGAGCCCATGTGGGTGATTTAGAAAACTTCTTGTTGTTAGATGGTGAAATCTTTCCTATGGACAACGGCTATTGGGTAAAGTTTGAAGCCAAAGTTGTAGAGCTAAGCGAAAACATACCGCATGGTGTTCGCTATTCGTTGACACTGCACGATAAAAGCAATCATCGTGTGATCGGTTATGACAATGCACACAGTTTCAAACCTAGCAGTTTTCGATACGGTGCTCGTAAAACGACATGGGATCATATCCACAAAAAAGAAGAAACCTTTCCATATGAGTTCGATTGTGCAGGTGTACTCATGGAAGATTTTTGGAACAGTGTCAATTATTATTTGACACATCATTGAAGGAGAATAGTATGAAATCTAAAATTTTATATGTCGGTATTATGAACAAAGCCGATTACATCAAACGAACCATTGCGATTGCAAAAGGGGAATACAAACCCAAAACAGATGAACCGAAGGTCTGGTTTGAATCGATCAAATCATTAGCTCAAGTTCTCAGCAACGAAAATCAAGAACTTTTAAAAATCATCGATGAAAAACACCCAAAATCCCTGACAGAACTTGAATCTTTAACAGGACGAAAAAAATCAAATCTTTCACGCACTCTCAGAACACTCGAACGCTATGGGATCGTGGAATTGCACAAAGAAAAAAACAATCTTATCCCAACCGTTCAAGCAACAGATTTTCGTGTAGAATTTGGATTTGGTAGCACTGCGGCATAGAACTTAAGCCG
>DAISIO010000009.1:0-8477 GCA_036821965.1 Sulfuricurvum sp.
AGACGGCAGACAGCAAAATGCCAGCATATTCGGCAGCGCTTAAAGCGCACTACGGGGTATAAAAATGTTTAAAAACCAACTCGCATCGGACATGGATAACGTTTTTCTAAACACATCTGAGTTTGCTACCGTCATTTTTATCGATGGGGTAGAGACTAAAGGGTTTTTATTGGAGCAGTCCGGTGAGTATGAAGAGTTGGTTAATGTGCTCACGGTATCTGAAAACACTGTAGTTTCATCCGTATCAGTTATCGAAATTGGGGATAAAACATATGGCGTTAATGGTAACCCTAAGCGTGATGGGTTTGGGTCTGTAAAAATCATTTTGGGAACGATACTATGAGTGGATATTACGACAATGAGAGTCAAGCTAAAACTGAAATAGCGGGTGTTTTGAAACCTATTTACCCGGTTTGTTCTTTGTTCGCAGCAGAACGAAACGCTCAAAATCTCGGTTTGCGTGAGGTGATATTTGTCGCTCGCGTCCCCAAAGATGATACGAAGAGTGAGCAGGCGGTTAATGCCTTATTCGTTCTTCAGGTCAGTGATGCCATTGATCGGCTCGAATGGATCGGAACGAAAATGGATTTTATGAATAACATCGAAGATGAATACATCATGATAAAGGCGGTAATTGAAAATGGCATCAGTTAAAGAAGTGACGCTCACTATCGAAGCGGGTACAACCATCATCGTGGGTGAAGTCGAATACAGCGGAACGGTAACCGTGGATCAAACCACAGCTCAAACACTCAAAGAAACTGGAAAGGTAGACAAAAATGGTTCAACAAACGCTTAAAAATGCGATACTAGCGAAGGTCGGAGGAGTACCAACGGCAACCGAAGTTATCACAACAAACGGGCTTGTTTTTGTAAATCCTAAGATTAAATCAGGGGATTACAGCGACATGGGGAATGGAATGATGGGGGGCAAAAAGACCTTTATTGATCCAAATTATATCAATGCGGAGTTTAATATCCCCGTTCAAATTAAAAAGGCATCTGCCCTCGGAGTAGCCCCTAAACTCTCTAATTTGTTTAAATTGGTTGGACTTGCTGAAACAGTAACCGCATCCACAAAAGTGGAATATAAGCCCGGCGGAACTGGATCAGGAACGGGACAAATCAAAGCCTACGTGGACGGGTATGTTCGCACTATCACGGGGATGGCAGGGAACTTGAAAATGAGCGGAAAAGTGGGTGAACCATTATCGGCCACATTTAGCGTAAAAGGGTTTTTGGCAAGTGCTACGGCAACAGCTGAGGAAAATCCGGTTGTAACGCTTGATACTGGGATGGCTCCTATTGTATCAAAAGTCTCAGTCCTAACATCGGGCGGAACAACGCTTAATGCTGATAGTTTCGATTTTGATCTTGGAAACCAAACGGGGGAAACCTACGCAATTGGGCTTAGTGAATACTATCTCCAAGATTTTGACCCCACCTTGTCCGTAACGGCGGTTAAGACCATCGGAACCGACGAAGCAGCATGGACAGATTTTACATCTGGCACCGTTCGTGCGATCATAATTCAAGTCGGAGTTGCTGGATCTATGGTTGAACTAAGTGTACCGTTCGCCATGCTAAAAGACGTAAGCGAAGCGGATGATAGCGGAAAGGTAAAACTCTCACGTACATTCAGAGCGCAAGCGTCCGTAGGGAACGACAACTTCATAATCGCTTATAAATAAGTGTACGAGGGGTTAGCCTTCCCCTCCTCAAAAAGGCAAAACGTTTTTCGAAAAACATTTAAAATAAAAAGGCAAAAAAATGAGCAAAGTATTTAACGCAAAGCGCAAAGAAGTCGAAGGAACGTATGAGTTTTTAACGGGTGAAAGCGTCCCATTTTCAATCGTATCCCTTTCAACCGCCGAAAGTAACAAACTCGGAGAGCTCCAAAAAAACGAAGGGACAACCCTGGGTGATTTCCTCGAAGCACAATCCCGTTATTTTCTCCAACGCAATGATAAAAAACTCATCGACCGCATCCTAAAAGAGCAAATGAATGAGGGTGATATCCTCGAATTTGCCAAAGAGCTCCGTGATGTAATCGACGTTGAAAAAAACAAAAAGGGAAACGACTAAAACGTTTTGCCCGTGAATACGCAAGTGGTCAAAGCTATATTCATTTAGCGGAACACCTCCAAAGCCTCGAAGAGGATGCGGTGATGATCCCCAAAGATGAAGAGGAATCGAACATTATCCTCTGTTTTACGCTTTCTCTAAAGGGGAGTATGAGCGGGGTCGAGATCGAATCGTTTATTATCAAAGAATTTTCCAAAAAATACCGTTTGGATTTTATAGAATTATTACAAATATCTAAGAGTATGTGTTCGATTTTAAACGAAAATAACAAATAAAAAGAGGAGGGTGATATGGCAGAGCAAAATCTTAAAATTTCAATCGACTCTATATTTAGTGCAAAAGGGTTCGAGCAAGCTAATAAAGCAATTAGTGATGTTGATAACAACACTAAAAAACTCAAAAGTTCTAGCGAATTACTCTCCTCGTCATTCTCGTCATTAAAAGGAATTTTAGCGGGCGTAGGTTTTGCTACGCTGGCTAAAGAAGCCATTGAAATGGCGGATACTTATAAGCTAATGGGCGCAAGATTATCACTTGTTACTCATAGTACGAGTGAGTTTTTAAATGCTCAAACAAAACTCTTTGCAATGTCACAAGAGACTCGATCATCCCTTGAATCTACTACACAACTTTACACAAAAGTATCGATGTCAGTCGAAACACTCGGAAAGTCTCAAAATCAAATTCTATCATTCACAAAAGCTGTTAATGAGTCGATGAAAATATCAGGCGCAACTACCGAAGAGGCAACTTCTACAGTTATACAGCTCTCGCAGGCTTTACAAAGTGGAAAACTACAAGGTGACGAATATAAATCACTAAGAGAAAATGCACCACGCCTAGCAAAAGCAATAGCGGACGGCATTGGTGTCGAGACTGGAGCACTTGCAAATCTAGCAACTGAGGGGAAATTAACCGCTGAAGTCGTTTTTAACGCGATTGAAAAATCAGGGGCGAAGCTTGATGAAGAGTTTAAAAAAATACCCGCTACGGTTGGGGATGCCTTCACTATCCTAAGCAATGATGCTTTAAAGCTTGTCGGGGATTTAGATAGTGCTACCGGAGCATCATCATCGCTATCATCTTCTATGATCGACTTTTCCAAAACTCTCAATGATGGTACAGCCGATATTATTGCGTATGGGCAATTTACCTATGCAACTCTCGACCGCACAAAAGATATGTTTATGCTGGTTGGGATTACAGCTAAAAACATGGTCGAGCTTACGATCGGTGGGATAGCAGGTACAGTTTACGGGGCTATTTCCTCCATAACCGATATGGTTTTATACGCAACCAAAGCCCTTAATTCTATCGGCTTATCAAGCGATTCAACCCTTGCATCTGCTCAAAGTTCAGCATCCACCATGAAAAATCTTTATCATCAGTCGGTGAAGAGTATCAACGAAGATTGGAATGACATTAACAATGCAGTTCTAAAAGCTTCCCCCACCGTAGAAGATCGTATCGCTCAAATGAAACGACTTGGAGTTGCTACAAAGAACATTAAAAACGAAGAAAACGCTGGAGGAGGTTCGACTGGACCTACAAAAGAACAAATAGCCGCCGCAAAAAAAGCCGCAGCCACCGCAGAAGCAGCACGAAAACAAGAGCATAGCCATTTTCAAGCTGTTTTAGATGGGATTAACAAAGAAACAAAAGCAAACGATGAAGCGTTAAAAAAACAATGGGATGATGAAGATAAATTTCAAACGGATAAATTAAAAGTTAATGAAGATTTTGTTACTGCTCAAAATATATTAAATAATAAAGAGCTTGATAATAACATTTTGGCACTCAATAAAGAATACAATTCTTTTCTTGGGTTTGTTGAAGATAAAGCTATTTTAGATGCGTGGTATACATCAAAGAAAAACAAAATTATAGATGATGACAGTAAAAAGCAAATCGAAGCTTATCAATCCATGAGCGACAAAATCAGCCAAATCGATGTTGGCGGTACGATGTCGTTTTCTCCGACTGGGGATGAGGGGGTTGATCGTTTCGCCTCTATGCTCACCGGTATGGGACAGATCAATGATATGTATCTCAAGCAAGCTGCAACCGAAAAAGAAATAGCAGCGGACCGCAAAAAAATAGATGCAGACCAATTAACTAGTATTCAAACAAAAATAAAACTCCACGAAGAGCTCAACCAAAAAGAGAATGATCTTCATAAAAACTCTTTTAAAAATGAGATTGCATCGGCCGCGCACACTATCGCACTTTCAAAGAATGTTTTTAAAGAGAAAACAGCTGCATACAAAGCTTTTAGCGCAATCGAAAAGGCGTTAAATCTCGCCTCTTTAGCTCTCGAAGCGCAGAAACAAATCGCGATATTGATGACGGCAACAACATCTACTGCGGCATCGGGTGTAATCGTAGCGGGCAAAACAACCGAAGCGGTTGCAAGTGCGACGGCCGGTATAGCAAATCAGGCAAGCGGTGATCCCTATACTGCATTCCCTCGTATTGCTACCATGATCGGGTTGATGGGTTCGGTTCTTGCTATGGGCGGGATTGCCTTTGGGGGAGGAGGCGCAGGCGGATCTTCAACCCCCGCCGCTCCCGCAAACTCAGGCACAGTTCTTGGCGACTCATTCGCAGTATCCGAAAGCACCGCCAACATCTCAGACCTCCTCGACTCGATCCACGTTTCTGAATATGCAGAGTTGCGGGATATTAACAAAGCTGTCACATCAATGTCAGGCAGTATTACAAGTGCTGTCACCAATATCTTTAGAGGTGGGATGCTCGATACAAGTGGGGTATCACTACAATCTGGAAATGCTAGTGGAATTATAAATTCCTTAATTCAAGGGATCCCATCACTTAATTTTTTAGGTTTGGGCGGAAAAACAAAACAGTATATAGCTGGCAGTGGATTTGGCATTGAGTCAGGCACTCTTGGAAGTAAAGCAGCTGGAAATGTTGGAGCTTCCACTTTCGTCGATGTAGAAACTATGAAGAAAAAAGCGTGGGGGTCAACTTCTTATTCTCATAGCATAGTTACAACCGCACTCGATGATGCTTCATCAAAATCTATATCCCTCATTTATAAATCGTTCAGCGACACGATGCTGGCGATCAATGAAGGGCTTGGAGCCGATTTAGCACCCGCGATTACAAACTATACAATGGACGCGATCAAACTAAATCTAAAAGGCAAAACAGGGGAGGAATCCGTTAAAGCCCTCAATGATGCGTTTTCGGCTATGGGTGACAAAATGTCCTCCGATGTGTTTGGGACTATCTTAGATCAATATCAGCAACTCGGTGAAGGCTTACTCGAAACAGCGGTTCGCGTAGTCACTGAGAAAGCGGTTGTGATACAAGATTTGGGCGATATTGGTAAAAGTGTAAGCGGTGACGTTTTGGGTATCTCACAGAGCCTCGTAACACTGTCAGGATCACTCGGAGATTTTCAAGATAATATCGCGTCGTATTATGACAAATATTTCACAGACGAAGAGAAAACGGCACGATCACAGGATAAGTTTTTAGGACTGTTTACAGATTTGGGCTATGTCCTCCCTACAAGCACGCAAGCGTTTAGAGACATCGTCGATGCGCTCGACTTAAGCACATCAAGCGGGCAGGAAACATTCACCACACTCATGAGTTCTTCAAGCGCATTTTATGAGTTTGCAACGGCGGTGGAAGAATCTACTAAGACCGTAACAGATTCGATTTTAAGCACTGTGAATACTTTTATCTCTTCGTTTGAAGATTTAAGTAAATCAACTAGAACCCTAATTGATTCTCTCACTACTCCTACTTCAACATCAGGAAAGCAAGATTATCTAATTACTCAGTATCACGATTTGAAAAAGTCCTTTATGGGTAATTTCGATTCAAACGGCATGGCAGATGCTAGCAGTATCGAGAAGATGAAATCCGATTACGGGTTGTTGACAAGCAATATTTCAGCTCTAAGTGGTGCCGGAATAAGCGATATGACTCGTAGCGCATTGGCAACAGAACTTGGATCGTTTGACTCGTTGTTTGCTAAAAATGAGCAGGCGGTTAAGGTTGAAGTAGTTGCAGGCATGTTATCGGTAGCAGATCAAGCCAAAGCACTTGGACTCACTGAGAGTCAAGTCACTGAGCTTCAAAAAAGCAACGGCTATTCATCCACACAAATTGACACTCTCTATTCGATATCAACCGCTCAAGCAACAAACGAAATGCTTGGCAATGTTAATGAATGGGTTAAATCTCTTTATCAAGTGCAAACTCAGGCTAGAGCGTTAGACACTGCATCATTATCATCATCATCTTTCGCGGCTGGCCATCAATTTGGTACTCAAGAGAAGATCGATTTTGCTCAAAAAACTGGGTTGACAATCGGGTCGGAAAGTTTCAATAAGGCGATTACTGATATTCAAGGGTTTTCGACTCAGAGCGATGATGTTGGGTATTTAACTGGACTTAATACCACCGCTAAAAGTGCATTAAAAAACTTAGGAACTTTAGCTCCAAGCGATGCTATAAGCGCAAATGATACTATAAAAAGCTTACTCACTTCTCGGTATTCCAAGCAGTTTACAGGAACTGATTATAAATGGAGTAATAATAACGGGTACGACTGGATTACCCAGAACTATGGTAATGGTAATACTTCTAGCATAGGTTTTGATCAAACTAACCCTACACACGTAGCGGAAGAAAATAAAGTTAAATATGACTTAGCTAATTATCAAGGCTTCGCAGTAGGTACCCCAAACGTACCAAATGATATGCTCGCCAACATCCATAAGGGTGAAATTATCGTTCCTCAAACATTCTCAGACGGACTACGAAACGGTTCTTTAAACATGGGAAGTAACAAAGAGCTTATTGAAGAAATAAAAGCATTAAGAAAACAAGTAGAAGAGCAGTCTAAAATTAATATCAATGGCAACGAGGCTATCAAAGAGTTATACCAACTAATAGATCAGCTATCAAGTGGCGGTATAGCTCTACGCACGGAGGCGGCATAATGTTGGTTTTTAAGAATCAAGTAGCCGGCTATCTCAGTGCAAATTTTACAGAAGATGAGCCAGCTTGGGTGATCTCAACCCCGTACAGCTATGGAGATGAAGTGAGGGAGGGACACGATATTTATAAATCTCGCCTTTCTGGAACCAATACAAACACTGGAAATCAACCGTCTCTTTCTCCGCTGGAATGGAAAAGAGTACGACCGACAAATTATTTTGCGCAACTCGACGGATATAAGCTTACTCAGACAGTCGTTGCAAACCAAATCGTTATTGAAATAGCATTAAATTATTTTGATGCTATCACGCTATTGGAGCTTGATGCTTATTCAGTTCGTATCGAAATAACTGATCTAAATACTAATATCAAAGAATATGACCAAACCTTTTCGCTTGAAGATAGAAGCGTTGTGACGGATTTGTTCTCATATTTTTATGCACCGTATTCTTTTCGAGATTCGTTCTATCTTCGCATACCATTGTATGGAAATGGTAAAGCAAAAATCACGATAGACAAAACCGGATCATTCGCGAAGTGCGGATTGCTATCGGCGGGACAAACTCGATATATCGGGTCGCTTCAATGGAGCCCGTCTTTCTCTTTGGCGAGCTACGGGAGGAGTGTCACCGATGAGTTTGGCTATGACGATTTTGTTCACTATAACAGCACATATAACGATTCATATATCTTAAATATCCAATCAGGATCGCTAAGACCACTACAAAGGCTAATGAAACAATATGATTTCCAACCGCTTATTTTTATTGGCCATGAAAAAGACAATAGTAAGTTTGAAAATCTAGTTGAATATGGTCGTTGGCAAAACGTAGATATTGCGCTTGATGGACCTGTAATCTCAAAAATCTCTATCAAAAAGAAAGGAATAATTTAAATGAGCACACCAACACAGGTCACACCATTTACGAAATACCCGAAAAGAAGTGAACCCAACACATTTTATGATGACGGGGATACCTTTATGTCTCAACTTCCTGAAAAAATCATCGGTTGGAACACGCAGATTTTGGAAAACAAAGGATTTTCGGACAATTGTGACGCTAAATCAGACATAGCTTCCGGTGCAGCAATTACGGCAACAGAAAAAGCAGCTATCGCAACAGCCAAAGCAAATCAAATACTAAACTATGTAATCCCAACTTCGGCTACCTACTCCCCTGCTGAGATTGACGCAAAAGACGCGGTGTATCGGAGTGAACGCTACGCAATCAGTGGGGCTATTGGCAAGAAAGTAAGAATGGGGGCAGGATGGTATGATGGGCAATTTACTATATACGATGGGCTAAGTGGGCTTACTGCTATATCTAATCGTGTAGATGTACAGGCAGGTACATACTATTTTAAATCACTTGATAAAGTATTACAAAATATAGCTCAAGTTATTATCTTCC
>DAISIO010000010.1:0-7344 GCA_036821965.1 Sulfuricurvum sp.
CCGTAGTGCGCTTTAAGCGCTGCCGAATATGCTGGCATTTTGCTGTCTGCCGTCTCGATACCTAGCTCAGTTATGAGTTTTTTCATAGCTTTATAAGGCATTGCATCAATTGACTCAGCAGTAACTTCATCGGCGGGCTTAGTGACTTTGGTTGCCGTTCCAGATAGGATCATACGCCCTCCGAGGTCGTCACCAACTTCGATGACGTCCCCCTCTTGATGACTAGCGCCGCGATAGGTTTCATTGCGATGAAGTTTTACAAACATCACATGCCCCCTTATGCCGCGTTGATTTTTATAAAAACAGTACCGGCCGTTGCCGCTGCTTTTGCACTTAATGCACGACCTGCACGAGTATTTGAAGTTGCAGTGATAGTAATCAATCGGTTTGTTGCATTGAAATAAACGACATCCCCGATAGCGATTACATCCGCTGTAGTTGCATTGATCTCGTAGACCTTTTCGATAGCAAGTCCGATGACTTCGCCGGTTAATCCGCTATTCATTGCAATCCCGATCATACCGGTACCAAGAGGTACCACATCACCTACATCAACTGCACCCGCTAAGGTATAGTCGATTACATCACCATCTTGATATTGTGTTGCTTCTTTTGCCATTGCTTACTCCTTATTGACCGTTATTTTTGTAAAGACCGCGGTAATCTTCAGCGAATACGCCGAAATCAAACACACACTCATATTCAACACCGCTAAGATCACGGCTTTTTTCATTGACGATTGGCCGACGATTTGTACCTTGTAGATAACCAACTTTAAGAGTACGGCGTGCCGCTGCCAAATACCACGCTGCCGCTGACAGTTCAGACTCAACGATGATTTCCATAGAATTACGGAATGGATTGATAATCCCAGGATTCGTTTGGCCAAGAGCTGCTTCACTAGTAATCAACTGACGAGCCAATGTCTCTTTTTCAGGAGAGACAATCATGTATTTTGGTGTGATGTTTAGAGCGGTACCGGATTTGTCTTTTTGACGACGAACCAAGGTACGAGCTGCGGTCAGCGAATCAGTTCCAAGTACTGTTCCGGTTGCTGTATAGTTTGCATGATCTGTATGGAAGATTGCTTTAGTATCGCCCATGACATAGTTTGCAAAATCACCTTTGTTTTGTAGCAAGTCATAAACTTGTCCATTCGCAGTACGTTTTGCCATTTGACCAAACCCGAGGATAATCCCCTCAAATGCTCCAAGGTCATCATTGATCAGCATTTCACGAGTGATACGGATTTTTTCACCGTAGCTGAATAAGCGCCATTGTTCTGCACTCTCGGTTGTCTCTTTATTTTTCTTCTCTCCACCCTCAGTGATTTTACGCAATCGACCACCGAAACGATCAAGGCTTACCTCTGTGCGAGTTTTAAAATCAGCGACATCGACTGGTGTTGTCCATGCATCGAATGTCCCCATCTCTTCGTCATACGCTTGGGAAAGGACACGATTTGCTACGTTTCCGAGCAACACTGGAAAATCACTCGTACTCATTGCACGCTTGATAATCTCATTACGGTCGTATCCGCTGTACCCAGTAACCATACGTGCAATCTCTACCATAGATGCTCCACGGAACTGATCCACATCTTTATGAGGTGCTGCAACACTCATGCCGGCACGAAGAATCAAGCTATCCCCGATAGCACGCATCAAGTCGCCGCGATTTTGCTGCCCGATTACATATACCTGTGGTGTATCTTCACCGCGTTGAAATGGGATATCTGTTTGCTGAGAAGTTGCCGCATCGAGCATGGCACGAGCTAAACTATCAGCATTTTTTGTTTTATCCCCGATGAAACGGTTAATTTCATCTTCACCAATCACACCTGGTTTAGCAGCTACGAGATCACGGATACCAGCTACACGCTTTAGCTCTGTATTTTCTGCGGCAAGGGCAGATACCTTTTCTTCAATCTCTTGGTTTTTACGAGCTATGGCATCATTAGCCGCACCCGATGTTCTCATTTCTTCGAGTTGGCGCTTTAGCGCTTCCAATTCTTCGTTCACGTTTACCCCTTTGTATTGATTTTCACTTCGACCGATTCCGGCACTCGGATCGGCACCTATATCCACAAGCGACGCTTCATGAAATGCCCAGCGTACTACCTCTACGAGTGGGATACTCCCCTCTCGCTCAGTAATACGGTTCTCTTGTTTTGACCCTCCGACCGAAATCTCGGTAAGAGTTTCCTCCTCAACCATACGCCAGAACATATCCGCATCCGGGTTGGCAAGAGAAAACACCGCCTCAGCACGAAGTTGGCGATTTGCTAGAGTTACATTTTCAAGTTTTCCTATAGGGAGTTCCCCATATTTACCGCTGCCATGCATCCAACGAAGCTTTGCAGTAGCGGCACGAGTCAAATCAACATTTTCCTCACCATGAAGTAAAACCTCTTCATAGTATTGACCGCTCCATGGGTCATAACGACGCACCGGCGTTTCGGTAGAGATCAGCAACGTAACGCGTCGCTCTTCTGAATTAACCGATCCGGGTTCAATCATGGCACGCATGAACTGACCATCGTGCAATAACTTATCTGCACTCAATCTTTTAGGCATTCGCTTCCTCCTTTGTTAAAATTCCCGCCGCTTTGAGCATCGCATTTTCTTTGACGCGTGCAGCAATTACTTCCTCAAAATCTTTACCGCGTGCGGCAGCAACTTCGGAGATAGTAGTGATCCCCATATCGATCTCTTTTTGGATTGCATTGATATCTTTGAGCGGATCAACCCACTCACGAGCAGGAGCTACCCATCGAGGCTGACAAAAATCTGATTTATTGATGAAATAGGCACTTACGCCTAGCCCTTTGATATTGCCGGCCATTACGTTCGCATCGAGCCATGATTCAAACAACGGATTTAAAACATAGGTAACCATGTGCCACTGTTCATTACTAAAACGTTTATGGTCCTGAATGAATGAGGCGCGAGCGCTGGAGAAATTAACCTGAGAATAGTCACGAAATGCGAGTTCATAGCTGATCTGCCGAGCAGTGGCGATCAGGCGAACACACGCGCGAACAAACTCACCGTATTCCGCACCTTTTACGGCCGGATCATACTGATGGAGTTTTTCACCTTGATTCAGATATTGAACCATTACACCGTTGATGTCATAGATTGGATCGCTGTCTTTGCTTGATCCGCTTTGAAGCATAGTTGCCATGTGACCTTGGACATTGTTTGTCTCAATAGCATAGGCGACACTTGATCGTGCGCGGGCGGATTTAAGCGTAGAGGTTTGATACCCCGCGAAGTTGCGAAGATCAACAATAGATTGTTTATATTCTGATAATCCACGGTACTGAGAAGAGCGATTCCCCATTTTAAAATAGTGAATTACTTCTGATGCTGGGACCTTGACGTTGCTCATAAGTCCATCTCTAAAAACATAGTTTTGAGGAGCACCCATCGTATCTAGTTCGATACCATCTACACTATTTAGAATATTTGAATTGTCTACACGAACACGATAGGAGGTATCAAAACGATCCGCTTCAATAAGCTGAATCTGAAAAGGATTCTTTTTGTTTTTAGAGAGATGCTTTTTGATAACGATTTCGCCATCACACATTCGCTGAGAAAGAATAAGCTGCTGAATCCCGCCAAAATGCTGGCGGCCGGTTACATCACAGTTTTTAGGCTTGATAAACTCAGACCATAAGGATTCGATTTGTTTATCGATATTTTCTTTTCCGCACTTGGATTGAAAAGTAAATCCATTCCCGACACTATTACGGACAATAGTTGCATCGATGTTGGCCATGATTGCATTGTTCTCATGAAGCCAGCGAGCACGAGCACGCATCGTATCACGGTCAGGGGAAGCAGTGTTTTCAAAATCACTGTTCGCATTCCAAAAATCCTGATTAGTACCAGTACGTTTTCCACCCTCGTAGAAACCTCTATTAATACTCATTACATCTCTTAAAAGGCTCATCTTCTTCCACCTTTAAGATCAATGATAATAAATACAAAGACAATGAAAACTAAAAAAACAATCCCTAAAATAGTACGTGTAATTAAACACCATGTACTTGGGTTTAAATGCATATGGATAAATGCCCCAAGCAGATATAGTAATGCCCCAAATAACAAAATTTCAAAAATATAAAAATATTTAATCGATTTTAAAAATGTAGTAAAGATTTTCCCGCGGGAAAATATATTGTTAAGAAAACTGAACATGCGCTCTAGTTTTCATAGGTGTAGTGTTTTGTCCTGGGGCATAGTTGCGGCCGTGGATCTCGATTTTAGCAATCAGAGAATCTTCACGTTTATAGAGTGTAGAAAGATCGGCACGAGTCAGCTTGCGACCATCGAGCTCATAGCTCTGAGAGGTTTCAACTGCAGTGATAGCAGTTTGTACAGCGTCAAGTTGTTGTCCGAGTGTTTGTGCCAAAACCAAACCTTTCTAAAAGTATGGTGGCAGTTTAGTAAAATGGGAAAAATTAGTTTAGACCAAAAAACTTAGACCTAAACTTTTTTTGTTTTTTCAGCTAGTACCATAAAAGTTCGCAAAATAGGAGGTTAAAAGTTTAGTTTTTTAACCTTGACAGTAAAATAGCCGAAAAAACGGCTAAAAAAGTTTGTAAAATTTGTATCAATTTAGTGATTTTTTGGATAATTTAGGATTTTTTACGGTTATGAAGCAGTTGCAATATCGGGATAAATCTCTAAAAGTTCTTTTAAAATGTCATCATAGAGGTTTTCTTTCATTATTTTTTCGATTGCTGGTCCTATTCCTATCGAGTATTTTTCCATACACCAATGAATTACACGTTCTGTTCTGCGCTCAACCGACGGCCGCTTATTAATATTTTCTCTTCCATCCCAAAAACTATGCATTTTTATTTCTCCAATTAATAATTTGATTCATCGTCATCATGACGCGGTGCCGGACGCTCACTGCGTCGTGATCTGGATACGGTCTCTATTGGTTCACTCGGTAAAAAACGGATACCTAAAAGCTCCCCTAAAAATGTGATATAAGTACCACAATCCCAAAGGTGGTTATCCGCTTTTTCAGTAACTTTACGCCATTCGCTTTTTTCAACTCCTGTTTTTGAATTAGTTTCAGTATGCTTATACTCACTTGTATATTGTTTGACATACCCATCATTGACACCGATATGAAAACTGAGCAGACTATTTTTTGCCGTCTCCCCAGTCGCCACAGCCTCAATAGAGCGTTTTATTTTGGAGTCTAAAATATCCTTGTAATAAGCAGTATCAAGGTTATAACGCTTTAACCCAGTTGCTACAGGGCGGCCGTTTACATCTTTGTCAACGTTACTGACCGTGTAGGGGGTGCTCATCCGTAGGTTTGAACCTTTTATCGGGATACATACATCAGAATTCATCGCACAAAATTCATAGACTTCATCAGTTAAATACCCTGAGTCCACTGCACACATGCGTACCATATGACCGCCACCTGTCATATCGTAATACGGCGTTCTCATCACCAGTTCAATATCCCCCCATGTCTCTAAACGTCCATAACGTACCAAATGCGTCCCATTCCCATATGTCAACGCCTTGATTTCAAACCAAAAGTGATCTTTTTGTACGTCAACCGCCATAACCAATGCAGCAGTTTTTGGAGGAACAATCCCCTCTATTAGGGAAATTTTTAGTGTTAAGAGTGAATTTTTATCCGTTATTTCATACTTTTCTTTATACGCCTCTGCAAGGCGCGTATTGATAAATCGCTTCATAAGAGAGTTATCACCCTCATCAGAGGCACGCTTTGCCTCCAGCCATTCCCGCACAATATGCTCCCACGACAACCACCCTATCGGGCTGTAAAAACTTGGGAGTTTATAGCCCCTATGATGATGCCCCGGATTCATTGGTATCCATTTAGCCCCGCTCTCTTCTGCCATCATCCATGTTTTTTGGTGCTCATCTATCAGTGTCTCACAATGTTTGCATCGGTATTGCACGCCTGATAAAAGTTTATATTGTTCAATATCATATTCAAATACAAAGAGGTTGTCATCATCCTCCCACTCAAATGTAATCATCTCTCCACAGTGAGGACACGGCATAAAATATTCACGCTGATCACTGTCTGCATGCTCTCTCTCGATCAATGATCCACCAGATATGCTCGGGGTAGAATTCACATAAATTTTACGGTTACTAAAGGCATCCGCTCTATTTTTTCCCAAAGCTACGGGGTTACCCTCCCCCTCTACATCATCCGGAAAACGGTCAATATCATCTAATATCACTACACGAGCCGAAAATGAAGCGAACGATGCCGCAGAGTTTGACCATCCGATGGAGAGCATTCCACCGTCATACTCTTTTTCAAACATTCCACCAGCATCATCTTTTGATTTCGCGGACTTTACTTTTTTGTTGACAGATGGGATCATCGAGATCGATGGGGAAAGTTTTGTCTTTGAATGCTTTCCTGCCAAACGCTCCGTAGGCATAATCATCTGAATCGGGCATGGGTAAGTGTCCATGTAGCATAAAATAAGGTTATTGGCGAGTTCCGTCCACCCCAGCTGGGTCCCCTTGATAACTTTTACCTGCTCGGTAGGGGATTGTGGTGACAGCTCATCCATAGGTTCGCGTAGATATGGGGTACGTGATGTTCTCCATCGCCCAGGTTCTGCACTGGAGCTGGTAGGCAAAATACGCTTTGAGTCTGCCCACTGTGAAACACTCAGCATTGGATCCGGCTTTAACCCTCTTCTAAATGCCAACGAATAGACAGGATTATGACTCATGCAGACATTCCCTCAAGGATGCTTGATAATTCTTTGAGTAAAATCTCTCGTATAGCATGGGCGTCCGTTTGAGCGGCTAAAATTGGAGAGATACGAGCAGGGATGGCAAGTATTGCATTTCGAACCGTTCGTGCCTCCTCGAACGCCTGACGCTCAACCTCACGATTATCAATTACATCGCCTGATGTTTTTTTATAGTTAAGCTCTGCAATTTTTCCAAGCCAATATTCTTTTAAAATTTTAGCGTCAGCTAGAGTAACGCCCTCAATACTATAAACATCCAGTCCTGTAATATCATTTGCGCCTGCTGCTTTTGCTTCCTCTGCTGCCTTACGAGCCTCCTCCATTTCATGACGGAGATCCATCTCGTATGTTGCCCGCTCATCATCATTCATGTCGGCAACGCTCTCATAAGTACCCACTGCCGCAAATAAATTATTAGGCTCTACACGCTTTTTGTCATTTGCCTCTCTCTGTGCGTCACGAGTAGGGTCCTGAGTCGTTTTTATGGCTTCCAGCACCTCAGAGTATCGATAAAACTTTTTAGGGCTTGTAGGCTTTGTATGGTGCGGTATTTT
>DAISIO010000011.1:0-4209 GCA_036821965.1 Sulfuricurvum sp.
TGCAATCACGGCTCTCGAATCGTCTACAATAATTACTCTTTTTGCCATTTATTTCTTCCTTAAAATAAGTTTTTTATCACGTTCAAGATTACTTATCTTAAACCTCTCCGCACTGGTTGTATGAAATTTTCGTATGGTATAGGTAAATTGTCACAAAACAATCACAACCTATTTTTTTGTAAAAATATTTATTGATGAATATGGATAAAATTAAAAATACTAAAAATCAGAGGTAAAAAGGTGTAATGAAAAAAAAGTTGCAGAAAAACTCCGGGTTCCCATGAATCAAGCTGTTTCTTGATCCAAGAGATACTACCGTTATATTTGTGGAAAAGTTACTTGTGTGTCTGTGAACCCTGAATCTGCGTTTCAATCTTTCGTCTATTATCATTCATAATAGACTCAATTTCTGTGGCAGACAAATGACAAAACATTTTTTTGTCAAACCTTGCCATGAACTCATAAATAGATTCTTTATTTTTTACGACAGAGTGTTGTTGTTTTGTTTTGTACAAAGATCCTATGTCTCTTTGTATAGTACTTTTTCCTAAATACTTATTGATTAGTTCTTCGTCTTTATTTTTTGAAGACGCAGATCTAATAATTCTTGAATGAGTCATGGAAGATTTTCTCCAATAAGAACTTTGTTGTTTCGTGTCGGAATCATAGGGTTTGCCTCTTATTATGTATTTTTATGGATTTATAGATCTTTTTTGTTTTTCTTCAATAAGCATTGCACTCAAAATATTAGCAACCTCTCTGCTTGCGTCTTCTGCATTTTTGAAATAGGTCATCACATTCGTTGACTGCGTACCGCATGTACCTGACGCTACACATTTGACCGCTGCTAATATATTATCGTGTACTAATTTATGAGGAGTTTCAAGTTTTCGGAAACTTGGGGTTGAGCCAAAAATCTCAGCACCTTTGCCCCCATCAGCCCATTTGCCTAAACGGCAAGTGTGATGATCGACAACTTCGCCATCAACTTTGGAGGTAAAAACTGTTTTGTATCCTTTGGCTTTAAAGAGTAAATGATCGAGCTTGACCAATACCATAAAGACGGAATAGAGTACATTTGTGGAATCTTTATCAATCTCTTTTGTCCGTTTTTCAAAATCATATAACGATGCGCTGAATAACTCTAATTTTTTAGTAGAAACGGATGAAATCGCTTCCATCGCCGTTGAACGCTCATAAATTTCTACGGTATTTTGCTTGAGGCTTTGTACGCTTATAGCAACATCCAAAGTGGCTTTTTGGGTTCGCTCTGCAAGCTTACGTACTTCATCAGCAACGACGGCAAAGCCTCGACCATGCTCGCCTGCGCGTGCCGCTTCAATAGCTGCATTAAGCGCCAGAAGATTCGTTTGATCGGAAATGTCTTTAATCAAATCAATGACCATCCCAATAGAAGCAACACCATCATTGAGCTGCGAAACCGATCCGTAGTTTTCGGTGATATTCCCGACCAACTCCTGCTGTGTTTCAAGAAGGTCCTTGATCCCTTTGTTTATTTCTACGGTATTGACGCTATTATCCCTGTTTAAAATACTGATCTCTTCCAGCTCTTTAACATTGTCGATAAGATCATTTTGCAAAAGTGATAAATCAGACTGACAAGCATTTGTTAAATTTTCTGTCAAATGGTGGATCAAATCAAACATCACCGAATTATTTTTATGCACACTATTTTCTTCTTCTACACGTGTGAGCTTTTGTTGTAGGGCATCATTCTCTCGCGCTTGCTGCGCTATTGTTGTATTCAATCTCTCAATCTCAACCGCGTATTGTCGTTGTTTACTACCAAAAAACATATATTATTCCTTTATATTGTATAAATTATTATCTTCAGATACACTCAATAATTCCATTAGCTATTTTATGCAGTGGCAACTGTTTTTCAACAGCCCCCAGTTCGTAAGCAACTTTCGGCATCCCGTAAACCACACAACTGGCCTCATCTTGACCGATCGTTCTGGCACCCGCATTGCGCATCGCCAAAAGCCCTCTGGCACCGTCAGCTCCCATTCCCGTCAATATTACGCCGATGGCATTGGAACCGGCGATTTTAGCAACAGAATTGAGTAATACATCCGCTGAGGGTCTATGCCCGGATACTTTCTCTCCACTTCCGATTTCAACATAATAGCGGGCACCCGAACGGCGCACAACCATATGATAATCACCCGGAGCAATCAATACAAGACCCGGAGTGATCGAGTCTCCGTTACGTGCTTCGCGTACTTCCATGGCACATAGAGAATTAAGCCTCTCTGCAAATGGACCCGTAAAATTGGCCGGCATATGCTGAACGATTACCGTTCCTGGAGCATTTCTAGGAAGCCCCATCAATACATCTTTGAGCGCTTCGGTTCCCCCTGTCGACGCCCCGATTGCGAGAATTTTATGCGTTGTTTCTGCCAACGAGGTCGTATTGGCTTGTTGGACATTACGCAATAGATGTTGCTTAACTTTAACCTTGGCTGCAATCTTGATTTTTGCAATAAGCTCATGGCGCATCTCGTCTTTGCCGTCATAAATATGAGAGTGGGGTTTAGGGACAAAATCAACGGCCCCGGCTTCCAGTGCGTCCAGTGTCGTTTTTGCACCCGCTTGCGTCAACGATGACACCATAATGACAGGCAGAGGCATATAGTGCATCAGTCTTTTTAAAAAGGTGATCCCGTCCATCCGAGGCATCTCTACATCCAGACAAATAATATCGGGGCGCAGTTCGACTATTTTATCGCGTGCAATATACGCATCGGATGCCGTGCCTACTACTTCTATCATCGGATCAGATGCCAGTATCTCTGTTAAAACTGCCCGTGCCGTCGCGCTGTCATCTACGATTAGTACCCGTATTGCCATTGTCTATCCTCTCTCGCTTTTGGAAGTGTACTTTAACAGCACCTTTCCCCGTTCCAAATCAAATTGAATTTTTCGACCGTTTTGTCCGCCAACATCTTCAGCAACAATAGAAATTTTGTACTCTTTGAGTATCTCTTTGGCTACCAAAATATTTTTTTGTCCGATCATCATCGCTTCGGAAGAGCTTATGTTCATAGACGCTCCGCCAAATATTTTCGCTTTGATCATTGTCGGGGTTGATCCTTTGACCATCATCATTTCAATCAATTTTGGAATTGCTATATTACCGAATCTTGGTGATTGCAAGCCATTGCCATTCCAAAACGGTAGTAAATAATGGTTCATCCCTCCGATACCGAGTCTCTCATCATACAAACACACCGCGACACAGGAACCTAAAATAGTAGAGATCGCGGAGGGGGCCCTATCCACATGGATCTGACCGACATGTATAAAAGTAGAACAACCATAAATCATTAAAGTTCAATCGCGTCATCAAACGATTCAAATAAAAATTCGTTTGAACCGCATGCTTCCGAATCGGGAGAGGTTGTTTCCAGCGGCAATATTACCGTAAAGGTCACCGATGACTCATCAGTAACATAATCAATACTTCCACCAAGCAGTTCACTTAAATCACGAACAATGCTCAAGCCTAACCCCAATCCATGCCCTCCATCGGGCCCATGAGCAAAACGGGTAAAGACCTGTGGTTTATACTCCACATCCGGACCGTGCCCTTGATTTTTCACGGTAATAGAGACCACAGAGTCATTCTCTTTAATGGTTACTTCTACAATCCCATTAGGGATCCCATAACATATCGCATTCGCTAAAAGATTTTTGAGGATCAGATAGAGTTTTTGAGGATCAGAGACGATTTTTTGTTTTAGAGAATTATCAATTATAATCTGTATATTTTTAGTTTTTATAGGGTATTTTAATGCCTCTATTGCCTCTTCGAGTAGCACTTTCGGAACCACTAACGCATTAGTACTGACCTGTCCCGTCTCTATTTCAGCAGCAGCCACTAGGTTTTGTATACGAAAATCCAATATCAGCGCCTCTTCGTGCACCAGCGAAAATATTGCTTCAAGCCGCTCATCACCCTTCGGTGCCAAATGGGGGATCATCCCCAACAGCGCCGTCATCGGGTTATTGAGTTCATTGCCTACCAATGATAAAAACCGGGATTTCGCTTTTTCGCTTTCGATCAATTGTTTATTGAGGTCCAGAATTTTACGGCTTAAAAATGCTACTTCTTCGCATCCCTCATCACATTTGAGCTCAATTTCATGCATGAGAAACCTCGCTTAGGGGACGTAGTTCATCGAC